>JAHHIJ010000048.1 GCA_019358985.1 Tolypothrix brevis GSE-NOS-MK-07-07A | reverse complement strand
GACTTTGGACACCATCAAAATGTATATTCAAAACCAAAAAGAAACTTGACGGCGAATAAATTCGCCAACGGCTTACCCCCACGGATAAATCCGGGGGCTAGCTCGCCGTTGATATTTTGGTCTATTTTATGAAAAAAGCGAAGGTTTAAAACCTCGCCCCTTGTGGCGCGAAAAAATCCTTCTATCACTCTTGTTGGTTGAAACCCTCTGCCCGTTGTGTCTGTCTTTATTTAATTGCGAATTGCGTTAGCGTAGCGGTAGCGAGTCCGCGAGCGTCATTGCGAATTACGAATTGGTTTCATGTTCGCCGATTAACTAGGGTGGCGCTGGCTTGGTCAACTGGCATTAATATAACTTCATTAATATTTACATGAGTTGGTCGGGTGACACAGAAAAATATCACATCAGCCACATCAGATGGTGTTAGGGGAGTTACTCCGTGGTAAACTTGTTGAGCGCGATCGCTATCCCCATGAAATCGTACTTGACTAAATTCTGTTTCTACCATACCCGGATCGACAGAAGTTACACGTATAGGAGTTCCCAAAAGGTCTTGTTTTAAGCCTTCAGAAATTGCTTTCACTGCGGCTTTAGTGCCACAATATACATTACCTTTAGGATAAGTTTGATGTCCGGCAATGGAACCAATATTTACCACATGACCGCGATCGCGTTTCACCATTCCTGGGACAATGTAACGGGTGAGGTAAAGTAAACCTTTAATATTAGTATCAATCATTTCATCCCAGTCTTGAGTATCGCCTTCGTGGAGTTTGTCTAAACCGCGACTCAAACCAGCATTGTTAATTAAAATGTCGATATCTGACCACTCAGGAGGTAAGTTAGATATGGCTAATTCTACAGCAGAGCGATCGCGCACATCTAACTGTAATAAATGAATTTGTGGAGACGTTTCATGAAACCTCTCTACAACTTCCGTAGCTAATGAAAGCAAACGTTCTTGGCGACGCGCTGCTAAAATCAATTTTGCTCCCGCATCTGCAAAAATTTTCGCACAAGCTGCACCAATACCACTGCTTGCACCTGTAATTAAAACAATTTGATTTTGAATCATTATTGGTTAGTGGATAGTGGTTAGTGGTAGAGACGCGATTAATCGCGTCTGTACAATGTTAGTGGATAGTTGCTAGTGGATAGGAGTATTTTTTCACAACCAACAACCAACAACCAACAACCAACCATCTACTTATTTCACAACTTGCAAACGTTGAGTTATCATTGTTACGCCTTCTCCTCGTACAATTACAGCGGAAAGCCATTGACTACCAGGAATAGCTGGTGCGCGTCCAATTTTGAAAAGTCCACCTGTTGTCAGTAATTCTAAATCAACCGATGTGGGAGAGAGATATTTTTCTGGTTTAATTGGTTCTTCTAAAGCGGTGCCTAAAAGAAAATCATCACCGATTGGTTCAGTAACGATCGCATCAAAATTATATTGCTGTCCAACTCGCACTTGCTGTGGTAAATTAATATTAATTTGCGGTGGTTTAGCACCAGAAGTAAGTTGAGTGCGTTCGGTTAAAATGTCTTGACGGACTATTTGTGTACCGGAAATACGTTGACGAGATTTAATTGTCGCACTCAAAGCTAAGTTATTGTTGTTAGCAGAGGGTGAGCCAGTTATATTAGTCACCGTTTCGGCGATAATAACATTACCTTCTGATTTCCAAGATTGCAGTTGGGTACTGTATTTCAATTGTGGATACCGCTGCCACAGTCCAACCAAGGCTTTTTGCATATTGGCGTGAGTTAAGCCATCTCCCGTAGTAAAATTGGGACTGTAAAACTGCATTACTTTTGTCACATTGCCAAGACTCGCTGCTGTATCAATTTGCGTCAATAAATTTTTCAGTTCGGTTGGTGCAGTGTCTGGGGTACTGGCTTGAGCGCATTTCCAACCGGATAATAAACCAAGTGACAGTAAAAGCAAAATTAGCCAATTTGAGGTTGGAAATTTTCTTTGGCGTTTAAGTAGTAAGACAATTAAGTTAGGCATTGTTGATAGGTTCAGGATTTAGCTACAGAAGGCTCGTAAATTGTTTTATCTTAGTTAAGCTACAAGGCAGAACGGTAGGGGTTGATGGCAAACGCACCGATACGATTATTAATAGCAGCTAGTGGGACTGGTGGACACTTATTTCCGGCGATCGCACTTGCCGAACAATTGCCAGATTATCAAATTGAGTGGCTTGGGGTACCAAATCGGCTAGAGCGATCGCTTGTTCCCAAGCAGTACCCATTGAATACTATTGCAGTTGAGGGGTTTCAGCAAGGGTTGGGATTTTCATCTTTACGGATTTTGGGTAAACTCGTTGGTTCGATTCTCGAAGTGAGAAAACTTCTGAAAAAAGGTAATTTTCAAGGCATATTTACTACAGGTGGTTATATTGCCGGTCCTGCTATAATTGCCGCGCGATCGCTTGGTTTACCTGTGATTCTCCATGAGTCTAACGCCTTACCTGGTAAGGTAACACGCTTTTTTGGTCCTTGGTGTAATGCTGTGGCAGTTGGGTTTGAGGTTGCAGCTAAGTATTTACCTCGCGCCAAAACTATTTATACAAATACTCCAGTGCGATCGCAATTCCTAAATTCGGGAATTGTCCCGCTAGATTTACCCATTCCGGAGAATGTTCCTTTGATTGTCGTCTTTGGTGGTAGCCAAGGTGCCGTCGCAATCAATAAGTTGGTGCGTCAATGCGCTACAGCTTGGTTTGATGCTGGTGCTTGGGTTGTCCATTTGACGGGAGATAACGACCCAGAAGCCGAAAAATTGCAGCATCCGCAATATATTGCGTTACCATTTTATGATAATATGGCGGGATTGTTGAAACGCGCTGATTTAGCAATTAGTCGTTCTGGTGCGGGAAGCTTGACAGAAATGGCAGTATGTGGAGTGCCTTCGATTTTGATTCCTTATCCATTTGCAGCAGAAGATCATCAAACTTACAATGCGGAAGTATTTACCTCAGTTGGTGCAGCGATCGCTTTCAAGCAATCAGAGTTAACCCCTGAGGTATTGCAAAGTAAAGTTTTGTATTTGTTGCAGTCACCCGAAGCATTAGCTGATATGGCTTCAAAAAGCAAAGCGATCGCAGTTCCCAACAGCGCAGAAAAATTGGCGCAGTTGGTGCGTGAACTAATCGAGATGTAATGAAACTACGTATCTTAGTGAGAGATTTTGCGATTGCCACGTACCACTTCGTTACCCTCGCTTCGGACATGCTCCCAATGGGATGCTCCCTCCTTCAATCAACAGTTGAAACCGCTCATCATCTCGAATGCTATCAAAATCAGAGTCAGTTTTTGCCATTTCTCGATATTCGTCAGGATTTAGATTAATTGCTTGTTGCAAATTTTTTAATGCCTGCTCAATATTACAGCGTTGAAGACCATCACACCCCTGGTCTGAAGACACAGGGTTTTGCGCCTATCGGTTACGCTTTATAAGTTGGGATGATGTCCCAATCAATGGCAGAAGCAATGCTTGTGTAGCTTTCTTCTGCAACCTTGACGGTGATACGGTTACTTTATGAAAATCCTTGATTTAATTACTTGGTTTGAAGAATGGGCAAATCCTGCTTGGTGCGAAAGCTGGGATAATTGCGGGTGGCAAATTGAACCGGGAGTTTTGCAAAAAAACGCACGGGTATTGGTTTGTTTAACACCTACTTTAGCAGTGATGGAGGAAGCGATCGCCTTTCGTGCTAATCTGATTTTTGCTCACCATCCCCTGATTTTTAATCCGCTAAAGTCTTTAGTTGTTGGAGAAGCGATGGCTGAAATGGCGCGGTTAGCTTTTACCCACAATATCGGCATTTACAGCGCTCACACGAACTTTGACCAAGTTGATAATGGCACTGCTGATGTTTTAGCTCAAATTTTACAACTTCAAGAAGTCGCTCCCATAGTACCCACACAAGGTGGTTTAGGATATGGGCGCGTTGGTGTTTTAAATCCATCTATGAGTTTACAGGATTTACTGGCGACAATTCAAACCCGACTCGCTCCCCCAAAGCTTCTTTTTTCTCCAACTCCTGATTTACAGCAGAAAATTTCGCGAGTTGCTGTTTTAGGTGGTTCGGGAGCAAGTTATATCTCAGATGTTGTCAAAACTGGCGCCCAAGCTTATCTGACTTCTGACTGTAAGTTTCATCAATTTCAAGAAAGTCGCGATGCCTACGGCGGGCTGGGCTTACGCAATCTCATTTTAATTGATGCTGGACATTATGCCACCGAACGCCCCGCGTGCGATCGCTTGGTGCAAAAATTCCAAACTTTAAACCTGGAGTGGGTGCAATTGAGCCAAAAGGATGAGGATTTCCGTCAGTTTTTTGTTTAATTAAATGTAAATTCTATTTTAGGTATATAATTTTACTAGCAATCTATCGCTTAACCTGATTTGTTGTAGCTTTTTTATCCTACATCTAAGTATTAATTGGGTGTAAGAAAGGATAAATTTGCTTTAATGAGACGTTTAGTCAGAATTTGCTTTTTGACATCGTGTGATTATAATCACATTGTTTATGTAATTATAATCACCGATAAATACTGTTTCATATCAACTAGCAGATCAGGGAAATGTTGCAAACTGTACATAACACATTGCTGACTATGCCCTAATTAAAATGATTCGCGCACTTATTGAATCTGCTTTCCAAACTGGATGTCTTAGTGTTGAATCCGAAGGTCTACTTCATCAAGTTTTGGCTACCAAAAGCTATGATTCAAAAGATTTAGCTGCCTTGGCAGTACTAGATGAAGCAGTTCGCGTCGGTCAAATTAAACGAGAGGCATCTTCTTTAAGTTTATTAATGAAATTTCCCACACAATACAAACAAAGCTGACAGAAGAGGACAAGGGGATGGGGAGACAGGGGTACAAGGTAAGAAATTTATAGTCTGGGGTACGGCATTTCGTGGACTCAAAAGAAAGCTCAGTGCCGACCTTCGTGTAGCGTCTCCGTAGGAGAAGCACTCTTCTGGATTGCCTGAGAAGCCTACACTGTAAGGCAAGCTGTCAGTGCAGGAGTATGTCACTGACTGCCTTCCTTCGTGTCATATAAAGATGCATTAAAGAATTTTTGGGGTGTTGTTGTTTAAAACCATTAAGGTCACAAGAGAATGAGTTAAAATCAAATACATAGGGGTAAAGACTTCCCAAAAATGCCAATGATTATAAGTAGGCAACTTAAACAACCGCACTTACCACTTGTTTTGGAGTATTATTTATTACATAATGGTAGAAAGTATTCACCAAAAAATACTCACGCTTGTTAGGAGAACTCCCGAATTATGTAGAGATGTTGCACAATCTCGTCTTTACTATATAAGTAGACATTTGTAATCTTACCCCCAGAGAGATTGAGTTCAACTTGTGCAGTAACCAATCTCTATATGATCCAATCGTCAAATATAACGCCTTGGATCGAGATATGCACTTGTTCACCAACAGTGAAGCTAGCTTTTTAAGGGTACTCTATTATATTGGGATAAAACCCAGATGTTCACAGGTTTAACTACGTCGTTTAAAGAGGCAGAAGCAGTACATGCTACACCGCAAGATTTATCAACTGTGTTGCGACGGGCGGGAGGTATGTGTATTCTTGCGGGACCAGCAACGCTGGATTGAACGCGCCCGCATCCTGGACATAGAGGGAGATTTAGTCACTCTACGCTATGAAACAGAAGAAGAGGACGAAGTTTGTTCTTGGGAAGAGATGATTCGCCTTGAAAGTATTGGCGCTGTAACGCAAAAATTAGCTTCAGTGCCCCGTGGTAATGTCGAACCTCTTATGACTGAAGATTGTCCAGAAGCTGAACGCATCCGCAATCGTTACACAGACTCAAATCCAGAGTAAGTGGTCATTGGTCATTGGTCATAACACTTTGACTATTGACTATTGACTACTAACTCTCACTTAACCGTTCAAAGGCAGGGCAGTAACCTTCAAGAGTAACCTTGAAGTTATACAGGGGGGAAGCGGGGTTCCAACACCGCTGCCCCCTTTGATGTCTACAACTACCACAGCAATCGACATCAGACCAAATAAAGCTGGAGCTATTTTGATTGAGTAATTCTCGTTGCGACAAACCGCGCAATACCAGTTCTTCTCCCTGCCAACGCGCTTCGATTAAGCCAGTATCGCCGAATTGTTGCCATCTAGGGTCAGCGGTAACGGCATCGGGGAGGGTAATTGTGATTACCGTTCCCAGTTCTGTTAATTCACCCTCATAATTAGTCTCTGGGGCTGCTGGTTGCAAAAATGTATCGCCAATTGGCAATTCTACTAATGTGCCACTTGCCGGGGAATGTACGTGGTAGCGATTTTGCAATTCTTCTAAACTTGTGAGGTCTGCCAAATAGCCAGGGGAACCGTGGACAAAAATGACGTGTTGGGGTCGCAAATTATGAATTAGCTGGGTGGTTCCCGGACCATCGCTATGTTGTGCCAGCAGATAAGTTTCGACACTAGTTTGTCCTGGGTATGCTTTATTAAGTTGTATATGAGTTTTTTCTGGTGAAAGGATTACCCAGGAATTCATACCTAGTTGGCAGTATTCATCCAAATCAGTTGTAGAGTCAGTGAGGACAATACAAGGAGTGTTACCAACCGTGTGACGATATTCTGGTTGTAAACGACGCACGCGGGGACGCACTCGTTCATCCCAAAACAACGGTTGATGACGGGCGAAGTTTTGTACTGATGGAGGCAGGTGAGGTAACAATTCTAAGTAAGCATCGCATCCGGTGGCGACAGTACCATCAACCCAGATATTTATGTCGCGACCGGTGAAGTGGTGATGGCTACGTAGCAGCATCAATAATTCTTGACCTAAACCCAATGCTGGCGTAGGTAGTAGTACGGAGCGGCAGTCAGAAATCGCTCGATTAATTCGTTCTGCTAGTTGATTTTCTTGGTTGCGACGGTGCGGATGACGCGATGTGCCATAACTGCCTTCAATAATCAGCACATCCAAGTCTAATCCGCGCAATTCTTCTAAACGCAAACCTTCTACTAGCCGCGAGTTCGATAAGAAAAAGTCACCTGTATATAGTAATTTGTAAGAGCGTTGCTGGGTGGTGTAGGTGAGGAGAATCGCCACGGCTCCCGGTAGATGACCTGCGGGGTATAATTCTGCGACTAAACCATCTTTAAATTCCACAGGCGATCGCAACGGCAAAGCTTGACAAAATTGGGGAATTTTGTTAGCCTCTTTATCCTGCCAATTCAGCGGTAGTAACTTGCTTGTCACCTCACTGGAGTAGATCGGTAATAAGGGAAAAGCCTCATGCAGTGCCAGTAACCCCCTAGCATGATCTGAATGGGCGTGACTTACTAAAACTAAATCTGCTGGTAGAGGTGAACTGCCTCGCTTCGCCGACTTTTTCAGCCCCTTTACCATCTCGGAAATATCTTTTAAGCCACAGTCAAGGAGGATGCGGTGTGGTCCCATCCGCACCAATAGACACATACCTTCATCCTTATGGTGGACACCATAGGGAAAACATTCTAATTCATTCGTCCCCTCCCCACCATCAATCCGAGAGGATGCTGACAGATCCTCACTCATGCTGTTTTCCCCTCAAACCTCATATTTGTTGCACATTTCCCAAAAGCCTAGATTTACGCGGTTTTTGGTCTTGTGACCTAGGGGTAAGTTCTTAAATGCGCCGCCCGAATGCGGATTATGGAATTGGGGAGGACACCTCCGAACCCGCGCTGGTTCGGAAAAACGTGGATAATGACAACGTATCAAACTAACAGAATTGGGCGTTTGTTAATGTGCCGACCCATTGCCGTGGTAGTTGTCTGAATCATAAAAGCCATTTTTCGTGCCGAAAAATAAGCAGGAAACGGTAAAGATAACTGTTAATCCAACTAAAATCAATTTTACATCCATTTGTTTGTCGTCCTGTACTAAAGACGTCTTTATCTTAATAGAGCGATCGGCGCAATTGAGCCGAATCACCAAAATTTTTTACTATGTTTGGGTTGATTGGGCAATGGGTAAGATTACGACAATCAGTCAGATTGTATAACTTTTCGGTTCACCTGTCTATCTATCTGGGACAGCACTTATGCAATAGTAATGTGGGCTTGTTTGTAGTGAGCGGTTTACCGCTCGTCGAGTCGCGATTTTAACGGCTGTTAGCGGAGCTTTCCCGAAGGGTAGCCGTTACTACGCTAAGGAGCGTTTATTTATGCCCATGTACTTATTGGAGATAAAAAGTGGGGAGTGGGGAATGCTGAGTAGGCGAAGAGAGCTTTTTATTAACATTTTTGGCAAGAATTCAACAACCTTACATGCCTGTGGTTTACTCATTAATAATGTAATCAAGTAAACATCACAATACTTGGGGGGAGTGTAATGTGCGTCTTTGGGACTACTCGTTGGGGCTGGTTGTTAGGTATTGCAGGGTTGTGTGCAAGTGTTTTCTCTCAAAACTGCGCTTTTGCTCAACAAATTACACCAGATGGCACTCTACCCAATAATTCCAACATCAGATTAGAGGGTAACACCTTTAACATCACTGGTGGAACTCAAGCTGGAAGTAATTTATTTCACAGCTTTGGGCAATTTTCTATCCCTACTGGTAGCACTGCTTTTTTCAACAATACTGTTGACATTCAGAACATTATTAGCAGGGTAACAGGTGGATCAATATCTAATATTGATGGTTTGATTCGCGCTAACGGTAATGCTAACTTGTTTTTGATTAACCCGTCAGGGATTGTTTTTGGTCAAAATGCCAGTTTGAATGTCGGTGGCTCATTTTTGGCAAGTACAGCTAGTAGTTTTAACTTTGCTGATGGTACTACATTTAGTGCGATCGCTCCACAAACAACACCTCTGTTGACGATTAGTGTTCCTATTGGTTTGCAATTACAAGCAAATCCGGGAAGCATCCTTGTGCAAGGATCGGGTCATAATCTGAGTTATTCAGACATAGGATCGACTATTCGGACTGATAGTCTAGGACTCCAGGTTCAGCCGGGAAAAACCTTAGCCCTTGTTGGCGGTGATATAGTGCTAGACGGTGGGAATCTAAGGGCAGAGTCGGGACGGATTGAACTCGGTAGTGTTGCCGATCCAAGTTTAGTCAGCTTGACTCCAGTGGATTCTGGCTTTGTTTTAGGATATTCAGGTGTGGAAAATTTTGGAGCAATCCAATTGACTAGAAAAGCCTCAGCAGATACTAGTGGTGAGGGGGGTGGCGAGATTCAGGTGCAGGCAAGGCGACTTTCAGTACAAGATGGTTCCTCGATTCTGTCCATCACCCAAGGCTCAAAGTCAGGAGGAAGTTTTAGCGTCAATGCTACAGATTCTATAGAACTGATTGGAGAGTCAGGAGATGGTGAATATGCAAGCAGCTTGTTTACTGAATCTCAAGGTAGTGGATCACTTGGGGATTTGAAGATTGCTACGGGGAAGTTAATTGCTACATCTGGGGCATATATATCTAACTACACTTATTCTGAAGGTCGCGGAGGTCATCTTAGTGTAAAAGCCTCCGAGTTTGTCGAATTGATAGGCACAGGTTTGTTTGCCAGTGGTTTATATGCCGAAACCTACAGCACTGGAAATGCAGGTAACTTGACGATTACTACTGGAAAGCTAATTGTCCGAGATGGGGCACAAGCTAGAACTGTTACTTTTGGAGAAGGGTTGGCAGGAACTTTAGCAGTAACAGCTTCTGACTCTGTTGAGTTAAGTGGAGAATCAACTTTATTTAGTAGCGGCTTGTTTACTCAATCCCAAGCTATGGGGGCTGCTGGCAACTTAATTATTGACACTAAACGATTGACTGTGCGCGATGGAGCTATGGTATCGGCTTCTGCTTTTAGCAGGGGTTCAGGGGGGAATTTGATTGTCACTGCTCAAGATGCTATAGAGTTGAGCGGCACCTCACCAACCGACAGTATATTCCCTAGCGGCTTATTTTCTCAAGTCTTGCCACAAGCCACGGGATCAGGCGGAAATTTGACTATTACAACAGATCGGTTGATTATTAGAAATGGCGCACAGATAGGAGCTAGTACTTTTGGCGAGGGACAGGGGGGGACTATAGCTTTGAATGCCTCAAAGCTAGTGGAACTTAGCGGTACTTCAGCAGATGGTCGCTTTCCCAGCGGCTTATTTGCTACATCTGGAAGTGCTGGAACTGCCGGAAACATTAAAATAACTACTGGAAGATTAATTGTCCGAGATGGGGCGGGAGCAACTGTAAGGAGTCGAGAAACAGGAGGTGCAGGCAATTTAGAAGCTACAGCACGCTCTATTCGACTTGACCAAGGTACTATTAGCGCTAACACCACAGCGGGACAGGGAAATATCAACCTGCGTTCTAGAGATTTAATCCTGCGTCGTGGCAGCAACATCACTACTAATGCCACTGGAAGCAATATCACTGGCGGCAATATCACCATCGACACCGACGTTTTAGCCGCTTTAGAAAATAGCGACATCAGCGCAAATTCTGCTGACTTCCGTGGCGGTCAAGTTAGAATCAATACTCAAGGAATTTTTGGTACTCAGTTCCGGGATGCGCTTACGCCAGAAAGTGACATCACCGCTAGAGGGGCAAATTCTGAGTTAAATGGAACTGTAGAAATCAATAACCCAGATATAGACCCTACTAGAGGATTAGTAAAACTGCCCACTGCTTTAGTAAATAGCCCACAACTAATAGCTTCTAGCTGTAACGCTTTTGGCAAGGGTGGTAGTGAATTCACTGTCACCGGACGCGGTGGTTTACCTCTTAGCCCTGACGATTTTCTTAACAGTGACGTTGTTTGGACTGATTCTCGCCTCAGCGCTGCCACTGCACAACAATCGACGACATCTACGGCTAAACCTGCAAAACCAAAAACTATAGAAATTCTACCTGCTACGGGTTGGGTATTCAATGATGCAGGGGAGGTAACGCTTATTTCTTCTGCTTCTGAGGGTACTGATTTTGTGTCTCCTCCAACCTGTGCTAAATAGTGAATATTTTTTTGGCTTACGTACTTGTAGCAAAAGCGCATAGAAAGAGTTTATTAGACATAGAGTAGAGACGTAGCACTGCTACGTCTCTACAAGGGTTCTGGATAATGCATATTTAAATTCGGTCGATGTCATAACTCCCTTAAAGACGTTCCACCGGAACGTCTCTACCGCACTTCATAATTAAAGAATAATTTTCTTACCTCTTTCGGTGAAGCGAACCTTTTTAATATTTAGTTGAGCATTGCTTGTCAAGCTTTTGCGAAGGCTGCCAAATAATGCAAACTGCTCGCAATGGGAAAGAGAAACAAACTGCCGTTTAGACTCAGGGGATATTCGGAAATCTACGGTAGCAAGACGATTTTTTACACTGACACGATAACCAGATAAATTAAAATCGCCTGTATCTTGTTGCTCTATGATTTTACTCACAATACCCGTTGCAGGTTCTTCTGCTGGCACTGAAACTGTGTTCGGAATCAATTGTTGACATTCGCTATCACTTGTGTATAGGGTAAGGTCAATAGTCTTGCCAGTGGTAGCTAGAGAAGTTGACAAAGCGGCATTTTCAGTAAAGGGTTCTGTCGAAAAAGGCTGCTCTTGGCTCGATTTAGCTCGCAGTTGAGCCTGGGTTTGGATTTGGGATGAAACACTGTTAGTTGGTGTTGTTGTGGCTGCTGATGCTGTTTCGTCAAGATTTCGAGAAGCTTGGGTTGAATTACAACTGCTGATGCTGGCAGCGATCGCTATAACAATAAAAGGGATAATATATTTTTTATTTGTATTCATCATGAAAGTCGCTGTGTTGTTTGATTAACTTCAGTGTGGCTAGTATAAAATCCGCAAAAATATCAAGAAATGGGATGAATTAATTTTGGTTGTTTCAAGCGATCGCATTTAAACCTACACTAGACATCTCCAGAAATGAACTATGCGTTACCCAAAACCCTTGTAGAGACGTAGCAGTGCTACGTCTCTACATCTTTTCCACTCCTATGTCTACTGCTATCCCACACAAACGCAGCAAACACTTTTATTCCCTAAGGATGATGCCCTAAAGATGATGATATTATTTATCATCCGGAGTCTTGTAAGATAAAAAGCTAATAATCTGTCTAGAATCTTACTTTCAGGCTCCCATAAATCAGAGGAGTCAAAATAACTTATGAAAAAAATCAATTCCGCCTTAGCTCTGAGTTTAGCTACTTTATTATCTGGCTTTTTAGCGGCAGCTTGTACGGAAACCACCACAACAACAACTACTACTAGTACCACTGCCCCACCTAGCCCAGAAACCACAGGGAGTAATGCCAAAGGACTGAAAATTGGTTCGCTGTTACCATCAACAGGTGACTTAGCTTCCATCGGTCAGCAAATGGTGGGTTCTGTTCCCTTACTTGTGGATACAGTTAACGCTTGTGGTGGGGTGAATGGTGAAAAAGTCACCCTCGTATCAGTAGACGACCAAACCGATCCTAGAGCCGGTGCTGCGGGGATGACGAAATTGGCAACCGTAGATAGAGTTGGTGGTGTAGTTGGGTCTTTTGCCAGCAGCGTTTCTACAGCCGCAGTTTCCATCGCCACACCCAATAAAGTAATGTTGATTTCTCCAGGTAGTACTAGCCCGGTGTTTACCGAAAAAGCAGCTAAAGGAGATTATAAAGGCTATTGGGCGCGGACTGCTCCCCCCGATACCTACCAAGCATTAGCCTTGGCTCAACTTGCGAATAAAAAAGGCTTCAAAAAAGTTTCTACAGTTGTGATTAACAACGACTACGGTGTAGGTTTTGAAAAAGCATTTGTCCAAGCTTTTGAGAAATTAGGTGGAACAGTAGTTAACAAAAACAGCCCCACCCGTTACGACCCCAAAGCCACGACTTTTGATAGCGAAGCTCAAGCAGCTTTTGCCGGTAAACCAGATGCAGTATTGGTCGTAGCTTATGAAGAGACTGCTAGTCTACTACTAAAAACTGCTTATCAGCAAGGTCTGGCTCAGGGAGTACAGATTATGTTGACAGATGGCACTAAGTCAGATACCTTCCCGAATAGAGTTGGTAAAGCTGCCGATGGTAAATATATTGTTAGTGGAGCGATCGGTACCGTACCTGGTTCCAATGGTAAAGGATTAGATGCTTTCACCAAGCTTTGGGAATCCAAAAAAGGATCTCCACCAGCACCATACACCGCTCACGCTTGGGACGCTGCCGCTTTGTTAGCATTGGCAGCGCAATCTGCTAAAGATAATACAGGTGTCGGCATAGCCAGCAAAATCCGTGAAGTTGCCAATGGTCCAGGTACAGAAGTTGCTGATGTCTGCGAGGGACTGAAGTTACTCAGTGAAGGTAAGAAAATTAACTATCAGGGAGCTAGTGGCAACGTAGATATTGACCAAAATGGCGATGTGATTGGTGTTTACGATGTTTGGACAGTTGGCGACGATGGCAAAATCAAGACGATAGATAAAGTTAGCCCCAAATAAAAATTAGGTAATAGACATCTGGTAGAAAAGATGTAGAGACGTAGCACTGCTACGTCTAATCAAGGGTTTCGGGCAACACATAATAAAAGAGCGGTCGATGCCCAATGCCCATTGCGTAATTCCGAATTAGATTTAGAAGCGACCGAAGTTGTAACCAACTCCAATGGACAAACCGATGTCAGTTTCATCAAAAAATGCGGCATTTACAGCAGCGTTTGCCGTAAATTGAGCATTTAGAGGCACATCAATGCCACCAGATACTAAAAAGGCGACTTGAGTGTCATTCCCAGTTTTAATTGCGGCACCAGCTCCGACATAAGGAGCTATAGGTAATGGTTCGCTAAATGGATCTGATGCCTGCTGGAAGGAAAAGTCGTAAGTAACAGGAATCAAAAAAGCAGTATTGTCGCCAATCACAGCCGACGGTCGCACTGATATGGCATTTGACAATCCTATTTTGCTAATCACCATAAAATTTGCGTCGCCCAGAGCGGAATCACCGCCACTTATACCAATGTTGCCAGCGATACCAACATAGCTACTGCCACCACGGGTAGGTCTACCCGGATTAATATCCGCTTGTGCCACCTGAGGATCGGATTTAGGTGGAGATGCTTGAAATTGCGCTTGTGGGTACTGGGCAGTTAGTGCGGCAGACGAGGTTGACATTGTTCCGGGAACTGGCGTGACTATCGGATTAGCAGTTTCCTCTGTAGTGATGCCTGGAAACTGTGGCGAAGTTGTAGAATCTGATACCAAAACTGGATTGTCTTCTGAGACAGTAGAGAAGTTTTGGCTTTGAGTCTCTACCCCAACACTCGTTTGTTCAACAGACAGATGAGTTGATTGTTGAACCGCTGGTACTGTCTGAGCAACAGCAGATAAGCCGCTACCTAGAACTGCCATAGTTATACTGGTCAGGTAAAAAACAGGTTTACGAAGAAAAATATTACTCACATTCACTCCTCAAAGAATATCACCAGAATACATAATCGGTTTCGTTATTTAAGTCAACTTTTGGCGATATTCAAAATCTAACACCAAAAATTCAATTCATACATACTTAATTGGGTAGAAAGTACTTAATATCTGACACCATAAAATCAAGTAATATATCCTGAATTTGACAGTTGACAAAAATTAACTATACTTAGGTGTTGCTGAAAATGGGAAGTAGAGACGTTCCGCGCTCTGAAAGTCTCTACGGCAGTTGGAAATGGTGATGCCTCAACATGAAAGTGTAACAGTGCTGAGAAGGAGAAGGCTGTTGTTTTTGTCTCGCACATCCGGATTAACAAAAATTGGATTACAGTAGTTTTCACATTAATCGACTATGCCAGTCTTTGGACTGTGCTTTACAAATTTTTCACCTTAGCGATCGCCATACTATTGTCAGTAAAAATAGATAAATTCCAGAAAATTCCGGCTTTTCTTAACTTTATACTTACTGTACTTAATATTTTTTTCATGAAAAAAAATAGTTGAAGCTACTATTGTTTTTTTCTCTTTTATGTTAAGCTAATATTTATTATCAGATTGAAGTCGTTAGAAAATTTACTCTTAGCTTTTATCTACGACAAAAATTTGGTAAATCAAAACCAAAATTATATTGCTCCTCAACTTACTTGGTTTTGAATTAGTTTCTCACATTACAGATTGTGTGGTTAAATGTTCTAGTTTTGTTCGTGATAATTAAGGTTGTAGATAATAATGTATTTATATCTGAATAACAAATGTCTACACTAAGAAAATCCGGAACATTGAAAGAACAATATTGAATCTTCAACAAACTTCTCCTCACGCTTCACTGTATATTCTTTGTTTTGTAAACAAGTTGAAAGTTATCATGTACTGGGCGCTACGATGAAGAAAGTTAAAATTCTGAACTTGGAATTTGACAATTTGTCAAAGAGAGAGTTTTTAGAAAACTTAGAATCGGGGGTAGTATTTACGCCCAATGTCGATCATCTCATCAAACTCGAAAAAGACCCGGAATTTTTGCAAGCATATAGCATTAGTGATTATAACCTTTGTGACAGTAAAATCCTGATTTATGCTTCAAGATTTCTCGGAACACCAATCAAAGAAAAAATCTCAGGTTCCGACATATTTCCTGCTTTCTACAATTACCATAAGAAAAACGAGGAGATAAAGATTTTTCTTTTAGGAGCGGGTAAAGGAGTAGCATTTACGGCTCAAAATAAGATAAATAAAAAAGTCGGCAGAAATATGGTGATTGCTACATATTCTCCGCCTTTTGGGTTTGAACATGACCAAAAAGAATGTCAAAACATAATTGACATGATTAATAATTCGCGTGCCACAGTTTTGGTCATAGGTGTTGGTGCTCCAAAACAAGAAAAGTGGATATACAAGTACAAAGATAGTTTGCCATTTATCAAAATATTTATGGCATTAGGAGCAACTATCGATTTTGAAGCCGAAAATGTGAAAAGAGCGCCTAAATGGATGAGTGAAGTAGGGTTAGAATGGTTGTTTAGATTATTAAGTGAACCTAAAAGATTGTGGAAAAGATATTTAGTGGATGACGTTGTTTTCTTCCTACTACTTTTGAAACAAAAATTAAAGTTGTTTCTGAAAAAAGACCTTAAATATGATAGGAAGATTTGGGAAATTGTTGACAGATTGTAATTAGCCCTGGCGACTAGAAGTCGCACGCCACATGCTTCTCCCAAAGGGAGACGCTGCGCGAACAAGTCGGCAGAGCCGCCCAACGCAGTGGCTTGGCTATACTAACAAAGCCCGCGTAGGCGGGCTAAATAATAGGAAAAGCCCGCCTACGCGGGCTAAATACTTTGGGCTAGATTCTTTAAATCAGCTTGTTTAGATAACATTTCTGGTGTTTGTTCGAGTCCGACTTTATCTAATATTTGGCTCCAGCGATATACCCAGTCGTGGCGTAATAGTGAGTTAATAATATTGTTTCGACTTATTCTATTTATGCGTTCGGGCTGTGCATCAAGTTCTGCTATGATATCAGCTACATCAGCAGCATTATAGGGAATTTCAATTACAGCATCTTGCCAATTCAAGTATGTGGTATAAGCTTCACAAATTGGAGGAGTTCCAATCATTACTGCTCCACCTGCGGCTCCTTCAAAAAAGCGAGAACCTAATTCTTGTTGATTACCTGTTTGATTAACGCTGTCAAATTTGGCTTTGTTAGCGATGAAATAACGACTTCTTTTAATTAGATTAACATATAAAGTTCGATGTTCTTTATAATCCATCATTTGCAAACCCTTGAGAGTGTCATGCAAATATAAAAAATTATCTTTTTCTGCTAGTTCTATTAAAGCTTTGTGTACTATTGGTGAACGACGACCAATACTATAAACATCAATATTTCTTTGAGGTTGATGTGGATAAGGGCAAAATTTTATTGCATCGACAGCATAAGGTAGAGAGTAACAAGGGCGTTGAATTAGATTAGCGATCGCATCAACACTTCTGGCTTGAGTCGTGAAAATATAATCAAAATCTTTGACAAGTTCCAGACAAAGCTTAGTCTTATGTTCTAAAACTTCTTTAGCCCATATTTCATCTATCCATAAAACAGCTTTATGACACTTTTCTCGCCATTTATTTATTGAATTTATACAAGTAATATCCCAAAAATGCTGGCAGATAAAAAATAATAAATCATATTCTTTCTCTACAGTTGATGTTCGGCAACCTGATTTCAAAAACTTGCCGTTCCCTACAGTTAATCCCGCATAATTTGCTAACTTTTTATTTATTTGCTGAGAGAACCCAGATGCAAATTCCGGCATAAGCATATCAGCATAGTCAAAAGTACAAATTGCATCCTCAAATTCATATTCGGCAGAGCGAAAAGCTTGAGAATGCAAGTTTCTCATTGAGACAATTAAAATTCTTGATTTAGTGTTTTTCGACATGTTAAAGTCCTATATTGATATCGCCTGACGACTGGAAGTCGCGGCTAGACAAACGAAGTCCGGATGGTGCGCGGACTTACAGTTATTTCAATAACTTATTCAAAAGTTTCTGTTTGGGAGCATTTATATTTCGCCAGTCATCTAGCAGAATGCCACCAGTACCCTTACTATTAGGATTCCAACACCAATAAGCAAAGCTCAATTTTTTCTTAGCAATGTAATCGACAAGAAACCGTTGCCAAATACCTTCTTTTGATTTGTTATCTACAAAATATCCACCAAATTCACCAATTAAAATTGGAGCGATACGTTGAGTTGCAATATAATTAAATCCAATTTCCCAGCGTTGATAAAGGTTTGCTGGGAATATCGGATCTGCAAACCACGACACATTAGAACCACCATATTCGTGCGGTGAATATACTAGTTTTTTAGGTACTTTCAGACGTACTGGATACTTGCGGACACCTTCTAAATTTGCACCCCAAAAGTAATGTGACTGTTTTTGACCGGGCACATTTTTCTCGATTCCTTCAACGAGAATTAGCCAATTTGGGTTTATATTGAGAATCTGATTTCCCGCACGCTCTGCTGCTAATCGCCAGTCTGTAGCTTGGTTTCCAGTTCCCCAACTAGCACTACCGTGGGGTTCATTCTTCAAATCTGCTCCGATGATGTTGGTGTATTTTTTGTAACGATTTGCCAGCATCGTCCAAGTGTCAATCCAGTCTTTTTCGGTGAATCCATCGCCGTACCATAATTCAGAAATATGGTCATCTTTAAGACAGTGACTATCTAACAGAATCAGCAACCCTTGACGTTGAGCCTCTTGAATTACTAAATCCATCAGTTCAAGGGGAGTTTTGCCTTGCAAATCTTTATTTGCACCAATAGAAAAGTTGATACCGCTGATGTTTTGAGAACGCAGTGCTTCTACGGAATAGGGTAAGCGGATAAAGTTGTAGCCCAAACTTTTAATTTGAGCAAGCATCTCTTTATAGTCTCTACTCCAAAGACCATGAGGAGCATGTGTGTTAACTTCTATACCAAACCAATTGATTCCGCGCAACATGAAAATTTTGCCTTTAGCGTCAACAATCTGAGAACCGCGAGTGGATAAAGGCAAGATAATATTAGTAGCTGCGGCTTCTGTGCTGGTGGAGAACTGTGGCGAAAAAAGGTAGAGATTCGTAGAGAATAAAACTAAAATAAAGCCAATGACAATTTGTGCAATGAAGCTTCTTTGTAGTATTGATTTAAGCCGTTGTATTGATAGATTTATCATGTATTAAAGATGATTTATGGCATAAATAATATCCGTCAAAAATTTCGAGTGACGGTTTTCTGACCAGGCGATCGCATCGGCACAAATATCTGGTATTGTGTTTAAGGTTAATAATTGAACCAAACTATTAGCGAATTCCTCTGGCTTTTCGGCAACTATGACTGAAGAGGGATATTCAGATATGCCACGTAATGCTGTAGGTGTTGCTACTAAAGGAGAACCGGAAGCGATCGCATCCAAAGTTTTTATCTGTACCCCACCCCCACTAATCGAGGGAATTGCTAATACTTTCGCTTGTGTCATAAATGTTTGGACACTGGGGACAAAACCGCAATAATTGATATTAGGATACTTTCCGCGCAACCATTCGGCACCTAACCCAGCTATGTGAATTGATAAGTTTGTGGGTAAGTGCGGATAAACTTTTTCTAAAAACCAATTCAGTCCTAATTTATTAGCTTTCCATGTCCAAGAACCGATAATACCTATATCAAAGTTTTTGATTGTAGGTTGATGTGGTGATATTTTTAAGCTTGAAGGTAAATGAAAGGATTTACTTGCTTTATTGATATTTAGAAAGTAGCTTGCATCATCTTCTGTAAATGTCCAAACTTGTGTAGCTGTTTTCGCCAAATTATCTTCCATATCTTTGATGAGGTCAGTTTCTCGCTGATATATATGTTGTGATATTTGGCTTTGAGAATTTTTTAATTGCGCTAGATATATTTCATGTTCAACGTTGTGAGCGATGAATATAATTTTTGCTTTGTTGTTAACGAAAGGCGCTAACCAGCCCATTTGGGCATGATCTATGATGAAAATGTCAAATTTTTCTTGTTTTAAAATAATTTTCAGTTGATTGATGTATTTTTGAGAATAATATTTGGCTGAGGAGTAGGGAAGATTTTTTAATAGCCCTAAGCTCATCCAAAGCATTGGATAAAATCGGGATTTTTCTGTTTCTATGTGTCTTTCGGCGATGGGTATTTCATTTGTTTTTGCTTTGGAAATACTACCTGGGCGTTGATATCCTAAGACTAAGACTTCATGTCCATCATGTTGAAGAGCATCAATAAATGACTGTGATGCAATTTCACCGCCTGTTGTTTTTTTACTAGGAAGGACGGTTGTTAAGTATAATATTTTCATTGGGAAAGTTGGGAGTTTTTAGGTAGTAAGCACTCTTCGTGCTTAAATAAGCGTTTCAACGCTTACTACGTGTAAGTCTTTAATTTGTGAGGTGTGTTGAAGAGTTGGTTTCTCACAATTACGGGAGATGAGTTGAGATGCAACTGTTTAACGAACCGCAGAGGCGCAGAGAATGAGGGGGAGGGAATCTATTTTGAAGGGTTATATTCCTTGAGTTATTTTGTAAGCTTCGTAGTGCATTCCGGCGATACCTGCGAGGGTTCCTACACCTTTGTAAATACGTAATAATGCTTTAATAAATTGATGCTGTCCGAAGAAAAGAGAGGGGAGGATGAAGCATAATCCTTGAGCAATTAGTGCGATTCCTTTGGTGATGCGGATGGTGAGTAGGATGATTGAAGGGTAAAGTTCCCGCTCACAAAAGCTGTGTCTGCTCCAACCTAAATAACCGCGTTGAAGTATCCATTTGATGTTAGTACGGCTTTCGGGTATCCATTCGTAAACTAGGGCTTGATCTGCCCATATTAGTTTATATCCTGCACGGTAGAGGCGCATAAAAAAATTGGAATCTTCGCCACCGGAGAGTGCAAAACGCTCATCAAAAATTTTATCTATGTTGTGTAAAATTGACGAGCGAATTAGGACGTTGTTAGTAAATGCTACTTTGAGTGAATGTCCTGTGGGGTGACGTTGTGGCTCAAAAAATTTACCTTGGATAACCCATTTAGGTACGTCTGATTTGATAAAGTATGGTAATACTGGTCCGGTTACTACGTCTGCATTATGTGTTTGCTGAACTGATAAAAGTTCATCTAACCAAGATGGTTGAGGAACTTCGTCATCATCGATGAAAGCGATGAAGTTGGCATTTTTGTTAACGCAGGCGATCGCTTTATTTCTCGCATAGGAAATACCCCGCTGCGGTTCAATGAAATATTTCATTTTCCATTGAAAATTAAGCAGGTGACTTGTGCAAACTTTACTCGCAGAACCAGTGACATCGTTATCAACAATAATTACTTCTATTTCTGGAGTTTCGCACTTGTTAAAAGTTAGCTGATTTAAACCAGCTAGCAAGCGGTTTAATCCTTCAGGACGTTTATAACTTGCTATACATACTGAAATTAGCATTCTTTTTCCTTATCTAAAGTTTGGCTCTTTTTCTTGTGTCATTGCAGACGCATAGCTGTAAATCTGAGCTTGTTCTGACTCTATAGCCATTGAAAAAATTGTGGATACATATAGAATCCAAAAGATGCTGTTAGTAGCTAATAAAGTACTTTCGCTGATGTTATAAATTACCAAGAAACTTAGATACATTAATGTCCATAGTCCTTCTACATTTTTGGTAATTCTTAACCAACGCACTCCTTGGATATAAGCTGTTGTTAAGCTCAAGAAAAATACAGCTAATCCGGATATACCTAATTCGGCTAATAAATCCATGAAGCCGTTATGACCGTAGGGACATTCCCATTTAAGTGTACGCCAAAGATAGGCAGTGACATCGCTATCCCAGTCTCTCCAAAAGCCATTAAATCCGTAGCCTAATAAAGGACGTTCTTGAATGAGTTCAAGCATCACACTCCATAACTCTGTCCGTCCTGTTAATGTCAAATCTCTCCCTAATGCGCTGGTGATTAAGGGTAAGTTATCGACAAATAAAATAGTTGCACTTCCTACTACAAGAATGAGTGCGATCGCTATGGGTATTAGTTGGTTATAATTACGTCGCAAAGTTCTATACAACGGCATAATTATCATCAGTACCACAAACACAACTATGGCAGTTTTGGATGTTGAACGGACTATTAAAACAATGGAAAGAACATAGCCAATCCACGGAAGCCAACGGTATTTACTGTTAGCAATAGAATCAGAAATTGCTACGAATAAAAACACCATACTGCTTAAAACCATCAACCGTCCCAAGAGGTTTTTGTGCGAGATTATACCCCGCCAAGCACCTGCATGAACGCCTCCTTCTTGAATGCTCATCAAACCGTAAGATGGCAATCCTATGGCAAACACAATACTAAGTAAAATTACCAAACTTAGCGCCCAGCTTAATAACTGTAGTTGCTCTCGCAAGCTGTAGCGCAT
This sequence comes from Tolypothrix brevis GSE-NOS-MK-07-07A, assembly GCA_019358985.1. GTDB lineage: Bacteria > Cyanobacteriota > Cyanobacteriia > Cyanobacteriales > Nostocaceae > Hassallia > Hassallia brevis. The sequence continues at coordinate 15,823 of JAHHIJ010000048.1, read as the reverse complement.
AGCTAAGTATATGCCAAATAGAGTTGTTCCTAACAACAATAAACTGCGGCGTAACGTAATATCTGGTGCTACAGTCCAAATTGCTGATGCTAATGCAATTCCTACCAGTACCCAAATTAAAAAGTCCTTTTGTGCAACCAGCAAAAAACTCTTTCGTCGTGTCACAAGCAAAAGCAAAGTTACCATATAAATCCCCATAAAAAGTAAGGGACTATAAGGATCTTGTGCAATACTACCATCTGGACTTTCTAATAGCACGGGTATCAAAGCAGCTGTTGAAAGAAAAAGAGAAAATACAACAAATGCCTTTTCAACTAGCTTTGTAAATCTAATCATTACAACTCTATTTTTCCACTTTAGTACTGCTATCAAAAGGAAGTTATTGAAACGAAATAGGTGCCTTTTAATAGTATGAGTAGCCTAGCCAAAACTGCTGATAAAGTTATTTAATGAACAAGTCAGCACGCAGATGTTATCAATAGCTAATCCGGAACTTTCTCATTTATAAAAATTCCTAGTCAGCTATAAACTGGCAATGCATTAACCTGTAATTACTAGCACAGTTGGCGATTTGAAGAGCGGTAGAATTGAAAAAATACTATCCTGGTTAAGATTTGATGCGGCTCTGTCCCCAAATTTAACTTGAAAAAAGAATTTTAGGATTAACTTTACTTAATCTTCATGAAGAATATTTTTTGATGAAGATTTTGATGAAGCGTAGTACATTATTGTGTTAACAGGATATGTTGAGGGTATCTAGACTTTAGAAAAATTTGGTAAGATAATGTCTCTCATTCTCCAAAATCAATTTCTTGAGACATAATTAATCCAAGATACAGGGTCTACAATATAACTTTATGTTGACTGTTCGCTTTTTTTTGTCAACAATGCAATCTAGGTTTTGGCGATCGCAACACTAGCTATTGGTAGCTATTCAAATTATCTGCCTACCTCGGTTGGAAAAAAAAATTAAGTTTTGCGTCTAGAGAATTATCAAATTGATATCTTCAACAGTTTTGCATGGGAACGCAGATGCCAATTAAGGAAGAAGATTTGCCGGAACTAAAAAATTCAAATTCATTGTCAAGAGAATCTTATGGGTTTTGGAAAAAACCTGAAGGCAATGAAAACAATCAAGGTTTGAGTCAAATTGTTACAGTTTTACGCCGCAGGGTAGCTGTAATTGCTAGTGTGGCAGTTATCGTTACAACAGGAACAATTGGCTGGAGTGCAACTCGTATTCCCAAATATGAAGGGAAGTTTCAACTATTAGTTGAACCTTTAAAAAGTTCCGATAATGAGTTACTGATTTTGCTTTCGCAAACGTTGCAGCAGAATGTCAACGAAATCAGCAGACAAAATACTACTGCTTTGGATTATCAGGCTTTGGTGGAGGTTTTGAAAAGTCCGAAGGTGATAAATCCGGTAATTCAAGAACTCCAAAAACAATATCCAGAGATTGGCTACGATCGCTTGGTTGGCAATGATGTATCTGGTAAACTAGCTAGCGGACGAGAAGGTACGCTCTATGTTAACCGGATGGCAAAAGGCAAAGATGAATCTCGAATTATTGAGGTTCGTTATCGTGACTCCGATCCGCAAAAAATTCAGATTGTCTTGGATCGCGTATCGCAAGCTTATCGAAAGTACAGTCAAGAACAACAGCAAACTAATTTAGGTCAGGGAATCAAATTTGTTGATGAACAGGTACCAAAATTGCGACGTCGGGTAAATGCGTTGCAAGGTCACTTACAATTTTTTCAACAGCAGCATGACTTGTTTAACCCGCAATTACAAGGGGAACAACTGTTAAAAAGACGTGATGAACTGCAAGCAACAAAGTTAGAAACTGAGAACAAATTGGCTGAGGCAAAGTCATTATTTGTTTCATTACAAGGTCAGTTGGGAATGCCACAAAATGAAGCGATCGCAGCTTCAGCTTTGAGTGAATCACCTCAATATCAACAGATACTTACTCGCATCCGCGACATAGAAGCCAAGATTGCTATTGAATCAGTTCGTTTTAAAGATGAAAGTCCGACAATCAGGCTTTTGCGCGACCAACGAGATAAGTTGATACCTTTATTGAATAAAGAAGCAGAATTAACATTAGGAAATAACGCACCCGATGTCAAATTAGATCCATCCAAAATAGGCGGTTTCCAAAATTCTATTCGCCGCGAACTTATCCAACAATTGGCTAATAATACTAACCAAGTTAAGTCACTTGAAGCCAGTTTGGAAGCGACTAATGCAGCTCAAGTTCAACTAAATCAACAACTTCTTGAATATCCAGTACTTTCACGTCAGTACGCTAATATGCAACGAGAATTGCAAGCAGCTACTGATACGTTGAATCAGCTTTTAAATCGCCAAGAAGCATTGCGCGTAGATGCTGCACAACAAGAAGTTCCTTGGGAACTAATTATGCCTCCCACATTACCGCGTAACAAAACCGGTCAATTAATGCCCGTTTCACCTAGCGGTGCAAGTAACATACTTTTGGGAGGAGTTGCAGGTATCCTTTTAGGCATTTTAGTTGCTTTCGTTCTCGATAATTTAGAAAATGTCTATCACGATGGTGACGAGATAAAACAGACAACTCAATTGCCTTTATTGGGGGTAATTCCTTTCCATAAAGAATTGAAAAAATTGGCGCGTGCAGGTGATGTAGTTCAGTTAACTAAAAAACACAATCCGGAACGCGAATTAGATAATCATACTAAATCTGTACAACAGAGATCGGCTCAGTTTGTAGAAGCATTTTGCTCATTTTATACGAAAGTTCAATCTTATAAATTGGAGGCTTCTACTCGCTCAATTGCTATCACTTCTGCGACATCTGGCGAAGGTAAAACCACGGTAGCATCATATTTAGCACAGATGGCGGCAGAAGCTGGAGCGCGAGTACTATTAGTAGATGGAGATTTACGCCATCCGCAAATACATCTGAGATTCGGTTTATTAAATAATCAGGGATTTAGTGAAGTACTTTCTGAAGGTATAGATATCAGCAAAGTAATTCAGCAATCACCTTCAGATGATAATTTGTTTATCTTGACTGCTGGGAAAATACCTGCAAATCCCACAAAGCTTTTGTCTTCATTAAGAATGCAGACTTTCATCGATAGATCACAAACAAATTACGACTTAGTTGTGTATGATACTCCACATCTTTTAGGTCGTCTCGATACCAATGTTTTACTTTCGCAAGTAGATGGAATTGTGTTAGTTACCGGATTAGGTAAAGCACTTCGTCCTACTTTGAAACAAGCATTAGAAGAATTAAAATCTTCTCGTGTTTCTATTTTAGGGACGGTTGCTAATACCGTTGAACATTAACATTGTAGTAAGGGCTTCAGCCCTTAAAAGTTTTTGCTTGAGCGCTGTTAGCGGAGCTTTCCCCCAGGGTAGCGCTCACTACGAAATAATAATACCCTCTGCTTTTATGTATTAGAATATGACATTTATTAATAAGCGGCATCTACAGAAACCAAATTTTCTTGAGCAATTAATTAATCGATTCCAAGAAAAACTATCTAGCCAGTTTCTTCGCAATCTTAGCTGGTTAGGTATAACAGAAATTGTCTACAGAGTCTTGCGTTTAGGATTGGTAGTCATCATCGCTCGTTTTTTGACTCCTTACGACTACGGTTTGGGAGCAATTGTGATGACAGTTCGCGAGTTTACCTTGACGTTTACCAATGTCGGTATTGGTGCAAAAATTATTCAAGCTGAAGAAAAAGAATTAGAGGTTTTATGTAATTCTGCATACTGGTTAAACTGGATAATTTTTATCAGTTTATTTTTCATCCAGAGTATTGCCGCTTTTCCTATTTCTTGGTTCTATAAAAATAATCAAATTCTTTTGCCAATTATTGTATCAGGACTTGTTTATTTAATTTGGCCCATCTCGGCTATTCAAAAGACTTTAATTCAAAGAGAAAATCGCTTAAAAATTATCGCTGTGACTGACAGCTTGCAAAACTCGTTTGCAAGTATATTTTCTGCTATATTAGCGGTTGCGGGGATGGGTGTGTGGTCTTTTGTGTTGCCAGCCTTTTTAGTCGCGCCGCTAGAGTTAATCATATACTATTATTTTCATGATTGGCGATCGCACTCTAAATTCACCACTAAGCACTGGGGAGAAATTTTCAGCTTTGGTAAAAACTTGCTCGGTGTTGGTTTACTCAAAACTCTCCGAAATAACTTAGATTATCTCATAGTTGGGCGCTTTATCGGCATTAAAGAACTGGGTATATACTTCTTTGGCTTTAATGCTGGTTTAGGCATTAGCTTAAGTATTATCAACGCCGTTAGTTCAGCAATTTTACCTCATTTATGTGCAGCGCGCTCCGATTGGTTTGAGTTTAAAAAACGCTACTTTAGCAGCCTCAAAACTATTAGCTATATTATTATTCCCTTTGTCTTATTACAAGCTAGCTTGGCTCCTTTTTATGTGCCAATTGTTTTTGGGCAAAAGTGGGTACCTGCGATTCCAGTTTTAATTATGATTTGTTTATCGGCAATTTCTCGACCTTTTGCAGATGCAGCATCTCAGTTGTTAGTAGCTATTGGTAAACCTAATTTAGATTTCCGGTGGAATATCATCTTTACTGGGATATTTGCCGCTGCGTTACTAATAGGAGTTCAATGGCAAGTTATCGGAGTAGCGACATCGGTTTTATTAGTTCATTTGATTTGTTTGCCCATATTTACATTTTGGGTGACACTTTTTGTTTTTCCGAGATTAAATAGAATGTGAAGGTGCTAAGGACAGAATATCGTGGCGAATTGAGGGTTGGAATTTAAACGCACTCGTGACGCTGAGGTAAGCGCAGAGTAACGCAGAGTCAATGCTCATAAATTTCGTTTTACCTAAAAAATGCTGTAAAGTAAAAAAATGAGGATGCGAAGGAAAGCTTACCGTTAGGTATCGCTTAAAATAGAAATACGAGTGGAGGTAACAGCGATGGTTTCCCAAATTGAATCTTCTGCACCTTCGGAGATTTTATATCCTGAATCTGATGGTCAGCCTGTGGCAAATAATACAGAACACTTTGAAATTATCGTCCTGATCAAAGGTAATTTAGATATTCTATTTGCAGATAATCCCAATGTTTTCATCGCTGGTGATTTGTTCTGGTATCCCATTAGAGACAACAACAAGATTAAATATGCACCCGATGTGATGGTTGCCCTTAATCGTCCTAAAGGTCGTCGATCTTCTTATAAGCAGTGGGAAGAAGGAAATCAACCGCCCCAAGTAGTATTTGAAATTCTCTCACCAGTCAACACATCAGTAGAAATGGATCGTAAGTTGCTGTTCTACAGTCAATACGGTGTCGAGGAATACTATATATATAACCCAGCAAATAATGAACTACAAGTTTGGTTACGGGGTGAGTATAGTTTAGACTGGGTAGATTTTGGTCAAAAATGGGTGAGTCCACAGCTGCAAATTGGTTTTGATGTCTCCGGTGAACACTGGCAACTTTCATATCCAGATGGTCAGCCTTTTATGACATTTGGAGAATTAATGGCGCGATCGCAAGCCGCACAACAACAAGCCGAAGCCGCACAACAACGTCTACAACAAGCAATACCTCGACTACTTAGTATGGGATTAAATCGAGAACAAGTAGCTGATGCTTTGTCCCTTTCTCTAGAAGATGTTGAAGCGATCGCTATGAATCTCTAGCCTCACTTTCAGTCTTCACTTCGATCCTCTTTGCTTGCCCAAAACACCAATATTTGAGACTGGTTTGCTCCCGTTAGTTTTCCTGATAAGTCAAGGTAGGTCAGGTGTGGGGGGTTCCCCCGCACCTGGGTGGTTCCCCTACAGATTCTATTTTTTTGTTATCACTTCACGCACGCGGTAAATTGGGCGTCCTTGGGATTCGTGGTAAGTACGCATTAGCAACTCCGCCAAAAGACCGAAGCAAAAAAGCTGTACCCCGGTTAATAATAAGAGAACCGCCAAAACTAACAAAGGGCGATCGCCTATATCTTCATGAAAAGCTAATTTGACAAAAGTCAAGTAAATAGCGATCGCACCACCGGAAAGCATAGAAATCAAGCCCCACAGCCCGAAAACGTGCATCGGACGAGTGAGGAATTTTTTCATAAACAAAATGGTTAACAAATCCATCAACACCCGGAAAGTACGCGATAATCCGTACTTACTCTGACCAAAGCGACGGGCGTGATGACGTACCGGAATTTCGGTAATTCTTGCTCCTTCAATGTACGCCAAAGCTGGTAAAAATCGGTGCAGTTCGCCATAAAGGTTCATATCTGCGACCAATTCGGAGCGATAAGCCTTCAACGAACAACCATAATCATGAATATTCACGCTAGTAGTTCGTCTAATTAACCAGTTAGCAATTTTGGAAGGAAGTAATCGCTTCAAAGCACCATCTTGACGGTTTTTCCGCCAACCGCTGACCAAATCGTAACCTTCTTCTAACTTTGCCAGCAGCAACGGTATATCTACTGGGTCATTTTGCAAATCTGCATCTAAAGTGACTATTGCTTTACCTAAAGCATGATTAAATCCGGCTGACATTGCTGCCGTTTGACCATAATTGCGTCGCAGAATAACTGCTTTTAAATCGCTGCGTATTTGCGCTTCTTTTCTCAGAAACTCTGCACTTCCATCAGTAGAACCGTCATCCACACAAATTATTTCATAATTTAACTCACTTGCGATTAAAGTGGAAGCGATCGCATCGAGCAAATGCGGTATACTTTCAACCTCGTTATATATGGGCACCACAACCGAAACATCAGGAACAACCGCTGACATTGCCCCATTTTGTTCAGTTATCCTTTGCGAAATCAACCCACCCCTCATATTCTTTAGCGTCCTTAGCGTCTTTGCGGTTCGTAACTCTTCACAACCCTACCAGCACCTCGCAGCTGCTGATAATATGACTGAGTAACCGCATCTCCCTGTTCCGTCAAACAGTCAATTGCAATACCATTTCGTCCCTTATCTTTGCCGGAACTGTGGATGTAATAACCATCAGCCAAATAAAGTCCGACATGAGTTGCTTTTTGGGGAGTGCCAAAAAATACCAAATCCCCCGCCTCTAGTTCTGCTGTACTAATTTGCTGAGTAAATTCTTCTTGCTGATAAGCGTCTCTAGGTATCCAAATACCCACCGAAGCGAACGCTGCTTGCATCAACCCTGAACAATCATAATTTGGGGCTACAGTACCACCCCAGAGGTAATAATTTGCTTGTTGCATCGCTTTTTGGGTAAAAACAATTACCTCAGCGAGCAGTTTTTTGATCTGAGATTGAGAAAATGCACTAGCTTCATAAAGTACAGTAGCAGATTGTAATAAACTCAAGTCTGTTGGCGATACCCATCCTGGATAATCATCCTCACACAAACAAACTTGTAAAGACGCGATTAATCGCGTCTCTACATCAGACGCGATTAATCGCGTCTCTACATCATTATCATTTGATGTTATCCGCAAATGTCGCCCAACTGCGGCTTGAGTTGCCAAGCGCGTACATTCAGGAGAATCATATAAGTTTAGGTCAGCAAGACACTGATACTCGTCAGATTTTAGATTAAAGGACATTCTTCAAGAACAATGATTTTTTTTCATCAAGACGAACAACTAGAAAATCTCGGCTTAGGCATTTTAGAAGCAACTTGGGCAGAATTTCCCACTTTAGCTCGTAACCAAATTGCTCTAACTTGGATTGTCTACGATCCGCCGGTACTTGTAAATACTGGTGGGGCTTTAACTCCCAATGCTTTTTGGTCCCATTCGGTACGTGGTTTTAATTATCGCGGTGTTGAGCGAATTTATCCTGCAAGTGTCGTCAAGCTGTTTTACATGGTAGCGGTAAACGAATGGCTGGAAAAGCAGATGCTTCAGACTTCCAAGGAATTGGAAAGAGCCACGCGAGATATGATTGTTGATTCTAGCAATGATGGTACCAGCTTGGTTATAGATATGCTGAGTGGAACCACTTCTGGTCCCGAATTATCGGCAGGACCATTTGAAACTTGGAAGCATCAACGCAATATCGTGAACCGTTATCTCAAGTCTTTGGGATGGGAAGAATTAGAGACAATTAACCTTTGTCAAAAAACGTGGGGTGATGGTCCTTATGGAAGGGAACGGGCATTTTATGGGCAAATGCTGGAGAATCGTAACATGTTAACAACAAACGCCACTGCTAGATTATTGCATAGTATCGTTGGTGGGGTGGCAGTGTCTAGTGGGCGATCGCAAGCAATGATGGCTTTACTCAAACGCAGTCTCAATCCCGACGATTTACCAACAGACGTTGAAGAAGACCAAATTACAGGCTTTTTAGGTGGTGGACTTCCGCAAAACGCACAAATTTGGTCAAAAGCCGGTTGGACAAGTCAAGTTCGTCATGATGCAGCTTACATCGAGTTACAAGATTTGCGTCCCTATCTTTTAGTAGTATTTACAGAAGGCAAAGCACACGCAAAAAGCCGGGAAATTTTGCCTTTTGTTTCCAAGCAGTTTGCGGAAGCTATTAGCAATTTAGCTTGACACTCCTCAACTATCGCGGTATGAGGATTCTTGGTTCAACGAGTCCACTTAACTTAGACCCCTTGCGGTATCTAAGCCAGAGGTGGTTCTCTCCCCAAGCGTTGACTTTTGGTCTGCCCAACCATAGTTGGATTGCTGAGGCAGTGCGTTGGGCGGGTTTCCCGACTTGAAGCAACTGCCGTCCAAAATTTGCTTGTTTGAAATACTGAGCGTCTAGTACCTGTAAATCTTTTACCTACTTCCAGGCAAATACTAGAACTACGAAGTAGAACCCCCTAGATTCAATTGTCTTCGCGTTAGCGTCTCCCCTTGGGAGAAGGTGCAGCGTCTACGTGTTAGGTAGCAACAGGGTTTTTATTGTGGTTGATTACCCTTCCACAAACCCTATTCTACCAGAAAGCCGTCCTACAAGGACGGGGTTTTCAACCCAAATTTTTGATAACCCAGTAGGGGCGCTCTAGAAGACCGCCCCTTTCCTTAAATTTTGTAAAACTTTGTATGCTGAATTAATGACTCTTAATAGTTATTGTAAAAAGTGCAAGAAGATTTTAGATTAATAGTTGACTTAGTGTCAGTTTTCGGCGTCGCTGCGTGTGGAGGACTATTGGCAGCGCTGTTGGGACAACCCGTATTATTAGGGTATCTCATCGGCGGCATAATCGTCGGACCAACCGGACTGGGACTAATAAAAGAAGTTATTCAAGTAGAAACTCTCGCACAGTTCGGTGTCGCCTTTTTGTTATTTGCTTTGGGGGTGGAGTTTTCCTTAGCGGAACTGAAAAAAGTGCGAGCGATCGCTCTTGGAGGAGGTGCCGCGCAAATTACCCTGACAATTCTCGTCACGGTTTTGGTATGTGGCGTCACAGGAGCTTGGGGAGTCTTACCTGCTAAAGGTGTCTTTTTGGGAGCAATTCTCTCTTTATCTTCTACCGCAGTTGTCCTGAAATGCTTGATGGAGCGCAACGAAACGGAAACACCCCACGGACAAGTGATGCTGGGTATTTTGGTAGTCCAAGACTTGGCACTGGGACTAATGATAGCAGTTTTACCGGCTCTCGATCAACCACCAGAAACCATTGGTATAGCAGTATTAACAGCATTAGCGCAGATTAGCTTATTTGCTGCTGGTGCGATCGCCGCAGGAATTTGGTTAATACCGCCTTTGTTGCGACTGCTTGCCCGTACCGAAAGCCGAGAGCTATTTTTATTAGGGGTAGTAGCGCTGTGTTTAGGTATTGCCCTGCTGACCGAGTATATGGGGCTTTCCATTGAAATGGGGGCGTTTGTCGCCGGCTTGATGATTTCGGAGGTAGAATACGCCGATCAAACTTTAACTTATGTAGAACCGCTGCGGGATATCTTTGCTAGTTTGTTCTTTGCTTCAATTGGGATGTTAATTGACCCGGTATTTTTGTGGAACAACCTAGAATTGATTTTGGGGCTGGTAGCGCTGGTATTTGTCGGTAAGTTTTTGATTATTACACCCATAGTTATGCTGTTCCGCTACCCGCTGAAAACCGCGTTAATTGTTGGGTTAGGACTGGCGCAAATAGGGGAATTTTCCTTTGTGCTGGCTAGTGAAGGACGAGGGCTGGGGTTGGTATCGCAAAGGATATATTTACTGACTTTGGGAACGACAGCGGTAACATTAATAATTACGCCTTTTGTGCTGCGATTAGTACCGTTTTTATTCACCTTTGCCGAATCAATGCCTTGGCTGAAACCATATTTAGACGGAGAAGGTCAACCGCTGGATGTATCAGAAGAGCTACCAATAAAAGAGCATGTGATCATCTGCGGTTATGGGCGCGTGGGCAGAAATTTGGTAAAGTTGTTGCAGCAACATGATTTGCCGATGGTGGTGATAGACCAATCAGAAAGTAGAATTCAGCAGTTGCGGGAGGCGGGTGTGCCTTATGTGTATGGTAATTGCGTGAGCCTCCATGTTTTAGAAACGGCAGGAGTTAACAATGCTTCATCTATGGCGATCGCACTTCCTGATCCGATGAGTACTCGTCTTTGTTTAAAACGCGCTTTGGAATTATCCCCAGAATTAGATTTGGTTGTTCGCGCTACCAAAGATAAAGATATTGAGGTGCTTTACCAACTGGGAGCCAGAGAAGTTGTCCAACCAGAGTTTGAAGCAAGTTTGGAAATGGCAACTTATTTATTAACAGGTTTAATGTCGCTAACTGTGGTACAGCGACAAATGCAGGAAATTCGCGAACGTCATTACTTGGATTTGCGACCAGAACAATCAGCATCTGAAGTCAAGCGGGATTTACAGCAAGCAACTCAAGATTTAAATCGCCGCTGGTATAGTTTACCATCAGCTTCGCCCTTGGTCGGTATGACTTTAGAAGAAGCGGATATGCGCTATTTAACAGGAGTGAGTTTGATGACAATTCGCCGCGTCAACGGTGAAGAAATAGATTATCCGCCAACTGATACAATATTGGCAGAAGGCGATCGCTTGTTGGTAGTTGGTGCAGATGAAGAATTCGCCGCTTTGGATGAATTTGCTAAAGGTAAAGCAGCTATCCCCGGAGAAAATAGCGCTTGTCAGTGGATGAGTGTCAACGCAGATTCTCCATTTCTTGCTAAAACTTTGGTTAATCTGGATATTCGCCGCGAATATGGCGTACAAGTCCAAGCAATACGCCGAGATGGTAAATTTATCCGCTTTCCTGATGTCAATATGGACTTGCGAACTAATGACCAAGTGCTTTTGTGTGGTAGCTTGGCGAATTTAAATCAACTACAACAGTTGCTGGCGCCTTTTAAACCAGTACCGCTGTCCATTCCAGTTGTCAAAGCCGGTGAAACCGAAGCCCTTAAATAGTTTTATCTGTCATCTGCATTGGTATATAGCGGTTATCAGTTGGGTGCAATACATCAAAGAATTAAGGAACCGCAGATGAACGCAGATGAACGCAGATAAATCTTTACTTGATTCAAACGAGAAGCGCTATAATATCGGTCTGTAATGCCAAAACATCGTGATGTTAAGGCAAAACATCGCGATGTTAAGTCAATATATCCCCCTGGATTCAAAAACGCGCTCTGTCAAATCCCCCACATCGTTACAAAATCAGAAATGGATCGCATATCTATTTCAGAATGCCTGTAAGATCACAATGAAACTTCAGACCCAAGGGAGAGTGGATTAGTCTGTGAGGATTCTCAAACTGTCGTACTAATTAATTATGCGTTGCCCGAAACCATTGTAAAGACCTAGCATTGCTACGTCTCTAGGACTTTTATCGAGATGTCTATTATTAACAAGCGAGTCTCTAATGAGAAATTCAGGCTACATGGTTAAACGGCAGTCTAGTTATTTGATTATATACTTCTGCATTTTCTTCAAGAGCTTGGCGGATATCGTATTGCGTTTGTAAATTCAACCAAAACTGAGCGCTGTTACCAAAATAGTGAGATAAACGCAAAGCTGTATCTGCTGTAATGCTGCGTTTCCCAGATAAAATCTCACTAATTCGCGTTTGAGCTACACCTATATCTTTGCTCAAGCGATAGGGGGTAATATTTAGCAGTTCTAAAAATTCTATTTGCAGGATTTCACCAGGATGTATATTTGGCAGACGGTTGTTGTCCATAATTATTTCCATGTGTCAGTGGTAATCGACTATTTCAACATCCGATGTATTATTCTCGTCTGTCCAAACAAAGCAAATTCGCCATTGATCGTTAATACGAATACTGTATTGTCCGATTCTATCGCCAACTAGCTTTTCTAAACGATTACCAGGTGGAACGCGCAAATCGTTAATCGATGTTGCAGCGTCAAGGATGAGCAGTTTCCGTAAAGCAGTTTTTTGGATCTCAGACGGATACTGAGAAGATTTAAAGCCTTCAAAAATAAGCTTTGTTTCTTCAGATTTAAAACTAACAATCACAATCCTATCGTTATGCGTTACTATCGTCAAGCGTTAGTATACAGTAAATATAAATTGCAATGGCAAAAATACTCATTAACCGTTCTCAAAGAACAGCACAATACTTTATTGAAAACTTGGGAAATAAAGTCCAACTAGAGCGATCGCTTCCCTAACACCGAAAGCGTCTGGGTAGTGCGATCGCCTCCTATATTACCGAATGTTAAGGCTTACCTAAAAAGTCTATTTTGCCAAGTTCTACACCGCAATGTCTGAGAATGTCATAAGTTGTTGTGACATGGAAATAAACGTTTGGCAAAACAAAATATAGCAGAAATGGCATTCCTTGAAAAGATAGGGTGTTATCACCCACCTGAAGGGTAACAGTTTTCTCTTCCGAACCATCAATTTCTTCGGGTTTAAGTGTTTCTAAATAAGAGATAGTTTTCTGAACGCGCTCAATAAGTTCGGGCAATGTAGTTTCATTGTCCTCAAAGTTGGGTGCTTCTGTGCCTGCTAATCGTGCGGCACCTCTCCTTGCTATGTCAGAGGCAATTTGTACTTGTCTTGACAATGGAAACATATCTGGAAATAGACGAGTATTGACCAACACAGAAGGATCTATCTTTTTGGTTTCTGTATATGTAGCACCTTTTTCAAGGATATTTACAAGGTTATTCAGTGAGCGAATACACACTGGTACTGAAGCTTGATACATTGAAATAGTCATTGATCTTTCTCCAGAAATTGTTAGATAGATATAACCCTCCGTATTGTCTCGTAGTTTTGCTCAAAAATCAAAAATGATGCCTATACTAACTCTTGGGCTTAATATAGGCGATCGCTTGTTTCCAAATTGTTGTCTGCTGGGTATTTTCATCCGCAATACAGATACAGTATGCATCTTGCCATAAAACTCTCCCCGTCAACACGTCACCAGTCAGCAGCTTGAATTCTACTGGTGTCGTTTGTTTAATCAGGTTTTGAACTTGTTTAATACTAGGTAATGAGGTGTCAAAGTCAGTAATCATTTTTTGTAAAGATGAACCTATAAGGCAAAATAAAGAGTAACTAATCCTTGATAATTCATCCTTGGAGAAATGGCAATCGAATTTACTAAGTACCACGGTTTGGGCAATGACTTTATTTTGATTGACAACCGCTCGTCATCAACCCCAGTCATCACTCCAGAGGAAGCAATCAAGTTATGCGATCGCCACTTTGGTATCGGTGCTGATGGTGTAATTTTTGCCTTGCCCGGTGAAAATAATACTGATTACACGATGCGGATTTTTAACTCCGATGGTTCGGAACCGGAAATGTGCGGTAACGGGATTCGCTGTTTTGCGGGCTTTGTAGCTGATTTAGAGGGTGAATCTCGAAATAAAGATAAATACCAAATTCATACCCTTGCTGGCGTGATTACACCCCAACTGATGCCCGATGGTCAAGTTAAAGTAGATATGGGTTTTCCCAGGTTACTCGCTGGAGAAATTCCTACAACCTTAGCTAAGGCTGACGAAAAGGTAATTAATCATACCTTAGAGGTAGCGGGTAAATCTTGGGATGTCACTTGTGTAAGTACGGGAAATCCGCACTGCATCACCTTTGTGGAAGATGTAGCCGCAATTCCTTTAGAAATAATAGGTTCTCAGTTTGAGCATCACTCAGCTTTTCCCCAACGAATAAATACCGAATTTGTGGAAGTAGTGCGCCGTGACTACGTGAAAATGCGAGTTTGGGAAAGAGGTGCGGGTATCACTTTAGCCTGTGGAACGGGTGCTTGTGCAACGTTGGTGGCTGGAGTTTTGACCGGAAAATGCGATCGCATTGCTACTGTAGAACTTCCCGGTGGACTTTTGCTAATTGAATGGGCAGATGACCAGCGGCTTTATATGACAGGACCAGCGGAAAAAGTTTTCGCAGGTAAGTTATAATTTATAAAGATTTCATCAACCATTAAGACACTAAGAAAAAAAGAAAATATTCAACAGGCACAAATAATTTCTTTACCGTCCTTAGTGTCTTCTCCTGTCACCAGATGCTGCCCAAAGGGGTTCAATATAAAACCGATGTGAAAAACAATGTAGAGACGCTAAATTTCGCGTCTCTACAAAGGTTATAGACAACGCATAATTAATTTTCACTCCTATGTCTAATATAAAAATATTTTGCTTTGCATACTAGACATCGACCGAATTTAATTGTGCGTTATCCAGAACCCTTAGAGACGTAGCAGTGCTACGTCTCTACATTCTTTTAACTAAATTGCTTATCATTTAGACATCTCCATAAATTAATTATGCGTTGTCGGAAACCCTTGTAGAGACGTAGCAATGCTATTTCTTTATGTCTTTTTTGGAAATGCCTATTAACAGCACAATAGAACGCAACTTGGTATTAACTCGAAACCCAATGTGTCAATTCTCAAACTGACATATTAGGTATACACATTAATTCTTTAAAAGCATTATCTTTTTATTAGAACATTTTTATACTTTAATTGTCTATCATCTCAAATATTCTTTCTTTGCATTATCTAACTTTTTACGCCTAATAAATTATCTAACTCCTCCGTACTCAAGGAGGAATGAAGTATGAAACTTGAGCAAATAATTTCTCCCTTTCTTTATCAAGTTATAAAACAAAAATACGAATGCGGACTTTATAGAGATGCAATACTTGCAGCTACATTTCAATTGCAAGAGTGCGTTAGGTTTAAAGCTGATTTAGACACCTCCGAAATCACAGCTAATTTTGACAGCATCAATGAAGTGTTTGAGATGCCGAAACCACTGATTCAAGTCAATAGCATGAATACTGTTGGCGAAGTGTATGAACAAATGGGATTTGAGAAAATTTTAGAGGGAATATGGCAGGGTATTAGAAATTCTCGAATTCATACTGAATCTTTGGATGATGAAACTACAGCTTATGCCATCATTGTGTTTATAGATTATCTTATAAATCGCATTCAAAATAGCGTCAACGTCCAATATGAACTAACTAAAGATTAATTCGTGGTAACGACTTTAGTCGTTTATTTCAACTTAATAAAACTTGCTTTATTCATCACAAATTATTTTAATTTCACGTAAATAGAGTTATTAACCCTAATTATCCAACGGTTTGTAAAGACGTTCCGGCGGAACGTCTCTACGGATCATGCCACTTATTTTAATTTCACGTAAATAGAGTTATTAACCCTAATTATCCAACGGTTTGTAAAGACGTTCCGGCGGAACGTCTCTACGGATCATGCCACTTATTTTAATTTCACGTAAATAGAGTTATTAACCCTAATTATCCAACGGTTTGTAAAGACGTTCCGGCGGAACGTCTCTACGGATCATGCCACTTATTTTAATTTCACGTAA
>JAHHIJ010000052.1 GCA_019358985.1 Tolypothrix brevis GSE-NOS-MK-07-07A | reverse complement strand
CAACGGTTTGTAAAGACGTTCCGGCGGAACGTCTCTACGGATCATGCCACTTATTTTAATTTCACGTAAATAGAGTTATTAACCCTAATTATCCAACGGTTTGTAAAGACGTTCCGGCGGAACGTCTTTACGGATCATGCCACTTATTTTAATTTCACGTAAATAGAGTTATTAACCCTAATTATCCAACGGTTTGTAAAGACGTTCCGGCGGAACGTCTCTACGGATCATGCCACTTATTTTAATTTCACGTAAATAGAGTTATTAACCCTAATTATCCAACGGTTTGTAAAGACGTTCCGGCGGAACGTCTCTACGGATCATGCCACAATGGATGCAACGCGAATTTTTTTGTCATCCGTACCGATCTCTTGTGCAGGAGACGACAATTTAAGTAAAATTATTGTCAAGCTAAGTGATTCATCCAATCGGGTGAATGCGATCGCATCTATTAGAATTACCCTGAAGAAGAGGCTAATGTGCTTTCCTCTGCTTGCGTCTAAAAGGGCTATAAAGTGAACCAAACTGTGAAAATGCCATGTACACCAGATTTTCATCAAGAAGCTTTGCCGCTGCTAGAAAAAATTGCGGCAAATTTACCGGGAATGATTTTTCAATTCCTTCAACAGCAAGATGGTTCGCAGTACGTTCTTTATGCGAGTTCTGGCTGTCGAGAAATATTTGAACTAGAATCAGAAGTTGTGCAAGCAGACTTTCAGATACTACAGAAACTGATTCATCCCCAAGATGCGATCGCTTTTGAAGAGTCTGTCAGATATTCTGCCTCTACTTTGACACCTTGGCAATGGGAAGGACGCATCATCACGCCTAGTGGTATAATTAAGTGGATTCAAGGTGCTTCTCGTCTTGAAAGACAAGTTGAAGGTGATATTCTTTGGGATGGGTTGGTGATGGATATCACAGACACCAAGCAAGTGGAATCAAAATTGCGCGAGAGTGAAGCGCGTTATAAAGCAATTTTAGATGCTATCCCCGATTTAATGTTTCGCATCAGTCGAGATGGCGAGTATCTCGATTTTAAGGGTGATGGTGCAAATTTGGCTATTGCCCCAGAGAACATCATCGGTAACAATTTGCGGTATTTATTGCCTGATGATGTTGCTTTACAAAGTCTTCATGCCATCGCTAAAACCTTGGATTCTCAAACTTTACAATCTCTAGAATATCAACTATCAACGCCTTTAGGTCTGCGAAATTATGAAGCACGGTTGGTAGTCAGCGGACAAGATGAAGTTTTAGCTGTTGTCCGTGATATTACGGAGCGCAAACAAGCCGAAATTGACTTGCAAAATCTTGCCGAAAAGTTTTCCAAGGCTTTTCGTTGCAGTCCAAATGCAATTACCATCAGTACGGTGGAAGATGGACGCTTCATAGAAGTTAACGACAGTTTTGTGAAACTCTCAGGTTATCAGCGAGAAGAAGCGATTGGACGTAATGCTTTTGAGTTGAATGTTTGGGTCAACCAAAACGATCGCCAAAAATTACTGCATGAGTTGCATTCTAAAGGAGAGGTTCGCAATCTGGAATTTGAATTTAGAAAAAAGTCTGGCGAACTTGCTTTTGCAATGGTTTCCGCCGAAATTATCGATTTGAATGGTGAGCGTTACATTCTGTCCGTTAATCATGATATCACAGAACGCAAGCGAACAGAAAGGCAATTAAAATTGACATCACAGCGCGATCGCTTGTTAACCCAAACTTTAGCCAGAATCCGCACTTCTCTAAATTTAGATCAAATTCTCCAAACTACTGTAAACGAAGTCCGGCATTTTTTGCAAGCAGACCGAGTTTTTATTGGTCTAAATGATGGTAACTTTGAAGGCAGAATTCTCGCAGAATCGGTAGATCCAAAGTATTCACCAGTTATAGGCTGCAAGATTAAAGATCCAGTTGTCATCCAAGAAATGAAAAGGCTACTGACAACTAATTGCGTGCGTGTGGTGGAGGATATTGAGCAAATCGATGTATCTCCCAAATTAAAAGCACATTATCAACAATTTCAAACGCGGGCGACCTTAGCAGTCCCAATTATGTTAAATGGTGAATTGTTTGGAGCGTTGATTGCTAACCAATGCTCTCACCCTCGCCATTGGCATCAAATGGAAATTGATTTACTAAAGCAAATGTCAGAACAGTTAGCGATCGCCATTCAACAAGCTCAACTATACCAAAAATTGGCAACACTTAACACCAATTTAGAACAACAAGTAGAAGAACGTACTGCTCAGTTACAGCAGAAAATGCAGGAACTGCAAGAAATCAATCAGGTCAAAGATGTTCTGCTACACACAGTTTCTCACGATCTGCGAACTTCAGTTATGGGTAATTTGATGGTGCTAGAAAATTTACTCAAAAATGGGGGACTCTTTACTGGGGACTCTTTACTGGGAGAATTCTTAGTTCACAATTCCCAAATTGCAGTACCATGTTCAATTGTGGAACGAATGATACAAGGTAACAACCGCCAATTAGGAATGATTAACTCGTTACTAGAACTTCATTCCAGCGAAGAACAAGGAATTGTCCTGCATCGGGAACCTGTACAATTTGGTACACTGCTGCCAGTTGTGATTAGAGATTTGCAGCCAATGCTGTCAGAAAACAAAGTGACTTTGAAGAACTTGGTTTCTAAGGATTTACCGTTGATTATGGCAGATGCGACTAAGTTACAACGAGTTTTGCAAAATTTGTTAACATATACTTGGCTACACAATCCGCCGGGATTACACTTAACTTTGAAAGCGACAGTTGAGGATCAGGTAATTCGCTTGTCAATTCAAGATAACGGTGTGGGGATGAATAAGTTAGAATGCGATCGCCTGTTTGATTTGTTTGTCCGCGATCCTCAAGCTCGTTCTTCAACTTGTACAGGCTTAAAATTATATATCTCTCGACAAATTATTAAAGCACATCAAGGTGAAATTGGCGTTAAAAGTAATCCCAAACGCGGTTTAACTTTCTGGTTTACCTTACCTCTGGCAAATTTACCGACAACGAGCCGCTGATAATGTCACTATAGGAATAGTTAAGAGTGCAAAATCCAAAAATTAATTTTTATTTCTGAATTTTTAATTCCCCGTTTGCCTAGCGTCTCACAATAAGAAGAAGTTGACCTAAGTTATGGAAATTGGTCACAGACTAATAAATACCGTCATCAAAAAAGTGCAAAGGTGTTGGACAACAGCCATATGGGGAAAAATATCAACCAAAGATGAAATTTTCGGTGAGTATAAAGCTTGGCGCGATCGCTTTTTGTGGCAAAGGTTACATTTAGGAATCTGGATTGCGATTCTCTGCGTCTTTACATTTATCTTACGCGACATCTTGCAACAGGTATTTCACCTGCAAGAAGTCACAAAGATACCCCACGAAATTAAAAATCTGGCTTTAACTATCAATACCTGTATATTCTTCAGTTTATTAGGGTGTTTATTTTTACACAGAACTAACATAGCGCGTCATTATCCGGGGCGCCTTTTTTTATGTTTATCCTTTTCTGTCACTTTAGTTGAGCAATTTGTCGCTACTTTCAAAGGTTTCGCTCTCCCCGATCAATTAGCTTGGATTATCGCTTTTTTAACTCAAGCGATGCTGATTCCCATCCGTTGGTATCTGCATTTAGGATCGCAGTTGGGAGTTATAGTTTATTATTCTGTCGTGAATACAGTCTTGGGGTTGAAACTACCGGCACCATTCAGCAAAAAGCCGATATTCGGCATCACAATGATTTTGTTGATATTTTGGGTATGTTTCATCTGCGATTTAGGGGTATTCTTATACGAAAGGCTGCAACGCTCTGAATTTTACACTCGGAAAGAACTTGAGATTGCCAATGAGAAATTAACCGTTACAGAAGCTAAATATCGAAATATCTTTGAAAACGCAGTTGAGGGAATTTTTCAAAGCACTGTTGATGGTCGTTACATTACCGCAAATCCCGCATTAGCACGTATTTATGGCTACGCATCACCAGAAGAAGTGACGACATTAATTGACATTAAACATCAATTGTATGTTGACCCAAATCGCCGTGCTGAGTTTATCCGCTTAATTGAAGAGTATGGTAGCGTATCCGAGTTTGAATCGCAAATTTATCGCCGCGATGGTAGCATTGTTTGGATATCAGAAAATGCCTATGCAGTTCGCAATTCCAGGGGACAACTGCTTTATTACGAAGGAATGATTGAAGATATCACCAAGCGCAAGCAAGCGGAAGAAGCGCTAAGAGTATTTTTTCATGCAGTTTCCCACGACTTACGCAATCCAGTGCTAGGAACTTTAATGGTGTTGAGGAATTTGCTATCGCGTTCAGAGGAGAAAATTACTGTTGCCCGTTTTATTTTAGAGCGGATGGAACAAAGTAGCGATCGCCAACTTAGTTTAATTAATTCGTTAATGGAAGCTCATATGAGCGAAGTTCAAGGTGTGGCTTTACAACTTCAGCCAGTAGAATTATTGAAAGTTGTAGAAGCAGCGATCGCAGACTTAAAGCCGATGCTAACAGAAAATCAGGCGTTGCTGATAAATCAAGTTGCCGTAGATTTACCGATAATCAATGCCGATCCTACCCAATTATGGCGAGTATTCTCTAACTTGATTGTTAATGCAGTCAAACATAATCCCCCAGGTTTAACAATTACCATTAATGCCAGGGTGGATGATGATAAGATTTGTTGCAGTGTCGCTGATAACGGCGTGGGAATGAGTCAAAAACAAAGCGATCGCTTGTTTGACCTTTACTTTCGAGGTAATAGCGCCCGCAATTCTATCAGTTTAGGATTAGGCTTATATCTATGTAAGCAAATCATCACCGCACATGGCGGCGAAATTGGCATCAAAAGTGCAATCAATGCCGGGGCGACTTTTTGGTTTACACTACCAATATTTCAAGCTAAGAAATAGCTTATAACTATTTTCGCCTCAACTAAAAATTGGGGTTCATTACTTTCTAGCTTTATGCCTCCTTGACTTTTGCTCATAGGTCTATTTTTCCCATCACGAGATAAGTGTGAGATGATATTTTCTAGCCAGTCGTTTGTCAATTATCTATCTCCCAATCTTCAATCAGCAAGTTATTAACGCGCTGGAATTCTCTAGTGTTATGGGTAATGAGGGTTAAATTATTTGTCAGTGCGATGGCGGCAATTTGTAAATCATAAGCTCCGATTGGAGTGCCTAATGCTTCTAGCCCAGAGCGAATGAGTCCAAATGTCATTGCTGCGACATCGTCAAAGGGTAGTGATATGAATTGAGCTAAAAATTCTTGCTGTAAGGTAAGATTACGTTCTGGATTGGCACTTTTCATTGCGCCATAAAATAGTTCAGCTTTGACGATTGAGCAAACAGCAATATCTTTGGTAGCAGTGGTTTCTAGTTTCTGCTTTAAGGTGGCATTTTTACCACGTATATAGATAATGCAGGTGTTAGTATCTAGCAGGAATTTCACAGGATTGGTTCGCGTTCTGGTTGTTGTCCTTGGGGATGGCGGAAGAATGTTTCATCTTGGATGCATCCATAAAATTGAGGCAGGGGATATTCTGGGGTTTCGGTTTCGGTTTCTGGTTGTAGGGACTTGATGAGGGTTTTTAGCAATCCGGTAAGGTCGAGTTCTTCTCTTAGTTCAGCCAAGGGGGATTGACGGAAGAATTCTGAGAGTTTGCTTGGTTGGTTTGGTGGGTGGCTGTTGTGTGTAGTCAGGCTTTGTGCCAGTAGTTGGATAATATACAGTTTATCGTTGGGGGAAAGTTGAAGGAGTTGTTGTTCGAGTTCTGGGATAACCATGATGGGGGTTAAGTCGAGGATATTTTTATTTTACTTTCAGCGTCCGGGGTTCATCTAGTTTGACTCGTTTTTTACCTGTTAATAGTTGCTGCATTAATCCGCGTTTTTGTTGTTTAAATGAACTAGTAGAATCATATCTGAAACCCGGAAGCTGCTTCCAGCGAAAAAAGGCGATCGCGGCATATCGCATTTGGAATAGAATCTACTAAAATACTTAATTAGGACTTAATTACATACCGAATTAAATATCAAATTCTATGATTAACCTCAATAATATCCACCCACTTACAGATTTCAAGCGTAACGTCAAACAGTTTATCGAACAGATTAAAGCGACAAAATCCCCACTGGTACTAACAGTTAACGGCAAAGCAGAGATTGTCATTCAAGATGCAAGTAGCTTTCAGGAGATGATGCAGCGCTTAGAAAGTTCGGAGGCAGAAGTACGCAAACTCAAATTAGAAGCATTACAGCGCGATATTGCTCTGGGTATGGGACAGTTGCAGAATGGGCAGTTTAGAGAATACGATGACGAGTCTTTGCCAAGTTTGCTGCAAACCATTAAAGAACGAGGACAACGCAAACTCAACCAAGACCAAGCTTGATGAATCGTTACAAAATTTCTCAACTCGCAGAACAAGACTTGGAGGATATTTGGGTTTATCTTGCCCAAAATAATCAAATTGCTGCGGATAAGCAGATTGCTAACATCTTAAACCGTTTGCCGATGCTGGCTCAGTTTCCTGATATGGGACAAGTACGGGATGATTTAGTCGAAAAACTTAGGAGTTTTCCTGTAAAGCCTTATATTGTGTTTTATATCAAGCTTGATCATGGGATTGAAATAGTTAGGATTCTCCATCATTCCAGGGATATCGATCGCCTATTTTCTGAGTAAAATTTGATTCCACTAGGAAGAACTTAGTACAACATTGCACAAGTTCGTAACGAATTAAATTCAGAAAAACTCTGCGTCCCTCTGCGCTTACTCTGCGTCCCTTTGCGTTAAAAAACGCTACGTTTCTACGCAAAGCTGTACTTAGTATAGCGATCGCATTAATTCCTAGCCTGATTAAGTCTCCCAAAGCTGTACCAATAGGTCGCTTATTTCGTCACGGATTTACGAAATGCTCTCCTAAGTCAGTTTTCAAGGATTTTGGTTGACGTTAATTGCTTAATTTTCAGCTCGCAGCCATATAAATGTAAGCAAATCGAGAGCGATCGCACTCTGATGACATAGTTATAGTAGGTGAATTTTACAAATTTTGACCTGTATAAATCGATCGCACTTCGCCGTTGCGACGCACAACAGCTTCACCCTTACTCACCTCCACTAAAGTCCAACCGCTAGAACCAATGCTTTCACCGACATCGATGCGACGCGTTACACCATCAACTTTAAACAAAGCCGCAGATTTGTCACCTAACTCTAGCAATCCTTCCAAAGTATGGGTAGGAGCCGCAACAGTTTCCAAATATGCTTGTTTTTCAACAGTTTTTGGCTCTTTTGGCACTGTGGCTACGGGTAATTTTGGTGGTGCAGCTTGAAAAGCAGTAACTTTTAACACAGAGAAAGGATTTGACGGTTGTTGCAATGTAATCGGTGCAGTTCGCACAGCCACAGGCTTGAGTTCTGTTCGCACCGCAGCTGCCACCATTTTTACAGGCACGGGTTTGGCTGGTTTGGCAACAGAATTTAAAGCCTTTTTCACTGGTGCCGATTTAGATGTGCGAGAAGACGCCGGCGGTAAAATTTTCCGAACCCCAGGAATTGGTGATGGTGCATAGCGCATTGGTTGCGGTGCTTGATAAACGGGGATGTAGATCCGCTCAACGATGGTTGTACGGGGTGCGCCTGGGGGTGTATTATTAGCGGTGATAACTGGTGGTAAATTACCGACGGCTAATGGTTTTATTGTCGGGGTAACATAAGCAAAAGCTGTTTGGGTAGGAATTGCCCCAGTAGCGATCGCATTTTTGAGAGATTTTTGGGCGCTTCTTGCTTCTTGTCTGTCGATGATTGCCAGCGCTCCCAACATATATTGAACTAAATCTGCCTCAACTTCAACTTTGGCAGGCAATTGAGTCTGTAATTTTGGCTGTTGAATCGATTGCTCGATCAATTTAGAATTTATGCGGTAAATTAGTCCAGAGTTCAACAAAAATATAATACCAGCGATCGCAATGCCTAAGGTAGCTCCAAAAGACAGAAATTTGCCCCAAGCAATCCGCGTTTTGTGATGCTTTTTCCTGACCGATTTAGTTGCAGGAGCGTCAACCACATGAGAAGCTGTTTGTATCGGTGACGTTTCTGGCAAAACGATTTGCGCTGTTCTCGGCGTGGGGGTGACATATTCTGGATACAGCGCTCTTTGCAAGTCCTCTATACTACTTTGTGACGCACGACCGTTGTAATGTATTGTTTGGGAAGGTGTTCCATTACGATGCAAAATATTATCAATATCGGCAAACAGTTCATCCATAAAGCCATCAGCATATGACTCTATCGACCAGGGTTCGCTGCCGATCAGTTCTTCTGAGGGTTCCGGAATTATAAGATAGGTGCTGGCTTGTTGTGACATAGCGATTTTAAGTTGTGGCTTTTGGGACGATAGAGTTCGCCTATACTGCCTGTAAGTATGGATTTTGGGCGTTGCTGAATTCAGGTATGAATCCGGATGTAGAGACGTAGCACAGAATAGTCTAATCAAGGGTTTTGACCAGAGCGCAGAATCATTTTCATACATCTAATCAGCAACGCCGGATTTTGCCTTAAATATCCAATCAGATCGTCCAAACTAGACAACTTGATTGTGTAAGTAGTATGAAATGTCAACTTGAAACCGGAAACTGCTGATAATGCCAGTTTTGAACTAATGTCATCTATCATACCAGTCACTTCCGGTTTCACCCTACTACTATACTCATCCTTCATCAAGTTTATTTTAAACTAAAGCTGAAAACTCCTTTGGTGTCTTATTCCTACGTAATTCTAAATATAGTAATAGGGCATTGACATCAGCAGGATTAACACCTCCTATACGTGCTGCTTGTCCTATTGTCAGTGGTT
The DNA here is from genome assembly GCA_019358985.1 of Tolypothrix brevis GSE-NOS-MK-07-07A. Lineage (GTDB taxonomy): Bacteria > Cyanobacteriota > Cyanobacteriia > Cyanobacteriales > Nostocaceae > Hassallia > Hassallia brevis. The sequence continues at coordinate 22,034 of JAHHIJ010000052.1, read as the reverse complement.
TTACGGAATTCAACTTTTCCCGTGCTTCTTTAGACAGGGTATCAATCGTTGCGTAATCTAGATCCCCCGGTAATTGGCGGTGTGCTTGACGGGCTATTTGGTCAATTTGATTTTGTTGGCGTTGTAAATACCCAGAATATTTGATGTCAATTTCCGCACCTTCTTTTTCCGCAATTTTTAAGTTGGGGTTGCCGAGTTGATATCTATCCAGATGAATATAATGGAATCCTGGACGCCGTAGCAAGTCAGCGAGGGTGATTGAACCTTTGATTATTTGTTGAGTACCGGAGGCGATCGCTTGCCCGATTTCGGAGTGTTCTTTTACCCGCGTTGCGTACAGCCGTTCTTTTTCGGCGGTAATATTCTCTTGCTTGCGGCTAAATAATTCCCAGCGGCGATCGTCAATTAAACCGATTTCCCGTCCCAAAGGTGTCAAACGTTGGTCGGCATTATCAGAACGCAGTATCAAACGGTACTCAGACCTACTCGTCAGCATCCGGTAAGGCTCACGTAAATCCTTAGTACACAAGTCATCTAACAGCGTACCGATGTAACTTTCCTCACGAGAAAAAACAATCATTTCGCGATCGCGCACAAACCGCGCTGCATTAATTCCCGCCACAATTCCTTGGGTTGCCGCCTCTTCATAGCCAGTTGTACCATTAATCTGTCCCGCACAGAATAACCCAGCAACTTTTTTAGTCATCAACGTGGGATAACACTGTGTCGCGGGTAAGTAATCATACTCAACCGCATAAGCTGGGCGGAGCATGGTACAATTTTCCAAACCAGGAAGACTCCGCAACATCACAAGTTGCAAATTTTCTGGCAACCCTGTAGAAAAGCCTTGAATGTAAAGTTCGGGAATATCTCGCCCTTCCGGTTCAATAAAGATTTGGTGACTTTCCTTATCAGCAAAGCGGACAATTTTATCTTCAATACTCGGACAATATCGCGGTCCTTTCGCTTCCACCCAACCACCATAAACTGGCGACAAATGTAAATTTTCCCGAATTAGGCGATGAGTTTCCGCCGTTGTCCGGGTAATATGGCAAGGCATTTGTTCTCTTTCTACCCACACATCCGGGTCAAAGCTAAACCAGCGGACTTCTTCATCCCCCGGTTGCGGTAACATTTTACTGTAATCTACAGACCGCTTGTCAACTCGTGCCGGCGTTCCCGTCTTCAATCGTCCCGTTTCAAATCCCAAGCGATTGAGAGTTTGTGTCAACCCTTCAGCCGCAAATTCTCCAGCGCGTCCCGCTGCCATCGACTTATTACCAACCCAAATTCGTCCGCCTAGAAATGTTCCTGTGGTCAAAATGAGCGCTTTGCAGGCAAAACCGACCCCAAAGTAAGTTTCAACGCCGATAACTTCATCATTTGCCCCTAAAACTAAATCCGTCGCCATTGCTTCGCGGATTGTTAAGTTTTCTTGATTTTCGACAACATTTTTCATTAATGCTGCGTATTCCCGCTTGTCAGTTTGAGCGCGTAACGCCCAAACCGCAGGTCCCCGCGAAGAGTTGAGAATCCGCTTTTGGAGGTAGGTGCGGTCTGCGATTTTACCGATTTCCCCGCCGAGTGCATCCACCTCATGGGTCAACTGAGATTTTGCCGGACCACCCACCGCTGGATTGCAGGGTTGCCAAGCGATTCTATCCAAGTTAAGTGTCAGCAGCAGGGTACGACAACCCAAGCGGGCGCTAGCGAGGGCTGCTTCGCAACCAGAGTGACCTGCACCGACGACAATGACATCGAAAGCGTCTTGGAATTCAATGGAATTGTGCATGGTCATACTTAAGTGTCAGCAAGCTTAGAGTTATTCTTAATAATAACCGATTAAGTGGTTTAATGGTCGTAGGTTGGTGACAACAAGGAATAGTATGAACTATGAATAAATAATAAAAATATTTGTATTAAAACTAGGTGTAAAGATGATGAAACGATTCTGGCGAAAAAGTTCTTTTATTAGTATTTTTATTTTTATAGTTTTTACTTTAGTTGCTAGTAAGGGAATTACTCATCGGACATTAAGTACAGATGTCCGACAATTGCAAGATTGTTTAATTGCTCGTTCTTCAGATCCTCATAGAGATTTAAATAAAGTTTGCCCAAATCCATCACAACCAATAGTTTCACCAACTCTTATTTTACCACAAATACCTGATGCAAATTTGCCAGAACCACAGCGTTTTTTGAGTGCGATCGCTGACAAATTACCAACAATTCCCCAACCCGGTACTTTTGAATATATTTTGTTGAGAGCATACGGTGCAGCATTTGTAAATCAGCAACCAGAAATAAAACTCCCACCAAAAGTTATCTTGGCTAACGAGCAAGAAACTGCATATTTTCAAACTACTTTAGTAATGGGGAAAGTAGATAATACCAATGACTGCTATTTACAAAAATCAGCAGCAGACGCTTTCAACAAAGCCAAATCAGCCGCAAGAATTTCGTTGAAATCTGGCTATGGGAATAGTGATTGTACTCGCACTTTTGCGACAAATTTAAGATTCTGGAGAAAATACGCTGACAACAATACTTTGGAACGAGTTAGACAAGGTAAAGAAACAGCCATTTTAGGTGTAGTTGCACCACCAGGAGCATCACAACATCTGTGGGGATTAGCGATTGATTTACAGGTTTATAGTCAAGTGCAGAGACAAGCTTTGAATAAAAATGGCTGGTTTCAAACTGTAGAAAATGATGTCCCACATTGGACTTATGTCGGTTTAACTGAAGAAAATTTACCCTTATTTGGGTTTAAAAATAAAATCGTCAGGGGAATTAATTATTGGCTGATACCTCTGTAATAAAATTTGTGATTTTGAATATGCTAATTTTCTGTCTTATATCAAGTTCGGTATTAACGTGAAATGGTATTAGATACCCGACTTCTTAATTACACTAAAATAAATACAACCTTGACACAGCACACCCCAAAAATGACAGATCAGCAATTACTAGTAATAAAATCAACAAACTTCAACTTTTGTTAGAAAATTATGCAGATAGGCTACCGGAACAATTTGTAGTCGTTACTGAAAATAAAGTAAGATTTGCATCACCATAATACTTATGAAGAACGCTCGCTAATTAAATGTTCGCAGTATTTTTTAAATATATATGTACTACTTGCGTCGTAGATTGTATTAATAAGACTGGTAGCAGTAAATTTGATGGGTGCGATCGCATGATATCAAAGAATCTGCTGTTTTTGTCTGTTGGTAATGGTGTGCGATCGCAATATCAATTGATTTCTTTACGCTTTTTATTAACGTTTTGTGGTAAGAAAAAAACAGTATAAGAATAATCCACCCTAGTGAAACGGCAAAAAACAACTTTCCGCCCATGATAATAATTACTACAATAAAAGCACACAGTTGACTTCTGGAGTGGTAGTAGTGGGCTTATTTGATGATTTGAATCGGTTTCTCGAAAACCGTTTAGAGGAATTTCTGCGAAATAATCCGCATTTAGAGTTAGAAGCGCTGTTAGAACAACTGCGCGAACAAGAGGGAGATACGTTAAAGTTGATTGCAGATTTACAAGTACAGGAAAAGCGATCGCAAGACGATATTCTCTCCACAGCGCAAGAAATCCAAAAATGGCATATCCGCGTTCAAAAAGCCCAATCCGCTAACAGACAGGATTTGGTCGCAGCAGCACAAGAACGCGAAGCTGCTTTGTTGCGTGAAGGAAATCAGCGTTGGGGACAAATGCAAGGCTTGAAAGAACGCATTACTCAATCTAAAGAATTACTGCGAAAAATACAACTACGCCGTCAAGAAGTGCAAACCAAAGCTGCTGAAGCAGTAGATTTGCGGGCTAAAACTCAAACTCAGCAGCGCGTTGAAACTAATGGTTGGTCGAATAAAGCCAGTAGTTCTTCTAGTGGGTTTGACGATTTAGAAGAGAAGTTTTTGCGCTGGGAAACTCAAGATGAGTTGGATGCGATGAAACGGAAGATGGGAAAATAACACTTATTATGCCAAAGCGATCTGCGCTTCTCTGCGAGACGCTCCGCGAACGCAGCAGCGCTTCGCGATCGCAACAATGGGAACAAATCATGAAAAAAACGTTCAAATATTTCTAATCTTTTAGATGTTCGTGCTGTTGCTTCGTTACAAAACTTAAAAATTCTCCCCAAATAAGGAAAATAGCTAAAATACATTGATTTGCGGCTATAGCAAACAAAAAACAAAAACAACAATGTGGAAATTACTGCATAACCTCAGTGATTTCAGACCTAAATAATAGAGGATGTCAAAACAACGGCTTCGAGTGAATAATCACCCTCGATGTCCACCAAAGACATCATTCAATTCGAGGCAACTGCCAGTGAAAAATTTGAGTGGAATAAATGGGGGTTGTGATGCAAACTTTAAAACAGGGTTTCGGGGAGCGCAATCTCACTATGGCTTCAGAAGCAGAAAAACTGGCGTTATATTGGCGGCAACGTTTGGCAGTAGAGTGTCCACAACAAAGTGAACCAAATAGAGAAAGTATTATTTTTTGGCTTTTGGGAAGTAACTCAAAACGCTTTGACTCACTTAATCCTAAAGAGTTAGATATCGCCAAACAAGCGATGGAGTATCGGTATCGAATTTTATGCCAGCGCTACTTAGGAATGGCGCGAGAACGTGCTTATCGCAATTTAATCACTCGACTAGGGAGTTTAGTGACACTACGGAATAAAATCCAAACTTGGATTTCTTTGAGTCGCGATCGCAAACGCAGTGTCGTGGATGTATTGCAAGAAGTACTCCAAGAATTACTGCAAAGCGATAACTACATGCAGCAGCAAATGGCTTGCATCGCCGAGTTTACAAAGGATTCCAGACTACAGAATTCTTTGTTGTTTGCCGGCATGGAAGAATATAGCTTACGACCAGTACGCAATCAGCCGTTACTAGCTTACCGTTTTGTAAATTATTTACGTCGTACCCAGCGTGGTGGTTTAACCCAAGTTCCCGGTAGTGATTTAATTAGACTAGTTTCCGAAGAAATTCTCACAGACGACAACGACAACCGCGTTAACTTAGCCGATAATCAGGCGATCGCCGAATATGCTGAAGCACAACAACTAGAAGAACAGCAAGTACTGCGAAATGCAGTTAAGCAAGAATTTGAAACTTATCTTCAAGAAAATTTAGGGGAAGAGGCAGTGCAGTGGTTGCGACTGTACCTGCAAGGCAAATCCCAAGACGAAATCGCCAAAAAACTGAGTAAGCCAATTAAGGAAGTTTACCGTCTACGGGAAAAAATTAGCTACCATGCCGTGCGTGTCTTTGCCGTCAAAGACAAACCGGAACTAGTAGATAACTGGCTAGAAATTTCTCTAGACGAACACAATTTGGGATTAACACCACAGCAATGGCAGCAATTACAGTCAAAATTGACTTTAATTGAGAAGCAGTTACTCGATCTGCGAAAAGCAGGCAAATCCATCGAAGAAATCGCCAAACACTTAAAGCTCAAAACTCATCAGGCAATGGGCGAATGGAGTAAAATCTATGTCGCGGCTCAAAATTTAAGAACTCAGGATTGACACTCCCCGGCGTGAACGCACGGAGATTCTTGGCTCAACCAAACCACTTAAATTAGATTCCTTAGACCCAAAATTTTCGGTAACCAAATATTCGCCCTTGGTGCCTAATCCACAAGCCCAAATAAAATTTCTATATATTTGTAGTTAATTTAACTTTTATCACCCGAAAAATTAAGTTTATTTACTACCAAATAATTTAGAGGCAGAATACGATATAAGGAAACATCAAGCGATCAAACCTATGTTGTCTTCACAAGGCAAACCAAGTGATACCGAAGCAATTGGTAATCAACTGTTAACCGCTACTCCCAAAGAGTTGCTGGGCGAACAGAGGCAAACATTTGAGCTGATAGAGCGTATCTTGTCCTTTGAAGCTTGCTTATATCATCAAATTTTGCCATATACCATAGAAGATAACAAATTGTTACTGGGCATGGTTAATCTAGAAGATACTGCGGCGCTAGATTACGCTGGTAAGATTTTGTCTTATATTAATTGCACAATGGTGACTGTAGCGATCGCTGCCGAAACCCACCGCAACATACTCTCAGCCTACCTCAACTACAAAAATACATCCCAGCCAGTAGCCACCGTTGCAATTGAACATAGCCCAGCTACCATTGCCGACGAGCCTAAGACATCTATTGTCCCTGAGACAAAAAAAAGCGAAAATTCTTTTCAACAAGCAGATTCTCCTGCTCTGCCAGATCCTGATAACTTGTCTAAAGCGACCATCCTCTTTACCAACGCAGACAAAAAGACACAGGAAAATATTTCCGAGCGATCGCCCCTCAATTTACCTGTATTTCTTATCCCAGTTCCCGATCTATTACTGCCTGTTGAACAGCTCGCAACACTACAACCCAAGAAATTACTAGCAGAATTGCTGGGACGAGTTCTCGCAGGAGGAATTGGTCGTTTGTATTTGGAAAGACAACCTTACGAAGGCAGGATACTCTGGAGTGATAATGGAGTCTTGCAATCCGTCTTAGGAAAACTTCCTCTCTCTGTTTTTCAGGGAGTACTTAATGAATTAAAGCGACTAGCAAACCTGCCTGTAACTACATTTGCAGAAGCAAAACAGGTAGAGAAAGAATGCTTATATCAAGAAAACCGTTTATTATTACGCTTGCGAGTGATGCCGGGAATGCACGGTGAAGAAGCGACACTACAAGTACTCCGGGGAGCCGCTTTAAAATTCCATCAACAACAACAGTTAACACGTCTTAGCCGCGATGCTATAGGAATTTCCCAACAACTCAGTCACAAATTGCACGAACTGCAACAACGGCTAATCTTGAATCGCAACACCAACCCCGGACAATTAGAAGCTTTGATGACACTGAATCGACTCCTGGATAATTTAGACAGTCAAATCAAAATACTTACAGATAGTTGACCACCGATAAACAACAAATAAAAATCTGTCAGTAAAACCGCTGATTCCGCTGTCATAGTTATTGTGTTGTAATGAAACCCTAGACCGATCAAATTAAGAGGTTACGGTTGAATGCCAAGGAAATTTTGATACACTATTCTACTAAGGATTACGGTTTTTAAAACGTCTGATAAAACTTTACTAAAAATCTAGTCTAATATAGCCTTATATTTACAAAAAAATGCTAAACTCTGACCGAGCGTTCTCATTGAACTACCTCAAAAAAGATTAAGCAAACCTTAATCTCAAACTAAAAGTAATCCCAAATCAACTAACGGCGTTGTGGAGGGATAGGGGATGTCTGGTAGTACATCCAAGGCGGATAACTCCACTATTTAAGCGTGTCCATGCTGAAGGTAGAGTTGCTTAAACCATTCATTACATATGTCTGACTATATTTGACTATGTGATGAGTGAACTATAGTAACAAATCTAATTTTCTGCTCTTAAATCCATTTTTTGCAGATATTTCATGCAGACTGAGATTTTTAGTCAAACTTTCCCCCTAATGAGTACAGCCAATCCACAAACTTTAGAATGGCTGCTCAACGTTGCAATTGACCACGAATACCCAGCGGGGCGAGCCGTTTTAATGGAAGATGCTTGGGGAAACGCGGTTTACTTCGTGGTTTCTGGTTGGGTCAAAGTGCGGGGCACGCGCAGCGAAGATTCTGTTGCTTTGGCAATTTTAGGACAGGGTGATTTTTTTGGCGAAATGGCAATTTTGGATGAGTCTCCCCGCTCAACCGATGTGATTGCTCTTTCACCTGTGAAATTACTGAGCATCTCCAGAGAGCGCTTTATTCAAATATTGTTTAAAGATCCGCAGTTGCATCACCGAATGCTACAACTGATGGTGCGGCGATTGCGGCAAGTTAATTTACGCTTGCAAATACGGTCTTCACCACCAGCAGTTAGACTCGCTCAAACTCTAGTCAGTTTGGGCGAAAGCTACGGTCAGGAATCAGAAAAAGGAAAGGAAATTTTTAATATTCCTTACAAAGATTTAGCAGAAGTTACAGAAATTAGTGTCGAAGAAACCACCAAAATCATGGAAAAGCTTGATGAAAAAGGTTGGATTAAAATTGACAACGCGGCGCAGGTAGTTTATCTGGTTAACTTCAAACAATTGATAAATTTGGCTGGCAAAGTCTAATCCGACATTCCGCACTTCAAAATGTAATATATCGATATTCAAGAATATTTTCTAATAATGGACAAAAATTAAGTATTAATACGGTACAAAGTCCAGTTACCAGACTTAGCCGCTATATCGCTTTATTGGTTTTGTCGTGTCCTGTATTACCTGCCTCGTTATCAGTTGGGTTAATCTGATGGACTGTAAAATGCCACACAAGCCCAACTCCAATCAATCCCAAACCAATTAACCAAAATTGCCATTCTACCCAAAAAGCCAGAAACAAAGAAGATAACAGAGACAACCAGGTCAACCATCGTGGATACAGCCGTTCCTCATCACTCAGCCGTAGCGCTGCTAAACTGACGATGGCACTTCGGTACATAGCACCAAATGCACCTAATGACCAAGTTGATTTTACATCACCGATTAAGATTAAAAGTGCGATCGCTATGCCTACAACAATTACTGCCCAATAAGGTGTTGTTTGGGAACTGTTCAATTGTGTTAAAAAACTAGGCATATCTCCACGACGACCCATTGCTAAAAGTAAACGAGATACACCCAAAATTGTAGTCAGGAGTATACTCAGCATTGAAGTGATAGCACCAGCAGCCAAGATACTTCCAAAACCAGGAATGCCAAAGCTATCGGCTACCACTTGCAAAGGTGCTGCTTGTACTCTCGTTGCCTCACTAAAAGCTTCTGCTCCAATTGAACCCAAGCTGACCACAGCTACTCCTATGTAAAGTAGCATTGTGGTAACTACTGTGAAAACAACCGCTCTGGGTATATTTTTTTGAGGATCTACTATCTCTTCACCTACCATAGATATGCGAGCAGCACCATTGTAAGAAACAAACATTAATGCAACGGACTGAAGAAAGTTGCTTGTCCAGTTACTAGAGTTTGTTCCTCTTAGGCTGAGATTCTCAAACCCATTTGAAAAGCCGACGAATGAACCAACAACAATTAACAAAAGTAGCGACACGATTGTGACTGAGACAACTACGATAGTCGATACTTTAGAACGGCGTATACCACCGAGAGTAATTAAAGTCACGCAGAATACAGCAACTTCGGCTACAGGCACTAAAAGACTACTCCCAGTCAAACCTGTGGTATTGAGTAAATAGCCAGCAAAACCGAGAGCAGCCGTTGCGGCTACAGCAATTTTGCTGAAAAAATACACCCAGCCTCCAGAAAAACCAAGCCAAGGTGTCAAGTATTTATAGCCGTATTCATAGACTCCACCACTAACAGGATGGCTAACCGCAAGTTGGGCGAGGTTAAGGCTATTGCAAGCTCCCAACAGTCCAGCCACAACTAAAGCCCCAATCACGGCAAAACCAGATATCCCAGCAGCAATGCCAATGCTGACAAAAATGCCTACTCCGATTACTGACGCCAGCCCCATTATGCCTGCACCAAACCAACCTAACTCTCGTTTGAGTTCCTTGTATTTATTTTCATTTGACATGATTTCTCCGTTGGATTTATCTAAACTACCCAATTAAAGCACCCCAGACCGAATGCTTTGTATTAATCTAATTCCACAGGCTAGCTGGGACGTGGACGTAGCCGGAAAATAGCAGACGCGCCGTTCGGACTACGCCAGCGCGTTCGACAATTATGGAGGAAGCATTCGTCCTAGTGACTAGAGAAACCGAAATCTTCCCTGAAGGATGCTCAATCACAACGGTTTCCTCTAGAGAACCTGTCACAGTCGCCACACCATCTGCGACAGAACCCTTTATGAGGCTACAACAGCCAACGCAGATTGCACCTGTCACTGCATACGCGCTATGGCAAGAATCCGGCACAAAATAGCGAGAGGTGACGTTGCCCCCGTAGCGCGGTGGTGCAATGATAGCGAATTTGGGGATAACACTGCCCGCGACGTTGCCCAGTCCCATCCGTTCGCCAGCAATGCGGCGAATTCTTTCGATACGCTCGAAGAACGCTGTGTCAGCGTCAAGTTCTGCCTTTGTTTCATAGCCAGTTTTCCCCAAAGCATCAGCGCGTGCGATCGCTATAGGAATGGCGACATCAATGCAGCTAACCTCGACTCCCTCAATCTCTTCGCGCCGATGATCCGTTGGGAATAGCTTGCCAGTTTTAGAGCCTACAATCTCCATGAAGTTCAGCAAAATCGGCGCTGCTGTTCCAGGTACACCATCAATCGCTGTGTCGCCATCATAAGTAACCTGACCGCCAGGGGTGTGAACTACAGCCTCAATCAGTGCGCCTGTATTGACGGCGTGAATTTTAACCACCGTCTTGCCGTCCACAGCCGGGATCAGACCCATCTCGATGGCTGCAGGACCAATGCCAGCAAGCATATTACCACAGGACGGTTGCAAATCGACTTTGGGTTGAGCAACACTTACTTGAGCGAAGAGAAAATCTACATCTGCCCAAGGATGGTTGGATGCAGACAAAATAGCGATTTTGCTAGTGAGGGTTGTTGCACCCCCAATCCCGTCAATCTGGCGTTCATCAGGTGAACCCATTACTGCCAGAAGTACTTTGTCCCGTTTTACCTCGTCTGCTGGCAAATCCGTCTTGAGGAAATAGGGACCCCGTGAAGTGCCACCACGTATGAATAGACAGGGGATTGCTATTTGCATTGTCGAATTAGGTTTGGCTATAAGTAGTTTTCGTCTGAAAAGTCATTATTAAGGAAATCCCAAATAGCTCATTGCTGGCATTCGTAAATAATTATACAGTAGCCGCAGAAAATATTTTAATATACTCTATCTCTTGGTGCTTCCAATTAGTTATCAGTTATGAGTTATAAGTGAAATTTAACCCTAAATTCCTCGCTCCTACCTCTTAACTTCTAACTACAGATGACAGAAGCAACAGCACCTCGCACCGATACCCGCATCCAAGAAGTCGTGCCGACAATTGATTATCAAGTGGCAATGCCTCAACCAGAAACACATTTGTTTGAGGTAACTTTGCATTTAGCAAATTACTCATTGCCGATTTTGGATTTGAAACTACCTGTGTGGACTCCAGGTTCTTACTTAGTGCGGGAATACGCCAAACAGTTACAGGATTTTGCCGCTTTTTCGGATGAGGAACCTTTGCCTTGGCGGAAAATCAGTAAAAATCACTGGCAAGTAGAGACAATTGATGTTTCCAAATTAACCGTGAGTTACCGCATTTTTGCCAATGAGCTTTCAGTGCGGACAAATCATTTAGATGCAACTCACGGCTATTTTAACGGTGCGGCGTTGTTTTTTAGAATCCCAAGTTGGGAAAAGCAACCAATTCGCGTTTCTATCATACCACCAAGCCCAGAATGGCAGGTAACAACGGCATTACCAGCAGATGAACAAGCCAATACTTTTTTAGCTGACGATTTTGATACCCTTGTAGACAACCCCTTTGAAATTGGTTGCCATCAATTATATCACTTTGAGGTATTAGGAAAACCCCATGAATTGGCAATTTGGGGACAAGGTAATTTGCAAGCAGAACGGATGATTTTTGATATCACAAAAATTATCCAAGTTGAAGCGCAAATGTTTGGCGGTTTACCTTATGAAAAATATCTGTTTATACTACATTTATTTTCTCAAGCCTACGGTGGTTTGGAGCATAAAAACTGCTGCTCGTTAATTTACCACCGCTTTGGATTTCGCGCTCAAGATAAATACGATCGCTTTATCCAATTGGTAGCACACGAGTTCTTTCACTTGTGGAATGTCAAGCGCATTCGTCCGAAAGCACTGGAAGTTTTTGATTACGATCAAGAAAATTATACACCGTCTTTATGGTTTTCTGAAGGAACAACGAGTTATTATGATTTGTTGATTCCTTTGCGGGCAGGCATTTACGATGCTCAAACATTTTTAACTAGCTTGAGCAAGGAAATTAGTAGGTACGAAAAAACACCTGGGCGCAAGGTACAGTCGCTTTCCGAGTCGAGTTTTGATGCTTGGATTAAACTTTATCGTCAGGATGCCAATAGCGGCAATTCTCAAATTTCCTACTATTTAAAAGGGGAAATGGTATCTCTGTTACTAGATTTGCTGATTCGTTCAAAGTATGGCAATCAACGCTCTTTTGATGATGTCATGGTGAAAATGTGGCAGCAATTTGGCTCATATGAAATCGGCTTTACTCCCGAACACTTACAGTCAGTAATTGAGTCTGTAGCAGAAATGGATTTAACTGATTTCTTTAAGCGCTACATTGATGATACTGAAGATTTGCCTTTCAACGAGTATTTGCAACCTTTTGGCTTGGAGTTAGTTGTAGAAAACCAGGAAGAACCTTATTTTGGTGTGAAAGTAAGTGTTGAAAACGGAAGAGAGATAATTAAGTTTGTCGAAGCTAGTTCACCTGCACAAATAGCGGGAATTGATGCAGGTGATGAGTTGTTGGCAATTGATAAAATGAAGGTGATAGCAAGTGGGTTAAGTGATTCCCCTTCGGGGACGCTGCGCGATCGCTTAAAAGATTATCAACCCAACGATACTATCCAAGTTACAGTTTTCCACCAAGACGAACTGCGTACTTATTCTGTCATCCTAGCTTCACCACGTCCCACGCGGTATCAGGTAAAACTTGTTGCGAATCCTTCAAAAATACAGCAAGAAAACTTAACAGGGTGGTTAGGTACGTCAGTTTTATAAGGTATAAAATAAAAGGCAAAATAAAGACTTTTGCCTTTTAACTTTTGCCGTTTAACTTTTCAAAACCCCTGGTTCTCGTTGCATGGGCAAAACATCTAAAATATCGGTTTGCGAGCAATATTTTAGGTCTTCGTGACAATCAAGACGTAACAATCGCTGACCGTGACTGCAAGCGTGGAAAAGTCCTAATAAGTTATCTTGCCATTGAGAATAAAGAGCGATCGCACTAACTACTTCATCATTACCAGCTAATTCCTCTAGAGGCAAGTTGGTTTGTTGGACAACACTATGAGCTAAAGCTCCTGCACAAGCTGTATCCTCTAAAGAAAAACTACCTTCCCAACCTGAACCGACAATCCACACTGTTTCTGGTTGTTTTTCTATCAAATACCGCACCACCGCTGCCCGATTAATAAAAGCTGCGGTGATGACAGTTGCAGCATCTTGTATTCTTTGTAAGGCACGAGTGCCGTTTGTGGTACTAATAAACAAGCGTCGCCCTTGGACTAATTCTGGTGTACAGTCGAGAGGCGAGTTCCCCAGATCAAAACCAGGAACTTTGCCCCCGCCACGTTCTCCAGCTCGTAGCCGTTTTTCGGGGAGCCAAGATTCGCTCACTTGTATAAGTTTTTCTAAATCGCTGAAGACTTGAATAGCCTCACCTCCAGCCGCTAAGACTGTTGCCATTGTGCTAGTTGCTCGCAAAACATCAACTGCGATCGCGCAGTCTGGGGTTTTATCCGCTGGAGTCAATTCCGGAGTGTGGTAAACGAATAGCTTCACTTGGTGGGTAAACCTGGTCTTATAATACTGTGGCAAGTAATATCTTACCCAGATGCTGCCACTAATACATAGCTTTATGCTAGTGGGTTCTTGATGCGTCAACACAGAGTCTGCTCTATGCATGAATCTTTGAAGATTAGACACGGGAAAGTGGAAATTAATTATGCCTTAGCTGAAACCCTTGTAGAGACGTAGCATTGCTACGTCTGTTCTACATTAGACATAGGAGTGGAAATACAATGTAGAGACTTCGTATTTCGCGTCTCTACAAGGGTTGTGGACAGAGTATAGTTCATTTTCACTCCTATGTCTATTGAAATGTTGCCCGTCTTCAATGAGCAATTTCTCCTATTTAAACGCAGAAAGAGCAAATGAACGTGTAATCTGAATCCCCAGTCCGTTTAGCCTCAGGTAACATTTGACCCAAGTATCCCCCGACGCCGACCTTCGCTAAGTCGCCAAAGGTCGGACGAAAGTTATCATCAGCTATAGCCAGTGCGAACGCCCCGACAACCAAAATAATTACAACTACCGATCTAACTGTCAGGCGTGAAAACACATGCTTAACCCTCAGCTTTTTGGTTATATTTCAACTCAGTTTTTAGCTCTTTAATTTCTTCTAAAAGCCGGGATGCCTTGTGGTCGATTTTTTGGTCGAGGGCGTGGGTCAAATAATCTACTTGTTCCTTGCGCTCTTGATAGATCGCAATATGAATGTTCAAGCTTATCTCGTTAGTAACAATGCGATTTAGTAGCGACTGCTTCAAATCCTCAATGGCATCATAAATTCTAGCTTCAACTTGAAACACTCGATATACAACCCCAAGAATCGCGATAATTCCCAAAATAATATCAAGATTATTTTTCATTAATTTAAACCAAAGAGGAAACTTAAACTAACGCCGCCATTGTTGCCACTAGCAAGTTTTATCGCCCCGCTTGGTTCAATTTGTAAACGCGAGGTTCCACCACTTGCCCAAGTCGTAATTAACATTATTTCAGTGGGTCGATAGCCAGAAGGCAAAGTAGTAATAATTTCATTGGCGACTAAAGCACTTGACTTTTTAATCATTCCCTTCACTTCAATTAAATTACCAATTAGCTTGCGACATTGTGGCGTTGTATAACCAGTGGCGTAATTACTCCAATTAGTAGCTAAGGTCAAATTTTGCCACGCCCCTGGGGCTGTAGAGCCAGTATCTCCTTTTTCACCTTTCGCACCAGTAGCACCAGTATCTCCTTTTTCACCTGTAATAATTTCCTGCCTTGATGAGTTACTAAATAAAGGCATATTACTCATTATTGACTACTAAAACTTCTACAAATTCTCGCACTAACGCTGCTCCATTAACCGCATCCCAGGCACCGCTAATTTCACCAGTATAAGTAAAGGGGATTTCGTAATAACCGAAGCTAGCAACCCTAACAGTAAAATCCTGAATGTTAGCAATCTCTCCCAATTCCACGTACAAATTAGCAGTTGAATTGTTGAAAATTGTTGCACCTTTTCGGCTTGGATTTACAGCCAAAAGAGAAACCGAACTAAAGCTAGCAATGACGCTTGAAGCGATTGCGACACCGCTTGTAGAGGATGCAACCGTAACCGATGTAGGATTATATAAAGGCATATTTTGAAGTATTGGTTATGAAATATGGTTAAGAACCGTTAATCACACCTTCCCAAATCTTGATAGTGCAGTTTCCGACTGGATCTGCGAAGCGAAATCTGAGATTATAAGAAGATGTAATTTCCGAAAATATTAAAACTTTGGGAATTTGATTAATAACTATGAACCTATCACTAATTTCAGTTCTTCCTCCCAAAGCAGGAATATATAGCGTTTGAGTTAGATATCCTACTACGTTACGGGGGTTAACGTTTGTAGTAACACCTTTAACGGCTATACATTCACTTTTGAAAGTGGGTAAAAAGTCAATATTTGCGTTACCAAGAATTCTTTGATCTATCCTCAGTTTCCAGGAAATATCAACTTCTATATTCACACTAATTCGACTTAATGTTTACATTGTTGATATTGTACTCAGTAGCACCAACCTTAATTTTTTTGCCGTTCAATTCGCCGCCCGTGGTGACAGCATTCAATTTGTCAGGTTCACAAAAACGATTAGTAGATTTACTACTTCCGTCCGCTGCTGTATAGCCAATTCTTACCATTGCCGGTTTAGGACTATTGGCTCCAAACATCAACCCCTTGTCCGTATCTTTAGCTAAAACAACGCCCAATCCCGCCGCAATATTTTTGTAAGAATCTTTTTTACCGCGCCACGCATAACGTATAGCGCCAGTATTGCCGACACTACCACCAAGATTGATGTAATATACCTGAGTCTTTGCTTCTTTCGTTGCCATTATCTTTATTCCTTATTTTTGGTGTATTGAAGAATAAAACTATGGCAAGTATGCAGTTGGACTTGCAACTAAAGACCCGTCAGAACTTACTGAAAAAGTAGCGGGTACTGAGAAAGTTACAGATACAATTTGATTTTCTGTGTCTACATTGACTTGAATGTTGTTTGGTCTGGTAGCCGCATCAATTGCCAATTCTGCAAGTTGAACACGTAAAGCTGTTTCCCAGAGTTGACCTTCTAAAGTGGTAGCGCTTGAAGCGATTGAAGCTGCCATTGATTTTTTTGTTTTGAGTAAATTAGATGTATAAAACCTAGCCGAGTAAACGCTGATTACACAAGAGCTAAGATTAACTTTCCCGATTGAACCTTAACCCTCAATCGAGTTACACCTCACCACATATCAAACAGATTATTTTTTCTTTTTAGGCGATATATCTAACCACTGTTTAAAAGTTTTTACGTCAACCTTGTAGACATACCATTTACCCGCCCATTTAAAAGCGCGTAACCGCTTACGAATAATGTGATATCTAATGGTAGAAGTTGATAAAAACAGCAGTTTAGCCGCTTCTGGGAGTGACATTGCGGGTAGATTTAACATTTTTTGACACTGAATGCGCTTTGAGCATCGTTGCGTCATGGAAAGTCTACCCTCCAATCTGGTTTATTATTTTTCTGTCCGGTTTTAAAGTATCTGCCATACATCGGCTTGACTTGGGTGGGCTTGATATCCGCATTTATTTTCCCGCCCTTGAAGTAAGAATCTTTCAGCATCTCGCTTTTAATCCAAGGCTTAATTGCATTCAGGATTTTTGTACATTCCGATTCACTAGCAGCGTTGATAGTCACTTTTGTGTTATCTGCTAGTACTAGAATGCCTTCCCAATTGCCCTTTTTATAAGCGGGTAAAGATGGTTTATCGTTTATCCCTCCCTTCCAGTGAGGAACGGTTATAGGGTACATGGCGCTACCATATTTACCATCTTCTTTTTTCTCAGCACACTGGATCACAAGTTGAGGTTTACCACCTTCATGCCTTATCTGCCATGATTGGGGAATGGCTGCGATAGGTTCTTCAACATTCCTAGCTAAACATAAATCAGCTGCTTGTCGTGCATTATCAAGGTGCAATTGAGCTAATTGTTCGGCTTGTTTTTGGGAAGTTGCAAAAACTTCCATCTGCACATTATCCGTTTTTGGTGTCCACTTGTTAGTTTCCTTGTTCAATTCGCATTTACAAATAGGCACTTCAATTGTGAATTTTTGTTCTTTTAAAGATTTGTCAATTAATTGTTTTATCAGTTTGTAATCAATTTCTGTAGGTTTAGGGCAGCATCCCATACGGCAACAATCATCCTCAGGTGGTGGTGGTGGTGGGTCGATTGGTGGCGGTTCTGCATTGCCACAATTTAAAAACCGAACTGATAATACAGTCCAAGGAGGCATAATTCTACCGCCGCCAATTTGTGAATTAATAGAATATTCTGGTAGGTTGGCGAATAGCCAGCCTTTATTCGCTTTAAGTTGATCGGGACTCAAGAAAAAAACTGTGAACCAGGTTATCCCCTGCATTCCAGTTCTTCCAATGTTGCCTGAGTGGTAAAATATGGCAGTGTCTGTGGCGTCTTGATTTGGAAAATAGCCTTGCTGTCGTCTGGGGTTGTGGTTGAATTGAAGATCCTCTTCCATACCTGGAGGGGCAGGAGTTCCCTTAAATTTCCACGAAAAAATACCTGCATTTGGACGTAGATCCAAAAAAAAAGGATTACTTCGTCCATAAAACCCAACTGCGACAAAAACATAACAATCGTATTCGCCAATATGAAATTCATGAGTCCATCTCTTCGGCGATGGGTTTGCTGGTGGCTTTGGTCGAGGAATTGGTTTAGGTTCTTTTTCTTTTATTGGCTCAGGTTTAGGGAATGAAATCTCTGGAAACTTAAAATCGGGAAATTTAGGTATTTCTAAATTGGGTAATCCTGGTAAATCAAATTTAGGTATTTTGATTTGTGGTATTTCAAAAGTAGGTTTGTTACGCCATAAATCATCAAGTAATTTTTCACCGTTTTTAACTCCGTCGTTTATTAAATCGATTGCTTCTTTTGTTATTCTTTTTCCAGTGTGAAAGGCTAGATCCGTGCCAAGTGTTGTCCCTACTAGCTCCTCGTAACGTTCGCCTACGAAATCATCATTTATAGCGTCAATTACCCCAGTTACAAAAAATCCCGAATAATAAACCGCTTGATTGACTGCATCTTCCCTGGCGGAGAATCTCGTTAATTGATTGTTTTGCTTTGGTGGTGGTGATTTCGCGGTACTTTCTGGAGTTACATCAGTTGTGCGATATTGACCATCATTCCTTAGAGAACCTTGACGTTGTGGTAAGTTATTAGGCTTTCCCAAGCCAGTGTCGCGATCAGGTACTGATAATTGACTTGGAGGTGCAGGAGGAGATGGCGCGGTTGGTTGACTATTCGACGTATCACTGCTTTTGTAAGCTTCAACTTTAAAGTCTTGTAGTTTAGTCGCCTCAGCATAATCTACTGGCATTTAAACAAACTCTCTAATATCAATTGAAGTGTTTTCATGGTTGGCTACTGCGTAATAACTTCCTGTATAAGCTGGGCTTAAACCTTCATAATAAGCACCCGGAACAAGCTTAACTAAATGCGAATTGATTGACACAGTGCTGACTGTATCAAGATATATTTCATAAGGACTGCTGTTAAAAAATACAATTCCTTTTCGTTGAAGGTTGCTATTAACTATTGCCGCGCTTGTTGTGGTTATGCTATTCGCAATTATCCTTGATATAATTGGAGCTTGAGCAATGTTTTCTGGTTCAGAGTAAGGGGACTCTTCGACCGCGCAACCCAGTAACAGAACCCTATCGTTATTCTGCAATAAGCCGTAGCCAACATCTGTTATTTGGCAAGCAATGCTTGCATCCGGTGCAACGTCAAACGTCCCCGCAGAGGTGAAATAGTTAATTAAATCGAGATAGTAATAAGGGCGTTGATTAAAAAGGAAAGCATCGGCAATTTTTATTAAAGGGGTGTTAGCCGTCTTCATGTAGAAACTAAGACATTTTTTCGCGTTGTAGTTAAAAGTTTCTTTGTTATTTCTTGAAACTGTTTCGCTCCCATCAAGCAAGTCACTCTCTACGATACTCATTGGGTCAATGGACGAAATATCAATAGTTAGTCTTAAGGAAGTGATAAAACCCGAATATTTCGCATTGCTAACAACATCAAGAGAATTTAACCAACCGGGCTGATAAACTTCGATTGCCTGGGTGCCAGTCCCTGCGTTAAATTCGTGCAAGATATTAACGTTCCGAAAAATGCCTCTAGAACTAGCCACTAATTAATAGCTCCTAAAATCCCGGTAGTTGCTAGGGGTGTGCGAGTAATAATTTGACCGCTAGACATTACAAAGCCATTTACAGCTGTGCCGTTACTCGCAAGCGGAAATGCTGCGAGTCTTTCACCAATAGATTGTCCGGCGTTAACTATAATTTGTGCGGCTGCTGCTGCTTGCCGTAATTGGTAAAGTGCCTGCACCACGCCGACAGCATCTCTAAAATCGTTTGGCATCGTCACATTCCCTATTAAGGGAGACACTCTTACTAAAATCCCTAGATTATTATCGAAAACCATTAAGGGTAATCCAGAAGCAGTTTCTAATTGATGCCAGGTGAGGTCTGTTATTTGAGCCATAAACTTTTTATTAGTTATTAACTCATTGATAATTCAACAATTAGACTTGTGTAAATATTCCGGTTCTATGTAAAACCAGAACATTCACTGAGGCAATGAAATGTAGACGCTGGTTACATTAGAGCTTACTTTCCTTAACAGCAAATCAAACGATTGTTCCGGTTTTATCAGTGTGAGGGGTAAAACCGGAACTCGCTTTCATTAAAAAGAATGGCTAAAAATAATCGGCAGGGACAGGGATATATTTTGTCGAATTTGGAATATTCAAAAGTTCGCAGTCATATCAAAAGTCAAAAATATAAATTACTTTTAGACCTTGCCTGGTACACCGGCGAAAGATGGGGGGCGCTGGTGCAATTAAAAATAAGTGATTGCTATTTTGAGGGAAAGCCAAAGGCTTATATCAACTTTGCTGCTGAAACTCGCAAAGCAACCCCCGACGGCAAGCACCAGGCGCGACAAGTCCCCACACATCAAACACTTAGTGAGGCGTTAAGCGCTTACAACCCGGACAGCGAATCGATTTATATGTTTCCCGATCGCATTGGGGACAAGCCTATAACTCTCCGGTGGGCTGATAAGATTTTACGCACTGCGGTTGAGAAAGCCGGCTTTGCAGCTTTGGGCATTAGCACTCACAGCACTCGTCGGAGTTTTATCACGCATCTGCACGGTAATGGGATTGACCTATTCACGATCAAACAAATTACCGGACACAAGGATTTTAAAACTTTGGAGAGATATGTACAAATTTCAAGCGATCGCGTTCGAGGAGCAATTGCAACATTATGAAAGCTTTACTTTATCACCAGCACTTACAACGAACGACAGCATTAATCGAAGGGCGCTTGCTGCTAATAGATTCAGAACCAACAAGCATCGCTAATACTTACATTGCAACATCCGGGTTAGCCAATAACCAAAGGTTTGATTGTCTCGCCTCACGAGGCAAGGGAGCAATTCCGCAAAATAGCTTAGTCGAAATTGATTGTTATTGGGTTGAAACTAAGCCCGTATACATGCCTCAAGTCAAGGGCGTTGAAGGCAACTTTTATAAAATCAACCCGCACGAAGTAATGATTAATGGGGTACAGCGTAGTGATTTTGGCGTGCATTTTGATGCAAATGTACCAGGCAGTAGCGGTTGCGTAGTACTGCGAACCACCGTAGGCTGGCAGGCTTTTGAGAAGGATATGCGGCTTTTGTTAGCCAATGGGACTACTGAAATTCCTTTACTAGTGAGTTATAGCCGATGAATCCATTGTTTTTAAAAATTGAAGATTTTTACGAAAAACTCCAAGCTGGTGAGTTTGATGAACCGCTAGCACTGGCTAACATACTACACAAACTTTCAGAAATGGCATGGAACGAGGTAGAGGAACTTTACCAACCGGCTATTCGCATTGAAGCGTAAGGCTATATTGGTAGCCTCACAAATTAACAACAAAGGCGATCGCATTTAAGGGTAATTGCGATCGCCTTTTTTTTTAATCAGTACAAAAATGCTACACTATGCCTTGACACAGGCATTGTAGAAAAAGCAATGAAAATTAATGGTATAAATAACACGAGTTGGACTCCAAGTTGGCACCACGGTATAACCAAAACAATTAGAGTTCCGATTGCATTAGCTGACCAAATTTTGGAATATGCTAAATGGCTTGATAGTCACGAAAAATCCCCCGATGCCAAAACGGGGGACTTTGTAGTACTACAAACCATTGATAAATATATAAAGTGGCGGCGGTGTCATCGCCACTCTAACCAACACTTTAAAAAAATGGACACAAGCACCCGCGCTTGGGATGAATTAAGAAAGTTTAGGGCAATGGTAGAGCGTGGGGACGTAGGGATTAAGCATTAAGTGTTAGAGAATCGGGGTTGGTGATTTTCTGCCAACCGCCTTTTTGATCACGCGATTCTTTCCAGTCACTCCTTGGCGGTTAGCAGAAAACCCCCTTCTAAAGATTAATTTCTCAATTGTCGAATTAGCTGCTTAATCTGGTTGGGTGACTGTCCTTTAAGAATTGCATCCCTGACTAATTGCATCCGGGAACGGGCAACGACAGAGTGAATGTTACCACCGCCAATATGTAAATGCTTTACCTTGCCGGCTTCTTTATAGCTGTAACGAAAATATTTTCTATCTCCCCTGGCAGTACCCTTTGCTTTGTAAATATTGATCGCGGTTAGCGAATCATTTCCACTGGTTACATCCGAGACTAATGATTCTGTAACCGCGTCATCTTCAAAGGTTAGCGAATCATTTCCACTGGTTACATCCGAGACTAATGATTCTGTAACCGCGTCATCTTCAAAGGTTAGCGAATCATTTCCACTGGTTACATCCGAGACTAATGATTCTGTAACCGCGTCATCT
>JAHHIJ010000036.1 GCA_019358985.1 Tolypothrix brevis GSE-NOS-MK-07-07A | reverse complement strand
TTATATTTAATTATTAATTTTCCCGAAATATGTAATTTTAAATATGATTCTATAAACTCAAGTCTTATACGTAGAAACTAAGTACCCATTATTTTTGTTTTTCGCGCATTTTGGTGCGTTTCCCCTGAATCACCATACGACGGAGACATAGTTTATTGGAGCGAACGCAACAGTAAGCTATACGACAGTGACACCTCTAAAGCCTTGAAACGGCAAAACCATACATGTGGTCATTGTGGAATGAAATGTACAAGTGATGAGCGAGTACACCTACACCACATCGACGGGAATCACAGCAACTGGAAACCCAAAAATCTAATTGCTGTCCATGAGTCCTGCCACGATTATATCCACATGGGCAAAAGGGTTATCCCTTAAGAATATCGGGAGCCGGATGCAGGGAAACCCGCACGTCCGGTTCTAACAGAGAGGTGCGGGGCATAATAGCCCCCATCGACTCTACCAATTCAGATGGGGGACGAGGGCGTAATAGTTAAATGCTTTGCGCGTCCGGACTTGATCAACTTCAAAACCAGAGAGTGTGCGCTGCCACTGACAAAATAATGGTCAAGTTTCATTTAGACTGAGAAGTTCTCAGTATCTCCGTAACAAACGGTTCAATCGCCGAACCAATGCGATCGCCTACAAGTTGCAGTCGTTGTACATCATCTTTGGTGAATTCACAGTGACGAAACGTGCCAACATGGAAGACACCACTTGCCCCCTCCTTTAACCGCAAAGGGACACCGATCATTGATTGAATTCCCCTATTCCGCAAAATTGGACTCACAACTTCTACTTTTGACAAATCGTCTACAATCATTTGCTTACCACTTGCGGCTATATGACCTGCAAAGCCTTGCCCTATAGGAATTCGCACGGATTCTACAATTTCTTCTTCCAGACCGATTGTGGCACATACAGCTAATTGCTGCCCGTTGTTTGTTGGCAATAAAATCGTAATTGTATCCACATTCATTACCTCACGGATGCAGTCAAGCAGCACGTAAAGCAGATTTTCCAAAATAAAATCAGGAAATACAGTAGCATTTACTGTGTGGGAATAACTTAGTTCAGCAGTCTTCTCAATTTGAGCTAGAGCTACATTTACCTTAATGTCGAGGCGACTGTTATTATTATCTAGTTCTTTATTTTGGCGATCGCGGATCACTTTTGCCGGCACACCAACTGCAACCGAGAATGGAGGGATATCTTTGCTAACAACTGATCCCGCACCAATCACACTACCTTCACCGATGATAACTCCATCTAATACTGTCACTCCATGCCCAAGCCAACAGTTATCCTCTATAATAATTCCCTTGCGAGTGACACCTTGTTCTCTAATTAACACATTCAGGTCGGCAAAATTATGATTGTTAGCATATATCCCTGAGTGAGATGCAATCATACAGTCCTTACCAATTTTAATGTTGCCAGGACCAGCGATACAAACGTAAGGAGCGATATATGTATTTTCATCAATATTAATACAGGTATTGTTTAACGCTCCAACTTGAACCCCACGCTCAAGCACTACTTGCTTTCCAATACAAATTTTATTGTTTTCATGTCCTTTGGCATTTAAACGAACGTCATTAAAGATATATGCTCCATCGCTTATTTCTATGCAAGAAGTGTTAATAAATTCAACCCCATTTTGAATATAAACTGAGCTACCAATACGGGCAAAAATACTACGATAAAGGACATTTCGTAACTTGGAACCGAGAGCAATTGACGGAATCCATCCTAGTAAAGTCGTAACTAAAACTTCTCTTAATCGCATCCATCTTGAAGTAGATTGTTCTGTATTCATTGTTTGATAACTCCAAAGTAAATAGACTGTTCATATTGAAGCAATTACGCTATCAAAAGTTTCAATGATCTGTCAATAGTCATTTAGTCACCGCTTGTTTATAATTACGTCTGTAATCGTGTTAAGTTACCTCATCAACTTCTTTAAGTAAAGTTTTTGAGTTGATGAGATATTCAATTGAATTTTCCTCAAAAGATAATTGCTACAAGCAATTAGGCACAATTACATCACCTATTCGCTTTATACCTGGATGTATTCAATTTATGTTTACATTTTCTAGATGTCTATACCCAATTTAAGGGGGAGTATCTCCAACTTCGGACATTACATTCAAGTCCACCATTGGGCTAAATAAGTATCTACTTCCCCTACTGCTGTAACGGCTTTTTTGTAACAAATTTATATGGTCTAATATTGTATTCACTATAAATAAAGATGATTAAATAAATAACTGAAAGATTAACAATTTGAATACAAGCATAACTATATTTTGACTTTAACTTAATTCTTTTTTATAAAGTATTAATGAAGTTATTTTGAAGTACGCTTATAAATAAAACAGCAAAGTCAAAAAGATCACAACACAGATCACCGTAAAAGAGGTAGAGACTATTTTGTGCTACCTCCAACCAATTGTTGATTGATCGGTATTGGGATACCGACAAGCGATCGCATTTTTGCGTCGTCAAAATGAAGCATAAAGAATCAGACATACACCGCTTTTGATTTATCATGAGAGCAACACTTCGGTAATTGTGTGGTCAAGTATACTAAAATCAATAGATATAGAGCGATCGCTTAAAATATAAACCACTCTATTTTCATCGAAGCCTATGGAAGTTTTAGAACTCAAACGCGAAATCGAAACGTTATCTAATCGCCTGGGTAAAACTCAGGACTATCTTTGACATCCCTGCACTGACAGCTAAAATTCAAGACCTTGAACAAATATCCGCACAGCCAGAATTTTGGGACAACCAAACCCAAGCTCAAGAAACTTTACAAGAACTCGACAACCTGAAAGTACATTTGTCGCAGTATCATCAGTGGCAAGCCAGCTTAGAAGATACCAAAGCAGTTTTTGAGCTTTTAGAGTTAGAAACCGATGAGGGATTACTCGAAGAAGCACAAATCACTGTCACCAAGCTTAATCGCGAACTCGACCAATGGGAGTTACAACAGTTACTTTCCGGTCAATTCGACGAAAAAGGCGCAGTCCTGACAATTAACGCCGGCGCTGGTGGAACAGATGCCCAAGACTGGACAGAAATGCTGTTGCGGATGTACACTCGTTGGGCAGAAAAGCAAGGTTATAAAGTTACTTCCAGCGAACTTTCCGAAGGTGATGAAGCGGGAATCAAATCAGTAACCATAGAAATTACAGGTCGTTATGCTTATGGGTACTTGCGATCAGAAACCGGCACTCATCGCTTAGTGCGAATTTCACCCTTCAATGCCAACGGCAAACGCCAAACTAGTTTTGCCGGGGTGGAAGTAATGCCGCAAATAGATAATACTGTAAAACTAGATATTCCAGATAAGGATTTGGAAATTACCACATCTAGAGCCGGTGGTAAAGGTGGGCAAAATGTCAACAAAGTGGAAACAGCAGTCCGAGTTGTTCACCTTCCCACCGGTCTTGCCGTCCGCTGTACAGAAGAACGCAGTCAACTGCAAAATAAAGAGAAGGCTCTCGCTCGTTTGAAAGCAAGGCTGTTAGTTATCGCTAAAGAGCAACACGCTCAAGAAGTTGCCCAAATTCGGGGTGATATGGTCGAAGCCTCTTGGGGAAACCAAATTCGTAACTATGTGTTTCACCCTTACCAAATGGTAAAGGATTTGCGTACCAATGTGGAAACTACAGCGATCGCTGATATCATGAACGGCGAAATTGACATGTTCATCCAAAGCTATCTGCGGCAAGAAAACCAATTAGTAGAAAGTAAATAGGAATTGTTGGTTGGAACGTTGTTGGTTCCTTTGTGTCAAAAAAATACAAATATCCACCAAC
Organism: Tolypothrix brevis GSE-NOS-MK-07-07A; assembly: GCA_019358985.1. Taxonomy (GTDB): domain Bacteria; phylum Cyanobacteriota; class Cyanobacteriia; order Cyanobacteriales; family Nostocaceae; genus Hassallia; species Hassallia brevis. The sequence goes on along the minus strand of JAHHIJ010000036.1, from coordinate 77,479 downwards.
CACCAACCACCAACCACTATCCATTCCCCTCACCAAACTGTTACATTTATAAATGAGTTTGTTACCAAATCATCATGAGCAACTCTCATCAAACCGAATCTAAACCAAGCTACGTCAAACTCGCCATGCGAAACATGGTGCGTAAGGGTGGCACTTCTGTTAAACATTTTGCGCTAACCGGAGTCGGACTTGTGGCTGTTCTCGTGGGTCTTGCTTATCTGACTCACTGACGATACCGGGTGCGATCGCATCGTCCTACCTTATGGAGAAAAGTGCAAGTCGAATTATATGTAGAAGATTGTTTTTATGAGTCTCCCCCAGCCGAAGCTGTAAATCTTGGGGAGGCTGAAATTCCAATCTCGACGGAAATTTGGTCAGGCTGGTTTCGTCGCTGGTTGGAAATATTACAACCTGATATTTCCCCAAAATCAATTTATGAAATCGGCTTACGTTTGACAGACGACGCCGAAATTCAGGCTTTAAATGCCCAGTATCGTCAGCAAAATAAGCCCACAGATGTTTTATCTTTTGCAACATTAGAGGTGGACTTTCCTGAAACTCAGGAAATAAGTGGAGCAATGCCTTTATATCTAGGTGATATAGTTATTTCTGTAGATACCGCTAAACGTCAAGCTCAACAGCAGGAGCATAGTTTAGCAACGGAATTAGCATGGTTAGCGGCTCACGGTTTATTGCATTTACTAGGCTGGGATCATCCTGATGAAGAAACAGAAACGCGAATGCTAAAACAGCAAGGGATATTATTGAAGGCAATTGGTATTGCCATTGACATAGAATAACACTTGCCTGGGTTCCCGTAAGTGTTAAGTTTGAGTCATTGTTTATATAATACTTCTATATAAAATTACCGAAAAGTTGATTGGGCGATTAAAATCAGCTAAGATTCCCACTTTATTTAATCTGCTGTTATATTTTCAGCCTATGTCCAAACAAGTTTCTTCATCACCCACGCCAAACCACTTAGAAACAATTGTGACCAACGACCGGGAACTCTCTTGGCGCGTTGCCTCTAATCTATTTGTTAGTTTTAAGTATGCCTGGGCTGGAATTAGTTACGCCTTTCAGAGTCAGCGCAATTTTCGCATTCATGTAGCTGTTGGCGTCTTAGCAATCGGCTTGAGCCTTTTTTTACATCTACAACCAGTGGAAATAGCCGTGATTGGCTTAACTAGCGGTTTAGTTTTGGCGCTAGAGTTGCTGAATACAGCGCTTGAATCTCTGGTAGATTTAACAGTCAAGCAAACGTATCATGATTTGGCAAAAATCGCTAAAGATTGTGCTGCTGGTGCTGTGCTAATTGCTGCTTTAGTCGCGTTGCTGGTTGCTGGTATACTTTTACTTCCCCCAATGTTTACCTTAATTTTGTCAGCATTGAATTCCTGACAAGCTGTAGCCCCAAACGGAGGTCACTGCGTTGCCCAGATAACCTCCCAATAAATCTGATATGATATTAAACTTATATTAATTAGGCACGATTAATCGTGTTTTATATTGACATGTCTAAATAACTATTAAAATCTAGCGATAAGAAAAACTCATAATTACATAGGAGTGGAAAAGAATGTAGAGACGCGTTAGCGAAACGGGACAAAGTACAATTTCGCGTCTCTACAAGGGTTTCGGTTAACGCATAATGAAAGAACGGTCGATGTCTATTATATTTCAGTTGTAAAAACCAGGAGTTAATCGCTGTGCTTATAGTTATCGATAATTACGACAGCTTTACCTATAACTTGGTGCAGTATTTGGGAGAACTAGCAGCAGAGTTTCCAGTCGCAGCGGATATTAAAGTTTTTCGTAACGATAAGATATCGGTTTCGGAAATTCAATCACTAAAGCCCGATGCAGTTGTGATTTCCCCAGGACCTGGACGACCAGAAAATGCGGGAATTTCTCTAGATTTGATTGAAAATCTCGGAGCTAACTTGCCTATATTGGGCGTATGTTTAGGACATCAAAGCATTGGTCAAGTATTCGGTGGTAAAATAGTTTCTGCCCCTGAGTTGATGCATGGCAAAACTTCTCTTGTATCTCACGCAGGAGTAGGAGTTTTTCGGAGTTTAGAGAATCCTATGACCGCAACCAGATATCATAGTTTAGTGATTGACCGCGAAACTTGCCCAGATGTGTTAGAAATCACTGCTTGGGTAGAAGACGGAACCATTATGGGAGTACGACACCGGAACTATCCTCACATTGAAGGCGTCCAGTTTCACCCAGAGAGTGTGCTGACATCTTTAGGTAAGCAGTTATTGCGAAACTTTCTGGTACAATTACAGTCGAGAAATAATTGATGAAACGACGACAGTTGATAAGCTCTGCTGGGGCAGGGTTAGTAACAGCCTTAGTTACTGACCTTAGTTCACACCTTCAAGCTAACGCACAATCTAGCGGTTCATTATCAGTTCAGTGGCTGGGTCATTCTTGCTTTCTGTTTACTGGTGGTGGGACAAAAATTCTTGTAAATCCCTTTCGGTCGGTGGGTTGTACTGCTAAATATCGTCCTCCCCAAGTCAGCGCAGATTTAGTACTGATTAGCAGTCAACTGCTAGATGAAGGTGCGGTGGAAGGATTACCAGGAAATCCAAAGCTAATCTACGAACCGGGAGTTTACGAATTTCAAAGTATAAAATTCCAGGGAATTGCCATAGATCACGATCGCAAAGGTGGTAAGCAATTTGGCATTAACACCGCTTGGCGTTGGAAGCAAGGCGGAATTAATATTTTACACTTAGGAGGAGCCGCCGCACCAATTTCAATTGAGCAAAAAATCCTTATGGGGCGCCCTGATGTCGCATTCATCCCCGTGGGAGGTGGTCTCAAAGCTTACAACGCCCAAGAAGCCAAGCAAGCAATTCAGGTGTTAAATCCTAAGTTGATAATTCCTACCCAATACCGTACACAAGCCGCAGATACTGCTAGCTGCGATATTTCCCCACTCGATGATTTTTTAACTTTGATGCAGGGCGTAAATGTACGCCGTAGCAATAGTGACATTCTTGCCATTAATTCTGGTAGCTTACCAGAAAATAGCGCAATTCAAGTTTTAAGTTACAAATATTAAGATAATTCTCGGACAGGCATTCCTCCCCAACCAATGCGCGAATCTGGTTGGGGAGTAACAAAGGTGCGGGTATTTATACTTAATACATCAAATAATCCTATATTTAATTCTGAATTTTTTGGATATTATTAATACTTAGTGCGGTAAAATCGCAAGCCCTAAAATTGAAATATCTATCTTACGGAATTCAGTGGGGGGACTCCTGATGCTTCAGTTGAAAACGTCTCCTTGTTTCCCTGTCTTTCCCTCTCAACTCTCTTCTCCCCAAGTTCGCAATTGCAAGTAAACTAATACCAGCGTCACTGCTAGCAATACTGTCGCTGCTGCTGCTGCGTAACCAAAATCAAATTGACCAAATGCTTCTTGGTATATGTAATAAACTAATAAATTGGTAGAATTTAATGGACCACCACCTGTAATCACATAAACTTGCTCAAAACTCCGCAATGTGAAAATCACAGTAGTAACCATCGCAAATATTAAAGTCGGTCGTAATCCTGGCAAAGTAATATACCAAAATTGTTGCCAAGCATTTGCCCCATCAAGTTCTGCTGCTTCGTAACGACTGGGAGGAATTGCTTGTAACCCTGCCAAAAATACCACCATATTGAAACCAAGTTGTTTCCAAATACTTAATAAAATTAATACCGGCATTGCCCAAAATGTATCTCCCAACCAAGGGATTGGGGAAATGCCCAGCAAGTTTAAAGCTGCGTTAACTGGTCCTTCAGTTTGAAATAGCCAGCGAAATCCTAAACCAGCCGCAACTATAGAGATAATTGAAGGGAGAAAATAGACAGTTCGGAGAATTGAGCGCAATGGCAAGTTACGATTTAATAACACCGCCAATCCTAAGGGGATAATTATACTAGGAATGACGCTAGCGATCGCGAAATAAGACGTGTTATTTAAAACTTGCCAAAAATCTGGATTGATTAACAAACGCAAATAATTTTGAAATCCTACCCAATGAATACCCCTGGAAGTGAAACTACCAGCGGTAAAGCTGAGGAAAAATAAATAGGCGATGGGGTACAAAAGAAAGATGAATAGTAAAATCAATGCTGGGGTGAGAAAAATCCAGGCAGCTACAGTATCATTATCTAGGAATTGACGCGATCGCAGTGATTTCATAAAAGCTTGTTAACATTAAAAATTTTAGTTAGAAAAAGCTATAATTCTTTACAGCTAATTATTCTGGCTTTTTTCAGTATCGCATTAATCCAAATTTCAAACCGATGCAGTTGGATGTAAGTAAGTAAGTGGGCGAAATTAAATGTAAAATACTCTCCTTATTCGTAGTGAGCGGTTTACCGCTCGTCGAGTCGTGATTTTAACGGCTAATCAGGTTACTACGTTAAGGAGCGTTTATTTATGCTCATCTACTTAATAATACCAAATAGTGTAAAATTACTTATGAATTCAGTTTCCCCTAGCTTGATATCACCCAACATTTTGCCAAAAAAGCTGATTTCACCACCTTTAAAATTGGGAATCATGGCTTCTGGAAATGGCAGCAATTTTGAAGCAGTTGCCGAAGCAATCAAAAATGGGGAACTTGCCGCTCAAATTCAAGTTTTGATTTACAATAACTCCTCAGCAAAAGCAGCACTACGCGCTGAAAATTGGGGTGTGCCATCTGTATTTTTAGATCACCGCAAATACAAAAACCGCCAAGAATTTGATCAAGAAATTGTGCAAACTTTGCAGCAACACGATGTTGAATGGGTGATTATGGCAGGTTGGATGCGACTAGTGACATCAGTTTTAATTGATGCCTTTCCTGATAAGATTATCAATATTCATCCGAGTTTGTTGCCCAGTTTTAAAGGAATTAATGCCGTAGAACAAGCTCTTGCCGCTGGTGTGAAAATTGCTGGCTGTACGGTGCATTTGCTGTGTTTAGAAATGGACAGTGGTGCAATTTTGATGCAAGCAGCGGTGCCAGTATTACCTGATGATACAGCAGAGACACTTCACGCGAGAATTCAAGTTGAGGAACATCGAATTCTACCACATGCGATCGCACTTGCATCTCAAAATCAATTACAGGTTACACTCAAACCTTAGTAGACATAGGAGTGGAAAAGACGTAGAGACGTAGCATTGCTACGTCTCTACAAAGGTTTTGGGCAACACATAATAAGCATAGCGGTCCATGTCTAGTGAATATACGCAATAAAAATTTGCAGTAAAGACGTTCCACCGGAACGTCTTTAAGCCAATCGCCGAATTTTCCAGAAATAACTAGAAATCAAATTTGTCAACATATGAGCAACAATCGGCACTAACAAGTTACCACTAATTAAAGCGCTGTACCCGAATATTAATCCGACAATAGTTGCCCAAATCACATAAATCCATTGTTGGGGACTGCTAAGGTGTAAAATGCCAAAACAGAGACTTGATACAATTATCGCTATATGATCTGCTCCCAAAGCTGGCAACATCACACCTCGAAATAACAATTCTTCACTTAATCCTGGTAGCAACCCCAGCCAAATTATGTCTGGTAAAACTAAGGGTTTAAGTACTATTTCTAAGTAATGATCTGCACTTTTGCGGTAAGAAGGCAAAAAACGATAAGCTAATCCACTCACAGCAGTGATGATTAATCCTAAGGCTATTCCTAAAAGTAAATCTTTTCCCTGCCAATGCCAGGGAAATATCACTACGTTACCAAAGTGTAACCACAACTTGGCAATTATCCATAAAATTATTGCAGTCACACCCATTGCCACAAGCACTTGGGTGCGTGTCAAGTAGGGAATTTCTGGTTCGTGCTTTTGTTGTTGTTCCACGGGAGGGGGAGGGGGGAGGGGACAGGGGGACAAGGGGGATAAATGCCCAATACTTAACATTGTACAGACGCGATTAATCGCGTCTGTACATGAGACGCGATTAATCGCGTCTCTGCAAAGAAGATATTTTTGAGCTTAGGGCAGATGGGTTGATGCCTGCTTTGTGTGCTACTAATGCACCTACTGCTTCTAAATATGAATTTACCTGTATGCACTTGATTCCCAAGGGTTCGGGAGGAACTCGCATCTGAGTTTTGTTTTCAAGCACGGTGATGATTTGGCATCGTTCATTATTCAAGCTTAACAGAGTGCTACCACCACAGGCGGTTGCGGGTACGATGACGGCATCAACTTGATTAGCCCAAATGTCTGTCGGTTCGGGCAATTGATGAGTTTGAGCGACAATAAATTGGGGTGCGCTACTTAAACCGACAAGGACGCATGGTAAGAAAGTATAACCTAATTCTTCGGCGGCGGAACGTGGAGATAAATCGGGATCTATCGGTAGGGGAGAAAGTGCGGGGGAATGAGCGCAAGGAATTTGAAAGGTTCGCACGATCAAATGGCTAATTACCGCTTCTGCACCTGCGATCGCATCGACTCCTTTACCGTGGCGGTAGTTTTGATCAGCTTCTTGATCAATATTATCAGGAAAACGCGCAACAACTGCGATCGCCTGCGCCCCAGCTTTATTAATTAGTACTTCCGCTGCCCTTAACAAGCTATCTGGGTTGCCAATTGTCCCCCAACTTGCCCCAGAAGCAGCTTTACGCAATTCTACTTCTAAAGGTGCATCTGTGATTACATAATCTGTCAACGACAATCCTAAGGTGGCTCTAGCGGCATCCGCTGCTTGCAAATGTCGCAGTCGCAACTCTGGCTCAATTCCTTGGTCTAAAAGCAAACCTATGCGATTTTGATGAACTGGACGCAAACCCCAGCATCCGGCAGCAAATTTGTCAAGTCCATAACCTTCAACATAGAAAGTATTGAGTAAATTCCGATATAAACTGGCGCCATTTAGGACATTGGGGTGGGTAATTAGGCGATCGCAAACTTGAGATACACATGAAGCAACTGGCAATGCATCTCCTGCATAACCGCCAATTTCTGCCCCAATACCAGTTGGTATAATTAAAATAGCAGTATATGGACGAATCAATTCACGCATTCGCAGTTATTAGTAGATTTCAGATAAATCAACTACATATATAAAACCCAAAACCCTGTAGAGACGTAGCACTGCTACGTCTTTTGTAGCACTGCTACGTCTGTTACGTGCATTCGATTAAGTAGGTTGGCTGTGCTATATTAACGCTCCAATCACAACAGCTTCAACAGTGCATGATTCTTTTTCAACATCTACAGAAGTAATTGCCCATCGCAGAGGTTCTCCCTCTTTTTCCAACTCTGTTTCAATTGCTTTGAGTAATTCTGAGGGAGTTTCTTGAAAGTCAATTTCTGCGGTTATAAAATGCGTAGTCATCTTAGTTCCTTTTGTTTAGAGTTTGAGCGTGAATAGCTTGATAAAGACTTAACTACAATACTGTTTAAATAATTTTTAGTTGTTAATAGTAGTTAATGAGACTTTTTTCCCAACTAACAATTAACAACTAAATTTTATCATTCTTTCCCAAATTGTAACTGATAAACGATATCTTCTTTTCCTGTCTCAAGTTTCAAATCCGAACGGGGATAAGCGACACAAAGTAGAGCATAACCTTGTTTTTGTAAATCTGGACTAACACCCATGCCATCACTTTGATCTACAGATCCTTGACTAATTTGACCAGCACAAGTTGTGCAAACACCTGCATGACAAGAACTTGGTAAATCTAACCCAGCAGCATCGGCAACTGATAAGACAGTTTCATTCTCAGGAACTTGCAAAGTGTGAGTTTTGCCTTGGTGTAAAATTTCAACGGTGTAAGTTTTAGACATATACAATAAGGTGATGCAACGGACAAAGTTGTTATTTTATCTGAATTAGTTCAAAATATCCAGATGTTACCATAAAATTTTAGGTTAAAAAGTGATTCTGTGGGGGAATTGCGTTGGCGCAGCCCAACCCAGGCATCGCTGTGTTGAATAATGGGTTAAGATTGGGAATTGCGAATTATCTTTATAGATTATCAGGGTCAATATTTAATTCTCGCAACTTAGCGGCTAGGCGTTCTGCGCGTTGCTTTTCCTCGTCTGCACGTTGTTTTTCCTCGTCCGCACGTTGCTTCTCTTGTTCTGCTAATTCTTGCGGTGTCGGCACTAACTGCCCTTGTGCCGTAAAATAGCGTAATTGATTGTCCTGCACACCTAAGTATAAATCTAACTGCTGACTCCATAACCAACCTTGGGGGTTCGGTTCTATTGGTTGGTAATGAGCGTCTACTAAATGAAACCCCACAAATTCCAAATTATTGGGGTCAAACCAAAAATACTCTGGGGTGCGAAAGATATCTTGGTATATTTGTTTTTTTAAGCCTTTATCTGTGGCTTTTGTGGAAGGTGAAAGCAACTCGACAATGATATTCGGATATTTACCATCTTCTTGCCAAATCACCCAACTTTTGCGCGGTTTACGATCGCATCCTAGCACCACAAAAAAGTCTGGTCCGCGAAATTCTTCTGATTTTAGCTGACGTTGGCTGTAGTAAATTGTCAAATTTCCCGCTGCATAAAAGTCATTGCGATTTTGCCACGACAATTCTAAACATTGTAATAACAGAATAATTTGGCGTAGATGTAAATCGCTTTCCAATGGTGGTTCGTCACTGTAGATATCTCCTGGTGGAAATATTATATCTTTTGCTGGTTCTAATTCTTGGGCAACTGACATAACTTTCTTGGGGCTAAGGGTGAGACGATCGCATGAACACCTGCGGGTGGATGCACAGATGTAATTACTATCATAGGGGTTGCTGATTTATAGTTATATGCGATCGCTGTACAGCGCTTCGCGCATGAAAACCGCAAAGTGTGTCCGACAGGACAAGGCGGGTCTTTGACCATCGCCCCCGTTGCTGCGACAATATGATTTAAGGCAGATTTTGCAGCTATGATGAGCAATATTACTATAATAAACCTAAATAACTTAGTTAAATTTACTTACTATTAAATATGCGCGATCGCATTTCCTTAAAAAAGGTATCTGTAAGTCTGCCTTTTGGCATTGGTTCCATGTCTTGGGAAGTTGACCCCACAGAACGGAAAGCCGCTTGGTCGCTTTATGTAGAATTGGTGACGCGCATTGCTGTACAACCTTTGGAAGTTGACCAGGGTTTGGTACGAGAAGCGATGAATTCTCTTTATAGTTTATTTGGTACAACCCGCGAAGTTCTCAAAGCAGCCGGTCCCGATGTGGGTGCTTCTCGTGATTCAGTGGGGGGAATTGCGATCGCAGTGTTGAATAATGGTTTAAGACCGTTTTTGGCTAAATGGCATCCGTTGTTGCAAGCGTGGGAAGCTAGACGACCTGTGGGGGTGAGTCCCAAGGAACATGAGCAGAGTTGGTCGGAGGAACCCAGGTTGCGAAATGAGTTGGAAGCTTTGCGCGGTGGGTTGGAAGATTACGCGAAGGCTTTGGCAAAAATTGCAGGTGTGGAAGAGTGATAAAAATCACTAGTGATTAGATGGTTTTTGTTGATGTGAAAACCCTTGTAGAGATGTTCAATGAAACATTTCTACAAAAAAATTATTTTGCTTGTTTAAGAATACCGGATGAAATAACAAGGAGTATTTATGAGTCATGATATATTTCTCAGTCATGCATCTGAAGATAAAGAAACATTTGTAGAAAAATTATACAAGAAACTAACGGAGGCAAAATATAAAATATGGTATGACAAACAAGAACTCTACTGGGGAGACAACTTAAAAGTAAAAATTAGAGAAGGACTAAAGGCATCAGACTATGGAATTGTGGTAATTAGCAATAATTACTTTGCTAAACACAAAGAATGGACTTTCATGGAGTTCAATCAGATATTAGAAAATGAGAAGATGTTGGCTATTTTGCATGGTATAGATATGCAAACATTTAGAAATCGTTACCCAAAAGAACATGAGCAAATAAAGAATTGGATGGCAATCAGTAGTGACGAAGGGATTGATAATATTGTCCGGCATGCCAAGATAAAAATCGACAAACTCAAGTCTGAAAAGGATATCGACTATACCAGACTACGCGACTTATTAGCAGCAAAAAAGTGGAAAGAAGCCGACCAAGAAACCTATCGGGTGATGATTAAGGCTGTAGGTAAAGAAGATGGCGACTACTTCGACGAAGACGAATTCTTAAATTTTCCTTGCACTGAATTACGCATAATTAACGGCTTGTGGGTAAAATACAGCAATGGACGTTTTGGCTTCAGCGTCCAGAAGGAAATTTACTTGAGTGTTGGCGGTAAAGCTGACGGCAAGTATTACCAAAAAGCCTGGGAAAAGTTTGGCGATCGCGTAGGATGGAGAGTGGCAAGTAGTTGGATCTCTTGCTCAGAAGTTACTTTTGATACCTCTGCCCCAAGGGGGCACCTCCCTGTTTGGGGTCTTGAGAGTGAAATGGGTAGTTACCCTTCAATCCTAACTAATTGGGAGAAGGTGGGTTTGGCAATTAATGCTGTTTTGCGCCCGTCTTTTTGGAAAGTGTTATATGTGATTTATATAGGATTGAAGGAAGATAGTTTAAGGAATCGATGGAGAGAGATAGAGACTAAAAAACTATTTAAACGTGGGTGTTCTCTTCTCTCGCATCAAGACTTGTAAACTGTAACATCTAAAGCTTTAAGACATTTATAAAGATTTATTACCAACCCCAGATGCACGGTAGAATCAACATTTCAGAATTCCGATAGCGGGGTTATAACCGTTCGCTTGAATAAACTTTTCTGCAACCTCCTGCACCTCAGTATCTTCTGTGACTCTCTGCTTATCCCAAGGCAAACTCATCTGTCCCGGTAACTTCTTCTTGCCTTTATTCTTCAAAGAAGGCAAAAAACGACTACCCCAATACGGTTCGGATAAGATTTTTTGATGAAAATTATAGATCACAAAGACGCGATAAATCGCCGTCTTTACAATAATAAGCCCTTTGTAGAGACGGCGATTTATCGCGTCTACTGCTCTAACCGAACCGTATTGAGTTGTGTTTGATCTGGTTCTCCTAACATTTGCTGTTCTCGTACTGTCGTAGCATCAAAACCTCTTGCTAAAAGTAAAGTAGCCACAAGAACATCTACATCTTCATCAATATAAACTTGAGCAAAAATCGTCATTTTTGATTTAATCTAGCTTTAATAGCTGGATGGACTAATTCATCAGGGACATGATTACGCTCGATATATTCATTAATTTCTGCTTGATTATCTAAGTAAAAACTCAAAGCATCAAAGACTTGCGCTAAAGTTAAATGAGGTAAGTGTAGCGGAATTTCTTCTGGTCTAATACCCAAACGCCAATTTTCAACAATTGCTCTCACAGGCGTTCTAGTTCCCTTAATAATCGGTTCACCTGATAAAATATCAGGCTGTCGGGTAACATAGCGAGAGTTTGTAGTAGTAGTTGTCATACTAATAAAATTTTTGGCAGTATCTGGTGTTAATATATCACAATCACAGATGTTAAATGCAATCAAATTCTAATTGGCAAAGCAAGAAAGCCATCTTTGTTACTCAATAATATAAACACTAGAATTATGGCTTTACTGTTACTGCCAAATGTAACCCTAAAGCATCCAACAAAGAATTTAGACTGTAAAACTCAATTTCGCCTTTCTCCAGTAGCATCTGGTCAAGTTTATTGTAGAGTTCCTTGACTTGTGCAGAAAGCTGAACAACTCCACCATGCGCTTCTATGACATTTTTCAACGCCTTACTTAACATTTTCGGTTCGCTTTCTTCTAAAACAACTTCGATATAAGCTGCTGCTTCTAGTGGATTTTTTAAGTCTTGAATCAGTTTTTCATGATAGCTTGTACTTTTAGGCATCATCTCTACTCCTGTAGTCTTCCCAATATTCCTTGGCTTTAGCAATATCTTTATCTTGAGTGCTTTTATCACCACCACACAAAAGAATAATAACTGTTAAGCCTTCCTGCCCAAAGTATATGCGGTAGCCAGAACCATAGTCTATTCTGAGTTCAAAAACACCATCACCAACTGATTTACAATCACCTAAATTACCGCACTAAGAAAACACAACCCGAAAGCCACATATTCTCAGTCCGCCAACTGCTTCATTCCAGCTGCGACTAGCGCTGCGGCAAAGTTCCGGACTAAAGCTCCAAGAACCACCTCGCAATAGCCGACGATGTTCATCTCCGCCAAGTTCCCAAACGGTGCCGTCTGTGGGTGCCTCTTCATAATTTTTGTGCCAGGGGTCGGCACACCATTCCCAAACTAAGCCGTGCATGTCGTACAATCCAAAGGCATTGGCAAGTTGAAAGCTGCCGACATCACTAGTTTCTTTACGGAATTTCCCTTTTGCATCCAAAGCGTAGGAATCGCTACCACCACAGTTTGCTAATTCTGGGGTGACAGTTTTGCCAAAGTGGTAGGGTGTAGTGGTTCCCGCGCGACAAGCATATTCCCATTCAGCTTCGCTGGGTAAACGATAGTTGCGTCCGGTTTGTTCTGAGAGTCGAAAACAAAATTCTACCGCTTCGTGCCAAGATACATTTTCAACTGGTCTATTTATTCCTTTAAATTTGGATGGATGAGGATTCAAAGATTGTTTGACTTTGGGTAATGCTGCTACTGCCCTCCATTGTGCTTGAGTTACGGGATATTTTCCCATAAAAAAAGGTGCGATGGTGACTTCATGTTGTGGATGTTCGTCTGCATCTCCTTCAAATTCAGAGGAACCCATCATAAAAGTTCCACCGGTAATTGATACCATTTCTAATTTGATAATTTTACCGAAGTCTTCTATTAAGTAGTTTGCACTTTGAAGGTTGCGGCTAATTTCTTGACCTTTTTTATCTACTGTGACTACTTCAAATGTAAATTCTGATAAAGTGGGCAATGATGATATGATTTGCGTTTCTGCTAGTGATGTCGGTTGAGCAGTAGATAATATTGTTGGTGCAGTATTTTCGATCAAATTGATTTTGGGGGAGTTCAAATCTTTCAAAACTTCTGCTGCTGATTGATATCTTTCACTTGCTAAGTGTTTCAGCAATTTATCAAGAATTTCTCCAAATTCTTCGCTGATAAAGATGCCTTTTTCTTGTAATCTATCTCGCCACATCCACTGCCCATTCATGGCATCATAAAGATTATCGTGAATCTGTCCATAATCGTCTAGAAGCGGTAAAGATTTTGTTAAAAGTCGCACGCAAGTGACGCCTAATGAGTACAAATCGCTTGCGTGACAAGCAAATCCAGCCATTTGCTCGTTCGGTGCATAACCAACTGTATAAATTACTGTAGCTTGTCTAACTAAACTGGTTTGTGTTACTTGTTTGGCACCACCAAAGTCAATCAGTACTAGTCTACCATCACTTTCACGACGGATGATGTTTTCTGGTTTGATGTCACGATGGATGACGTGACGGGAGTGAACAAATTCCAGTACTGGTAATAAATCAAGTAAAACTTGGCGAATTTGTTCTTCGTTAAAGGGTCGTTGTTGAACTTCAGCTAAAAGTGTTTTCCCGATAATAAATTCTTGTACGAGATACAAGCTAATACCTTGTTGAAAGTATGCAAGTAATCTGGGAATTTGGATGTGATTTTCTCCGAGTTCATACAAGCGAAAAGCTTCTTCTTGAAAGAATTGTGCGGCTTTGATACGTTGTCCTGTTCCCTGGACTTGAGGGACAAATTGTTTGATGACGCAAGGTGCATTTAATCTGTCTGCGTCTGCTGCTTCGTAAGTTCTACTAAATCCACCTTCTCCTAATAGTCTCAATACCCGGTAGCGGTTTCTGAGAAGTTTGTCAAAGTTGCTTTGTCCGCAACTTATGCAATATATATTGCCATCAGGGTTGAAGGGATTTGAACAATTGGGATTTTGGCAGATTTGCATAACAAGCTGAAGAACACATCTTGTTCAAAGTAAGCCCCAATATTATCGAATTAAAAACAGATATTAAGAGATGTCTAGACAACCAAACAAACATATTCGTTCATCTGAGTCTACCTTTACTAAACGCAGTTAGACAAATGAAGAGATTTTATTTGTTTATTTGTGTTTGGGAGTTTATAAATATGAATATGTATGGGCGCACGTATTTCCATTATATAGAGAATATTAATCTAAGGTTGTTGGTTTTGTCAAGCGCCTGACGACTGGAAGTCGCGGCTAAACGAACGAAGTCCGGATGGTGCGCGGACTGAAAGGGGAGCAATGCGAATGGTAAGGGGACTAAAGGAAAATTAACGCCGTGTGCAGTTTCTAACCTGAGTATGGTGCGTTATGGACACGCCGAAATAATAAATAGACATCTCCAGAAATTAATTATGCGTTGCCTGAAACCCTTATAGAGACGTAGCAGTGCTACGTCTCTACATTCATTTTCACTCCTATGTCTAATGGGTTCCTCAACTCGATAAATGCGATCGCCATGATTGCAACAATTTAGCAAGGACGGGGCTTGTATCCCATATTTTTAGTCAAAGCTTAACGATCGCATCATAATTAAGAAAGATTACGCGCTTACTCATAAATACACTCCAATGAGCCAAACTTCTTTAAATTTAGTTGCAATATCGATCTTTTTGATGACTTTATCGGTGCTGTTGGGACCTTTGGTCAATTTATCACCAGCAGTACCTGCTTTAGCTACTTTCGCAATTTTGGGAATCGCTACCCTGGATTCTTTCAGTTTGCAAGGTAAGGGAAGTTCTCTGCTTTTAGATTGGATTGCGGGTTTTTCACCGTCACATCGCGATCGCATTGTCCACCACGAAGCTGGTCACTTTCTGACAGCTAACTTGCTGGGTATCCCCGTCAGCGGCTATACTCTGACAGCTTGGGAAGCTTTGAAACAAGGACAACCAGGACAAGGTGGAGTTGCTTTTGATGATGGGGAATTAGCTTCTCAACTCGAAAAAGGTAAAATCACCGCTCAAATGTTGGATCGTTACTGTACTATTTGGATGGCGGGTATTGCGGCTGAAGCTTTAGTGTTTGATAATACTGAGGGTGGATCTGATGATAAAAATAAGCTGGCAGGTGTATTAAAAAGTTTGGGCTTTTCTGCATCAGCTTATGACCAAAAACAGCGCTTTTATTTGCTGCAAGCGAAAAATTTACTACAAGAAAATTGGTCTAGTTATAAAGCTTTGGTAGAAGCGATGCGACAACGTGCTTCGGTGAAAGATTGTGAAAATGCGATCGCACTAAATGCGGAGTTAGAAGTTAGTCCATAGGTAGAGACGTTCCGCTGGAACGTCTGCACGAAAGGTGTGGCAATACGGTTCGGATAAGATTTTTTGATGAAAATTATAGATCACAAAGACGCGATAAATCGCCGTCTCTACAAAGGACTTCTTATTGTAAAGACGGCGATTCCCTTGCGTCTCTTGCCTTAACACCAACCGTATTGAAAGGTGTAGTAGAGACGTTCCGCTGGAACGTCTGCACGAAAGGTGTAGTAGAGACGTTCCGCTGGAACGTCTGCACGAAAGGTGTGGTAGAGACGTTCCGCTGGAACGTCTGCACGAAAGGTGTGGTAGAGACGCGAAATTTCGCGTCTCTACAGGAATTAGGGGAAAATATTTATAATTCTTTACTGATACTTTTAACCCTTAACTTTAAGACGAAACAACTTGAAGATGTGACATATGGGACAAGTAGTCACTACTAATAACACGGTTGCGTCCTGTGACTTTAGCAAGTAAAAGAGATTTATCGGCACGATCTAGCGTACTAATTCCGTCATCATCATCTCCGTCTCGCAGAGAAGCGATACCCAAACTAATCGTGACGTTAATAGTTAGTTGATTGTTAATTGTAAATAGTTCTTGGTTGACTATGCTATTGAGACGACGCGCTACTAAAAGTGCTTTTTCACCTGTGGTGTTAGGAAGAATAATCACAAATTCTTCACCACCGTAGCGGAAGGCAGTGTCTTGAAAGCGTAAATTATTTCGCAGTCTAGCAGATAATAACTGTAAAATGCGATCGCCGACTAAATGCCCGTAAGTATCGTTAATTTGTTTGAAAAAGTCTACATCCAGAATAATCAAATTTAAGGGATTATTCTGATTACGCGCTTTTTGAATTTGTCTGGGTAAATCCAAATCTAAAGCACGTCGATTATTCATTTGTGTCAATGAATCTGCTAATGCGATCGCTGACAAAACATCATTTTTTTTGATCAAATCTCGATATTTTTGTACTTTCCGCGAACCAACCATTAATTGAGCTAATATTAGGCGATTATTAGCAGAAAATGCCGAATTACGGTCTCTTTTTTCTTCTGGTATTTGCCAAATATAAGCATCAGCACCTTGTTTTAGCGCGGTAGAAGTCATCTCTAAATCCCATTCACAGTTTCTTTGAGAGATTAGCTCCAGACGATCTTCAAAGAGAATACAGTATATAGAAGATAGCTTTGTCTCGTCTTTCAGCCAACAACATAATTCCGTGCTGGCATTAAGGCTAGCCTGCAATAAGATTATATCAGGTGGCGTAATTTTAATGCGCGACATTGCCTGATTTAAATTGGCGATAACTTCTACACTAAAAAGGGTTGCATCACGGATTTGATCTGGAAGGCTAGCGAGAAATTTTTCACTTCCAAAGACCATAATAGAAATATTCATTATTTTACTTTATGCCTTGATTCAATATTAGCGGTAGAACCCTGATTCAATTTGAATACTTGCTGTTATAACTGAATATCTCTGTATTTTTAGCAAAAAATTATTATTGAGTATACATCTGTTGGAAATTAATTATGCGTTACCCAGAATCCCTAGAGATATAGCAATGTTACGTTTCTACATCTTTTCCATTCCATTGTTTTAATACTAAATAAGTGGGTGGAAAAAATTATTTGTTGTCATTGCGACATAAGGAAGCAATGACACATCTGAATAAGAGCGAAACTCGAGGTTTCAACATGGATGAGGCTTACGTTTGTTTATTTCCACCCACTTATAGGGGATTTCAGGTAAAGGGAGTACATCTATAAAACCCAACATCTTGTAGAGACGTAGCACTTGGTAGTCTCTACCTGTATTCGATTAGAGCGATAGGCTGCTGTATATAAGAAGTTGCCAATTTTTAATCAATTGTGTTAATTTTTTGAGTTTTACTACAACGGCAATAACTGATACTTCTGCTGTTCACTGTGAACTATTATCTATTTTTTTCAACCAGTAAAAACACTGAATATATTTTTTAGGGTAGAAGCGTTAGTGTAAGTTACTGGTGATGTGCGTGCCAAATAATCACCAAAATCAAAGCTTTACACTTGCTTATAATCAATATTAATATTTTATGAAATTATCATAATTTATTTTAATGATTTACCTAAGTAACAACTATTGGCAATCTGCGTAATTACACGATAAAAACCGAAATATCTTATAAAGATTAGCAATTTTATCTGACTTCACACCAAGGCACGGAATCAAACCTAAATTTATCTCTTTTATTTTTTCCGGATTTATTTACTAAATCATATTTTTATTAGTAAATTTACATAAATAAAAAAGTTGAAATTACCAAAAATATGTGTTACCCAAAACCCCTAGAGACGTAGCAGTGCTACGTCTCTACGTTCTTTTTCACTTCTTGTGTCTAATAACCTTCTATGTTGTAACCAGCCGCAACGATCGCTTGTTTGATAGACTCTTCTGAAGATGCGGCTTCTACGGTGACAGTTTTGGCTTTAACATCTATGTCAACTTTGGCTTCAGGTTCCACTACGTGGATAGATTCGGTAATCGTTGCTGCACAATCATCGCAGGCAATGTTGGGAACGTTCATTTTTAGCGCCATGAGTCACCTCTGTACTTTAATATTAATCTTATGAAAAAGATTTTAAATGCTCATCCTACCAGAGTTAGGTGATTGTGCCACTACGTAATACGGCACATGGCGTAGTTTCTAGAAGGTAGAAGTCGGTTGTTAGCTACAAACTGAAATAAAAATGCAAAAATATATAAAGATACTTATCCAAATACACTTATTGCAGCAGATTTCAGGTAAATGAAGTACATGAGTCAAACCCAAAACCCTGTAAAGACGTTCCGGTAAAGACGTTCCGGTAAAGACGTTCCGGTAAAGACGTTCCGGTAAAGACGTTCCGGTAAAGACGTTCCGGTAAAGACGTTCCGGTAAAGACGTTCCGCCGGAACGTCTCTACGTGCATTTAATCATAACGCAATGTGCTGTAAATTTCTGAATTAATCCAAGCGTCCCTATTTTTTGTAAAAAGTTATGTCTTCAAATCCTCCGAAGTCCGCACAATCGGCTTCTTTCCAGTACCTCAGCGGTAGCGAAATTCGCACTCTTTTTCTCGACTTTTACGCGCAACGGGGACACCAGATTCTCCCAAGTGCGTCTTTGGTGCCAGAAGATCCCACCGTGCTGTTGACGATCGCGGGGATGCTACCATTTAAACCGATATTTTTGGGACAGCGCATACCAGAATTTAAACGCGCTACCACATCCCAAAAATGCATCCGTACTAACGATATCGAAAACGTTGGACGCACAAAACGTCATCAAACGTTCTTTGAAATGCTGGGTAATTTCAGCTTTGGTGACTATTTTAAAGAACAAGCGATCGCTTGGGGTTGGGAAATCTCCACAAAAGTCTTTAAATTCTCTCCAAATAACCTCGTCGTCAGCGTTTTTGAAGAAGACGACGAAGCCTTTAGCATCTGGCGTGATAAAATAGGCGTTACTGAAGCACGAATCAAGCGTATGGGTGCAGATGATAACTTTTGGGCATCTGGTGCTACCGGTCCTTGTGGTCCATGCTCAGAAATATACTACGATTTTCACCCAGAACGCGGCAACAATATTGATTTAGAAGACGACACGCGATTTATCGAGTTTTACAACCTCGTCTTCATGCAATATAACCGCGATGCCGAAGGCAACTTAACACCACTTGCCAATAAAAACATCGACACCGGCATGGGTTTAGAGCGGATGGCGCAAATCCTCCAAAATGTTCCCAACAACTACGAAACTGATTTAATTTTCCCAATTATTAAAACAGCAGCCGATATTGCTAATATCGATTATACAACCAGTGATGAAAATATCAAAGTCTCTTTGAAAGTAATCGGCGATCACGTTCGTTCTGTCGTCCACATGATAGCCGATGAAATCCGCGCTTCTAACGTAGGACGGGGTTATGTGCTGCGTCGATTAATTCGTCGTGTGGTGCGTCACGGACGATTAATTGGCATTTCTGGGGAATTTACGACAGAAGTTGCGGAAACTGCAATTAGCCTTTCCGAATCAGCTTACCCGAATGTGCGGCAAAAAAAAGATGCCATCAAAGCTGAATTGCAACGGGAAGAATCCAACTTCTTGAAAACTTTAGAAAGAGGGGAAAAACTGCTTGAGGAAGCGATCGCCAAGCTGAAAGAAGAAGGCAAAACCCAAATTAGCGGTGAAAGTGCTTTTAACTTGTACGATACCTACGGTTTCCCCCTCGAATTAACCCAAGAAATTGCCTCTGAAAGCAGCCTCACAGTTGATGTTGCCGGATTCGAGGCAGAAATGGAAATCCAAAAAGAACGCGGTAGAGATGCACACGAAACCATCGATTTAACTGTGCAAGGTTCTCTCGACAAGTTAGCCGAACATATCAACGTTACCGAATTCTTAGGATACACCCAACCTACGGTGACTGCAAAAGTCGAAGCGATATTGATAGATGGTGTTTCCCATGAAGAAGCGGACGCGGGAACAAGCTTGCAAATATTGCTTGACAAAACGCCATTTTATGCAGAGTCGGGGGGACAAATAGGCGATCGCGGTTATATCTCCGAGGACACTTGCGTGGGCGGCTTTGCCGACTTGAGCAAAGTGTCCGGTGGTGACGGTATCCTCATCAGAATTGAAGACGTGAAAAAAGAATCTGATTTCTTTGTTCACTTCGGACGCATCGAACGCGGTACAATCCGAGTAGGAGATTCTGTGACTGCTCAAATAGACGCGGGTTGTCGGCGCCGTCTCCAAGCAAATCATACCGCTACACATCTGCTGCAAGCCGCTTTGAAGAAACTTGTTGATGAAGGCATATCTCAAGCTGGTTCCTTGGTTTCCTTTGACAGATTGCGCTTTGACTTCAACTGTCCGCGTCCCTTGACACCCGAAGAAGTTCAGCAAGTAGAAGAACAGGTTAATACTTGGATTGCCGAAGCACATGGAGCGAAAGTCGAAATATTACCTCTTGCTGAAGCGAAAGCTAGGGGTGCAGTTGCCATGTTCGGCGAAAAATACGGCGAAGAAGTGCGCGTGATTGATTTCACAGGCGTATCGATGGAACTATGCGGTGGAACCCACGTAAGTAATACTGCGGAGATTGGCGTTTTCAAGATTATTTCAGAGGCTGGTGTAGCTTCGGGAGTAAGGCGAATTGAAGCGGTTTCTGGTTCAGCGGTGTTGGATTATTTGAATGTTCGCGATAAAGTAGTGAAAGATTTAAGCGATCGCTTTAAAGTGAAACCCGAAGAAGTTCCAGAGAGAATTACCGGACTGCAAAACGAGTTGAAGAATACTCAGAAGCAGTTGGAGATATTGAAAGGACAATTGGCGATCGCTAAATCTGACAGCTTGCTACAAACAGCTGAATCTGTAGGGGATTATAAAATTATCGTCGCCCAAATGCAAGATGTTGATGCCGCTTCGTTGCAAACTGCTGCTGAACGCTTGCTGCAAAAACTCGGGTTAGGTGCGGTGGTACTCGGTTCAGTTCCCGAAGCTGGGAAAGTTACCCTCATAGCAGCTTTTAGTCCAGAAGTCAATAAAAAAGGACTTCTTGCTGGTAAATTTATCGGCAGTATTGCGAAGATTTGCGGTGGTGGTGGTGGTGGAAGACCGAATTTAGCCCAAGCTGGGGGACGCGATGCGAGTAAGTTACCAGAAGCGTTGGATAAAGCGCGGAGTGAGTTAAAGGCTGGTTTAGCTTAGTTGTAGGGCAGGCATCTTGCCTGCTTTATAAATTATTAATAATTGTGAGAACATGAAACAAACAAAACAGTTTACCGCAATAATTGAACGTGAAGATGATTGGTATGTAGCACTCTGTCCCGAACTCGATATAGCCAGCCAAGGTAAAACTATTGAAGAAGCACGGCATAATCTGATTGAAGCGCTGGAATTATTTTTTGAAACTGCATCTCATAAGTGAAATTGAGGAAAGATTGCATACATGGTCAATAAGTGGTTAAGAAATAATATTCAGTTAATTCAGAGTATTCGTTAATCTTAAGATAAAGTTGATCAACCATCTTTTGTTTATTAAATGAACGGTCCGAAATTTGTTCGATTCTTCTCGCCAGTAATTGAAGCTTTACAAGAGTTAGGCGGTTCTGGTCGTCCTTCTGAGGTGAGAGACTTTATTGCAAAAAGATTAAATATATCAGAGTTAGAAAGAACAGAACTGCTTGAGGGTGGTGCTCCCCGTTTTGATAATCAAGTTGCATGGGCTAGATTTTACCTCGTTAAAGCAGACTTAATGGATTCTTCAAAACGTGGTGTTTGGAGTCTTAATGATAACGGTAGGGCTATTGAATGTCTATCATTTGATGATGCATTATTTCTTTTTAAGAAAGTTCATGCCGAGTTTCAAAGCGATAGAGATGCTACCGAAGAATTATCTCAACAAGAAGAGATAGTTGAAGAAACTATTGCTCCTAATGATACAACAGTCAGTGATGATTATTCATATCGTAAAAAGCTGCTTGAAATTCTCATGTCGCTTCCTCCAGCAGGATTTGAACGCTTATGTCAGCGATTGTTAAGAGAATCAGGTTTTGAAAAAGTTAGTGTTACAGGACGTTCAGGAGATGGTGGAATTGATGGACATGGGATATTACAAGTCAATCCATTTGTCAGCTTCAAAGTACTTTTTCAGTGCAAAAGGTATGGTAGCTCTGTATCATCTTCGCAAGTTAGAGATTTTCGTGGAGCCATGATGGGTAGAGCCGATAAGGGAATAATCATAACAACAGGTACTTTTACAACAGATGCTCAAAAGGAAGCAGTGCGAGATGGTGTACCACCACTTGAGCTAGTTAATGGAGAGAAATTACTTGATATGTTTGAGAATTTGGAACTTGGATTAATACCTCGAAAAACATTTGATGTAAATATTCACTTCTTTAAAGAATTTCAATCTTGAACAGGTTTATAAAGCATAAATTATTTCTTTAGTGCGCGTTTTTGCTGGCTTCAACCCAACTTACTTAGCGAAGACCGATCGCACTACAATTAAGTCAGAGAAAAGATTACCTTTGAACATTGCTTAAGTACTAATCATGCAAAGAGTTACACTTGAGGAATTCCGACGAGAACCATTGCAATATCTCAATCAAGTTGAAGCAGGTGAAAGCTTTGTTATTATGCAAGCTGACAAACCTATTGCCGAACTAAAACCGATTACAACTACCGAAAAAAAGATGCGTCCGTTTGGTTTATGTGCTGGAAAGTTTACAGTGGCTGATGATTTTGATGCACCCTTACCCGAAGAGATAGTGAAATAGTAATTATGTACTAAATATTTGCAGGTTTAGATTATAATAATATGTGTAAGTTCCCCTAAAAACTTACTAAGGTAGAAAACTTTGTTCAGATTTGCGGGTCTGAGTATGATTGATTGTCTTAATGCGGCTCGCTACTTTATCGTAAGAGCTTATGAGGACGGTATAGAAGCTGAAATGACCAACATGAAGGTGCAAAAGCTTCTGTATTACTCACAAAGCTTAAACTTGGCATTGTACAACGAGCCATTGTTTGATGAACAGATTCAAGCATGGCGATATGGTCCAGTCTGTCCTCCTGCTTACAGATTTTATAGTGAATTTGAAGCCAAGCAATTGCCTATACCGGGCAAAGAATTTTTGTCAGAAATTCCTGATGAAAAAAAGAAGCTTCTAGAAGGAATTTGGGGATATTTCGGTGGCTATCACGCATATCGACTGAGTGATATGACTCATGGGGAGTTTCCTTGGAAAAAAGCTCGCAAGGGTTTGCTACCTCAAGCTAGTTCAACTGAGCCGATTCTTCTTGAGGATATGAAAGCGTTGGGTTATCAGAAACTTGACATCATCGAGCGGGAAAATCCCGTATATGAATCGGTAATGTCTGAAACTTTAGAGGATGCTATTAATTCGGAATCCTCAACTCGTATTCGCAAAGGAGAAGTGCGTGACTGGCTTAACTCCCTTCTCGATTGAGGAATCCGATAATTTTAAGCGTTCTTTTAAAAAACTTGCAAAAACTCTTGGAAGTAATTTTGTGGAGCTTGTTGCTGAAGTGTTGGAAGGTTTGATTGATGACCAGTATCCGATAAATTCCCGTCATGAACCTTTGCCTGCGAAAATTCAGTTACGCGAAGGATGGAGGTTTCACAAACTGGAGTTGAGGGTTGGCAAAGGCGCTTCTGGACAAGTCAGATTAATGTATTTAGTTAATACAACTGACTGCGTAATCAAACTTGTATGGATTTATAATCACGAGCAATTTGCAAAACGCCCTGTGGAGAAAGACTTAAAGAGTGTTATCAAGGAAATTCTAGACTACCAGCCTCCAGAGTTCTTTATAGAAAGCGAGGAATGATTGTTAAGTATAGTAAAAAAAGGTTTTTCATTTAGACTCTAAAAAAGCAGCCGGTGAAATGTGAAAAAACTTTGCAAGCTGCTGAATCTGGTTAACTGTTAAATTTCGTTGACCGCTCAATACTTCAGATACAATAGACTCGGTTTTAAAGATAAAAACTAAATCTTTTTGGCATAAAGCAAATTCATCTACTAATGTTTTAAGTAACTCAACACCGTGAATATCAGGTATGAGTTTATGTCTTTCTTCGTATTCATATACTAGAGTACCTAAAACATTTAGATAGTCTTGTTCGTCGGGTGTTAATTTAACTTTATCAATCAATGAATCGATTACTTTTTGCGTAGCCAGCAACTCTGACTCAGCGGTGATGGGACGAGGAGGGAAATTTATCAGTAATTCGATGTAAGTGTTAGTATTAGGTGTACCAAGGGTCATTTTTCCAGTCCTCTTTGTTATATTCTGCGTGGGTGAGAACATGGCGGATAAAAACTTTTTGATAATTATAATCTACCAATGTAATGAGTCGATAGTTATTACCGCCAATATTAAAAACTGTCAAATTACTAACTTGATCGGCTGAGGGATAAACTTGACGTAAATCAACAAAGTTTTGCCATTCAGCTAAAATTGTTAGTTTATACCATGAACGCAAGCTGTTTTGTGCGTTAGGATATTTTTCCCAGAATTCGACAAGTCGGGAACGAGAAATAACGTGCATATATTTTGAGTATAAAAATATGTCTCATAGTTATGTCTCTTTGGTCGGGGTATATTTTATAATATTAGCAAATTGCGAAGTTTTTCAAGTTAACGCGATCGCAATTAATTTTCAATCTAAGCGAAAAATTATATAATCGAGAATAAAAAGCAAACACAATGACGGATGAAGAACTCAAGCAACTCATCGGAAGTAATGCCAGAACCGCTCAACCAATGTTAGATACAATGGCTGAGGCAAGACTTGAAAGACAAGAACTCCGAGAAGGAATGATACAGCTTCAGAGCGCAGTAGAAAGATTGGCTAATATTCAAGAAGGAATAGCAAATTTGCTAGTTTCACTTGATGATGACCGTCCTACAATTCTAAGAAGACTGACTGTAATTGAAAATAAAGTGGATCGGCTATTGCAACAAGAGCAAGAAGAACGTTAAGAATAAGTTTTTATCGCATGAAACGATTTGCCCCGACTTCTTGGAGACGTCGGGGATCTGAATCTTTAAAACAATCGAAAAATAAACGGATAACGGAACGGTTCATCAGGCTGAGTTAGACAGTGAAATAATGCCCAAATTGTCAATCCCCAGTGTATTGCAAAACCAAGCGCAACAACGGGGAAGAACAAAATTCCGCCAATACCAAAGGTAATAAAAGATATAATCGCAATGGGGATTCCAATTAAAGTTGCCCAGAACCAAACATTGAAGTGAAAATTAATCGATTCTTTAGCGTTATTTTTAACAACTGGGTCATCGGAAATTAAATTAATGGCAATGGGAACCGCAATCGATAATACTCCTGTACTAAAAAAAATCGCTCCATGACACAGAGATGATAGCAATTTACGTTTATCTGAGTCGTATGAAAATTGCATCCTGCTCGCTCCTCAACTTGCTTTCTAGCTTTGATTGTAACGGGCATTGAATAAGTTTAGTATTGCTGTTTACCGTACAAAGGCAACTTTTCCCGCTTTTCCCTTCACATAGATTAACTTTGACTGTAAAAAATCGGACATCGACCTAAACTAATTATACGTTGCCCGAAACCCTTGTAGAGACGTAGCATTGCTACGTCTCTAACTATGACTCTGGAGATGTCTAACTATCAGGTTTACCGAAGCGCTTCTAAAAACCTATGCATATCTAGGCATAAATCCGTAAATATGAGCAAGTCCAACTCCACGGTATAAGTTCGCTCAACTAGAAGCGCCTTTCAGCTTGGTTCCATTGTTCCGTAACTCAGGCTCCTTGTCCACTACTCCCCAGTTAGAGATACCGAAATAGATTTCAGTATGAGACTTAAAAATGTATTCAGTTGTGATGTAATTAGTTTGTGTCAAGTGTTTCTATGGTTTTCACACCAAGTAAGCTTTAACATCCCGCACTAATCAAGCGTAATTACATTGTACACGAACATATTAGTACTTACGCACGCTCTCAAATGGGGCATCATGTGTATAAACGTAATTTGGTCGTTCCAGGATGAATGACAATTCCCGTCCGATGGGTGGCGATCGCCAAAAGATCATCGAAAAATCAGGTTTGAATGCCTGAAATTGATACCCCATATTTGGTATTTTCTGTCAATGCGTAAGTCCTACATATATCCGGTGAAGAGAAAAATCTGGGCAATAATTCCCATATTTACCGAGAATTGCTGATTTTAATTCTCGGTAAATCTATATATTATGGCAACAGTCAGCAACCCCCCACAGTAGAAGAACTGTTCAAAATATTTAGAAGTTTTTAAGGGCAGACAAAATGCCTGCCCTTTTAGATCATAAAAATTGTGAAGTACCTCAACCACAAGGGTCTAGGTTTCTTGGGCACACATGATGTTTTCAGTGTTATCCTAGTCTTGCAACTAGCTCCTCAAGCGTGAATTCCGGCACTCCCTGCCGTACAAGAAGTATTATAACATGACATTTGGGCTTGTATTGAAAACATTTACAAAGGAGTAGACAATGGGTAGATTAAATCCTTTCTCTCTACAGATGCAGATTACTAGCATGTTTGAGCAAGGGCAATCATTTTTTGCCACCACAAAAGTGCAAGATTGGTTGAAAGAGCGTCAGCACAATCCAGCAGATTATGATATTATTTTCCATAAAAAACCGGCTCCCCCAGGTTCCAAAGAAGTGATGGTAATTGAAATTGAATTGCGTCGCAAAGATGGACAACCTGTAGATCCGTGGTTGCAAGAACAAGCTAACCTTCATGCTTGAAAAATGTAGGTGCGCTTTTTAACGCACCTATTGCTAATTCTTAAAATTAGAGAAAACAAATATTATTAGACATTGATCGCTCTTTTATGATGCGTTACCACAAAGCCAAGAGACGTAGCACAGAATAGTCTCTACATTCATTTTCACTTTGAATAATTTCTATAATATATGTAATTTGCCGGATAGGTCTATTACACATGACTCAAATCAACCTCTGGACTTCTGCTGACCACGCTTTAGGCTATTTAGCACAAGCAGATAAAATTCCTCATCGCACTGAAGGGGAAGGAGTGCTGCTAGAACAAGTTCCGAAAACCGTCAAGCGCATTCTCGACTTGGGAACTGGAGACGGTAGGTTATTAGCACTCTTGAAAATTGACCGTCCCCAAGTTGAAGGTGTGGCAATTGACTTTTCACCAACAATGCTACAAGCTGTAAAAAACCGCTTTGCAAACGATGCAACGGTAAATGCGATCGCTCACAATTTAGATGAACCATTGCCAGAATTGGGTAAATTTGATGCAGTAGTTTCCAGCTTTGCCATCCACCACCTCAGTGACGATCGCAAACATTCTCTCTACACAGAAATTTATCAGATATTGGAACCGGGTGGTATTTTCTGCAACTTAGAACATGTTTCTTCATCAACACCAGCATTGCACGAATATTTTTTAAAAGCGATTGGCAGAACTCTTGAACAAGACGATCCATCAAATAAACTTTTAGACGTGGAAACCCAATTGTGTTGGTTGCGAGAAATCGGCTTTACTGATGTGGATTGTTACTGGAAGTGGCTGGAACTTGCGCTGTTGATTGGGTTAAAAACGAACTAACACCATTGTGGTATTGTGGATGAATTTAATCTGGCTTTTGTTGCGTGCTTTAAGGTTGCAGGTAGCGAATTATGAGCGCTGGGGTTTTACATCTAAATTTAGTAAAATTCAGTTGATGTTTAGAATAAATCCAAATAGGGAAATCAATAATGATAATTAACCCGGAAAATGTACCCAGTCGCACAACTTCAAATTATCCTGACGAATTTAAGCCTTTGGTGTCAGGAAGAGTGAAACAAGCATTAGGTAATGCGGCTAAGTTGAAAAATTTCGGTGTAAACTTAGTAACACTTGCACCGGGAAGCTGTTCTGCCTTGAGGCATTGGCATACGCTACAAGATGAGTTTATCTATGTGATAGCGGGTGAAATCACGTTAATTAGCAACGAGGGAGAACAAATATTAAAACGGGGTGTGGTGGCAGGTTTCCCTGGTGGAGAGGAAAATGGACACCATCTGGTGAATAAATCGGAGGGAATGGTAGTTTATTTGGAAATTGGCGATAAAACTTTAGGCGATCGCGTAACCTATCCAGATGATGATATCATCGCTGAATCCACTCCTAATGGTTGGATGTTTACACGCAAAGATGGTAGTTTGTATGATTAATTTTGCATAAATATTGAAAGCGATACTCCTACGGAGTCACTTTGTGAACGCATGGAAGATATATACAACTTTTTGAAAATATCCGATACGATTGCCACTTCCGGACAACCGACTTCAAAACAGTTTTCGGCAATCAAGAAGGCAGGATACGAAGTTATTGTTAATTTAGCATTACCAGAATCGTCTAACGCTTTGCCAGATGAAAAGCAAATTGTCGAAAATCAAGGTATGCAATATATTCATATTCCCGTTGTTTGGGAAAACCCAACATTGGAGAATGTGACAGAATTTTTTCATGTCATGGAAGGAAACGTAGATAAACAAGTTTTTGTCCATTGCGCTGCAAATATGCGAGTTTCAGCATTTATGTATCTTTATCGCTGCCTTCATGAAGGTATTAGTAATGAAGATGCAAAAAAGGACTTGCAGAAAATTTGGATTCCTAATGAAACATGGCAGAGTTTTATTGAACAAGTAATATCAATTAAAAAATAATCCTTTTGAGAAGAAATTGGGCGAATAGAATTCGCTATTACACAAACAAAGTCCACGAAGGTGGACTTAATAAAATAACCCGCATTAATGCGATCGCTGCTGTTTCTTCCTACCAGATTTCTGACCACCAACTACGGTTCGGGCTGCCAATTTTTTAGCCGATGTTTGTGGTAACGATTTGGCACTTCTTAAACCCGTTTGTTGATTACGTCCAGTTTTTGGTCTGTGTTTACTTATATCTTGAATTGGTTCGGACGATTCGTGTGAGTTGGGTTCAAAGCCTGCTAGAGTTTCTCTCGGCAACCTAATAGCAATCAGTTTTTCAATATCCGCCAATATTTGATATTCATCAACGCACACTAGCGATACAGCTTCACCTTTTGCACCAGCACGACCAGTGCGACCAATACGATGAACATAATCCTCCGGTACATTGGGCAGATCGAAGTTGACTACATGGGGCAAACCGCTGATGTCAAGCCCCCGTGCAGCAATGTCTGTTGCCACCAATACCTGTAAAGTACCATTCTTGAACTTTGTCAGAGCGAAGGTACGTGCCGACTGGCTCTTATTACCATGAATTGCCAGGGCTTGAATGCGGTCTTGTGTCAACTGCTTAACCAAACGGTCAGCCCCATGCTTAGTGCGGGTAAACACCAGCACTTGATACCACTTATTTTGCTTAATCAGATGACCAAGTAATTGGGGCTTCTTGCCATGCTCTACCTGATATACTTTCTGTGCCACCGTGTCGGCTGTAACGTTACGACGTGCCACCTCAATCATCGTCGGGCGATGGAGCAGCCCTGCGGCGAGTGCCTTAATTTTCTCCGAGAATGTGGCGAAGAATAGCAAATTCTGTCGCTGTTTGGGCAGGAGCGAAACGATGCGACGTATATCACGAATAAAGCCCATGTCTAGCATTCGGTCAGCTTCATCTAACACCAAAACCTCAATACGTGACAGGTTCACTGTACCCTGCTGCACATGGTCTAAAAGTCGTCCTGGTGTAGCAACCAAAATATCTACGCCATTTCTCAAACGCTGTTTTTGCGGATTAATGCTGACACCACCGAACATCGCCATCGATCTCAACTGGAGGTATTTACCATACTCATACACACTTTCCTGTACCTGTGCGGCGAGTTCGCGAGTTGGAGTCAGAATTAGCGCCCGGATAGGTGGGTATCCACTCTTGTTGTTTTTCAAGCTATTGTCGGACGACGACAACTGATGGAGGAGCGGCAGGGTAAAACTCGCAGTTTTTCCAGTACCAGTTTGGGCACCAGCTAGTAAATCGCCACCCGACAATACAGCAGGAATTGCCTGCATCTGGATTGGCGTGGGTTTGGTGTACCCCCGCTCGCTGACAGCACGGATAATTTCATTGGACAAGCCGAGTTTAGAAAAAGACATAGTACTGCTATACAAATTTAAGAAGGTTTGATGAAATAATGTAGAGACGTAGCAGTGCTACGTCTTTACCTCTTTTCCGGAGATGTCTAATAGATATCGGCAACGCCGGACTACGGCTCTATTCCTTCATCAATCCAAACATCAATTGCTGTTTTTACCTCTAATTCAGTCACGGTAGACCATTCTTTTTCGTTAATAATTGTTTGAAATGTCGCCCTTTTGCCGTGACCAACTTTTTCTATTGCGTGTCCGCGATATACATTATTTTTAGGCTTAATCATTTTTATTAACTATTCTAACCAAAATACTATGAGCAAAACTGAATGCATTCATGAAGAGGGGTAAAGGGGAAAGGGGAAAGGGGAAAGGGGGGAAGAATTGTTCGTGGATTGTAACCCCGGAACTCTTATAGACCAGACCTCCTTTATGAGGGCAGGGCTGATTCATTCCCTAAAAGATGTAAAATGCAAGGGTTTAGGAGACGCTGCGCTCTCCTAGAGGCACGTGGCTACGGCAACAAATGCGGAACGCACTTCATGTGGAACTACAGTTTTCAGGGGTGAAGTTCGCTTTTCATCAACTACGTATGGGTGATTTTATACCCTGAGGGTGCGATCGCTCTAAATCCCACATTCCGCAGATGTGACTCATCTTACTTATAATTGCAGTTAACCGCTATAATTTGTTCTTAGACTCGTTATTTTCGATCCGATATTGTTCCAAGCGTCGAATCGCGATTACCAAACTTAATTTCATGCGTGTAAAAGCTTCTACAAGACTACCAACCTCATCATTTGAGACTTTTTCAAAATCCGCATCCATATCACCAGTGCTGACAGCTTCAGCAACACGCACAACCCGCTTGATCGGACGGACAACATATCGTAAAAGCCAAAAATTCGCTATATAAATTGCGATCAAAAAAGCCATTGTAACGATACCCATAATTAAAACAAACGATTGTTTCGCTCTTTGAAATACTTCGCTAGTTGGTACAGAAACAATTTGAATCCCGTTAATTTGGTTTAATTTCCAACCCATACCGTTTTTATTCCCATAAATTCTAATCATCTCTTTAGGTGCGACATCGGGGGTACTGTGACATCTTAAACAACTAGCGTCGGTAATTTTTAACGGACGAGCAATGTAAAAGTATTTTTCTCCTTGGAGATTGCGAAATCCAGAAGTTTCTTGAGTATTTTGATGTTTGAAATCGTTAATAACTTTTGTTTCAAAATCATCAGCTAATGCGCGAATATTAGTAGGATTCAACATTGCATCTTTATACAAATAATCTTGATATTCTTGATTATTTTCGCGAAAGATTTCAAAAACTTTTCGTGATGAGTAGGATGGAACAGTTTGCGGTAAAAAAGAATCATTTCCTAAATTTGCTTGTAAAATTGGAATTATTTCGTTACTCGTATACGAACGAACAGAATTTAGACTTAGAAGTAGTAATGAAGCATTTGAGGAGATTTCACGTTCCGTTTTATAGTTTAAAGTCTTAGCTAAAACAATACCGCTAAAAGAAATTCCACAAAGAAATACTACAAATAATAGTAAAGTCAATTTATGAGTTAATGCAAGATTGCGAATTCTGAGTATTTTCAACATATTTCTCCCAATGTAAGTACAAAATTAATTATTTTTGGTAATGAGCATTATTGAAAAGAGGAAAGGTAAAAGAGTACGGCTGAATAATAATATAATAAACGTAACTCTTTTTGCAAACATCAACGGAACAGAAACCGATCCCGTTGAGTTTGCGCTTTATTTTCATGCTTTTCTCTTTATCCTTTTCCTCTCTTAAAAAAGCCCCGTACCCTATTCCTTTAGCGCTAATGTGTGATTTGCCGACTTTTGTAACTTAATAAAAGATTGAAAATAGCAGTTGTGATGATGGCAAGAAGCGCGTTAACATAAAAAACTCCTTGGATTCCCCAAACACCGAAAGAAACACCTGCAAATAATGGACCTAATGCTCTTCCTAAAGATTGAACTGTAATATTTAGTGCCATGAAACCAGCCCGATAACCTTCAGGAGCAATTGCTGCTAACATCGATTGCAAAGAGGGTAAAGCTAATGCTTGAGATATACCAAATACAACGCAGGGAGTTACTAGTGACCATGTACTATGAATTGTAGGAATTACTAATAACGACAATCCACAAAGAATAAAACCGCAGCTAATTAAGTTTTTTTCTGAAAACCAACGAGTTAAAAGACCTAACTGTGAAGCTGCTATAGCAAAAGCAATTGATTCAATTGAAAGAATAATACCAATTTCCGCAGAAGAAGCATGTAAAACAGTTGCTGCATACATTGGAAAATAAATGTAAAAAGCACCTAATTCAATAAGAAACATGGAAAATACTGTCAACAGCAATCCTATCACTTGCGGATTTTGGATATTTTTATAGGTAGTTTTGAAATAGGTCTTTAAATTCAAATTTTGAGTTGAATTTTGCTTTTTTGGTAACTTCAGTCGAGTTGCAATTAATAAACTAACAGGGAAAGCTAGTAGTGACAGCAAGAATACATATCTCCAGCTAAATTCGGCTAACATTCCACCAATTACAGGATAAATAGTAGCTGCAACTCCTATCATTGCTGCATTAATTCCCATTGCGCTAGTCAGCATTTTACCGCTATACAAATCGCTAATTATAGTTAGTTCTATCGACTCTAAACTAGCCGAACCAATACCTGTAATAAAACGCCATTCTAACAAACTGCGAAAATTACTTGCGGATGCACATAAAATACCGCCAATTCCAAAAATAAGTAGAGAAGGAATGAGAACTTTTTTTCTACCAACCCGGTCAGCTAAAGCTCCAAAAATGAAACTTCCAAATGTAGTTGGTAATAAGAAGCTTGTCATGAGCATTCCTATTTGTTGAGGAGGAATATTTAGAGACTGGGCAATAATGGGGACAATTGGATTAATGCTCAATACACCGCTTATGGCAATCAGAGATATTGAAATAATCAGAAATAACTTACCATCTAAAGCGATCTTCGTCGCATTTTTATTGTTGATTTTATCAGATAAAGAACTCATTGCTTGAAAACCTTGATTGTGTAACTATAAGTTCTTTGACGATGAGCTATTTTAGTTTATGCAAGTCGAAAAGCACCTATATATTGCAATACCGTCCAGTTAAGCCCCAAAACCTTGTAGAGACGTAGCACTGCTACGTCTATATATGTCTATTAGACATCGACCGAATTTAATGATGCGCTATCTGAAACCCTTGATTAGACGTAGCACTGCTACGTCTCTACATTTATGTCTATTCGATTAGAGCGATAGGCTGCTGTATGTATGCAACACAAAATTATTTGCGAAAACCCTAAAATATTCCCTAATCCAGTCATAGTAAGCATTTTATCCTTACTCGCCCCCTTAAAAATCAAAAATATTTCCCTTGGACGCATCGCAGCTGCATAAACCCAATTTATCTACAGTGGTTAGTAATAGAAGCAATTGATACGCTGTCAAAGCAAAAACGACAGAATCAAATTAAATCAAACAAAGTTTTTTTAATTTAGCTTTTCAACAGCGAATAAACCTGAAATTCAATCTTTATCGTTTTCTCAATAATCACTAACGAGGTATCTAACAATGGACACTAAATTTATGCTGGATATGTGCCAACTCTCTAACGCTGAAAAAGGTAAAAAAATCACCATTTTGGGTGCGGGAATTGCCGGTTTAGTCGCAGCTTATGAATTGGAGAAATTAGGTCACGAAGTCACAATTATGGAAGGTAGTCCCCGCATTGGTGGTAGAGTTTGGACTCACCGCTTTGGTAGCGAACAAGACGCACCTTACGCAGAATTGGGAGCAATGCGGATTCCTAGCTCCCACAACCATACACTTCATTATGTAGACAAAATGGGATTAAGCGACAAATTATGTAAATTTGTCACAGTGTTCGAGGAGCAAAACGCTTTTATGAACGTTAAAGGCAACATTTTCCGGATGAAGGATGCACCTCGCATATTGCAAGAGCGCTATCAAGGAATCTATACCGACACTGGTTACAGCGAACAAACTCGACTTTTTGCAGCATGGTTGCAAACTATTGTGAATACAATTTCTCCTGGTAATTTGCGTGACAGTTTGGAAAAAGATTTGCGATCGCATTTAATGGATGAGTTGGAGCGTTTGGATTTGAGCCAATATTTTAGCGAAGACATGGAAACCATCGATCTACAAGCGTTTATCAAGGATAATCCTGGTTTCCGCGCTCGTTGCAGCAAAGCTCTTGATATGTTCTTTAGCGATATTCTAGTTGAAACTAGCCACGATTTATTACAAATCAAAGGTGGAATGGAGCAACTTATTTGGCGCTTAGTTGAGTCGGTAAAGGCAGAAATTCGCTGCAACCAACAAGTTACAGCAATTAGAGTTCGCGAAAACTTTGTCCAAATTGATTGGTTGGAAAATGGCGAATTACATACCCGCATTTCTGACTATGTTCTTTGTACAATTCCTTTCTCTGTATTACGTAAACTGGAATTAGAAGGATTTGACGAAAGAAAGCTGGCATCTATCAAAGAGACAATTTACTGCCCTGCAACTAAAGTAGCATTCCATACACAACAAGCATTTTGGGAAAAACAAGGAATTAATGGTGGTGCATCCTTTAGCGGTGAAGGTGTTCGCCAAACCTATTATCCTTCTGTAAAATTCAACTCTAACAACGATAGCGTCATGTTAGCTAGTTACACCATTGGTGATGATGCCGATCGCTTAGGTAATATGTCGGAACAAGAACGTCACAATTTTGTGAAAACGACTGTTAGTAAGGTTCACCCAGAATTGCAAGCTAAGGGTATGATTGCAGATGTCGCATCCATCGCTTGGGGTAATTATAAATGGAGTGCTGGCGGTTGCACGGTGCATTGGAGCGACGAATCCAACCATACTATCAGCTATCTCGAAGCAGCAAGACCTCAAAATAATCTCTTTTTCGCTGGGGAACATTGCTCGAAGTACCCCGCTTGGTTGCAAGGTTCCATCGAATCTGCACTCGAAGCTATATATGACATCGTATCTAAAAAGCCTGCATCTACCCCTTTCATCGGTATGGAAAATGCCACAGTCAAAAAAAATCAATTGGTTGAAACAAATTTTGTTGGTTAATTATCTTGAGTTCGGGTAATCCAGTTTTGACAATGCATCTATCTCAAGCTGGATTTATAGAAATTATTTAACCGCAGAGGTTCGCTGAGTAATATAGTGGTTATCAGTTGGGTGCAATACATCAAAGAATTAAGGAACCGCAGATGAACGCAGATGGACGCAGATAAATCTGTACTTGATTCAAACGAGAAGTGCTATATTCAGGAAATTTAATCTTCAATTTCTAAATTATTTTCTATTTTGCTGCATAAGTTCCATTTTGTTTTCGCTAAATATATATGGGGGGGTTGTTCTTCCCCATCACCTATCTCCTATTCCCATGAGTATTTTAGATTTCCCCCGCCTTCATTTTCAGGGTTTTGCCCGCATCCATGCACCGACGGGACACAAAAACGGCAATGTAGATGTAAGTACCAACACCTGCTACATGAATGGAGAACCTGTTGACAGCAGCATCAGCCCATGCACATATCACGAATATCTCAAGAACTTAGGTCCTCGATTCAATTCAGAAGGACAATTCGATGAAAATGGTGCTTTTAGTATGGCGATGGGATATGATTTTGGCGGTAACGGGCATTTTTCCATCGAAGCCCAAATAGTCAGCACTCAACGCGAATTTGGCGAAATTGACCAAAATGATCCCGTTATTGGACGCAGCGTTGATTTGTGGGGTCATTATAACGATTATGTGAAAACGACTGTTAATCGCGCTCGTTTTTTTGAATGCGATCCGGCATCAAACTGGACTGATACAATTATGTTAGGTCAGTTGGCTTTTGGTAGACAGGGAGGTTCCCACGAAGTTCCCTATATGGTTTCTGCACCTATTACGGGAATGCAGTTAGCGCGGTGGCAAGATTTTCACCATATTCGCAATTTACCAGAACATTGTTTAAATAATCAGTTTCAAAGGGCTGCTGTTTATCAATTTGCCATTCCTAAAGATGCTCCCGATTTTATTTGGGGTGAAGATGTGGCGATTTCTCCAACTGTATTGATGTTGCGATCGCTCATGGAACGTCAAAATGTGTTGGGGTTGGTAGTACAATTTAGTATCAGTAATATGTCTGCACCCATTCAACCCGATTCGCCGACTTTTTGGGAACTCCACGGTACTATTGGTTTGTGGTGTGAAGATGAATTGCGTACCTATCCCCACGGTAGGCTTTTAACTCCTCACAGTGTTTCTCATTCACCCAAATTATTAAATAATCTAACTCTGCAAATTACTCCCCAAGGTGTCAGTTTAAATATGGTGACGGCAGTACCAGGAGTGGGACGCACAGCAAAACCGGAAGCGGGACTTACTCATAAAATTCATTCTAAGTTGGATTTAGGTGACTTGGAGTTACGTACTGTTAAAACTCACAAACTCATTGCAACTATTCCGGAAAATGCCTATGAAAAAAAAGCTCATAATCTTACCAGTGGAATTATAGATATTCCTTTATCGGCACAGTTAGAAAAGTTACTTGAAGAGATAGAACAGCAAGGATTATGTATTGTTGGGACAGATGAAAATGGACAGCAAATAATTCTCTTACAAGAGCAAGAAATCAATCTTCAGATAGATGATGCTTGTTTATTTATTGAGTATCCCAATAAAAGATGTCCTGAAGACCATGCAGTTGAGTTGGAGGTACGTTCTTTTGTTAAAGGTGTTCCAGCAGCAGTTGAATCTGTTAATCTCATTCAATTTTACAATCCCAGAGCCTTTCCCCAACTGAAATATCAGTTTCCCCCCAGTTCAGAAATGGATATTGTGCATTTCAAAGCTGGAAAACAAAAAGAGAAAGGCAATTTTGCTCGCGAATGCATTATTTCCACAGATTCATCTGGTCGTGGTTGGGTGACATTACGCGGTGCAAATGCGGGAACAGCAAAGGTGCTGCTAACTGTAAATCCTAATGAATTAAATGATTTTATCGGTGAAAATAATCCAAAATCTCTTAATCCGGAAATAGCCTACGACAACGACGATAAACTAGGCTTCTGGTCTAGTGCAGGATTCTTTGCTATCCGAGTAATGAGCGATGATTGGCACTTAGAAGAAATTCCCGATAAAGCCGTGGATTTCAACTTAATTTACAAACATATTCTCGCTTTTTACGAGTTTAGTTTTTCCTTTATGAAATTCGAGGTTTTTAGTTTAGCCGATCAATGTAAAGTCGAAACCTATGCAAGGTTAATGTGGCAAATGTCCGACCCGAAAAACAAATATAAAACCTACTATATGCCCCCTAGTCGGGATATGTCCGAACCAAAAACAAATTTATTACGGAGATTTTTGTACAATCAACAGCGAGTTGGTTATATTCCCCCAATGAAACCTGAACCAAAACAAATTCAACCGACTATCCAAACTCGTGATGAATTAGTTACAGCGCTAAAACATGCAGCAGAATTGGAAGTTACTGTGATGCTGCAATATATCTATGCAGGTTATTCGGTTCCTAATTACGTGACAGGGAAAGAATATGTAAATCGCGGTTTGTGGACTCCCAAACAACTAGAATTAGCTTGTGGTGATGGCAAAGAAGTACATAAATATGGAATGCGGGGAGTCTTGTTAGAAATTTCCCGCGAGGAAATGATTCACTTTTTAATGGTCAATAATATATTGATGGCGATGGGTGAACCTTTCTATCCTGCTGTACCCAATTGGAGTGAACTGAATGGAAGATTCCCCATCGATATAGATTTTGCCCTCGAACCATTAAATGCGGCTTCTTTGCAACGGTTCATAAGTTTGGAAATGCCCGATTTTCTCACCTCAGATATTGCCAAGGTAGCACCATGCGATCGCACAACCACACCCTTGCACAATTATGGTTCCCTTAGCGAACTGTATCATCAAATTCGTGAAGGATTACAAAATATCCCCGATTTATTCATCGTCAAAAAAGGTAATGTTGGTGGAGAGCATCGATTATTTATGCGCGATCGCACTAATCAAAAGCACCCTGATTACCAATTACAAGTTGACGATTTAAATAGCGCTCTTTTCGCTGTCGATGTAATTGTTGAACAGGGAGAAGGATGTCACATAGAATCACCCAAATTTGAGGATTCTCACTATCAAAAATTCCGTCGCTTGGCAGATGCACTTTCCACTGAACAAACAACGGAACCTGAAACAGGATACAAAATCCCTTGGAATCCTTCTTACCCAGCTTTACGCAA
Organism: Tolypothrix brevis GSE-NOS-MK-07-07A; assembly: GCA_019358985.1. Taxonomy (GTDB): domain Bacteria; phylum Cyanobacteriota; class Cyanobacteriia; order Cyanobacteriales; family Nostocaceae; genus Hassallia; species Hassallia brevis. The sequence goes on along the minus strand of JAHHIJ010000036.1, from coordinate 39,203 downwards.
TCCTTCTTTGTTCCATCGAGATTACAATACAAATATTGTCACCGTTGCCCAAACTCGCACCGTCATGGAAATATTTAATGAAAGTTATTTTCTGATGATGCTGTTGATGGTACAGCACTTTGGTTTAACCCCAACAGGAAGTTTACGACGTTCTAAATTAATGAATGCTGGAATTGATTTAATGACGGGAATGATGCGTCCTTTGGGAGAATTATTAATGAGTATGCCTTCAGGGAAGCGGGGTAAAACAGCAGGTCCTTCCTTTGAAATTAATTCACCTAGTTATATCCCCAATCCAGAAGTAGCAATGCGAGTGATATCCAGGAAATTTGAGGAATTAGGATATAAGGCGAGAGAATGTGAGGCTATTCCTAATACTGTGCGCGAAATGTTCGAGTTTTATGCCAAGTTTTTTGAAGAGTTGGCAATAAATCCTCAATCTTTGTTGCATTAAAAGTTAATTACGAAGGAGAAATAACAATATGGAAACCGATGTTTTGATAGTTGGTGGTGGTCCTGTAGGTTTAGCACTTGCATCTGAACTTCGCTACCAAGGAATAGATTGTATCTTGATTGAACAAACTGATGGTGAGGTGACTGATCCAAAAGTAAGTACCGTGGGACCTCGTTCGATGGAGTTTTGCCGACGTTGGGGTATTGCTCAACAAATACGCGATGCAGGTTGGGATGTCCATCATACTTTAGATGTTGCTTGGGTAACTTCTGTTGGTGGACATGAAATATATAGAGCGCATTTTCCATGTTATGCAAAACGAAAATTACCTACTTATTCGCCAGAATTAGAACAGGTATGTCCACAAAATTGGTTTGCTCCCGTTTTTTACAATTTTTTGGGTGAATATCAAGATGGATTAATTAAGTTTTTATCTCGGCTTGATAGTTTTGAACAAAATGATGATGGTGCGATCGCCCAAATTACAGATTTAAAAACGGGAAAAACAGAAACGATTCGCAGTAAATACTTAGTTGCTTGCGATGGTGCTGGTAGTCCTGTGCGTAAAGCTTGCGGTGTGGGGGTACCAAGTCTGCACCCAACAACAGTATTTCAAAGCGTTGTTTTTAGAGCGCCGGAATTAGCCACGCAAATGGGTAAAAACCACGCAATGGTGTACTTTTTGATGAATCCCGTCATTCAAGAACCATTGCGGGCAGTTGATGGTAAATCTCTGTATAGGCTAATTCTCAAGCCAAATGCCGATGGTTCTGTCCGCGATGCCACAGAAGCAATTCGCGCTGCCATTTCTATTGATACCCCATTTGAAATTGTTTCCAATCAACCTTGGTATCTTACCCATCGAGTCGCAGATAAATTTCGAGTTGGAAATATCTTCTTTGTGGGGGATTCTGCCCATACCTTGTCACCTTCCGGTGGTTTTGGGATGAATACGGGAATAGGAGATGCTGTGGATTTGGGTTGGAAACTTGCCGCAACTATCAAAGGTTGGGCAGGTTCCAGTTTACTCGACACCTACGAAATTGAAAGACGAGCGATCGCATTACGAAATGTCGAAGAAGCAAATAAGAATTTAGAACGAACTCAAAAACGCGGTATTCCCCCCATAATTACCAGTGATTCTCCTGAAGGTGAACAAATTCGCCAAGAAATAGCTCAAGGAATGGAACGCAGTCAGGTAAAACGCGAATTTGATGCACCAGGAGTTCACTTTGGTTTCCGCTACGAATCCCCAATTATTATTAGTAATGGCGAATTAACAACACCAAATGATGACCCTTTCCAGTGGCAGCAAAGCACCTATCCCGGTTGTCGCGCACCTCATGCTTGGTTGTTACCAGATAAATCAACGCTAGATTTATTTGGTAACGGCTTTGTCTTGATGTGTTTTGACTCGATGCAGGAGACAGAAAAATTAACTCAAATTTGCCAAGACAAGGTTATACCTCTGACTTCTCACCACATCCAAAACTCTGAAATCGCCAAACTTTATCAGCGTAAATATGTCTTAGTTCGTCCTGACGGACATGTTGCTTGGAGAGGTGATGTTTTCCCAGAAGATGCAGAAGCTTTGATTGATCGTGTCCGGGGGTACTTTTAATTATGAAACTCTACTACGCTCCGGCTTCATCCTACTCCCAGCGAGTCCTTATTGCTCTCTATGAAAAAGACGCAGCTTTTACACCTATAGAAGTTAATCTTTTTGATCAACAAGAGCGATCGCACTATACAAAAATTAATCCTTTTGCCAAAATTCCCACACTAGAAACCGAATCCGGTCAAATACTTTTCGAGGCTTCCATCATTATTGAGTATCTCGATCAACGCTTTTTTAACAAACCCTATCTCATCCCAAAAGATCCAAAGCTGGCTTTAGAAGTACGAATGCTCGAACGTATTATTGATGTCTACATCAACCGAGGACGTGAAGCGTTATTTTCCGACTCTCAGCGTCCGCTGGAAGAACAAGGCAGTCATGAGGTTAATAAAGCACATCGGTTACTAGAGACAGCTTGCTTACAACTTGAAGAACAATTGTCTGGTAAAACTTGGCTGGCTGGGGAAGACTTTTCCCTTGCAGATTGTGCTGCTGCACCCACCTTAAGTTACCTGCGTATGGTTTACAGCTACAAGCATCTACCCAAATTAACAGATTATGTTCGGCGTTTGGAATCTAGACCATCTGTGGCAGAAGTTCAAAAGTCTGGACATGAGCAAATGATACAAATGCTATCTGTGTTAAAAAAACCACTTGAATTAGTGTCTTTAGATCGCGGCTAATTGCATTAACTACTAACTACTAACTACTGAGGCAAAAATTAACATGAACGTTATCCAAGGCTTGACAAAAGCGATTCTTTATGTGCAAGACATAGAGGCACAAATAAAGTTTTACCGCGACCAATTGGGGCTTGAGGTAAAGTCTTTTATGAGTATAGACGAACGCAGCGACAAACAATGGGTGGAGTTTACAACTGGCGAATGCACTTTGGTGCTGCACGGTAATATCGCTAAGGACTTCGGTAAGGATAGACCTAAATTGGCATTTCGCGTTGATGATTTTGAAACGGCTTACAATACCTTAATTCAGCGTGGTGTGAAACTCAGCCCTGTTCGTTCTCCTTCACATAATTTAAAAGTAGCTGAAGGTGTTGATCCAGAAGGGAACCCGTTTACCATTGATTGCCAACAATAGTGGCTCATTGGATTAATTTTGATAAGGTAAAAATAGGTTTGTTCATCAAAATTAATAGTGAGTAGAAAATATATGCCAACATCGCTGGTCATTTTCCTTGTCATAGTCTCAAATCCACAAGAATAGCAGGCGTTGCTGAATCGGGGGCGTGAAAATAATTTTATATAATACTAAAATCCTTGTAGAGACGTTCCGGCGGAACGTCTTTACATCCGGCGGAACGCCTTTACATGCGGATTCATACATCAATTCAGCAATGCCGAATAGCAACTGCATAAAATCTGTTTACCCAACGTTAACAACTAAAAGAAGCTCCAGAGTCATACGTAGAGACGTAGCAATGCTACGTCTAATCAAGGGTTTCGGGCAACGCATAATTAAATTCGGTCGATATCCAATAACCGAGGAGTTAAAAGTTACGCACGATCAAAAAACTTCACTACTAAGGGTGTAAATAACTTTCCCCTTTTTCCTTTCCCGTCTTGACAAAATATGAATAGAGGTGACAAATGACTACTTCAACGATTGAAAGATTAAACCCGTTTCTCCCAGCAGTAACATCCGACCCATACACATACTACCGTCGTTATCGAGAACAAGACCCAGTTCATTGGGGTATTTCCTCAAATCCTAATTTAGCTGGCGCTTGGTATATCTTCCGTTACGAAGATGTAATGAAAGTTATGGAAGACCGGAGATTTGGTCGCGAGTTTATCAAACGGGATGATGTGGAAACAACTCCAGTCCCCACTGCTTATAGCACCTTCCTCACAATGGTAAGTAAGTGGATTGTGTTTCGCGAACCACCCGACCATACTAGGCTTAAATCTTTGGTTAGTAAGGCATTCACACCGAAGGTTGTAGAAAATCTGCGTCCTTATGTTTACCAAATTGCAGATTCCCTACTGGATAAAGTTCATTCTCGTGGAGAGATGGATTTGCTGGAAGAATATGCTTTTCCTTTACCAATCATGGTAATTGCGACGATGTTGGGTGCAAATCCTGAAGATCACGAGCTATTTCGTCAATGGGCTTTAGCCTTGCAAAATGCCAGTGCATCCCGTTTGAAACCACCACCAGAAATTTACGAAAACGCCGAAAAAGCAAGCCAAGATTTTATCAACTACTTTAAGCCGATCATTGAAAACCGTCGCGCTAATCCACAGGAAGACTTGATTTCTAACTTAGTTAAGGCTGCGGATGAAGGTGATAAACTCACAGATGAAGAAATTGTCGCTACCTGCACTCATTTATTGACAGCTGGACATGAAACCACAGTTAATTTAATCGCCAAAGGGGTATTGGCATTACTACAAAATCCTCTTCAGTTGCAGAAATTGCGATCGCATCCCGAATATATGCCGAATGCGGTGGAGGAAATCATCCGTTACGATACCCCCATTCAGATGGTAACGCGCTGGGCATATGCAGACATAGAAATTGGCGGTCAACAAATTAAGCGCGGGGATAGTGTGGGAATCATGTTGGGTTCTGCAAACCGCGATCCTATGCGTTTTCAAAATCCTGAGGTCTTTGATGTTCAACGTGAAGATACTAAAAATGCTGGTTTTGGTGGTGGTATTCACTACTGTCTTGGCTCTACCCTAGCCCGTGCTGAAGGTCAAATTGCATTGAATGTTTTACTCAATCGTTTACCCGACCTTCACTTAGTTAATCAAAACATTGATTGGGCAAACAATATTATTTTCCACGGACCCAATCATTTACCAGTTGCATTTAGAAAATCAGGTAATACCATGTCCGTTTAATTAACATTAACAAAAACCTACCTACCGTCGTAGAGACGTTCCGGCGGAACGTCTTTACATTAGACATCTGGTAGAAAACAATGTAGAGACGTAGCACTGCTACGTCTCTACATCCAAAACATCCATAACCCATGCCTCATGCCCCTTACCTTATGTGAGGGTGCATTTTTTCGGTAACATCCTTAGGAAGATGCATAAGTTTCAAAAACCAATCGCTATTAATAGATAACAACCTCACAGGAGAAATTACCATGTCTGAAATGCCAATTTTACAACCCGGAATCACAGGTCAAGAAGTAGAACGTCTGCAAAGCGACTTATCTAGATTGGGATATGAAGTTACAGCCAACGGTATATTCGACGAACCAACAGAAAATGCAGTCAAAAAATTCCAACAAGACAACAACTTAACTGTTGATGGTATAGTTGCTGCTCAAACCGGAAGAGCATTAGGAATGGCTTTAGCAAAAGCTTAGAAATGCTAAAAACTGCGGGTTGTTAAGAATAATTAATTTTCAATCCAACCTGCTTTTCTTCTGATTTAACAGCGCCAAAGGCGCAGGGCATGACCCATGCGCCATTTTTTAATGACTTACATTATGGCATGAATTATGATGCAATCTAAAATAGAAAAAGTACCCAATACTTTCATAAATAGCGTCGAGAGTGAAGATTTAAAACGTAGACTCCTATGGCATGGTGTTTTTCTTTGTACAATCGGATTTATTGCAGGTTTCTTCATCCCCCTGTATGTAAATCCACGCGCAGGACTCGCTACCCATTTACTAGGAATTACAGAAGGACTATTTTTAGCAGTAGTTGGTCTTTGTTATCCACAGTTGAAATTATCGCTTGGAATTGCGAAAGCGAATTTCTGGATGTTGATAATCAGCGCTTATGTTGCGTTCGCTGGAGAGTTATTGGGTGCAATTTTTGGCTTAACCAGAGTATTTATTATTAATGCAAAAGGATTACCCCAAGCTAATACCTTGATGGAAACAATTGTGGAAATATCTATCAAAAGCATTAGTGTGTTATTGATTTTATCTTGTTTTATTACTCTCTATGGCTTAAGTCGCAAGCAAAACGATTCAATTTCTTAATTTATCAAACAAACAAAAATCAAAGAGGCATGAAAATGAATTATTCTACCATAACCCCCAAATCGAAAACTCCCACTAATATTTTCCGAGATAGGAATTTCTACATCATCAATTTGGTAACACTAATGGGGATTTTAGGTGGGACTCTTTTCAATCCTGTTTTACCAACGATGCAGCAATTTTTTAATATCTCCACAGATGCTATTTCATGGACTTCGACAATTTATCAATTACCGAGCGCCATTATTACTCTAATATTTGGAATTTTAGCTGATCGCTTAGGAAGAAAACAAGTGCTATTCCCCTCCTTACTATTGTTTGCTATTGGTGGAGGATTAAGCGGTTTAACATCTAACTTTACCAATCATTTAGGATGGCGATTATTACAAGGTGTTGGTGCTGCTAGTTTAGAACCGCTACAACTAACTGTAATTGGCGACCTTTATCGTGGTAGAACATTAGGTATTGCAATGGCATTAAATGCCGGTTTGATTGGTATGAGTGGAGCAATATTTCCTCTCATAGGTGGATTTGTAGGTGAATTAAACTGGCGATATACATTTTTTGCTGCACTTCTTGCTGTTCCCCTAGCACTATTTTCCTTAACCTCACTAAAACTACCAAAACACCACGAACAGCAAGAAAAACTTGAATTAAAATCATATTTACAAAGTACGTGGAACAGTGTTAACAATCGTCCCGTAATTGGACTTTTGTTTGCTGTCATGTCCATATTTTTGATTCAAACTCTTTGTTTAACTTATATTCCTTTCCTAGCAAGCGAGAAATTTCAGACATCGGAAGCACAAAATGGTATTATTCTTGGAAGTATTTCCATCGCACTGGCTTTAATTGCTTCCCAATTACATAAGTTGACGCAACATATTTCAGAAATAAAACTCATTAAACTGTCTTTTTTACTGTTTGCCGTCGCTTTAATAATTATGCCCATAATTTCAAATTATTGGCTGTTCTTCATCCCCATGTCTTTACTCGGTGTTGCCCAAGGCATTGCACTTCCATCCTCCCAAGCATTGCTTGCTGGACTTTCTGCACAAGAATCTCGCGGAAGTTTTACAGCTATTAATATGACTCTTGTATCCTGGGGACAAACACTTGGTCCATTTCTCGGTAGTCTTGCTATCAAATATTCAGGGATACAAACTGTTTTTTATAGTAGCGCTGTTTTCTCTTTGATTTCATTTGGCATCTTCAATTACTTTCTCACTACTAAAGTTTTTAGCTTTACCGCAAAAACAATACATATGGCTGGACCATCTATGGGTAAATCACCTATGGGTAATACATTTTTATTGCCACCGATGAACGAAGAAATCGCATCATCAACAATAGTACAACTCCCAGTAGCACAACTAATTCATATCCAAACTGGTAAAATAATTGAATTACCAGAGGATTTTGAGGTAATTACTATTGGTAAGCAAAATAGCAAAATTCCCTTAGATATTGATCTTTTAGATTTACCAAATTCTGATGTTCTTTCCCGTCTTCACGCTCAACTTCGCTTTGATGGCACTGACTACTATATTCAAGATATGGGTAGTACAAATGGTACTTTTATTAATAAATATCCACTCTTACCTGAAGTTTGGTACAAATTAAAACCAGGTTTGTGTTTCTCATTCGGTCGTCGTAATTTAGTTTCTTTCCGATTTGATATATCTTAATTTAATGCGGGGACAATTTGCATATTTTTCATTTTCGTTTGGGCAAAGGACATAAAAATTATACCCGAACCTTGCTGTAAAAATGTTAATTTTTTATACATAACAGCTTATTCCAATTCTATCTGAGGTTGCGCTTTATTCACTATTATTAAAAATTGAGATAACAATGATTTCAGAAATTCAAGCAGGAACATTAATTAATCACCGCTATTTGATTAATGGATTAATTGGACAAGGAGGCTTTGGACGAACCTACCTTGCATTTGACAAACATCGTTTTGACGAAGCCTGCGTTTTAAAAGAGTTCGTACCAGCTACAACCCAAGGAAATATTTTTAATAAATCTAAGGAATTATTTGAGCGAGAAGCAAAAGTTTTATCTCAACTTAAACATCCTCAAATCCCTAAGTTTTTAGCTTTCATTGTAGATGGACAACGGTTATTTATTGTCCAAGAATATATTGATGGTAAAACTTACTCACAAATTTTTCAGGAACGTCTTACTAGAACAGGGAAACCATTCTCTGAAAGTGAAGTTAAAACTTGGCTGCAAGGAATATTACCGATATTAGAATATATCCATCTGCATAAAATTATTCATCGGGATATTTCGTTGGATAACATCATGCTTCCCAATAATAAAACTCAGCCTGTATTAATTGACTTTGGAATTGTTAAACAAAAATTAACGCAGTTTTTCTCGACAAGTAACTTAAATCAAGAAAATAATTTTAATAATAGCCATTCTTCTTTCCAAGGTTCAGTTGTTGGGAAAATCGGCTATTCTCCACCTGAACAATTACGCTTAGGACAATGTTATCCTAGCAGCGATATTTACGCATTGGGAGTTTGTGCAATTGTACTTTTGACTGGAAGAATGCCATATTTATTAATGGATGAATCTTTAAATTGGCGTTGGCAATGTTATACCAAAGTCAGCCAATTTTTCGCAAATATACTAGATAAAATGCTTTCAGAAAAAGCAAGCGATCGCTTTCAATTTGCAAATGAAATTATCCTCGAAATTAATAATCAAAATAAATCCACACAATCACTGCTTAATGTTTTCCAAAGACAGTCAAAACAACCAAATACTAATTCATTCAAACAAAATAGCGAAGCACCAACCCAATTACATCCACAAGCACCTATATCACTCAATAGAGAATTTTTAGAAGATTTCCAGCAGCAATTAACTAGTTTTGTCGGACCATTTGCCAGTGTTTTAGTACAAGATACTTTAGAAAAATCTCCGCATTTAGCAGTTGATGAATTTATCGAAATTATCAGCAATCAAATTCCTAACAAACAACGTGCCAAAATTTTTCGAGATAGAATCAAAGTACTGCTAGAAAGTGCATCTGAGCGTTTCAATAGTTCTATCCCTTCTCAGCAATCAAATGAAAATAACCCGGCAATGACTAATCCAGCTTTTCTCAATCATTGCCGTCAACAATTAACTAGCTTTGTTGGACCTGTAGCTAATATAATTATCGAAGATACATTAGCTAAACACCCCTCATTAACTCCTAAACAATTAGTTGAAACATTAGTATCAGAAATACCTAGCGAACAAAGGGCGCGAGAATTTAAAGAAAATATTAATAAGTACATAGTTTGTACATAATATCATGTGTAGAGACGCGATATATCGCGTCTCTACATTGTTTTTCACTCCTATGTCTACTGTATTTCCCTATTCCCAAATTCAGCTAGTTGTTTCAATTTTTCCCAGGGTTCTCCACTTTGTAAAACTTCTTTGGCAATTACCACGGCATCAGAGAAAGCCTTGAGATAATCATCATTATTTGATGTTTTTTCGCCGACATATAATGCTAAAGCAGCATTTAAAATTACGACATCTTGTTGTGCTTTTGTTCCTTTTCCCTGTAAAATAGCTTGGAGAATTTCTGCGTTTTCTTTAACCTCACCACCCGCCAACATACTAATAGGGGCTGGATTTATACCTAAATCTTTTGGATCTAATTCGAGTCGATGTATTTGTTTATTTGAGAGTACAATTAAATCGGTTTTGTCTCCTAATCCAGCCTCATCTAATTTTTCCCGTCCGTGTAGTGTAATTCCCCTGTGAGTTCCCATATGGTTGAGAACTTCGGCAAAAGTTTCAATTAAAGCTGGATTATTAATGCCAATTACCTGTCCTGTTGGGGATAGGGGATTTAGTAGCGGACCAAGTAAATTAAATACTGTGCGTACCTTGAGGGTTTTTCGCAATGACGCGATCGCTTTTAATGCGGGATGCCAATCGGGTGCAAAGAGAAAAGTAATCCCGACTTCCTCCAATGCTAATTGAGCAACTTCAGAATTAACATTCAAATTCACACCTAAAGCTTCTAAAACATCAGCAGAACCAGTTTTCCCCGACGCGGAACGATTCCCATGTTTGGCAACTTTTACTCCACAAGCTGCCACCACAAAAGCAACAGCAGTGGAAATATTAAATGTCGATGCACCATCCCCACCAGTCCCGCAAGTATCTACAAGGGGTTGATTGTTGATGATGCGATCGCGTAAATTTGGCTTTACTGATTGTCCATGCAAAACCCGAACCATTCCCAACAACTCTTCGCTACATACACCCTTGGCTTGAATCGCTGCTAAAATCGCACCCGACAGTACCGGAGGAATAGCTTCCCCCAACCAACCATACATTAAATCCGAAGCTTGGGAAACAGACAGCGATTCGCGATCAAGCAATTGCTGCAATATTACAGACCAATTTTTATTGTCATTATTCACTACATTTTGTTCAACATTAACAAGTACCATTTTCCACCTCCAAATATATTTCCAGAGAACTAAAAAGAAAATACACTCCGCAACGAAAACGAATAAATCGTCCCATTACTGCTTTGGTTGGCAGCATTCTCAATGAGTTGAATCGCCGGAGTGACTTGAATATTCCTACTGAATGGGTAGTTATAAAATAACTCATAATTGGTCTGAGTTGCATCCCCGATTTCACTAACAATAAATGGCTGACCCACGGCAAAACCTGCTAAAGAACCGCGTGTAAATAAGTCACGCAGGGCAATTCCTGCCATCCAATAATTAGGATTAATGTCGCCAAATGCGGTGCCATTATAGCTAGCGTAACCATAGCGTCCAAAGATACCAAACTTTTCTGCCAGAGTCAATTCAACATTTGCCCCGAACGCATCAAAATGATTATTGAACACTTCACCACCACCATATTGTAAGCGCAGAGCAAAATTTCGCGAAGGAGCATATTCTAATTCCACCGTTCCTTGATAATTATCTCCAAATAAACCTCCGGCAATGTCAGAAGTATTAGCAGATCCTGGTATGGGAGGTCTAAAATTATTGGGATATAAGACTTCTAGAAATGGTAAAACACCGCTAGCAAGTTGTTGATTTCCTGGGTTAGAAGCTTCTGCGGCAGCATAAACTGCTCGCACGGAAACAGAACCCCCACCAGGTTTCCATTCAATCGCTGCTCCTCCACTGGGAATAGTAATTGGGAAGAGAATATAGTTATTAATAAATGCTTGAGTGCTAAAGTCTCGAAAACTAAGTTTTGCGTAGCTATTAAAGTCAATAAAATCTGCTGTTTGGAAAATAGGGGCAAGCGTAACCTGTAAATCTTGAGTCGGTCGAAAACTGTAATATACTCTCGATATCTCCACATCATTATTGGTGGGAGGATTAATCGAATAATCCAAAGCACTGCCAAAAAATGGCTCCAATGCTCCCCCTGCATTATCTCTACCACCAACAGGACGACCATTTTCTATCGGTCCACTTCCCGCTTCTAGGCGGATTTTTAACAAGTCACTGCCACTAAAACTAGTGTTTAAATCAATTCCTGCTCGATACAACAAAGTTGCATTAGGTTGTTGAGTGCGGACTCTACCTGTCGCATCAACAATTCTATCACCGCTAAAACCTCCAGCATTGGCAGAAATAATTATCTGACCTTGAATTTTAGTCGTGGTGGAAAACTGATTTGCTTCGAGTTCGGCTGTTTTAGCTTCGAGGGTATCAACTCGACCACGCAAAGTTGCCAATTCTGCCGTGAATTCTTCCTGTAACTTTTGTAAGATTTCTAAATCTTCTTTTTTCGCTCTGATGTTAGTTGCAGTTGCAATCAGTTCGTTAACACGTTCCAAGCAAGTATTGAGTCCAGCAGCAAACTCATAACGAGTTATTGCCCGATTACCACGGAAAGTTGAATTAGGATACCCCGCAATGCAGCCATATCGCTCAACTAATGACTGTAATGCTTGAAATGCCCAATCAGTTGGTTGTATGTCACTGAGTTGGTTGACATTTGTCACCTGATTCATTTCAGATGTGTTTTCTTCTGAATCTGCAATTTTTATCGAAGAAAAATCAGTTGTTTCTGCACTTGCAGGATAAGCGCTTAGGAGTAAAAAAGATAACAAACTTGCGACTCCAGCGAGATAATTATTCAACAATCTTTGCTGAAATTTGTTTGCTGCCAAGGCATTCGCTGACAAACTTTGTTTTTGCATGTTGAATATTGGATGTGATTTATTAAACTTGTGGTTTGCGATTATTAAGGGGTTGAAATGTTGGGTGACACAGAACTAAAAATACTAATTTGAAAAAATGTTGTGACAAATTAGTTGAATAACAAGTCTGATTATCTCAAGAAAAGCGATATTAGGTACAAAAACTAAAATTACGAATTGCGATCGCCAGAATTGAGACTGTTGATAAAATTCCTGATTTTGGGAGAAAGTATGGGATAAGCACAGATAAAATATACAGCAGATTGCGTTATTATTAAATATACGTAGAGACGTTCCGCCGGAACGTCTTTACAAGGTTTTGGGTTTTACGCAATCTTGCGTTATTATTAAATACACGTAGAGACGTTCCGGCGGAACGTCTTTACAGGGTTTTGGGTTTTACGCATGTACTTCCTAAGGAGTGAAATCTGCTGTAAAACCAGATTCCTATACTATTCCCTTTCCCATACAATTCAATTAAACAGTACCAAAAGTGACACCCAAATTTTTTAGCCATTTACGGTAAGTGACAGTAGCGCGATCGCTCGGCAAATGATACTCCGCTTGCAAGTCTAAAGGTAAACGTTTTGGCTTTTGCGATTCCACAGCTTCCACATCTTGTTGAATAATCCTATGGGTGAAATTATTGAACTCCTGTTCGGGGACATTGTAATTAAGAAACATCCATCTCCAGGCATAACATTCCTCCTCATCGGTGGGGGTAACAGTAAAAAAGATTGTCATAAGTTCGTTTTCACTTCCCCGGCGTAAAGCAACAGTTAGAGGTCGTAAAATGTGGAAATTGGCGCGATCGGTGTTTCCGTCTCCTTGCATTGTCAAATCCGCTTGCCAAGCACCAACTTCGTGAATATGAATACCCTTTTCTGTTACTTCGACTTGGTAGCTATTTGTCTTTGCATATTCCGAGTTTCCCAAAGTCCCATCATGGACAAAAGGAACATGATTCACATCAATGAAGTTTTCTAAAGCACGGGGAGCGCTAGAACGATAAAGCACACCACTGAAAAAGAACTTGTTGTAATTCGGGTCATCCCACTCCGGAAACTCCGGTACATCATGTTCTGGAGTACCCAAACAAACCCATATCATCCCGTAGCGTTCTTGAAGATTGTAGGTTGTCACACAAGCTTTAGACTTTCTAGGTGGTGCAGCTTCTGGATGTGCAGGAATGTGAGAACATTTACCTTCACCGTTAAAAGCTAACCCGTGATAAGGACAAACCAGAGCATCATTTTCAACCCATCCCCGTGCCAAACTTGCACCACGATGGGGACAACGGTCTTCCCAAGCCACAGCTTCATTATTGCTATTACGCCATAATACAACGTCTTGACCTAACAACCGCACCTTCAGAATTTTTCCCGGTAACAAATCTTGGGAACTTGCCACCACATGCCAATCATTCTTGAGAAAATCATTGCAAACCATCTTCATAAACTCCTAATTACTGTAGGTAAATGTAAAGCGAAATGAATTAGAACTTACTCTAGGCATCTCCGAAAATGGACTATGCTTTGCCCACAACCCTTGTAGAGACGTAGCACTGCTACGTCTCTACGTTTATTTTCGGACAGGTCTAATATACATAGCGATCGCACTTCAATCTTTATGCAAGTAACGCAGACTTAAAAGTACTTTGCGACCGTTTGCACATCCTTATCACCCCGTCCAGAACAGTTAATTACAATTCTGGGACTACCAACAAGCTGCGGACACAGGATTTCTAGAAATGCGATCGCATGGGATGTTTCCAATGCGGGAATAATCCCTTCAAGTTGGGACAAGCGTTGAAATGCAACTAAAGCTTGCTCATCGGTAATGCTGTAATATTCAGCACGTTTCATATCCTTCAAATAGCTGTGTTCTGGTCCCACTCCGGGATAATCCAAACCAGCGCTAATCGAATGTGCTTCGGTAATTTGACCATGAACATCTTGCAAAACATAGCTTTTTGCCCCATGTAAAACACCAACACGACCAAGTGTTAAAGTTGCCGCGTGTTTATCCGTATCGATTCCCTCACCAGCAGCTTCAATCCCAATTAAACGCACAGATGACTCATCCACAAACTCATGAAAAAGACCGATGGCATTGGAACCACCACCCACACAAGCCAGTAAAATATCCGGTAAACCACCCCATTTTTCCAGAGATTGGGCGCGAGTTTCCTTACCAATCACCGCTTGAAATTCCCGCACCATCATTGGATAAGGATGGGGACCAGCAACCGAACCCAATATATAATGAGTCGTTTCCACATTAGTAACCCAATCGCGAATCGCTTCGGAAGTCGCATCTTTGAGTGTACCCGTTCCCGCTTCCACTGGACGAACTTCAGCCCCCATTAACCGCATTCTGAACACATTTAAAGCTTGTCGTTCCATATCATGAATGCCCATATAAATGATGCATTCTAAACCGAAACGAGCGCAGACTGTAGCAGTTGCCACACCATGTTGACCAGCTCCAGTTTCCGCAATAATCCGCTTTTTAGCCATACGTCGAGCGAGTAAAACTTGAGCCAAAGCATTATTAATTTTGTGAGCGCCAGTATGATTTAAATCCTCACGTTTTAAATAAATCTGCGCTCCACTTCCATCGGGACGAGCATAGTATTTAGTTAATCGTTCTGCAAAGTAAAGCGGGGTTGCACGTCCGACATAATCTTGTAAAAGACCTTGTAATTCAGATTGAAAATCAGCCTCATTATAATACTTGTGAAACGCAGTTTCTAATTCGCTTAAAGCAGGCATTAGCGTTTCGGGAACAAACTTACCACCAAACTGACCAAATCGACCGTTAGAATCTGGTTTTCGATTAATTGCAGGGTTTTGTACGTTTAACAACATGTCATTCTCCTAAAATCAGTGTGAAAGGGGGATGGAGGAAAGAAGTTATGATACTCAAAACGGCTTGGAGTTTTACTTTTAAACGCAAAGTTACGCAGAGGTAAGCGCAAAGTTACGCAGAGTCTTTATTGGAGATTTTGGGCTGAGGGAAAAGTTCAGTGATTAGCCGTTTTTAATGTAATCAGGACTTACGCACGGACTAAGTATTTCCGTCATTGCGACGCAAGGAAGCAATCTCAAAGTCTTGTTTTCTCGTAGCGAGTGCGTAAGTCCTAGTAATTTTCCAATGCCCATTTGCCAAAAATCATATTGCTGCTTTCAAATCGCTGCAAAATTCGCGAATAGCTCGCAACCCGTTATAGGGTGTGTTTTCTCCTAAAAGCTGCACAAATGCACTACCAACAATGACTGCATCTGCCCCCCATTCGCGCATTTGACGTGCTTGTTCTGGGGTAGAAATACCAAAACCAACACCAATCGGTTTATTTGTGACGCTACGAATTTCGCTGAGTAAATCTTTGACGCGGGTTTGTATTTGCTTCCGCACTCCTGTCACACCGGTAACGCTGACTAAGTAAATGAATCCTTGGGACTGACGGGCAATTTCCTTAATTCTTTCTGGGGAAGTATTGGGAGTTATAAGTAAGGTAACTTCAATCCCATAAATCCCAGCAAAATTAATTAACTCGCTTGCTTCTTCCAGAGGTAAATCTGGTACCACCAAACCTTTAATTCCCGCATCAGCTGCTTGTTTGATAAATTTCTCGCTCCCTAAATTGAGAATCGGATTGTAGTAAGTAAAAAGAATAATCTGCGATTTTAAACTTCGAGTAACCGACTGCGCCATACTTAAAACATCAGCTAAACGAGTTCCTTGTTTTAAAGCACGAGTAGCAGCAGCTTGAATTATTGGACCATCAGCCAATGGATCAGAATAAGGAACTCCCAATTCGATAAAATCAGCACCGCTTGCATCCAAAAGTCGCAAAGCTTCAGCAGTATTTTCTAAATCTGGATCTCCTGCTGTAATAAAAGGAATCAAAGCACATTTGTTGGCAGCGCGTAATGATTCAAAATGTTTGGAAATAGATGTCATGGTCATGAGTTAGTTCCTATAAATGAGGATGTTAAATCTGAATTTGTCTAATTGCTTGCTCGATATCATCTTGCTTAACTAGAGATTCTCCAATTAAAACAGCTTCTGCACCTGCTTCTAAAACAAAAGCTAAATCACTAGATGTATACAAACCCGATTCACTGACAACGGAAATATCTAGTTGATTCAAGATATCGTGACGCTGCGATCGCAATTCTTTTGTTGTTGCTAAATCAACGCTAAAATCTTCTAAGTTGCGGTTATTAATACCCACTAACTTAATCCCGTCAATCGCTAATACCCGATCCATTTCTATTAAAGTATGCACTTCAACTAAAACGATCATTCCCAGACTTTGAGCAATCTGAAGAAAATCTTTAATAGCTTCATCAGTTAAAATCGCCGCAATTAGAAGAATTGCATCCGCTCCTTTAACTCGCGCTAAATAAATTTGATAAGGGTCAATAATAAACTCTTTGCAAAGTAAAGGTATATTTACCCTATTTCTAATGAGTTGCAAATTCTCAAAACTACCTTGAAAAAACTTTTCATCCGTCAAGACAGAAATACAACTAGCGCCTCCTCTTTCGTATGCTAAAGCAATTTCTAAAGGGTCAAAATTATCTCGAATTACTCCTTTACTAGGGGAGGCTTTTTTCACTTCGGCAATAATACTAGGTTTCCGATGATTCTGCCGAATTGCTGCTAAAAAATCTCGGACTTTAGGAGCAGAGCTTACTTGATTAGTTAAATCATTAAAAGCAAATTGCTCGTACATCAAAGCGACTTCTTGCTGTTTGTGCAGAACAATCTCTTCGAGAATATGACGTGGTTTTGGAGATTGTAAGGTTATTTGAGTCTCTTGTGAGTAATTCAACATCTTAATTTTTCTTTGAAGTAGTTGCCGGAAATGTCGATTTTTCCGATTGAAGTTTTACACCATGTCCGTTTAATTAACAGCAATAAAAACCGTCGTAGAGACGTTCCGGTGGAACGTCTTTATATCGTAGAGACGTTCCATCGGAACGTCTTTACATCGTAGAGACATTCCGTCGGAACGTCTAAACAAAAGCAAGTAATTTACCGGACATGGTTTTACACCAAAACAGAAGAAGATTTTTTCGCAGTCAAAGCAATAACTGCATTTTTAACAATCTCCAATCCAACTCCCTCGCTCAAAGTCATAATTGATTCTGGATGGAATTGGACAGCTGCGATCGCTAATGTTTTATGCTCGATACCCATAATTACACCATCTTCCGACATTGCTGTAATTTTTAGTTCTGGGGGTAAACTCTCAGTTAATGCATACAAAGAGTGATATCGACCAACTTCAAATGATTCTGGTAAATTTCTAAACGCTACAGAGTTTCTATCAACAACCGAAATCAGCGATACTTTACCATGTTGAGGATAATTAAGAACTCCTAATTTTCCACCGTGTGCTTCCACAATTGCTTGCATTCCCAAACATACCCCAAATATAGGTATTTCCCGTTTTTTACAAGCTTGAATTGTCTCTGTAATTCTAAATTCGCTAGGACTTCCAGGACCAGGAGATAAAATTACTAAGTCTGGTTGTTCTCTATCAAATAATTCTTCTGCAAAACCATGTCTGAGGGTGGTAACTATCGCACCTGTTTGCCGAATATAGTTTGCTAAAGTGTGAACAAACGAGTCTTCATAGTCAATTAATAAAACTCGCTTACCCGATGCTGGATTAGCTTCTTGCTGATCGAGGGCAGATATTTTTGGGAAATCTGCACTTTTTCGATTTGCCTGGTAGAGTGTTTGCATCAGTGCAGCAGCTTTGGTAATCGTTTCTTGGGCTTCTGCTTCGGGATCGGAATCATAAAGCACCGTTGCACCGACTCGCACTGTAGCAATTGAGTCTTTCAACTGGATGGTGCGGAGAATTAAACCAGTATTCAAGTTACCGTTAAAATTTATGCACCCAATTGCTCCACCATACCAACGTCTGGGGCTGCGTTCGTGTTGTTCGATAAACTGCATTGCCGATCGCTTCGGCGCCCCTGTAACTGTAACTGCCCAAAGATGGGTAAGAAAAGCATCTAATGCATCAAATTCCCGGCGCATCAATCCTTCTACATGATCGACTGTATGGATGAGATGGCTGTATAATTCGATTTGACGGCGACCGATAACTCTAACTGTTCCAGGTTCGCAGATACGGGATTTGTCATTGCGATCGACATCGGTACACATGGTCAATTCGGATTCATCTTTGCGCGAGTTCAATAATTTCTGAATTTGCGCTGCATCATCGATCGCTGTTTGTCCCCGCTTAATCGTACCACTAATTGGGCAAGTTTCTACACGTCTACCATCAACCCGGACAAACATTTCTGGAGATGCTCCAATCAAATATTCTCCACCTAAATTAAATATGAATCCATAGGGACTGGGATTAATTTCTCGGAGAGTGCGGAAAAGTTGGATTGGGGAAGTTTCGCAGGTTTGGAAGAAGCTTTGACCAGGAACAACTTCAAATAAATCCCCACGACGGAAGTAGTCAAGGGCAATATTTACCTGTTCTTCGTATTCCCCTGGTGCATGGTCGGAGGATTCAGTTGCTGTTAAACGCTTACCTCTATAGTCAATAATTTCACCACTGCGGGGTAAATCTCTGGTACTGCCATTTTTAGTGATGAAATCATACTGCAAGCGAAATGCTCTTTGCAAGTGGTAATCGACAATTATTAATTCATCGGGTAAATATAATACCAAATCTCTTTGGTCAGATACCCGTTTCAAAAACTTTGGCATTTGCTCGAACTGAAACACCAAATCGTAACCCAATGCACCATATAGTCCTAAATGTTCGTCCTCTGGACTCTCAAAAATTGAAAGTATTTTGCGAACTACACTAAACACCGATGGTTGTCTGCTACGTTCTTCTTCAGAAAATAATTCTTTGCTAGGTGCAATAAAACCAGTTATGGAATTATCTACTTTACTTACACCGATCAAATCTGAGTTGATAGTTGATTTATCACCCAAAATTTCTGCCAAATAATCGAGTAATAGTTTACCCCGGTCGTTGTGCGCTGTAATAGTAAAAGAGTTATCGCGGGTAGCTATCTCTAAAGGTGGATTGACAAAACCTATTGCCCATCTTTTATAACGTCCTGGGTATTCATAGCTACTTGTCAGTAAAGCCCCACGTTGGGAATCTAAACGAACTAAAACCTCTTCTGTCGCCGTATCAATAGAAGTATTCGTCAGCGTTCGCGATACGAATATTCCGCCTTTAGTCGTGTAACTGCGTGTATCAAAACTCATTTTTGTTACCTCTAAAATCCGATGAATAGATAATTAGCGATGCAGTGTAAAGTTACAAGACTTAACCATTGACAAAAATCTAATCATGTAATTGAAACTTATTTGCTTTCTTCTTTAATTAAATGCAAGCAAAATCAACTTATGCACTATCTGATATCATGTCCGTTTAATTAACAGCAATAAAAACCTACCTACCGTCGTAGAGACGTTCCGCCGGAACGTCTTTACAATTGTAAGTAATTTACCGGGCATGATATGATACCATTTCTGTATGAAGATGCATTTAATTAGCCCGCGAGCTACAAGCCGTAGAAGTAAAAAAAATCGGGCATAGGACAGAAAAAGGTGTTTTTTATACCTTTTTCTTGCCTCTATTCTTTGCCCTAACAAGGTAATCACGGCACACATCGTATTGAACTATACGTTAATACAAGCTGCCCTCAGTTGGACTGTTGTAGCAGTCGAGAATGCTTTCCCGCGACCAAAGTATTGAGCCAGAGAATGAATTTCCTGCATTAATTCCACAAAATCTGCTGGTGTGAGAGACTGGGGACCATCGGACAAAGCCGATGAAGGATTGGGATGAACTTCTATCATCAAAGAATCAGTACCAGCTGCTACTGATGCTTTCGCCATTGTCGGTACATATTGCGAGTAACCAGTTCCATGACTGGGGTCAATCATAATTGGCAAATGTGTAAGGGTTCTTAAAACTGGCACCACAGATAAATCGAGAGTATTTCTTGTATACTGGCGATCGAAGTTGCGAATACCGCGTTCGCACAAAATTACATTGGGATTACCAGCAGCAAGAATATATTCAGCAGCCATCAACCATTCCTCAATGGTTGCAGACATCCCCCGCTTTAGCAGAATCGGCTTAAGAGTAGCACCAGCTTTCTTTAATAATGAGAAATTCTGCATATTGCGAGCGCCAATTTGCACCACATCCGCAAATTGGGCAACTACTTCCAAATCACTGGTATCCATAACCTCGGTAATAATCCCTAAACCTGTAGCTTCGCGAGCTTTTGCTAGCAGATATAGAGCGCTTTCTCCATGTCCTTGGAAAGCATAAGGAGAGGTACGGGGTTTGTATGCTCCACCTCGGAGAAACTGGGCACCAGAGGCTTTTACAACCTGTGCCGTCTCAACAATCATTTCTTCGTTCTCCACCGAACAGGGACCTGCAACCACAACAAGGGGATGATTTTGTCCAAAAGTCACGATTCCGTTGGGAGTAGGAACAGCAATTTCCGAAGGTTCCCCGTGACGATATTCTAGAGAAGCTCGTTTGAAGGGTTGTTTGACTCGAATCATCTGTTCGATGCAAGGGCTGATTTGTTGGATATTTTCAAGATTAATTGAATTAGTTTCTCCCACCAAGCCGATAACAACTTTGTATTTTCCCTGTATTTTTTCAATATTTACAGGATAGTGGCTGAGTTCATTGATGATGCGATGGACTTCAATTGTGGGTGTTTGGGGTTTGATGACAATTATCATTAGTATTTACCTGTTTCAGGCTTTGGTTTGTATTGAAGTTTCTCAAACCAGGTTATTTTTACTTGGCTTTTGTCTTCTAATTTTCTATAACGACCAAGGTTTAAAGCTTATGCATTACCCACCTACAAGTTCAGGGTAAGCCGGTCTCAAATGCTATTGACAAGGGGATTTAGAGGCATATTGGCATCATCGTGCCAGTTGTACGTCAAGGCTGAAACCCTTTGTAGAGACGTAGCATTGCTACGTCTTTTCTACCACATGTCTATTAGACATCGACCGCTATGCTTATTATGCGTTGCCCGAAACCCTTGATTAGACGTAGCAATGCTACGTCTCTACGTCTTTTGGAGGAGATGTCTATTGAGATTCTTAATATTTCGTAATCTTAATATCCTGTTCGCATCGGGAAAATAAGATGCAGAGCGTGTAGGAATAACCGTAAACTTTGTCTAAGTAATCGCATAGAAATATTTACAGATGAGATTCTATGCTGGACAAGGGTTTCAGATCGAAATTAGTCTAATTAATTTTGTCTTACTACTTATCAACACATATGAACAAAATTAAGCGAGCTTCATTGACTTTTTCAATGCTGAGTTTATCCATAATTGGGCTGAACTTACTAAGTCTTCCCCAGGAAAAGCTCAAAGCCGTTTCTCCACCACCAAAATCTAGTACGCTTCCCTTGTCGCGTCTTCAGCCGGAAGTTATCAAAAAATTCCTCGATCATCAAGATATTAAGTCTGCAATTATACATGTTGAGCGGGGATGGAAGCAACAGTATGAAGAATATCTCCAGGGTAAACTGCCTTCCAATAAGGTTTTAGAAGTTGAAAAAATCAGTCAGATTCTGAGTGGAATTAATCAGAGAGTTGGTAAAAAAAGTGCTTTAATATATGCAGTCCCGACTCCTAATCACCTCGAATTAATATTGGTATTGCCGGATAAACCACCAATTCACAAGCGGATTACAGCAGCGAAAAAAGAGGTTTTGATTAGTCTTGTCAGTAAATTCCGCACTGACATTGTTAATCCGGATTCTCAGCGCAGCGAGTATCTGAGTTCGGGCAAAAAAATACACCAGTTGCTAATTGCTCCTTTGGAATCCGAACTACAGGCACAAGGTATTAATAATCTGATATTTTGTTTGGGTACTGGATTGCGAGGTGTTCCTTTAGCTGCGATTTATGATGGTAAAAAATTTTTAGTTGAGAAATATAGTTTGGCAATTATTCCAGCTTTCAATCTACTAGATTTCCAACCGACAAATATTACACAAACCCAAGTTTTAGCAATGGGAGCATCGGAATTTGAAAATAAGCAACCCTTACCTGCCGTTCCCTTAGAATTATCAAATATTAAAAGGAACAAGTGGTTAGGAAAATCTTTATTAAACCAAGAATTTACCCTAGCAAATCTCAAGAAAGAACGCGCTCTTTATCCTTTTGGGATAGTGCATTTAGCCACTCATGCTGAATTTTCTCCTGGTTCTGTAAAGGAATCTTACATCCAATTTTGGGATAGCCAAGTTAGCCTGGATGAACTCAAAAGTTTGGGATTAGATAGCCCTCCTGTGCAGTTATTGGTATTAAGTGCTTGCCGCACTGCATTGGGTAATCCTCAAGCAGAGTTGGGTTTTGCTGGGTTGGCTGTACAGTCGGGAGCAAAAGCTGCTCTGGCAAGTCTTTGGTCGGTTGATGATGGGGGAACCTTAGCCTTGATGAGTCAATTTTATCAAAAACTTAGAGCTAATCCAATTAAGTCAGAAGCACTACGACAAGCTCAAATTGCCATGCTTAAACAGCAGGTAAGTTTAAAAAATAATGCTGCAATTCGGGGGAGTAGTTCTTTACCAGTACAAGTTGTTGCCCTGCTCGATAGTCAAGAGTTATCCCATCCTTATTATTGGTCTGGATTTACATTGATTGGGAATCCTTGGTAACATGTGGGAATAAATTTTCATTTTCAAGAAATGAACCTTTAATTTTTAATGACTTATGCGTCCACGTAAAAACATCACTGAACTTTTTTCTACTTTTTTAAAGTTTGATGCCGATAGATTTAGTATTTGGATAACTGATGCTAGGCTATATCGGAGTATGACAATTGGTTTCAAGCAAATTTCGGAAGCTCAAACATCTGAGGATTTCTGGGCTGTTTATTGGCACAAACAAGCGCAAAAATCGGAAAAATCCGAAGTTGCTTTAGGACATATGTCTGCTTACCTGCAAGAACCTTGTTACTGGAGTGTACAAAAAATGATGCGACGGTTGCAAAAGTCCAACGATAAAATGCCAGACTTTTTTCAAGTAGCGATCGCATCTGTTCCCAAAATTCTCAAATCTTGCAATCCCGATGTCAGTGGTAGCGTCAAAGGTTATGCGAGCATCGCTTTTGGTAATATTATTCGAGATTATCTGCGACAAAATCAAGAAACTGATTTGTGCAGTAATTGGGCTTTATTACTCAAAGTTAGTCGCAAACTTTTGACGGAATCCCTGCACAATGGTGGACTCGATGCTAAAACTATCGAAAGTTATTTGCTCGCTTGGACTTGTTTTGAAAGTATTTATCTACCCCGAAAATCCCCCAAGTTGAGGCAAATCGTAGCACCAGAACCGACAACCTGGGAAGCGATCGCAGCAGCTTATAACCAAATGCGTCACCAGCTTTCCTTCCCTGAATCAGAATGTAGCAAGGAAACTATAGAACGCTGGTTAATAGAATGTGGGAACCAAGTTCGTAAATATTTGTATCCATCTGTCAAATCCCTCAACTCTCCCAAACCAGGATACGAGGAGGGGGAATTACAAGATGAATTAGTAGATACATTTCGAGAACCCTTGCTCGCGGAATTGATTCAACAAGAAGAACAAGCTACACGTCTCAAACAAAAAAATCAAATTAACGATGTTTTAGAAGCTGCGATCGCCAAGCTAGATTCTACCGCTCAACAACTGCTACAACTCTATTACCAACAGGGTTTAACTCAACAGCAAATCGCTAAAGAATTAGCAGTCCAACAATACACCGTATCCCGCAAATTATCTAAAATACGCGAATCATTATTACTAACCCTAACCTGTTGGAGTCAGGAAACCCTGCATATTCCCATAACTTCTGACGTGGTTAAGTATATCAGTACAATTTTGGAGGAATGGTTGCAAGCACATTATCAAAATGATGCTCATTAATGGGTGCTTTACTTCCAAACCTCAAAATTTTGTCAAGACGCGATAAATCGCGTCTCTACAAATCCAAAATAAAAAATTCAAAATCCAATGACTTTCCTAGCCGAAAACCCTACCCAACTACAATTCCAAATATCCTCCGATTTGGCGGAGGAATCTTGGCAGCAAAGCCAATCGCAACCAACTGCTAAAGGACAGTGGAATCAATATTTAAACCAGATTTGCCTGCAAACTTTTCTCCCTTGGTTGCAAGCAGAATATCAACAACGGTCAAGTATTTTCTTAGATGAAACATTACTCCCTAGTTTTTGGGCTTTTGTCAATGGTACGGCTTTAACCTGGGGAAATAAACGTTTGATTTTGATCCCAGAAAAAACTTTTGATAACAGTGAATATCAAATACCTCAAGAATGGGTGGATATTCCCAAATTGGCGGGAGACTATTATTTAGCAGTTCAAATTAATCCAGATGATCTATCGATGCGAGTCTGGGGATATACGACGCACAAACAAATTAAAACCTCAGCTACCTACAACTCTAGTGACAGAACATATAGCCTTGATGCCCAGGAAATAATTCAAGATTTAAATGTGTTGTGGGTAGTAAGTCAACTCAATCCTGACGAAGAAACTCAAGTGTCTCTGACTAGCCTATCCCCTGTATCCGCAACCCAGGCAGAAAATTTATTATCTAGATTAGCAAATTCAGGTATTATTCAAACTAGATTAGAATTACCCTTTTCCTTATGGGGAGAATTGCTAAGTCACGATGTTTGGAGACAAAGACTATATCAATTACTTCAAGGAGAATTGCAAAGTAATATTGCTCCTAGTCAGGTGGCTGTAAATCTCAGTCAGTGGTTGCAAAATACCTTTGAGGATAGCTGGCAATCTTTAGAAGATTTATTCGGTAATAGTGCTTTAGACTTTAGTTTTAGGAGAGCAGCAGAAGAAAATGAGACAACTATCAAAAGAGTAAAATCCCTAAATTTACCCGATGGAGAAGCATTTTTATTAATGATATTGGATGCAGAAACAGATGGTAGAATTAGTATTCGCATTCAATTACGTAGTCGAAGCCAAGAAGAATATTTACCACCCGCGACTCATCTCAAATTACTATCTTCGTCAGGACAAGTTATTCAATCAATTCAATCACGTTTGCAGGATAACATTATTCAATTAAAACGGTTTAAAAGTCCTGGTGGTACTCAATTTAGAGTTCAAATTGAAATTGATGATTTTGTGGTAACAGAATATTTTTTGATTTGATTTGAAAAAATGTGGCATTGACGCTGTTAATTTATCAAAAATTAGAAGGAAAATCTAAAATGCCTAAACTGATCGTTTTATATTTAGGAAAAGGAGATTTGCAGCAAGGTTTCCCGACAGTGACAGCGCAATTTTGGGAATCTGAAGAGCTAACTCCAATGCAATTTACGGGAAGTTTACCTGCAATTCCCAGTCTAGATAAGATTTATCAACGTTGGCAGTTATTATATGAATCTTTGTATAATAATTTGGCTTGGCGAAGAACTACAGCACATCCAGAATTTGAAATTGATGAAGAAGATGAGGAAATTACTAATATTTCCCATGTCGAATTTCAAGATGTTTCTCAAGATTTAAAAAACCAACTCAATCGCTGGTTAAGTTCAGATTCATTTTTATCTATTGAACGTAAATTGCGAACTAATCTCACACCAAATGATGAAATTCGTTTGATACTTGTGACTGAAAATAGTAATACTTTAAAATTACCTTGGTCTTTGTGGGATTTTTTATCTGATTATCCCAAAGCAGAAATTTCCTTGAGTCCTCCTGAATATGCACGTTCTTTAAAAAGAAATACAAATCGAGCTAAAAAGAAATTCAAAATATTAAGTATTTTAGGCAACAGTAGTGGGATTGACGTTAATCAAGACCAACAAATATTAAAACAGCTTCCCAATTCAGATATTACATTTTTAATCGAACCAAAATCACAACAGCTCTGCGATCAACTTTGGACATCAGAATGGGATATTTTATTTTTTGCCGGACATAGTTCGAGTCAGGGAAAGGGATGCATTCAAATAAATTCTGAGGAAAGTCTGACAATTGAACGATTAAAATATGGTTTAAAAAAAGCCATATCCAGCGGTCTAAAATTAGCAATTTTTAATTCTTGCGATGGTTTAGGATTGGCACAGGATTTAGCAGATTTACATATACCCCAAGTAATTGTGATGCGGGAACCGATTCCCGATAAAGTTGCACAGGAATTTCTCAAACATTTTCTTGCTAGTTTTGCCAAGGGAAAATCTCTTTATCTTTCGGTACGGGAAGCACGGGAAAAATTACAAGGATTAGAAGCAGAATTTCCCTGCGCGACTTGGCTACCTGTGATTTGTCAAAATCCTGCCGAAATCCCTCCTAATTGGCAGGAATTGCACGGAAAAACAAATCCGATTCAATTATTACCAAATCGTCACCAATTGCGATTAATTCTTTTATGTAGCTTAGTAAGTACACTATTAGTAGCAGGATTTAGATTTTTCGGGTTGCTATCCCCTATAGAATTATCGACATTTGATGCATTAATGCGATCGCGAAAAATCGAAAAACCCGATGATCGCCTTTTAATAGTAACTATAACCGCCGACGATATTCAAGCTCAGAATAAGGAAGCACGCTTTGGTTCCTTATCCGAAACTACCCTCAGCAAATTATTGCAAAAATTAGAAAAACATCAACCTACAGCCATTGGTTTAGATATTTACCGAGATTATCCCAGTCCCAAGCCCGAATTAGCAAAGCAATTACGACAAAATCACCGTTTAATTGGTATCTGCAAGCGTCCTGACGCTAACGATGACCCTATAGGTACTTTACCACCACCGGAAATGCCTAATTCCCAGTTAGGCTTTAGCGATTTTGTCCAAGATTACGATGGCGCTGTGCGTCGCCACTTATTATTTATTACACCAAGTACGACATCTCGCTGTACGGCAGCTTATGCATTTAGTACCCGGCTTGCATTGCAATATCTTCAGACAAAGAATATCTTGCCAGAATTTACACCAGACGGCAATTTAAAACTAGGTAAAAAAATATTTCCCTCCATAAGCGATCGCACCGGTGGATATCAAAGCGTAGATGCGGCAGGCAGTCAGATATTATTAAACTATCGAGCAATGACCGATCCCCAGATGCTAGCCCAAAGGGTGACTCTAGGAGATTTGCTCGGTGACAAAGTAAATCCCAAAGCCATTCAAAATCGAATTATATTGATTGGCTCAGTAGCCCCTAGCGCTGGGGATTATTGGTCTACACCCTATGGTGCCGGTTCCTCCAACCAAATTTTTGGGGTGTTGGTTCACGCACATATGGTCAGTCAAATTCTTAGCAATGTTTTAGATGGAAGACCTTTGTTATGGGTTTGGTCTAGTGGGGGAGAATTTGCTTGGATTGCTTGCTGGGCAATTATTGGGGGATTTATTGCTTGGCGATTTTCTCGGTTAATAATTATGGGTACAGTGGTGTTAATATCAGTAATAATATTAATAGGCTTATGTTGGATGTTACTTAATTATGGGGGTTGGATACCTTTAGCTTCCCCTGCGATCGCTTTATTTTTGACTAACGGTACGGTTGTAATTTTATTATTGAAAAAGAAAAATTACTTGGAGCAGATAAAATGAATCAGACAAGACTAATTAGGAAAATTCCTCAGAAAATAATATTTAATACTACAGTAATCCTTGGACTTGGCATAAGTTGTGCGATCGGTTATGGAGAAAAGATAACAGCCAAAAATCCAAATTCAACCCTAGTATCAATAAAATTTCAGCCACCCTCACCCCCAACAAACCGTGGGGAACCAGGAGGAAGGGTACGAGGAGGAGCCACAAGAGGAGGAGCCACAAGAGGAGACTGCGAACCAAGGGCACTTGTACCTTTAACTAAATCAAATGATGGTGATTTGTTGTGGGGGTTAACTGTAGCCGAAAGACCGCAATTTTGGTTCAGTCTACCCAGGGATTTGACAACAAAAGATGCTGCTGAATTTGTGTTAAAAGATGAACTGGGTAAAGAAGTTTATAAAACTAGATTAAAAGATGTTAATACCCCGCAAGGTATAGTTAGTTTTGCCATACCTCAACAAATACAGCCTTTGCAAATTGGCAAAAGATACAATTGGTCTTTTTCTATTTACTGTGATTTTCAAACCATAGAAGATAAACCGGGAAATGTTAGAGGTAGCATTCAAAGAATCCCTATATCGAATGCTTTGAAAAATCAATTAGCTGATGCCAAAACTCCCATTGCAAAAGCTACTGTCTATGCCAAAAATAGTATTTGGTTTGATACTTTAACTATTTTGGCTGTAAATATAGGTGGCAAGAAGGAAAAAGATATCTCCTTAGCTTGGACTCAGTTGTTACAACAAGTTAACTTAAAACAACTTGTCTCACTTCCTGTTATGTCGTGTCCGGTAAATTACTTACAATGTTAAAGACGTTTCTCCTTGTAGAGACGTAGCAATGCTACGTCTGTGACCGAGTTTTTATTTTTCATGAATCATCTAAAATTGCTAGTTGAGGGGTGTGCGATCGCTTCTCTATATGAGAAACTGTTAATCGCACTGAATAACCCTCTTAATCGGCAAAGGCTAAATACCCAACCTTTGATAAACCTGTTCTAAATGCTTCAGATGCTGCTTTGGATCGAAACATTCGGCAATTTCTGCCGGCGATAACTTTTCGGTAACGCGAGGCTCTTTGCTAATCAAATCATGAAAATTGCCTTCTGGCTTATTCCAAGCTGTGTGAGCGCTTTCTTGGACAATTTTATAAGCTTCTTCTCGCTTCATGCCTTTTTCTATTAAAGCAAGTAGCACTTTCTGGCTAAATACCACACCACCATAGCAGTTGAGATTTCGCTCCATGTTCTCAGGATAAACCAGTAGATTTTTCACTAACTCGACGGTTTCTTTAAGCATGAAATGTGTCAAAATGCAAGCATCAGGAAACATTACCCGCTCAACGGAACTGTGGGAAATGTCCCGTTCGTGCCAAAGTGCGACGTTTTCCAAAGCTGCCACAGTATGACTTCTGATAATGCGTGCCATTCCCGTTAATCGTTCGGAACGGATGGGGTTACGCTTGTGTGGCATAGCTGAGGAGCCTTTTTGCCCTTTAGAGAAAAATTCTTCAACTTCGAGAACGTCTGTTCTTTGTAAGTTGCGAATTTCTACAGAAAAGCGTTCAATAGAAGCGGCAATTAAAGCTAATTGTTGCACATAATCGGCATGGCGATCGCGTGAGATAACTTGAGTTGATGCAGTATCGGCAGTGAGTCCGAGTTTAGCGCAGGCGATCGCTTCTACACGCGGTTCTATGTTAGCATAAGTTCCGACTGCACCGGAGATTTTCCCCACAGCGATGGTTTTGCGAAGAATTTTCAAGCGTTCTTGGTGACGCAACATTTCTGCTAACCATCCAGCCAGTTTAAACCCAAAAGTGATCGGTTCAGCATGAATTCCGTGCGATCGTCCAGTCATCACCGTATAACGATGTTCTGTTGCCTTTTCGCGAATGGTAACAATTAAATCTTCCACACCTTGGGACAACAAATCAAGACTTGCTACCAATTGCAAAGCTAAAGCCGTATCCAGCACATCCGAACTAGTCAACCCTAAGTGAATATAACGTCCTGCATCGCCAACATATTCATTTACATTTGTTAAAAAAGCAATCACATCATGACGGACTTCTGCTTCAATTTCTAGCACCCTTTTGGGGTCAAAATTCGCCTTTGCCTTAATTTCCTCAACCGCTTCTGTAGGAATGTAACCCAACTCAGCTTGAGCTTCACAAACAGCGATTTCTACTTGCAACCAAGTCTTTAATTTATAAGCTTCCGTCCACAAATTGCCCATTTCCGGCAAGGTATAACGCTCAATCACATTCAGCCACAGAATTCAACCGTCATATTCTACAGTTTTACAGTAAAAGTTTTGAATTTCTTTTATAATACAGCAGCCTATGGCTCTAATCGAATAGACATCTGTTGGAAAAGAATGTAGAGACTTCGTATTTCGCGTCTCTACAAGGGTTCTGGTTAACGCATAATTAATTTTCACTCCTATGTCTAATACAGGTAGAGAGACGTAGCACTGCTACGTCTCTACAAGATTTTGGGTTTTATATGTACTTCATTTACCTGAAATATGCTGTATAAACTTTACAATCTGTAAACCTTAAATCGTACTATATTGTTTTTTGTTGAGGTAAAGGACTGCTTTTGGAATCAGATGTAATGATACTAATGCTACCATCAGCTTCTAAATACGCCTTTTTCACATCAGCTAAAAATTCTACACCCTGCTGACGTAATTGGCTCATCAACTCTTCTTCTGTAATTAGTTCGCGTTCCAAATGACGTAATATTAGACGCCCATTTTTTACAAGTAGTAAAGGTGGGGGATTTAGAAACTGTTGGAACTTGGGAATTTTGTAGCCTAACCAATTGAGTAAATAGCTCCAAAAAATAACAGTTCCGACTAATATTGCCCCTTCGGTAATTGATGTATAAGTGCTTGCCATTGCATTTTGGGCAGCTTCAGCAAATAATACAACCACCAGCAAATCGGTAATTCCTAGCGTTCCCATTTGTCTGCTAGGGAGAAAGCGTAGCACTGTAAATAATGCAAGGTATACCAGCGAACCTCTAACAATCAGTTCCACGACGCTCATGCTGGGGACAAAAATTGCCTGCCAATTGATTGAAAACCATCTGTGCATTATTACTGTCAGGTGGGCAAACATAAAATATTAGCCTTTAGTTATAAAAATCACTAATTTCTATCTTTCCGTTTTAAGCGTTTCGCTTGTGTCAGTTTCCCAAATAGGCGATTAATAAAATTAGACTTTTTAGATGGTTGTTTAGTATGCTTGGACTTCATCCCTAGATTAGCACGAGCTTTATCAGTCATGGGGATAGCATTGTCAGCCGGGACAATTTGTGAGCCGTATCTTCTAGCGTAAACTTGGGTAAACTCGGCACCGAAAAAGAGAATTTGGGCAGCATAATAAACCCAAGCGATGACTACTATTACTGAACCTGCCGCACCGTAAGTTGAACCAAAACTGCCGTTTCCTAAATATTGTCCTAAAACAAACCTACCGAAGGAAAATAATATTGAAGTGATAGCAGATCCAATCCAAACATCACTCCAGGTAATTTTTACATCTGGTAGAACTTTAAATATTAGCCCAAATAGTACAGTACTGATTGCAAAACCAACTAAGAAGTTAACTATTTGCCAGATAAAAGCAATACCTGGTATCAAGTTATTAAAGTAACCAAGTAACGCTGCTAACACTCCACTAATTATCAGGGACACCAGAAGTAAAAAGCCAATACCCAGAACCATCGCAAACGACAAAAAGCGATTGCGAACCATGTTTTTGACAGCGCGTCCTGGTTTTTGCTCTACTTCCCAAATTGTATTTAAAGCATCTTGTAGTTCAGTAAATAGACCAGTGGCACCAAATATGAGAATGACAATACTGATGATAGAAGCGATCGCACCTTGTTTTGGTTGACTAGCATTTTTAATTGCCTCCTGAATGAGTTTTGCTCCAGCTTCGCCAACTAAACCTTGAATCTGTGCGAAAATTTGACCACTCGCGGCTTCTTCTCCAAATACTGCGCCAGCGATCGCAATTACAATAATCAGTAACGGTGCGATGGAAAATATCGTGTAATAAGCTAGCGCTGCCGATAATCGGGAGGCTTTATCTTTACTCCATTCTTCAAATGTCTCTTGGAATAGTTCCAAAATTGCCTTCACATTCATTAACAAGTCTCCTTTTGGCAGTATTTCCCTTGCTTTAGCTTAATTTATACTTCATCCCTCAAATCGCCACATCTACAATCAGGCTTATATTCTGACTCCTAAATTCTGTAGAGACTTCGTCCGATCGCGTATCTACAACTCCTGAATTCTCGTTTATCTGTATAGTTTCTCAAATTTTCCGTAAACAGGGCAAAACTAGATGTAGATTGTAATAACCGCAATATTACTGATGAAAAACATTTACAGGGTGGCTGACTATTTCACTACATCAGTAGATACCAGTATATAATCATAAACTTATCATGCGTACTTTAGGATTTACTCAGCACTTTTTTCTATTGGTTACTCCTTTGATAGCTACTTCTAGCTTAGTAATCTCACCCAGTCAAGCTGCTACACTAGCTTCATCTCAAGGAGAATTTTATTTAAAAAATTTCAGTCTTGACCCGGAAGTAACTGCAACTGTAAATAATGCTAGCATATCACTAAATGGCGAGGTATCAGCTACTAATAATGCAAACATAGATTTTCTGCTCGAACCACCAGAAGTAATTAATACATCTTTAAGTCAAGCCTTTGGTCAAAATAAAAATTATTTAGGATTGGCAAACGCTGAAGGTAAAGTTTTAGGTAACTTTTTTGTCGATGCTGGTGATTCTTTTTCTGTAGATTTTACAGCATTTTTAGATTTGGAAACATCAAGAGATGAACCAGCAGAGAATGCCAAGGCAAGTGCAGATATTTCTTTTTTGTTATATGACACAACTGATATTACCGACCCAAATCTTTTAGATGACTTTTTTGCTCAGTTGTTATCTAATACAAAGTCGAATATTCCAAAAAATCCTTTAGATTTCTTTTACCTAAATGGAAATTTAAATTCTTTCAACGACAATGATTTTATTAGAAGTCAAAGAAGCCAAAACATCACTTTATCTAATCAAGATACTCAGTTGAATTTTGGTGGCAACGCAGAATTTGCAACAGCTTCGTTTACAGGTTCTTTAAAACGCTCTTTTGCTAATCCAACAAATTTAACTTTCATCCAAGTTAGAAGAACTCAGGTCAAAGTTTCAGTACCTGAACCCTCGACTAATCCAGCTTTACTTTTTTTATGTGCCTTAGTTGCCGTTGCTACTAAAGCAAAATTGAAAAAGACTACCTCAGCATAGTTAAAGCGAAAATTGTCCTCCTCAGATCCCCGACTTCTCTAAGAAGTCGGGGATCTTGTTTTTGAGGGTTACTATATTTTTCATTGCAAAATTTATACCATTAGGTAGAGAAAGACTTTCTGCCAATAGCAATATGAATAATGCTTTAGCTTGATGTTACATATTTAAATGTAAAGACATAGTTAGGGGAATTTTATTCAACTAACTATTAATAATACCCAAATTCTAAACAAAAGATTTATGCAACTTACAAATAAAGTAGCATTGGTGACAGGAGCAGGTTCAGGCATTGCCAAGGCAGCGGCAAAGTTGTTTGCTAAAGAAGGTGCTAAAGTTGCTGCATTAGGACGTACAAAGGAAGAACTAGATAAAACTGTTGCCGAAATTCAAAGCAACAATGGTGAGGCAATTCCACTGATTGCTGATATTTCCCAGCCAGAAGAAATGCAACAAGCAGTTGAGCAGATTGTAGATAAATGGGGACGTTTAGATGTTGTATTTGCCAACGCTGGAATTAATGGAGTTTGGGCACCGATAGATGAATTAACACCCGAAGAATGGGACAAAACAATCAACATCAATCTGAAAGGAACTTTTTTAACAGTTAAGTATGCTGTACCTCACCTAAAAAAGCAGGGTGGATCGATTATTATCACTTCTTCTGTCAACGGTACACGCATTTTTAGTAATAGTGGTGCTACTGCTTATTCATGTTCAAAAGCTGCACAAGTTGCTTTCGCAAAAATGACTGCTTTAGAACTTGCTAAACACCGCATTCGTGTGAATGTAATTTGTCCTGGGGCAATTGAAACTAATATTGATGACAGCACCCAAAGAAGAGATTTAGAACATATTCAAGAACCAGTTGAGTTTCCTGAAGGTAAAATTCCCTTGACTGATGGCAAACCAGGAACATCTGAACAAGTGGCACAAGTGGTGTTATTTTTAGCATCAGATGCTTCGAGTCATATCACTGGGACGCCAATTTGGATTGATGGGGCTGAATCTTTGATAAAAGCTTAGTACAGAATTTCGCTTTTTTTGTAGCGAATCCTAGAGAAAAAAACTCTGCGTCACTCTGCGCTTCCCTCCGCGTTCCTTTGCGTTAAAAAACGCGCTCGTTCTTGTGCGCTCGCTGTACTTAGGAGTAACTAAATTATATCATGTCCGTTAAACCACACATATTGTAGAGACGTTCCGCCGGAACGTCTCTACGACGGTTGCACCGTTTTTATTAATATTAATTCAACGGACGTGGTATTACTGCATTCTATCGATCGTGCGATACTGAATTGCTTCTGCGACATGATTTGCTTTGAGGTCATCATCTCCCGCCAAATCTGCAATTGTGCGTGCTACTTTGAGAATGCGATCGCTTGCTCTTGCCGATAAGCCTAATTTCTTAATTGCGGCTTCTAACAAATTGCGACTAACATCATCTAACTTACACCATTTTTGCAGATGACCGCTCTGCATATGTGCATTACAACGCAGATTGATTTCATCTTTGAATCGATTTGCAGTTCTTCCTCGCGCTTCTTGCACCCGTTGACGCACACTTGCCGATGATTCCCCTGTCGGTTGTTGGGTAATTTCCTCTGCCTTCAAGCGATTAACCGCAACTTGCAAATCAATTCTATCCATCAACGGACCCGAAAGCTTTGCCCAATATTGTTCTCTTTGTCGCGGCGAACACGTACACTGTTGAATAGTATCGCCATAATAGCCGCAAGGACAAGGATTGGTACTTGCCACCAATGTAAACTGTGCGGGAAACGTTACCGATTGTCTCGTGCGGGATATAGTGACGTAACCATCTTCCAAAGGTTGACGCAGAAATTCTAATACATCACGTTTAAATTCTGTCAATTCATCCAAAAAAAGTATACCTCTATGTGCTAAAGAAATTTCTCCAGGACGGGGAAAACTACCACCACCAACTAAAGAGGGACCAGAAGCTGAGTGATGAGGACTGCGAAAAGGGCGATCGCGTACCAAAGTCCCGCGATTTTTTAACAACCCTGCTACCGAATGAATCTGCGTCACCTCCAAAGCTTCAGCGAAAACTAAAGGTGGTAAAATCGTCGGTAAGCGTCTAGCTAACATCGTTTTACCACTACCAGGTGGTCCCACAAAAATTAAATTGTGTCCCCCAACTGCGGCAATTTCTAAAGCACGACGCGCATGTGCTTGTCCCTTAACATCGTTTAAATCTGCGCTGCTAAACGAATCTAAAGGCTTTGCAGGTGATGTCTGTGATGTATTATCAAACTGCACAGGTTTATGAGAACCTGGATTATTTAAAAAATGTACCACATTAGATATATTATTAAAGCCATAAACCTTCAATCCTTCAACCACAGCAGCTTCTTGGGCATTATCAGCCGGCACAACCAAACCTGTAATTCCCATCTTTTCAGCAGTCGCAGCGATGGGTAAAACTCCGGCAACTGCGCGTAAATTGCCATCCAGCGAAACTTCACCTAAAAAAAGATAATCTCCCAACAATTCAGCGCTGACTTGTTCCGAAGCTGCCAAAATTCCCACGCTGATAGGCAAATCAAAACAAGGACCTTCCTTGCGTAAATCAGCAGGGGTTAGATTAATTACAATCTTTCGCATCGGAAAGACAAAACCAGCATTTTTCAAAGTTGCCTTGACTCTTTCTTTCGATTCTTGTACAGCAGCGTCGGGCAATCCTAACACGACAATTCCCGGCAAACCCCCCGATACATCGACTTCTACACCTACTTTAACGGCGTCGATGCCAACAATTGATGCACTCCAAACTCTCGCAAGCATATATTCCCTAGAACGATTATTAAGTAATGTATCAACCAGCGTTGAGGATGACTGAAATCCCATCCTGTATCTGTGCCAATTGCTGATGCTGTTGGTAAATCCAAGCTTTTTCAGCTTCGCGCTGTTTTGGTGTTTCTTGCTGATATCGCTCTTGTTGTTCTAGGAAATCATTGTAAAATGCGATCGCTTTTGTCATAGTTTCAGTCGCTAATTTAATTCTGTCATCAAAAATGGCTGTGATAAAGTTCTCAATCTTTACAGAAACGTTATTTTGAAACTTAACAACGTCATCCCAGTTGATATCTCCCAAACCCAACTCTACCAAATATTTTAAATATGGGTTAACACTGTTTCTTAAACCTAAATGATATTTAGGTAAATGTTCTATAGGATTATTGAATTTTTTTTCGATTTCAATATATATTAAATCTATCTGTTTATGTAACTCAGCTTTTTTCTGCTGGTCTAGCATGTCAACATAGTTGTGGAATGATTCAAAATTAATATTTAGAAGTTCTTGAAAAACCAAAATTAGTCCTTGTTTAATTATTACGGTTATTTTTTCACATAGCTTGTCTACTTCCGACTTAAGTTCATTACTAAAACCCTTTTTTTCATCCCAACCGACTCCTTTCTTCTGCTGACCTTTCGCATCAATAAACCATCTCTTTCTCAAGTACTCTATTTGTTTATCCCAAGATTTCTTAGCTTGTTTTACTGCTTCATTTTTACATTGAATTCCTATTTGGCTAATTTTAATAGAACGCCCACTAATCTCCCCAAGCTGTTCCCATATTTCAGGTTTTGCTGCTGACGCAATCATTGGCTTGCTCTGCCAAATATTCTCAGCATGGTATAGATCGTTAGAACAGACTAAAATTAACTCCTTGAGTTTAGTAGCTGATTGTTTTAGTTCTTTAATACACGGTTTAACTGAGTTCGTCAAACTTGTAGCAGATTGCTTAATTTCTAAAGAATTATGCTCATCCTTCAAGAGTTGCTCAACAGATTGGGTAATATTCTCAAAGGTGTTGAAGTAGTTATTCACAATAATCTTTTCCTGTAATGGTGATTCAGCACTATTTCATTCTCATCTAGTCCACCTCAGAATAAATTCTGAGTCTAATAGCTAAAGTCTTCTAAAGACGACTGAGAAAAAGTTATAGTCCGTTTTAACGGACTTTAGCTATTAGCCCGGAACTTCAGTTCTGGGCGGTTTCTGTCTAGAACGAAATAGCCCTGATGGTAATCTGATATAGTTGCTCGTAATTTAATATGCCCAGATTTCACTGAAACTAACTACGTAAAAACACCGTTATCTTTGCCAATAGGACAAGCTAGGCTGTAAAAAATTATCTTCAAACCCTTTAAAAATATGCTGTTTCAGTTTGCTCCGGCAATCCAAGCGCTAATTAACTCTGGTAACTATGAGATTGTTCGTGATACAGTTTCAGGTCAATTACTGGGCATAGTTAGAGACAAAGCAACAGGTAAATTTGTGGCTCACGCAGTTGGTCTTGGAACCAACGTAATTGGTTCTCCTGTTAACCCTTTATTTGCCCCTGCACAGTTAGTTATGGGTGGCTTGCAGATGGTTCAAACTCACCTGGGCTTTCAAAAAACCTACACAATGCTTGACGCTCTCCAGAGCGGATTTGCGAGCATGATTTAGCCGTACTAAAGTCGTGGCAAAATAATGTAAATTGGAAGCGGCTACTGCCTCCATCAGAAATAAAACTGCTCCAAAGTGCTGATTTTGATACTTCAGAAGTTAGTGTTGGCAGTGATGCGATCGCTGATCCAACTGCCGATTCCATACCCCCAGAACTATTACTTTATGAGAAATTGAAGCAAAAATCTCATTCAGCATCTCTGCGAGATCAGCTAAAATTTATGTTAAAGCCTAACTTACGTCAAGGGCATGAATCCTACATTAGTCAGCAAGCAACAGCATCTGGATATAAAGCTTTAGCCCCCTCAAACTGGCAAGAAATACCCGATTTCACTGTAGCCAACCTCTACTGGTACTTCAAACATCAACAACCACTAGCCTCATAATACGAATTCTCCGCGTACCTTTGCGCTTACCTTCGCGCTCCTTTGCGTTTAAATCTTAACCCTCAATTAATTTTACGCAAAGCGAAATACAAAACATGACAGAATCTGTAGCAGATGAGCAGGTAAATCGGCATGAATGAAACTACAGACACGATTTTCGGTAAAATTATCCGTCGCGAAATTCCCGCAGACATTGTTTATGAGGATGATTTAGCGATCGCATTCAAAGACGTTCAACCCAAAGCGCCGGTTCACATCCTCGTTATTCCCAAAAAACCGATTGTCAAACTAACTGACGCCCAAGAAAGCGATCGCGATCTTTTGGGGCATCTTTTATTAACGGCAAAGCGCGTTGCCGAAGAAGCTGGACTCACCAACGGTTATCGCGTTGTCATCAACACAGATTCTGACGGTGGTCAAAGTGTCTATCATTTACATTTACATATTCTAGGAGGACGTCACATGGCTTGGCCTCCTGGTTAATAAATAATTAATGCATTACCCAGAACCCTTGTAGAGACGTAGCAATGCTACGTCTCTTTCTTTTTCCGCGCCTATATAAGCTAGAGGCGCAATTCACCGCGACTCTAGCTTATATAAGAAAAACAAATGACTCTCATAATACATAATTAATTAAAAAACCTTTACAAATCTAAACTATTCCTTTAATCTAATAAACAAGAGGGGCAAACAACTTCCTCTAAATTTCATACACAAATAAAGCAATTATAAACCCATGACCACTACCTTACAACGTCGCGAAAGCGCCAACGTATGGGAGCGCTTCTGCACCTGGATCACCAGCACAGAAAACCGCATATACATCGGTTGGTTCGGCGTATTGATGATTCCAACCCTGCTAGCCGCTACCACCTGCTTCATCATTGCGTTCATCGCAGCACCTCCAGTAGACATCGATGGTATCCGCGAACCCGTAGCAGGTTCCTTGATTTACGGAAACAACATTATCTCTGGTGCAGTTGTTCCTTCTTCTAACGCAATTGGCTTGCACTTCTACCCAATCTGGGAAGCAGCTTCCTTAGATGAGTGGTTGTACAACGGTGGTCCTTACCAATTGGTAGTATTCCACTTCTTGATCGGCGTATTCTGCT
>JAHHIJ010000033.1 GCA_019358985.1 Tolypothrix brevis GSE-NOS-MK-07-07A | reverse complement strand
CAACGGGTACGGATAAACCCCAGACTCTAGAACCTAAAAGACAACGAACGAGTAAGGTCAATCAGAGAGCGAACTACGAGGAATTGACGCTGTTTGACTTCGGTTGACTACGTTACTTGTGTATCCCGCAACCGTGGCAGATTGATGGTATATTGGCTGCACTTGACGATGGCTATCCGAAAGTGCAGCAACTTGCTTTTGACAAATTAGCTGAATATGAAGCGAAAGATTTGAAAGCTCTGCCAAAGAAACTGGAGGATATTGCCCACAAGGCTGCTAAAATCCTCCTAGATGAAAAAGTTGACGCTTACGTTCGTATCAGTACAGCCTCAGCATTAAGAAACTTGGGAGAAGCGGGGGCAAAGTACGCACCCGAAATCCTCAACTTCATCAAAGATAAAAAAGTTGACTCAACTCTTCGTGGGAGGGCAGCCGAAGCATTAGGGAACTTGGGAGAAACGGGGGCAAAGTACGCTCCGGAAATCGCCAAAATCCTCAAAGATGAAAAAGTTGAGGTTTACGTTCGTGGCAGTGCAGCGGTAGCATTAGGCAACTTGGGAGAAGCGGGGGCAAAGTACGCTCCCGAAATCCTCAACTTCATCAAAGATAAAAAAGTTGACGCTATCTATCGTTACATTGCAGCCAAAGCATTAGGGAATATCAAACAACTAAAATTGACGAAGATTGTTGTAGTCCTAAATAATGTCTATGAGCCAAATGAGCTATACTTGAAGTGGCGTTTCTTAACCTACTTCCTTGGTGGTGGTACTGATGAAGTGAAAACGCTGCTGACATGGCTTGGCATTCCTGACAGCAAAACTATTCCTACCCAATTGAATCACGATAAAGGCGTTAAAACTCTCAATCTCTTTAAAAAAGCCTGGGAAGCAAGTAAGACTCAGAAGCTTCAGCGATTACAAGATGACTTAGCAAAGCAAATAGACTATGTTGTTGCTAGCAAAAAAGTCTCATGGAAAGCACAAGATATTATTTTACTTCAAAGTCACCACGACAACCTAGAAAAAGACGGATATAACGAAGCCGATACGGTGCAGTCGGTGATTAATAATCTCGAATATTGGAAGTGGTTCTTCCGTGCGAGAAACATTATCCTTATTCATATTACCTTTTGGCTTGCCCTTATCTTTGCTTACCCAAAATTTCCCCAAGTTCAAGCAATCTTCTTCTGGAACCTGTGGGTACGTCGCATTCTCGGTATGGGTTACGTCGGCTTTATCCTCGCTTGGGTTCCCTTCTTACGTCGCAAACTATTTGAACCATTTAAACCTTCCCTCCTAGCAGACGCCGGATTAAACAATTTTAATTCCCAAGCATATTTCCCCCAATCCGGCATTGTAGAGACGCGATGAATCGCGTCTTCTTCTTCATCATCCCAAAACATCGCGTCTCTACAGCAAGAGATTCGATTAATTACCCAAGAGATACCCAGCATCAAAGGGCAAATCGTCTTAGAAGGCGATTCTGGATTAGGCAAATCGATGTTTCTCCGCCATCTGGTAAAATCTTCTCAAACAATTGTCGTTTATCTGCCGGCGCACAAATGCGATAAAGGTGTAATTGAGGCAATTCAGGCAAAGCTCCACGGACAAGCACAAGACGCCGAGTTTCTGAAAAACCTGATTTACAGCGGCGCCATAGATATTTGCATCGATGGACTGAACGAAGTGACAGCAGACACACGCGCCAAAATTACGCAGTTTGTCGAGAGCTACTTTCGCGGTAACATCATTATGACTACCCAGCCGCTAGAGTGGATACCCCCCTCAACGGCGAAGATGTATTACTTGCAACCTTTAGAACGTCAACAAATTGAACAATTTTTGATTACCCGACAGCAGCGACTACCTAAAGATGCGAAAATTCAAGGTACTGCTTACGAGCAAGCTTGCAAAAACTACTTAACAGAAGCCTTCAACCAACAACAATCTCGCGAAGAGTTAGAAGCAGCACAACGAACTCTTTCTAACCCGATGGATTTAACTCTGGTTGCTCAAATGTTATCACAAGGCAAGCAACCAGATTTGTTTCGCCTGCAAGAACAGCAATATAAAGAAATGGCAGCAGAATATTTGCAAGAATGGAAGCATGAATTTCCCTTGAAAAAGTTCTCTTTATCTGTCTACCAAATGCGGCTGAATGATGAGAAGGCTTTATCTGGTGAACTTTACCACCAAGAATTACAATCGATGGAAGATGAGAAATATAAAATGGTAGTTAGCCGTCAGTGGCTAGATGAAAAAGGAGAACCGAAGAAAGAATGCTACTTCCGCCATGATAAAATTATGGACTTCTTTCTAGTACAAACCTTTCTCGGTGATGGTGATGCAGCCGAACAACGCCTAATTGACCACATGAGCGATCCGCGCTTTCGTGGTGTATACTTCTTATTAGCAACTTTGCTACCCTTGGATAAAGCTAAAGCTCTGCGAGAAGATTTGATTCAATATGCTGCCAACACTAAGGATCATACTGTGAGTGATACGTTTGTGCAGTTGTTGCGCTCTAGATGATTTTAAACGCAAAGGTACGCAAGGGGAAGCGCAAAGGTACGCGGAGGTTTTGTAGCGCAACCTCACATAGAATCGGTATGACTCTTATTTGGAATATTCAGCTTTAATGATAACTGCTCGCGAAGTTCGTGGAAAGGTTTATTCCATACTGGTTGAACATTCCAATTCCATGCTGTCACGGGAATGAGTTGATTAACAGCAAGATAAGTTAGCATACGGTGTTCATCCTCTGGTTCGCGAGAAAAGCAATAAGGATTGCGATAGCCTTTATTGCAAGGTTTATAATGATTAGCTTTCTCCTGGCAAATGAGGTGCAAAATTTCCTCTCCTTTAGCAAGCAAATAATCTAAAAAATTTAAACTAAAAGGTTCTTCATGTGCGCGAGTTTCTGGTTCTTTTTGCACCCATCTTGCCCATTCAAAGCCATAAATAAAGTCGTGGACGTAGCGAAAGTGTATTTTCGTTTTAATTCCGCACAACTCCAACAGCGATACTATCTTGTTACAAAAACATTTTAAAAATGCAATAGCATCATTTACTACCAAAACCTGCCTTAACATACTACTTACCAAAAAATCAAAATCCCAGAAAATATTATCCGGGAAGTTGTCCAAATAAGCCGAAATTATTTGCTCTAAACTCTTTTGGAAAAATGTTATTAGTTGAATGTCATTAGTTTTTTCAGTAACTAAACTTCCCAGTTCGGCAAAACTGGTAGCTAAAGTTTTATGTGGATTTAGAGATAATTGATTAATACTTTGCTGGGCAATGATTTCATCAAGAATACTGAAAGTATGAATATGTGTCAGATTTGACTTTATAAACATTGAATTAACCTCAATAGTTTACAGTTTTATAACCTGCGGCATAAAGCAACAAACCTTAGTTTAATCGAGCAGTAGATCAGAAGTAAATCAAGTAGGAATAAACTTAACTTTTTTTGGCGTTGCTGATTTCATGTATGAATCCGCATGTAGAGACGTAGCAATGCTACGTCTAATCAAGGGTTTTGACATCACGCACAATCATTTTCATACATCTAATCAGCAACGCCACTTTTTTAGTTACTATTGTAAAGACGTAGCAGTGCTACGTCTCTACGTCTTTTCTACCAGATGTCTATTGTCATCCAGAAATATGGACAACCAATACTCTAGTATGACTGCGTTGCCGATGTTCCCAGATGTAAATTCCTTGCCAAGTTCCCAGCACCAAATGACCTCGATTGATGGGGATGTGTTCTGAGGTATGAGTCAGGGCAGTGCGGATGTGTGCCGGCATATCATCGGCACCTTCAGCATCGTGAATGTATTTAGCTGATTCTGGCACGATTTTTGCCATAAAATTAGCTAGATCTAAAAGTACATCTGGATCTGCATTTTCTTGAATCAGTAAACTAGCTGATGTGTGGCGTAAAAATAGTGTACAAAGTCCGATTTCCACGTTTGATTCTGCAACTATAGCCTCAATTTTTGGCGTGATATTATACAAGGATTTGCCTACAGTGGCAATTTTCAGTAACTTTTGATAATGCATTAAATTGTTAGTAGTTAGTGGTTAGTTGTTCAGTAATTAATGATGCGCTATCTGAAACCCTTGATTAGACGTAGCAGTGCTACGTCTCTACATTCATTGATTAGACGTAGCAGTGCTACGTCTCTACATTCATTGATTAGATGTAGCACTGCTACGTCTCTACATTCATTTTCGGAGATATTTACTACTAATCCTTGCTTTAAAGACTTTTATTTAGTCTAAAAATAATTAATTACTGCTTTAGCTATAGTTTCATTACCATCTTTAGCAATAGGTTGAGATTGCTTTGGTTGCTGAGGTACTTGATTGAGAAAGTCCCAATTACCTGCAAAAAATTCTTTAGGAGTGAGAATTTGATGCTGATGATAATTAGTAATACCTTTTAACAAAAAAGCAGCTTCGGCAAAGTCATCACGAGTTAGTGAAACAATTGGCACTCCTGCTCGTGTGGCTTCAGCAAAAGTGCCGAAACCAGGTTTAGAAACAACTCGTCCACAAATCGGCATAAAATCTACAGGTCGGTATTTTTTATCAGTTATTTTTACAAAATTAGGTAAATCTGGGGCAGATTTATCAAAGACGATAAATTGCCAATCTGGAAATTGTCGCAGATTTTCATAAGGAATTTGCTGCAAACCCAAGCCACCAAAAGTGAGTAAAATAGTTTTTTCTATTGGGGCAGTTATTCCCCAAGTAGATCGTAATTCATCTGCGGAATAATGAGGAGAACCACCAGTTAAACCCACATCTGTGATATTTGGAAAAGCTTGCATCGGTTCGTGGAAGGGAAGACGAAATAAGCGATCGCATTTTGAATAACATTCACTAATCCAATCAGCAATTTCGATAAATTCCCCTCCCCAATCTCGATATATCAAGTCCCAGCCAAAGTTACTCATCATCCAACAGGGAATATTAGCTGCTTTGCCAATCAAAGAAGCGAGAAAGGGAATGTCTGCCAAAATAAGATTAACTCGATTTTGGCGAATGAAGTTGACTTCAGAGGCAATCAACGAATTCTGATTTTTCTTAATTTCTAGCAACTTTTCCAAAGTGGCTGCTTTATCCATTATCAAGCTATCTGCTTGCACAACACCCAAATCAAATGCGCGGGGACGATGAATAAAATCCCCTTCTATATAGCATTCTAGCAACCAACGCGGTGCAGTTGTCACCATAATTAACAAGACTTCTGGACATAACTTTTGAATTGTTGCCGCTACAGATGCAGTGCG
This sequence comes from Tolypothrix brevis GSE-NOS-MK-07-07A, assembly GCA_019358985.1. GTDB lineage: Bacteria > Cyanobacteriota > Cyanobacteriia > Cyanobacteriales > Nostocaceae > Hassallia > Hassallia brevis. The sequence goes on along the minus strand of JAHHIJ010000033.1, from coordinate 81,533 downwards.
GGTAGCATGACCAAAGCCGTGATTAGTGATGGCAATGTATAAAATTGGACGTTCCATTTTGGATTGGGGACTGGGGGACTGGGGGACAAGGAAGGGGACAAGGGGGACAAGGAAGGGGACAAGGGGGAAAAAATGCCCAATGCCCAATGCCCAATGCCCAATGCTCAATGTTCCATATTACTTATTTGCCAAATTTCTGAATTTCGTCAATTAATTGGTCGATTTCCGATTCTAGTGTAAAGTAGTGGACGCAGGCGCGTACACAATCTGGATCGGCAATTGTTCGAGTTAATATTTTTTGTGACTCTAAAAATCTTACCAGTTGCTGGCTAGTTTGGGGTTTGTTATTTGTCAGTTGAAATGAGACTAAACCGCTTTCTGGTGGGGAAGTCCGCAGACATTTTATATCGGGTAGCGTTGCCAAACTTCGCCAAAGGTACTCACTCAAACGGCGAATTTCCTGATAACGTTGTTCAGGTGTTCCCCATTCGTGTTGAATAGCGATCGCTTGCCTTAAGCCAGCATATAGGGGAAAATCTGAAGTAGCCACTTCATAACGTCGTCCATCTGGATGCCAATCTCCAGGCTTTCCTTGACTATCTGTAACAACGCTACGCCAACCTATAAAAGTCGGTTTCAGGCTTTCTCTTACTTCTGGTCGCACATACAAACCACCCACACCCCCAGGACCACACAACCACTTGTGACCTGTGAAAGCATAAAAATCTGCACCCAATTCTGTTAAATTTAAAGGCATTGAGCCAACAGATTGTGCCGCATCTACGAGAATTCTTACATCGTTATTTCTGCACACTTCTACAATTTTGTCAAGTGGCAAAACTTGACCGGTGTTCCAGAGGATATGACTCAACACCAGCAAGCGTGTGTTAGGGCGTAAGTGTTGGGCGATCGCATCAACGGGATCGCCTTCATTTAAAGTTGCCATTACAGGACAGGTGTTAATTTCCACTTTTAACCTGCGTCCAATTTCTCGTGCGATCGCCACAATACCATGATGTTCGCAGTCTGTGAGCAGCATATGGTCGCCCGGTTGCCACTCCAAACCCCACATAGCAATATTGCAACCGACAGTTACATCCTCCGTGAGAGAGATTGTTTCCGGTGGTGCATTTAATTCCGATGCGATCGCCTCTCTGACTGCTTTATATTCTGATGTCAGCCAGATATACACCTCATCACCAAAAGGACCGATATCCTGCATATGTGCTTGTGATAAAGCGATCGCATCCAGCGCCCTTTGCGGCATTGGTCCTTGTCCCCCATAGTTAAAATAAGTCTTATTAGCTAAAGCTGGAAATTGCTGACGGTAGCGATGCAACTCGATTTGTGCTGTAGAAATACTAGTCATAATTGTTAGTTGTTAGTTGTTAGTGGTTATTGGTTAATAACCAGTCTCTATTTCTTACCCTTTCCCCCTTACCCTTTCACGGCAGATGCTACAACGGGGGGAACCCCCGCAACGCACTGCCTCCCCTTTCCCCCTCTTTTTCATGTAGATTACTCCGATTGATGCCAATTCTTGTTAGCTTAAAGGAATGTTAATAAATGCGGAACATCTGCTGCAATACCAACGGTGTAAGCGGCGACCTTTTTTAGATATTTACGGTGATAAAAGGCAGCGAGATCCCGCCAATGATTTGCTGCAAAAATTGCTACAAGACAAAATCGCTCATCAACAGAGTATTTTGACACCGTTGAGCTATCACCAACCTGATTATGCTTATGGAGACTGGGAAACTGGGGCAGAAGCGACTTTAGAATTGATGCAGCAAGGCGTAGATTGCATTTATAAAGGTGTGTTGTTAATTACTTATGGGGAAGAATACACTTTGCTTTCGCGTCCAGATTTACTATTCAAACAACCAGGACAGTCCAATTTTGGAGATTGGATGTACGTGCCGACGACTATCGAACTAGGTAAGCGTCCTAAACAAGAATATCAAGTTTCGGCAGCATTTCACGCCCAGGTGTTGGGGACAGTGCAAGGTGTTGAACCTGAGGCTGCTTGGTTGATATTGCGTACTAAAATGACGAGTTATGAGGTGGAGTTGTCTAAATGGACACCGCAAATGATCTCAATTCTCGAAGAGTTTATTCTAGCTTTAGAATCATCTGCGGCGCCAGAGGTATTTATTGCCCGCCAGAAGTGTAATCTTTGTCACTGGTACAGTAGTTGTTATGCGATCGCTCATTCTGAAAAACACCTCTCACTATTACCAGGAGTTACACCCCTTCGCTACACTCAACTCCAAGCACTTTCCATCACAACAGTCGAATCTTTAGCCAAAACTCTTCCCCGCGAACTAGAAAATTTGGTTGGGTTTGACAGCGAAGTAGCGCTGAAGTTGGTAGTGCAAGCTGAATCTCTAGTTAAAAATCGTCCGTTTCTCTTACCTTACGCGATACCAACAGAAGATATCACATTTACAGCGCCCATTGAAATTTTCTTTGATATTGAAGCGCAGCCAGATTTGAATTTAGATTATCTCTTAGGGGTTTTGGTCGTTGATAGACAAGCCAAAACCGAAAAATTTTATTCATTCCTGGCAGAAAAAGCAGAGGAAGAAGAATTAATTTGGCAGCAATTTTTGAACTTAGTTTGGCAATATCCGGAAGCACCAATTTATCATTTCTGCGTTTACGAATTTGATACAGTCAAACGATTAGCGAGACTTTATCGGACTCCGCATCGAGATGTAGCACCTGTATTGAATCGATTTGTCGATGTATATGAAGAATTAATACAAAGTGTTGCATTGCCCATAGAAAGCTATGCGTTGAAAGCGATCGCTAAATGGTTAGGATTTGAATGGCGGGATTCAGAGGCAAGTGGTGCTAAGTGTATTTACTGGTATGACAGGTGGCTAGAAACAGGCGATCGTACTTTGCTAGAAATTATCCAACGCTACAACGAAGACGACTGTCGCGCTACTCGCAATGTTAAAGACTGGCTAGCTAACTTTTTTCAAAATGAATATTATCTTCGTCAACATAAAATTCTTTCTAATTAAGCGCTAATTAATAAATAGCCAACAAGTTCCTGCGTACAACAGGACACATTAAAATTTATTTTTCCCCTTTCGTCAATTTTTAAGTCAGGTAGGTGTAAATAAAGCAATGTTAGTATTAAGGGGTTAATATCATGTCGGATAATTCACACATGTTGTAGAGACGTTATACCATTGCTATATAAAGATGCGCCTAATTAGCCCACAAAGGTGTTCTTTGTTTGTGTAGTCTTTCATATAGCCTGCGCTTGATGCAGGGCGATAAAGCGCAACCTCACATAGAATTGATATTAGGAAAGAAACGTCTCCACGACGGTTGGAATGTTTTTATGAATGCTGAGTAAGCGGGCATGACATGATATGATATGATCCACTTAAAAGCCTGACCAAAAGCCAAGAGTGAAAATACCGTTCATTATGAGCAAAAACCTTGATTATATTTAATTATACTGACTTACGTTAATAGTAGATATTTGTTATTAGCTATTTATGATATCCTATTTGTGTCTTTACCTTTTTCACAATAGCTTATTATGCAGCTAATTAAAAAAGTCTTGAATTTGTCAAAATTTATTTGGTTTTGTATTGCGATTGTCGTCATCAGCATCTTATTCTTTTTCTACAACTTACCCATCAACGCGGTCGAAATAACAGACATAGATTTTATCGGACAAGCTACTTTACCAAATAATCTAACTTTCCAACAAACCGCAATCGGAGGATTATCAGGAATTACATACGACCCCAAAAAAAACCTCTATTACGCCATATCCGATGACCGTGGTCAAAAAGCTCCCGCACGATTTTACACCTTAAAAATAGACCTGAGCAAAGGCAAATTGGCAAATGGCGACGTTGTTCCCGTGGGTGTTACCACATTGTTAAACGAAAATGGTCAGAAGTTCCCGGCTGGTGAAACTGACACAGAAGGTATTGCTTTAACTAGCAAAGATACTGTATTTATTTCTTCTGAAGGCGATGTTAGCCAATTAATTAATCCTTTTATTAAAGAATTTTTATTATCTTCTGGCAAAGAAATTACAACATTACCAATACCTCAAAAGTTTTTACCAGATAAAAATGGTGAACAAGGTATTCGTAATAACTTGGCGTTTGAAAGCCTCACTATTACACCCAACAAAAATAAACTGTTTACAGCCACCGAAAACGCATTAATTCAAGATGGTTCAGAAGCCAAAGCAAATACTAGTAGTCCTTGCCGTATTTTGCAATATAACCTGCTCACCAAGCAGCTAGAAAAAGAATTTCTTTATCAGACTGAACCAGTCGCACCGCTTTTGGATATTTCTAAACATTTCGCTAGCGGTTTACCTGATTTACTTGCTATTGATAATCGAGGTGACTTCCTTAGTTTAGAGCGGACTTTTACAGGCTTAGGGTTTTATATTGCTTTATTTCAGGTTTCCTTAGAACAAGCCGATGACATTCACAATATCGACAGCATAAAGCAAGCTGATACCAAAAGTATTAAACCAGTTCAGAAAAAATTACTATTAGATTTAAGAAAATTAGACGTGTTGCTAGACAACATCGAAGGTTTAACTTTTGGTTCAAAACTACCTGATGGGCAGCCTTCATTAATTCTGATCAGCGATAACAATTTTAATTCTCTGCAACGCACTCAAATACTAGCCTTTAGACTCAGGATGGAATCAAGGCTCATCAGGTTATTACGCCGTTTAGTTCCCTGAATAATTTTGTAGTCAGGAATGCGCGTTCTTCCGAAAAAACTCAAGTTTATGTAGTGAAGTTCTAAGTACCCAATCTCCAATCTTCTTTTCAAGTGTATTTACAGTCATAAATAGGCAATTTAATTAGCCTTGCATTCCGTTTCCGTATAATTTCTCATCCGCATTGCTTAATAAGTATGTTACACAATGTTTAAAAGCTTTTACATAGAGATTCGTCATGGGTTTATCAAAAATTCACCTTTATTTGTGTTATTTTTCATCTCACCTAATTGACTCTATAAAATACTTTATCTTTTTAGGATATAAAATTAGGTATTAACAAAGAATGTTTTATTAGTTTATTAAAAAAATATTTTATGGTAGCCAATAAAATTAATGTCATGCTAACACCAAAAAAAGAATTAGATGTTTATATAGGAAAATTTTTAAATAATCGATATTTAATTAGAGATTTAATTGGCAAAGGTGGTATGGGTAGAGTTTACCTAGCAGAAGACGCTGTAAAAAACGGGATGGCAGTTGCAGTCAAAATTCTCTCGTTGAATCTGGTAAATCAGCAAATGTCCCAGCGCTTTATTAGGGAAATTTTTATTGGAGCTCAATTAGGTCGCAAAAGCAAACATATTGTCCGAGTGTTGAGCTACGGAATTACCGAAGAAAAAATTCCCTTCTGTGTAATGGAATATCTTCCAGGTAAAAATTTAAAAACTTTTTTAAAAAACCAAACATTAACGCTACCGCAGTTTTTAGATTTTTGTCATCAGATTTGTTTAGGGTTAGACTGCGCTCATCAAGGTATCAGTATCAAAGGAGAGATTTATCCGGTTGTTCACCGAGATATTAAACCCGAAAACATATTTATTGTTGAAGATATCAAAGTTGGAGCAATAGTAAAAATTCTTGATTTTGGTATCGCTAAGTTTTTAACAGAGCGTGCTGGTATGACACTTACAGATTCTTTTATTGGCAGTTTACCTTACTGTTCTCCAGAACATATAGAAGGACGTAAACTACTAGATATGCGTTCTGATATTTACAGTTTAGGAGTGTTGATGTTTGAGATGCTAACAGGGAAGCATCCATTTTACACAACAAGCCAATCCTTTGGCACTTGGTATCAAGCTCATCGGTTTCAAATACCACCAGCTTTTGAGGATGTCAATCCTCAAATCAAAATTACTCAAGAATTAGAACAATTAGTCATAAATTGTTTAGCTAAAGATGCGAGCGATCGCCCACGAAATATCAGCCAAATTTTAACAACCTTAGAAAAGGTAAAAATACAGCTTAATGATAAAACTTCCAATAGTAGCGACAGCTTGACAAGCTCATCTTCCGTGCAATTAGTTCCTCTTACTTCAATATCAGAAAAAGAATGTTTACACCAAGTTTGGCCTAAAAATAAACCAATTGCTATAATTGGTTTTCCACATTTATTGCACACTACTCAAGGAACCATACCAACTTTTTGGGCAATGTTACCCAAAAAAGAAATTAGCAAATTTTTAGATAAAACAAATGGCACTGACTTTATATCTAAAATGAATATTTATCCAATGATATTGTGGACAACAGTTTTATATAATGCCAATTTACCTTTAACGCGGTGGTTGTCTTATTTCTTGGACATGAAAGATACTAAAGGAAAAAAAATAGTGCAGAGGTTAGCAGAGACTGGCTACTATCATCTGCTATTTTTCGCTTTTGAAGAACCAACTAACTGCGCTCATGTCAAGACTTTAACTCTTACTCCTAGCCAGCGTCAGCAACTTGCATATTGGTTAGAGCTTAGTCAAAATTCCCCTGAAGTTATTAATTCCAATCAAGCTAAAGTTATTCTCAAAGCAGAGTACGAAAAGATTAAACCAGAAATTTTACGAAATTTAGCATTAAATAAAAATCACAACAAATTAAATGTAAAACATTACCTATTGAAAATATTTTCTAAGTTAGTAAGTTTTTTCTTCCGTCCGTAAAATATAGCATAGTTGATTTAGATAATATTTATTTTAATTGCGAAAGCGCAGAGGTTTTAAAAGTGAATCCAAGTGCATTTGCTTGTCCGAATAAGACTGAATTGCTTGCCAATCGTTATCAACTAAAGCAGTTAATTGGTAAGGGAGGTATGGGTGAAGTATTTTTAGCTTCGGACATCTTGCTAGGGGGAATACCAGTTGCCATCAAGTTTCTTTCTCAAACGTTTTCAAATCCTCGGATGCAAGAGGACTTTGCCCGTGAAGCTCGTACATGTGCAATTTTAAGTCAAAAAAGCTTACATATAGTCCGGGCATATGATTACGGCGTAAATGAACAAGGCAAACCATTTTACGTCATGGAATATCTATGCGGCAAGAGTTTAAAGGATTTAATTCCTATACCTTTAGCCATGTTTATTACCCTTGGACGGCAGATTTGTTTGGGCTTGCAATGCGCTCATGAAGGAATTAACATTGACGAAGAAATTTATCAGTTAGTTCATAAAGATATTAAACCAGCCAATATATTAGTTATACCCGATCCGATATTAGGTCAGTTAGCAAAAATTTTAGACTTTGGAATTGCTAAATTTTTAAAGTCTTCAGCAACAACCAGCACAAATAGAGGATTTAATGGTACTTTGCCCTATTGTTCCCCGGAACAATTAGAAGGAGAAAAATTAGATAATCGCTCTGATATTTATAGTCTGGGTGTAACAATGTATGAGATGCTTACAGGTAAAAAACCTTGGCAACCAGAAACCGACTTATTTGGTGCCTGGTATAAAGCACATCACTTTGAAACTCCAAGAGCGATCGCTGATGTTAATCCCAACCTCAAACTGCCCAAAGACCTTGATGATTTAATCATGGCTTGTCTTGCGAAAGCACCTGACTCGCGTCCCCAAAATATTACCCAAGTCCTAAACATCTTAGAAAAACTAGATCAGTCCACTTATCTTAGCTTGCCTGCAACTTTAATCAAAGCAGATTACACTGCTAGCATTACTTCCTTATCTCTCCCTCTCCCCCTCTCTCCCCCTCTCGCTCTCCTCCCCTTGGGTTCTAGCTTACCTTTAATAGTAGAAAAAGCCTGTTGGAAACTATTTTGGCCTCAAGACAAACCAATTCAAGAAATTGTTTTTCCTCAACTTATCAACGTTGAACAAGGATTCGCAGCACTACTGCTGATGATGTCTAAAAAAGAGATAAACAACCGTGCTTTTTGTACTCGTTACAACCAATTTATCTTTGTCACATCTCCCCATCCGATGCTGCTGTGGCTGACTGTACTTTATAACAAAGGACTCGAACCCAAGTGGCTTCCTTGCTACCTGGATATGCAAAATCCCCAAAATCAGAAACTAGTGTCTTCATTGGCTGAAAATGAACGCTATCCTCTAATTTTCTTTACTTCAGAAGCACCCCATTCCTGTGCCAACGTGATTAGTAGTCGCATCGATCCTACTCAGCGGCAAATGTTGAACACTTGGGTAGAACACAGTCAAAGCTTACCTCCCTCATCTTTGCCCCAGTTGAGTAAAAACCTCTTAAAACAAGAGTATAAAAAAATGCAATCTCATATATTGCGGCATCTGACATCAACTAACAAATAGACACAATGAAGTGAAAAAGTAGAGACCTCTTGCAAAAATCGGTAAATGCCCTCAGGCTAGAAGCCTGGGGCTAAACGAACGAAGCCCACCTGCGTGGGCTTAAGATTAAAAAAAATACTTTTGCAAGAAGTCTAATGTAGAGACGTAGCAATGCTACGTCTAATCAAGGGTTCTGGGCAACGCATAATTAATTTTTGGTGATGTCTAATAACTAATTTCCAAAAAAACTTGACAAACACCCATACAATCGGCATAATTGGAAAAGTGCAATGTTAAGGGACTGTAGTTCAATTGGTTAGAGCACCGCCCTGTCACGGCGGAAGTTGCGGGTTCGAGCCCCGTCAGTCCCGTTAAATAAATAAGTTTGGATTGAATCCAAAATCTAAGCTACATTAATCATGCTTTAGTGAAGAGAGAATCTGCTGTGACTGTCAGAGTGCGTATTGCTCCGAGTCCGACTGGGAATTTGCATATTGGTACGGCGAGAACCGCTGTATTTAACTGGTTGTTTGCCCGTCACCAAGGCGGGAAATTTATTCTGAGAATTGAAGATACAGATATCGAGCGATCGCGTCCCGAATATACTGAAAATATCCTAGAAGGATTGCGCTGGTTAGGACTAACTTGGGATGAAGGACCATTTTTCCAATCCCAACGCCTAGATATTTACAAACAAGCAGTAAAAAGCCTGCTAGATAAACAGTTGGCTTATCGCTGCTACACCACCTCCGAAGAACTAGAGGCTTTGCGAGAAGCTCAAAAAGCCAGAAACGAGGCTCCCCGCTATGACAACCGTCATCGCAACCTCACCCCTTCTCAACAAGCAGCTTTTGAGGCAGAAGGGCGTAGCTTTGTGATTCGCTTCAAAATTGAAGACAACCGGGAAATTGTTTGGAATGACCTGGTACGGGGAAACATGAGTTGGCAAGGCAGCGATTTGGGTGGTGATATGGTTATCGCTCGTGCCGCAGAAGATGGAATTGGTCAGCCACTCTACAATTTTGCGGTTGTAGTTGATGACATGGATATGCAAATCAGCCACGTCATCAGAGGTGAAGACCATATTGCTAACACAGCCAAACAAATTCTGCTTTATGAAGCCTTTGGCGCAAAAATCCCAGAATTTGCCCACACACCCCTGATTTTGAACATTGATGGGCGCAAGCTTTCCAAACGGGACGGTGTTACTTCCATCTTTGACTTCAAGGAAATGGGTTTCACCCCCGAAGGTTTAGTCAATTACATGACCTTGTTGGGTTGGTCGGCTCCAGACTCAACCCAGGAAATCTTCACCTTAGAAGAAGCTGCCAAGCAATTCGGTTTTGAGCGTGTGAATAAAGCAGGTGCGAAATTTGACTGGGCGAAACTCGATTGGTTGAACAGTCAGTATATCCACCCAATGCCAGTGGATAAATTGACAGATTTGATCATACCCTATTGGGAGAAAGAAGGGTATAAATTTGACCAAGGACGAGAACGTTCTTGGTTAGAGCAGTTAGTTACTTTAATTCAGCCAAGCATGACTCGTTTGACCGATGCGGTAGCGATGAGCCAACTGTTTTTCACCCAAACAGTACCATTTAGCGATGAGGCAGTGGCTCAATTAAAGCAAGGCGGTGTTGCTGCTACATTACAGGGGATTATCGCTGCTGTAGATAATCAGCAACTGAGTGAATCTAGCGCTCAAGACATTATCAAACAGGTAGTTAAACAGCAAAATGTCAAGAAAGGTTTGGTAATGCGTAGTCTCCGTGCCGCTTTAACTGGAGATGTTCACGGTCCCGATTTAATTCAATCGTGGTTACTACTTAATCAGATTAATTTAGATCAGCCGCGTTTGACTGAGGCGATCGCAAAAAGTAATTAGCCATTACTTGGAAAACCTATTGTAGAGACGTTCCGCCGGAACGTCTCTACGATTTCTATACCTATTGCATCAGAGTTGCGATCGCGGTGATAATTGCTAGCGACAATACTGGATATTTACGTAACTGAAATAACAATGTAATTTTAACAACAATTACTTCCAGGAAATCAGCCAAACACTTTACAGATGCGATCGCTTTACATTTGCTTAAATATGACTATGCCTGCTTCAGGGATATCCTAGTCACATATATATTATTTATGTATCCGTAGCTACTGTATAGCATTGCTTGTGTTCGAGAGATGGTGAAAGCATTATCGTTAGCAAACGACTTAACTAGATATATGAGTCAAGGTTTCGTAACAAACTCAGATAACTTGATGATTCACCAGCTATTTTATCGAGAAAACTTATCAATGGCAGAAAAATTTATATTGAGTATGGTATTCATTTACACAATCTAATTGTCAGAAATCACTTTTTGGCATGAGATTTTTTCACCCATTACGCCCAAGCAATTAAGGAAAATATTACCAGATGCTACACATAACTCAAAATAGCGATCGCCACACCCAAAGCAGTGTTAACCTAAAAGCAAATCATCCAACATTGTTACAGTTTTTTACCAAGAGCAATGTTTTTTTCTGCGTTCCTGAAGGTCAATTTAGAGATGTATATTTCTTTAAGGAATTACTAACAATATATTTATCCAAAAGCTTTTGTGGTATACTTCAGCCGTTGTGCTTTGCAACAGTTGATACCCTCGCTCTTGATAAATGTTTCTGAACTATTTCACCGGAAAAGGATTCTACCAGTCTCAGGCACTACTTTAAGTACATCATTTGATATTTAAATAACTTGCCTTGGAACTAATAACTTCTACCAAATCAGAAATGAAACCATTATTCTGCCAAGCTTTTAAACCTTTTCAAAAGAATTTGCACTTTTGATAAACAGGTTACTATAATTACCGAGGTACTATTTTTTGAGACGCATCCAAAGAAAATGTCATGAATACTTGACTTTCGTAACATTTCTTTAGATAATTTGAGGATATGTAGCGTCAAAATGTAAATAGTTCCGTATACCAAAATACAAAAGCCCAGCCACAAGATTAATCCTTGTGGTGTTCGTTCCTAAGTTTTCTTAGGAATACTAATTAAGTCTAACTTTGTGAGTTAAAACCATGAGTATCAATACGGTGCCTTCTATTAACTACTACTCTCTGGATGTCATCCAAGACGAAGCACGCCGACTGGTGCAAAAGGGGATGGTCAGCCGACAACAGCCAATATACACACTCTGCCAATACATCCCTGCTAGAGAGTGGGTTTGCGTGGAATGCGAATTAGAAAAATGTGATTTTTTACTGCGCGATCGCATCGGCGATTTGATTGGTCGTGAAAAATGGGAAAACGATTAATGGGTTTTTGTTGTAATCCTCAGTTTTTGAAATGAAAGTGTCTAAATGGATGTGCGGATGTGACAACAGAAGACTTAAGGCTTAATAGCCAAGGATATTCTCTGCTGATAATCCGTCTTTCCCGCTCCATGCCGCTCAATTCCATCATTACAGAAACTCCCTTCGTCTAATTTATAGAAAAGCGTCAAGTAGCGCGATCGCCTCTGCAATGCCCCAAGAGGTTTCATTCATGGAAACTTCTTAAGCGTCTGTTGAAACACACACGGGCTTGTGTCTTGGAGAAACGCTCAAAGGGTTAGTGCAGGCTGCGGGACGATTCGGATGTTGACAAGGCATCTTCTCTTTGAAAAATCCTCCTCCTGGTCTAAAAGAGGGGGGATAACCTTGCAAGAGTCCGAAGGAACGGCAATTGCAGCACATCCAGTACAACACCTAGAATATAATTTGTTAATTAAATTACCGGGGCGGTTTCTAATATGGAACTGTTCCGGTGATTTTTCATATTATTTCTTAAGAGCGTTGTTTATTGTTAGTTGTTCTGCTAAATACTACCTTCTAAACGCCACATTGGGAAAGCGGGGAGTCCCCCCCCACTCTCCTACTAACCTACTTGTTCCAAATACTGATTCACATCTTCAATGAGGCGGGTGAGTTCCGCTTCTGTCGTGAGACGGATGCTCACATCACGAATGGTAAGCAGGACTTTAGCCGCGAAGGGTGTAGCCCAGATATTGGGATTACAAAAAATCTCTAAAAATACCTCTCCTGTGTAACGATATTCCATCGGACGCTGGGGAGTAACTTTACCTACATTAGAAGCGCTTTTAGTCGAAACAGCTTTGAGGCTTTCCATCAATTGATCGATCGCTACTTTTAATTCTCGTGCTGCTTGGGGTGAAAAACTAAAAGAGACAGAGCCTTCAATTAGGTTCAATGTTAGATTGTTTGGGGACATGAGCTATTTATGAGAATATCTTGCTACAAATAATATTTTCCAGTGCGATCGCGTGGGTGATTATGCATTACCCAAAACCCTTGATTAGACCTAGCATTGCTAGGTCTCTACGTCTTTTGTACGCCTATGTCTAATGGTTTTGCTTTTGGTTCCTATAGTTTATAGGACTTACGCACTCGTTACCAGAAAACAAGACTTTGAGATTGCTTCCTTACGTCGATAGGGACGGAAATACGTAGTCCGTGCGTAAGTCCTGGTTTAGAAAAAACCTTGCATACCAAGTTAATTTTGACGCTTATGGTGTGAACTTCCCAAATGTCAACAATACCACTAAAGAATGATTTTTCATGAAATATTCTTGGTGTTAATGACATAAAAACAGTTGCCTAGAAAAAAGAAATAGTAACGTTTAACAGGCTTGTAGCTAATTTTAGTTAAAAATTATGTCAACAATAAGGCGTAATAAGTTGAGTTTATAGAGATATACAATCCTTACTGCGTAAGAGATTGATACATTAAATTCGTGTTTTAAGTTTTACATTAGAGGTCATAGAACATAATTGTAAAAAAAAATCTATGACATACGATAATCGTCCCACGGTGCGAAGGGTGTTAATTATCACTCTGGTACTAAACTTGTTTGTAATGATATTAAAAGCGGTTGTCGGAATGTTGACAGGTTCTCTCAGTTTGCAAGCTGATGCTTTACATAGCGTTACCGATAGCGCCAACAACATTTTAGGATTGATTGCTATTAGGTTTTCTTCCCCAAAACCCGATCGCGAGCATCCCTACGGACATCTAAAATTTGAAGCTTTGGGTGCTTTGGGAATTTCCGCTTTTCTGGGAATAGCCTGCTTTGAAATTCTCCAAAGTGCAATTGAAGGAATTATTAAAGGTAGGGACTTGGTAAAAATATCACAATCAGAACTGTGGTTATTACTACTTGTACTGGGCGTGAATATTTTCGTAGCTTTTTATGAACGCCATGTGGGTAAACGGGTAGGCAGCCCAATTTTGATTGCCGATGCCCAACATACCATGAGCGATGTTTGGGTAACAATTAGTGTAATCGGTGGTTTAATTGGCGTTTGGTTGGGTTATCAATGGCTGGATTTGGTTTTAGCCTTTCCCGTCGCTTTGTTGGTATTTTGGAGTGGCTGGTCAGTTTTAAAAGATAATTTACCTTGGCTGGTGGATGAAATGGCGATCGCACCCGAAGCAATTTATAATATCGCCCTTTCTGTACCTGGTGTCGTTAATTGTCACGATATCGCTTCTCGCGGTGTTCTTGGTCGTCAAGTCTTCATCGAGATGCATTTAATCGTAGATTCCTCAGACGTTGAAACCGCACACCGCATCACTGAGGAAGTAGAAAGGCGTTTAGAAGAACGCTTTAGCCCAGTCAGGATTTTAATTCACGTCGAACCACCTTCTTACAAATCTGAGCAAATTAGCTTTTGAGCGCAAATTGAGGCTCAACCCAAATATGTCCAAACTAAGTACAGCTTTGCATAAGTTCGTAGTGTTTTTTAACGCAGAGGAACGCGGAGGTAAACGCAAAGTGACGCAGAGTTTTTTAAGAGGATTTGCTACGAAAAAAGCGAAATTCTGTACTAAGTCGAACTCACGTTAAAAAAGATAAAGACAATCAGAGTATTGCTTTTTGGAGAGAGATAATTCTTCTTAGGAACCCATTAAAAACAGTACCAGTACAATGACTTTAAATCTCGAAGCTTTAGAAAGCAGTTTTGCTCAAGTCAAACCATTAGCTCCAGACTTTGCAGCGAGTTTCTACCAAAATCTGTTTACTGATTACCCTCAACTTCAGCCGTTGTTTGCACATACTGACATGAACGAGCAGCGAAAGCATATCATAAAAGCTTTAGTATTGGTAGTTGAAAACCTCCGTCAACCAGATGTGCTAAACAATGCATTGAAGGAAATGGGGGCGAGGCATCTTAAATATGGCACTATCCAAGAATATTACCCAATGGTGGGTGCATCACTATTGAAGACTTTTGAATTTTATCTCGGAGCAAACTGGACGAGTGAGGTAAAACAGTCTTGGTGTGATGCTTATGATGCGATCGCTAGCATTATGTTAGAAGGGGCGAAGGAAGTTTCTTGATTAAATTTCGCAAAGTGAAAAGAAATAGGGTGGGCAATGCCCACCTTATTTCTTTTTCTGCTTTTATTATTCCCACTCGATGGTTCCAGGTGGCTTCGATGTGATGTCATAAACCACCCGATTCACACCTTTGACCTCATTTACAATCCGGTTAGAAATCGCTTCCAACACATCGTAAGGTACACGCGCCCAATCAGCGGTCATACCATCTTCACTTTGGACAATCCGCAAGACAATGGGATAAGCATAAGTACGCTGATCGCCCATTACCCCGACACTCTTGATTGGTAGCAATACGGCAAAGGTTTGCCAATAATCGTGATACAAGCCGCGTTGGTTAATTTCTTGCCGCACAATCAAATCAGCGTCGCGCAAAATATTTAACCGTTCAGCGGTGACTTCACCAAGGATGCGAATCGCCAAACCTGGACCTGGGAAAGGATGGCGTTGGACAATTTCTTCTGGTAAGCCAATAGAACGCCCAACTTTGCGGACTTCATCTTTAAATAGTTTCCGCAGGGGTTCTACGAGTTTGAATCGCAAATCTTTCGGTAAACCGCCGACATTGTGATGGCTCTTAATTTTTACCGCGACTCGTTCGCCTGTTTGGGGATCGACGTTGGTACCAGCCGATTCGATGACATCTGGATAAAGTGTACCTTGAGCTAGATAGTCAAAATGACCGAGGCGTTTTGATGTTTCTTCAAATTCGTGAATAAATTCGTGTCCGATGCGACGGCGTTTTTCTTCGGGATCGGTGACACCATTAAGAGCGTTGAGGAAGCGATCGCGTGCATTTACATACTCTACCGGAATATGAAACTGCTCTTTAAATAATTTCAGCAATCGCTCAGGCTCTAATTTTCGCATAAAGCCTTGGTCAATAAACACGCAAGTTAGGCGATCGCCGATCGCTTTATACATCAAAAATGCCAGCGTCGATGAATCCACGCCTCCAGAAAGCGCTAACAGCACTCGCTTTTCACCTACTTTGGCGCGAATTTCGCGAATCGCTTCTTCCACAAAAGCAGCGGTTGTCCAAGTCGGTTCACATTCACAAATGTGGTATACAAAATTACGGATTAATGCCTGACCCCCTAGAGAATGCACCACTTCTGGATGAAACTGGACACCGTAAAGTTTTTTCGTGTGGTCGGCAATGGCTGCACAGGGAGTATTTTCAGTATGTGCCAGCAATTCAAATCCGGGCGGCATTTTTGTGACTGAATCTCCGTGGCTCATCCACATAGTTATGCCATCTTCGACATTCGTCAGTAAATCTGTGGGGTCATCTATGTATAGCGATGATTTGCCGTACTCACCCCGGTCAGCTTTTAATACTTCGCCACCAAGCTGGTTTACCATCAATTGCATTCCATAGCACACACCTAAAATGGGAATTCCCAAATTCCAAATTTCTGGGTCACAATGGGGAGCGTAGTTGTCATATACTGAATTTGGTCCCCCGGAAAGGATTATTCCCTTGGGATCTAGTTCGCGCAATTGTTCTGCTGTGGTGCGATAAGAAAGAACTTCGGAGTATACTTGTGTTTCGCGGATGCGACGGGCGATCAATTCAGAATACTGAGAGCCGAAATCGAGAATTAAAATAATTTGCCGATCAAGCCGTCCATAAGACTTAACTTTTTGAGGCGCTTGTTCTGTAGGTATCACCGCTGTATTCATGATGGCAAAAGTGGTAGATGTGATGAATAATTATGGCTCTCTGGTCTAAATTGAGAGGTTTTTGCTGATAAATAAGCTCTTAAGGTAAGAAAATCCTCAACAAAGGCGCTCTGGTTCGCGTTTGTCTAGCTGATAAATGGGCAAATGGGATTAAGAAGAGAAATCTAACCGATAGTGGATACTACAAAAAATATGAATTGGTTGGAATTTATTTATGATTATTCATAATAAAGTAACATAATTTTGTCAATCGGATACAAGCATTTTTTATCTTAATGACAACAAACGCGATCTTATCGGTGCTGTGTAGTGCGATTCGGTGCGATCGGATTCTCCCTCCAACGAAACCCCTTAAACTCCCACCTCTGACAAGAAAACTTGCATAGCTTCCCAAGACAGTCCTTGTTGAATATAATGAGGCGCTTGGGGATTGTAAGGAGTCGCTACTCGGTCAATACTCTCAATTTTCGCTTCATCTGGCAATACAGGTATATCCGGATCGAATGCAGTTGAGCGCGTCAAGGAACTAGAAAAGCCTTTAAATATAACAATTTTGTCTTGCTCACCAGCAATTTCTGCCGTTACAACTAAGACTTCTTGGGGGCGTTTGGTAGTATATTGTTCCAGCCGCTTACCGATAAAATTTGCCATACATTGTAGATATTTTACGCATTACCCAGAACCGCTACAAGACTATTCTGTGCTACGTCTCTACATTCTTTTCCTGGGGAAGGATTTTTTCTTGCCCTTTCCCCTTTCCCCTTTCCCCTTCTTCATTGTTGTGTAGCCGATCGCCCCTGCTTGCCTAGCTTAATTAAGACAAAGTAGCCTAAGCAAGCAACATAAATTATTAAACCAACTATGCCGAGAAAGCCCAAAAATCCTGGCTTGCTATTGGGATGAAAATATTCTTTAAACAATAACGGTGCTTCTCTCCAGACGCGACAATAGGGGGTAGCGAAAGCATTTGCTGAAAAAGCACAACCTAAAAAAGGCAGAGTAGCTAAAGCACCCAAGGCACAATAAACACTTACAGCCCAGCGCCAAGAAGTAAAAATCAGCTTTAAAATACCACTTAGAGTATATTCAATTTCATCGTTGAGGTCTATCCAGAACCATAACGAAATCGGAATCAGGATACGAGCTATCAAACTTGAGATAAAACTTATCCCGAACCCACCAATCATTAAGTAAACTGAGATTGCCAACAGACTCGATACTCGCCAGTAAATAATTAACAGGCGTTGTACCGCTTCTGCTTTCTGCACAAACGCCCAAATTAGAAGAATTAGAGGAATAATCACTGTGAATAATACCGCTAGACGGTAGTCTATCCACACTAACGGGCGAAACCAAACTTCATTAACCATAATTTTCTCAGTTGACAAAAAAACAAGCAACTTGTAGAGCCTAGACATAGGAGGGGAAATTAATTATGCGTTATCCAGAAGCCCTACAAGACGTAGCAATGCTACGTCTTGTAAATCTTTTCCACTCCTGATGTCTAATTGTTAGTTGTCGTCAATTCGACACTCAATTGCCTCTGGGTTGTCATCACAGTACTGCTCTAAAGAGTTTTTCTTCTTCTTCAGCCGCTGATCAGAGGCTTCAGCTTGGAGTTCTTCGACTGCATCCCAAGCAGCAGCACATTCAGCGGAATTAGTGCCGGAAACGTCACAGACAGTACGAGCTTCCTCAACCTCTTCTTGTATTTGCGCTTGGATGTCGGATTTAGCTGTTTCTGAGATGTTGGTCATTGCTTTAATCTCGTTATGTGTTCTTAATACCAGTATAGAAAAAGTTTAAAATTGCAGTTTTTTTTGGATTATTGCTCACCACGCTAGCCACTTAGCTGTTAAAGTTAGTGTTTTAGCCTGGTAATCCACTACTATTACAGCAAACTCCGCAATCCATACTGGGTTTAGTTTTATCTTTTAAGATTTTGCGGAGCTTTAACTACAAAAGATGAATTATACAATATCTTAAATGCATGTAGTAGAGGATGGGAATGGGGCAATGGGCAATGGGCATGGGGTAAAGGTGTAGAAAATAAAGAGTGATTCACAATAATTCGCGCATTTTATTTCTTACCATGCTCCCCTTTCCCCTTTTCCCCTCTTCAAATTCCCGTTGCCCCATACCCAATTCCCATGCCAAAGAGATTGGGGAAAGAACATTTCTAGCAGGTATGCCATTGCAGTAAATCCAAGAAATGTTGTACATAAAATAATTAACTGCCTAGGTCAGATGGGCGGCTGCCTGGGTTCTCCCTTAAGGAGATAAAGGTCGCAAGACCAGAGACGCGATGTAAGACCAAATTAAACACAAGTTTAACGAGGCAACCGCGAGTGAGACGGGAAGCCTACACCGATACTTCGTATACAGTATAGGTACTTCACTAGCCTAAATACAGAAAGAGCCGAAAACTAATGGCAGACCAAATGCAGTGGGCAAATGCCCTGTCAACCCGTCCATCTTTAGAAGCAGCTGTTGCAGATGTGGTACAACGCGCTGTCTCGTCGTTAACAGCACCTGCGGATCTAGGGCTGGTTTTCATTTCGTCTGCTTTTACGAGTGAATATTCTCGGGTTTTGCCTTTGCTGGCTGAGAAACTTTCAGTACGTGTGTTAATTGGCTGTAGTGGTGGTGGTGTCATTGGCACGACTATGGAGGGAGAAACTCAAGAATTAGAAGCTTCCCCAGCTTTGAGCTTGACTTTGGCACACCTTCCTGGGGTGAATATTCAACCGTTTCATATTGTTGCAGAAGAATTACCCGATTTGGATGGTCCGCCAAATGCTTGGCTTGATTTGGTGGGTGTACCTTCATCTGAGACACCTCAGTTTATCTTGCTGTCTGGTTCGTTTTCTTCGGGAATTAATGATTTATTGCAGGGGCTGGATTTTGCTTATCCGGGATCGGTGACAGTGGGGGGACAGGCTAGCGGTGGTGGTGGTCGGATTGCGCTATTTTGTAACGATCGCCTGTATCGTGAAGGAACGGTAGGTTTAGCTTTAACTGGGAATATTGTTTTAGAAACTATTGTGGCGCAAGGATGCCGACCAATTGGCAAGGCTTTACAAGTCACAAAAGCCGATCGCAATATCATCGTCGAACTGGATGAAAAAGTGCCCCTGGTAGTGTTAAGAGAGTTGATCGGCAGTCTGAACGATGCAGATAGAATGCTGGCACAAAACTCGCTATTTGTCGGTGTGGCTATGGATGAGTTTAAATTGGCTTTGGAGCAGGGAGATTTTTTAATTCGCGGTATTCTAGGTGTAGATCCATCAGCAGGTGCCATCGCAATAGGCGATCGCGTTCGTCCAGGACAGCGCTTACAATTCCACCTGCGCGATGCTGAAGCCTCCGCCGAAGACTTAGAATTACTTTTACAACAGTATCAAGACCAACGCACCTCTGAACCCTCTGCGGTTGCAGCGTTGATGTTTTCTTGTTTGGGACGAGGTGAAGGACTCTACGGCAAACCTAATTTTGATTCTCAACTATTTAGGCGCTATCTCAACGATATTCCCATAGGTGGATTTTTCTGTAGTGGCGAAATTGGTCCTGTTGCTGGTAGCACCTTTCTCCACGGTTACACTTCAGTGTTTGGAATTTGCCGTGCAATGGGGGCTGGAGAGTTGTAGAGACGTGATCGGTCGCGTCTCTAGAGGAATAGCTTTTTTAAAGCAGTAGGGTGCTGTTGTTATCTATCAGGGCAGGTGTGCCATTAGAGGCGATCGCCCCATATTTCTCAAAGTAGCGGCTTACTTCTGGCGGAAAATTGTTGTAGTCAAATAAAGCATCGCCGGCGGCAATATTTGCCCAAAAGTCCCGCAAATTCGGGGCTAATTCTTCTGCTTGGGCTGATGGTAAATTTAACGGAGGCAAAGTTAGCAGTTTCAGTAAAAAGGAACCAGAGCGATCGCCCATCCATTTTCGTGAGGTTTCTTGCAGTGTCGGGAAATCCGGTACTGATTCCACTCGATGAGAGGCAATTTGCAACCAATCTCTTCCGTGATTATCCCGATGAAACTCTAATACGCGATATGGATGTGGATAGCTGACTAAAGAACCTGTGGTGATATCGTATACACCGTCTGAGTAAGCAACATCCTGAACGTGCAAATGTCCTGTAAATACTAAATTAACTTTATAGCGCTTTAGTATCTGCAACAATTGTGGCGCATTTTTCAACATATAGCGATTTGCCATTGGGTGATGCGATTGGTTAGGCAAATGCTCAACAACATTGTGATGCACCATTACCAATACTAATTCATCATTTGCAGTTTCTAACACCTCTTCTAACCAATTTAATTGTTGGATATCTAAATGCCCTATCTGCTCACCTTGGTCATTAAAAAAGTTAGAATTTAGACCAATAAGTCTGACTCCAGGTAACAACTGACAAGTGTAGTAAAGTTCTTCGCGATCGCCATAACCAAACTTGCGATAATAAAGTGGAAAATCGGCAAAACCAATTGATTGTTCATCTGCTATGAGGACAGGAACATCATGATTGCCAGGAACAACGTAGACTGGAAAAGGTAACTTAGCCAAACGTTTTTGCAACCAAATATGATTTTCTGGTTCACCGTGTTGGGTTAAATCTCCTGGAAGTAGGAGGAAATCTAAATTCAGTTGTGTTAAGTGTTCTAGTACACTTTCAAAAGCGGGGATGCCAACTTCCACCAAATGAAAACGGCTAGGATGATTCCAGATTGTGTGAGGAAGTGCAAGGTGTAAGTCGCTAACTACGGCAAAACGAAAATTTAGGGTCATTGGAGTAAGTATAATGTTAAAAACAAACTAAAAAAGCTCTTTTGAAAAAAGTATAACCTTTGCTTTGTCTTCCTGCGTAGAACCGATCCCGCTTAATATTTATATACAAATTAGGGAGCGTGATAATTGGTGGTTGTTGATTAGACATAGACGTGAACAAAATGTAGAGACGTAGCACTACTACGTCTCTAGGGGTTCTGGATAACGCATATTTAATTTCTACATCGGTTGTCTATTATTCTACAAACTACGAACTATGCCAAAAAAAATAAGATATGATTTATTCTTCATCCTTAAGTATTATTTTAATGTCTTAAGTTAAAGGAGAGTTAATTTTGGCATCTGTGCGAGTCCGTCAACATGTAAACCCACTAGCAAACAAGTATCAAACACCAGCAAATCCTGTAGAATGGGAAAAAGTTTATGCCCAGCTAAACCAACCCCTTCATTTAGATATTGGTTCTGCACGGGGACGATTTTTGTTGAGTATGGCACAGTTAGAAATTAACTGGAATTTTCTCGGTTTGGAAATTCGCGAACCTTTGGTAATTGACGCGAATAAATTGCTTGATGAGTTGGGTTTAATTAATCTGCATTATTTATTTTGTAATGTAAATAATTCGGCACAGACGCTTTTATCTTCTTTGCCTAATAAAAGTCTACAGCGCGTCACAATTCAATTTCCCGATCCGTGGTTTAAAAACCGTCACGCTAAAAGACGAGTTGTACAACCAGAATTAGTCGCCGAATTGGCAAATTATCTTGCGCTAGGGGGAACGGTATTTTTGCAATCAGATATTCAGTTTGTAGCTGAAGAAATGTGCGATCGCTTTAGCGAAAATCCAGCTTTTATTAGACAACATGCTGAAGAATGGCTAGCCGAAAACCCGCTACCAGTCTCTACAGAAAGGGAAGAATATGTGCTGTCGAGGGGTGAACCTGTTTATCGGGCTTTGTTTGCAAGAGTTAGCAACGATGGGGATACCCTACCCGTACAGCGCGATTTGTAACTTACTAACCTAAAAATTAAGAGGTAAAGAAAATGCAAACTCAACAGCGTTATTACACCCCAGAAGAATATTTAGCAGTAGAAGAAGCTGCGGAATTTAAAAGTGAATATCACAATGGAGAAATTGTACCGATGACTGGAGCATCAATAAATCATAATCGTATTTGCGGAAATGTATATGCTTCTTTGAAGTTTTTACTACGTGGCAAAAACAAAGAGGCTTTTATGAGCGATCTGCGTCTGTGGATTCCGCGCTACCAACGATATACTTACCCAGATGTAATGGTGATTTCGGGAAATCCTGCTTTGCACAACAATCGGACGGATACGATTACAAATCCCGTGTTAATTGTGGAAGTACTATCAAAATCAACCCAAAATTACGATCATACAGATAAGTTTCGTTATTATCGCTCAATTCCTGAGTTTAAAGAATATGTTTTAATTAATCAATATGAGCTTCAGATAGAGCAATATAGTAAAACTGGAGAGGCACAATGGCTACTTCGAGAATTTGAAACAGAAGATGCAAAAATTACCTTTTCCTCTGTTGATTTGGAAATAGCGATCGCTGATATTTACGAAGGTGTTGATTTTAACCTCAAAGAATCTGATGAAAATTTGTGCGGTAGCGTCTCGTAGAGAAGCTAAGTGTTCGCGAAGCGTCTCCGACAGGAGAAGGTATCCCAAGGGTTTGGAGCTTTTTACATTTCGTTACATAGTTAGGTTTATTTGAGCCAACCTACTTATCCAAAGTAACCAAGGCGTAGAAAAAGGAGAAGGTGAAAAAAAGTACAGTTTCTCACCGAATGCATCTAGATTATTAATGACGCTAGGACTGTGGAAAGGTTAGGATTAAATTGCAATACAACTTCAAAAGTGAAAATTTCTACGCCTTAGTCTGAATGCTCTAGGAAAGCTCAGTTTTGAATTTGTGTAACGTTTTGCGCTTTTTGTAGTAAATGTAAATTCAAGGATTCGAGTCCCCATGTCACCCCAGCGTTATCCCCCCGCTTACTTACGTTACCTCAGAGCCAGATTATGGAATTTAGGGCGACCGGCTTTTTGGGGAACAGCTATATTTTTATCTGTGCTAGGGCTGGGAATTCGAGAATATTGGGCAAATCCAGATTTTTTAACGTTTTTGCAAAATAATAAGCAACCTGCTGCACAGAAGCCTCCTGACTCATCTCTTTCAGATGAAGATAGAGCGATCGCAGCTGATATTGATAATTTACCAGTGCTGATTAATGACGCTAAACAATCAAATTTGCTAATAGCACCCAGCATACGAAAAGAAAAAAGTCAAGATAATGAGAGCAAAAGCTTATTAGATGATTTAATTAGCAAACAGCAAGAAGCTGCTAAAAATGCTAAGTCAAATCCTGTGGGGATAGTTAATAATGTACCTGCTGCAAAGGTGACAAATCCTTTTGTGGCACAAGCAGAAAGTTTATTGCAAGCCGGGACTGCTAATAGTGGTAGCCAGTTATTTGGTGTCAAATCCTCAAATACATCGTCTCAACCAGGTATAGCAGGAAGTTCCTCTAACTTAGGGATTGGCTCGGCTAATCAAATTAACAATAATCAAAATCCTGCCGCAATCAGCGCTTTACAAACAGCAATCAACGAATCGACACAGAAACCGTCGAGTTTAAATAATACTACTTTTAACCAGACAAATACTATTGAGCGATCGCTACCCACCAACGATTTACCCAATCAGGATTTCTCTACAAACACTCAGTTGAATACAAACCCCAACGCTCCCATCTCTACAACGGGTTACCAAAAGCCAACACTCACGAATCAGCCACAAAATTTCTACACTAATAGTTCTCAGTTGGGGACAAGTTACACTCAGCCAATAGTAACCAACCAGCCACCAAATTACTACGGTAATTTTAATAATGTTCAGCCATTGCCCAGCGTAGGAACACCATCATCAACGGTATCGCCGGGAACTAATACACCACCGAATAATATTGCACCCTACTTTCCCCAAGCTCCGAATCAAGGTACTGTCCAGCCGAGTAACCAAGTAGGAAATCTAAATACCAGCTTGCCGGAAACTAAATCACCTCAGTCTAATCTCACAGTTCCTCCCGTGTCAGCAGGACAGTATGGTGGAGTTAACATTAATGGTTACACATATCCTTAAGAATATTTAACTAGGACAGAAGAGCATTAATTCATGACTAAAATTTATCACAAAAACTCTGCGTCACTCTGCGCTTACCTCCGCGCTCCTTTGCGTTAAAAACGCTACTAACTTACGCAAAACTGTACTAAGTACTCAGGACTTACGCAAGATGTGAACGAAAACCTTATTCTTGCGTAGCGGTAATTCATGAATTACCGCAAATGCGCGTTATGTTTTGCGTAAGTCCTAGTACTTTTTCGCAGTATGGACACAAACACCTATAATTATGTTCTTAGGTAAGTGATAAGTATCACTCTTAAGGATGATGTTGAGGGGTTATACCCTCTGTTTAATAGATTAATATGTAAACAACAAATATTAAGCAGTAGTACCAATACTGACTTAAAAGTTTACTTTATATTTAAATGCAAATTAATATGAAATCGATTTGTAAAGTAGCCATAACAACTTTGTGAAGATTAATTCATTTTCCCGATTATTGGGAATATAACGTTTGAATTTTAGGTCAAGTTAGGAAGCTGGAATTCGGTATTTTTACAGCTATCAGAATCAAGTTTATTATGTGTTCTCTGTTAATGATACGCATTTTTTCCTAGAGACCACCATATATACCGCTTATAGCGCTCAAGAGTTGAGTGAAGTATATAAAACCTCATACCGTCCATTCCGGACAGCCCTCTGCTTATAAAGCTACGGAAGTGAGGTTTTATTTGTACTGTATCCAACCGAGAAGTGCTATGTACTGCTACACCCTGTTTTGATCTGATTATCTAACGGAGCTTTTCAATGAATATATTCGTGCGCTTTTTTGGCGCAGTAGCTTTTGCTATATATGCAGTAGCTGCTGTATCTGATATTGCTTTTTCACAGGAGGCTCCGACTGCTTCCCCTGAGAAAATAACACAGAAAATTTGCTCTTTTGATCCAGTAGAGAGTTTGTTACCTTCATCAACCGAGCCAAGTAATTCTCCAATTTCCTATCTGGCACGGCAAGGTTTTAAACAAAGTCGTGACGGTTCGTGGGTTTGTTATGTAAATGACCCAAAAAAGGAAGGACGCTATTACACCATCTTAAAGGTTCAACAGATAGATGGAAAGCTGGTAGCAAGTTCTTTTCTTGACCAGGGTAGTTTGATTGAAGGACAAGAAGACCGTAGCTTAGATTTCTTCATGACGCTTGTTGATAACTATACAAATACAACCCGGAATAACCGCGACAGTATACGCAAGTATTTGCAGACATTTATATCCCTAGTCCGCTCTGGGAAAATACAGCCTTCGCGCCGTGGTTATCTGTTTGACCAACCGAGTCGTAGTTTGGTGATGTACCACCCCCTTAGTTCGGGAGAACTCAAGGGTACGGGAATCACTATAAATATTAATTCGCCGTCTAACTTGGGTTTTAGCCAAGTCCGTTAGGTTAAGTCCAATTTTATTTGGTGGAGGTTAATTGTGTTGAGGTCAGTCGTAAACAGAATTGCGTTCTCATTCTTGGCAGTAATAGCAGTTATTCAGCCTGCTTCTGCTCAATTGAATATAGGACGCTATGGTGTTCAACCAGGATTGGAGCAAAATTATCTCCAGTACCAATTGTCGGGGGAAAGTCTCAGTCGAATACGAGGCATTCCTGGGTGTCTTACAGGATTTGGAGCTAGTTGCAACAAGACTGGATCGGTACTCCAACAATTAGTTGAACAAAATAACAATACTAGTTACTCCAACCTGCTGATGCGTGCAGCCGGTGGAGAGCAAAATTTCCGTAATTTCTCCAACTTCTACGGTAACAATCCCCGTCTAAGAGAAGTTCCATATTCGTCTTTTTGGCAAAATGACGCCAAAAACGTTGTGGATGGCTATCAGTATGTTTTGGGACAACAGGTTGCTCGGACTCCGGTAGAAAATCTGGGATTGATAACCAAGAACTTCTACTGGTCACCGTTATCGGGAGACAATAACTCACTCAGTCTTCGCAGTGGATTGCTGGACTTAAAATATTCTTACGGGCGCCTGCTTTTAGAAGAAGTTTCCAAAATTCCCAACCTTGAGCAGCAGATTCAATCTTTGGGTTTGTCAAAAGAGGTGACACAGTATTATTTGGGTAACTTCTCTAGAGGGTTGGAAGCGTTGAATGCAGGAAATGAGAATTCACTCAAAGACAGCATTTTAAACATACTTTCGGTTCCCTTCTCACCATCAGGAGGAGAATTTGGGCGTCCGAACTTTGGAATTCCGAATGAGTTTGATTCGCTATACGGGCAAGGTTTAGAAGGAAATGCCTTTTTAGGTGGTCTAGTCACCTTGGAGCCAGAAGCGATAAGCTTTGATATTCCTGGTGAGGGAGAAGGATATGCCTTGGTTCCAGGTGGTTCTGGTAATCAGTTCCCGACTTGGTTAATAGGAATTCCTCTCGCAGGACTGCTTTTATTTCTATTGTTGAATGGAGATAGTGGAGATAGTTCCGGTTCAAGAGGCACTCTTATTTCCAGCGGTGGAGAAACTGGTGTGACTGCTCCTCCTCCTCCTCCTAGCCCTAGCCCTAGCATATGCCCTACTATGTCTGGTGGCAATGGTGTTGGTCATAATCAGAGTGTCAATGGTTCTTGTCCTAATCCGATAGTTGGAGGACAGGAAGTTAAGAAAGTGCCAGAGCCATCAGCAGTAAATGCTCTTCTGCTACTTACTATTGTGCTTTGCTTGCTGAAAAACAACCAGAGGCGATATTCTTCCAGAGTTGCTGGGCAGCAGCACATAAGTGGATAATTTGTTGCTTTACGCGAACAAAGACACAATGTGCTGATTTTCCGCTGACATTTTTGCGATCGCGCTCACACTGCTAAACGACAATGCAGGAGTTTTGCCATCCTTTATATTTGCCATTGTCTCATCTAAGGTTTCACCTTGGGTGAGCAAATCTTTAATTTTGGCTACATATCCCCCTTCTGAATCACAGGTTAGTGTTACTGGATATTGAAGTGTTAAATAATATTTTAAAGGCATAGGATTGCCAAATAACTTAAAAGTATTTACCCTAGTCTATGCTAGGTTTAATAAATTAAGCGCAAAAGTCTACTGAGGTTATGGTTTCTCAAATTGAATCACCAAACCAATCAGCAGTCATCTACCCAGAAAGTGATGGCAAGCCAATGGCAGATAATACAAAGCAGTTTCGCTGGATTTTAGCGATTCAGCAAAACCTGAATTGGATGTATACTAATGACCCCAATGTATTTGTCGCTGGGGACTTATTTTGGTATCCGGTGGAAGGACGCAATACAATCGTTACTGCTCCTGATGTCATGGTAGCTTTTGGTAGACCCAAGGGTGATAGAGGTTCTTATAAACAATGGGAAGAAGAGGGAATTCCTCCCCAGGTAGTGTTTGAAATT
This sequence comes from Tolypothrix brevis GSE-NOS-MK-07-07A, assembly GCA_019358985.1. Taxonomy (GTDB): domain Bacteria; phylum Cyanobacteriota; class Cyanobacteriia; order Cyanobacteriales; family Nostocaceae; genus Hassallia; species Hassallia brevis. Next base: position 53,794 of record JAHHIJ010000033.1, on the reverse strand, counting down.
CTCTCACTAAGTAATTCTTCAATTGATATGGATAAAAAGCTACTCTTCTATGAGCGCTACGGAATTGAAGAGTATTATATTTATGATCCAGAAAAGAATACGCTTGATGGCTGGCTGCGGGGTGAATTTGGCTTGGATGCGCTTGGTTCGATTGATAATTGGGTTAGTCCTCGCTTAAATATTCGGTTTGATATGTCTGGGGATGAGTTACAAATTTATCGTCCCGACGGTAATAAGTTTTTTTCCTATGTTGAGATTTCGCAGCAATTAGAACAAGAACGCCAACGAGCGGAACAAGCAGAACAGCGACTAACAGAAATGGAAGCGATGTTGAGGCAGTATCAAGAAAGGTTTGGGGATTTGTCGCAGTGATTGTATCTGGTGAATAGAATTCACGGTACAGAACAGCTAGGAGTCTGACGAAATTACAGATATTGGTGATTCAACTCGTAATCTTAACTATCTAATACATAAAATTTTTATGTCATATAGTGACTTCACACTTGAAGCTTTAAAAAAGAACTTTAACCTAAATATTGTTGAAGTTAGCGGATTCTTGCAGGGTGAATCTACAGTTGCTAGCTCATGGCTAAATGAAACCTTGCGAAGGAATTTACCTCTAGCTACTGCTATAAATACAGAAAAAGCTCGTTCGGAATTTTTGATTGCTCCAATATTAGGAGATTTAAAAGAAAATAATCCAGAAATCAGTTTGTTTTCGGGAACTGAGTTTAATGTTGACTCGACAAAAGGACTAAATGGAGTTTGCGATTTTTTAATAAGCAAATCGAGCGAGCAACTTAGTATAGAAGCGCCTGTAGCAGTTATTGTCGAGGCAAAGAAAGAGAATTTGAATGCTGCAATTCCGCAATGTATTTCTGCAATGCTAGCTGCTCAAATTTTTAACTTCAACAAAGATAATCAAATTAAATCGATATATGGAGTTGTGACGACAGGTAGTATTTGGAGATTTTTAAAACTAGAAAGTAATACAGTGACTATTGATTTTAAGGAAATTTATCTGACTCCAATTGATATTTTGCTGAGTTTGTTGAAGGCTACTATTAGTAATTAATTTTTCGCTCTTAGGAGTTAGGAGGCAGTAATTCCTAACTCCTAATTTCCGGGAGTTGCTTGAGAAATTCCTGCACTAATTTATTTAATTTGCTCATTTAAATTACTTATAGAAATGTCATACCTTCTTGGCGTTTACAGGTCAAGATTTCTCAAAAATTGCTACTCCGACTTCTCGAATCGGGATTGTAATTACAAATTCTGTACCTTGCCCCGGTGATGAAATGCACCGTAACGAGCCACGATGTTTTTCAGTAATAATCTGGTAGCTAATTGATAATCCCATACCAGTCCCTTTACCAACAGGTTTAGTGGTGAAGAAGGGGTCAAATAGAAGTGACTGGATTGCTTCTGGAATCCCTGTGCCATTATCAGCAATACAAACAACGGCATTTTCATTCACCTGGGTTGAAGAAATACGAATTATAGGTTCTGGACAAAGCCCGTTGTGAAAAGCCTCTTCTAAAGCATCAATAGCATTTGCTAGGATGTTCATAAATACCTGATTCAATTGTCCTGCAAAACACTGAATTTTAGGTATTTCACCATATTCTTTAATCACTGTAATTTGAGGGCGATGTCTATCGACAAGCTGCTTTGCATCTACGCTTTGGAATTTGAGCCGGTGTTGTAAAATTAACAGGGTACTGTCAATCCCTTCATGGATATCAGCGGTTTTAAACTCGGCTTCATCCAAACGAGAGAAGATTCGCAAACTGAGGACAATTTCCCGAATGCGATCGGCTCCAATTTTCATGGAAGTCAACATTTTAGGCAAATCTTCTGTTAAATATTCAATATCAGCTTCTTTTTGAGCATTTTGAATTTCTGGTTCTGGGTAGGGGTAATACTTTTGATAAGGTTTCGATTAACTCTCCTTCTTTGTTTAAAATCACCGCTTTAGTTGTGGTCTTCTCTTCTCCCAAATAATATTTTCGCAATAACTTTTTTGCTGACTCGTCTTCGGGTCTATCCAATACTACAACATCTGCATTAGCACCGCCTAATTCTCGCCAATTTGTGATGTCACCTTTGTAAATTGCTTTTAATTGCTTGGTTGACAAGTTGGTAACACCTTTAACACTGTTATTAGTAGCGACAATTAACAAATCTTTTGCCAGTTCACGATATTGAACTTCACTGTTATCATCTTCTGGTTTGAGTTGGCGACTGCTACCAGCGACATCAATAATATCGTTTTTTAGGGCTGCGATCGCACCTTCCGATTGGCTGTTGGAGATAAACTCAATTTTGACAGTTTTATTTTGGGATTGATAAGCTTGTGCTAAAAGCTTTAAAACAGTTACCGTTGAACTGGAAGAACCAATTTTGATAATTTGTTGGACTTGAGAATCAGTTTGGTTGGTAACTTGATTAGAATTTGTTTGATCAGTCGATTTGACTGAGTTACAACTGCAAAGTCCAAGGAGGATGATTCCGATGATTATTGAGTTAGCAATCTTTTTCATAAGTGAGCCTTCAAATATCCAAAACCCGATATGGTTCTTAAGGTTTAATAGCTTAGTATTCCCGAATAATTATAAAATTTAACTTTTGACTCTCACAAATTTTACGATTAGCGGTGAGGGAATGAAATTTGAGCAAAGAATACCTCTCGCAAATGGTGTAGAGTGCGCTCTTGCAAAGCCGTTAAGTAATATCATGTCCGATAAATTACTTATAATGTAAAGACGTTCCGGCGGAACGTCTCTACGACGGTAGGTAGGTTTTTATTACTGTTAATTAAAAGGATATTATATAACTTGACTTTGGGCGATGGCTCCACTCTTCTAAATTTAATAGCTTAATAATTTCCTGGACGTAGACTCCCTTAACTTTTTGTCCGCCTTTTTTAAGTACTGTTACCTTTCTAGCGCATTTATACAGTGAATTAAGAGACAATCAAACCAGAGCGTGAAGGAATACTATACATGAAACTTAAAGTTATCATTCATGAGGCTGAAGAAGGCGGATATTGGGCTGAAGTGCCTGCTATTCCAGGTTGTGCCACTCAAGGAGAGACTTTTGAAGAATTGCTACAGAATATTTATGAAGCTGTAGAAGGTTGTTTATCGGTTGATATTGAAAATCTGGAAAGGACCGATCAATCTAGAATTATAGAAATTGCCGTATGAACTCGATGTCTGGCAAAAAGTTAGCAAAGCTCTTAGAAGCTAACGGTTGGATATTATTGCGAGTTCAAGGTAGTCATCATATCTATGGCAAACCTGGAATTTTATCGCGAATTTGTATACCAATTGACGGTAATAAAGACTTGAAAATAGGTTTGCTTAGAAATCTGCTAAAAACTGCTGGTTTATTAGATAGTATGTCCCAAGAAAAACCTCCTGAACAATCAGCAAATGAAGCAACTGATGAACAGCCAGACGTTAATAATACTGACTAAAAAGGTGCGTTATGGCAAAGCATAACGCACCCTACCAAATTATTAGCCCGCGTTCGCGTAGCGTGTCGTAGACAAGGCGGGCTTTGTTCTTGTAGCCGAGCCACTGCGTTGGACGGGTTTCCCGGCTTAAAGCATGTGGCGTCCAGACTTCCAGTCTGAGGGCTATTTAAACTGCTTAATTATCGCTTCGGCAAACTCCGAACACTTCAACGCTTCAACCGGGGGTTCTAGCATCCGCGCTAAATCATAGGTAACTTGACTTTGAGCGATCGCATTTCCCAATCCTTTCTTTATCAAGTCCGCTGCTTCTTGCCAACCCATATATTCCAACATCATCACCCCCGACAATATCACCGAACCGGGATTAATTCGATCCAAACCGGCGTGTTTTGGTGCAGTACCGTGGGTAGCTTCAAATATCGCACAAGCATCGCCAATATTTGCCCCAGGTCCCATCCCCAATCCACCAACGATCGCTGCTGCTGCATCAGACAGATAATCGCCATTCAAGTTCATTGTCGCCAAAATCGAATACTCATCTGGTCGAGTTTGGATTTGTTGAAAAATACTGTCAGCAATGCGATCGTTCACCATCACCTTATCTTTCCACTTGCCGCTGCCGTGACTTTCCCAAATCTCATTAAGAACTGTTTCAACTTCCTTGACAATTTCCCCTTTCTTCTGTTCAGTCAAACCATCATACCCAGGATCGATCATCCGGGCATTTTCTTCTAAGCTGATGTTGGGATTTTTCTCTTTATTGCTCAAAATCCAAGATTCCCGCTCGGTGACACACTCGTTGCGAAACTCGCTCTGTACTAATTCATAACCCCAATCACGAAAAGCGCCTTCGGTGTACTTCATGATGTTGCCTTTATGCACCAAAGTCACCATTTGCTTATTTTTCGGCAAAAGCAAGGCATGTTTCATCGCACGGCGGACAAGGCGCTGGGAACCCTTTTTGCTGATGGGTTTGATGCCAATACCCGAATCGAGGGGAATTCGCTTTTTACCGTGTTCTGGGGTGGCGGGGATCAATTCTTCGTTGAGGATTTTGATCAAGCGATCGCCTATTTCGCTTCCTTGTTGCCACTCAATACCCAAATATATATCCTCCGTATTTTCTCGATAAATAATCACATCGAGTTTTTCGGGATTTTTGTGTGGTGAGGGCGTACCAGCATAATAACGGCAAGGACGCACGCAGGTGTAAAGGTCAAAAATTTGGCGCAATGCCACGTTTAAAGAACGAATTCCGCCGCCGATGGGAGTTGTCAAAGGTCCCTTGATCGCCACACCATATTCTTGAATCGCGGTGAGAGTATCTTCGGGTAAATACTGATATGTTCCGTATAATTCGCAAGCTTCATCACCCGCGTAAACCTTAAACCAGCTAATTTTACGCGTACCTTTGTATGCTACCTCTACCGCAGCATCAAGTACCTTTTGAGCTGCGGGCCAAATATCTATTCCTGTGCCATCGCCGCGAATAAAAGGGATAATTGGATTATCAGGCACAATCGGTTCAGTGTTAGAAAAGGAGATTTTTGCTCCGGTTGTGGGGGGGGTAATCTTGTCGTACATATATTACACACTCCTAATAGATACGCTGCCGTTAAAAGTCAGAAAATCGTTGTTGAGAGTGACGGCAGATGTTACTGTGTCTTGTTTTCATCCATTTATGAGGTGCAAAATTTACCATTATTTCACGTATGAAGTATTGGGAACAAAGACAAGGGATTCAGTCAAACCATTGCTTTTTGTACGCTCAAAAATAGTAAACTACATTTCGCTATCAATGCTTCAGCTTACAGAATGCATGGGGCAATGCGATCGCTCTATTACGCTAACACTCCGGAAATTGCATGACAGACCCAATGATTGTACCAGGCACTGCTAATGACATCGACCTTCTCTTTCAACAGTTAATCGCTGGGTCTATTGCTGTCCAACAACAACTGATTTTGCAGCTATCAGACCTCGGTGATGAAGGGTTGAACGTGTTGATGGAGTTTTTACTAAAACGTCGTGAGGCTAAAGCGACTTGGATTGATGGCAATGTCTACCAAGTCCTCTATAAGTCTAATGCACCCAAGGCAAAAGAATTTCTGCTTTCGTGTTTCCCTGAAGGAATTGTACCTCTAAAATCGGAGTGCGGGATTGATTACAATTCTTTGCAACAGCTACTTGCCGTCCAAGACTTTCAAGCAGCTGATCGCTTGACCTTGCAAAAAATGTGTGAAGTGGCAGGATTAACGGCTGTTCAAAGAAAATGGTTGTATTTTACCGAAGTAGAAAATTTTTCCACCACTGACTTACACACAATTAATCATCTGTGGTTAGTCCACTCTGAAGGCAAATTTGGCTTTTCAGTCCAGCGAGAAATTTGGTTGAGTTTAAGTAAAAATTGGGAAAACTTTTGGTCAAAAATTGGCTGGAAAAATGGCAACAGTTGGACACGTTATCCTAACGAGTTTACCTGGGATTTAACCGCACCTAAAGGTCATTTACCACTTTCCAATCAATTGCGTGGGGTGCGTGTAATTGCTTCTTTATTTTCTCATCCCGCTTGGACTAATGCAAAATAAACACGGGTAAATACAACTATGACAAGAAATACCAGCAAACGCGAATTTTACATCATCATTGAGCGTGATGAAGATGGATATTATATTGGGGAAGTTCCTTATCTAAAAGCTTGTTATAGCCAAGGAGAAACAATCTTACGAGTTGATGGTGAATATGAAAGAAGTAATTGAATTATGTTTGGAAGTCGAAACTGATGAAAATATACCGGAATTTGTCGGTATTCAAAAAGTAGTTATTTGATGCCAAAACTACCTGTTTTAACGGGAGACGCAGTTATTCGCACTTTGGAAAAAGTAGGCTTTCTAGTGGTGCGTCAAAAAGGCAGTCATGTACGCATGGAACATGAAGATGGACGCGTAGCAACTATTCCTATTCATGCTGGTAAAACTATTGGCTGCATGATTGCTACGCAAAATATTACGCGATGCTGAAATTTCAATCTTATGATTTTATAGCATTGCTTGAGTAAAAATTATCACTTTTAAATTCAATGGCAAATGTTCGTCTAGAAGACATAAAACGTAGGTTTAACAACGTTACCGCTATCGAGGATATTTCCTTTGAAATTCCTCATGGTGAATTTTGGGTTTTGGTGGGACCATCGGGTTGTGGTAAGTCTACAATTTTGCGGACGATCGCTGGCTTGGAATCTGCAACTTCTGGTAAACTGTTTATCGGCGATCGCTTGGTAAACAATATCCCGGCAAGACAGCGGGATGTAGCGATGGTTTTCCAAAATTACGCGCTATATCCGCATATGACGGTAGCGCAAAATATCGCTTTTGGGTTACAGATGCGGAAAGTTAACCCAAAGACGATTCAAGATAGGGTTTTGACGGTAGCGCGATCGCTTTCTCTGGAACATTTGCTAGATCGCAAACCAAAACAGCTTTCCGGGGGACAACAACAACGGGTAGCATTAGGTAGAGCGATCGCTCGTGAACCTCAAGTTTTTTTACTTGATGAACCTTTATCTAATTTAGATGCCCAGTTGCGAGATGATACTAGGGCTGAGTTGAAGCTGCTACATCAAAAGTTGGGAATTACGACGGTTTATGTAACTCACGATCAAGTTGAAGCGATGACTTTGGCTGATAAGATTGTGGTGCTAAATCAAGGACGAATTCAACAAATTGGCGATCCACAAAGTATTTATGCGCGTCCTGCGAATCGGATGGTAGCAACTTTTTTAGGTAGTCCACCGATGAATATTTTGCCCTCTTTGTTTCAGGATAATGCTTTTAATGTGGGTGGGCAGTTGTTGCCTGTTTCGGATGATATCAGGCAGAGTTTAAAGCCGCACCAAGGGCAAGGTTTTGATTTGGGGATACGTCCGGAATATGTTTATCTTAACGAACCGCCAAGACGCCTTCGCGCAGCGTCTCCGACAGGAGAAGAACGCCAAGAAGGAGAGTTAGAGGTTGAGGTGAAGGTGGTGGAACCTTTGGGAAGGGAGACTTTGATTAGGGGTGATTTAGTTGGTTCTCCGGGGGTTTTGGTAAATGTGCAAGGGGGTGCGGATGTGCGTTTGCGTTCAGGCGATCGCTTGACTTTAGAATTGGATATGCATCAATTATTTGTCTTTGATGCTAATACGGGTGAGGCTTTATATCAACCTAAGTGAAGTTATTTAATAGGAGTTTATATGGCTTTCAGTAGTTACAAAATTATCGGTGAAGTTCTGAAAGAGTTTCAGGTTATTTATACTGAAGCGAATTTCATTGTGGAGACTGCGTTTAATGTCTCTAATTATTTTAGAGAAGATTTAGAATTAGTGATGCGGGAGGGAGTTGTTGATAATTCGGAATCTGCTATTTGCGAAAATCTGATTTATCCAGTTATCAAAGAAGTTTGGAAGCAATATCTCAAAAATTTTATTTTATGGAGTCATCAAGCACTCACTTTTGATAATAGATTAACAGGTTTTCCGGAATATATTCTGGCGAAAAAGTCTCATTTAGGGAAAGTTGTATTTGACAAGCCTTATTTTATCTTAGTAGAAGCAAAGCAGGATAACTTTGAAACTGGTTGGGCACAATGTTTAGCAGAAATGATTGCTGCCCAAAGACTTAATGGAGAGTTGGAAATAATTGTCTTTGGTATTGTTTCTAATGGTGAACGCTGGCAGTTTGGTAAGCTGGAAAAAGATGTGTTTACTAGAAATGCTACTTTTTACAGCATTCAAGAAATAGATAAACTATTTGCTGCTGTTAATTATGTCTTTCAAGAGTGTGAATCGCAGCTAAATAATCTGGTAGCTGTTTAATTTTCAGCTTACTTTTAACGAACATGCGATCGCTCTGATTATTATTTATCGCTCTGGCGATCGCATTCCGAACTGAAAATAGGGTTTCAAATTTTATCTGGCAAGAGTAATAAAAGGGCGTTAGGTCTATCTTCATATAGTTGAGGAATTTTGGCGTTAGTATAAATTCAATCGACATGCGAACGCTTGAAGACGATCTTTTTTCTGGCCGGAATCGTCAAATCTGAAAGTGTAATCTATTACTATGTAGATGACGGGACTTTAAAAGTTAAAATGACAGACGAACCGATTATAAAATTCACCTTTGCCGTTGACGATCCAGAATTAGATGACCAGAGACGGCAACAGCTAGCGAAGAAGCTGCTACAGGAAATCCGGAAGTTGGATGAAGTTGAGAAGGCAGATCGCACCGAAGATTTGAACCCAGAAGCGGGAAGCAAACCAGGTTTTGCCACTTTAATCGGAGTGCTGACGGCTGAAGTGAGCATGAAGAATGTCAAAAGCTTTTTAGGTTTTTTGGGCGATCGCTTGGCAGACAAGCCAATAAAAATTAATATCAAAGTTGGCGATAAAGAAGTCAACATTGAAGCAAAAAGCCGAAAAGAGCTACTAGAAAGTGAGAGAATAGCAAAAGACCTTTTGGCTGCAATGGGTGGTGGAGCAAATGCCTAAGAAGATAGCGCTACTGATTGGAGTCAGTAAGTATGGTGAAGGTATCCCTCCTTTATCATCTGCTCTCAATGATGTGGAAGCTATGCAGCGAGTTTTGCAAAACCCAAGTCTGGGAGATTTTGATCAAGTCGAACCGCTGCTTAATCCCACTGATAGCGAAATGCGGAGGGCAATTCAAAAGCTATTTAAACAAGCTGCAAAAGATGACTTAGTATTATTATTTTTCTCTGGTCATGGTATTACTAATGATGATGGTCATCTTTATTTAACAACTCGGATTACAACTAAAGACGACTTTGAAGCTACTGCTGTAGACGCAAATTTTATTCAAGGACAATCAAATAACTGCTATGCTAAACGACAAGTATTGATTTTAGATGCTTGCTACAGTGGTGCGATCGCTCAAGGTTGGAAGACAAAAAGTGTTGGTGTCGATATCAAAAAGCAACTAGGTGCAGAGGGACGAGTTATTCTCACATCTAGTAGTGCAACTCAAACTTCATTTGAGCAAGAAGGTTTACCGCTTTCGCTCTATACTCAGTATTTAGTTGAGGGAATTGAGACAGGTGCAGCAGACACTGACAACGATGGCAATATTCATGTACAGGAACTGCACGCTTACGCTAAGGCAAAAGTTCAAGCGGTAAAGCCTAAAATGACACCAGTTATCATTCTGGATAGGGAAGGCTTTAATATTCTACTGGCACATGCTCCCAAGAATCCAGAAGCAGAGTATCGCAAACTTGTTGAACAATATGCCCAAAATGGTGAACTTAGTAAACTTTCCTACTTAATCTTAAAGCCGAAACGGAAAACATTTAAAATTACAGATGAAAAAGCCGAGCAAATAGAAAACGAAGTATTAGAACCTTTACGCAGACGCTTTGCAAATTTAGAAAGTTACAAAGAAGCTTTTGTTGAGGTAGTTGAGCAAAAATATTCAGTAGATGAACATACTCGTAAGATACTGAAGGATTATCAGCAGGATATTTTAGATCTTAGAGATGAGGATATAGCACCAATTGAATTAGAGATTGCATCTGCTAAAAAAGCGGAATATCGAAAACAGGTTCAGATACAGAAACAACAAGAAAAAGAAGAGTATGAAAATAGCCTGCGGTATTATGAGCAGGAATTTGCAAAAGCTGTTAAAGTGCAATACCCGCTAGATGAATATGTCCGCAATGGATTAAAACAGTTTCAGCAGTCTTTAGGACTCAACGATGAAGATGTAGGGCGAATTGAAGCACCACTTTTAACCAGAAAACAAGCAGAGTACCAGAAACAAGAACAAGAAGAAGCCAAGAAACAGCGACAAGAACAACAATCTATTCAAACAATATCTGTAAAACCAACTCAGCAGAATAATGATCTCAGTTCTGAGAAGGGTATAGACTATACGCGGTTGCGCGATTTACTCAAAGCTGGAGAGTGGGAAGAAGCAGATAAAGAAACTCTCGCAGTGATGCTCAAAACCGCTGACAGAGAACAAAAACTCTGGCTTGATCCCGAATCGATTAAAAACTTTCCTTCCGCTGACCTACGCACCATTGACCAACTGTGGGTAAAATACAGTGATGGGCGCTTTGGGTTTAGTGTGCAGAAGCGCATTTGGGAAAGTGTAGCTCAAGACTACACAAAGTTAGGCGATATCGTCGGCTGGCGAACGTATGAGACAGTTATACAGAAGAATATCGTAGAATATTTAGAGAATATTAATAAAAAGCTGGGATTCCAAGAAGAAGCCGTAACGACGATGGGTGCGAAATGGCTCCACTACACAGACCTCACTTTTGATATTCATGCTCCCGAAGGACATCTTCCTGCAACATTAGCTAGAGGGGAGGGAGAGCATAATGACTTTGGTGGGGGTTGGGTTTGTGTGCCCGGTCTTCTCTCGCGCCGAGACTTGTAAAGTATAACATATAAGGCTTACAGTAAATTGTAAAGATTCACAATCAAGTCATTACCCACGAAGTATTGACAAAAGTCTTCAAAATCTTGTCCCTTCGTTTTCCTCCCGCTTGGGAATTAATTCCCAATTCTTACAGCATAAGTCTACTAAAGTAGACTAAAAAGCATACCTAGTCTACTTTAGTAGACTTGAGCTATGAGCAATCAATTTATTGCAGGGTGGGTTAGGCAGCAACACACAAGATTTGTCAGTTTCGGAATTAGAGCATATCAGGAAAATACCGATTGAGAAAAACTTGTGGTGTCAAAATCTGAATACCGTTAAATTCCATCAAAACTAGTAAATCTAAATCACCAGTAATAATAACTTCAGCATTAGCAGCTAAAGCCGTTTCTATAATCACAATATCATCTGGGTCGCGTAATTGAGGAACATCTACAACTTCTGTTGAACACGATTCTGACAACTCTCCTACTACAGCAAGCAAATCTTCTACAGTTACACCCAAAGACTGTATTTTCGTCTGAAGCTTTTTACGCTCTAGTATTTCTTTTATATCTTCGCGTATCGGTTCAGAAACAAAAATAGTAATTTGGTGAGCTGACGCTAAATCAAAAATCCGACCCGGAACTCCTACCCAAAGTAAACCGGAAATCCAAACATTGACATCTAATACAATCCTCATGCTTTAGAACGTCTTTCCCGTCGTACTTCCTTGACAATTTCACTAATTTCTTCTAATGAAGGTTGATTAGGGTCTGGTTCGGATTCCTCTAATATTTGCGATAACTCGTTCCAAGTCAGTGGTTTGCGGACTTTTTTGAGAACAATTTCCGCCTCTGTAATTGATACCATATATTCATCGCCAGGACTCAGCTTTGCCTGAATCTCTGCGGGAAGTTCTAATTGACCTTCTGCTGTGACTTTGATTAAAATATCTGTTTCCATCATATAATTCTTCCTCATCAATTATATTTTATGGGTAGAACACCCCCTAAACACAAGATTTGTCAGTTTCGGAATTATAGCATATCAGGAAAATACCGATTGAGAAAAACTTGTGGTGTCAAAATCTGAATACGTAGGTTGGCTGAAGACGCACAAGCATCTGTAAATTTAATCAATAATCTTTAATGCATCGTAACCCAACATTTTACCTACGATTACTTAACTGCTTGTATTTTGCTCAAGCCAAGTAACTAAATCAGATACATTTGAAAAACTTAAAAATTCTTCCCCCAACGCTTCTAATTCTTCCGTAGATAATATTCTGATACGCTCAATTATTGATGAATCTATCTCACCAAAGCGTCGATTTAACTGTCGAGTTAAAAAGCGAAAAGCTTCCTTTTGTTCACCCTTCTGCTCACCTTTCTGCAAAATATCCTGGTAAATAACTGATTCCTGCATAATATCCTCACTTAATAACTGACGAATCAAACCCTTTTCAAACCGCAAACCTGCTAAAATCTCGGTGTAGGCTGCTGTATTTTGCCTTGTCTCCCTATCTGAAATTTTAGCGACTTCCTGATGAGCAACCTGCGATAATAAATCTCGCGGGGAATCAGTTCGACACAAAGGTGCTAACGGTAACAATGCCGAATTGGTCAAAAATAAGCTTGAATCTTGCTCCCACATTCTTACTGCACGATAGCGATGTATGGTTGTATCATCCACGTATTCTTCAGTAAAAGCAATTTCATCATGAATTATATTTTATTGCTATAACTGACAAATTGCTTTGAGAACTTGTAGTAACTGATTTGAACGCTCTTTTTCCATTAAATTTAATTCTGGCATCAAATAATAATTTGAGGGATTTCCGTGTTTTATATTCACAAACAAATAGCTTCTACCATTTGTGATTAAGCCCCAAACAGATTCTTGATGCTCTAAAGTTTTATAAGCGTATGTTAGCAACTGAGATAAACCTGTTAATATATCAACCTGACTATTTTTCGATTCAATCAACAATATCCAAAAGTAAGTATTGGCTTTTGTGCGTTTAGCTTTACTTACAGCTAAGATATCGAATCTACCTTTAATTTTGATATCTTCATCTTCGATTTCAATTTCCGCTATATCTTCTTCTAGAAGAATTTCGATAGGATAGCGATAAAAGCCAGCTAATCGCATTAAAGGTGCAACTACAAGAAACTTTACTTGCCCTTCGGAAACTTTACCAGCTGTTAGATAACGGCGAAAGTCATTTCGTATTTGTACAAGTTCCTGCTCTTCCAATTCTGTTAGCGGTTCTAGCGATAACAACGGGGTGAATGAATCAGCGTACTGTTCTTGAAAGCCGAAAAGACGTTGAACATCGTCTAGGGAGAAATTACGAGCGTTAAGAGTTGTCATTGATTTTTGCTTTATGTTAGTTTAATATATACTCTATATTCGTCTAATTTAACCATCTGACAATCACCTCATTTTCGATGTCATAAATTAGCGATCGCAATTGATACAGAATATTGAATTAACCGCTTCGGAAGATAGATAAACGCCGATGGACGCAGATAAATTTGTACCTCAGCAAACTAGGAAACGCTATAGTCTAGCCATCTTTTTGTAACCCTAATTTTACAACATTGTGAAATTTATCTTTTGCTGACATAACATATCTGTTCGCTCTGTTGAACCATTTATTTATCGAGGTGAGAATCACAATTAACACCAAGTTTGTATTACTCGACCTGTTAACTGTTGCCCTAACCAAGGTGTATTACTAGATAAACTGTAGAGATTTTCGGTGTTGACTTTCCAGCTTTCTTGGGGGTTAAATAAAGTTAATTCTGCTTTTTTATTAGGAGCGATCGCACTCATTTTCTGTCCTAAACACTCCGCAGGACGATTACTCAAAGCTTTCCATAATTCCAAAGCTGTAAATTCACCGCTTTCTACCAAATATTGCCACAACAGCGGTAACGCTAACTCTAAACCAATTGCCCCTGGTAAAGCTTCCGCAAACGCTTGCACCTTTTCTTCATAAGTATGCGGTGTATGGTCAATAGCGATCGCATCCACAATTCCCATCCGCACACCTGCACGCAAAGCTTTTAAATCGCTAGGATTTCCTAAAGGTGGTTCTAAACGCAGGCTCGTATTATAACTCTTAATTGCCTTAGTGTCAAGTAAAAGGTGCATCCAAGTAGTGCTGGCGGTGACGGGTAAGCCTTGAGACTTTGCTGAGGCGATAAGTTCGACACTGCGAGCCGTGGAAACGCGCATAATATGGACAGGGGTACCGATTGCGGCGACTAATTCCAGCACTGAAGCGATGGCGGCAGTTTCAGAAATAGCGGGATTTCCTGGTAAACCTAGACGAATAGAGTCTTGTCCTTCGCGCATGACACCATTAGACATAAGAAGGCGATCGCAACACCAAAAAGCGATCGGTTTTTTCAAAGGCTGGAGATATTCTAACACTCGCCGCATCAGCCCCAAATTTTCCAAGTTTCCGCCATCAGCAAAACCAACCACCCCAGAAGCCGCTAAATAAGCCAATTCGGTCATCTGCTTCCCCGCAACACCCTGAGTGATAGCACCCCAGAGGTGGAGGAGAGGGGGAGGGGAGGAGGGGAGGAGGGGGGGAGGGGGGGAGGGGGGAGAAATTCTTCCTTGTTCCCCTTGTTCCCCTTGTCTCCCTTGTCTCCCTTGTCCTCCTTGTCCCCCCATGTGCAACAACTGCTTTACCACAGTTGGGTTATCAATCGGTGGAGATGTATCGGGTAAAAGGTTAATTCTTGTAAAGCCACCAGCAGCAGCAGCTTGTAACAAAGAGGAAATAGTTTCCCGTTCTTCAAACCCAGGTTCAGATGAGTGACTATATAAATCTACCAACCCAGATCCTAAAATTAATCCTCGACAATCTCTGATTTGAGTATCGGCACTAACATCAGAAATAGTTTCTGCGACGGAACTGATATAACCATCAGCAATCAACACATCAGCTATTTGGTCAGTTTCAGAAACTGGGTCGATAATTCTTACTTGTTGCAGCAGTTCAGTCATAAAAATTTTGAGTTACGAGTTAAAAAGCGCGAAGTTAGGTAGAGACGTGACCGTGGAACGTCTGTACTTAGGTAGAGACGTGACCGTGGAACGTCTGTTAGGAGTTAAGAGGAGTGGAATTATTTACTTCTTGCTTATTACTCCTAACTTTATTCCTCACTCATAACTCTATACAGACGGGATGAATCGCGTCTCTACTCCTAACTTAAAGTGCGCCGGCTGCGGTTTTATCGAGTACACCTCCACCTAAGTGAGTGGTGATATTCATTGCTTGCATTACTGGTAAACCGTTGAGTCCAGAAGGGTAATCGATAACGCTGATTGCGCCATTTCCTTGACGGAAATTCCAGAAATTTTCTGATGGTAAACCGAGAATATGACAAAGCAAGGTTTTATTTGTAGCGTCGTGAGCGACTACTAAGCCAGTTTGAAGTTGATTTAGTATTGCTGTTTCAACTATAGATTGCCAAGCTGATATACTGCGATCGCACACTTGTTGCAGATTTTCCCCTTCAGGCATTTGTACGAATGCTGGAATTGTTCGCCAACGTTGCAATTCTCCGGGATATTCTTGCTCTATTTCTTTTTCAAATTTTCCTTCCCAGAGTCCGTGACTAATTTCTCTTAAACCATCAACTAAATCCAACTTTATACTTTTGTGATGCTGTAAAATAATCTCCGCTGTTTCTTTAGGACGGAGCATTGAACTACTAACGGCAAAATCAATTGCTACTTGTTGGAGAAACTCGCCGGCTTTTTGTGCCTGAAACCTACCATTATTGTTTAGGGGGATATCAATTTGTCCTTGAAATCTACCTTGACGATTCCATTCAGTTTCACCGTGACGCACCAGCAACAATCTGACTCCTTGATGATTTGGTCGCAAGGAAGGTAGAATTTCGCCTAAGTGTTGCGTCTGATTCATGGATTCTAGTTGGACTGGTTCTCCTAATCCCCCAGAAAAATTCAAAACGCTGATGCCACAGTTAGATTGCTGTATGCAATGGTAGCGAGATGCAGATATCGACAGTGCGGTGCTGATTAACGCTCGATTGATGCCGTTATGTCCGACAATTAAAATGGTTTGTCCTTGATTCTGAGACAAAATTTCTTGCCAAAATTCCCGCGCTTGTTCATACAAAGCCAAAACCGGGAAATGTTCTTTTGTTCCCTCAGTTTCTGGAACTAGCATCCGCAGTTCGTGAGGACGTTCTTTCCAAGTGCGGTAGTCTTCGGCAAATTTCTGTTTGACATCAGCACTGAACATTTTTTCCCATAAGGGAAGGTCAATTTCCAGCAGCTTATCAGAGGTTTGTGGTACAGCAGATCCAAAATTATTTGTCAATTCACTTTGAATGATATCTGCTGTCTCTTTCGCTCGTCGTAAAGGACTGCTGTAAATTGCATTAAATTGAATATTAGTGAGGGCTTTGCCTGCTAAACAAGCTTGGTTACGACCTTTTTCGCTGATGGTGGACGCATCTGTGCGACCTTGGATACGCTTTTCGATGTTATATGTGCTTTGACCGTGGCGCACGATGATCACACGAGTCATTTTCTTTGCCCTCCTCTATCTAAAGGTATAATTTTACTGCAAAGTGTTTACTTTCTGGACGTTTTTTGCCAATTTAATGATTTTTGGCGTTCGCGGAGCGACTCATGAAGGAGTATCGCCTAAAAATAAAGTCCCCTCTGTCTTTGAGTTGCTTATATACAACGTAAGACAAAGGGGCTATTTGATTCTACACCGACTAAATCCCTTCCCTAATCGCAACCATTGATAAATTAATTATGCGTTGCCTGAAACCCTTAGACATCTCCAGATTCATACGTAAAGACGTTCCGTCGGAACGTCTCTACAAGGGTTTCGGGTAACGCATAATTAATTTCTGGAGATGTCTCTTGATTAGACGTAGCACTTGGTAGTCTCTACTTTGAATATTCCCCCCAACCAACATTTGGGCTAAAATCAAGAACTGAGGATGCAAAGGGGAGAAATTAGGGTGCTTACACTCGGTGTAAATATTGACCACATCGCTACGATTCGGCAAGCACGGCAAACGGTGGAACCAGATCCGGTAGCAGCAGCAGTGCTGGCAGAATTAGCCGGTGCTGATGGTATTACTGTACACTTGCGCGAAGATCGGCGACATATTCAAGATCGGGATGTGCGTCTCTTGCGGCAAACCGTGCGATCGCATCTTAATCTAGAAATGGCAGCGACTGAAGAAATGTTAGCGATCGCTCTCGATATCAAACCCGATTATGTCACTTTAGTACCCGAAAAACGCCAAGAAGTCACCACCGAAGGCGGTCTTGATATCCTGGGTCAAATTGCTAGAATAGGTGAGATAGTTGATCAGTTGCAAAGCGCCGCTATCCCAGTTAGTCTCTTTATTGATGCCGAACCAGCACAAATTGAAGCTTCTGTCAAGGTGAAAGCGAAATTTATTGAACTGCACACCGGGCAGTATGCTGAAGCTAAAGATGAAACAAGTCGCAAGCAAGAATTAAAGGTGTTAGCGTCGGGATGTGAGCAAGCGTTAGCTTCCGGATTGCGAGTGAATGCCGGTCATGGACTCACTTACTGGAATGTTTATCCTGTGGCTTGTCTTTCAGGCATGGAAGAGTTGAATATTGGTCATAGTATCATCAGTCGGGCAGCTTTAGTAGGTATAGAAAGAGCAGTTCGTGAGATGAAACAAGCCATGCGGGGGAATCTTTAGGACGATATTAGAGGGGATGTTGCTGCGAAATCCACACAAAGAGTCAAATCAACAAACTAAGACTTATATGAGCGCAACACAATCTAACAGCCTTCCGCTTTGGGTGCAAGATAGAGATACAGTAATTGCACAAAGTACTGATGCAGAGTGGCGTTATCAAACTCCACCAGATTATACTCGGTCAAAAGAGAACCTCGCCAAAGAAAGTACACGCAATCACCTTGAAGGTTCTTTAGAAGCGATCGTGCAGAACTTGGTGAGAACTTTTGAAATGGAGGTATCATTTAAAAGCAACCCTCAACAGTGGTTGTCGGTTGTAAATGAGAAGTTTCGCGTCAGTACCAATGGTGGAGTAGAGTATACAGCAGCAGAATTAGGAGTTGCTGGTACTTACAATTTATTTATGGCTGATTCAGACCATTACAAAGCTTCTGAGGAAGACTTTGAATCATCCGGCAAAATCTTCCACACAACATTTCCTCAAGGATTTCCTTGGGAAGTGCTAGAAGTCTTTTCTGGACCACCAAACGTCACATTTAAATGGCGGCATTGGGGACATTTTAACGGTCCATACAAAGATTTTACACCTACTGGGGAAACGGTGGAAATTATCGGTATGAGTATTGCCCGTGTCACGGATGATTTGAAGATAATTTTCTTGGAACACTATTTTGACAACACCTTGTTTTTAGACAAGCTGACAGCAAACGAAAAACAAGCTACTGGGCAAGAGAAACCAACATTTTTCGGTATAATCAAGCGACTTTGGAACTGGACAGGAAAAAGTGCGATAAATAAACCGCTTGCGAGTCGTTGTCCCTTCAGGACTAGCTTAAGGTAAGTTCTGGAGCATAAATAACGCTCTTTAACGTAGTAACGGCTTCAGCCGTTAAAATCACGACTCGATGAGCGGTAAACCGCTCACTCTTAAGGTAAGTTCTGGAGCATAAATAATGCTCTTTAACGTAGTAACGGCTTCAGCCGTTAAAATCACGACTCGATGAGCGGTAAACCGCTCACTACGAAGAGCGGAGAATATTTGAGGTTTACTTACTTAATTTAAGTTTAATTAATAGATAGGGGTACAGTGGTTGACCTGTACCCTTATGATTATTCATTAGCAACGCTCATAATGAACATGCAAACATACTATTACGCTTTGGCAAGTGAACGCTTTCTCATACAAGAAGAACCAATTGCCGAAGTTCTCAAAGAACGCACTCGCTACTACCACGAACAAGAAAAAGAAATTGATTTTTGGTTAGTTAAGCAACCAGCTTTTCTAGAAGCACCGGAAATGGCTGAAATTAAGGCAAAGTGTCCCAAACCAGCCGCAGCAATTATTTCGACAAATTCCCAATTTATTACCTGGTTAAAACTGCGATTGGAGTATGTGATGACAGGGGAATTTCAATCACCTTCTGAGACGATTTCTGAAGCTGTGGCATCATTTGCCAACGTTTCCTGATATAATATAGCGCACAGTTGCGATCGCTTCCAGCGGGCGCGGAGCGCCATCGCCTTTTGGGGCAGGTTTCATAACTTGCCCCAAAAGGCGAACAAAACATATTTTGAGGAAATGTTTTGAAAAAATTTAGAAAAATTAATTATGTCTCAAATGATGCGTAGATTTACGACTTTATCAAGTGCTTTCGTGTTAGCGATCGCCAGTTTGATTGCTGCGAACATCAGCTCTGTCACCGCTCAAAAAAACATTCCTGTCTGTCAACCACCAACTGCGGGTGAGTATCTTTTATTGGTAATTAGCCCCACACAAGATAATCAAACTCAGTTGCGTCGCACTTTGCCCACTGAACTGAAAACCACTACCTGTAGATATCTCAACGATACAGTAACTCGTATTGGCGGGTTTAACAAGATTGACGATGCCAATCGCTGGGCAAGGTATGTTAACGGTATTGTCGGCTTGTCTGCTATCATTACAACTCGACCAGTAGACGCGCAGCAACCTCGTTCTCAGGTAGCAAGCTATAATCCTCAATCACTAGGAATGGGTTATGCCGTCTTGGTGGATTATTTCAACCGTCCAGAATTGGCAACTCAACTGCAACAAATCGTAGAAGGTGACATCGGTTTTGTTTCTTATGGACAACGCCCTTACTTGCTAGCAGTTTACACCACTAACCAAAGGGAAGCATACAACACATTGCAAAAGCTGAACGAGCGCGGTTTTTCAACTTATTTAGTAGACAGCCGAAAGGTGTTGCTACTGCGTTCAGTTGTGCGGTTATAGTTTTTTGTTGTTAGTAGTTGGTTGTTGGTTGTTGATTGATAATTGCAAAAAAGAACTACTATCGACTATCCACGCTCCAACCAACCACTAACTAATAAGCAAACCTAGCTAACCAAGAAATGGTTATACCCAAAGCGGAACCGACTATCACCTGAATTGGTGTGTGTCCTAGTAATTCTTTGAGACGGTCTTCGTTAAATTCTGGATGTTCGCGAAACAATTCGTCAATCATTTGATTGAGAATACGAGCTTGCTTACCGGCAGCTTGACGAACACCTGCTGCATCGTACATGACGATGATGGCAAAAACTACAGCGAGTGCAAACTCTGGAGATGCCCAACCCAGAGTTTGCCCCACACCGGTTGCTAAAGCTGTAACTAAGGTGGAATGAGCGCTGGGCATTCCTCCAGTGGTGACTAAAACACTAACGTTAACTTTACGATTTTTGACTAGTTCAACTATGAGCTTTAATGTTTGGGCAATTAAACAAGCAATAAGGGCAACTAGCAGCACCCGGTTGTTTAAGATGTCGCCTATGTCCTGCATGGTATTTTGAGCTTTGTTAGTCAATATTAGCAGGGGTTGTTATTTAGGGAAATATTTTAATCCAACCCACTCTAAAACCTTGGCATTTGGTCATAAAATTGGATGCCATTGTTGCTCCCGCTGCCCTGCGTCTAGGATATAAGACGCAGAGCGATCGCGCGCCATCGGCACTTTTTGTTATATCATTATCCCAAATATCCCCTTTGGGGTTGGGTTAGCGATCGCGATTGATGATATATTGAGCGATCGCTATTAGCGGTTTCGCTTGATCACCAAATGGATCTAATTCCACACAAGCTGCTTCAATTAGCTCTTGAGCCTTTGTACGCGATTCCTCCAACCCCCAAAGCTTGGGATAAGTGACTTTGTTAGCTTTTTGGTCTTTACCAGCGGTTTTGCCCAATTGCTCTTGCGTCGCAGTGATATCCAAAATATCATCGACAATCTGAAATGCCAGCCCAATATTTTGAGCATAACGAGACAGACGTTGCAAATCTTCAGACGAAACCCCAGTCAAAACTCCTCCACAGGCAACGCAAGCTTCCAAAAGAGCGGCTGTTTTATGATTATGAATGAAATTCAGCGTTTCTAGTGAAATGTCCGGCTTTCCTTCCGATTGTAAATCGACAACTTGACCGCCCACTAAGCCAGCCGCTCCCAGCGCACGACCCAAACGAGCAATTACTTGCAATACGCGCTCTTTTGGCACATTCTGGGTGTTAATGGCGACATGTTCAAAGGCTAAAGCCAACAAGCCATCTCCAGCCAAAATTGCAATATCTTCGCCATAAACTTTGTGATTTGTCAGTTTGCCGCGCCGATAATCATCATTATCCATCGCTGGCAGGTCGTCGTGAATCAACGACATAGTGTGAATCATCTCTAAAGCGCAAGCTGTTGGCATTGCCATTTCGATTGTTCCACCAGTCATTTCACAGGTAGCAAGGCAAAGAATGGGACGCAGACGCTTACCTCCTGCTAATAGCGAGTAGCGCATTGATTCATAAATTGTGTCTGGGTAACGTATGGGAATTGCGTTATCAAGAGCAGTTTCACAGAGCTTTTGCCGCTCTTTTAGATAAGCTAATAGGTCAAACTTAGCTGACTCAGGAGTTTTGTGAAGGTTATGCGCTGCTACCATCCTTAAATTCCTTACATTTTTTAATTTTTGTCATATAAGTCACAATTTTACGGGTATTTGGAGCTAAAAGAGTTAGGAGTCAAGAGTTAAGAATTAAAAATTTATAACTCATAATTTATCTGGGAGGGGGAAAGGGGAAAGGAAAAAAGGGGAAAGGGAAGAAGCAATTCAACACCAATCGATTAATTTTAAATAACTCCTACCCTTTACCCTTTCCCCTTTCCCCTTTACCCTTCCCTCTTCATGGAATAGCTAGAAACTGTATTTTGTAACAATATAGCAACTGTCATCGGACCGACACCACCAGGAACAGGAGTGATAAATCCTGCTACGTTTTTGGTTGAGTCAAAGTTGACATCGCCAACTAAGCGACTATTACCACTTTCATCGGTGATACGATTCATTCCCACATCTACCACAACAGCGCCCGGTTTGATCATTTGCGCGTCGATGAGATTAGGACGACCGACTGCTGTAATGAGGATATCAGCTTTTGAGGCGATCGCTTTGAGATCATGCGATCGCGAATGAGCGATAGTCACTGTCGCATCAGCTTCTAAAAGCATCAACGCCATTGGTTTACCCACCAAAATACTACGTCCCACCACCACTGCTTGTTTTCCCTGTAAAGAAATTTCATATTCCTGCAACAGCCGCATAACTCCATATGGAGTGCAACTGCGTAAACCCGGTTCTCCCCGTACCAGTCGTCCCAAATTAAGCGGATGCAATCCGTCGGCATCTTTGTCGGGATCAATTTGATGTAGTAAAGTGGCAGCATCCAAATGATCTGGTAGAGGAAGTTGTACAAGAATGCCATCCACTTGTTCATCAGAGTTTAGCGCCGCAATAACCGACTCTAGTTCGGCTTGGGTGGTTTCAGTGGGAAAATGCCGACCAAAAGAGGCAATTCCCACTTTAGCGCAAGCGCGTTCTTTGCCGCGTACATAAGCCGCAGAAGCTGGGTTATCACCAACCATCAGCACTGCTAAACCTGGTGGACGTCCAATTTGGGGTTGTAATTTTGTAATAACAGCAGAAAGTTCTGTCTGAATTTTTGCTGCTATGGCTTTACCATCGATCAGTTTGGCAGTTTCTGTTTCCATAATTCCCTCAACATATAGCTCTGATGCAACAAACAAAAAAAATTAGTTTTTACTACTGCTGGGGGTTGACATTTGTCTGCTTATTTGGTTTATCTAGTTGTGGTTACTCCGGACAGCCTGGACTGAACGGCGTTAACTTCAGTATTGGTGTCAATGTTACCCCGATTCGGGAACTGAAACCACAGCAAGAGAAAGCTACAGTTTACATTCAAGGTAAGGTAAACTCATCAGTTCCTCTTGTCAAGCAGCAGGTTTATCAAATTAATGACTCAACTGGCAAAATCTGGGTTTTAACTAAGCAAACTGGTTGGAAAGAGGGACAGCAAGTAGTAGTCAAGGGTAAAGTTAATTATCAAAGTATCCCTTTAGGGGGCAAAGAGTTTGGGGAAATTTATTTAGAGGAAGAATAATTATAGTTACTTCAGATTTTATGATTAATCAACAGCGACAAGTAGCGATCGCTATTCTCTACCAAAAAGATAAGTTTCTCATGCAATTGCGAGACAACATCCCCAATATTTCCTATCCTGGTCAATGGGCGTTGTTTGGTGGACACATCGAAGCCGGAGAAACTCCAAATATAGCAGTCAAGCGAGAAGTTTTAGAAGAAATCGGCTATAATTTACCACCTACATTTGCTGAGTTTGGCTGTTATCCCGATGAAAGGGCAGTCCGTCATGTCTTTTATGCACCTCTAGAAGTAGAATTCAATCAACTGGTTCTAAATGAAGGCTGGGATATGGGATTATTGACACCAGAAGATATTTTACAGGGAAATTGTTATAGTGCGATCGCACTCGAAGTAAGACCTCTAGGAATAATACATCAGCGAATTATGCTGGATTTTATCAAAATGGTTAATGGATAGTTGGAGCGTGGATAGTGGTTCTTTTTTACAACGCTCCAACGCTCCAACCATCAACCATCAACCATCAACTAACCACTAACAATTAACAACTATCCACCATCGACTAACTCTTATCAATTCCCCAATGATGCAAACAGCAAACAAACTGCCGCGATGGTTAAGTTTAGGATTGGCATTTCCCCTTGCCATTCTTAACGGTTGGCTCTTCATCCAGGTTGTAAAATATTTTCAACCTTTGGTAAGCGTTTTTGTTGCGGCAATTTTGCTAGCATTTGTTTTGGATTATCCAATTCAGTTTTTACAGCGGCAAAAAGTAAAACGCAACTTAGCTATTGTGGTAGTTTTGTTGTTGAGTGTGGTAATTTTAGGAGCTTTGGGTATCACCTTAGTTCCCCGAATTCTCGGACAACTCAACGAACTAGCCAACATTTTGCCGAGTTGGATTGATTCTGGAACCGAACAACTGCAAGCTTTTCAAGATTGGGCATTAAATCAACAGCACCTACCATTTAATTTAAGTAGTTTAGTTAACCAGGTACTTGAGCGATTATCTAGCCAACTTCAAACTTTTACAGGTCAAATTCTCGGCTTTGCTGTAGATACGATCAATATTGTTGCCAACGGGCTATTGGCAGTAGTGCTGACTATCTATCTAGTGTACAATGGCGATCGCCTCTGGGATGGACTTTATCAATGGATACCATCGCGCATTGGCATACCAGTAAGGCAATTGTTGCGCGAAGATTTCCACAATTATTTTATCGGTCAGGCTACCTTAGGCGCTGTGCTGGGAGTAGTCATTACTCTGGTTTTTTTAGCTTTACAAGTTCCCTTAGCCTTACTTTTCGGAATTGTAATTGGCTTTTTCTCTTTGTTTCCCTTTGGTACGGGAATCGGTATCAGTATAGTCAGTCTTTTGGTAGCATTGCAAAATTTTTGGTTAGGGGTAGAAGTTTTAGGCGTTGCTGTAGCCATCGACCAAGTAAATTCTAACTTTATTGCGCCCCGCATTTTGGGTAATTTGACTGGTTTAAATCCCGTGTGGGTGGTAATTTCTTTATTGTTAGGTGCTAAATTAGGCGGATTATTAGGTTTATTAATCGCGATACCCTTAGCCAGTTTTATTAAAGATGTCGCTGATAGCTGGCTTGCAGGGGGATTCCATAAAGTAGATGATATAGAATCAGAGTACCCGACGACTGAAGTCGCGGCTACACAAACAAAGTCCGCCTGCGCGGACTAAGATGATATTCTATAAGTTGATGACGAAGATTTATCATAAAAACTCTGCGTCACTCTGCGCTTACCTCTGTGTTCCTCTGCGTTTAAAGAGGATTTTGAGAACTTTGGGTTTGTGAAACTACATAAAAGCTGATAGCGTCAAACAATGAAAGTATTTGTGTGGATGTGACAGCTTGAAAACGCGCTCTAATTACTGGCAACTTTTACCTTACATTCGACCCCAATGGCAGAACATTGTCAAGGGTTTTATAGGCATTTTAGGATATGTATTAGCAACTTTAGCTCTGATTACGTTGGCGCGTCAATTTGCAAGTGTCTTTGGTGGGAGAAATTTAACTGCGATCGCACTGGAAATTGCTATGCTAGCAACAGTATTTCTTGTCAGAGGCTTTTTTCAGTCTGTGCAAGATATTTACATGGCAAAAGCCGCTCTGAGAGTCGCTTTTAATCTTCGCAAGTATATCTACACTCACTTGCAAAAGCTGAATCTCAGCTATTTTGAAACTGCAAAAACGGGTGATTTATCTTATCGAATGACTGAAGATGTTGACAGGGTTGGGGAAGTTGTCCATAAACTCTTTCACGACTTTATCCCCTGCATTTTGCAGTTGGTGGCAATTCCTATATACATGATTTGGTTAAATTGGCAATTAACCTTAGCTATTATTATCGTTGCGCCGTTGATGGGTGTTTTAATTGGCTGGTTTGGCGAACGTTTACGTATATATTCGCTGAAAAGTCAAAGTCATGTATCTGATTTATCGGCAATTTTAACGGAGGTTTTCAGCGGCATTCGGATTATTCAAGCATTCGCAGCCGAGAAGTACGAAGTTGCCCGCTTCAGTCGAGAAGCTGATCGTACGATGAAAGCCAAGTACTCAGGGGAACGTCTCAAAGCAATTCAGATACCCATCATCGGATTTTTAGAAGCTGTTAGTATCTTAATTTTACTTTTCGTCGGTGGTTGGCAAATTGCTACAGGTAATTTGACGGTTGATAAGTTTGTCGCCTTTTTAACGGCAGGCGCTTTATTAATCGATCCCATTGGTCATGTTACCAATAATTACAACGAATTTAAACAGGGTGAAGCTTCTGTTGACAGAGTTTTTGAGTTATTGGCAATTCAACCAACGGTAGAGGAAAAGAATAACGCCATCGCTCTACCTGATGTCAGCGGTAAGGTAGAATATTCTCATGTTTCCTTTGCTTACAAAAAAGGCGAACCTGTAATTAATGATATCAGTTTGTTAGCACTACCTGGAGAAGCGATCGCTTTAGTTGGTGCTTCTGGTGCCGGTAAAACTACTTTCGTCAATCTTCTACCGCGCTTTTACGATCCTGAAGCTGGTGAAATCTTAATTGATGGTGTTGATATTCGTGATGTGACACTAGATAGTTTACGGCGTCAAATTGCCATAGTTCCGCAAGAAACTATCATGTTTTCCGGGACAATTGCCCAAAATATCGCTTTCGGACAAGATGCTTTTGAGATGAAAGATGTGGAAGAAGCAGCGAAAATTGCTAACGCTCATCAATTTATTAAGCAACTACCTGAGGGTTATGATACTTGGGTAGGTGAAAGAGGGGTAAATTTATCTGGTGGACAAAGACAAAGAATAGCGATCGCTCGTGCTGTTTTGCGAAATCCGAGAATTTTGATTTTAGACGAAGCGACATCTGCGCTAGATTCAGAATCAGAAGCTTTGGTACAAGAAGCACTAGAAAGATTAATGGCAGACAGGACTGTATTTATTATCGCTCATCGGTTATCGACAGTGAGAAGATGCGATCGCATTTTAGTTCTCGAACGCGGGCAAATTGTCGAATCTGGCACTCACGAAGAATTATTAATGCTAGAGCGTCGCTATGCGCGATTTTATGCCCAGCAGTTTAGCAAATAATAGACCTCTTGCACTCATTCCCTAATACCCCACCCCTAACCCCTCCACGAAGAGCGGGAAGGGGTTCTTTACCAAGCTTCCACATATTCGCACAAAGTAGTTGGCTCAGGAATCGGTAATCCTTCTTCTCGCAATCCGTCTAAATGAAAAGCGATCGCCTCTTTAATTTGCTGGTTAACCTCTTGAATATTTGCACCAGTAGCGACACATCCAGGTAAATCTGGTACATAAGCTGAATAGTTGTTTGCTGCTTTCTCAATCACAATTGCGTAGCGCATTATTTTTCCTCTTCTTCTTCTTCTTCTTTTTTCTCTTCTGTTTGCGGTGTTTCTTCGCTATTTTTTATATCCTCTTTTAATTGAGCTTGTTTTAAAATGCTATTGAAGGTTCCTGGTGCTAAATCATCAGATAATTTTCCTGGAACTGTCACCAAACCTGATTTTACAGTGTGTTTATACTGGCGATGACTTCCCCTAGTTCTTGCAAGATACCAACCATCAGCTTCTATTAGTTTAATAATTTCACGAACTTTCATCTACTCTCAAAAAATCCACAAGTGGTTTATTTGTATCGAAATAATGGAACTCCCGATTCCCCAATCTCAAAGACTCTCTAAATAGTTCAACAGATCCGCCATCTCTTTGACGCTAGGCTTGAATTTTGGCATTGGTGGGGTGTCACCGCTGGTTACTTGGTGAATCAGCCCATAACGTGACTTTCGCTTGGAGACAGCTTGCAAACTCGGACCCACTCGTCCAGAACCTTCTAATCCGTGACAACCTGCACAGTTTATTTGAAAGATCGCGTGTCCTTGGATTCGGTCTCCTGTCAGCGATAGAACACTCTTAACATAAGGATCGGACGCTCTAAGGGTGCGAACAGCAAAAATGCCCAAAAGGATTGCTAGCAGAATCGCTGCGGCAAACAAAGCGATGCGCTGAATCAGAATTTCAGGTTTAGTAATCTGGTTATCCAAAGGGTTTGCCGTAAAACTATAAGAAACTTTTCATTTCATACACATAGCTTAAAAGTTCTTGATTGTGTCTGCAAGCACAAATTCAAGTTTCGTTATTTTTTTCGGCACTCAAAAATGCAATTCCATTGGGGATTCATGCCCGATTTGGTAGAATCAAAAGCAGAAAACGTTAATTATAGGAGACTTACAGTGGTTGAACCCCTACTATCAGGCATTGTTATTGGTTTGATTGTTGTCACCCTGGCTGGCTTGTTTTATAAGGCTTACGAGCAATTCAAACGCGGTGATCAGCTCGGCTTATAAATTGGTGATTTGTAGAGACGCGAAATTTCGCGTCTCTACAGGAGGTTAGTCAAGATTCCCCCCTCTCCCTCCCTCCCCAATCCTGTAAAATGTCAAAGCGGTGTTGCCATAAACTTTCTCGCGGCATATTTCCCAGGCTGGAATTATTGGGGCTATCCAGTTTTGGGGGCTGTGTTCGGCTGCGATTTCGCCGTTAGAATCTAAAAGCTGACTAGAAGCGATCGCTTCTAACACTGCTTGATATAATCCGCTTGCATAAGGCGGATCAAAATAAATTTTATCAAATTGCTTTCCGGATAAGTTTTTTAAGCGCTGCAATACGTCTCCCCGCAGCACTTGAAATTCCTGATCTTCGTTTTGTACTTGCTGCCAGTTTTGTTGAAT
The DNA here is from genome assembly GCA_019358985.1 of Tolypothrix brevis GSE-NOS-MK-07-07A. Classification (GTDB taxonomy): domain Bacteria; phylum Cyanobacteriota; class Cyanobacteriia; order Cyanobacteriales; family Nostocaceae; genus Hassallia; species Hassallia brevis. The sequence continues at coordinate 25,412 of JAHHIJ010000033.1, read as the reverse complement.
AATGGCACAGGCTCGACTCGACTGTTCAATACCAACTACTAAGCTAGCTCCTCTAGATAAGGCTTCTGCGCCCATTGAACCGCTACCAGCGCACAAATCCAGCCAGCGGCAACCAGCTATTTCTCCCTGCCAAATATTAAACACTGCTGACCGTACCCGCGCACTCGTGGGTCGGGTGTCTTGTCCAGGTAAAGTTTTTATCTGGCGATTCCCGTAAATTCTCAGACTCATTTTTAATTGGTCATTCGTCATTAGCCCAATGGATATCAGGACTAATGACTAGATACTAAACATAAAACTCACATTTATATTATGCAGGAATTTTTTCGCGGACTTGAGAAACAAAATTAGAGAGGATTTGCAGTCCTATATTAGAGGATTTTTCGGGATGGAATTGGACTGCCATGAGATTATCGTAAGCGATCGCTGCCGTGACAGTTTGATTCCCGTGGGTAACGACGGCAGCGCGGAGTTGGGGGTCAATTGGGTCAACATAGTAAGAATGGACAAAATATACCCAAGGCAGATAAGGCAAATGTTCCCATAAAATACTTTTTGGCTGAGTCAATTGCAGTTGATTCCAACCCATGTGGGGAATAGTAATTCCGGGTTCGTGAATAAACCGTCGCACTTTTCCTTTAATAATTCCCAGTCCTGGTAGTTTGCCTTCTTCGCTAGATTCAAAGAGGATTTGCAATCCTAAGCATATACCTAAGAAAGGTTTGCCGCTGGCGATCGCTTCTTTTATCGGTTGTTCTAAACCACGCGCTCTTATATGTTGCATTGCGGGATCGAATGCTCCCACTCCTGGCAAAATAACTGCATCTGCTTGTTGCAAATCTTTTGAAGAGTGAGTAATCTTCGGAGTTGCTCCTGCTTTTTCCAAACCTTTGCAGACGGAATGCAAATTTCCCATCTCATAATCTATGACTGCAATTACCGGCATTTACTTGCTCCTTGTAAATTTATTAGGGAGACTTTTTATATTCTAAATAAGATTTGTTATGAAGAAAAGAATTCTATTAACTTCTTTTGACATTTGGTTGCCTCATCAACAGTCAAATTCCTCCGATGATTTATTGATCGAAGTCGGCAAACTTCACTCGCTTGCTTATAATTTGACGTTTTTGCGACATTTGCCGGTGGATGTAAAGCTTGCCAGCTCTCAGGTTGAGGCAAAAATCGAAGTCATTCAACCAAATTACATCATCCTTTGTGGCATGGCAGAAAGCCGTAAAAAATTGAGTGTTGAAAGAATTGCCAGTTACGCAGAAAATATTTTGGAGACAACGGTAGATTTAGAACAACTACTCAAGGAAGCAACCGCAATTGAGATTAGCGATGACTGCGGCAAATTCGTCTGCGAGGGTGTTTATTATTCAGTCTTGGACTATTTGAGACAACACCAACTCATAATTGGTTGTATCTTTGTCCACGTTCCCGTTTTGACTAAAGAAAATTTTGAGGGAATTTTTGCCGATTTCTTATTGATTGTTAACAAACTGGCACTTTTATAAAGTCAGTTGCGTCTCGATAGTGAACAAATATATAGATATATGTTGCCTTTTTTACTAATTTTTCCCATCGCTCAAACAATTCCCCCAGCGCAACCTGAGTTCGTGGTGCAACAACAAGAAGTGCGTCCTTTACCCGGACAGTTAGATAATGTGCCTGTGTTTAACAGTAATAGTCCAGAATTAGTTTTGAAGGAGGGGATTTTACTTTCTACCTTTCCAAAAAATGGGAAAAAAGTACCACAGGCACACTTAAATTTTCCTTTTCGGGGAAGATTTGATATTTTCGCTCATCACATTGCCAGAGCTGAACCCGCAGATAATTTGCGGACATTATATTTAGGGATAATTCTGCACAACCCAACGGATCTATCGGTGAAGGTGAATGTTTTACGGGGAGCGAGTTATTTAAGTCAACCAGATGCACCGTTTATACAATTGCCATCTATTATTGATAATTCTTTAGGTACAGTTTTTGCAGGTCCAGGCGATCGCGCAATGACTGATATTCTCAGAAAACTGCGACAAGCAATTTTACCAGCACAACTTGTCATTCCGCCTGGGCAAAGTCAGATGTTGTTAAATCAGCCAATTCCCGTCAAGGAATTGACACCGCCTTTAAATGGTCGATCAACATTGATACATCTGCAAAGTAGTGGTACAATTTATGCGGCAAGCCTTGGGATGTTTGCACCGATAAATTCTGATGGTAGCGAGCGATCGCCTTCTCTACAAGAATGGCAAAATCTTCTCAATAATAGTGATTTAGCCGGACCCCGTGATAAAATACCCACTGAGCCAAATAGTGGTAGACCAATAATATATGGTCGTGTCGCCGGTGTTGCCCAAGGTTCTGAGTGGAAAGCTTTATTAGTAGATCGTCCCCAAGCTAAATATCTAACTATTCCCCAACCCGGTCAAGCCTTTTCTTACGCCTTGAGTACAGTTAAGGGTGGTAGCTTAGGAACAAACCAAATTCAAAGTGCGCCGATGTTGGTACGCTATCCTGACACCGCATATCGCGCTCACGGCAATTATGGAATTAAATATAGTCTCAAATTGCCACTATATAATAATACTCAAAGTCCGCGCATTGTCACTATATCAATGCAAACACCGCTCAAGGAAGATAAATTAGTAAATCGAGGCTTGCGCTTTTTAAGTATACCCGGACCGCAAGTGTTCTTTCGCGGTACAGTGCAACTACGTTATAAGGATGAGCAAGGTAAACCACAAACCAAGCTTTTACATTTAGTACAAAAAAGAGGTCAACAGGGTGAAGCGTTGGCAGTGCTAAACTTAAAAGCAGGCGATCGATCTGACGTCGAAGTAGACTTCCTCTATCCCCCAGATGCCACCCCACCGCAAGTATTAACAGTTACAACTCGGTAAGTAGTTCTTAATATGATGAAAGTTCTGCGCCAGTATTATCAACTTGGGTAAACATTAGACATCTCCAGAGTCATAGGTAGAGACGTAGCAGTGCTACGTCTAATCAAGGGTTTGGGGCAACGCATAATTAAATTATGGAGATGCCTATTATCAACAAAAAAGCTTCCATGTCGAGTTTCTGACAGATGATATCATATCAGTTTATAGCGCTTCTCGTTTAAATCAAGTACAGATTCAACTGCGTCGAGGGTGCGTTCATCTGCGGTTCCTTAATTCTTTGATGTATTGCATCCAACTGATAACCGCCATAATTAACCCTCGCAACCGTCGTAAAGACGTTCCGGTGGAACGTCTTTATATTGTATGATTTATCGGACACGACATAACACACCCTACGTGTATTTCACGCAATCAAATATCAGTCCTATATGTAAACTTATCATCAGAGGCGATATGCTTTTAAAACTGCAACAAATTATCGTCAAACCCGGTCAACAAACATTGTTCAAAGATATTAGTTGGCAGCAATTAGAAAATATTTTATCAGAAATGGGAGAAAAGCGTGCTGCACGCATTTCTTATAGTCATGGCTGGTTAGAAATTATGGTTCCTCTACCCGAACACGAAAAAGATAAAGAATATATTGGTGATTTGGTCAAAATTTTATTAGAAAAACTCCAAATTGATTTTGAAGCTTTAGGTTCCACAACCTTAAAAAATGAGCGAATGCGGCAAGCAGTAGAACCAGATGCCTGTTTTTATATTCAAAATCAAGCTGCTGTAATTGGAAAAAATCGCCTTGATTTAAATATAGATCCACCACCAGATTTAGCAATCGAAATTGATATTACCTCCCGCACACGCTTTGATAACTATGAGATTTTGGGAGTTCCTGAACTTTGGCGATATACACAACAAGGTTTAGAAATATACTTGCTACAGCAGGGAAAATATATAAAATCTGAATCGAGTCCTAACTTTCCCGATATCCCAATTATTGAATTAGTCAACGAGTATGTTCAGCAGTGTTTAACTATTGGCAGAAGTCAAGCTATTCGCAATTTTAGAACATGGATTGCTAATAATATCACGTCCGTTTAATTAACCCTCGCAACCGTCGTAGAGACGTTCCGGTGGAACGTCTTTATATTGTATGATTTCTATAAATATAAATTAAACTACTTATGTTCCAATACAGTTCAGTTAAGCCCAAATACGAGTGTAGAGACGCGAAATTTCGCGTCTCTACAGGTCTAAAATAAGTACCAAAATCCTTAACACCAAGCGTATTGTTATAGAACCCACATTTAATAATCACTATGCTAAGAGAATATCCCCGACTTCTTCAAGAAGTCGGGGATATAAAGCTCGATATTTTGAAATTAAATTACTTATGTTCCACATTGCTTAATTGCAAAGCCAATATTGTTTTCTACCTTAATTCCACAAGAAGAAGATAAATCACCATTATTACTGCGATTTCCTTGAATCAAATTATCGCTACCACCATTACTAGCTCTAGCTAAAATTCCATTACTTAATGTGTTATTCTCTATCTTGACATTATCCATTCTATTTTTGCTTCCATTCGTATCAGCATCAACATAAATAGCTGGAGTATTCGTAATATTAGATAATATTTTGTTCCCAACAATCAACACATTCTTGACTTGAGGTACTTTGTAAATACCGATATAAGAATTACCCGTATTATTGCTAATTTTGACGCCATTAACACTAGTTCCACCGCAACATTCTTGAATCAGAATACCTTCTCCATCAATACTTTCATAGTTACCACCCGATATTTTATGACGGTAAACTTCATAATCATTGCCGTCAATGGTGACATTCCAACCAGACCAATCAATCGCACGATTTTCAAAAGTGGCAGCGTTTTGAGGTTGTTTTGTGCCAGTGGGATCTACCCAAGCTTGCTTATTTTTTTCATCTTTGATTTGATTGTTTCTAATTATCAAACCATCTCCAGTTGCATGAATAGCAACTCGCATAGTGTGATAAACCCAATTGTCCTGAATTACTAAACCTTTACGAAAGAAGTTAGGAAAGCGATTTGGGTCGTTAGGTAATTCTTTGGGTGTAGAACTGAAGCGATTTAGGGAAATGCCATAATGGTCAGTATAGTTAAATTTAGCTTTTTCACCTTCGGGATACGTAACTGTTGAATTTCCCCGGAGTTGTTTTATTATGTAATTTGGCTGATTAAAATTATCAGTTACCGCATCATTAAGCCGATTATTACTAATTAAAACGTTAGCAAAAGCTTGAATTTGTATATTAGCAACAAACCTGTGAGAAAATCGCTGCCAAGGATTCTGAAATGATTCTGGTACACGAGGTTCTGGAGTAGCTACGTTATTACTTCTAACTCCAAAGATGATAATATTTTGGTTAGTATTTTTATCAGAATATTCGGATGACGAAAAATCAATCGCAGATCGATTAATATCTACATTGACTACACCGATATTGCTATCTTTACTTAAGTTGGTTGTGAGGATTTTTTTAAAGGCTGTATTATTCGGTGTACCGCTACCAGATAAACTCGGTTTATATTGCGGAAAAACTAACTTTGTAGATGGATTATATGAACTAAATTTAGCATCATTTACTGTCGGTGTATCTCCACGGATAACCACACCATCTTTTAAATAAATGTTATCTGCAAAGTTGTAAGTTCCAGCGGGAAAATAGACAACACCACCACCATTAGCCGATGCAGCATCGCGGGCAGCATTAAAACTAGCATCTATGGTAAAAGTGGGGAAATCTTTAATATTATAAACGCAATTCCATTTAATATTTTTAGTCCAAGTAAAAGCGTTATCTTTATATTTAGCGGCAATGGGATTGTCTTGAGGTGCATTGCTAGAACTACCACATTTTGAAGATTGGGTGATGGTTTGAGAATTAACAGTTTGAGGAGGCGAAATTTGAGAATTACAGCTATTGATAAAAATAATGATGACAGCAGTTAATAAAAATTGGTAGAATATTCTTAATTTTTGCCGCGCTTGTCGGATAGTAGCGATGTGGTTAATGTTGATGTCTTTAGGCAACTTTAGTTCCTCTTTTGCACAGTCCTCGCTCTTGATTTTACCAGAAATCTAAGTACTGCTGTAAGTGTAAAACTGAAAGAATGCGATCGCCTTTCTTAGTAGCCTAGATTAACATTAATAATTGCTCGGCTGTAATAATCTTATAGACCACAGCTTGCAATTCTAGACATGTATGCTTCACGATCGCCGCTTCCCTGCCAATTGACAACCCAAGGAAGTTGTCCTTTAGGAGCGCTAAGAGAAAAGTTGGTAACAGGAAAAAAAACAATAACTCTCCCATTTTCTTTCTCATCTCCCCACCCAACACGGATCATAAACTTACCAAGACGAGAGTTCACCTCGCTTGACTCCCAGATACTTCTCTGAACACTAAAGCCGAAGCGATCATTGCTATATTTTGTCCACAAACTATCTATGGTACGTAAGTCTTCACAAGGGAACTTTTGATAGTCTTCTGCTTTAAGGCTGCGTTCGTTCCATTTACCTGCCACTTCCCACATTCTCTGAGCAGTTTCAAGGTCAGCGTCTTGCCATCTCTGTTGTGATAGGAGAGATTCTAGCTGAGTATAGCGCGGGTTAGAAGATTTCTGCTCATAAATTTGAAACCCTGCCAACCCAATTAGAAAAATTGCGCTACCTGCAAGCAACTTGTTTTTAGCTTGGGCAATCTTTGCAAACAGCGATTGAGATTGTGATACAGATGGACGAATATCATCTCGTTGTTGAGATATGAGATTATTAGTTATAAATTCTGTAGCAGTAAATTCTTTTTGATCGATTCTTGCCTCAATTGGTGCTAAATCTTCATCTATGAGGTTTGAGTTTTGCTGTTGTGTAATTGGTGATGCCTGATTTTGGCTTACTGGCACAGTGTTATTAGATAATCGCGATTCCTCTACAAGGTTTGCTCGTTGTTCCTCAACCTTACCCAAATGAGGCTTCTTTTTCATAATTGGGATAGAGTCACCAGAAACCCCAGCAAACTGAATCGCATTGCAAGCAATGTTAAAAGCAAACTCTATGCGCGAGTAGGTATCATATCGGGGATCGTAAGCTACTAAAGCATCATAAAAGCCAACGGCAAATTCCAGCGCGGCTTTATCGCCGATCGCAGCATTCATGCCAATGACATAATCAATATGTTGAGCGATCGCTAAAGCTTGTTCTTCACTATAACAAGCATTCAGTACCACACACTCTACTTGCTTGGCGAACTGTCCGAATAGCCCAGCGAGTGCTTCTGAAGTGACTAACTTTTCTTTGCCGGTTTCATCTTCAAATGATAATCCTGTGCTTCCCGAACCATGTCCAGAAAAATGGATAATATTTGGTCGAAAATCTAACACCGCACGACGCACATCTCGCGGACGTACTGCCCATTCTTGTTGCAAAATAAATTTATCACGTTGTTGCGAAAGCCGCAAACCTTCCTTAATGTCGCGTACTTCCTCATCCAAACGCAGACGTGATGTCTGTTTCGGATTCGCTGCGAGAATTAAGATTTTCTTCGCTGGAGTGTCTACATTCATTTTCCCACACCGTACTCTGATTTAATTATGCAGTAACTACAAATACTATTTACATTTTCCGGAAACTATGTTAATCGCTTTTTCAGGCTAACTCAAAGCACCAGTATAAAAACGCAAAGTAAAGCAGCCGCATTTAGTACAACAAGAGCATAAATTAATGACGAAAATCTATCATAAAAACTCTGCGTCACTCTGCGCTTACCTCCGCGTTCCTTTGCGTTAAAAAACAAACTTACGCAAAACCGCACTTAGTAACCAGATCAAATACTTTCAGTAAGCTCTGGGCAGATTATGATATAAATTTAAGGCTTGATAGGAAAGGCGATAATCCCTCATGACTACCGAAAACAATCTAGCCGTTGTGGACTGGGAATCCCATAAGCCACCTACAGATTTAATTTTTGATGATGGTGAACCCTTGGAATCAAATAGACACCGTATTGCGATGAATGTCCTAATTCGGTCATTGCAGCAATCTTGGGCTGACCGCAATGATTATTTTACGGGGGGCAATATGTTTATTTACTACAGCAGCACCCAGGTTCGTAACCGTGATTTCCGGGGTCCAGATTTTTTTGCTGTCCTCAATGTTGACGGCAATAATTCTAGACAAGGCTGGGTAGTGTGGGAAGAAAATGGTCGTTATCCCGATGTAATTGTGGAATTAATGTCACCATCTACCGCAGCAATAGACAAGGGTATTAAGAAAGACCTTTACGAACAAACTTTTCATACCTCAGATTATTTTGTCTACGACCCCTTTGACTCTAATTCTTTGCAAGGATGGCATTTAGATGATAATCAACAATACCAGTCTTTGACCCCAAATGAGCGCAGTTGGTTATGGTGTAGACGTTTAGGTTTCTGGTTGGGGACTTGGGAAGGAACGATAGATAGAGAAACGGCGATATGGTTGCGGTTTTACGATGTGGCTGGCAATTTGGTTTTGTTACCAGAGGAGGCAGCAGCTGCACAAGCGGAGGCAGCAGCTGCACGAGCGGAGGCAGCAGTTGCACAAGCGGAGGCAGCAGCTGCACAAGCGGAGGCAGCAGCTGCACGAGCCGAACGTTTAGCAGCTAGATTAAGAGAGTTGGGGGAAAATCCAGATGTATTGTGAAGGATTTTTGCTTTTTTGCGTTAGACATAGGACTTACGCACGGACTACCTATTTACGTCATTGCGACATAAGGAAGCAATCTCAAAACCTGATTTCTTCGTAACGAGTGCGTAAGTCCTATTACAGAAGACATGTGGTAGAAAAGACGTAGCAGTGCTACGTCTCTACAAGGATTTCAGGTAACGCATAGTTCATTTGTGGAGATGTCTATTAGACATCTCCGAAAAAGAGGTAAAGACGTAGCAGTGCTACGTCTCTACAAGGGTTTCGGGCAACGCATAATTAATTTCTGGAGATGTCTATTGTAAATTTGGGCAAGCATTATCAGCAAAAAAGCTTCCATGTGGAGTTTCTGACTGCTGATGGGGGTTTAAAGGCACAAGAACCACCTCCACCAGTTACACCTACAAGACGGAGCGATCGCATAAGATGAATAAACTTTGAGCAATGTGCATTCCCAACTAACAACAGGTTATCATTAATTACTGTGGAATTTCCGCGCGTATAACTAAGCATCTATGACTGCTTCTCACTCTGCAACCCCATCCAACAAACACGATGCCAGTACATTTATCTCTGACCATCGAGCGGTGGATCGGAGTAAGCTCAGTCAAATGTACCAGCATTATATCGAAACCAAAGAAAAGTATCCTCACGCGATGTTGCTGTATCGGGTCGGAGATTTCTTTGAATGCTACTTTGAAGATGCGGTGACGCTAGCGCAGCAGTTAGAACTTGTCCTGACGAGCAAACAAGCTGGAGAACAAGGACGAGTGGCAATGTCTGGTGTACCCCATCACTCTTGGGAACGCTACGCGACGCTGCTGGTGGAAAAAGGCTACGCTGTGGTAATATGCGACCAAGTGGAAGATGCTGCGGAAGCTGCTGGAAGGTTGGTACGTCGGGAAATTACGCGCATCCTTACCCCCGGTACTTTGCTGGAAGATGGAATGCTAAAAGCAAGTCGCAATAATTACCTTGCTGCTGTGGTAATTGCTGGGGAACATTGGGGTTTGGCTTACGCAGATATATCAACTGGGGAATTTTTAACTACCCAAGCCAGTAATTTAGAACATCTGACACAAGAGTTAATGCGCTTGCAACCTTCGGAAGTGTTAATTCCGACGAATGCGCCAGATTTAGGTAGTTTACTGCGTCCTGGGGAAAAATCGGAACATCTGCCGGAATGTTTGCCACCATCGTTTTGTTATGCTTTGCGATCGCAAGTTCCATTTTCTCAAGGTGAAGCAAGAGCTAAATTATTACATAAATTCAAAGTGCGATCGCTTGAAGGTTTAGGTTGCGATCATCTTCCCCTCGCTGTCCGCACTGCTGGTGGTCTTTTAGAATACCTGGAAGATACTCAAAAAGAACATCCGGTTTTCCTCCAAGCATTACGCACATATACAATTACTGATTATTTAATTGTTGACAATCAAACTCGCCGCAACCTGGAAATTACGCAAACTGTCCGCGATGGCACTTTTCACGGTTCTTTACTTTGGGCGTTGGATAGAACCAGCACGGCGATGGGTGGACGTGCCTTGAGAAGATGGTTGTTGCAACCGCTACTCGATATTAAAGGCATTCGGGCGCGGCAAGATACCATCGCAGAGTTAATCGAAAATACACCTCTGCGTAAAGAATTGCGGCAATTGTTACGTCAAATTTATGACTTGGAACGATTGACAGGGCGCGCCGGTTCTGGTACAGCAAATGCGCGAGATTTGGTGGCTTTGGCTGATTCTTTGGCGCGTTTACCAGAATTAGCGAGCTTGGTGGCTGATGCTCGTTCTCCCTTTTTGAAAGCTTTGCAGAAAGTGCCGCCTGTTTTGTCAGAGTTGGCAGAAAAGTTACACGCACATTTGGTGGAGTCGCCACCGATATATTTAACTGAAGGTGGGTTGATTCGCCAAGGTGTGAATGCTCTGCTGGATGAGCAAAAAATAACTGTGGAAGGCGATCGGCAATGGATTGCTAATTTGGAAGTTGACGAAAGAGCAAAGACGGGAATTCCGACGTTGAAGGTAGGTTTTAATAAGACTTTTGGCTATTATATCAGTATTTCTCGTGCTAAGGCGGATTCTGTCCCCAGTAATTATATCCGCAAGCAAACGCTGACGAATGAGGAACGTTACATCACCCCGGAGTTGAAGGAACGAGAAGCACGAATTCTCACGGCACGGGATGATTTAAATCAGTTGGAATATGAGATTTTTACAGCTTTGCGTGATGAGGTGGGGACACATGCTGAGGTAATTCGCATTCTTTCCCGTGCGGTAGCAGCATCTGATGTGTTGTGCGGTTTGGCTGAGTTGGGGGTAAATCAAGGTTTCTGTCGTCCGGAGATGGTTGCGGGAAGGGAGATTTTGATTGTGGATGGGCGTCATCCGGTGGTGGAACAGTCTTTGCCGGCTGGGTTTTTTGTGCCGAATTCGACGCAGCTTGGAGGAACGAACCGCCAAGATGCCAAGAGCGCCAAGGAGGAAGGGAGAGGAGGACATGGGAGACAAGGGGACAAGGGGACAAGGGGACAAGGAGATAAGGAGAATAATTCTTCTTTCTCCCCATCCCCCCCTCTCCCCATCCCTCCCTCTCCCACTGACCATCCTGATTTAATCATTCTTACGGGTCCAAATGCCAGTGGTAAGAGTTGTTATTTGAGGCAGGTGGGCTTAATACAACTTATGGCGCAAATTGGTAGTTTTGTGCCGGCTTATGAAGCTAAGTTGGGAGTGTGCGATCGCATTTTTACGCGGGTAGGTGCGGTGGATGATTTGGCGACGGGTCAATCTACTTTTATGGTGGAGATGAATGAAACGGCTAATATTCTTAATCATGCAACCTCGCGATCGCTTGTCTTGTTAGATGAAATTGGACGGGGTACGGCGACTTTTGACGGTCTTTCCATTGCTTGGGCGGTGGCGGAATATTTAGCGGTGGATATTCGATCGCGATCGATTTTTGCTACACATTACCATGAGCTGAATGAGTTGGCGACAATGTTACCGAATGTTGCTAATTATCAGGTGACGGTGAAGGAGTTACCCGACCAAATTATCTTTTTGCATCAAGTTCAGCCAGGAGGCGCTGATAAGTCTTATGGTATTGAAGCGGGAAGATTAGCTGGTTTGCCTGCGGTGGTGATTCAACGGGCAAAACAAGTGATGGGGCAGATTGAAAAGCATAGTAAGATTGCGATGGGTTTGCAAAACTTGGAATAGATGTAGAGCGACAAATTATTTGACCGCGTTGACACTTTAATGTCCGTTTTCCCAAATTAATGTCCCAATTAACAAACTTATGTTGTCCAATTGTATTGGCTAACCATTAACAAAATAATAACGTTAAACTTTCCAATGTGGTGTGTTATGTCATACATCAACCTTGCTGGTGAGAAATCCGGATTACGGTTGTAATAGTACCCTCAAGGGTGCTGTTGGATATATTTTTTAAATGCATAAATAAAGATGTAAAGGCACGAAAGCATTTCAAAAAGGGATTGAGATGAGATACGTGAATTTAGTACGACTTTGCTGGAAAAGTTGATCGTGTCTAAATTTAATTTGTATTAACTCATCCCTTTATTCTGCAATGCCTATTTAACTTGTAATCAATGGAGCTTTGAAATGTTTACACTCAAAAAAGAGAGCGGATTTGATCAAGTCGGAAGTTATGACCAGGATACAATTAACGGATTTGATGAGCAATTAATTAATCAAATGCTCAAGCTTGTAGATCCAGAGCGAGTGGAAAACGTTCTTGACGCAATGGCAGGAGATGGAAACCTTTCTAAGAGGCTTCACCAGTATTGTCTAACTCATCAGATCCGATGCCCGAAGCTCTTTGTGCTTGAATACTCCAGTGTGCAAGCGGAGTTCGCTCGCAAGAAGCTTTCAGATGCGAAGGCTGAAGTAATTTGGGGAGATGTCTTAACAATGTCTTCACGCGACTCTCAGATATCAATCCCGGAAAACTCTTTTGACCGGGTAATGATCAAGAGTTCAAACCATGAAATTCCGCGCTCCCGTCAGCTTGATCTCTACTCTAGTATTTATCGAGTTTTGCAACCGGGAGGGATCTTTGTCAACCTTGGAATGTTGTTTGATGACCCAGAAGAACGGGACGAACTACGCGGGATTGCCAGAGTGAAAGATACTTTTGCCAATATGAAGGATGTAGCGGACAATCGTCATTTTCTTACCAAAGAAGAGTTATACGGATGGTTGACTGAAGCAGGGTTCGTCGATATTCAGAGTGAACAATCTTTCAATTACAACATTAATTCTTCAATAGTTGCACAACAGTATTTTGCTGAAAATGAGAGGATTCGATCCGACCTCGAACACCAGGCTGCTCAGGCAAAAGCACACAAGATGAGGTTGAATGGGCGCATTCATTTTGATCGTGACACCAGCTTAATGGTATGTCCAGGAGAAATTACAATTGCCCGAAAGCCCATATCAAAATAGATGATCGTTATTTGGTTTATACCATTTCACGCTCATGTGTGATACAAATTATTCTCTTTTACCCTATTAAGATGTGCCCCAGCTTTGCTGGGGTCTCGAAATATTAACTCCCCTCTAAACTTACAAAATACAAGAAGGAAAATAGGATATGGAAAACTTAGTAAATTTGCTGAAGGCGTATCGAGATATCGTCAGTTCAGAGAATGTCTTAACGGACGAAGCAACAATTTCTGCTGTGCAAACCGCAACATTTGCTACAACCCAAACGGTTCCAGCCATTATTCGACCGGGCAATCGTGCTGAAGTTCAAGAATGTGTTCAAATCGCCAATCAATATAAAACACCAATTTATCCCATTAGCAAGGGAAAGAATTGGGGATATGGGTCAAGTGTTCCAGCTCAGGATGGTTGTGTAATTATGGACTTGGGCAGGCTAAATCGAATTATTGATTACAATGAAAAGTTGGCTTATGTGACTGTAGAACCTGGTGTAACCCAGCGCCAATTGTTTGAGTATATGCAGGAGAAAAAGTCGAATTTGCTAATGAGTGTAACCGGAAGCACTCCTGATTCTAGTTTGATAGGAAATATCTTAGAAAGGGGAGTCGGCAAGGGACCTTATGGGGACAGATTTGCTCATGTTTGTGGACTCGAAGTCGTCTTGCCAACGGGAGAATGCATTCACACTGGATTTGAACGCTTTGCCAATGCCAAAGCAGCCAAGGTTAACAAATGGGGAGTGGGACCTTATTTCGATGGCATATTTACCCAGTCTAACCTTGGTATAGTCACCCAGATGACAATATGGCTGTTCCCAGAACCGGAATATTTCCAGTCCTTTTTCTATTCCATCAGCGATGATTCTCATCTTGAGGAATTCATTGATACCCTACGAAAACTTAAGTTGCAAGGACTGATGAGAAATAGTTTTGTTCTATTTAACGACTACAGAATGCTCTCGACAAAACAACAGTATCCTTGGAAAGAAGCTAATGGAAAAACACTCCTTTCAGCAGATTTAATGCAGAAATTAAGAAAAACATGGGGTGGTGGTTTATGGATTGGAGAGGGAGCCTTGTATTCAAACAGCAGAGAACATGGTCAGATAGAACGGAAATTGATTAAACAAGCATTGAAGAAAACGGTCGATAAACTTATTTTCTTTGATGCTCGCAAAGCCCAAATTGCTGAAATAATTCGACCACTCTATAAATGGATAACTGGAATTGACTTGAGAAATACTATCGACTTACTCTACAGCAAAAATCTCCAGCGTGGTATTCCAACAGAAAAAGCTGTCTCTATGGTTTACTGGAGAAAGCAATCTCCCGTGCCATCATCGAATATGGATCCTGACAGAGATGGTTGTGGGATAATTTGGTTAGCACCAAGCGTACCCTTTGATGGACAGCATGTTAGAGCAGCTTTGAGAATTATTGAGGAAACAGCGAAACTACATCAGTTTGAGCCAAATGTAGGGCTGCAATGCATAACAGAAAGAAGTATAGATATGACTGTAGCCATTATTTACGACAGAGATGTGGATGGAGAGGATGAGCGTGCGTTCTTATGCCATGATGAAATGATGCAGAAATTGTTATTGGAGGGCTATATCCCTTATCGCTTAAGTACTCAATTGATGAATTCTCTACCACCAGCGAAAGATGATTATGGCAAATTACTACAAAAACTGAAAAGGGCACTAGATCCAAACGACATCCTTGCTCCCGGTAGATATGATTTCCGAAAAGAGTGGACTTAAATATTTGACGTTAAATAAGTAGATTGTCAGCAACCCAGGTCTAAAGACACTGAGCTTCTAGCTTAATTTGCTAAAAGTTGGATATTCGCGCTCCGCGATCGCTGGATATGGGGATTTTCATCAACGGCTTACCCCTCATTACCTTTGAATTGAAAAACAACCTCACTACACAAAATGTCCAAGATGCCATAAAGCAGTATAAAACTGACCGTGACCCCAAAGAACCCCTGTTTAACTTTGCGCGTTGTTTAGTTCATTTCGCCTTTGAAGGGTTTATTATTTATGGACATTAATTTGTCAAGTGGTCAAATAATTTGGCAACCGACAATTCGGATTTAATCTCAATAATTCTCTAACTAATTTTGTGTTGTAATTCATCGTTGGGCAACTCGTATCAATAAGAATATGCCTGTCCCTAAACCAAGAAAATCCGGCAACCAAGCTGCCATAAAGGGAGACAAAACATTTGCCTCTCCTAAGGCACTAGTAAGAAAGCCAAGTAAGTAGTATGAAAAAATAACTATGACACTAATACCAAAACTGGTTCCTCGCCCGGTACGCTGTGGTATGCTTCCCATAGCTGCGCCTACTAAGCCAAAAACTACACATACAAAGGGCAAGGCTAATTTTTGTTGAATCCGAATTTTCAGTTTGCGAATTTTTTTATCATCACCGCCTAGGCGTTCTATTTCCAATTGTTCTAGCGCTTGAGCGATATTCATTTGGTCGTAATCTTTGCTTTTTTGTGCTAGTTCAAATGCTGTGCGAGGCAATTGTAATTGTTGCTGTTCAAACCGCACAATATTGCGATAAGAACTATCAGGAGCTACTAAATAAATGGTACCTTTGTAAATATTCCAAGTGTTTTCCGATGGATTCCATTCGCCGGAATCTGCAACGACAATTTGACTTAAACCTTGCCGAGCTTTTTGGTCGGAACGATCTATAATTGTCAAACCTCTGAAGCGCTCGCCATCAAATTGGTCGGCGTAATATAAGCGGATGAGAATTTTTTGCTTTTTGCCATCGGGTTGCTTCACATCTCGCTTTTCTGCATAGAGGAAGTTATCCTGTTTGGCAATAGGTGGTTTGTCCGATTTTAGGGCTTTTTCTAAGGTAACAGCTGCTTGGTAACTTGCTGCTGGTGCAATTTCCTCGTTAAAGGCAAATGTCAATCCTGTAACCAGCAAACTTAAAAACACCGCAGTTAATACCATGCGATAAACACTTACGCCACATCCTCGCAGAGCAATCAATTCGCTTTCGCTAGAAAGACGACTGTAAGTCATCAAAGTAGCTAGGAGCGTAGACATGGGAAAGGCTAAAACAATGAACTTTGGTAGGGTTAATAAAAAAACTTGGAGTGCAATTCCTACTGGTAGCCCGGATTCTACTATTTTTCTCACCAGTTCAAATACAGCATCAATTGTGACACCAATTGATGAGAATGCTCCGACACCAAATAAAAATGGCGGTATTAATTCGCTAGTGAGGTAGCGATCCATGATGGAAAAAGGCAGGAGAGAATTTAGGGTATAAAAAGGCTTGTATTTCATTATTAGTTATTAGTCATGAGTTATTAGTCATTAGTCGTTGGTCATTATTCAAAGACAAAAGACAAATGACATATGACTAAACCTGGAAGTTATCACCTAAGTAATATTGTCTTACCAACGGGTTATTATAAAGTTCTTCAGCAGTACCGGCGGCGAGAATTTGTCCCTCGCGCATGATATAAGCGCGATCTGTGATGGCGAGAGTTTCGCGGACATTGTGATCTGTGATGAGAACACCCATATTGCGATCGCGTAATCTGGCGATTATATGCTGAATTTCGGAAACGGCGATCGGATCAACTCCGGCAAATGGTTCATCTAAAAGCAAAAACTTTGGTCCCGAACGCCCAGCAGCCAAAGCTCTCGCTAATTCTGTCCGGCGTCGCTCACCTCCAGAAAGTTGAATTCCTTTACTGTTAGCTACTTTTTCCAAACGCAACTCCCGCAGTAAATTTTGTACTCTCCCTGACCATTCTAATCGTGGCACATTGGTTTGCTCTAGTACTAAAAGAATGTTATCTCGCACACTCAAGGCACGAAAAATACTTGGTTCTTGCGCTAAATAGCCAACACCCATTCGCGCCCTTTTGTGCATTGGCATGTCAGTAATATTCTGGTTATCTAACCAAACGTTTCCATGATCGGGTTTTTCTAAACCTGTGGCAATATAAAATGTGGTTGTCTTACCAGCTCCATTGGGACCGAGTAAACCGACGATTTCTCCTTGAGCGACAGAAATGTTAACGCGATTGACAATAACTCGCTTGCCGTAAGATTTGTGAACGTTTTCTAAAACAATTTTCACAGTTTATCTACCCTAAATGAAGCGATTATTTCTAATTGGAACGCCTTAAAGGCGGTGTTTTTGGTGCGGGTGCCGCAGATGGGGCGTTGACGTTGGCATCGTTTACCAAATAGATTGATTCTACCTGGCGATTGTTTTGCGGTAATGCTACAAACCGTCCTTCGTCAATTAGATATGTAACTTTGTCTGCTCTGATGCTATTAGCACCCTGTTGCAAAATATAAACGTTGCCACTGAAATCGATCCGGCGTTCTTTGCTAAAATATTGAGCCTGGGCAGCTGTGGCTTGAATTTGCCGAGCCGGATAAACCATTTGTACGTTACCACGCGCTGTTACTACTTGCGTTTTGGCGTCGTATTCTTGGATATCAGACTTAATTTGCAGTGGGCGTCCTTGTTGTCCAGAAGTTTGTGCTGTAGCGCTTTGCAGTTCGATGGGAAAGGCTATAGTTCCCACCAGAGCAACTGGTAACATTAAGGCTAATCCAAACCGACGTATGTGTAATTGAGGCAATTGATACCAGGGCATGATAGTAATTTATGATTTAAGATTTTGATTTTTACTTTAATTATCTTAAGTGTTTTATTGTAGTAAGCACGAAGAGTGCTTATATTATTAAGCACTCTTCGTGCTTACTACGAAACAATAAGTCACGCAGCTTTAGTCGTGTTTCGGATACAATACACAATCTACACTAGTTGTGGATTAGGCACTGGTTAAAACTCTTGACGCTTTCTAAAACTTTATTGTTTCGCCACTATACATATGTTTGTTGCGAAGCTTTGCTAAAAGCCTATAGAGGGGATGGGGAGAAAAAAATTATTCTTTTTGTCCTTTGTCTCCCCTGTCCTGCTTCTCCCCTTTGTTGCCTACTCCAAGCGTCCCTATTTCCCTGATTCGTTCACAAGTAAAATCTTGGGCAAGGTCAAGGCATCATCTTCACCTAAGTTACCAGCGGTAATCTTGTCCGCTCCGGCTTTTTGTAGTGCGCTCAACAATGCCGCACTCTGATCTAATAATTCATCAACATCAATACCGCTGTATGTTGATGGGTAACGTCCCAGGCGATTGCTTCCTTCTCCTAATAAAATTACTGCGCCTCGCCAGTTACGATTACTCAGGTGATACAAGGCTACAGCAATCTGTAAAACGCCTTGATAAAAGCTTTTTTCTGGCTCTGATGCTTCGATCCATAGAGCCTCTAAACTATCATGACAGGCGTAGAACTGTCCAGAATTGAACTGTTCTACGCTTTGCCAAAATTCCCAGGGGATGCTTTCCATCAACCCATGCTATCTCGCACTTCTTTGATTGTTTCTAAAGAAATTTCTTGCATTTCACCTGCAAAGTCGTTATCTGAGGTGAGAAATAGCATACAATGGCATTCCTTGCGTTCTCGCATCGGTACACAAGGACAGTTCCAAAATGTCGCGCTTACTTCAGCTGCTTTGTCTTCGTAGTGACGACAAGGACACAAAGGCGCCCCTAAGTCGTCTTTATGCTTGGCAAGTCCTTCAATCACAACTGCGGTTACAGAGGGTTCAGAACAGAAGTAGGTTCCAGTACGCTTGGCGTATTGTTCGGAAAAATGGCGCATTGCCTCTAGGTTTTTATCACTGGATTTTGTGTTAACTTCTGGTCCGTTCATAGGAAGGAGCATCTCATAATTTAAATATTTCTTTGCATTGTACCTCAGGCTCGGTGAGGTATTACTGGGGGGATTTCCCCATTCTCAAGTTTTTAAGTTTGGTTAAGTTTTCCAATGGGCTATATTTGAGGTGGCTGCTGGGTTCCGCAAAATCTGCAATATCAGGGTCAAAAGTTAAGGGTCAAGGAACCAGATTTTTTGGACTGTTAATTTTTGACTCTTGACAACCTCAATCAGGAAAAAATATGACACTTGCGTCCTATCCAAGTTCAAGCGTCCCTATTACCCTGTTTGGAGTTGGGGTTGCAGCGATCGCTCGCTTTGGATAATAATTCCTGGATAATCCCAATTTACAGTTGATGTATTTTGCCACAGCACCCAACGACTACCATTAGGAAGAAAGGCGATCGCTGGATTTGGAGTCAGCCAAATTAAAGGCGAGTTAGTAGGAGCTTTTGTGATATTATCTTCTCCTGGATTAATTGCCGCTAAAGTTTCCAAAACCATCGTTTCACCTTTAACTAAATCTGTGGCTGCTGTCCACAGTTGCACTTGCATCTGTTGCATTTGTGCGTAAAAATACAGCGATGCTGCGGCAATTACTGCTTGCTCAAAGTTGTCTTCTTCCCAGGTTGCAGCACTATCTAAGGCAATAATAATATCTTGTCCATTTGTAACTTTTTCTAATTCACGTACCCGTAAATCCCCGTAGCGGGCGCTGCTGCGCCAGTGGATGAGACGAATGGGATCACCTGTGCGGTAGGGACGAAGCGATCGCGTTAATCCGGCTGTGGCGGTTTGAAAAGGTTTCCCACGAGGATCGCTTTTTATGTTATCGTCAAGCCCAATTTCGTCTATTAAAGGACAATTCTTGAGGGGTAACACAGTTGGGTAAACGATCGCTTTTGCGGCACATTCATGCTGACGCCGACACCAAAATAATCCTAAAGGCGCACCTGTGGCTAGTTCGACTGTCTGCCAGCGATAAACACCCCGCCGCACAGTTGGGTGATTGCATACCCATTTATAACTATTTTGGCTTTGAATCGTTTCGATTGGCTGGTGTACTGGTTTGCCCAAAACAATCGGCAAGATATCCTCAATTTGAAGCAAGTTAACAGGCTGTTTTGTGTTGTTGCTAATTTCTAATTCTACCGTAAGTTCATCGCCTGCTGAGACTGGGTTGATGAAACGACGTTTGACAACTAAACCGACAAGCGATCGCTGTGGTAAAAAAGCTGAAACAATTAATAGGGCAAAACTGACCCCGCTAATAACGTATAACCAACCAGCCATCGTATTGATACCAGCCCCAAAAAAACAAATTGCAATTCCCGCTAATACCCAACCGCTGTGCGTAGGGGCACAAGCGCGGATTTCTAGCCAGTTGATGAAGGGTTTAATGATTTTCATAGTTTCCTTTTTAACCCAACAGCACCTGAAATTCACAGTATTTCAGAGGCTTGGCTACATACATGGGTAGCGTATTAAAAAGGGTGATTTAAGCGTTCGCACTATTGCTATACCTGTTGGAAAGAGCGATCGCGCAGGTCACAAACAATATGTATTATTAAGATATGGAACAGACGTGGAAGATTCATTGATTCAGTTAAAGTGGAAAAAACATGGTAGCAATAGTTGATATTGGAACCCTAATTGTGAGGACACCTCAAGTTGCTGGAGGTCGCCCTTGCATTGTTGGTACGCGCATGGCGGTTCAAAATATTGTGATGGATTCTCAAGCAGGCTTATCTCCTCAAGATATTGTGGCAGAATATCCACATTTATCTCTAGCGCAAGTTTATGCGGCGCTTGCCTATTACTATGCTAATCAGGAGGCAATGGATAGAGAAATTGCTTTATATCAAAAAGAATGTAACGCTCTGGAAACGAAGTGGATGTCAGGTAATTGTGCGTGAGTAAAATTTGCTTCTATTTAGATGAAGATGCTGGCAAAAAATCTCTAGCTAATGGCTTACGCAATGCTGGGATTGATGTAATAACAACGGCTGAGGCAGATAAATTAGGATCATCTGATGATAGCCAATTAATCTGGGCAACGGAACAGAGGCGCGTTATTTATAGTTTCAATGTTGGTGATTTTTGTCGATTGCATAAAGCTTATCTCGAACAGCAACAAAAGCATTCAGGTATTGTACTTGCTGCCAAGCAGAGCTATGCAATTGGAGAACAGTTGCGAGGATTGTTCAAGTTAGTAGAAAGTATGGAAGCCGAGTATATGGCAAATCAATTAGTATTTCTGAGAAAATATATTGAAAAATTTTAAGAGGAAGGCGTAGAAATAATTGAATTATATTTAGCTTTTTAACTTTGTCTTAACTAAATGAATATATCAATTTTTCCGCTGTAACCAAGCAAACAGGCGTTTGTTGATCTAATGCAATTCCTACTACTATATATTTTGTTCCTCTCGGATCATCTTTTTCAACCCGGACGACTTGACCTCTCAGAAACGTATATACACTGATATTAGAAATGATATTCAGAACTTTCCTGGATATTATTTTCTAGAATAGCGTATGTAAAAGCTGGGACATCAGGTACTAAATCAAAAACAAAAAGCCCGTATATACGGGCTTTCTAAATTAATCAAGTAACTTTACTTACCGTTTCGCCAACTTCTTCGCCATCTTCCGCAGACGAATCGATTGGGGTGTAACTTCCACCAATTCATCGGGTCCGATGTACTCTAAAGCACGTTCTAAACTCATGTCAATTGGTGCTTGCAACTGTACTAATTCCTCACCACCGGAAGCACGGTGGTTTGTAAGTTGCTTTGTCTTACAGATGTTCAGTTCCAAATCTTGGGAACGATTGTGTTCTCCGACAATCATGCCTCTGTAAACTTTGGTACCGGGAACGATAAAGAATGCGCCTCGATCTTCAGCGTTCTGCATGGCGTAGAAGGTAGAAACGCCTTCTTCAAAGGAGATTAAAACGCCTTTGTTGCGTGCTTCAATGTCGCCACTGAGTTGACGGTAGTCTAGGAAACTGTGGTTCATGATACCTTCACCACGAGTCATTCGCATGAATTCACCCCGGAAACCGATCAAACCACGGGCAGGAATGACAAACTCCAGCTGGGTGCGATCGCCACTACCTGGTTGCATGTCTTGCATTTCGCCTTTTCGTTGTCCCAGGCGTTCAATACAGCTACCAACTGCATAGGCTGGAACGTCCAGCACGAGCAATTCATAAGGTTCGCAACGTTGACCGTTGATTTCGCGATAAATTACCTGTGGTTGGGATACTTGAAACTCAAAGCCTTCCCGACGCATGGTTTCAATTAAAATGCCCAAGTGCAGTTCCCCACGACCGGAAACTAAGAATTTATCAGGGGAATCTGTTTCCTCGACGCGCAAAGCAACGTTAGTTTCTAATTCGCGGAAAAGGCGATCGCGCACTTGTCGGGAAGTCACCAACTTGCCTTCTTGACCAGCAAAGGGCGAATCATTCACCCAAAACGCCATTTGCAAGGTTGGTTCATCCACTTTAATTAGTGGTAAAGCTTGCGGTTCATTGGGATCAGTAATGGTTTCTCCAATATAAGCATCAGCGAAACCAGCCACTGCAACAATATAACCTGCGGTAGCTTCTTCCATGTCTACGCGCTTTAGCCCTTCAAAGCCCATCAACTTGGTAATTTTACCCTTGACAATGGTGCCATCTTCTGTTACTAAAGCGGCTTGCTGACCTTGGCGGATGGTGCCATTGTGAATTCTGCCAATGACAATCCGTCCTAGATATTCTGAATAATCTAGGGTTGTGACCTGCAATTGTAAAGGCTTGGCAGGATCTCCGACTGGTGGTGGAACATGTTGCAGAATCGCATTAAATAAAGGTTGCATATCTACCGATTCTGCTTCCAAGCTTTCCTTGGCGAAACCTGCCATACCGGAGGCAAAAAGATAGGTAAAATCACACTGGTCTTCATCTGCCCCTAATTCCAAGAACAGATCCAAAACTTTATCAACAGCAACGTGGGGGTCAGTTTGACCACGATCAATTTTGTTGATCACAACGATGGGACGAAGCCCTTTTTCCAAAGCTTTCTTCAGTACAAAGCGCGTTTGGGGCATGGGACCTTCATTGGCATCGACAATCAGAAGACACCCGTCAACCATGCCGAGTACGCGTTCGACTTCACCACCAAAGTCAGCGTGTCCGGGAGTGTCAACAATATTGATCAGCGTGTCTTTGTACTGTACCGCTGTATTTTTAGAAAGAATAGTGATACCTCGCTCTCTTTCAAGAGCGTTAGAGTCCATAACGCAATCCGGAACGTCTTCGCCTTCGCGGAAAATGCCGGATTGTTTGAGGAGTGCATCAACGAGGGTTGTTTTGCCGTGATCTACGTGGGCAATGATGGCGACGTTACGGATTGGAAGCGTCATAAAAGAGGGAGTTCTGTGAACTATAGGGGAAATTTTCAGACTTACTTGTAATAAATACTGATCTGAACTAACAGAATTAGGAATTGTATGCAAACTCTGTAAAGAACCTTTAACAATTCTAGCTTAAACGTCACAATTCCGGTGCCTTTTACCCTCAACAAAATTGCCACTACCAACTAAACTCTTTCTAGGCATAAGCCGGAAAAACTCTTGCTTGCTTGGGTTTAACGTAGACTCGCTGATTTTCTTTCAGTGGAAGTTGATTGAACTGCTCTCGGCTGAGGTGAGCATTTATCCTTTCCCCAGATTCTAGAATTAACTCAATGCGAATTTCCCAACCTAAGTGAATGATGTTCTCAACTTTGGCTGGTGCTGCGTCTTCGACTTTCTGGGGTTGAATGAGAATGTCATGAGGACGTAAGAATATGCGATCGCTCGCAGTCACCGAATGATTGCCTGTTTGAATACCAGAGTTACCAGGTAGGATATTCACTGGACCAATAAAGCTCATGACAAATGGTGTTGCTGGGTGGTCGTAAATCTCTGCCGGTGTGCCAACTTGCTCGACTCGACCTTTATTCATGACAACAATTTCATCAGCAACTTCCATTGCTTCTTCTTGGTCGTGGGTGACAAAGACTGTCGTTACATGCACATCTTCATGCAGACGTCGCAACCATATTCTTAAATCTTTGCGTACTTTCGCATCTAATGCCCCGAAAGGTTCATCTAGCAGCAAGATTTGCGGTTGAACTGCTAAAGCTCGCGCTAAGGCGACTCTTTGCCGTTGTCCCCCAGATAATTGTGAGGGATAGCGATCGCCTAATCCACTCAACTGCACCAAATCTAAAAGTTCCTCTACTCGCTGCTTAATCTTAGTTTTGGGAGCTTTACGGAGTTCTAGGGCAAAAGCGATGTTCTGCCGCACTGTCAGATGCTTAAATAAGGCATAATGCTGAAATACAAAGCCAATATTACGCTCTTGCACCCGCTTGTGAGTCGCATTTTCACCAACTATCCACACTTCACCGGAACTAGGTGTCTCTAGTCCAGCAATCATCCGCATTAATGTTGATTTTCCTGAACCAGACGGACCCAAAAGCGCAACCAGAGAGCCAGTTTTAAACTCCAAGCTCACAGAATCCACAGCGTGGAAAGAACCATAGTGTTTGGAAACATTATTAACGGCTATGCCCATAGGAAATCCTTCCAGAAATTGATATATTTTGAATACTACGGTTAATGTATCGGATAATAGGATTATTTGCAATAATGTCTTTATACTTTGCCCCACTAAATTCTGTAAATAAGAATACAGTTCAATCTTTTTCTCGTCGCTCCTTGTTGCCACAACAGACTCAAACTCTGTGGAAAATTGAAACAGGGGTTGTACGAACATTTACTTATCTCGAAGATGGTACGAGCGTCAGTCTGGGAGTGTGGGGATCGGGAGATATTGTTGGCAAAGCTTTGTCAAAAGTCGAACCGTATCAGATGGAGTGTCTCACCAAAGTCCAAGCAACAATCTTCCATTTGCAAGGATGGGATCAAATTGCAGACGTATTGCTGGCACACATCCAACAAGCTGAAGAATTGATGATTGTTCGTGGCTATAAAACAGTTGACATCATGCTGATCAAGCTGTTGACATGGCTATCTAAAAGGTTTGGTCGTGAAGTTGAACAAGGACGTTTGATAGATATGCGTCTGACTCATGAAGACATTGCCGAACTATTGGGTTCAACTCGCGTAACAATCACCCGTATTCTCAGACAATTAGAACAGGAAGGCTTTATTCACCGTCTGAGTCTACATCGAATTGTGCTGCGAGAAGAAGAAATTTGGCACTATGAGATTTAATAGACATCTCCACAAAACCCTTGATTAGACGTAGCAATGCTACGTCTAATCAAGGGTTTTGTGCAACGCATAATAAGCATAGCGATCGATGTGTTTTGTAGTTAGCGCTCTTTGCGATCGCCGGGAGCATCCATTATAATGTTTGATTGAAATATTGCTAACATAGCGTACTAGAATCTGAGGGCAAGAATACTTTTATTGCATCAGCCCAATATATGAAAAATATTAATGATTAGAATTTAGAATTGATTGATACCAATT
>JAHHIJ010000032.1 GCA_019358985.1 Tolypothrix brevis GSE-NOS-MK-07-07A | reverse complement strand
CCGATTAATCGCTTTGATTCGTGAGGATGTGACTCTATTCTTTCTAAAGGTGTTGTCATGGTAGATGCACAATATTTATAGTGTGTTGCTTAATTATTTGACGATGCTTATATTAAGGATAGGTCTATTTATGAGGTACAAAATATTGAATTAACCGCTTCGGAAGATAGATAAACGCCGATGGACGCAGATAAATTTGTACCTCAGCAGACTAGGAAACGCTATATCAAATTATGACCGAAAAATCACATATATTGTAAAGACGTTCCACGGTCACGTCTCTACCACGGTTGCACTCATAAAAGTCCCGCTGATTCATATAGCCGTTTGACCATTGCTGTAATTTTGGTGCCATATTGTAAATCTGCTGACCAGCGTCCTGATAATTTATCTATTGTTGGTGCAACACCACGAGTCACAAAACGAAATCGAGGATCTACTATTTCATTAACTAAAGGTTCTAGACTGGCGTAAGCTTTTAAATGTTGGATCTGCGCTCGTACTCCAGTTCTAGCATTATCAAACTTTGCTGCTTCTAAACTACCACCAATTGTGCCTAAACCTGCAAAGTTATTTTGCTCACGTTTTACATCACCACCAAAGCGTAAAAATCCTGTTTCTAAACACATTTGACAAAAAGCGATGTCATAGTTTACCCCTTCTACAGTGGCTTCTTCTCGATAGAGTTTTGGCAAGTCGGGAAACTGTGCTAAAGCGCTTTCGTTGTTGTTTTTGAGGAATAACTGTAACTGCACTTCTGAGGTATAACCACGCGCTATAATTTGGTCAATTTGGTTAGGATTAATTACCAAATTAGAGCGTAAAGAGATAGTGCGGGTGGTACTGTCCCAGCTAATGGAAACGTTAAAATCTCGCAATTCGACTGCTTTGACATAAACAACTTTGCGATAAGTAAGACGACGCACGTTAGGTGCTTTTGATAAATCAATTCGCAAGCGATCTACTAAGTCAATGGGGATGTATGCATTCCCATTAATTAGTATTCCTTTTTCGGAGTAATTTTGACCGTTAATTTTGATATTGATTGACGGATAATCTGGATCTGGGGTAGGAGCAGAACCAGGATCAATTGTACGACTCCAAGAAGCAAGTCCATCGGCGATTCCTAAGGCAAAGTCGCGACGCCGATTTTGTAATAAAGCGCGATCGTCCGGACTGCTGAGAAAGCCAACTTGCATTATCATTGATGCGATCGCTGTTTGCCGACAAAATGCCAAACTACCCAATCCACTATCTGTATCTGGCTTGACTCCCCGGTTTGGTAGTTGGGGTACGCGACGCAATAACCCCACCAGCAGCAATTCGGCGTTACTTCTACGCTCATCGTTGTTGGCAATGTAGAATACACTAGCTCCACGCACAGAAGGATTGCTGGCAGCATCAGCATGAATTTCTAACGCCACATCGCGATCGCGTGCGCGAGAATTGATCCAGTTGATAGTTTGCGCTGCGCTTAAGTCATCAGGAACCGCTAAAACTTCAAAAGTACGCGATCGCAATTCTGTCACAATCAAATCTCGCAGCAGTATCATCTCCCTAGCTTCGGTTGTACCACCTGCGATTGAACCTGGATCGATTCCTCTTGCTTCTTTGCCTCCGTGAGCCGCCGAAATAAAAATACGTCCCATCTTCAGTATTTCCTCTGATAAAAATAAGCATTAGTGATTCTATACATCTTTCTTGGCTTTGCAGCAAGAATATAATAGCGATCAGAAGTTGGTTGATGGTTGTTGGTTGATGATTGACGTTCAACAATCAACAGTTAACCACTCTCCACTAACCACGAACATTGTACAGACGCGATTAATCGCGTCTCTACGCTCCCACGAACATTGTACAGACGCGATTAATCGCGTCTCTCCAAAATGCAAATACCCCGCTTACATCCAGACACAATCGAAGAAATTAAACAACGGGCTGACATTGTGGATGTTGTCTCGGAATACGTTGTTTTACGTAAGCGCGGTAAAGATTTTGTTGGGTTATGTCCCTTCCACGATGAGAAAACTCCTAGTTTTACAGTTAGCCAAACCAAGCAGATGTACTTCTGTTTTGGCTGTCAAGCAGGGGGAAATGCCATTAAGTTTTTGATGGAGTTGGGGAAGCGCTCTTTTGCTGATGTGGTGCTAGATTTAGCACGACGTTATGAAGTGCCGGTGCAAACACTCTTACCAGAACAGCGGCAAGAGTTGCAGCGTCAGCTTTCTTTGCGGGAACAGTTATATGAAGTTCTCGCTTCGACGACACAATTTTATCAACACGCTTTGAGACAACCACTAGGGGAAAAAGCGATTGAATATTTGCGCGATCGCCAAATCAAGGAAGAAGCAATCCAGCAATTCGGCTTAGGTTACGCTCCAAGCGGTTGGGAAACCTTATATCGCTATCTTGTGCAGGATAAACATTATCCAGTGCAATTGGCGGAAAAAGCGGGTTTGATTAAACCGCGTAAGGAAGGAGGGGGTTATTATGATGTGTTTCGCGATCGCCTGATAATTCCCATCCGCGACGATTTAGGACGTGTAATTGCCTTTGGTGGAAGAACTCTCACTGATGAACAACCAAAGTATTTAAATTCACCAGAAACCGAGCTTTTTAGTAAGGGTAAGACTTTATTCGCTCTCGATCAGGCTAAAGTGGGGATAACGAGCGTTGATTCAGCTGTGGTGGTGGAGGGATATTTTGATGCGATCGCTCTCCATGCTGCTGGTATAACTAATGTGGTTGCTTCTCTCGGTACAGCATTAAGTTTAGAACAAGTACGGCTAGCATTGCGCTACTGTGATTCTAAGCAGTTGATACTCAACTTTGATGCTGATAAAGCTGGGACAAATGCCGCAGAACGAGCGATCAGTGAAATTGCCGAACTCGCGTATAAAGGGGAAGTTCAGTTAAAGATTCTCAACTTGCCTAATGGGAAAGATGCTGATGAATATTTGCGCGAATATAAGCCGGAAGATTATCGAGAATTGCTTCTCAATGCCCCACTGTGGCTGAATTGGCAGATTTCGCAAATTACTCAAGACCGCGATTTGAAACAGGCTACAGATTTTCAGCAAGTTTCCCAATCGCTAGTAAAATTACTTAAGCAAATAGAAAATAAAGATACACGGAGTTATTACGTTTCCTATTGTGCAGAAATACTTAGCTTGGGAGATACGAGACTTATACCTTTACGAGTCGAGAATCTTTTAACGCAGATTGCACCTTCTTCTACAGCCCAGCGTCAGCCAACAACCCTACGCAAGCATTCAAAAGGTCGTGTAGAAAAGGCAACTATAGATAACAGCGAACGCGGTCTTTTAGATCAAGCAGAGGCTTTATTACTGCGGATTTATTTGCATTGTCCCGAACAGCGTCAAGCTATTATTGCAGCTTTGGAAGAGCGAGATTTACAATTTAGCCTTTCGCATCACCGATTTTTGTGGCAAAAGATTTTAGAGATGACCGTTGACATAGATGCCAATTTAGTATCAACTTTGCAAGATAGATATTTGGAGTTTTCGGAGGAAATGCAGTTAGTTTCCCACCTATTTCATGTAAGTGAGAAAGAACAGAAAGAAATTTTGCGTACTCCACGAGTCATTTTAGTGACAACTGCTTGTATGGAGCGAGTGCTGCGAGAAAAGCGCTGTCGTCACTATTTGGAGTTGTGGAAGCAAACCGATCCAGAAGCAGAACCAGAGCGATATCAATCATATTGTGATGCTTTTTATGCCGAAAATCTGCGAATTCAGGAATTAGATCGGCAACGGCTATATTCGATTACAGATTTGTTGTCGGGTTGACCTCTAGAGTCTAATCAAGGCGATTAAAATCGCGGCTACTTTATTATACCCGTTCCCTCTTGACAAATTTTCATCGGTTTAGCTGATTGCAATACCGCATCCAACAACCCCGGAAACAATTCGTTTATTTCCTCGCGTCGCAGCGTGTTAATATGTTGTGTGCCTTCTTTGCGCGTGAAGATTACCCCCGATTGTCGCAAAATCTTAAAGTGATTGGACATGGTAGATTTAGCGATGGCAAAATCAAACCCCGCACACGGTTGCGCTCCCACAGTCGCTAGCAACCGCACAATCTCCAACCTCACAGGATCGCCTAAAGCATATAGCACTCTTGATAAAGAAATATCTTTTCGGTCTGGGTGATAAAGAAATCTCATAGTTGCATTATCTTGAAAAATAAACTATATTTAATTTATTCGATTATACCGAACTAACGAATCTTACAGGAGGACAGCTATGTCATCCGTTACAAACGTAACAGAAGCAACTTTTAAGCAAGAAGTCCTAGAAAGTGAAATCCCCGTTTTAGTGGACTTTTGGGCACCTTGGTGTGGTCCTTGTCGGATGGTGGCGCCAGTAGTCGATGAGTTTGCTGGTGAACACGTAGGACAAGTAAAAGTGGTGAAACTAAACACAGATGAAAATCCCACTGTTGCTAGCCATTATGGAATTCGCAGCATTCCCACACTATTGGTATTTAAAGGTGGTAGGCAAGTAGATACGGTTGTTGGTGCAGTCCCCAAAACAACCTTGACTAAAACTTTAGCTCAGTATCTGGGTACTAAAGATTAGGAGGACAAGGGGACAGGGGGACAAGGGAGACAAGGGGAAAATTCTTCTTTCTCCCCATCTCCCTATCTCAAGAATTTTCCCCATTTTCAAAACCTACAGTGTACACACAAGTCCTAAAAACCTAGTTTTGTCGGGTGTGTTAGTTTTGCATATGTGCGAATCCAGATTTACCGAAAAATTGGGTTTAAATGCACCATTAAATCAAGCCGAGCCGACAACCTTTTATGGTGGCGGTGAAAAAGGATACACAGACTATCCAGCGATCGCTAATTAAGGTATTCTACCAACGTGAATAACAGAGCAGTAATATGCACCTACACCATTAGACATCGACCGAATTGAACTATGCGTTGCCCCAAACCCTTGATTAGACTATTCTGTGCTACGTCTCTACATTGTTTTCTGGAGATGTCTATTGATTGTTGAATTCTGTTTGCAAACAATACAGGGACAAAAATCATGCCACACTTATTTGATTCTTATCAACTCAAAGGCGTAACATTACGTAATCGTATTGGTATTTCGCCCATGTGCCAATATAGTTCAGATGATGGAATGGCTAACGATTTCCACTTAGTTCATCTTGGTTCCCGTGCAGTAGGTGGTGCAGGATTAATTATCGCCGAAGCTACTGCTGTGGAACCGCGAGGACGCATCACACCAAAAGATGCGGGAATTTGGTCAGATAAGCACATTGAACCGCTACAGCGCATCAACAAGTTTATCAAAGAACATGGTGCCGTGCCGGGGATTCAGCTAGCGCACGCCGGACGTAAAGCCAGCGCAGCACGTCCTTGGGAAGGTGATAATTCCCTTAAAGATTCTGAAGGTGGTTGGGAGACAATCGCTCCAAGTGCGATCGCCTTTGATAATGATAAATTATGGCGAGTCCCTAATGAAATGACACACGAAGATATTCAGCAAATACAGGATAATTTTCGCACAGCGGCAGTGCGATCGCTTGAAGCTGGATATGAATGGTTAGAATTACATTTTGCCCACGGTTATTTAGCACACAGCTTTTATTCACCGCTATCTAATAAACGTACAGATGAGTATGGCGGTAGTTTTGAAAATAGAATCCGCTTTGTGTTAGAAACAACACGCGCTGTCAGGGAAGTTTGGTCTGATCGCTTACCCTTAGCTGTTAGATTATCATGTTCTGATTGGGTAGAAGGCGGCTGGACAATTGATGATTCGGTGGAATTGTCGAAAAAGCTGAAAGCTGAAGGTGTCGATTTGATTGATTGTAGTTCGGGTTTCAACACAAACGATAACAAAAACATTCCTTTTGGTTCTGGTTGGCAAATTCCCTTTTCTGAAAAGATTCGTAACAATGCCGACATTGCCACCGCTGTTGTGGGATTGATTACCAGCCCCATGCAAGCCGATGAAATTATCCGCAATAATCGCGCAGATATTGTATTATTAGCACGGGAAGCCCTACGCGACCCTTACTGGGCTTATCACGCTGCCCAAGAACTTCGCAAGAAAAATATTGCTACATTGCCGGTACAATATGCAAGTTGGCTGTAAAAAGCTGCAACTTTTAAACAAAGCCTGGGAAATAAGTTAATTTCTTGCTTTGTGCTGACTTTCCTGAATTATTATCCCATAAATACATGAATCCAATCACGCAAATTCAATCTCTAGATGTACCGAGTGCGATCTCTCAACGTCGTTCGATCAAAAGTTTCAAATCAGATCCCATATCAAAAGACCTACTGCATCAACTAGTTGAGTTGACTGTAGCCGCACCCAGCAGTTATAATATTCAAGATTGGCGAATTGTGCTTGTACAAGACGAAGCGCAAAAAGCAGCTTTATGTGCAGCATCTTGGAATCAACAACAAATCATCCAAGCACCTGTTAGCTTTGTCTTTGCTTGTGATCCCCACGCTGGAGAACAAGACTTAACCCCAATTTATCAGCAGGGATTACAAACCGGCGCTTGGAATGATGGCACGGTAAACTATTTTAAAACTGCTATTCCTCAGCATCAAGCTGAACTTGGAGACAAACGGCGAGAATACGCCATCAAAGATGCGATGATTGCAGCGACACACTTAGTATTAGCAGCAGAAAGCCTCGGTTTATCCACCTGTTTTATGAACGGCTGGGTTGAAGACAAAGTTAAAGAAGTGATTGGTGCTGCTGAAAATCCTGATTTAGCGATCGCTGTTGTTGTTCCTGTTGGTTATGCGGCAGAACCACGTCTTAATCCTGGTCGTTTGCCATTACCTCATAACGTCTTTGTAGACAGATTAGGCAACCCCTACGAAGTTTAACATATTCCTAATGAAGCAAGTGCGATCGCAATAATAGACATCTCCAGAAAACAATGTAGAGACGTAGCACTGCTACGTCTAATCAAGGGTTTGGGGCAACGCATAGTTCAATTCGGTGGATGTCTAATAGACATCTCCAGAAAACAATGTAAAGACGTAGCAGTGCTACGTCTCTACAAGGGTTTGGGGCAACGCATAGTTCAATTCGGTCGATGTCTAATAGACATCTCCAGAAAACAATGTAAAGACGTAGCAGTGCTACGTCTCTACTTTTTTAATTAGGACTTTGAAAGAGCGATCGCATGATGACGAATATGGTCTTCAATAAAAGTAGCGATAAAATAATAACCGTGATCATAGCCTTCTTGATAACGCAAATTTAAAGGCTGTTTCACTGCCGCACAAGCTTGTTCAAATAACTCTGGCTTTAATTGTTCAGTTAAATATTGATCATCAGTACCTTGATCAATTAAAATCAAACTGTGATATCTTTCCTTCTGCACCAATTCGCTTGCATCGTAAGCAGCCCAACTTTCCTTATCATCACCCAAATAGCCCCTGAGTACCTTTTCCCCCCAAGGACAACGCATAGGTGCGACAATGGGAGCGAAAGCGGATACAGATTTATATAAATTCGGGTTTCTCAACGCACATACAAGGGCACCGTGTCCCCCCATCGAATGACCGAAAATGCTTTGTTTATCTGGTTGTGCGGGGAAGTGTTCGTTAATTAAAGCAGGTAATTCTTGTACCACATAGGTGTACATTTGATAATGCGATCGCCACGGTTGAGAAGTAGCATCAACATAAAATCCAGCACCCGTACCAAAATCCCAATCATCATCCTCACCCACAATTCCCGTATTGCGCGGACTGGTATCTGGTGTAACCAACATTAAACCATACTCTGCGGCAAAGCGTTGCGCCCCCGCCTTCACCATAAAATTCTCTTCCGTGCTAGTCAAACCGGAGAGGAAATAAAGAACCGGCACAGGTTTTTGAATTGCTTGCGGTGGTTGATAGACAGCAAAGCGCATTTCCCCATTACAGGTGGTGGAAAAGTGGGAGTAAAAGCCGAGTTTACCACCGAAAGATTTATATTCAGAAATCAGATTGATATTAGTCATTCTCAAAAGACATCTGGTAGAAATTAATTATGCGTTGCCCGAAACCCTTGTAAAGACGTAAAGCGTGGAACGTCTCTACGTCTTTTTTGGAACTCTCTCAAACTCTTCCTCTGCGTTCTCTGTGCCTGGTGCGGTTCGTTTAATCAAACGTCACCACACTCCGAATCGACTCCCCCTTATGCATCAAATCAAAAGCATCATTAATCTTTTCAATTGGCATAACATGAGTAATCAAATCATCAATATTAATCTTCCCATCCATATACCAATCAACAATTTTCGGCACATCTGTACGTCCCCTCGCACCACCAAAAGCCGAACCTTTCCAAACACGTCCAGTTACTAATTGAAAAGGACGAGTTTTAATTACTTCACCCGCAGCAGCAACACCAAGAATCACGCTGACACCCCAACCTTTATGACAGCATTCTAAAGCTTGGCGCATAATATTCACATTACCAATACACTCAAAAGAATAATCAGCACCACCTTTAGTTAAATCCACCAAATACGCAACCAAACCCCCTTCAACTTCCTTCGGATTCACAAAGTGCGTCATCCCAAACTTTTCTGCCAAAGCGCGTTTATTCGGATTAATATCCACCCCAACAATCATATTAGCTCCTACCATCCGTGCTGCCTGGATGACATTCAAACCAATACCACCTAAACCGAAAACTACCACATTTGCACCCGGTTCAACTTTCGCTGTATTGATAACTGCACCGATACCCGTAGTTACGCCGCAGCCGATGTAACAAACCTTCTCAAAAGGTGCATCTTCACGAATTTTCGCTACAGCAATTTCCGGCAATACTGTATAATTAGCAAAAGTAGATGTACCCATGTAGTGATGAATCATCTGCCCGTCGATGGAGAAGCGACTAGTACCATCAGGCATGACACCGCGTCCTTGAGTAGTGCGAATAGCTTGACAAAGGTTAGTTTTTAAGCTAAGGCAATATTCACATTGACGGCATTCGGGAGTGTATAAAGGAATTACATGATCCCCTGGTTTTAAACTGGTGACACCTTTACCAATTTCCACCACAACACCAGCACCTTCATGTCCCAAAATTGCGGGAAATAAGCCTTCAGGGTCTTTTCCCGAAAGGGTATAAGCATCAGTATGACAAACCCCACTGGCTTTAATTTGAATTAAAACTTCTAACTTGCGTGGGGACTCAAGTTGCACTGTTTCAATACTTAATGGCTTTCCTGCACCGTAAGCGATCGCTGCTTTAACTTCCACTCCTGTGCCTTCCTATGTAAATTTTGTGAATCAGCTAATTTGAGTGTAGATCAACAATGCAGAGAACTCCTTAAAGCCTGCGGAGTGCTGACACAGTGGATTGTGTTGCACAAAATGCTAATTAAATCAACTAAATGCTAAATTTTTCTTGGAGACGTTGCGTAATTAATTCAATTTGTTCCTCACTGGTAAGGGTTTCTAGTTCATTGACACTTAATATCGTTTGCTTGGGATGTTGATGTTTTCGATTTAGGTAAGCATAAAATGCGTCTCGATCATCCTTGTGATTGAGAAAATATTGCTTCAGCTCTTGATCGCTCATTTTGGTGTAGTCAACATTATTCATTAGAATATCTCTCCATCGGGTGCAATTTCAATTTCGATGTTTTCCTGATGTCCCGCTAAGATAAACAGGTTATTAGTCCGTTCATCTATTCGGATAATGTGAATAGGTTTGAACATAATATTGGTTAGTGTATAACACATTATATATAGACTTTTAAGCTGGATAATCGTCGGTTCATTCATATTAAGCAGTTAGGCAAAATTAAAGTGACAGGTGTTGACAATGAAACATAGAACAGGAATGGGTAACTAATTTTGCACAGGTACTTAATCTGATGACTTTAACCTATATTTTACGATAAAGATTAGATAAATTGTTGGAGGATAGTTTTCATTGGTAAAAAGAGTGAAAGGGCTTTATCTTGAAAAGGAATAAATTCATATTTCAGATAAAATTCTTTTGCCTGCAAATCTATAGCATCGACTCTAACTGCAAAAATGCCAATTTCTTGAGCAGCTTTTACGGCTCTAAAAATTGCATCTACTAGTAATTCTCCTCCTAATCCTTGTCTTTTGACTGACTTATCTACAGCTAACTTGCCAATTAGTATTGCTGGAATTGGATAGGTCGGCATTCCTTTTTGATAAGATTCTGGTAGAGATGCAAACTCAATGACACTAGCACTGACTGTATAAAAACCATCTATTTTTAAAGCATTAGATTGAGAAATAGCAACAAAGGTTTTAGCAATTCCTTTTTCATGATTTTGCCGAGCGTATTTTTTGAGATAATCATTTAAGACGGGATAACCACAGTCAAAATGCTCTCGTTGATACTTTTTATGAATAGGGACAAAATTCCATCTTTTTTCAGGCTCATCAAAAAATTGGGCAGAAACCCCGTCCTTGTAGGACGGCTTTACATGATTTTGTGGTAAAATAGACATACAGTGAAATTGCTAAATGCAGGAAATTGACTCGTTTCCAAAGCTTAGGTAGCAGCTGAGTGAGATAACGCGTATCCACGAAAATTGAGTCGTGGGGTGTGGGGGTGAGTACACCCTCTGGTCAACCGTAACCGCGCCCGTAAGTTCCGCAAGCAACATAAGTGAACAAGCAATTGTTAGTAGTGTTGGGAGGGGGACAAAGCCTCGCACCTTTAGGTCGAGGAATGGTTACTGTCCATATTTATCTCGATATTTTTTGATGGCTGTTTTCAGGTTTCCTTGAAGTTCTGGGGGATTTTCCATAATGGACATAAATAAGTCGCGATCGCAATCTGAAAGAACCAGTCTTTCCTGATCTTCTATCTCTTGTTTGGCAACTGCTAAGAGGTAAAAGAGAGTATAGGCACTTAAGGAAATTCCTCTGAGAGAGGCAGCTTTTTCGAGGAGTTCCTTTTGTTCTTGAGTCACTCTCAAGTCAATACGGCTATCTTTAGCTGGTGAGGTTTCTGACATAAGTTTTTCTCCTGTGTTGAGTTCCCATATTTCTAATTTAACAGTTATGGGCGGACAAAGTACACACAATTTCCGGAGTAGGACAAATCATTGCAAATATATTAGCGTTGCAGAATGGATGTTAAAAACAAAAGAGAAAGTATAAAAAAGGTTAACGGATAGCGAAGCGATCGCACTATAATTTCTTGAAGCAGGCGATCGCTTCTAAGATCTGCTATGGCTTCGAGTTACGATAAGGGGAGATAAATTTCTAATAATTCAACGCCTGCTACATTAGTTAGAGGCGGTAAAACTTCGATGTAATATCGACCCGTCAGCATCCAACTGCTATATAATTTGTCAACCCTCCATTTTATCTTACTGCACTGCTTATGAAACCTGCCCTTAGTAAAATTGGCGAACAAATGTCCAACCTGACTGGTGTCAGAGCGATTATGAAGGACATTAACGAAACATTACGAGCCGGTGCGGGGCAGAAATTTATTAATTTAAGTGCTGGAAATCCCTTGATTTTACCAGAGGTTGAGCAGTTGTGGCGCGATTGTACGGCTTCCTTGCTGGCTAGTTCCGAATATGGTGAAGTAGTTTGTCGCTACGGTTCGAGTCAGGGTTATGCACCGTTAGTGGAAGCGATCGCTAACGACTTCAACAAACGCTATGGTTTAAACTTAACTGAACGTAATATCCTTTTAACTCCAGGCAGTCAAAGCCTTTATTTCTACGCTGCCAATGTCTTCGGCGGTTACACTACCAGTGGCGATTTAAAAGAAATCGTCTTACCCCTCAGCCCTGATTATACAGGTTATGGTGGCGTTACTTTATGTGCTGAAGCTTTAATCGCCTACAAACCAACTTTGGATATTGATGCGGCAGCACATAAATTCAAATATCGCCCAGATTTCAGCCAATTAGAAATTACAGAAAATACCGGCTGCGTCATCTTCTCTCGTCCCTGTAACCCCACCGGTAATGTTCTCACCGATGATGAAGTCAAAAAAATTGCTGCTTTGGCTGCACCTTTTAATGTACCAGTGTTGATTGACTCCGCTTATGCACCTCCCTTCCCAGCTTTGAATTTTACCGAAATGACACCAGTGTTTGGAGATAATATCTTACACTGCATGAGTTTATCAAAAGCTGGATTACCTGGAGAGCGCATCGGAATTGCGATTGGGGATGAAGAGTGGATTAATGTGCTGGAGTGCTTCCAAACAAATATGTGTATTCATCCTTCTCGGTATGGACAAGCGATCGCTGCTCGCGCTATAAATTCTGGTAAACTTGCAGAAATCTCATCTCAAGTAATTCGCTCATTTTATCAAAATAAATTCACTGTTTTAGAAGATAGTTTATTTGCCGCCATGCCCAAGGATTTACCTTGGTTTCTCCATCGTGGTGAAGGTGCAATTTTTGCTTGGTTGTGGTTAGATGAATTACCGATTACTGATTGGGAATTTTACCAAGAACTCAAACAAGTGGGTGTAATTGTTGTTCCTGGTAGTAGCTTTTTTCCAGGTTTGCGAGAAGATTGGTTACACAAGCACCAATGTTTGCGAATTAGTCTCACCGGTAGCGACGAAGAAATTGCTACCGGAATGCAGCGTTTAGCTCATGTTACGCAACAAGTTTATCAGCGTGCAGCGGTGAGTGCTTAAATGAACCGCAAAGACACGAAGAGAAAGCCAGAGAAAAAGGGAAAGCAGGGAATTAATTCTCCCTTATCTCCCTCATCCTCCCCCACTCCTCCCCTCCCCCCCTCTCCCCCTCCTACCCCCGATGGTTGGCTAGAAATTGGTAAAATTGTCGCACCTCAAGGTTTGTCGGGAGAGGTTCGGGTTTATCCGGAGTCGGACTTTCCAGAACGTTTTGAGGTTGCTGGAAAACGCTGGTTATTACGTC
This sequence comes from Tolypothrix brevis GSE-NOS-MK-07-07A, assembly GCA_019358985.1. GTDB lineage: Bacteria > Cyanobacteriota > Cyanobacteriia > Cyanobacteriales > Nostocaceae > Hassallia > Hassallia brevis. The sequence goes on along the minus strand of JAHHIJ010000032.1, from coordinate 75,389 downwards.
CTGGTGAAGCGGAACCGCAACCGATAGAATTGTTGACGGGACGTTATATTCAGGGGAAAAATTTGTATGTCCTCAAATTAGCTGGTGTGGATAATTGCGAGTCTGCGGAAGAATTACGCAATTGTAAATTGTTGGTTCCAGAGAGCGATCGCCCCGAATTAGGAGAAGATGAATATCATGTGATCGATTTGATTGGTTTGTCTGTTTTTATGCAAGAATCAGGGAAACTTGTGGGGACAGTGGTTGATATTATTCCTGCTGGAAACGATTTGCTTGATGTGGAGTTGCATCAGGAAGAGGAGGGGGAGAGTGGGAGAGGGGGAGAGGGGGGGAGTGGGGGAGAAGAAGAAGCTTCAATCCCAAATCAAAAATCAAAAATCAAAAATCCGAAGTCTGTTTTAATTCCCTTTGTGAAAGCGATCGCTCCAGTGGTAGACTTAAAAAATCGTCGCATTGAAATTACACCACCACCTGGATTGTTGGAAGTTAATGATTAGCTAGTTGTTAATTTCTGATCGCGTTATAAACTGCGATCGCATTCCAGAAAAAGAGCGATCGCTTTTTTAATCAATCCCATCTTCATCTCGCTCCGACAAGTTTCTCATACCACTTGCACCCATTCCTACGCACTGGGGAAGTGGTTGGTTTGTGCGGAGGAGATATTTTTGTATGGCTTCTTGTATAAGTCCAGTCATTTGAGCAATACTATTGAGAGAATTGTCTATTTCTTCTGGTAAGTAAACTGTAGTTTGCTTCATGCTTGATAGCCTAGCATCAGGTTTCAACTATCATATTCTATGATGATGAGTACTGAGGGCTTGCATTTTTGTTACTTGTAGATGGAATGCGATCGCACAAATGAAGTAGCATCCGGAAACTAAGGATAAAATTATGTAATTTTTATCCGGAAAGCCTACCTTATCTAGTGAATTTACTGATACAATTACCTCTAAATAAAGGCTCTACAGGTAAAATATAAGCAAAACAACTTAAACAAGTAAGTATGCAGGCAAGAAAATTTACAACTATTTCATTGCGAGTGAAACGAAGTGCAACGTAGCAATCGCAAGGACTCTGGCAAATTTATATTTATTTCCATAGTTAAGTTTATTTGTGCCTACCTACTTATTACCTTCCTACTGCTAGTAACAAACCTAATCTAGTTAGAAATTTTATATATATTACCAAAGCACTATGAAATTTAACTACTCGCTTGGCAAAATGGTAATAGTACTAACCTTTTTTTTTAGTTTTCCTGGGTTAACACAAAATATAAAAGGTAGTAGTAATCAGGGAGGAATAAACGAGTCAAACACATATTACTTTGGTCTTCGAGTAGGCGCTTATCCTATAAGTTATCAAGATGAATATGGTAGTTGGAAAGGTTACTGCAATGCTTTCATAGAGACTTTAAAACAACGTTTTTATCAAAAACAGATAGAAATAATACCTGTTACAAGAAGAAACCGTTTTACAGGTAAAGGGGATAGTGGAAAAGAGCTGGATGCCGAGTGCGGACCTAACACTATAACTGAAGGACGTCAAGCAAAAGAATTAAAAGAAAATGGTCGTGATGGTAAATTTTCCGAACCTTTTGCTTGGACAGGTGCAAAATTTCTATTACTAGCTAAAAAAATAGCACTTTTTGATAATCAAAGTGAACTTAAACAAATTAAAATTGGAGTTATTAGGGGAACAACAACAAAAACTTTAGTTGAAACACTTTATCCATCATTGATTAAAAACATTGTGCTTTTACAAGATGATAAAGACGGAATTAATAAAATCGAGAATGGGGAAATTGATGTATATTATAATGACGAACTTAGTAGTTTAATAAACCTCCAAAATTCAAATAATAAAGAAAAATATTTTATTTCGCCTGAACTTGTAAACCATGAGCAGCATGGAATAATTGTTTACCATATAAATAAAGATAAAAATAGACAGCTACTTAATGTTATTAATGATTTGTTAGAAAAAGCAAAAATAAAGACATTTGGTAGTTCACAACTTAAAATATTAGATAATTCAGAATTTCAAAAGTTTCAGGAAGATACGAATTTACATGAAAACATTAAATCAGATACTTTTTTATCTATTAGGAAAGAACTTTTATGGCTGTTGTTCGCAATTATTATTTGTGGTTTTTTATTATTAATTTTTCTGGGGATTAATTGTGCTATAAAAAGCAAATATCTTTCCAAAATGCGGATTAAAAAAAATAATGATTCCAATCATTTAGACATCCAAGAGACTCGTGCCGGCTCTTCAAAATTTGAATCTTCTTCACTCACACACCAAGTTCTTCAGCTCATCAACAATATTCATTTTCAGGCAAACAATGATAATGCTCAAGGAGATAATATGCCAGAAAATCATAATAACTCAAACTCAAGCCGCAATATTAATGTTGGAGGTGATTTTAATCTCGAACAAACTGGTTCAAACTTCAATATTGGAGATATTAGTGGCTTTGTGAGCAATACTGTTCAACAGTTGAAAGATTCCGAACAGCCAGAAGCTCAAGAGCTTGCTGACATAATTTCTCAATTGCAAAAAGCGATTGAGAATGACTCAAAGCTGACTGATGAACAGAAAAAGGATGCTTTAGAGGCTTTGGCTTCTATTGGAGAAGAAGCCCAAAAACCCCCAGAAGAACGTATTCAGAAAATCTGTAAGTTTGCTCTCAGTTCACTAAAAGCTTTGATTGGGATTGCCACTGATACAAACATCCTTAAAGAATTTCTTCCCCAAGTTAGCAAGTTAATGGGATTTTAAATTGGGGCTGCTAAGTAGGTAGATATAAATAAATTTAAAGTTTGTAGTTAGCGTTTTCCCGCTAACTACAAACTTTGTTTCAGGTAATTAAACGGAGATAATATAGCTCCTGATTAAGATTCCATCACTTCTGCTGTCTTCTTTCTATCCAACTTAAGAAACAATACTCCCAAAGGTGGCAAACACAAATCCAGCGAATAAGGACGATTGTGCAACGACCAATTATCAGTCCACTTACCACCTAAATTGCCCATATTGCTGCCACCATATTGACGCGCATCACTATTAAACAATTCAGTATAAAATCCCAATTCCGGTACACCAATGCGATAATGAGAATGCGGTTGCGGTGTGAAGTTGCAAACAGCAATAATGAAATCATCAGAATCTTTATCGCGACGGATAAAGAAAACCACGCTATGACGGTTGTCGCTACAATCAATCCACTCAAACCCAGCTTGAGCAAAATCTTGGTTATATAAAGCTGGTTCCGAGCGATAAAGATGATTCAAATCAGTGAAAAACTGTTTTAATTGCTGGTGTGGCTCATGCTCAAATAATTGCCATTCTAAATCACTCCAAACGTTCCACTCACTCCACTGCCCAAACTCCATGCTCATAAACATGGTTTTCTTGCCTGGATGGGCAAACATATAGCTAAATAAACAACGCACATTAGCGAGTTTCTGCCATCTATCTCCGGGCATCTTGCCGATGATATTGCTTTTACCATGCACCACTTCATCATGTGACAGTGCCAACATGAAGTTTTCGCTGTGGTGATACCACATACTAAAGGTGATATTGTTTTGATGGAACTGACGGAACCAAGGGTCCATGCTGAAGTAATCCAGCATATCGTGCATCCAACCCATGTTCCACTTTAAGTTAAAGCCCAGTCCGCCTGTGTAGGTGGGCCAAGATACCATCGGCCAAGAGGTAGATTCTTCGGCAATTGAGAGAATGCCGGGAAAATAGCTGAAAATAGTCTGATTTGTCTGACGCAGAAAATCTGCTGCTTCTATGTTTTCTCTACCACCGTATTGGTTTTTCAACCATTCTCCTGGTTTGCGGCAATAGTCAAGATAAAGCATTGAGGCAACAGCATCAACACGAATTCCGTCAATGTGGTATTTGTCAAACCAAAAGAGGGCATTTGATACTAAGAAATTCCGGACTTCGTTGCGGCTGTAGTTGAAGACAAGAGTACCCCATTCTTTATGTTCGCCTTTGCGGGGGTCGGCGTGTTCGTAAAGGTGAGAGCCATCAAAGAAGGCTAAACCATGTCCATCTTTGGGAAAGTGACCGGGAACCCAATCAACAATCACACCAATACCGTTTTCATGGCATTGATCAACAAAATACATGAAATCTTCCGGGGTACCAAAACGCGAGGTGGGGGCAAAGTATCCGGTGACTTGATAGCCCCAAGAGCCATCAAAAGGATGCTCGGCAACTGGTAGCATTTCAATATGGGTATATCCCAACTCTTTGACGTAGGGAATGAGTCGTTCTGCTAATTCCCGGTAGGTGAGGAAACGTGCGCCTGGATTAAGTTCGGAAACAGAAACTGGGGGCTGAATTTCACCATTAGGTAGTTTGGCTGGTTCCGAGCTCGAAGCGTGTAACCAAGAGCCTAAATGCATTTCGTAAACGGAAATTGGCTGGGTGAGGGGGTCGTTTTGGCGACGTTTTTCCATCCACTCTTCGTCACCCCAGCTATAATTATTTAAATCGGTGACAATCGATGCGGTTTTGGGGCGGACTTCTTGTTGAAAACCGTAAGGGTCAGATTTTTCGTAAATATGTCCTTCAAAATTTTTGATTTCATATTTGTAATGCTCTCCTATTCCAAGTTCGGGAATAAATAATTCCCAAACACCGGTGACACCTTTCCGCATTTGGTTTTTGCGTCCGTCCCAGTTGTTGAAATCTCCTAGTACGGAAGCATTCCGGGCGTTGGGTGCCCAAACTGCAAAATAAACGCCTTTTACGCCATCTATTTCGGTGGTGTGCGCTCCCATTTTTTCGTAAATACGGTGATGGTTGCCTTCGCTAAACAGGTGCAAATCAAAGTCTGTCAAGTTTGGAGAACGAAAGGCGTAAGGATCGTAGGTGACACGTTCGTGTTCTCCTTCTTTGATGCGTAACTGGTAGTTTGCTAGTTCTGAAGCTTCAATCGTGCATTCAAAGAAGTGAGGATCATGTACTGCTTCCATTGGGTATTCCTTACGTTCTTCCGGAAGCACTACCCAAGCTGCACTCGCATTTGGTAGGTAGGCTCGCACAGCCCAGACGTTTTTACCATTTTGTTCGATGAGGTGGGAACCAAGTATTTCAAAGGGGTCGTGATGTTGGTTCCCAATTATGCGGTTAACCTGTTCTGGAGCGATCGTGGTCATGGACATGAAGCTACCTACGTGAAATATGGTGATTGAGTAAATTGACTTTTTTAATATCTATATATATTCTTTACATTTATTTGCAGATTTTGTCGCCACCTTTTTGGAACTTCACCAATGAATTTTTTCTTCGGCTTTAAGGTGATGCGCTCCTAGTTTTCGGGTGATGGAGATTAAAGACAAATTTAACGTTATAAGTTTAAAAAGGGAAAAACCTGAAGTAATGCTTTACGGATGCGAAGCAAGAAAACTTGTTGGCGAATTTTGGTAGTGAGTTTTGGTGGTGGACTAGTTTGCAACTGGGTAAGTAGTTCTGCGTATTCGCTGGCTGTTAAAGGTTTGCCATCAACAGGCGATCGCGCTTCTATAATTATCTCCGTTCGCAATATCTCTTCGGGTGTATCGGATGGCTCAGGTAATGCAATTCCTGATGCCCGCCAATCGTTAAATAACCATACCACTACACTTGTGCTAATGCTAACCACAAAAAATATTATTGCTTTTTTTGCTTTCACTCTCCGCATCTGGGTACTTAGCATGTAATGTACAACACTGTTTTGTACTTTTACTTCCATTCAACTAATCTTCTCATGTATCGGGTGCGGATTGTTGTTCTTAATTTTGTCTAAATAAATCTTAGTTTTTATAAGTATTTTTACATACTCTTTGAGATTGTTGGTCTTCAGGCGATCGCTCTTTTATTCCACCAACTACAGAACGGCGTAAATAAACCAACCATTTAAAATCGTTCAAAAGTCTGACCTATAAGCTTTTTGAATGGGTGAATGCGTGACTTCCACCTTGCTGTACTAGAAATCTTTACCCATAAAAATTTGACAAGTCAAGCCTTATTACTGGGTCATCTTTCCAGTAAAGGATTTTACCCGCAAACTTAGTCTAATTCTTCGACTCAACTTATTTATTGGACTTACAGTTAATCTTGAACCACAAATTTATCGGTTAAAACAAAACACAGGTGGACACTTAGTGGCGACGAAGACCGTCTTTACTAGTGTCCTCCTCTTGTTGTACTTAACTAATATTTTACTGCGCTCTCAGGTCGCTCCAAGCTTTTAATCCATCAAAAAATTGATAGCACGCTTGAGTTTACTCAACTAGGTGTGATGTAGGAGCGCTGCTAATGATCTGCTTTGTGATCTGCTGGGAGTAAGACTATTATCTAAGGACTCTTAGTAGGGCTAGGAGTAGCACCAGGGCTGGTAGTAGCACCAGGACTAGGAGCAGAAGGACTCATCATCGCACCACCATCAGCAGGCTCACCGGCTGCGGGGGAAGTAGTTGCAGCTGGTTCGCTGGTACCACCACCACCGCCGCTGTCGCAAGCTCCGAGAAGAGCAGCCAGACTTAACATTGCAGCAAAACCAAAGATTTTTATTTTCATAACTCCTCTTTCACCAATTATGGCAATAACTATTTTTCGCCTGTTGAATACCATACCGTATTTGTTGCTTTTTTTTAAATGCTTCCTATTACAGATTTATGCAAAACTTTTTCTTCTTTTTTCGTTCAGCGTAACCATCTTAGGGCAATTTGATTAGTTTGTCTAAACTTAAGAAGAAGATAAATTTATCACGCTCAGGTAGAGAAAGCAAATTTGGTAGCAATCCGCGCTATCATACCAAAAATCCTTATGTGGAAGTGCATCTTGCCTAAGTTAGTCTTATGTAGCCATACTGATGTGAACTTTCTGCGAGAAATTCGGGGTTAGCGGTTAAGAGCAGAAAATGAGTAACGCTTGGCGCTCCTTGCCATCGGCAAGCAATACATGCTGTTGAGACGTTTCGCACTTCACTGAATGCAAAATATAGTATTTCCTTCCCTCACAAAAATAAAAGTTATGGCTGAAGAGCGCAAATCATCTGTTGCAGCAAAGGGTAATTGGTTTGAGCGTATTACCCAGCCCTCAGGTAAATCGCCTTCTGCGCGTGTTGAGTCAGCATCGCGCAGTGATTCTACACCAATGCCCTCTAGAAGACAACGGCGTTCAAAGACAAATAAAACGGTTACGCCGACACCTAGTCAATTGGGCAAACAACAATTACCAAAGCAAAATGGTTCCTCTGTGACACCCAAAAGTCCAAAGGGAAATCAAGAGCGCGTTCCCGTAATGCCTAATTCTGAGTCACCACCTTTATGGTTACTACGCTTGCACACCATACATCGTAATTCCTCAATTGCGGCGTTTTTGTTAGTGGCAGCAACCCTAGTAGTTTACGGTTGGACAGTTTATTCTCAAGAACTATGGAGTCAGGCATACCGCAAGCTGCAAAACTTGCAACGCCAAGACCGGCAGTTGACAACAACCAACGAAGTACTGCAAAACAAAATGGCTGTGGAAGGCGAAAAACCATCAACCGGTTTGGTAGCGCCAACTCCCGCGAGGGCGATTTTCATCAATCCGGCATCTCATAATCTTAACTCAATGCCTTCTTTTGGAGACGATGGGCGATCGCCAACAATGCCAAATTCTCAAACACCACAGCAAAGCACCTCTGGGCTGGGATATTAAAGTTAGGAACGTGGTTAGTGGTTAGTGGTTAGTAGTTAGTGGTTAGTGGTTAATCAAACAACAACTATCAACCATCAACTATCAACCATCAACACTCCAAAAATGCAAAGGACAACCTGAATGCGAAAGTCACCAAACAGAATAAAATTTAGAAATTTGCCTTCATCTGGATTCAAAAAGCAGCAAAAGGCTTCAGCGCGAGCTTTAGAAAAAATTGCTTCTAGCACCCAAGACCAAACACCCAACACAAAGTCCCGTTTGTTTGTGGTGTGGGGCATATTAGTTGCGGCAGGACTTGGTTTAGCTGTGAACTTGTATCAACTGCAAATTGTCAGAGGACCAAAGTTAACGCAGAAGGCACGAAACCAGCAAATGGTGAATTTGCGACCTTTTATGCCCCGTCGTCCAGTGATCGATCGCACTAATAATGTTTTAGCCCTCGACCGTCCCGTGTATACTGTTTATGCTCATCCCAAACTATTTAATAAGTCTGGGTCAGATATAGCAAATGAACTTGCGCCAATATTAAATAAAGACGCGGCTGATTTAGAGAAAATTTTTCAAAATAAAAAAAGCGGTATTCTACTTTCCTCTGCTTTGCCGGAAGAACTTGCCGATCGCATTTCTTCTTTACATTTAGATGGCTTGGAGTTAATTCAAAAATACTCCCGATTATACCCCCAACAGGATTTGGTTGCTGATGTGGTGGGCTATGTTAATCTTGACCGTCGCGGTCAGGCTGGTGTGGAATATAGTCAAGAAAAGTTGTTAGAACGTTCTGGGCAAACGGTGCGAATGAGTCGGGCAGGTAATGGTGCGCTAATGCCAGATCATGCTCCGGAAGGATTTTTGCGTTTTGATGATTTACGTCTGCAACTGACTATTGATAGTCGCTTACAACGCTCGGCTCGTTTAGCTCTCAAACAACAGATGAAAAAGTTTGGGGCAAAACGCGGAGCGGTGATTGTTATGGATGCGTGGGATGGTTCGCTCCTTGCTCTGGTTTCTCAACCTACTTATAATCCAAATGAATATTCAAAAGCTGATATTTCATTGTTCAAAAACTGGACAGTGGCGGATCTTTATGAACCAGGATCGACTTTCAAGCCTTTGAATGTGGCGATCGCTCTCGAAAATGGTATCATCAAACCAGATGATACGTTCAATGACCCAGGTTCTATTCAAGTCGCTGACCGAATTATCAGAAATGCTGAAAATAAACGTTACGGGCGAATAAACATCGCTCAGGTTCTCCAACACTCTAGCAATATTGGCATGGTGCAAATCATTCAACGATTGCAGCCTTCAGTCTACTACAACTGGTTAGAACGCTTAGGTTTAGGGCAAGGTATTCAAACAGATTTGCCTTTTGAAGTAGCTAGTCAGTTAAAAAGCCAAGAAGAATTTACCGCCTCGCCAATTGAAGCAGCAACTACATCCTTTGGTCAAGGTTTTTCTTTAACACCTTTACAATTGGTGCAAATGCACGGAGCTTTAGCAAATGGTGGCAAACTAGTTACACCCCATGTAGTGCGTGGGCTGGTTGATACGAAAGGACGTATGCATTATTCACCTAATTTACCAGCACCACGGCAGATTTTTTCCACCGCGACAACCCAAAAAGTTATCGAAATGATGGAAACTGTAGTTTCTCAAGGAACCGGAAAAGCATCACAAATTCCTGGATATCGCATCGCCGGCAAAACTGGTACGGCTCAAGTAGCCAGTCGCGCCGGCGGCTACTTGAGTAATGCGAAAATCACCAGTTTTGTAGGTATCTTGCCAGTGGAATCTCCTCGTTATGTAGTTTTGGCATTAGTGGATGAGCCAAAAGGAGCAAATGCCTTTGGTTCCACCGTTGCTGCACCGATTGCTAAAGCGGTAATGGAAGCGCTGATTCCCATTGAACAAATTCCGCCAAGTACGCCAGTTAATTCGGCACCTGTTCCGTAGTGGGGGACAAGGGGGAGCTAATTTTGACTTTCGTAAGTATTTTTACGTATTTCACAAAGATAACTGTCGCCACAATATTAAATTTTTAGCGCGAATGAGCTAATTCCGCCAAAATCTGGTACCATTTAAATCACCGCTGTGGGACGGCAGAATCTACCCTTGTGTTAAAGTCAAGTTGATGGACAGCCAACCCTTATAGTCACCCTAGCCGTGGGCAGTCATAATCGAAGTTGAATTCACATTTCTAGAAACAAGCTCACACAAAAAATCTAGAAGTTCTTGTAGGTTCAATTTCGGCAATATAAGTGCTTTCGTCAGCACTTATGCCATTTCACTTTTGATTGTTTTTTAAGATTCGCTCCTCGCCATGTCAAATAAGTCAATTAATTGCCTCAACTGCTCAATTAGGAGATAAAAGTCAGGAACCCTAGCCTAAAGGCATAGGGCTTGCATGAGAAATCATCAAGCCATTCTGACCCGACCACCTAGTAATAGGTAAGCGTTATTTGAGTCACGACACCTTGGGATGCGTTCGCGTAAGCGTGTCGCAAGACAAGCTAGTCCCCCGCTCTGTCGCTTGTGATTAAACAAAACTAAGGTCACTGGTTTAGTGTTGCAAGCCCAACAAGCTCTTATAACAGGTCTAAGCTAACATCACCCCGAAAGGGAGGTTCTTCGGAACAAAACCGTTATGCGTACAGGATTGTGAGATTTAAAATGGTAATTGTCAAGCGCGAAAGTGCAATACAATGGCACACCGAATTAAGCAATTCCCTTGCGCGGTAATGGAACAAATATAAAGCCGTCCTAGAAGGACGGGGTTTCAGACCCAAGGAGTTTCCATGAAAAAACTAATTCCATTTCTAGTCAGCGGCATTTTGCTAGTCGGTGCTATTGGCTGCCAAGAAGCTACTAAAACTGGTTCAGAGACTGAAACTGGCGCACCAGCAAAAGAAGCTTCTACGACTGATGGCGCAATGAAAGGCGGCGACGCGATGAAAGGCGGCGACGCGATGAAAGGCGGCGACGCGATGAAAGGCGACGCGATGAAAGGCGACGCAATGAAAGGCGACGCGATGAAAGGCGACGCGATGAAAGGTGGAACCGACACGAAAAGCTTAGTCAACAGCAAACTAACAGAAAAGATTCCCGGCAGCAAATTAGTAGCTGAAGATAAAGATGGTGTTGTAACCGTTACAGGAACAGTACCAACTTCAGCGGATATCAAGAAAATTGAACCCGCTGTTAAAGAAGTCAAGGGTGTAAAAAGCGTGAAAGTGGAAGCAACAGCTGGTACAGCAAAACCGTAGTAGAACTACACAACTTTAGTAAATTATTTTGATCTGATGTAGCTCAAAATAAAAGTTTATTAGGACTTATGCAAGATGCGTAAGTCCTATTTTTTTACAGGACTTACGCACGGACTAGTACCGCTTCTCCTTCTCCTGTCGGAGACGCAAGCGCGAACGGAGACGCTACGCGAACGCGGAAGTCACTCATTCACTCATTCAAAAGTAATATGGAATAAGCTTTTTAGCGATTGAGAATGGGTGGTTTATTTACGCGCCCACTGTACTAGGTATTTCCGTCATTGCGACGCAAGGAAGCAATCTCAAAGTCTTGTTTTCTCGCGACTGAGTGCGTAAGTCATATTAAATACACGTAAAGACGTAGCAATGCTACGTCTCTACAAGGTTTTGGATTTTACGCATGTACCTCCTAAACCTCAAATCTCCTGTAAGTTTGTAAGAGTGCTTCTTCTATGGAACCTACTCCGTTAAAAATCTGAATTAGTTTATGAGATGGTGTTTGTCCGTTTACAAGCATAACTTTCAGCGGTGCTAACAACTGAACATCAGGATCGTTTGCGAGTGCAGTTTCAGATGCTTGCAAAACTTGTGTAGCTGTGGCTAAAATATCTTCGTTGTCAAAACCTTCTTTTGCGGATATTTGATGTTTCTCCGCATCGGGTACAGTTGCTCTACCCAGAAGAGTTTTATCTAACACCAAACCCTTTAATAATGCTAACAAAGCGGCATAAATTGTAAAATCATCACAGCTATCAAAAGCTTTAAATTCAATTCTCCCAACTTCTGCGGGTATACGTGCTATTTTCGTTAATGAAGGTACACTATCAATCAGTTGTTCGCGCTTTTCTACAAATACCATCACCGCCGGTCTTTTTCCCGTTCTCATAAATGTCCTTACCGATAAACCATCCCACAAAGTACCTTGATAAAAAGGAGAACTATAACTAAACGGAACAATGTAAGGACTGTAATAAGTTAACTTTCTGCCAATATCAATTACGCCTTCAGTAGATAACCCGCTAACTGATATATTTAAATCAGGACCATAAGTCAACATGGGAATGTGTGCTGTTTGTTTTTCCGGAGAAGCCTGTCGCCGTTTTATTTCATAATCATTTAATGGGGGTTGCGGCTCAAAAACAGCATAGTATGGATTAAAACTAATTAAAACTGGCGAAAAACCGAAACTACTAGCACCTTCACACAATAAACGAAAACTTTCTGATAATTCATTTATAGCGTTTTGAATAGTAGAATTTATAGTTGTTCTGATTTCGATGCCTTTAGGGACGCATTCGATGACATTTTCCGAATCTTCAAATCGTTCAAACCCTTCAATGTACCATCTTTTTTCTTTAATACCAGCATCCCCAACACGCAATTGGGGATAATCACTGGGGTATGTGGGTAATTTTTCTACGATTTGATTAAAATCAGCGAATTTTGTTCGCGAAAAATCAGCAAATTTTCCTTCTTTGTTGAGGAAAGCGACTTCATGCTCAATACCAAAATAAAACATTATGTATACCTGAAAATTTTGTTTTTATTCTGTTCTTACTTGTGGTTTGCGTCGATGTTGTATTAGCAATCCCATCGCCATACCAATGCCGACAAAGGCTGTAAAGTAAAATAAACTAATTAAGCGGATATAAATTGGTGGTGCGATTCCCTCAACTTCAATTTCCTGTGCTACTTTCATGGCTGAAAATTGACGCTTAGATCCAGGGTTGGGAGTTGCTTCTACTTCGATTTGGTGAGGTGAACCATCAAAGAATTGCTCCTGCCATATTAACTTGCCTTGTGGGTCGGAAATACCTTTGTAGGCAAAAACTGTTAAATTATGTTCTAAAGCGATCGCTTCCACTTGCAACACGATATCTTTAATTGGTTGTCCTGTGACGCTATCCTTGACTTGTAGCGCTAAATTCGCAAGTTTTCCCACGGTGGCGTTTTTATCTGCGTCAAGTCTGACTTCCAATTGCTGAGATTTTTGCACTGATGGAGCGCGATATTCCGTAGTATTTGAGTGTCCGCTGCCGTGAGCTTCTGCAACTTCTGCGCTAATATTGATAAACAATAATGTTACTATTGCCACCACCGTCAACGCACTTAATAACAGACGCACTGAATGCGGGGCAATTTCACCTTCTCGCAGTTCTTCTTGTCCACCAATAACCCAACCACCCAACAATCCAACTGATAATAAAACAGCGGCAACAACAACAAAATATTTATATTTAACTGGATTTTCCCGAACTTTTAAATTCAAGGTTTGCTCATAAGTCGCAAAAGTATTTGCAATCATTGGTGAAACATTTACCCGCAGTTGATAATTACCACGAATCGGTAATATCTGCTGAATTTCTAGCTTACCATTAGGTGCAGCCGCCTTCATTTGCAGCAATTTTGTTCCTTCAACAATGGGAAAATCTGTTGTTAACCAAAAGTTACGCGGTGGTGTGATAATTTCTAAGCTGATTAAAGCATTTTCTAAGGGTTTACCCACAGCATCAACAGCTTGTAGCGTCAAAGTAACGGGAGATTGTGGTTTTTTTGCTTCTGCTTCAAAGGGCAGAATCTTTTCTAATGGTGGGTTAGTTGTAAGTTGCACTCTCGGTATAGAAGTTTGGGAAACTCCCGCAAAGGAATAAAGAATTGATAACGCGATACAAACAACGCTGATAACTCCGAACAACCGATATTTTTTCATCTCAAACCTTTTTGGTAAATCTAAATGTTAGGTGTCAGTAAGCTTTTGTGTTTTGGCTTCTGACTCCTAACTACTCTACGTCACTTCAAATCATTTCCCAACAAAAATAACTGAAAATTCTGGGAATTATGATAATTTAGTGACATGCAACTCCTAATGTATGGTGACGTGTTGAGTGTGCTGCGTTATGAACCGCAGGGTAAGTGGAGAATAAGACAGTCCAGATAACTAAAGAAGATAACAGCATATAAATCGTTACCTGCACAGGTTTAGACAGAGTAACATTTGCGGTCTTTTGCAACACTGAAGGACGAGATAAAGTAGTCATTTTTGACCTTTTATAAGTAGTTTGGGCAGTTCATCAATCAAAGCGCATTTTGCCACTTTATTGCAAAAAGATATACCATAAACTTTCTTTTTAACAACTGTGTATAAAATGTGTTATTTTATCATGCCAGCTAAAGATTATTGACAAATATTATTAATTTCGATAATATACATAGGTCAATTGCAAATTTTTTGCAATCTTATTTGGGCGCTAATTGGAAATTCCATGCCTAACAACTTTGCTCTGGGGAAAGAAAATCTTTGGAGTCGTCGTCAACTGTTGAAGCTGGGATTAGCTGGGGCTGGTGTGACGGTCGCGGCGGCGCTTTGGCAGACGTTGAATGCACAAAGTAAGTCAATTGTCAAGATACCGCCGATGGAGGCGATGTCTGGCGACAAGACGCAGGGCGTCTACGCCCCAACAACAGCTGCCAACCCAATGCAGGTGCTACGGAATTTTGATTATGGCACGGTAAAGCAAGAAAATGGACGCACTATCCGCGAATTTCGCTTAACTGCGGGGACTTCTATTATTGAGCTAAACAGTGCTGTGTCTTACAACATCTGGGATTTAAATGGTCGGATTCCTGGACCGACACTCAGAGCAAAACAAGGCGATCGCGTGCGGGTATTGTTCCACAATCAAGCGGGACATTCGCACTCTTTGCATTTTCACGGTGTCCATCCGGCAGAAATGGATGGTATTCGTCCAGTTAGCAACGGTAATGCCACAATTTATGAATTTGACGCGGAACCTTATGGCGTTCATTTGTACCACTGCCATATAGAACCAGTAACCCGTCACATTGCCAAAGGCTTATACGGAATGTTTATCATTGACCCACCCAAGCCGCGTCCGCCGGCAGATGAAATAGTCTTAATTATGGCTGGGTATGACATCAATGATGATGACCGTAATGAGTATTATGCTTTCAACGGTTTACCGCATTATTACATGGATAATCCGATTAAGATTTATCAAAATCAGTTGATTCGGCTGTACGTCCTCAACATTATTGAATTCGATCCAGCGGTTACTTTTCACCTCCACGCCAACTTTTTTAATGTTTATCCCACGGGAATGACTCTCACTCCCACTCACAAAGCAGATGTAATTACGATGGGTATAGCGGAGCGACACATTTTAGAATTCAGCTTTCGCTATCCGGGTAAGTATATGTTTCATCCGCATCAGGATGCGATCGCTGAAAACGGCTGCATGGGTAATTTTGAAGTAGTCGCAGACAGTAAAAACGCACTTCAAACTCAGAAAAATTCCTAAACTATACAAATGTGTTGCCTTATACTTTGCATCAAGTTAGGGCATAATCTAAATTGATAATAATTCTTTAACATCATAGTTAATTTTTTTAACTAATTGATAAAATATATCATTTATATGCAAAACTAAATTCTACGACTAAATGTCAAACTTACGTCCTGTTGCTGACAAAGTTTTAATTAATACTTTTCAAACGTTTCTTGGAGCAAAAATGATCAAAATTCGTTACATTTTTATGGCTATTGCCGCTTGTGCCATAGTTTCCCTCAGTTCCTGTACTAGCGGCACACCAAGCGCAGATAATTCACCTGCCCCTGTTGCTAATTCTAGCTCCCAGGCAAGGGAGGCAGTAAGTAATAATAATCACAGCGGTCACGGCAGCAAAGCTCAAATAAATATCAACAATGCGATATTGTCCGAGTTGGATAAGTTTGAGGCAAAGCTAGCAATACCAGCATTATCAAACAAAATTCAAGCTAATCGTCCTTATGCCTCACCATCCGAATTAGTGTCCAAAAAGGTGATAACTCAAGAGCAGTTTGACCAAATTAAAGATATGGTTACTGTTCAAGAGATAGCGCTTACAGGTGAAGCAAAAGATGTTGACTATATGACTAAATTGGGCTTGATGAAAGGACATCTTATAGTAGCCAAAGAACTGTTAGATCAAAATCAACCTAAACAAGCAGAACCTCATATTGGGCATCCAGTTGAAGAAATTTATGTTGATGTTGAAGATCAATTAAACGAACGTAAAGTCAAAGAATTTAAGACGACTTTAGTAAAGTTTCAAGATGTAATAAAATATTCAATAAAATCGAATCCTAAAGCAGCCAAAATCGAAGCTGATTTTGGCTCTTCAATGCAAGCAATAGATGGTGCGATCGCAGCTTTACCAGAAACGCAACGCTCAAAAACAGGATTTGTACTACAGGTGATTAATGAGTTATTAGATTCGGCAAACTCAGAATATGGTGCTGCGATCGCTAACGGCAAAATATCTGCACCAATAGAATATCAAGACTCTCGTGGTTTTGTCATCTACGCTAACGAATTATACAAAGGCATTTCTAGCCAAATGTCGAAAGACTTTCCGGAAGCACATAAAGGTATTGAAACAAGTATGACTGAACTAGTTAAAGTTTGGCCCTCCGCTATCCCACCAGCTGCATCAGTCAAAACTCCTGATGATGTTACCAAGCTAGTAAAAACTATTGAGCAAAATTCTCAAACCGTGATTGACAAATCAAGCACCCAAGCGCAGCAATAGAACTTTTACTTAATTCTTAATAGCAAAATTCAAGAGTTTAAAATTAGCTTATAAGTGAGAATAGGTACAGACGTTTCACCGGAACGTTTGTACAGTAGAGACGTTCCACCGGATTGTCTCTGCAAAAGTTAGGAATTATACTCCTAACTCCTAATACCAATTCTTAACTGATTACTCTCTACACATTACTTCAACTAACGACTCATGCAAGAGCTTGACCAGAAAAAGACCATCGACTTACTCAACGCAATCATGGAATTTGAACTAGCCGGCGTAGTGCGCTACACTCATTATTCTCTGATGGTTACAGGTCCCAACCGCATTCCTATCGTGGCTTTTTTCAAAGCGCAAGCTAGCGAGTCTCTACTTCATGCTGAACAAGTGGGAGAAATACTCACAGGTTTAGATGGACACCCCAGCCTCAAAATTGCACAGATGGAAGAAACTTACAAGCATTCAGTTAAAGATATCTTGACAGAAAGCTTATCCCACGAAAAAAATGCTCTGGATTTGTATAAAAATCTCCTAGAGACTGTAACTAATGCCAGCATTTACTTAGAAGAATTCGCCCGTAACATGATAGGACAAGAAGAGATGCATAATCTCGAATTGAAAAAAATGTTACGCGATTTTAGCTAATAATTAAGAGTCAAGAGTCAATCTTTGGACTTTAGACTATTGACTATTAGACATCTCCAAAAATAGACGTAGAGACGTAGCACTGCTACGTCTAATCAAAAATTTCGGGGGAACGCATAATTAATTTCTACTCCTATGTCTATTGACCATTGACTCTTGACTCTTGACCATTGACTTTGGACTATTCACAATGAATTTTAGTACTGCTCTACCGACTTTTGTAATTACACTCCGAGAAGGAGTAGAAGCTGCCCTTGTTGTGGGGATTGTGCTGGCTTTATTGAAAAAAGCCAAGCAATCTCAGCTTAACTCATGGGTGTATGCTGGTGTGGGCGTTGGCATTGCCGTGAGTGCGCTGGTAGGTGTGTTATTGAGTTGGGTTACGATGGCGCTAAGTGCTGCAAATCCCCAATACGCATCGGTGACAGAGGTTTTGCTAGAGGGATTTTTCTGCGTATTAGCGATCGCTATGCTCAGTTGGATGCTCATCTGGATGACCAAACAAGCCAGATTTATGAAAGCTGAAGTTGAAGGAGCAGTCACAAGCGCCCTCAAAGCAGATAATAATGCCGGTTGGGGCGTTTTTTGGTTAATTTTGATTGCCGTTCTTCGTGAAGGTTTTGAAACAGTTTTCTTTGTTGCTGCCAATTTTCAACAAGGATTTATGCCAGCTTTCGGCGCCGTTAGCGGTTTAGTTGCGGCTGCTGCTGTTGGTATGCTGATATTTAAATGGGGTGTTAAAATTAACATCCGGCAATTTTTCCAGGTGATGGGCATTTTTTTGGTATTTATTGTTGCCGGGTTGGTAGTGACAGCACTGCAACGCTTTGATGAAGCTGCTGCTGCTTTGGCATTAAGCGATCGCGCTTCGGAAAGTATTTGTTTTTATTATGAACGCTTTACTAAGGTTCATTCTTGCATTTTGGGTCCGATGGTTTCAAATACCTCCAAAATCTTACCTGATGAACAATTCCCAGGCATTATCCTCAAATCATTATTTGGCTACAGAGATCATCTTTATCTCCTGCAAGCAGTAGGTTATTTAGTATTTTTATTGACTATTGGCAGCGCATATTTGCGTAGTATTGCAGGTGGGAATAACGGTAAAAATCAGCCCGCTAAACAAAAATCCATGAGTTCCACTTCTGATTAAAAAAGTCTGCCAAAATATTCAGGCGATCGCGCTATTTTATTGAAAAACACAAAGCGATCGCCCTTCTCAAAAATCTCTCCGTTTGCAGGTGGGGTTTTGAAAGTATGATAATTTAAAAAGTCATAATAACTCTGCGTTTAAATACTCCGATTCGTGAAAACAGACAGCATATTTTATCGCCTATTTCAAGAATTCCCCAATATATTTTTTGAACTAATTGGCAATTCTCCCGAAACTGCCACAGGGTATGAATTTTCATCAGTTGAAGTCAAGCAAACAGCTTTCCGAATCGATGGTGTATTTCTCCCAGAAACGGAGGAAAAGCCAATTTATTTTCTCGAAGTCCAGTTTCAAGCAGACTCAGAAATTTACTCACGGCTGTTTACAGAAGTTCATTTATACCTGCGTCAAAACCAACCAGAAAATGATTGGTTTGCTGTGGTGATTTACCCAACTCGCAGCATCGACAGCGCAAAAACCAAGCACTACCGCGAGTCTTTTGCTTCCGGGAGAGTTACTCGCATTTATTTGGATGAGTTAGGGGAAACCGCATCTCTACCCATTGGCATTGCTACGATTAAATTAGTGGTAGAAAATGAAGATAAGGCAATACAAGAAGCCAGGGAGTTAATTACGAGAACCAGGCAAGAAGTTGATTCAGTACGGAAAAAGCAACAATTATTACAATTAATCGAGACGATTTTGGTTTATAAATTTCCTAGCATGGATATCGAGGAGATACAGGAAATGTTTGGATTAAGCGATTTGAAGCAAACACGAGTATATCAGCAAGCTTTTGCAGAAGGCGAACAGAAAGGAGAACAGAAAGGTAAACAGGAAGGTAAACGGGAAGGAGAACAGGAAGGAGAACGTAGAGGAAAGTTACTCGCTGTACCACCAATGTTAGCTGCTGGGTTGACTGTGGAACAGATAGCGCAAGCTTTAAGTTTAACCGTGGATGAGGTAAGACAAGCTGGACAATAACAACCTCCTCAGTAAACGAGGAAATACAGGAAATGTTTGGATTAAGCGATTTGAAGCAAACACGAGTATATCAGGTTAAGCAATTATTTATCCATCCGGTGAAGGGTTTAACACCTAAAGCACAAGAAAGCGTAACCTTAAAAGTTGGATATGGGATACCAGGCGATCGCTCTTTTGCGTTAATGTACAAGGAAGATGAGATAGACGTTGACTCAACTATTGTGCCGTGGATGAAGAAGGAAAACTTCATCATGCAAAACGATTGGCATTCCTTAGCAGCTTTAGATTGCGAGTATGAAGAAGTTAGTGGTATTCTTAGAGTCAAGCGTAAAGGTGTAGAATTATTGATTGGCGATACGAAAACAGAAATCGGACGCGATCGCATTTCGGCATTTTTCACTGGCTATTTAGCAGGAATTAACCCCAGTCTCGCTGCCAAAAATAGCAACCACCCACCCTTACAATTTGTAGGGATGTTTGGTGAAACTCGCTATCCTGACAGAGAAGCAGTGCATATTTCTTTAGTTAGTCAAGCAACTATAGATAATTTAACTCAATTAGCCGGACAACAAATCGATGTCCGGCGTTTTCGTCCGAATATAGTTGTAGAAGGTGTACCCGCATGGGGAGAATTTGACTGGGTAGGTCAAGAAATGCAACTTGGTACAGCCAGAATTGAAATAAGTGCGAGAATTAATCGCTGCTTAAATATAGAAGTGCATCCAGAAACCGGAGAACGAGATATTGGACTGCTGACTTTATTACAAAAGCAATTTCACCATATCCAAACAGGAGTTTTAGCCAAAATTATTAGTAATGGTGATGTAGCGATCGGCGATAATATAATGTCCGTTTAATTAACAATAATAAAAACGTCGTAACCGTCGTAGAGACGTTCCGGCGGAACGTCTTTACATTGTAAAAACGTCGTAACCGTCGTAGAGACGTTCCGCCGGAACGTCTTTACATTGTCAGTAATTTACCGGATTTGATATAATTGAGGACAGATAGACTGGGAAGAAGATTCCCAATTACTAACTTTCGGAATTCGCCTAATTTCAAGAGCATTGTGATTGACAATCGTAAAATGAAGTTGAATAAACCCAAAAGCGGTAAGTTGCGATAGCAATATCATCACTGCACTAATCATAGCGATCGCATTTAAGTGCATCTTGCGTCTTTTTTGGATACTACGCTTGACAAACTCAAATTCTGTTAAATTCAACCAGCCAACATCAGACTTAAGTAATTGCTGTACTAACGGCAAGCGAGGATCGTTATTCCACAGAAGACCAACAGCCTTTTTATCATGCTTTTGGGTTGCCCATTTATTTGAAATAGGTCTTAACTCTGTTTGCAATAGTAGAGGACTTAACTCTTGTTTTTTCCAGTTCAGCAGCTCTTTCCATCCTCGCATTAAAGCATCATGAGCTGGCTCTATATATTCATTATTCTCTATATCGCGTCCTTTCACCAACAACCGCGCCGCCACAAAGCGCTCTATCACCAACTTTACCCGCGTATTTTCGGGTTCTGGATACTCCAACTCCTTGCATAGCAACCGTCTGCGTGTCAAATCGCTGCTACCCACCGCTACCATTCGCAGCATTACGTGCTTGATAGTTTGGGAGTAAGCGGAGTCAAGTTTAACTAAATTATCATATTCAAAGTCTGCTGCTTTAGTGAGACTGCGTGTCACTCCCCCTAATTCTTCATAATCAAATTGAGTAATTGCGCGATTGTTTTTTTTACCTTCTTTAACACTCTGAATATATTTCAGATATAGTTTACTTAAAGTAAAAGAAAGTAGCGGTAATGCTCCCGGCATCTGTGCAACTTCATCAATTATTTCGTCTACTAAACTTGGTGGATCAAAATACATTACCTTAGCAGCGGCTGGTTCGACAATGCAAGATCGCAATTCTTCCCGCGATATTCTTGGCATGACAAATTGCCCCGATTCCCAGTAAGGTTCTAAAGGAGTATCCCGAAATTGTGGTTCAAAGTCATTTCTTAATGTCACCACAATTCTTAACTGCTCAGGAAAAGCTTTTATTGCTCTTGCTAATCCTTCAAAGAAGTTTTTACTTTCAGTTTCATCTTGGCAAACGGTGACTAATTCTTCAAACTGGTCAATTATCAATAGTAATTTTGCCTGAGGATTCAAACGACACCATTCATGTACACTCTTATACAAGTTCTGTAATTCTTGTTCAAAAGCTTTGTTTGGTTCCGCAAAAATTGGCAAATTTTCCTTTTCCAGCGTTTTGTTCAAAGCTGTGAAAGGTGATTCTCCTGGACGCACGGGAGCCAAAATGCGCCATTTTTGTGGCAATGGACAATTAGTAATAGGCAATGGACAATGGGAATAAGGGATATTTGCCATCTCCCAGTTCCTAGTCCCCAGTTTCAAATATGGAATTAATCCGGCTTTTACCAAACTAGATTTTCCTGAACCAGAGGCACCCAGCAGTACCGTCAGCGGACGATTTCTGATAAATTCTCCTAGCTGGGAAATTAATTTATTTCTGCCGAAAAATAGCTGACTGTGTTCTTCTTCAAAAGATTTTAAACCCCGATAAGGATTAGTATTTTCCGAAATTGCAGGTGCTGAGGCTAAATTATTGCGGTCAAAACTAGGAATGGGAAAGATGTACTGACCTTTATCATGGCGTTGAAGTTGAGAATAGTTAGGGGTTTGTTTGACGTTTATTTTCCCTAATTGACTATGTAAATATACATATAATTCCATTGCGGTTAGTACACCGTCTTCACTCCAATCTGCTCCTTCTCTAAGTGCTTTGAGGAGAAACTCTGCAAAGGGAGAATGTCCATCATGTTCGCTGCGTTGCCCAAAAGGATACAGGGAATCAGCAGCTTTTTCATCATCGCTTGCAGAGGTAATTACCTCTTGGGCACAACTAGAGATAAAGCGATCGTAGCGTTCGCGATATAATGGATTTTGTCGCATTGCTTCTCTGTTACCTGCCCAACGAAATGCCCCGGCAAAGCAACAATCTAGGATAATCAACAAATGACGACATGGCAGTTTAATTAAAGCATCGTGAAGTCGCGTCATCGATAACAAACTGCTGTTGTTATCCATCCGTGCATCTTGAGGAACAAGAAAGCCTGTTGGAGCATCAGCGCTATCTAATTCTGAGGCAATACCATGTCCGGCAAAATAGAAAAATAGTCTATCAGTCTCTCCAATTTCAATTTGGCTGCCATCAGATAAAAGTAGTTTATTTTGTTCAAAAGCCGTCAATAAACTGTTGAATTTGTCGTTGTTAGCATCCCCATCCAACATTAACACGACTTGGTCGTATTCGTATTTGCTTTCCAAAGTGGCGGCGATTTCTTTCGCATCATTGACAGGGGTTTGCAATGCGGGGATGCCATTGCTGTATTGATTGATGCCGATAACTACTGCCAGACTTCGTTTAATTTCTGTCATGTGATATTGACAAAAGTTTTAATATATGAAGCGGCAAGTTCTACCTGATTCGCCGAACCTTCGTTCAGCAAGTATTGCTTACCTTGTATCTTGTTTTATAGGTGTGAGCTACATCAATTTATGCACATGTACCGAACAATGCGTTGCTTACTTTTTCCCAAATGATATGGAACTTGCCGTGTTTGTAAATTCAGCAATTACCCCGTTGTAGCGACCCAGAGTTTGATAAATATACAGATTGATGCTAAGATAATTCTTTTCTAATAAAAGCCCCAGTACCACCGGGGCAAGTCGAACGTTTCCATTTGCCAATATAGTCACTAGTGACCATTTAACGGTAGGGGTTTCTCCTCCCTTGACATGAAAACATGACAAACGCTATCATAAAACATGACAAAAATTTGTTAACACTTCCTTTCGGCACCTTACTTAACTGTTTTTAGCCCTGATACTGAATAAGTATATCCACGGATGAGTTTTTTTTGGTAGAGCGATCGCAATTCTGTCCCAATACTGCTCAGTTAAGGATAATTGTAGGTTGGGTGGAGGCTTTGCACAACCCAACAAAACCTTATGAACGTTGGGTTTCGTTCCTCAACCCAACCTACGATTTTTTGCTGTCAGGGCTAAAACTGAGTTGATTGATAATATCGATAATACTGTTAGGAATTACTAAATTTTGCAGTAGTTTATAGGATTTTGAACTCCATATTTTAACAGTTCCATCCTTGCTAGCTGAAGCAATATATTTACCATCGCGACTGACATCTAAGTTAAGAACTTGTTCGATATGTCCTCCTAAGTCTGTTATTTTTTTTACCGTTTACATTCCATAGCTTAATACTTCTATCACTATTGGTTGCGGCAATAGTTGTATTATCAACAAAACGCACCCCAAAACGGTCAATAGGTGTAAGCCAAATCAACTTATGCACATGTAAGTACAGTAAATAGATTTTAATGCTATATTTGCAAGTAGTATTTCTAGAGGACACTAACAAGATATGTCCAATATAAATCCCAAGATTCAAGAAACTGCTGTGCAGAAGTCTTCCGTAATTTATGGAGTACACTTTGCGACCAGCAACAATATAGATATAGTTAGTGCAAATGTAGCCAATGAAACTGCAAGAAAGATTTGTAATGTAGTAGGAAGACCATTGCATACTTCAGAGAGGAAAAATATAGCCCACACGACCCCTCAAATATCTCTAATATCTTTAGATATACAAACTGGTAAACAGTTATTACACTCTCCAATCTCGGCTCACATCGTTGACAACCTAAATACACATACTAAAACTGCCCCTAAAGCCTTCCATAAGCAGCCTCGCGAAAGGCTAACAAGCCTCACTCCTCTATCCAACGGGATGTTCATTATTACCTGTGTAGCACACACGCAAAAGGGCAATTTTAATCGTCTTGTATTTATTAAAACTGACAAGTCTTCTCGAATTCACAAAGCTCTAAAAGTGTGGGGATTTAAACAGGAAAATAGTACTTTAGAAAGTCTGCTCGAAACTAAAGATGGCAAGCTTCTGGGCATAGTTAGTCTAAGAGCGGGTGCCCCACCCTTTGAGTTAGCAACTATTGACTACAAGACGGGTAAAGTAACTTATGATGGACTTGTTTTACCCGACCTGCAACCAGACCAACGCTATAGCAATCTCACTCAATCCCCAGTTAATAGAAAAATTTATGCTACAAGCATGGGGATAGGACACCGTATGCATTTGGTGCAGTTAGACATGGAGAATAATTCACTAATCACTGGCAAACCACTAATTATTAAGTTGTCAGAATTGCACTTCAACAATAAACCTTTAGAAAATGACTTACTCAGCTTAAGTGTTTCTCCACTAGGAGAACTATATGCAGTGGCTAATATCAATCATGAGCCAATGAATTCTTTATTCACTGTGGATATCAAAACCGGAGAGATGACGCTAGTCAGAAAAATAGCAGTTATTAAAATTGCCTTTGCTTACTCATAAGACCTATCCCAAAACTCGCAAACCAATTAACCTGCAATTGTTTGAGGCTGTCGGCACATCTTTTACACTCAATATCCGTTGCGTCAAACCTTGTTTACTACCAATTGGTCACACTATACAACCCTGTAGCGATCGCGTAGCGTAAATTACAATTGATGAATTAACCTCAGTAATAACAGATTGTGACCGTTTTGGGTGCGGAAGGTGGACTACTAGATTTTTAAATTTAAATACATAACAGAAATAAACTCACCAAAAACTGATATCCTACAACCTGTAGCAAAAAGTGTCCCACTCTGTTCAAATTGAACATGGCTCAAAATTATCGCCGTGGAAAGCTCAGAGGCAAATCCTTTAAAGGGCAAGATTTAACCGGCGCAGATTTCTCTGATTCTGATATTCGTGGTACAGATTTTAATGGTGCCATTCTCAAGAGTGCAAATTTTTGCAACGCCAAAGCAGGTTTACAACGCCGTTGGGCGATCGCTTTGCTAATATTTGCATTACTCCTATCGGCAATATCCGGACTGCTATCAGCCGTTGGCGGTTCCCTGCTAGGATTTATTCTCGTTAACAATCACCGCGAAAATATTTATGTTGTGGTAGTTAGCTTGATCCTCTTGCTAGTGTTTTTTATTACCATTATCCGCCGGGGATTGTCAGCAGCCTGGGGATTTTTGATCATGGCAATGATCGCTTCTGGTTTGGCTGCGATCGCTTGGACAGCTATAGTAGCAGTAGCTTGGGCTGGAGTAGCAGTTACAAGCGTCATGGAATTAGCCCCGATAGTAGCAGTAATTGTTACTGCCTCAATATCAGTAGTAATTGTAGCGGCAGGGGCAGTAGTCATAGCTGGAGCCGCCGCATTTGCCGGAATTATCGCTGGATTGCTTGCAGTGACAGTAACAGTGTCAGTTGCGGGGGCAATAGCTGGAGCCGTGGCTGTGGCAGCAGCAATGGTCAATTTGATTTCTGGTGGGGTAGCATTAATAGTGTCAGTAGCAGTAATATTACTTAGTGCTTATGTCAGTTGTCATGCCTTATTTGGAGATGAAAAGCAAAGCTTAACTCGGAATTTAGCGATCGCTTTTGTGACAAAATATGGAACTAGTTTCCAAGGCTGCGATTTGACAGATGCGGACTTTACCCAAGCCAGACTGAAAAATACCAGCTTTACCACGGCTATTTTGACACGCACTTGCTGGTATCAAGCGAAAAAGTTGGATCTTGCCGCTGTGGGAACAACTTATCTTGATGATCTGCAATTACGAGAATTGCTGGTTACGAAAGACTTACAAAATAAAAATTTGAACGGCTGGAACTTGCAAAATATAAATTTGCAGGGAGCGAATATCAAGGATGCTAGCTTAATAGGAGCGAATCTTAGTGCATCTAACTTCCAAGATGCAGATTTTTCGAGAGCGAATTTAGGACAAACGGAATTAAATAAAACCGATTTGAGAGGTGCAACTCTTACCGGTGCTTACATCGAAGATTGGTTAATTACTTCCCAGACGAAGTTAGATAATGTTAAGTGTGATTACATTTTTATGCGGGTACCCACACGGGAAAATCCTAATCCTCATCGTTTACCCACAAATTGGGATGAAACATTTGAAAATGGTGAATTTTCCCGCTTGTTTAATCCGTTGTCGAATATTAAAATTTAAGAACGTAGTAAGCGCTTCAGCGCTTTTATTTTGAATATGTGTTACGGTACCCGACTGTGAAATTGGGGATTTTTTCAGCGCTGTTAGCGAAGCTTTCCCGCAGGGTAGCGCCGACTAGGAATTATAATTATTATCTAGCAAATCGACGCACTGCAAACAAACTTCCTAAGAATCCGACTGTGGCACCAAAACCCAGGAGAATCAAAGGTAATAATAAAGTTTGTCCGCTAGTGAGTTGCAAACCGTTGGTGAGAAATTGGATAAACTCAGGTTGATTACTGAGCAATTTAGTGATAAACTGTTGGATTAGAGAAATGAAACTCCAAGCGATCGCACCACCAACTAAACCAAAAGCAATTCCTTGTAAAATAAACGGTAGATAAATCCAAGTCGAAGTTGCACCCACAAGTTCCATAATTTCAATTTCCCGACGTCGTGCAAGAACAATTAAGCGAATTGTGGTGCTAGTGACTGCGATCGCTGTGGAAGTCAAAATTATGGTAATTGTTAAAGTAATCCAATTCAACCCAGTATGTAACTGAGCAATACGTTGCACAGCTTCATCTACATACTGCACTGAATTAACTTGGGGTATTTTAGCAAGTTGCGTCGCTAAATTGGGGACAACTTGGGAGTTACGTGCTTTGACCTTAATCTCATCAACTAAAGGATTATCGCCTAACTGCTGGGTGACACCTTCAATATCAGAAATTCCTAGTTCCTTTACTAGTTTATTCCAAGCTTGCTCTTTGGTGATTGTTTGCATCGCCGCTACTTGAGGTAATTTCTCAACTATTGGAGCGATCGCTTCAACCGTAGCACCCGCATTCAGGTATACTGAGACTTCTAGCTGGCTACCAAATTGGTTAAGCAGCTTTTCTAATTGCCAAGAACTTTGCAGACTCAACCCGAATAAAAATAATAACACAGTAACGGTACTCACCGCCGCCCAATTCATCCAACCTCCTCGCAGCAAGCCGAGGAAAGTTTCTTTTAACAAATAGTCAAGTTTCGTAAAAAATTTAAACACACTAAATACCGATGTATTAGTTTCGCGTCCACATTTTGGCATGTTGAGAATAAATGTGGCTAGGGTAGTAAGCACTCTTCGTGCTTACTACGTATTACCATTCCGCCAAAGCTGCGGTAATTCCTTCGCGTAAATCTGGTGTCAGGGTGGGATTATTTAATAATTGTTGCAATTGTTGATAAGCGGTTTCTGCTGCGAGATTCTTTAGTGCAGCGACGATGTGCAATCTGACGACTTCATTATTATCTGTTAGAAGATAAATCAATGGTTCAATTGCCTCAATATTGCCTAATTGTCCTAAAGATAAAGCGATCGCACTTTTAATTGAGGCAATCTCAATTGCTGGATGTTGCGATCGCACTATTGAAAGTAAAATTACAGTTGCTTTCTCAATTAATGTTGAATCCTTGACTCGACCTAAAACTGTGACAATTTCTAACCACACTGTCTCCAATGAAAGTTGATTAAATGCTTCTTGGAGATATTCTAAACTGGATAATGTCTTCATCCAACTCAGGGCGCGGATAATTTCAAGTTGTAATTTTATTGGTGTCTGGGGCGATATTAGCACTAAAAATAACTGTTTTGCCGCCTCATCAGTACCGATTCGCGAAAGTGCAACTACTGCTGCTTGGGCAACTTCTATATTAAGGTCATGAAGCTTGGGTTGGAGTTTCACCACCAAATCTAATTCTTGATGTAAGTCAGTGCGAACACTCAAACTAAGCACAGCTTCACGTCTAACAGCACTAGCGACATCAGTTAAAGCATTTAAAAGAATCGGTGGAATACGAGGATCGTGAAAGCTGCTGAGAGCTTCAATGGCAATAGCGCGGATTTCAACTAGGGGATCTTTCACCACACTTAATAGAGGTGTAATAATTTCTGGTTGACGGATGTAAGAAAGCGATCGCACTGCAAAAACTCGTGTATCTTTGGATGCTAAAAGTCCTGATAAAGCACTGATGGCACTTTTTCCAATTTTTGCTAAGGCGGTAGCAGCAATCGCCTTAAATTCTTCATTTTCATTGGCTTGAAGAAATTTTACCAGGGATGCGATCGCAATGGGATTTTTCAGTTCTCCCAAAATCCGGACTGCATACCATCGCAATTCTGACTCTGCATCTTCATCTTCTAGGATATCAATCAACGGGGTTATAGCAATATTTCCCAAACGGACAAACACTTTACCAATTTCCCAGCGTTGCTGAAAATCCCCCATTTTTAAAACGCAGAGTGCTAATTCCAGCAAATATTCTTGATTTTTAACTATCTCTGAATCTTTGGCATCCTCTCCCAGAATGAACTGTTGCACGCATTGCAAGACTCGTGACCAATCAGCCGCATCGTGTGCTGCCTGCACTTGCACCAAAAGCTGGTTGATGTTGTTCACAATTGATTAGTTGTTGGTTGGTGGTTATTTGCTGTTATATCATGTCCAGTTAATTGCCTGTATAGACATCCACCACTCTTTTATTATGCGTTGCCCGAAAAATATGTAACAGACGTAGCATTGCTACGTCTCTACATAGGTTTTTGATGTGTGGTTCAAATAAGGTTTGTAGTGAGGACTAAAGTCCTCCAAAGTTGCTGTAATAGATATTTCCAGAGTCATACGTAGAGACGTAGCACTGCTACGTCTAATCGAGGGTTTCGGGCAACGCATAATTAATTTTCGGAGTGCGATCGCTCTGATCAAATTTTCTCATACAGATAATGCATCAAGTTCATGCATTATCTGCAATTTTACTAAAATTTAGTAACTATTTATACGATTTTAACATTCATCCAACCTTAATCTTAGGAACAAGCAAATTGTTACAAGCCTCGTCAAAAAAGAGCTTTGATCAATTTGCAATGTCGTAAAACTCAAAAATTTACTTTAAAAAAAATCGTACATTCACAAACCGATAAAACTACATTCAGATATTCAAACGCGAACTAGCAACAAAGCAACGGAAGTCAACTCATGACAGACACAGCAACTACCACACCCAGCTTAAACAAGTTCGAGAAATTCAAAGCAGAAAAAGATGGACTTGCCGTTAAAGCAGAAATCGAAAAATTTGCCTCCTTCGGTTGGGAAGCAATGGACGAATGCGATCGCGACCATCGGCTAAAATGGGTGGGTGTGTTCTTTCGTCCAGCCACTCCCGGCAAGTTTATGATGCGGTTGCGGATGCCTAACGGTATTCTAACTTCTCATCAAATGCGTGTGCTAGCTGAAGTAGTGCAGCGTTACGGTGAAGACGGCTACGCTGACATCACTACTAGACAGAATATCCAATTGCGAGGCATCCGCATTGAAGATCTACCAGATATCTTTAATAAATTTGAAGCTGTTGGCTTAACCACTGTACAGTCAGGAATGGACAACGTTCGCAACATTACAGGCGATCCCGTAGCTGGATTGGATGCTTCGGAGTTGTTTGATACGCGAGAGTTGGTACAGCAAATTCAAGATATGATTACCAACAATGGCGTTGGTAACTCAGAGTTTAGCAACCTGCCGCGTAAGTTTAACATCGCCATCACCGCTGGACGTGATAACTCAGTTCATGCGGAAATCAACGATTTGGCTTTTGTCCCCGCTTTTAAGGAGGGGGGGAAAGAGTTTTCCTCACCTCAGTTTGGCTTCAATGTCCTGGTTGGGGGCTTTTTCTCTGCCAAACGGTGTGATGCAGCGATTCCGTTAAATGCTTGGGTGCCTCCAGAAGATGTAGTTGCTGTATGTAGAGCGATTTTAGAAGTTTATCGCGATCGCGGTTTACGCGCAAATCGCCAAAAATCGCGCTTAATGTGGCTAATTGATGAATTGGGTTTAGACAAATTCCGCTCAGAAGTCGAAAACCGTTTGGGTAAGTCATTAATTACCGCAGCAGCCAAAGATGAAATCGACTGGGAAAAACGCGACCACATTGGCGTATACAAACAAAAGCAACCAGGATTAAACTACGTCGGGTTAAACATTCCCGTTGGTCGATTCTTTGCCGATGATATGTTTGAAATTGCTCGTATTGCAGAAGTTTACGGCAGTAGTGAAATTAGGCTCACAGTTGAGCAAAACGTGATTATCCCCAATATTGCTGATACAAGATTGACAGCATTTTTAACAGAAAATCTGTTAGAAAGATTTCAAATTGTGCCTGGTTCGT
The DNA here is from genome assembly GCA_019358985.1 of Tolypothrix brevis GSE-NOS-MK-07-07A. Classification (GTDB taxonomy): domain Bacteria; phylum Cyanobacteriota; class Cyanobacteriia; order Cyanobacteriales; family Nostocaceae; genus Hassallia; species Hassallia brevis. The sequence goes on along the minus strand of JAHHIJ010000032.1, from coordinate 44,742 downwards.
TAATGCGATCGCTAGTTTCTTGCACAGGCGCCCAATTTTGCAACTTTGCCCTAATTGAAACCAAAAACCGCGCTTTGGCAATGATCAAAGCATTGGAAAGCGAGTTAACATTCACTCGGACTGTACGCATTCACTGGACAGGTTGTCCTAACTCCTGCGGACAGCCGCAAGTTGCAGACATCGGGTTAATGGGAACTAAAGTACGCAAAAATGGCAAAACTTTAGAAGGAGTTGACATTTATATGGGCGGCAAAGTTGGTAAAGATGCACATTTAGGAACTTGTGTCACCAAAAGCATACCCTGCGAAGATTTGCAGCCAATATTACGCCAACTGCTAATAGAAAACTTCGGCGCACGCGCACAAGAAGAGTTAGTGGTTAGTGGTTAGTGGGCGTGGTAGAGACGTTCCGCCGGAACGTCTGTACAAAAGGTGCCGTAGAGACGTTCCGCCGGAACGTCTGTACAAAAGGTGCCGTAGAGACGTTCCGCCGGAACGTCTGTAGTCGTAGAGACGTTCCGCCGGAACGTCTGTACTAGAACCGCCGGAACGTCCGTACTAACAATTATCAACCAACATCTTAGGGCAATTATGTAATTGTCCACAGATTTTTCTACGCAATTATTCAGTTTTTACTTAGGAAAATTCAATGCTCAAAGGTTTAGTTTCATTTACCGGTCGCTATCGCATCTTACATCAGACTTGGTTTGCCTTTTTTCTCACCTTCGTTTGTTGGTTTAACTTTGCTCCCTTTGCGACAACTATAGGTAAGCAATTACATCTGGCGCCCGAACAAATTAAAACTTTGGGTATCTGCAACTTAGCGCTGACAATTCCAGCACGAATTATAATTGGGATGCTTTTGGATCGTTATGGTCCGAGAATAACTTACTCAATGCTGCTGATGTTTGCTGTGGTTCCCTGTATGGCTACAGCGCTGTCACAAAACTTTAACCAATTGGTTATCAGTCGCTTGTTGATGGGAATTGTCGGTGCTGGGTTTGTCGTCGGTATCCGCATGGTGTCCGAATGGTTTCCCCCGAAAGATATTGGTATAGCTCAAGGGGTTTATGGCGGTTGGGGCAACTTTGGGGCATTTGGGGCTGAATTTGCCTTACCGATAATTGCGGTTGCGGCTAGCTTTATGACTGGTGGTGCTTCTAACTGGCGTTTGACGATCGCTCTTACAGGTATAATTGCAGCAATTTACGGTGTAATTTATTTCAACACCGTTCAAGATACTCCTGCCGGCAAAACTTACAAACGTCCTAAGAAAAATGGTTCTTTGGAAGTAACCAGTGTCAAAAGTTTCTGGGCAATGATTGTTTCCAACTTTGGTTTAATTTTCGCTTTAGGTTTATTAGCTTGGCGTTTAGAACAAAAGAACATTCACTTCTTAAATCTCAGCCAAATGTATTTGGTTTGGGTTGCGTTACTCGGATTATTTGCTTATCAAAGCTACCAAGCTTATAAAGTCAACCAAGAACTATTAACTGGCAGAAAAATTTACGCCCCTTCAGAACGCTATCAATTTGGTCAAGTAGCTTTACTCGAATTCACATACATTACTAACTTTGGTTCGGAACTGGCAGCGGTTTCCATGCTGCCGGCATTTTTTGAAAAAACCTTTGGTTTAGAGCATGTGGTAGCGGGGATGATTGCTTCTATCTATCCCTTTATGAACTTAATTTCTCGTCCTAGCGGTGGCTTAATTTCTGATAAATTTAGCTCTCGCAAATGGACAATGACAATTATTTCTGCTGGGATTGGTGTCAGCTATTTGATCACACATTTTATTAACAAAAGCTGGCCTCTTCCCCTAGCGATCGCTGTTACTATATTAGCCGCATATTTTGCCCAAGCTGGCTGCGGTGCAACCTACGGTATCGTACCTTTAATTAAGAAAGAAGCCACAGGTCAAATTGCTGGTAATGTCGGCGCTTACGGTAACTTCGGCGGTGTGGTTTATCTGACAATCTACAGCTTAACCAATCCACCAACACTCTTTGCCACAATGGGTATAGCTGCTTTAATCTGCGCCTTTATGTGTGCCTTCTTCCTCAAAGAACCGAAAGGCTCTTTTGCTAGCGCTTCCGAGGATGAATCATTAGAAATGATAACCCAAAAAGCTCCCATGTTAGCGGAAGAATAAGATTTCAATAGGAGATAGTAGTTATAGGATTACTATTTGATTTTTGAAAAGATACGTAGGGTGCGTTAGCGACAGCGTAACGCACCAAATCCTTACAAATGGTGCGGTACGAACTCCGTTCTAACACACCCTACAATACCGAATTTTGTTCAAAATTCAAACCGGATTCCTATAGTAGTTAGTTGGGTTAGGATTACTACTAATAAACTCCTAAAAATCAAACCTGAGATACACACAGAAAATCAATCTGTGTGTATCTTCAATTTAAGGAATTGTGGAAAAAAATCACATTTATGTAGAGACGTAGCATTGCTACGTCTCTGCGAAAATTTGGGGCTTAATGAATGATATTAGTTGAAAAAAAGTATAATAAAATACTTTTTGTTGGTCACAATTGATATTAAATAAGTAAAAATGCTATCAGGATAAATTCCGAAAGTTTTTCCCGCAAATTTGAGAAAAATTCTTAACAGAAACTATCAGAATTTTCTCTCAGCAGCTTAAACATTTTTAAGTGCAGCGAGCGAATTTCATATCATGTCCGTTTAATTAACAGTAACAAAAACGTCGCAACCGTCGTAAAGACGTTCCGCCGGAACGTCTCTACAGTATCTGTGATTTGCGCTTCCATGATATCAAAAGTTTGAAAACACAACTATTCGCTCTTAAATTAAGTCATTGTTCAAAATTTAGACAACTGGTGAATACGGTATAAACGCCATGACTGAAATTACTAAAACCGTCTGTCCTTACTGTGGTGTAGGCTGTGGATTAGAAGTCTCCCCCCCAGCGCAACATGGCAAAGCCACAAATCGAGATAGCCAAGGAACTCCAATTTGGCGAGTGCGGGGGGATAAAGCGCATCCGTCAAGTCAAGGTATGGTGTGTGTTAAAGGCGCAACCATCGCCGAATCTTTAGATAAAAATAGATTACGCTACCCAATGCTACGAGACTCCTTAAAACAGGAATTTCGCCGCGCAACTTGGGATGAAGCTTTTAATCTTATCACCCAGCGCATTCAAACTGTGCGCTTTACCCAAGGAGTAGAAGCCATATGTATGTATGGTTCCGGTCAGTTTCAAACTGAGGACTACTACATAGCTCAGAAATTGATGAAAGGCTGTTTGGGTACAAACAACTTTGATGCCAACTCTCGTTTATGTATGTCCAGTGCTGTAGCTGGCTACATTCAAAGCTTTGGCGCAGATGGTCCCCCGTGCTGTTACGATGACTTGGAGTTAACTGACTGTGCTTTTTTAATTGGTACCAATACGGCTGAATGTCACCCGATCATTTTCAACCGATTGGAGAAATACCATAAAAAGAATCGCAAAGTGAAAATGATTGTGGTCGATCCCCGACGCACACCAACCGCAGAAGCCGCAGATTTACATTTAGCGATTCGTCCCGGTACAGATATCGACTTGATGAACGGGATGGCTCACTTATTGATGCGCTGGAATTACATCGATCCCGCGTTCATTGAGGATTGTACCAGCAACTTCCCTGCATACGCTGAGGTGATTCGCCATTATTCCCCTGATGTCGTAGCTCATCGCTGCGGTATCAGCGTTGAAGATTTAGAAACAGCAGCTCGCTACTGGGGACAATCACAGCGGGTTCTGTCGATGTGGTCAATGGGTGTAAATCAATCATCGGAAGGTACCGCAAAAGTCAGAACCATCATTAATTTGCACTTAATGACCGGACAAATTGGTAAACCAGGAGCCGGACCATTTTCCTTAACCGGTCAGCCAAACGCGATGGGAGGACGCGAAGCGGGAGGTTTATCACATCTGTTACCTGGTTATCGGACGGTGAAAAATGCCCAACAGCGAGGGGAAGTTGAGGAATTTTGGGGACTGAAGCCGGGGCAAATTTCCCCAAATCCGGGTTTGACGGCGTGGGATATGATTACGGAGTTAGAAAACGGTAATGTCGGGTTATTGTGGATTGCGGCGACTAATCCGGCTGTGAGTATGCCAGATTTGGAGCGGACGAAAAAAGCGTTATTGCGATCGCCTTTTACAATCTATCAAGATGCTTATTATCCCACAGAAACTGCTGCTTACGCTCACGTTCTCTTACCCGCAGCACAATGGGGTGAGAAAACTGGTGTGATGACAAACTCCGAACGAGTAGTCACCTTATGTCAAGCATTCCGCACACCACCAGGGGAAGCAAAAGCAGATTGGGAAATTTTTGCTGAAGTAGGGCGTCGCTTAGGTTTTGAGAAAGAATTTTCTTTTACAAACTCCGCTGAGGTATATACTGAGTTTGTGCAACTGACTTGCGATCGTCCTTGCGATATGACAGGTATGAGTCACGAGCAATTACAAGCGGAAGGTGCGACTCAATGGCCCCATCCAGAAAATAAACCTGAACCGATATATATCGATTCTGATACTGGTGTTCTTGGTTTTGAAGAAAATACAGACGCGATGAATCGCGTCTCTACAAATACAGACGCGATGAATCGCGTCTCTACAACTTTTAATTCCAAAAGACTTTACACTGATTTGCGTTTTCACACTCCTGATGGACGCGCTCGATTTGGCGCATATCATTCGCGAGGATTAGCAGAACCACCCGATCCTGATTATCCCTTTGTCTTGACAACTGGGCGACTTTACGGACATTGGCACACTCAAACACGCACCGGTCGCATTGAAAAAATTCGCTCGATGCATCCCCAACCATTTATTGAGATTCATCCTCGTGATGCGGCAAAGTTGAATATTACAGATTCGGAGTGGGTGTCCGTGCGATCGCGTCGGGGAAAATCCAAGTTTCCTGCTAAAATTACAAAAGCGATCGCACCCGGTACGGTCTTTGTCCCCATGCATTGGGGTGCGCTGTGGGCAGAAAATTCTGAAGCAAACGCTCTCACACATCCAGAATCTTGTCCCGACTCACTCCAACCAGAATTAAAAGCTTGTGCGGTACAATTAGTGCCAGTTGCGGTTAATACTGAGTTGCCTAAGCAAGTGTCATTAACCAGTGGTGTCGGCTGACATCATTACCACCTTTGGCGACAAGTGAACGCATTTCTTAACAAAAGTACAGAAAAAAACAGGGCGGCTCAAAGTCGTTCTGTATTAATCAATATTACGCAGTCAACTACCTACACTGCCCTCCGGGACAGTGTAGGCTTGCAAAATACTTAGTTCACTAAGTTCACGGTATGCAAGGAGAGAGTTGGTTAGGGCAACGAGATTTGGTAAGGTTACACGGCTAAATATTTCCCTAGTTTAGCCCCCTGTACGGTCTAGTCGTGAATAGAAGATACGCTTACCAGATTGCCCGAAGGGACAGAATTTATTCTAAATACAAAGTAATTTGGGTTATCCCTAAAAACAAATGTCACAGAATAATCAAACAACACGAGTACCAGTTCTATCCTCAAATGGGAAACCACTCATGCCGACCACTCCGGCAAGAGCGAGGAAGTGGATAAAGTTGGGTAAAGCTGAAGGGTTACGCAATAAAGTCGGATTATTTTACATCCAATTATTACGCGAACCATCTGGATACAATACGCAAGAAATAGTGTGCGGAACAGATAGAGGCAAGGCTTTTACAGGTATTGCATTCCAAACTAAGTTAGCAACAATTGCTTTATTCCATGCTTGTATTCCCGGTTTTTATAAATCTAAAAAGACGACGAAAGATAGACAGTCTGTAACAGGAAAAATGGAAAAAAGACATGAGTTAAGACGCACTCGCAGAGGACAGCGCATTAACCGCAAAGTTGCTTTCAAGTTACGCAATCACCGAGAAAAAAGATTTAGCAATCGTCGCCAAGAAAAGCTACCGCCTAGCATCAAAGCTAATCGAGAAATGGAATTAAGAATATTGTCAGAAATGTCCAAAATAATTCCTATCTCCGAGATTAGAGACGAGTCGTGTGGTGGTAATTCCAAAGGTCATGGATTTGGCATATCTCCTGTAACAGTTGGGCAAGAATGGTTTAGAGTCGAAGCGTCAAAGCTTGCACCCCTCAAAGAAATAGATTCTTTGGATACCGGGAAATACCGCACTCAGCTAGGTCTTGTTAAAGACAAGAAAGATAAATCAAAGCAGACTCCAGAAACTCATGCTAACGATGCAATAGCATTAGCATCTACCGCATTTGTTCAGTATAAAGCTTTCCATACCCCAAAAAATCACGGGCATCATTGGGTTGGGGAATGTGTTGTAACTCTATCACCATTCATTGTGATTACTCGACCTAAATTATTTAGGAGAAAATTGCATCAAGAAAACTACTCGAAGGGTGGAATTTTAAAACGACAAGGTGGAACAATAACACCATTTGGTTTTCGGTCAGGTGACTACGTTCAAGCCTTTCGTAATAAAGAGGCAATACGCGGTTGGGTTGGCGGATTTACTAATTCTGGGAAAACAAAAAATATTTCCATCTACGACCACAACTGGTCACGCATTGGTCAATTTAATCCCAACAATGTCAAATTAATAAAACGGAGTACGAGATTATGCGTTGTTGCATAAACTATTGTTGGATTTGTTGCTATCCTCCTCCCTTTTTTCGCTATGGGAAAAGTTGGCGTTTTGGATGCAACAAATCCAACCAGCAATTCCTCCCCACACCAAATCAGGGATTATGGTGTGGGACTCCTTGCTGGTGAACGTTGAAATAATCATTAAGTAAGTGGGCGAAATTAAATGTAAAATACTCTCCTGGTTAGTAGTGAGCGGTTTACCGCTCGTCGGTGAGGATTTAACGGCTAATCAGGTTACTACGTTAAGAAGGGTTTATTTATGCCCATCTACTTATCAATTGCGACCTGAAGAATGATAAGCTGCTAAATATACATGACAATATATTTGGCGATCCGGGGAATTGGTGAATATTTTATAGTCAATAGTTTTTGTAACTATTGATTATTGACTATTGACTGTCTCCTAGTTTGAGATATGGAAGATAAGAAAAAAGCGCCTTCTAAATACAAAGCGCGAATTGGTAAGGCATTCTTTTTCCATCCTATAGATTTATCTATGGGGTTTTTCTTTTTTCTTTTTGCTTTTCACTTTTTACTTCACAGGGGGGTGCAGAAGATGTGGAAGCTATTCAGGCAATTTAAAGAAGCTAGCAAAGATGACAACTTTATGCACTATATTGAAAGCATAGAGGTGGTAGTCTCTAAAGTTTTATCTTTAGCGATGGTGGTAGTAATTTTGGTAGCCATTTTTGACTTAGGAGTGCTTCTGATTAAAGAACTTTTTACCACAGAATATGGTGCAATCAACAAAACATTATTTAAAATATTTGGTTTATTTCTAAATATTTTAATTGCTTTAGAAATTTTAGAAAATATCACAGCTTATCTGAAAAAACACGTTGTTCAGGTTGAATTAGTTATTGTAACTTCTTTAATTGCTGTATCTCGGAAAATTATTATACTCGATTTAGAAAAAACCGATGGTGTTGAAGTAATTGGACTGGGAATTGCCATTTTCGCTTTATCAATAAGTTATTGGATTATTCGTTACAGCAATTCTAAATCAAAATCTTAAATCATCGGAGGAATATTATGGCAGTCTTTTTTAAATTCGAGGCAGATTTTGTTGAATCTCTACGTTGCATTCCTATGCAAGTACGCTACAAACTCGATACCTGTGGTATTAAGCTGAAATTATCCGATTGGAGCCACATGACTCAAGTTGAGCGTGAAGCTTTAGTGGAACTACCTTGCACCACAGAAAACGAAATTCAAGCTTATCATAAGTATCTTGATAATTTGATTTTACAACGTAGCGGCACACTACCGACAACATTATTTATTGAACCTCATCCCCCGTGGATGGATGCTAATAATATCCCAGATAGCCTTCAGAAAAAACTCCAAGAAATAGGTATAAGCATCACACCCCAACAATGGGGGAATTTAACTGAATTGCAGCGGTTTTCTTTACTGAAACTTAGTCGTCCAGGACATGAAAACGAAAATTTCCCGAAAGCAATCGCCGAATTTAATTTATATATTAGACATCTCCGAAAATGAATGTAGAGACGTAGCACTGCTACGTCTCTTGGGGTCAGATAACGCATCATTCATTTCTGGAGATGTCTATTGGATAATTGATAGTGGATGGTTGTAACGAGTACTTTTTCACAACCAACAACTAACACCCTACAACACTTAATTAAAGTTCTTGGTCTATAAATTTGGAAATAGTCAGTAGTCAGAGGTCAACTGTCAGTCACAAAAAATAACTGATATCATCGTAGAGAGGTTCTGATTGAACGTCTCTACTACAAAAAAATTAGACTTTTTATATTTTTCAATACAATTAGTCTTGGTAAAGACTACTAAGATTTAATCAATGACCAGACATTTAAACTTTAATATAGTGCTACAAAGTCGATAAACTATGAACTATAATTTCATACAGCTTACCAAGAATAGCCCCTCTAAATACCTCAGATAGCCAGAATCCTATTTTTCTGGCATAATACTATCTTAAATTTTGATTTATAAATTTCTCATTGTTTAACAGGAAGTGAGGCTATATTGTATTTAGCAATGCTGCTGCTGATGTGGCTACGGTTAAGTCCTGCTGCTGTGATAATTTAAGCGAATTAATTGAGAAGCGAATTCTAACTCAATGACAGGGAAAAACGCAAGACATAACGCTTTTCTGCGGCTAGTGTCTGGTAATGAAGCAGCTTTTGGGTCAGCATCTCGCTACTCACTGCTTGCCAGTAAAGATGCGGTAATTGGACGGGATCCTAATTGCCAAGTTGTCTTCGATGCCATGAACTATCGGATGGTATCCCGTCGTCATGCCGTGGTTCGTCCCATCTCATCATCCGCAGATACTAGATTTAGCTGGGTAATTTCTGATTTAAATAGTGCTAATGGCACTTATTTAAATGGGAAACCCTTGCAAGGTACTCAGGAATTGCAACCAGGCGATCGCATAACTTTAGGTTATGATGGTCCAGAATTGCTATTTGAGTACGAACTCATCCCCCAAGCAACGGTGATGTCGCAACCTGCTTCTAAACCGTTACCACCAGCAGCGACTCCTCTTCAGTCGATGCAAAAACTAGATTCTGTCAGCTTCACTCAACTGTTTCCGATTATTTCGACTGGCAAAGATTTAACTCGTAAAGCATACCTGATACCGGGAATCCTGACAGTAATTTTTGTAGTACTAATGTTTGCCACGGTCGGTCAGCCCCAAGCCAATCAAGTTATTGTCGCTACTTACATCGCTTTTGCGGCTTACTATTTTGTCTATCAGCTTTGCGGTAAACAAAAGCCTTGGTGGGTGTTACTAGCCTCAGCATTAACGACTACGCTGATTTTACTCAGTCCTTTGTTAGATATATTTATCTTCGTATTTCGCGTTATCTTACCTGGTAACTTGCCTTCTGCTGAAGATGCTACCACGTTCACAGAGTTACTTGTGCGTTACTTTTTTGGCGCCGGCTTGATGGAGGAATTACTAAAGGCACTGCCAGTATTAGGAGCTTATGCCATCGCCAGAGTACTACCCTCGCCTTTACGCGAACGTGTTGGCGTTTGGGAACCTCTAGATGGTATTCTTCTAGGAACTGCTTCTGCCGTAGGTTTCACACTCTTAGAAACTTTAGGACAATATGTACCATCTATTCAAAATGCGACCCAACAAGCGGGAGGTCTCGCAGCTGCTGGTCAACTGGTAGGATTACAACTGTTAATTCCTCGCATTTTAGGGTCTGTTGCCGGACACATGGCTTACAGCGGGTATTTAGGGTATTTTATCGGGTTAGCTGTTCTCAAACCCCGCAGAAGTTGGCAGATTTTGCCTGTTGGTTATGTTAGCGCTTCAGCACTCCACGCTTTGTGGAACGCAACAGGGTCTATCAATGCTTTGCTTTTGGTAGTGGTTGGGGTCTTGTCTTACGCCTTTTTGATGGCTGCAATTCTTAAAGCACGGGTATTATCGCCAACGCGAGCGCAAAATTTTGCTACTCGCTTTATCGAACCAAAATGAAAGATGGGGGTCAATGGTCAATGGTCAAGGGTCAATGGTCAAGACTTTTTAGGCAGTTAACTTTTGACTGTTAACTCTTGACTTACTTGTATTTTATGTCTTTGGGTAGATGACGCTTGTCTAGCGTCTATTTTATTGTTGTGATAACCTGTGAAAACTATACCTGAAGATAAATAATTAAAGATTGTGAGAATGGCATCTAGGGCGTGAAGACAAGGCAGGCATTCAAACAAAAACTAAAAGCTGACAGTACAAGTATTCCTACCTTCTGCTCTATTACACTAGCAACATAAATGCTATTTGCGCTGCACTGCTGCTTTGCCACATCAAAGAAATCAAACCAGATGAGATGCATAGAATTCTTAATTTAGGTTTATGATTGAAGATTATCTAATTGGGTGAAGGCATAGTGAGCGATCGCTAAACTAACTTTTGCTTGTTCGATTTGAGATAAAGCTGTCCACTCTCGATTATTGATCTCCGTGATTGTAGATTCTGCATTTTGCGGTTCCCTACCTCGCATGGCATAAGCGTAGGGACGTGCTAGAACTAAAAGGTCTTCTGTTTCCCAGCTTGGTAGTACAGTCTGAACACACTCAACTAATAGTTTATCGCCAATTGTTCGGCTGGTGTTTAACATTTCTGAGGCTTTTTGAGCGATCGCATTTAGCCAACTTTGGGGTACACTGGCAGCAAAAGCCGAATGTAAAGTTTTTTGAAGATTAGCTAAAGTAATATTTTCTGTATTACACTTGTAGTGTGAGCATTCAGAAATTTCTGACCAAAGTGTGTCAAGTTTTCCATAGAAAGCTTCCGAATGGCTTGTCAGTTCTTCATCTGTGAAATCTTGAGCGAACTGCTCTTCTAGCTCTCGAAAATAGATTTCTGACTCTTCGTCAGCGGGATTCCAGGGATAAGTAGCATCTTCAGGTTCCACCAGAGCTGACAACAATTCTAAATCGAATTGAGAGGGTAAGGGATGGCAAGTTTCTGATGCGTTTATATTTTTAGTCATTTGTCGTCTCCCGATTGATTATTTAGCAATATTGACAGCTACAGCTGGAAGAATGTGATTTCCGTAAAATAAATTTGATTTGCTTGAGAGTGATATCTGGTTTTTCTCAGATAAGTTATGGTGGCATAAATTATCTTTTTTTGTTATTAGCGATTGAGCATTTCCCCTTCCCCCTCTTCAAATCCCCAGTCTTAAGAATCTTCAATAATAAACTGCCATATTTCACCCTTAGGACTACCAAACTTTAACTGCATTCCCGATTTTAAGGGTACTTCCTGACGGAGGATTTGTTGCCAACTGTTTGCCGCTAAAAACCAGGTAGTTCCGTAAGTGGACAAATCTTGCAGGGAATAAGTTCGGATAGGAGTAGCACCGCTGAGATTATTTCGGCATAAAATTTCTGCGTGCCGTTTAGAAACAGATCCTTCTGGGATGACAATATCATTATCTTTCGTGCGACCGATACGGGTAACACCACTTCGTAAAAACCAGGTTACACCTTTGTCAAGCGATCGCAAACAAGCATTGGGAACCAACGAAGTTATACTGGGGATACCAGTTTCCGGCAGTTCGGTAATTCCTTCATCAAAGCTCTTAATCAGTTCACCATTAAAATTGGGATGTAAATAGAGAACTGGTAAAGTCCAAGCGGGTTGATTGAACTTATAAATTGTTAATAAATGTTGCCTTGCTTCTGCTACAGCTTCATCAATTGGTAAACGCTTTCGCAAAGCTTGGGCAAAAGCTTGAATAAAAATTAGACTTTCATCATCGCCAATTTGATCCCGCATTGCCAAAACTGCCGGCACACCATGACGAATCAGCACTTCTGCTAAACTACTAGAGGGTATAGCTTGGCGATTTTCCGCAGCGGGTTGCGCTCCCCAACAAGAATTAAAAACCGCCAAGTTCACGTTATTCCGAGTCAATACTTGGGCTAATTCTATGCCATTAAGTGTCATGCCCGGTTGCAAAAACAGGAAACCTCCATCTGGTGCGGGACGACCATGACCGGCATAAAATAAAACATTGTATTCTCTGCTTTCTAACTGTTGAATCAACTCTTGTCGAGTTGGTTGCAAAAGTGTAGTCACCGTACATGGTGCATATCCTTGAGAATGATTACTGACTACAGGACTATCGCAAAGAGTTTTTTTGAGAATAACTGCTTCTTTTTCGAGCTGGAGTTTCTTGTCAGATCCCAAAACTAGCAGAATATTTAAAGCTGGATCTGTTCGCAAATACGGCAGAGGATCTACTTCAGTGGTTGTGCGACTAAATAACACTTGTTTGCTAAGGGAAATTGCAGGTTGACCAGCTTCCCGCTGCATAATTTCCCAAGGTAGGGCAATGAGGTCTGGGTCGCGAATTTCCAATCGCAAGCGCAAAGGTGTCTGCTCACCCATAGCCATGCCTTGACTGCGTTCTAGACTACCGAGAATAGCTCCGTCAAATACCCAACGCCACAAACTTATTCCCAAGTATTGCATCAGACGACTAGTGTAAGGACCAGGAGTCTGACCATTCGGGGGTGAAATCAAGTCCATAGTTTGTGGGTTGGCAGGTGGAGGGGTTGAGCCTGGAGGAAGATCCAAGCGACCATGACCAGCAAACATTTCCTGCCACTCAATCCATGCTTGAGTTAGGTGTGGAGACCATACACAGTCATGGTGAGCATAACCACTAGGATAGGGTGCGTTAACTACCCAAATGGCGAAGTTGTCGGTGCCGGTATTGACGAGACGGGCGATCGCCAGATTCAGGGATGGCATGGATTCATTAAACTAAAAGGTTTAATCAAATAATTTCCAACAATCATGTTACAAAGCAAAAGTTTCTGCCTTGCTGATTCTTGCCTTTATTATTATTTTAGGTTTTTTTTGGTTTATCGATTCTTTTACTTAGTTGATATTACCTTTGGGGTCGAATATCATCATCAGGTGAGCGTGAAGGTGTAGACGGAGCCACAGATTGTTTAACAGAAGGAGTTACAGTTTCATTATCAGCTTGACATTTACCGGATTGTCCCGGTGCAAGGACGGAGGTATTTAAGCGCTGAAGTTCCGATAATTGAATCCATACGTCTTCCCCGTTTTTCACCAAAGGTTTAGAAGCTGTGGTGGAGGATTTGGTGTTAGATAATTTTTTTATTGTTTGTGCAGTGGTATTGTTTAGTTGAGTCGTGTCGCTACCTACTGAACAGACTCGCAGATGCACTATAGAGTCTTCCTCTTGAGGAATTGGTTTTTTGGTAACTTGCAAAACACTACCTGCTGGTGCTGTGACTGCTAAATTTGGGGCAGATTTGTTTTTACTCTTTTTACTCAGAGTTATTTCTCTATCGCTGGTAATCTCAGAACCAACATCTAAATCAGAAAGCGATAGTTGTTCCTCAGGTGAAGTGGTAACACTCGGATTTGTAGGTTGCACCTGAGTTGGAAGAGTGCCAAAATTTGTACCAGATCCCCATTGCGTCAACCAGTAGCCGAATAACCCGGCTCCGGTAACTAATAATAAGATAATTCCCAACTGTAACGGTACTTTTAACCGTGTGGCTGCCTTTATTTCTGGAATTACTTGGGTTTTTTGGTTGGGACTGCTTGAGGGAGCGCTTTGAATTATTGTGGGTGGCGAATCAGAAGCTTTAATTGATGAAGGTTCAGGAATAACTGCCGTCAACTTTGACTTTGGTTCCGAGTATTTGACTTGACAATGTACCAAAGCTATGGTTACATTATCGTGTCCATTTTTGGTATTAGCAATTTCTATTAACTGATTAGCCACTTTGAGAACATCAGTCTCACCAGTGAGAATCGGCAAGATTTCCGTTTCCCAGTATTGATCAACTCGGTCAAAGTCGCTTAAACCATCAGAACACAGCAGGAAAATCGAATCTTCGTCCAGGATAAACCGCTGTGCCGTAGGATGCAATGAAATACTGGGACTCATACCTAAAGCCTGCACCAAAGAACCAGAGGAACTATGTTGCACAGCCTCACGGTAAATAGCATAGCCTAGCCGTACTTCACGGGAGGCGACATCATCATCAAGGGTAACTTGATAACAGCCGTGGCGTGTAATCCAGTAGGCGCGGCTATCACCAACATGGGTAATATACATTTCATGGGCAATAGGCAACGCCATCACCAGAGTTGTACCCATACGCTGGCGTCCTTGGCGATTTTCGGTGTCGTTGCGCTGACTAATTTTATCATTAGCAACGGCTGCTGCGTTTTCTAAGTCTGTCAGTAGATTTGCTGGTACTATGTGGTCGGGGGGAAGTTTGGTGAGATGCTGTACTTGCTGCTGAATCGTTTGGATCGCTAAATCTGATGCGACATTACCACCTTCGTGTCCGCCGATACCATCACAGACAATAGCTAAAGCTGTAGAGTTAGGGGGTTTGGTTACAAGAGTTCCTGCAGGAGGATAACATGCATCTTCGTTGCGTTGGCGGCTGGGACCTGTTTCGGTTTTGGTGATAATGTTAATAGTAGGTTTTTGTGTTTTGCCTACGTCTGCCAGTCCCTTATCTAAAACTTCTATTAAATGTTCAGAGGAGTTTATTTCTCTTTGAATCAAAGAACGACAAATTTCATTTACCAATTCAGCGATCGCACTTTTTGCCTCAAGGCATAATTGCTGCCAAAATTCACCCAATTCAGTTAACTCTGGTCTTGTTGAATCTACACGCAATTCCAACAAACGCACTAACGATCCTTCTACCCGTAATAAATTAGGATCGAGTAAGCTAGAGGCGACACCCTCACTCGCTAAAGGTTGCCAAAGTTGAGCGATTTGCCACAGCCAATTGAGTTGCCTCATTGATGTGGCACGACTCCAAGCAGTAATTAAATCGTTGTAGAGTTGTACTTGGTTGGTGCTGTTATTGATGAAAAGTGGCGGTTTTTCTATAAGTAATATTTCCCGCACTTGCTGCTTATCAGCTAGCTGTAGCACTCCATAAACCTGGGGAACGTGTAAGCGGTAGGGAATTAGTCGCAGATAAGGTCTGATTGACTGGAAATTTTCTAATCCTGGAGTGTCATGTGCTAAACCGGGTTTAGTATCTAAAAGAACAGATTCACTGATGACTAAATAGCGATCGGCTAATATTTCTCCGGAGTTACCCACACTTTCCCCATCTCCCACGACCCACAGGTAACGCTTCGGTAAGGGTGTGCGACATTTCTGACAAAACTTGTGAGTTAAGGGGTTGGGGGTTTGACAAAGGTCATTTGGGCAATAGAGCCTTGCCGCGTCATTTTCCATAATTTTCGCACCGATCAGCGATTAGCAATTTCCACACAACAGCAGTTACAGCGGCAGTCCGCTTATGTTTTAAGTTGACTTATCCAATGAATGAATCATAGGAATGCCAGCGTGGCAGCCAGCAGGTGCTAATACTTATTTATCAACTTTATCAGCTTTCCCAACTAACATACCCCTAAGTAAACCTTATAGCCCGATCATAGCTTGTCTGCTCTGTTACTCTTTGTTACTAAAGCATCGATTACTCCAGACCTGTTACCAAATCATAACCCCACCAGAACATGCAGTTTGCTTTTGATGAATTATTTCATCACCAACAGACAGATAATACTGGTATTTTTATAGTTTATAAGTAGGTTGACATAAATTAACCTTAATTAAGCCTAAAGATAACGAATTGTTAGGCACTAATTCCTACTGGCTTCATGTTCATGGCAATAAATCCGGATACGGCGCTCAAAAATTGGGTTTATTACCATTTACACTACTTGCACCCAGCAAATTGGCACATTGAATTCAATCAAACTGTAATCAAAATTAATAACATTCTCTTGAAGAAGATAAAAATATTGATTGTCCAATACGAATATTGTCTATGAAAATATTGTTAACATAGTTCATCCGTATTGCCAAGTCAATTTTATCAAAGTTAAAATATAGATAATTTATCTGTGTTTTCAAATGCTTAGTAGCTGTATTTCTTGCACACTTTTCTTAATTAAACTTAATATTATTGATTTTTAACTAAATTTAAGGGTTTATCTAGCCTAATTTTGATGAATTCAGTATTATCGGCTTGCCCTGGATAACGACCAATTGTATCAGCATAATTGTTATCGTTGATCACCAGCAATGTTCTGGTATCTATAGGCAAAACATTTTCGATTGTCACAAAAGGAAATGTAAATATATTGTTTTTTGCAAGGTTCCCCACAATACTTTTTATGTCTAAGATTTTCAGTAAGTCTACTAATAATTCTTTTTGGACAAAACCCTGTTTATCTAGATTGGTGATATTAATTTTATAAAGGCGTTTGAATTGAGCAGGTGTTTTAAAAGCTTGATTATTAGGGTCGCCTTGCTTATTATCGCGTTCGATGACAATAAATTCGTTGTCGTTAATTGCAGTTAAATCACCTATTGCGTAATTGGGGTTTTCTAACTTATAGGAAAAAACTTTACCTGTGTACTGTTTGGTTGCCAAATCAAATTCATTAATTAACAACCGAGATCGCACTTGTTCATCCTTTAATGCTCCTTCTAGCATAGCGTAAAGCTTTGTGCCGCTGCTGTTAAGCGCCAAGCCTTCAAACCCCTTAGAACCACCAAGATTAGCAGCAGCAATTCGGGCAGCATCATCAGGTAAATTGGCGAATTCTGGATTATCTGGAGATCTAACAAATTTTAACTTCCCTACCGCTCTTAAGTTCGGCAAGGGAATCGGAGAATCCAGCAATTCACCATTTTGTCCTATGTGTAGCAAAAACGGACCAAACTCATCTCCTACCCAGAAAGTGCCATCGCTAACTTGACGGAAGGATTCTGTATCAAAATCTCCTCCTGTGAGCAAGCGATTTTTGGCTATTTCCTGACTTACTGGAATATTACTACCTGGATAAACTTTCTGTGAAGCGATTATGGGGAAGTTAGCTAAATTTCTTTGATCATTTAGTTCTAAAAAACTTTCGCGGTTAAAGCTTTTAAGTCTTTCACCAGTTTTGAAATTAACTGGGAAAACTTTACCCGTGTTGAAGTCCGGTTCTAGTGCGTAAATACGCAGTACGTTGTCAGGTGAATTCGCTTTTGAACCGAAACCGTTATCGGAAATTACCAGATAAGTGCCGGCTTTTGGTCCTGGAATGACAGCAGAAAATCCCTGCACGGGTTGTGCATTGAGAAAAGGAACGGTGCGATTTGTCTTCTTGAATTGACTTGTGGTTGAACCGGGAGCAAAAGTATCGGCTGGTAAAACTGCACGTCCTAATAGTTCGGCAGCGAGTGCGGGAAAGCTGAGTAACAGTGAGAAAATAAGAGCAGGCATAAAGATGAGCCTGCTTGTGAAAAATTTAGTCATAATAGTCAAGGGTCAAAGGTCAATGGTCAATGGTCAAGACTTTTTAGACTTTTGACTCTTGACTTTTGACTCATGACTTTTGACTAGTTAAGATTGTTAGTTTTCTACCGCGACTTGGGGAAGACCCATACTGTAGTTAGTGACGCGGGCATTTAGATTGTAGCTGATTTCGCCTTTTTGTAGAAGCGATCGCATATAATGCTCTAAATCTGACCCTATGCGGCGTAAGTTATAGTCTGTCAGGTCTGCACCACTAGATCCTTCGACCAATTCATCAAACTTGTGATAAATTTTTTGCAGCGCATCTTCGTTCCAGTTAAATTCGTTGTCTGGGTCTACATCTAACGTTAAGACCTGATTGCTAGGAACCAGTTCGCCATGAGAGTCAATTTCTCCGGCAAAAATGCGGATATGCCGGGTTGTTGACTTGAGCAGCATCGGGTTGTCCATAAAACGGTGTAAGATTTTGGTTGATTACACTCAAATTATTGTAAACGCTCTTCCTTCTCTTGAATGCTTTCTTGTGATTATCATTCGAGGCGCATCGCTAATCATTAGGTTCTAGTATTTATTGAGGTAAGCTAATGCATAATAACAAACAAAAGTCAAGGCTTAAAGCTTAAGAAAAAACAGACTTCTCAAATCAAGAACAGAGTAAGTGAATTTTCATTCATGTCTGGGGAACCCCAAATTTGCCCTAGCGGTCTGCTAATCAAAGCTAAAAGGATTTATGCCACTTTTGATGCTTGTCAGCCGCTTTAGTCATGCCACAGTGAGGCACTCAACACAGAATAATTTGATTGGTGTCTATGTCATCCCGAAAAAATTTTATCTCTAATAATTTTTCTCATAAATGTCTCATCTAATTTCTCTTGAAAAAAACGCACATGTAGTAATTTTACGGAATTATGCTATAACCGCTTCAGGCTCTAATTAAATAGGAAAAAAGCATGATTTTTAGGTACGTGGAACCACTAGTTTTCTAGTCAAAAGTCGAACTGTTATTGACGTAAAGATAAAGTTGATGTAAAAACCTTTAAAAAGGGCAGGCAACTTCTTACAGAAACTTTATTGCATAAAATCTTAAAAACTGAATAATAGTTATGGCTTACTATAAAGCGCAGATGGGGCAGTAGTGGCGAAAATCTAGACACCAAAAGTCTAGCTATAAACAAACCAAAGGAGGGTGTGATGAAATACAAATGTGATGAATCAAGGCAAGTTCTTAATTCAAACACTTTGGGTTCAAAAAAAATATAAAGAATTTTTGCCGGAAATTTAGCTGCCAACCATGACAACCACCAAGTAAAGGAATCCTAAACACTATGAACTCCAAAGCATTGCCATGTCAGGTAAATAACATTGATGTAAGTGTTTATGAGTGCGAAATTCATCTCAAGTTCCGAATGATTGAGGAGAAGAGTATATTAAGCGATCGCGATCAATTGTTGCAAGTGCTTCTAGAAGCTTTAACAGAAGGATCTGACGAGTTTCTGGAAACCCTGCACGCTTCTGTGAAGGCACAGGAAGTTTCTGAATTGAAAGCCTCACCGCAAATGCGTCGTCAACTGATGCGATTGCGGAATTCTACTGAGACTATTCAATAGTTAGGTGCTAAGAGTATTTATTTGATTTAGGTAGTAGCAAATCGTATATCGGGCAGAAAATGTTGAATTTCTTAAGTTTAACCATTTGCCTATTTACGCTCATTTGGGAATTGGCTTGTTGAAACTGACATCAGGCGAACAAAGACTAACTACACTCTATTTGGAAGCCAATTTAATTAGGCTTTTAAGGTTAAGTCGCGATCGCATTTACAGTAGCCCTTACTTTCCTTGCACTACGGTTATGATTGGGTGCTTACTATGTCTTTATACCCAAAACATTTGAAGTTACTTAGGGTTTTTGAAGATGTATTTTTCCCTATTAATTGCTCAAACCAGATTACTCCTACTAAATAAAGGAAGTCTAAGTTAGTAACCTTCCCATTAGATATTGGTCATCTAGAGTTTGAGACATTACCCTGAGTGTCTGTTTTGTCTAAAGATTACTTAGCTTTTTACTAACATAGCAAGCAAAACAAATTCAATCGGGTGCATTTAACCGATTTATTATTCTCAACCAAACAAAGATACGGCTCCAGGCAAGAGTCAATAGTCAGTTGTCATTTGTCCAAAGCTAATGACTAATGACAAATAACTAATGACTACTTAGCAAGACCGTGTTCTAAAGCAAAACGAACTAATTCAGTACGGCTGTTAGTGCCGGTTTTACTAAACAAACGACTGACGTACTTTTCGACGTTGCGGACGCTGGTTTCCAAACGACGGGCAATTTCTTTATTCATTAGCCCTTCAGCGACCAAATTTAAAACACTTTGTTCTCTGGGGGTCAAGTCGATAGCAAAAGGTGCAGGAGATTGGGTGATGGCACTTTTTTGAGTTAAGAGCGCTTTAATTTGGGCAATCTGATTTGCGAGTTCAGCAATATCAAAGGTTTCGCCCTCTTCACCTGTAGGATGAGACTTGGCGGTGCGACGGATAAGTAAATTTTCGATAATTGCGACTAATTCATCCGGATCGAAAGGCTTGGGTAGATAAGCATCAACACCAGCTTGATAACCTTGAATGCGATCGGTTGTCATTCCTTTTGCCGTTAAAAAGACCACCGGCAGCGTTTTAAAGCGAGGGTCTTCCCGCAGTTGCTTTAAGAACTGATAGCCATCTACCTGAGGCATCATGACGTCGGAAATCACTAAATCAGGTGTACTTTGCTGCATCAAGTCCCACCCCTCGCGGGCGTTACTGGCAACTTGAACGCTGAAACCGCTTTCTTGCAAATAATCCTTGACGGCTTCACGCAATCCCGGTTCGTCATCCACCAGTAACAGTTGTGCTGACATTTGAAGTTTCCTTGACACTACTTTTATTAAATTTAGCGGAAATTGGGGACTAGGGAATGGGGGTTGGTAACTGTTCGGTAATTTCTACCCCTAACTAGACATGGTAAGAAAATTATTGCCAATCCAAAATTCAACCATCCAAAATTCCTAGAGCCAATCAATAATTTTGGCTTTTTCTGGCAATTGGGCATCTTTTTGCCCAGAGTAACGCGCTATGCCAGTGAATAAACCAATAGGTGTACTTAATAAGTCTACAAGGCTGGCTTTACGGGCGATCGCTTTGCAGCTATTTTTTGGTATTTCTTTCAACAACCAACGCAGCAAGAGATATCCGTATTCTTTTGCTGTAGTCTCGCGCATCAACTCAACACCGTGCAGTTCGTGTAAATAGCGATTTGAGCGTCCATAACGCCGCCATTGACTTTCTAGCTCTTTAAGTGTAGCGCGGTGGCGATGCTGGACGATCGCTCTTGGTGAAAATTCTAAACGCCCGATGTTTTCAAAGAGAATTCGCCAACACATGTCAGCATCGCCACCAGTGGTCAGATAAGGACGGAACAAACCTGCTTTTTCAAATGCGATGCGTCGAATTGCTAAATTAGCGGTTTGACCGTATGGACAAAATTTATGGGCGAGGGTGTGCTTTTGTGATAAAGTCTCTTGGCGATCGGCATATTTTTCTAGAAGGGTTTTGCCTGGTAACGCCTCAATCTCTCCGGCGACAATTGTCACATCTTGCTTGACAAAAGGCTGTACTAATGCTTCTAACCATTGATGTTGCGGACGGCAATCAGCATCAGTAAAGGCTATTATTTCACTTGTAGAGACGCGATTAATCGCGTCTCTACAAGCAGCGCGAATGCCTGTGTTTCTGGCAGCGTAAGAGCTTTGGATTTGGTTTTCACTTAAAGGACGAATTGTAATTGGGCAATGTTCGGCAGCGGTTTCGAGAAAAGTGAGAGTGCGATCGCTGCTGTTATTGTCTACCAGCAAATACTCAACCTGCTGTTTTGGGTAAGTTTGCCCTAACAGACAAGAAATTAAATCTGGTAAGTCTTTTTCACCATTATATATAGGTATTACTACCGACACATGAGGGAAAAAAGTGTTGGTGGTGGTAAAGTCAGGTGGCTGATGATTCATGGATTTATGATTTTGGAGGTGGGGTTAATTATTATTATTCCCACTCCAAAATCGTAAATCCGTAGTATCATATTTTGTCTACTATTTCAAATCTGAGGCGCGAACGCTCAAGGGTTTTGACCGTTGATTTGAGTTGGGTTGGGCGAAGTTATTGCTAGATAAAGCAGCGATCGCCCGCGCATATTGCGGATCGTTTTGAGTCGCCACCAAATTTGGATTAATCGCCAACTGACGCTCTTGCGCCTCTGATAAATCTATCTTGATATCAGGGGTAATACCTTTATGGTTAATATCTGTTCCTTGAGGGGTGTAGTAATGGGCAATGGTGATGGCTACGCCGGAACCGTCTGGCAGTTCATGCACTGACTGTACTAAGGCTTTACCAAAGCTTTGGCTACCAACAACTACCGCTCGCTTATTATCCTTAAGTGCGCCTGTGAGGATTTCACTAGCACTAGCTGAATTATTATCTATGAGTACCGCTAAGGGACGTTTTGTAATGGCAGTGTTATTTGCCTTGCTGAGTTCAGTTCCTCCCACACGATCTACTGTCTTGACAATCCCGCCATTATCTATCCACATGCGAGCAATTTCAATGCTTGCAGTTAACAAACCACCGGGATTTCCGCGCAAATCTAAGACGTAACTATCAACTTGTTGACCGTTCAAATCGCGAATTGCCCGCCGCATTTGGTCAGCAGCGTGAGCGCTGAATTCCCGCAATCTGATATAGCCAACACGTCGTCCACCTTCTTGCTTCAGGGTGTATTTCACCGTTGGCACTTCAATGGTGGCTCGTGTCAGCTTGACATCCATTTCTCTTTGACCCTGACGTGCAAGCCGCAAAGTTATAGTAGTACCAGCTCTGCCGCGAATCAGCTTAGAGGCATCTTCTACTTTCAAGTCATTTATTGGTTTGCCGTCAATTGCTAGTATTTCATCGCCGGCTTTGACACCTGCTTTGAGTGCTGGCGAATTTTCGATCGCTTCCACAACGGTGAGTCGCTTGGTTTTTTCATTCAGTTCCATCCGAATGCCAATTCCAGACACTTCCCCGGATGTTTGGCTGGTTAGGGAATCATACTGTTTCGGGTCTAGGAACCGAGTGTAAGGATCGCCCAATTTTTTTAAAGCTTCCCGGATGGCTGTGTAAGCTTCGTCACGAGAAGAATAATTTTTACTTAATAGGGTTTGTCTAGTTGCTTGCCAATCTTGTTGATTAAATTTCCCATCAACATATTCACGATTTACTAGTTGCCACACTTGGTCTACGATCGCTTTTGGGCTATCTTGTAAGGCGGCGTGGACGGTGCGACACCACGCTTGACCGAACACAGACAAAGTTGCTGTTGTGGCGATCGCTCCACCAATCAAGGCTACTTGGAGCGGTGAGGAACGTTTCGCAGATTGGTTCATGTATGTATATCAGCTGGAATAATTGTGTTATTGACAGTTTAGCAATCTGGTTTTCCAGGAAATTGACCAGTAATTTCTCGGTTTTTGTGCTGACAAAGCTACAATTCCTACATAATTTTGCCCTTTCAATTCGGCTGAAACACTGCGTTACTTTTTAACAATTATCCTTCCGTTTGTCATCTATTTCCGGAAGGTTAATCTTAATTTTTGACACAAAGAGTGTGTGTCCTCCAGAAGAGCGCTGCTAAAAATCTGTGCATATCTATCTACAAGTAATTAAATCTGTGCAGATCGAACGAATCGCGGTTTATGTTCTGCCTTCTTACAAACTTTGGCGGGACGGTTAAGGCAACCGCCAAGTTTGCGCTATATCAAGCGTCTTACGACTTACTGATTGCTCAGTTTGACCTGATATTCCCTGTTAGAGATCATCAAAAAATGATGAAGGGCTTAGTGTATTGATTTTATAATAATTAGTTCTTGCCAAGTATTTCAAGGTTTTCACGCCTAGTAAGCTTTTGCATCCCGCACTAATTACGCGTCATTTGATTATACAGCAAAAAATCGCTGATTTGGGCAAATATATCGGCAATAATCTATATATCTGCCTTGATATGCATGGATATTGTCAAGCAGCAGTTAACCCTCAATTACTTTTAATTAAGATAGCACTTGCTTGTGCTTAAGTATATGTCTTTAGGACAAAATCCAAGTTAGCTTTGAAAGTGCGTGTACCATCTGAAGGTATTTTTACAAAAAGCATTCATCGAAGATAGGATAAAAAACTGCAAAATAATGTGGCAAATGTTACAAAAATTAGCTCTGAGTTTATGTGCGTTGTTGGGTATTTGGCTGATTTTTATTACTATAACGTTACTCAATGCCTCATCCTTGCCAATAGACGGCTTTTTTGTACTTGGTGGCAGCATTACTAGGGAAATTTATGTTGCCCAGGAAGCAAAAAAATCTCCCGAAACGCCGATTTTAATTTCTCGCGGTTCTCAAGACCCTTGTATTTGGCTGATTTTTCAACGAGAATTAGCACCTGTAGAAAATGTTTGGTTAGAACATTGTGCCGATTCCACCTTTGAAAATTTTTATTATGGTATTCCAATTTTGCGCCGTTTGGGAGTGCATAAAGTCATGCTTATTACTTCCCCAACTCACTTACCAAGAGCCAAATGGTTAGGACAAATTCTTTTAGGTGCTCATGGTATTTGGGTAGAACCTGGGATTGTTCAGGAAAAAGGCATTCCTGGTAATCGTGAGTCTTGGTTAAAAACGGCAGCGGATGTAACCCGTAGTTTGTTTTGGGCAGGTTTAAGTCAATTCATTCAGCCAGAATGTTCAAGTGTGACTAGACTAACCCAAGTGAATATGCAAGATTGGCAGCAACGAGGTTTTCGGTGCGAACGAAAGGGTAATTTGGGGATATGAGGACTTTGAGATTGCTTCATTCCGCTTCCCTGGGAGTGGCTTTGCCAACGCGAACACGACCTTCGCTTCTGACAATTGGGCATTTTTTATTTGGAGTACCCTAAGACTGGCTTTCTTGTAGATACAGCTTGTTCAATAATATCGGCAGCACGACTAACAGTCTCCACATATCCACCTGTAAAATAAATCTTAAACTTGTAGGGTGCGTTAGATTGTCGAAGAGCGCACCCTACTTGATTTTTTGTTTATAAACAATCTCTTAATATCACTACACCAAATCTGGCATCCGAATTAGCATTTTTATGTGCTTAGGCTTTTCGGGAGCGATCGCCACTTCAGCTTCCAGAAGGTCTGATTGCTTTTGCGAAAAACCCATTTTTAAAAGAAAAGTCTTCACCTGCTCGTTTCGCAGACCTGAACAGTAAGGAGCAATAATCGTCTTTAAATCCTTCTGATTGGCTAAATCAAAAACGCTACATAAAAAGGATTGCTCTACTCCGCGTCCCAAAGCACGACAGCTCACTAGGAAGCTATCTAGAAACAGACATCCGTTTTCCTGCTTAAGAATTGCCACCCCAACAAGACCATAATCACCAAAGCGGTCTTTAAGATTCAGCATTAGAATGGAGCAGGATTTTTGAATGTCTTGAATTTCAGATAAGGAACGGCGAATTAATGAAAGGTTAAACTGATTGGTTTTCTGGGTCAGTTGCGCTACCCTTGGCAAATCTCTTTCCTCAACAGACCGAATTTCTACAATTAGTTGCAAGGATTCTAGATAACTTTCAAGGCTATTTACACCTTGCTGCAATTCCCGACGCTGTTGCTCCTGCGCCATAAATTCTGTTCGTATCTTATCTTCTGTTGTGATATTGGAAGAATCAAAGCACCAGAGTTTGGAAAGAGTTTCAACATAATGTGCTGGCTCTTTTGGCATGGTAACAACAGTTACTTCTGGAGAATTAGTCTGCACTTCCAAACATTCGACTGGGGAATCATCCACAAAAACGAAAGAGTCCAGACCTAAGTTTAATTCCTCCGCAAGTTCGCGCAAGTTGGCAGATTTTGCCTTCCAGTTAATCCGATAAGCCGCAATATCAGAGCGTTGCAGAACCATTTCGGGATGACTGTCAAATACATTCCAGACATCTGCCTCTTCATTTTTACTGGCTAGGACTAGAAGAATACCGCGTTTTTTCAAATCTAGAAGCATTTCTTGAAATAGACGAAAACTGCGACCGGGATGATCATCACTTAAGGCGATGCCATCAATACCGTCTTCGCCCACAATACCCCCCCACAGAATGCCATCACAATCGAGTGCCAGAACTTTTTTAGCTGGAAGAAATATTCCACGCGCTAGACGGGTAATTGCAATCCCCAGTCCTTGATAGACAATTTGTGAATAGGGAGCGCGAGCGATCGCTTCAAATGAAGCATCTTGTGAATTTTGTCGTCCAACTTCTTCAATAACTCTAGCAAAGTCTAGGATATGGATTCCTTCCATTTTTTCTAGTTGTTCCTGCCACCAAAAACGTAGTTTCTCCACTTGTTGATACTTTCCATGAAAAAATGGCGAAACTGCTGGAGGCAAATTCGACACAATCAAACCCTTTTTATTAACAGCATAACTACCGATAGCTTCCAATAGTTGATTGGCTCGAATCATTCCGTCCTTATCTCCTTCGGAGATTAAATCCTCTGGGCGAATCAGAACTATATTTAACCCGTTTGGATTATTCATAAACACGCTATCTGGAGAAAGAAGAGTCTGCTCCAATTGGTTGAATTCACCAAACTCAACAGAAAATGGGATGCCGAAAGCTTGACACCAAAGTTGTATGGTAGAACCGAGTGGTTGTGCAGTAAAACTGGCAGCGATGACAATCTTTTTCTCACTTTCCTGCATCGATTCCCGATAACGACGAGCAAGTGCCTGAGTTACAGTTTCTGGATTATAAAGTGGAAGAAGCTCTGAATTATTGGGAATTTCTCTATCTTGGTTCGGAGTTAATACACCGTCTGAACTATCTGGAAAGTTATTATCTGTATGAGCGCCAATTAGCTGTTCGATTGAATTGCGAGAATTCAGTTTGAAGATATCTTTAGCAGGAACACGAATTGAAAAACGGTCATATAATGCAGCGGCAATTGACATTGTGGCGATGGAATCCCATGTCATACAGTTTTCGCTATTCAGGTCATTAGTAATCTCTTCTGGTGATAAACGAATAGCATTAGCAATTATTTCATTCAATTCTGAGGAAGCTATTTGCGGAAGCGAAGACTTTGGTTTTGTTTCATCTGCATATTCGTTGCGTTTGCGGAGAAAAATAGCAGGATTCCCACCCCAGATTTCACCACGCCCTACACGTGTGTAAGGAAGCACATTACTTCCTACTTCTACTATGGCTTCTTCCTCAATTTTGACACCCATTCCAATTCGGGTATTACCACCAATCGTACTGCGGTCTCCAATTGTAATTGGCTCTGAAATATATTTAACTTTACCTTCAGATGTGTTGAGAGCATGAGCAACAATATGACATTCACTACCAATAACAACATTCTTGCCGATGTACGTCAAATCTGGATCTTGTAGCCATGCAACTACGATAGATCTATTACCGATATGCACCTTTGGAGAATAGGCACGCATTGCCAGATTTCTGAGCCATTTTAATGGAGTTGGGGAAAGTTTCAAATAATTCAGCACAGGCAATGTATCGAGCAGTAGCATTATCCTGTAAGAGTTAATTATCGGTGATATTTGAATAAGTAACGGCAAATCCTTAAGGAGATCAATTTCTACAAATCTTGGTTTCTTGACAAACAGAAACACAAGAGTTGTCCCCAATGCACTCAGGCACAAAAAGAGAAACAACCAGAATAAGTAAAGAATGGGAAATATTGCCATCAGAACCAGGGTGTTGATTTCTGGAAACATACTGAAAATCAGCCAAGCCTCTAAAAATCCAGTCAGAATGATCAACACCAGTGGATAAAACCAATTTATAGTTTCAATAACAAGTGCAGAGATTATTTTGAGTAATTTCATCGCAAAAGTTTCCCGATATAAACACCCAGACGTTTTTCAGGTTAAGCTTTAAAACCAACCTTGCTTCTTTCTTTATAGGTGTAATTTAAATCAACTTATGCACTGCACTGTGCTAGATATAAATATCTTCATATAAATTGACTTGCCTCGGTTGCTTATTTTGTTACGAGTCATAGTAATTGCCCTACTTGAGTTTCAAAAACTTATCCAAAGCTGCTATCATACTGGGGGGCCATCTGCGGATATTTTTCACCCAGCTAATATCTTTGTAGCGTCTATCAAGTCCATAAGCTGCTACCCAGTTACTTTCCGCTTCACCTTTTTGTCCACTTACCCAGTAAGCTGCGGTCAGCGCTGCGCGCATATCGGCAAATTTCGGATATTTGCGGACGATGTTTTTCATTTCTTTAATAGCTTGCTCTGTTTCGCCTGTTTCATAAAGAGCCAGAGCGTAGTTAGCACGAGCAAAGGCGAAATTTGGGGCAATTTCATTTGCTTTTTGATAGTCAGCGATCGCCGAATCCCATTTCCCTAAACCCGCTTTCGCATTTCCGCGATTATTATACGCCATCGCATCTTTAGGGTCAAGCTCTAGCAAATGATTATAGTCAGCTAGAGCATCGTCCCATTTTCCCAATCCTTCCAAGGCTGTACCGCGATTCAAATAAGGATCGGTGGCATTTGGCGCAAGTTCTATAGCTTTGTTATAATCTGCGATCGCTTCAAGCAACTTATTCTGACTTACTCTCGAATTTCCCCGATTACTCCATATTGCCGGATTCTGAGGAAATTTCTCAATAATCTCTGTCCAATACTTTTCAGCACTGGCAAAATCACCTTTATCAGTAGCAGCAAAAGCCTTCTTCGTCAACTCATCCCCTTTTTGTAACTGTTCTTCAGTAATCTGGGGCAGTTGAGATTGTGCCATAACTGGCTCACCCAATCCAAACACAAGCAACAAACTTAACAAAATAGCAATTAACTTAATCATCTGCGTTTATCTGTGTTCATCTGCGGTTAAAATTCACAATTTATCATAATGAAGTAGGAGGGGGGAGTGGAGCTAGATTAAATTTGCCGTTGCTGAATATTAATATGAAATTCCTAATTCTTGGTAGAGACGTTCCGTCGGAACGTCTCTAGATTAGACAACTGGTAGAATTAACCATGCGTTACCCCAAACCCTTGTAAAGACGTTCCGCCGGAACGTCTCTACATTGTTTTCCAACAGATATATACTACAAAAGAGACATCTGCTCATTCGGCGGTGTGAAGCCCAAATGCTTGTATGCTGCTTTTGTGGCTGTTCTCCCACGGGGAGTGCGACTTAAATAGCCAATTTGCATTAAATAGGGTTCATAAACTTCTTCTATTGTTTGTGTATCTTCACCTGTTGCTGCGGCAATAGTTTCTAAACCTACTGGACCACCATTAAAGTTTTCAATTATTACACTCAACATTTTTCTATCTGTCCAATCCAAACCGCAAGGATCTACTTGAAATAGTTGCAATGCTTCGGCTGCTACGGTTTCGGTTATCTCCCCAGATTTTTTAACTTCCGCATAATCACGCACTCGTCTGAGTAGCCTATTTCCAATTCTTGGTGTTCCTCGCGAACGACGAGCAATTTCTGTGGCGCCATCTTTAGTCATGGGGGTTTGGAGTAATTGGGCGGTGCGTTGTATAATGTGGGTCATTTCCTCAACTTCGTAAAATCGCAGCTTTTGAACTAAGCCGAAGCGATCGCGCAATGGTGAAGTTAAAGCACCGACACGGGTTGTTGCCCCCACCAATGTAAATTTAGAAAGTGGTATACTCCGAATTCGCGCACTCGAACCTTTACCCACGGTAATATCTAAACGATAATCTTCCATCGCTGGATAGAGAATTTCCTCAGTCATCCGCGAAAGGCGATGAATTTCATCAATAAAGAGAATATCACCGGGTTTAAGATTCACTAATAGCCCAACAATATCTCTAGGACGTTCTAGGGCAGGCGCACTCGTGATTTTATAATTTACCCCCATCTCTGATGCTAAAATCATTGCCATTGTGGTCTTACCCAATCCTGGGGGACCGTATAGAAGTAAGTGATCCAACACTTCACTTCTAGATTGCGCTGCCTTGATGGCAATTTCTAGCACATCTTTTAAGTCTTTTTGCCCAATGTAATCGGCAAATGTGTGTGGACGAATCCCAACTTCAAGCTTACCTTCATCAACAGCAACTTCTGGTTGCAAAATATCTGGTTTTGCAGTAACTTGCGTCTGGTGAGACTGTTTTGGTTGTTTGTTAGGTTCTTGAGGTTGTTTTTTAGAGGAGATAATCGCCATAATTGCTGCTATCAACTTTTACTGCACGACTTTTGATCGCCACCCATCTGTAATATGAGTATAAATACGGGTGAGAAAATACGGGTTCTGAAATCAACTCATAAGCTTTAAAATTTAATTTCCGAACAATTAAGGAAAAATTGCCAAACTTGCTATGTTATCTAAAAGAATCTTACCGTGCCTTGATGTCAAGGCGGGACGGGTTGTAAAAGGAGTTAACTTTGTCAACTTGAAGGATGCAGGTGATCCCGTAGAACTGGCAAAAGTTTACAACGAAGCTGGTGCTGATGAGTTAGTGTTTCTAGATATTACGGCGACTCATGAAGACAGAGGCATTATTCTTGATGTAGTTTACCGCACCGCTGAACAGGTCTTTATTCCTCTAACTGTGGGCGGAGGAATTCAATCCTTAGAAAATGTTAAAGCTTTGTTACGAGCTGGCGCAGATAAAGTTAGTATTAATTCTACAGCGGTACGTGACCCAGATTTCATTAATCGGGCAAGCGATCGCTTCGGTAATCAGTGCATTGTGATTGCTATTGATGCCAGAAGCCGAAAAGACCCAAATAACCCTGGTTGGGATGTGTATGTACGAGGAGGAAGGGAAAATACGGGTAAGGATGCTCTGCTTTGGGCAAAAGAAGTCGAAAAACGAGGTGCAGGTGAACTGCTGGTAACAAGTATGGATGCTGATGGTACCCAAGCTGGGTATGATTTAGATTTAACCAGCGCCATCGCCCGATCCGTCCAAATCCCAGTAATTGCATCTGGTGGCGCGGGTACATGTGAACATATTTACGATGCTCTCACAAAAGGTCAAGCAGAAGCCGCATTACTGGCATCACTTTTACATTATGGACAACTAAGTGTGGCAGAAATTAAAAATTATTTACGCGATCGCGCTCTACCAGTAAGAATAGTATAGTCACCATTCATTTTCCAAATAACCACATCTATCTAAGGTTAGAGACAGGACTCCAGAACAGTGTTAAGATTCATAACAAGTATTAATAAATATAAAAAAAATGTTGATTCCTATTTTAGTATTTGATGTCGCGTTAGTGGCATGGTCGTTGCACCTAATGGAAAAAGCTTTTCAGGATAAAGAGTTTTCTTTAATGTTGGCAGGTACATTAGTTGCTTTAGCTGCTGCCGCGATGTTAGTAGTTTATTTCCTTATGGGACACTGTATGAGCTATTTGTTGCAAGTATCTTAAGAAACGCTGCTAAATAATAAAATTAAATACCTAACAGTTTATCATTTCCTTATAAGTGTGATAATCTACGCATTGTTGAGTACGGCTATTAATTATATGAAGCGGGTGTTTGTGTTAGCTACTATTCTTGCTGTTGTCTTGTTGTTGCCCTTCGTTGCTTCGGCAGCACCAACTAAACTAGATTTTAGTAATAGTGCAAATATTTATCAAGAGATTAACCTGACTCCTCAACAGCGTCAGCAACTTCAAGCTGTGCGTCAACGTAAAAATAGAGACATTCAGGCGATGTTAGACTCATCCCAACGTGTGAAACTTGCCAAAACTCTACACGCAGGTAATAGCCTCGATCAAGCATTAGAGTCACTTGACTTGCAACCAGATCAACAAGAGATGTTGAAAGCGATCGTGCAAATTAGTAATCTGAAAATGAAAGCTGTCTCAGCACACTTTTTGCACAATTGAATAATTAATTTTTGTCATGCCGTATAGCCAATTTACTATTGATGTGATATCGGAAACCTTTGGATTTAGTATTTCCGAGAGAATTGGCATCTTTACTAATGTTGCAGCGGTAGATTATAGCACAATTCTGGCACAAATTCTTAAAGAATATATTCCTTTGGCAGTTGCGATCGGTACAGAAAAAGCACGTTCAGAATTTATTATCGCTCCCATTCTTTTTGAACTTAAAAAACAACTAGTAAATCGGATTAGTCTATTTTCTGGGAAAGAATTTAACGTTGCTCCAGAACAAGGTTTAAGTGGGTTTTGTGATTTTCTAATCAGTCTCTCTCCAGAACAGCTATTTATTCAAGCGCCTGTAGTTACAATCGTTGAAGCCAAAAACGATAATATTCAATCTGGATTAGGGCAATGTATCGCCGAAATGATTGCCGCTAAATTATTTAATGAACGTAAAGAAAATCAAATTGAAATTATCTATGGTGTTGTTACCACAGGCAGCGTTTGGAAATTTATGAGATTAATTGAACAAAGAATTGAAGTTGATTTAGATGAGTATTTTATTCAAGATATTGGGAAAATTTTGGGTATTTTACGCAGTTTTGTTGATGCTTGAAAGTGATTAAATTTTAGAGGCAGCAGCCCACTTAATAGCATTTCCATTCTCAATCGGGAAAAACAACCTAGCAGCGACTTGCTACCCCTGGCTATCCACCGCCACCACCGCCACCACCGCCGCCACCGCCGTCACCACCACCGTCACCACCACCGCCACCAACACGAACACCATACGAGATAATGGGAATTACTTCTTCATACACATTGCGGTAGGAGCAGTTTTGACACTGGCAAATTACCCGTATTCTTCCGGTACGCGTTGTGGTTGCATCTACTAAAGTTTGAAAAGTCCGCTTCAGTTTGAATGTTTTGCATTCAGGACAACGAGAGTTTTTTATAGCATTAATAATTCTCCAAATAGGAATACCAACAAAGGGAATAAAAAAAATAAAACTTAAGAAAACATTCCATAGATTTTCTCCGATTAAACTTTGCTGCCATTTAGGTTTAGGCAGGTTGAGAATTTCACTAGGAAATGTGATTTGGATTTCTAATTCTTCTTCAGATGAAATTGGCTGAGTAGCAACAAAATCGAAAGTTGTGGGATTGACTTTATTCGCTTTCACAGTTGCACCAAAACTTTTAAAAGAGGTAACTTTCCCAGATAGTGCCTTTGGTAGCTGCACCTGAACCTTACTGTTTTGAATTGCTGCTTTGCGATCGCCAAAAATCGCTTTCCAATAAACCTGAGTGTTCTGCTCATCCGTCTGCAATCCACCCACCAGACGATATTTGAGGACAAAAGTATGCTTTGATGGTGGTTTTAATTCATGTTGCCAACGAATCCAAAATTGATTATTTTCAATCCCAGTTTGACTGGGAATTATCCGATCATTTTCTTGAACCGTCACTTCCCTAATCTCATCGACTTTATCCAAAGAAATATAGCGATACCGTTCATTGGTATAGTCTCCCTCGAACACATATGTTTGGCTTTCGGTGACTAACATATCTCCGTTCGTCTGAACGTCAATGTTGACGTCGATAGAATCCCAATAAAACGGTATATCTTCAGCAGTTACAGAAGCAACTGTGATGAAAAATGCAACAAATAACGAGATTGATAGAAAAATGATTCGTTGAATCAGACGCTTCCTCATAGTTTCTCTCTTCTAGCAATATGCAAGACCAATAGTTTTGTCCTACGAATAATTTTGAATTTAATAAAGTCAGTAATTCAACTAATTTTTAACAAACTTGGCTATGTTTAATACATCTGGGTAATTACTGTCTTTCCCTTGAAACCTAAAGGAATAGACAGCTTTAGTTAAGAGTTAACTTTTACTTGTGAAAGCATGACTATATAAAGCTACAAAATTACTTATGTAAATTACCGAAATATTAGGAATAATTATCCGCTACGGGTTCAATACCATAAATGCTGCAAGTCTTATGGCTTAAAATGTAGATGAGTCAAGACTTTGGAACAGCATCTATAATTAATCTTGCCCTATGAAAGTTCGTAAACCATGTCGGAAGAAGATATTCGTGCCACGCGACTAGAAAAAGTAGAACAGCTAAAGCAGCTAGGTATGAATCCTTACGCCTATCGTTGGGAATCTACCGATCGCGCGGCTGAATTGCAAGAAAATTTTGCGGATTTACCCAATGGTGAAGAAGTCAATTTAGAAGTAGCGATCGCCGGACGCATCAAGTTACGTCGCTTTATGGGTAAACTAGCCTTCGTCACCTTGCAAGATGAAACTGGCACAATTCAGCTTTATCTAGAGAAAAAACGCATCGAAGAAGGCATGGCAGATACTCTTGAGAATGCTTTCAAACAACTCGATAAACTCACAGATATCGGCGATATCATCGGCGTTAAAGGCACGATCAAACGGACTGAAAAGGGCGAGTTATCTGTTTACGTCAAACAATACACTATTTTGACCAAATCTCTGTTACCGTTGCCTGATAAACAGCATGGGTTAACGGATGTTGCCAAACGCTACCGTCAGCGGTATCTTGACTTGATTGTGAACCCGGAAGTGCGGCAAACTTTCCGCCGTCGCGCCCAAATTACGGCAGGTATTCGTCGTTACCTAGAACAGCGGGATTTTCTGGAAATTGAAACGCCAGTGTTGTTAAGTGAAGCCGGCGGTGCCGATGCGCGTCCCTTCGTCACTTACCACAACACCCTGGAAATGCAATTGTATCTGCGAATTGCGACAGAATTGCATCTCAAGCGGTTGATTGTCGGTGGATTTGAAAAGGTGTTTGAATTAGGGCGGATTTTCCGTAATGAGGGCATTTCTACCCGCCACAATCCCGAATTTACCACAATTGAACTTTACCAAGCTTACGCCGATTACAACGACATGATGGCGCTGACGGAGGGAATTATTACCACTGTTGCTCAAGAGGTTCTCGGTACGCTGCAAATTACTTATCAAGATACGGCGATTAATTTCTCTTCTCCTTGGCGTCGGGTGACAATGCACGATTTAGTTAAGGAATATACAGGTTTGGATTTTAACGCTTTCCAAACTTTAGAAGAAGCGAAATCCGCCAGTAAAAACGCTGGGCTGGAAGGTATAGATGATTGCCCATCCATCGGCAAACTCTTAAATGAAGCTTTTGAGCAAAAGGTTGAAGAAAAGTTAATTCAGCCTACCTTTGTGGTTGATTACCCGGTAGAAATTTCGCCATTAGCAAAGCCGCATCGTTCTAAAGTTGGTTTGGTAGAGCGATTTGAGTTATTTATCGTCGGGAGAGAGACAGCTAATAGCTTCTCAGAATTAACCGATCCGATTGAACAACGCGATCGCTTAGAACAACAAGCTGCACGCAAAGCCGCCGGTGATTTAGAAGCCCAAGGTGTAGATGAAGACTTTCTAACTGCCTTGGAATACGGAATGCCGCCGACTGGTGGTTTAGGTATTGGGATTGACAGATTGGTGATGGTGTTAACTGATTGTGCAAGTATTCGGGATGCGATCGCTTTCCCGTTACTCAAGCCAGAAAAATCAGAATCTGAATCAGCAACTTAGTTGTAGGGTGCGTTAGGTGTCAGCCGTAACGCACCATTCCCCATTTTCGCCTTTGTTACAGACATTTGTGCTAACACACTGCTACAGAACTTGCTACTGGCAAATGCAAAGTTTTCTTTCCAAGCAGGCGTAAAGTGTTAAATGCGCCAGAGCAAACTGTAAAATAAATAATTGTGACAAAAACTAACATCACAACAGGTCATTTTTATGGTTCGCGCTTACGCAGCTTTCAAACCTGGTGAAGAACTAAAGCCTTTTGAATATGAGCTAGGATCACTTGGCAGCGAGGATGTGGAAATCGATGTTGAATACTGTGGGATTTGCCATAGCGACCTGAGTATGCTTAACAATGATTGGGGAATGTCTAAGTACCCGATTGTTCCCGGTCATGAAGTGATTGGCAAGATTGGCTCTGTTGGTAGTGAGGTGAAAAATCTCAAACCAGGGCAGTTGGTTGGACTTGGTTGGAATTCGCGATCGTGCATGACTTGTGAGTGGTGCATGTCTGGTAATCATAATCTCTGCCTCACAGCCGAAGGTACAATTGTTGGACGCTATGGTGGCTTTGCTGACAAGGTACGCGCTCACTCCTCTTGGGCAATACCTTTACCTGAAGGTATTGATCCTGTAGCTGCTGGACCATTATTTTGTGGTGGTATCACCGTTTTTAATCCCATTGTGCAATTTGATGTCAAACCTACTGATCACGTTGGTGTAATTGGTATTGGTGGATTAGGTCATATAGCATTGAAGTTTCTTCATGCTTGGGGTTGTGAGGTGACTGCATTTTCCACTAGTCCTGACAAAGAAGCTGAAGCTAGAGAACTTGGTGCAAATCACTTTATCAATTCCCGTGACCCAAATGCACTTAAATCTGTAGAAAACTCTTTTGACCTAATTCTCTCAACCGTTAACGCTGATCTAGATTGGAATATTTACATTGCCTGCTTGCGTCCTAAGGGAAAACTCCACTTTGTTGGTGTAGTTCCTAATCCCCTCAGTACGAACATTTTCCCTTTAATAGCGGGTCAAAAATCAATATCTGGTAGTCCTCTTGGCAGTCCTGCTACAGCTGTCAAAATGCTCGATTTTGCAGCTCGACACAAAATAGAGCCAATAATTGAAATTTTCGAGTTTGACCAAGTAAACGAGGCTATAGAACGGCTACATAGTGGGAAAGCACGGTATCGATTGGTTTTGAAACATTAGACATCGACCTAATTTAATTATGCGTTGCCCCAAACCTTTGTAGAGACGTAGCACAGAATAGTCTCTATCTCTTTTCTGGAGACGTCTATTAGTTTGAAACTTGATTCAAGCAGAAAATTTAGGCATATAGCAGCCTATCGCTAATATCGAATACACCTAGAGACGTAGCAGTGCTACGTCTCTACAAGGTTTTGGGGCAACGCATAGTTCAATTCGGTCGATGACTAATAACTAATTTGCCACCTCAGCCAACTCAATCACGCGCCCTTCATAATCCTTAATCAAAAAATTCAAGGGTTTGCGATTGCGAATCTTGAATTTCAAACCTCGCGTTTCCACACGCATTAAAATCATATCCAGGCACTCACGATCAAAGCAAACGTGACGTTGCTGACTTTTGCTGCCTAAACTAGCTCCAGTAATGACGTGTAGCTGGGTGTTTTTCTTTAATTGATACCAAAGCCCTTCGCTAGCATTATTCATCATTCTGCTGCCGGAAAACGTCGGGCTAGCTGACATGTAGAGCGGATCGATTCCCGCAGCACCTATACTTTGCTCGTAGTTGTAATAGTAGTGCAAAGGTACTTCTGCTGCTGGCAAATCTAGCAGCCCTTGGTACAATTGGCGGGCAATCTCCAAATCTGACACCATAACGGTGTGTACTTTTGGCGCACTGGTAAGGAACATCCACATAGCACCGGCGTAGGCTGCTAGCAGCATCACCATAATGCCTTGGGTAGACAATAAACTATCTAACGCCAGGGAAGGTAAGAAAGAGCTTAAAGTATAAGGTTGAATTAACAACGGTGTCACACTAACTGCTATAACCATGAACACATCTAGGATTTTATTGAGGAATCGATTTTATTATTCAAGGGTACAGACTTAAATAAAGTCCGTATTTTATAGTGTATCAATAACAAAGTAGTCTAGATGTTACTCACGCTCCAGACCAACATCAAGACCTGATCGCGATTATCTGGAGGACAGTTGATGAACAATTCATTTCTAATAATATCCATTCTAACAACATACATTCATTTGGATTGTGCAAATACCACATTTTCCCGAAGCTAATCACCCTCTAGTTAAATCGCTGTTCCATTACGGTGATCAGGAACTTTTGGATTTATTTCAGTCCCATCCGGAAGCTGGAAAATACTTTACGGCGATGTTTTGTCGTTATAGCCCGATAGTATACACGTTAATCTGCCATTCAGCGCGATCGCCTGTGCAAGCAGATTATCTGTTTGCTTTGACTTGGCGACATATATATTACCAACTCGCTGGACTTGATTTAACCAACGCTGAATCTAGTAAAGAAACTTTAACTTTGCAAAATTGGCTGATCAATATGACGGCTTTCTGTATCAACGATCTCGAATTACCACCCACAGAAGCAATTCATTATTCTCTGCAAGCAACTTCTCCACCACTATGGTGTTATATCGAACAAGCTTTGGAACAAATGCCTCCAGTTTTGCGATTGATGGTTTTAATGGCTCAAACCTTTCACTGGAGCGAAACTCGCATTGCTGCTTATCTGCAAGCTGAAGGGGAAGCGATCGCTCCATTAGATGTAGCCAATTTTCTCGCCAAAGGCTATCTTATGTTAGAGGACAAATTACCTGCGGATGTCCGCGCCATCTACTTGGGTGAAGATTTACCGCAATCCTAACTTAAGTATTAACTCTAATCAAGCTTGTTCTAAAGTTAACTCAAATCTGGCTATTACTTATTTTCGGGAAAACCGTAATTTTACGGTTATTTTTATGAAGCAAAAACATTTATTTCTAGGTAAACTTTCTAGAGAATTATTGACAAAATGTCAGTTTTGTGGTATATCGTATTTACTGTTGCTAGTTTTGCTAAATCCGATCGCAGCAGGTGCGGTAGATATTACCCAACAACTCCACCGTCCTGTAAACCATTCAGCAGTGCGAGAATCAAGAGACGAGGCTGATATGTTGGTGCGTCAAGGTGAGCAACAAGAACAAAAAGGAAAATCGGATAAAGCAATTGAGTCTTGGTTACAAGCACTGGATATTTATCATTTGATTGGCGATTTAAAGGCGCAAGGTTTAGTTTACAATTTAATTGCTAAAGGTTATGTACAATTGGGTCGATTAAAAGAAGCTGAAGATCCAATGCGTCGGAGGTTAGCGATCGCTCGTGATACTGAAGATTTTCAAGGACAGATTTTTGGACTAAATAACATCGGCACATTATTACTGCAAAAAGGAGAATTCACCCCAGCGGCTGAAATCTTTACAGAAGCGGCAACAATTGCCAGTGATGTCAAAAATATCGAAGGACAAGGACTGTCTTTAAGTAACTTGGGTTTAGCGACAGTGAGGCTAGGAGATTATAACAAAGCGATTAAGTTGTTGGAAACAGCTTTAATTTTTCGCCGTCGAACACCAGATGCGATCGCCGAAGCGAATACCTTGAATAATTTAGGCGATGCTTACCTAGCCGCTGGCAATTATCAAGATACCATTGGTACATATGGTTCAGCATTGCGAATGGCAAAAGTTACAAGCGATCGCACCAACGAATTACGAGCAATTGACGGTTTGGTTACAGCTCACCGTTCTGTAGGAAGATATGAACGCGCTTTCGACTTACTAGAACAGCGTTTAACACTGGCTACAGAATCAGAAAATTTAGGCGAGAAGTTAAAATCTTTTGAGTCTTATGCTTTCTTGTATGAGCAATTAGGTAATTATCCCACCGCTCGCAATTTTTATGAAAGAGCAATCATATTAGCGCGGACACTTGAAGACAGCAAGCGGGAAGTTCTATTACTTGATAGACTGACGCAAATGCTAAAACAATCAAAAGTTCATCGATAGCACTTATTGCCCGACGAATAAAGTCGCGGCTAAACAAACGCTCGTCCGGATGGTGCGCGGACTTCATATCTAAAAGCCCACGCAGGTGGGCTTTGTTTATGTAGCCTCAGACTTTAGTCTGAAGGTCTGAAAGCGCTATAATTTTGAAACTACTTTTGCAGCCAAACTGACACCGAACCACCTGGACAAGGGAAATTACCCCACCCGTGGCTGTTGGTATGCACAATTTCTGGAATATGTCCAGTGGAATCGTAAAAAGCTGCATTTCCTCGAAACATATTCATCCACTTGCTGCCCGGTTCACTGTTAGTCATGACTACAGCCATTGCTCCTGGATGTTCGCTATTACCCAACCGCGTCCAACCGATAGTACTCGGATGGTCAAAATAATCGTGTTGGTCGCCAAAACCGTATTCATTACGCGCTTTGATAAACTTGTCAATCAAAAAACGGTGAGAATAAAGAGTTGCATCCCGTCCCTTATCATGATATTGCGCTCCGTAATAATCTGCATAAAAAACGCAAGGATAGCCTTCACGGCGTAGTAAAATCAGTGCATACGCCAAAGGCTTAAACCAAGGTTCAACGGGTGATTCTAACCCTTGACAGGGTTGCGTATCATGATTTTCGACAAAAGTGACAGCTTTGCTTGGTTGTTCCTTAACTAAAGTTCTGTCAAAAAGCGATCGCATATCAAAACTACGACCTTGGCGACTTGCTTGATGAAACTTAAAGTGGAGTGGTACATCAAACAACGACAAACGCCCATCACTAGCTGCTATATAGCCGTGTAACGCATTGACATCCTGTGACCAGTACTCCCCCACACTAAACAATTCTCGCCCGCCAAAATGCACTCGTAAGTGGTTCAGCCAATCGCGGAAAAAGCCGGAACGAATATGTTTAACAGCATCAATCCGGAAGCCATCTACATTTGTGGTGTCAACAAACCAACGTCCCCAATACATCAACTCACCACGCACGAACTCGTAACCCATATCCAAGTCGTTCGCTAGCAAATAGTCATAGTTCCCGTGTTCGTGGCTAACTTCTGTCTCAAATTGCTTGTTTTTGAGCCGATAGAGTTTATCCGCTTTTTGGGTAATTGCATTGTAGGACAATGAATCAAACCACCACCAATGCCACTTCATACTGGAGTATTTATCTCCCCGACCAGAAAAATTGTACTTAGTATAAGCTTCAATTTCATACCAATCGCTGACTGGACGGTTGCGATCATTCCAATCCATTTCCTGTGCCCAGATGCGTTCTGTTTCATCTCCACCATCTTTGTGGTTTAAAACTACATCAGCGTAAATTTGAATACCCGCATTTTGAGCCGTTTTAATCGCTGTCAGATATTGATCGCGTGTTCCGTATTTTGTGCGGACACTGCCTTTTTGATCAAACTCACCCAAATCAAATAAATCGTAAACTCCGTATCCGACATCTCTACCGCCACCAGTACCCTTGTAAGCTGGTGGTAGCCATAAAGCACTAAAGCCTGCACTCTTTAACTCGTGAGCCGTTTTGTTCAGTTGATTCCATAGGCTACCATCATCGGGAATGTACCAATGGAAATATTGCATTATTACGCCGTTGGTCATGCTTGAGCCTGTGTAAGAATCCTTCGTAGATACAGATTTCAAAATAGAAATCTTTCACTATAGTACTTTAACCAATTCCCGAAATAGTAACTTAGCAGCTTTGGCTGATATGCGCGATCGCACCAACCGCACCGGACGACCGGCGGCTTTCTCAGCATCCAACTGACTACCGAGAATCTCACCAATCTCATTATTAAGACGGCTGTGTTTGGGTTCAATACGAGTAAAAACCCACTGCCAGAAAGCGATACGACACAAGTCGGAACCACCAACAATCTTGACTTTACTCTTGTCGCCTGATGCTTCTAGGGACGGTGCAAGCCCTAAGGACTTCTGGAATCGTCGTAGCGATAAGTAACGCTTCGTGGGCTTTCCTGACTTTCGCCCCTTGCGAATTCTCACCTCTGGCTTGTCATCAGCACCGAAGTAATTTTCAATTGGATAAATTTGTGAAAGTATAATTCCCTCCAGGCGTAAGCCGAAACCAAAGCTTTTAAAAACCTCGCGGTAAACGGTAAACTTCTCATCGATCAGAAGTTGCAGCAACTCAACCTCGATGCTGTATTCTTCTCGCTGCAAGTCGCATATGCGCTTGGCGTGATACCGAACTGTGCTAGTAATACCCAATCCAATAGAGTTAGAGCGTAAACCGTCATATCGCTTGCTTTTACGTTCACCACACAACCAACCCCACAGTAACGGCACATCACCATCAATTGCCCGCCGGGATTTTACATGTGCGACTTCGGGAAACTGCCAAGCTAAATCCTGGCGCAACCGATTGATAATTGGGCTTTGCACCCGATTGAGGTGAGCAAGCCTCAGCACCAGTTCTCGAATCCGGGTCGTGGTAAAGTCCCTAATTTGGACAAACCGTCTGGGAGAATCGAAGTAATCAAAGTAGTAACAAGCGAGCGCTAAGGCATCGGCATCATCATCTTTATCGGGTAAATTTAAATGGTGTTCCCGGTAGCTCCTAAGTTCTTTGTGTCCCACAAGCCGGACTTCGACGCCGGCGCGGGCAAGGTGTGTACCCCATAATCTGCTGTAATTAACCCCGGTCGGTTCCATGATTGCAATGTCCGGTTTTAGCGCCAATAGTGCTTTTATCCCTGCACTGTTGGCGCTAAACAATTTAAACGGACATTCATAATAAAATTGACGTGGATCGTCCGGCTTACTTTCGAGTAAGCACGCAGAAACTGAGGACTTGCTGATATCAAGCCCCAAAATTCTTTTATTCATATGTATTGGGTGTGGTTGTTTGTGGAACCAATAAACCTCGTATAAAAAGCCTATGAATCACCCAAAGGCGCGTAGCCTAATTCACTCTCAAGGCTGTGTCATGGGCTAAAGCCCATGACACTACGAGGGAAACTGCTTTATAGTGTAGTAACCGAGCTTACGAAAGATTAAAAGCGATTACGCTTGATTCGTGTTAAAAGCCCTAAGTTACTGCACTACTTACAGGCGAATGATTTGGACTCGATCCGCGACTCCCGAAAAATGCGGGAGTTTCGCCGGCTTTTTTAGTCCGGTTCGTCAGGCGGGTTAAAAAGGAATACCGTTTGTGTCTTCAGTAGTACTTTCAATTTTTGAGTTGGTACTTTCCTCTAATAGTTTGAGAATGCAATCCGCTAAAAAAGCGCGATCGCGGTGAGGCAATCCGGAGGCAGTCAACGCAGCAAGTAATATTTGCACTTCTGGCTTGACGTTGAAATTGCAATTGATTTCAGGCAGGATGGACAGCAGGCAACGGGCATAAGCCCTAACTTCTTTATGGTTGTGTTTCCCCCCATCATGGTTATCGGCAATCCGAGATAGAATTTTTTCAAAACCTTTTGTATTCCCGTCAAAGCCAAAATACATTACCACCCCCAGTGTCGCGTCAAAATTTTACCCAAATTCCCGCC
Source organism: Tolypothrix brevis GSE-NOS-MK-07-07A (assembly GCA_019358985.1). Lineage (GTDB taxonomy): Bacteria > Cyanobacteriota > Cyanobacteriia > Cyanobacteriales > Nostocaceae > Hassallia > Hassallia brevis. The sequence continues at coordinate 2,062 of JAHHIJ010000032.1, read as the reverse complement.
GCAGTTTCTCCAAAACGGTTTTACCTTCCGAGTAACGTTTACCGGTGAAACCGAGAATCTCCGTCACGATCGCACTGTCGGATTTTTCGGTTCCAAGTCGCTGGATTACCCGCCAAAGTAGCTCATCATTGCTCGAACAATTTACCCCCAAATCGGCTCCAGAAGCGGATTTGAGGGCATTTTCTGCCTCCTTTTTGTCTTGGATCGGGTTGTTACTGTTTGGTGGTAGTATGGTTGAACTATAACGAGTTGATGCTGACTTCATTTCCCTGTAATTTGGAAGTTTACAGGGACTATCATCAAGCAAACAATGGGAGCGGTCTTGTTTTAGCCAGTCAACAAGAGCGTTATTTTTCAAGGATTTAGCGTGCGCTTGAGCCTTTTTACCAAGTCTGATTCGGTAAAAAGCGTCTGCTAAATCTGACTTACCCTCAAGTCCCCAAGCGGCAACGCGATCGTACTGCGAGAGTAAAACCGTAAAGCGGCGTGCTTTGCGACCCCTCCTAGCATGACGCTCTAACCATTCACCCGATGATGGGACTTTAGAAACCAGTTCTGGGTACTCCTCAACGATGATTACCCGTTCCGTACCCTCTAACGCACCGTCACCGCGTTCGTTGCGGGTCTTCATTTGGTTGGATAAATCCTCTAAATCTTCCAACATTCCGCGCTCGATAGCCGCCCAATTCTCGCCTTTACCAATTACCTCAAGCCCTAGCCAGTCGGTAGGTGTCCCCTCGCATTCGTATACTTTGACACGTCCACCAACGCTATAAGCGAAGTATTGGGCAATGGTTGACTTGCCCGTCCCCATCTCCCCTATGACCATTACTTGCTTGCCTTCAGTTGCGGCAACGATATCGGTGATGATGTCAAACTCTTCTGTAACAGTCGTTGCAGACACGTCGATGATATTTTGGACGGCTGCACCCATATAAGGCAGTTGGTCGTAAACCTTCAATAGTTGCAGTGTGGTTAGTCGTGTCATTTCTGCTACATTGATTGTCACCTTACAGACGGCTGTGACGCCGTACAGTCCAAACAACCAGCCTGATAACATTATTCTCCCGGTTCCCCAAAGTGCGTATTTGGCAATTTCTTTGGGGGATGGGAGCCGCATCGGTACCCAATAATTATCTGCCATAAAGTACCCCCTCTTTAAATGCTCGAAAGTCGTTGTTACACTGATTAAGTGCCGTCTGCGAGTCAGTGTTTGAGTTGTACAACCAGATGGCGACGCCGAGCGCCGCCACCCCTAAGAATATTAGGGTGGGGTCGCTCTCTTTCATTCTGTTTTTCCTCCAGATTGCAGGTAGGGCAAGACTTGTTTCATAACTTCCTGGTCTTCAGGAGTGCGTCCCAAGTCGGGTTTTAACGCTTCATCACTGGCGATTATCATGGATGCTTTTTCGGTTAAGTCTTCGGGTACGCCGCGCTCTTCACAAGCTTTCCGGCATGATGAGTACAGGTTTTGGTTAAAAGGTTTACTCATTGTTGCCCCCTTTACGAACTGCATCCAGAATAATTTCCCGCTGCTCTTCTGTGAGGTTGGCGTTACCGTTGCAAGGCACAGCTTCTAGCTCTAAATGAGTCCCCAGGCGGTAAAGAGCATCGTTTTGGGCTTCTTTAGATGTGGCTGACTCGTAGAATTTGATTTGTCTTTCGATGTACTTATCTGTCATGATTTGATTAGCTCTGATTTTATTTGGGGTCAAAACCCAGCTTCCGCGTTAAGGCTGCTGAGTTTTCACACTTCGGAAAGGCGATCGCGTCAACGTTCAATCTGCGCGATCGCTTTTTCATGGATGCTGACTTCAAAATGCTGCTCGTTCATAGTGGTTTGAAAGTGAAACTCGGTAACAACGTCCGCCGCCAACCATCAAAACTTCGCGGTCTGATAATCGGACGGCTTTCGAGCGACTGACTTTCATCAAGGGAAAGGACCCATCTGGGGAAAGACTGAAGATTTCGTAGTTTTTTAAAAAGCTCCATTCGACTGGGGTCTTATCTGACAGTCCGCCATAAGTGACTGTTTGCATGTCAGAGGCACTTGATGCACCGG
>JAHHIJ010000028.1 GCA_019358985.1 Tolypothrix brevis GSE-NOS-MK-07-07A | reverse complement strand
CCTAGAGACGCGATAAATCGTCCTAGAGACGCGATAAATCGTCCTAGAGACGCGATAAATCGTCCTAGAGACGCGATAAATCGTCCTAGAGACGCGATAAATCGTCCTAGAGACGCGATAAATCGTCCTAGAGACGCGATAAATCGTCGTCTCTACAAGAGGCATGATTTGCTGGACACGCGATTAAATGTAGCTTTGATTACCTTCATCATATCTTCATCTGTTCAAGGCAAACAGCTACAAATGTAACAAACTTGATACAAATAAATTTGTTAAGAATAATAACAGCAGCTTGAAAAAGGAAACATTACTTATGAAATCACTTGACAATCAGCCACCCCATCAGGTAATAATCGTTGGTGGTGGTTTTGGTGGACTTTATGCCGCGAAAGCCTTAGCCAAAGCTTCAGTAAACGTTACACTGATTGATAAAAGGAACTTTCATCTATTTCAACCGCTTTTGTATCAAGTTGCCACAGGTGCGTTATCTCCGGCTGATATTTCTTCGCCATTGCGATCGGTGCTGAGTAAGAGTAAAAATACAAAAGTTTTGCTAGGTGAAGTGAATGATATCGATCCAGAAGCGCAAAAAGTGATTTTGGGTGATGAAGTAGTACCTTACGACACATTAATTGTTGCTACAGGTGCAAAACATTCTTACTTTGGTAAAGATGATTGGGAAGAATTCGCACCCGGTTTGAAAACTGTAGAAGATGCGCTGTTAATGCGTCGTCGCATCTTTACGGCTTTTGAAGCTGCTGAAAAGGAAATTGACCCCCAAGTGCGGCGTGCTTGGCTAACATTTGTCATTGTTGGTGGTGGTCCAACCGGTGTAGAATTAGCAGGTGCGATCGCAGAGTTAGCATATCACACCCTCAAAGAAGATTTTCGCAACATCGACACTTCCGAAGCGCAAGTTTTGCTTCTCGAAGGTATGGATCGCATTTTACCACCCTTCGCACCCGAATTATCAGCCGAAGCGGAAGCATCTTTAAAGCGGATGGGTGTCACAGTTCAAACAAAAACATTGGTAACGAATATTAAAGATGATGTCGTTACTATCAAACAAAATGATAGGATTACAGAGATTGCCGCAAAAACTGTATTATGGGCAGCAGGTGTCAAAGCTTCGGCAATGGGAAAAGTTTTGACAAAACGCACAAATGCGGAATGCGATCGCGCTGGACGAGTGATTGTTGAACCTGACTTGAGTATCAAAGGATATTCTAATATTTTTGTAGTTGGCGATTTAGCGAATTTTTCTCATCAAAATGGCAAACCCCTACCCGGTGTCGCACCAGTAGCCAAACAAGAAGGTGAATACGTAGCTTCACTGATTCAACTAAGACTTAAAGGTAAAACTTTACCACCGTTTAACTACATTGATCGCGGTAGTTTAGCAATGATTGGACAAAATTTAGCCGTTGTGGATTTAGGCTTTATTAAACTTACAGGTTTCTTGGCTTGGCTATTTTGGCTATTAATTCACATCTACTTCTTAATTGAGTTTGACAACAAATTAGTAGTCATGATTCAGTGGGGCTGGAACTATTTTACTCGCAATCGTGGCGCAAGATTGATTACAGGTAGAGAAACACTCCAGGAAATAGAAGTTGAAGTAAATACCAATTATTACAAACAGGATAAAAATATACCGACTGTTAACGTTTAGACAACAAGAAAGTAGTTATTGGTTAGTAGTATGAGTGGTCAGAATCCCGGTTTATTAAATAAATCGTGATTCTCTTTGCTATATTTTAAACCATACAGCAGATTGCGTTGTGATTAAATACACGTAGAGACGTAGCACTGCTACGTCTGTGAGCGGGTTTTGGGTTTTACGCATGTACATCATTTACCTGAAATCTCCTGTATATAGCAATCTTAGATCAAAGAGTGAAAATTCGCGGTGTTCAGATTCCCGACTTCTTTAAGAAGTCGGGAATCTAACTTTTCACGCTCTATTGATGGGATTGCTATATGCCCAATGCTCTGTTTTAAGATATTACTTATTTTTTGGTTAATTTAACCAGTACATTAGATTTAGGGATTCAAAAATAAACTGATGAAAGCAAAAGCCTCTAGTTTTGCATCTATCGTGGGGGAAGATAATTCTGTCTGCCTATGGGAAAATATCGAAATTAGTCGCCAAGAGCGTATTTTACAGGCGATAATGCCTGGAAGTGTTCCCAGTTGCATTGTAATTCCTCACACTACCGAAGAATTAGCACAAGCGATCGCCCACGCTCACCAAAATAACTGGCGCGTTTTAACCTGCGGTAATTGTAGTAAAATCAGCTGGGGCGGTTTAGGAACTTGCATTGATGTCGTCATCAGTACCGAACGCATTAACAAATTAATTGAACATGCAGTTGGGGATTTGACTGTCACCGTAGAAGCGGGAATGAGATTCTCGAAGCTCCAAGCCATTTTAGCAGAACATCGGCAATTTCTCGCTCTCGACCCCACCGCACCAGAATCAGCAACTATTGGTGGGATTATTGCCACAGCTGATACAAATTCTTTGCGACAACGTTACGGCAGTGTGCGCGATCAACTTTTGGGTATTACCTTTGTCCGTGCTGATGGACAAATTGCCAAAGCTGGGGGACGTGTGGTCAAAAATGTTGCCGGCTACGATTTGATGAAGTTATTTACTGGAGCTTACAGCACACTTGGAATCATAAGTCAAGCAACTTTTCGAGTTTATCCGTTGCCGGAGATATCGGGGACGGTGGTGCTAACTGGTACGGATGAGGCTATATCTCAAGCTGCGGAAACTCTGCGAGGTTCTGCACTGACACCAACTCAAGCTGATTTGCTTTCAAGTCAACTGGTGTCTAAGTTGGCTTTGGGTAACGGTTTGGGATTAATCGCCCGCTTTCAAAGTATAGTTGAAAGTGTGAAGGAACAGTCAAATCGACTTTTAGAAGTAGGGGAAAAGTTGGGTTTACAAGGAGCAATTTACTCTGCCGCAGATGAAGCTGATTTATGGCAGAAATTGCGAGAGCAAATGCATTGTGATGTGATGGATTTAATTACTTGCAAAATCGGAGTTTTACCTACTGCTGCGGTGGAAGTTTTAACTTCTGTGGAGATGGGTTTGATTCATATTAGTAGTGGTTTAGGGGTGTTGCGGCTTGAGGGTGAAAATGAGGTTTTGAAGATGCGATCGCTTTGTGAAAGTAATAGGGGTTTCCTCACTATTTTATCTGCACCGATTGCTGTCAAAAAAAAGGTAGATGTGTGGGGATATTCGGGTAATGCTTTGCAGATTATGCGGGGTATTAAGGAACAGTTTGATGGTAAGAATATTTTAAGTCCTGGTCGTTTTGTGGCGGGGATTTGAGAAACTAACCGCCTTCGCGAAGCGTCTCGAAGAGAAGAAGCCAAGGAAGCCAAGAAAGAGGGGAAAGGTATGCAGGTTTCAGATAAGAATTTAAAGAATAATACGGCTAGTTTGAAGAATTTGAAAGGGTTTGATGAAAAGAATCCACCTGAGCCAAAGTTGATTGATAGTTGTGTGCATTGTGGGTTTTGTCTTGCGACTTGTCCTAGTTATAGGGTGCTTGGGAAGGAGATGGATTCTCCGCGAGGAAGAATCTATTTGATGGATGCAATTAATGAGGGTGAAATTGCGCTAAATGAGGCGACAGCGGAACATTTTGATTCGTGTTTGGGATGTCTTGCTTGTGTGACTACTTGTCCTTCTGGTGTGCAGTATGACAAGTTAATTTCGGCAACTCGTCCGCAAGTTGAAAGGAATTATCCGCGCAGTTTGCCGGATAAATTATTTCGTCAATTGATATTTTCTCTGTTTCCTTATCCGAATCGGTTAAGATTTTTATTGGTTCCATTGTTGATTTATCAAAAGTTGGGTTTGCCGAAAGTTGTGCAATCGACTGGTTTACTTGAACGCATATCTCCCCGCTTGGCTGCAATGGAATCAATTTTGCCGGAAGTTACTTTAAAATCTTTTCAAGATAATTTGCCTACTATTATTAAGCCAAAAGGTGAAAAACGTTATCGAGTTGGGGTGATTTTGGGTTGTGTGCAACGGCTATTTTTCTCGCCGGTGAATGAAGCAACGGTGCGAGTTTTAACAGCGAATGGCTGTGAGGTTGTTATTCCTAAATCCCAAGGTTGTTGTGCCGCACTTCCGGAACATCAAGGACAAAGTGAACAAGCGAAGGCTTTAGCGAGGCAGATGATTGATAGTTTTGCTGACACTAATGTGGATGCGATAATTATCAATGCGGCTGGTTGCGGTCATACTTTAAAAGAATACGGTCATATGTTAAAAGATGACCCAGAATATTGCGAAAAGGCAAAGGAATTTGCTAGTAAGGTAAAGGATGCACAAGAGTTTTTAGCGACGGTTGGTTTAACGGCGAAACTATCAGCAATTACCGAGAAACCATTGAATTTAGTTTATCAAGATGCTTGTCATTTATTACATGGACAAAAGATTAGTGTGCAACCGCGTCAGTTATTGCGGCAAATTCCAGGTGTGAAGTTAAGGGAACCAATAGACGCGGCTTTGTGTTGTGGAAGTGCGGGAGTTTACAATATGCTGCAACCGGATGTTGCTGATGAATTGGGCAAGCAAAAGGTGCAGAATTTGTTGAATACCGGCGCTGATTTAATTACTTCTGCTAATCCTGGTTGTACGTTGCAAATTACTAAACATTTAAAGTTGCAAGGTAAGGAGATTTCTGTGATGCATCCGATGGAATTGTTGGATTATTCGATTCGAGGGGTGAAGTTGGAGGTTTAATAGACATAAGCGTGAAAAAGAATGTAGAGACGTAGCAATGCTACGTCTCTAGGGGGTTCTAGATAACGCATATTTTCGGTATTAGACGCAAACAAGATCGACGAATCGTTTTAATTGACTTTGGTGCAGTTAAACAAATTCAGCTTCAGATGCAAGCAGAAAATTCCACAGTAGCGATAGGTACTGTGGGTTATGCACCTCCTGAGCAGTTTATGGGACATCCCAGATTAAACAGCGATATCTATGCTCTGGGAATGATTGCCATTGAAGCTTTAACTGGAATATCTGCTAAAAACCTTGAACGAGAATCGACAACAGAACTTGCTTGGAGACATGTTGTAGAACAGACTTCTCAGGAATTGGCTGATATTTTAGATAAAATGGTGGCTTTTGACTTTCAAAAGCGATATCAGTCGGCTGAAGAAGTCCTACAGGATTTAGCTAAGGCAGAAGAAGCCCCACATCCTACCCGAAGGGAGGTGTGGGATGAATTCTGGGCAATGAGGAATTGACCAACAAGCGGAATTAAACTGCGTTTAATTCCGCTTGTTGATCGATGACGAATTGCCTCTCTCTGTGGCTGGTAACGAGTCAATGAAGTCTTCAAGTATTTGAGTCATCGTTTTGTCTTTTAAGACTGAATACAATCGAAACTTATTGAGCCTACGCTCACTGATTCGTATTTGTAGATATTTATTTTTCATATTTGTCACTACGATGTCACAACATGCATGTTATCATAGTTGCAACAAGGAGACGACAAATAAATGCGGACAGCGTACCAGTACAAACTACGACCAACAATAAAGCAGGCTATAGAGATAGACAGATGGTTGTCTATGCTATGCGCTCAATATAATTACTTGTTGGCTGATAGGTTTGATTGGTATGAGCGCAATCGTTCACCGATTAACGCTTGTCCTCTTGTTTGTCATATACCAGAATTACGGGATAACCCAGACTATTACAGTCAAAAGAAAACGCTACCACAGCTTAAAAAAACTCATCCTTGGTACGGCGAAATTTACTCGCAGGTGCTACAGGATATAGTTAAACGAGTTAAGGTAACTTTTGACAGATTTTTAAAAGGTGATAGCAGTGGAAAACGAAGTGGACGACCTCGTTTTAAATCTCGTGACCGATACAGAACTTTTACTTATCCACAGATGAAGGATGGGTGTTTGCAAGGTAATTTAATAACTTTACCGATGTTCGGCATAGTTAAAGTTATTTTACATCGCCCTATCCCAGATGGTTTTAAAATCAAGACTGCATCTGTTACCAAAAAAGAGTCAAGTGGTTATTATTTGACTTTAAGCCTTGAAGATACAACAGCCCCAACTATTAAGCCTGATTTCAATGCGGATTCAATTACAGGTATTGACCTTGGTTTAAAAGATTTTTTGACAACTTCCGATGGTGATGTTGTTTCAATTCCTCAACACTATCGCAAGGCTCAGAAGCAATTGCGGGTCATTCAAAAACGCATTTCACGCCGTAAGAAAGGAAGCAATCGGCGCAAAAAAGCTATCAAGAAAGTCGCCAAACAGCATAAAAAAGTAGCTGATAAGCGCAAAGACTTTCACTTTAAAACTGCCAATAATCTACTGAAAGAATATGATGTTGTAGTTCACGAAGATTTAAACGTCAAAGGTCTTTCTCGTTCGATGTTGGCAAAATCTGTACATGATGCAGGATGGAGTAGTTTCTTATCAATACTGACTACCAAAGCCGAAAATGCGGGGTTGTTGGTAATTGCTGTGAATCCATCAGGCACATCACAAGATTGTTCTAATTGTGGGGTAAAAGTTCCTAAGAATCTGCATGAAAGATGGCACGACTGCCCTAATTGTAAATGCAGTCTTGACCGTGATCATAATGCGGCGTTGAATATAAAAAATAGAGCGGCAGGGCATTCCGTTCTTAAAGCTCATCGAGTATCCGAAGCAATAGCTGGATTTGGTGAGAAGCCTACACTGTACTGTACTCAGTCAGTGTAGGAGTATGTCACATAAGTTGCCCTAAATCATGTCTAAAGTAACAATCTTTACCGTCTGCAACTTTGTTAGATTTTTTAATAGCTATTCAATACACACTAAAGATGTGTAGAATGAAAGTAGAGCAAAAAATAAAAAATTATGCATCGCAGGCTGAATATCACATTGCCAGAAGAGACGATTAAACTGATTGATCAAGTGGCGGAAAAAGGCGATCGCAGTCGATTGATCAACGAAGCCGTGCAATATTATATCGAGCAGAAAGCGTTAGCCGACCTGAGAGAACAACTAAAAGAGGGAGCCATTCGCAGGGCTGAACGCGATTTGAAATTGGCTGAAGAATCATTTTACTTGGAAGAAGAAGAAGCGTGGCAGAAAAACGAAAAGTAACTCATCCACAACGAGGTGAGATTTACTTAGTCAATTTCGATCCAACTATCGGTGCAGAGATTAAAAAAACCCGTCCAGCTTTGATTTTGCAAAATGATGTTTCTAATCAATACAGCGCTATCACTGTTGTAGCTGCTATTACGTCTCAATTTGAAGAACCATTTTATCCTACCGAAGTGTTGATTAAAGCGCCAAAAGGGGGTTTGGCGGTTGATTCGGTTGCACTCCTCAATCAGATTCGTTCAATTGACAAACAGAGACTAATTAAACGTTTAGGAAATCTGAACCCAGAAACTATGGAACAAGTAGATAAAGCAATTCAAATCAGTCTTGGTTTAGTGAAGTTTTAAAGCGATCGCTTATATTAAATCAAACATGACGCCGATCGCACAAGTACTAAACCTTTTCAAGTCACAAAAAAGCTAAAGAGGTGATTTGCGATATATTATATCATGCCCAACGTTTCATTAATCGCCATCATCAATAACTCATTTAAAGGGATTCCCGCAGATGCAGCCATAGAGGAAATCACACTTTTGGGGGCAAAAGAACAATACAACCCAGCTTCTAAGAACCAAGGTTGTCCCTCTGGATCGATGCGGAAGTCAAATAAACTGTAGTGACGGCAACCCAAAGCCTGATGACACTTCTTAGCCACTTGCTGAACCTTTTGGGTCATCGGGTCATTAGGGTCTACAATCCAAGACTTGATATTATCTTTAGCGGCAAAACGTAAGTTGCCATCCTCCGTTTGTTGCAGTTTATCAGCATGGTTGCGAATGGGTTTGGAATGGGGGTCTAACAGATACTCTTCAAGGGGTAAACCGATTAGTTCCCCGTCTTTGACAATGATGCCGCATCTGACTTCTCGACCGAGTTCGATGAATTCTTCTACAATGACCTCCGAAGCATATTCAAATGCTTTCTTCAGGGCAGCGTCATAGTCAGTAGCCTCTTTGACTAAATCCATCCCTAAAGAGTTGTCGGAACTTACGGGTTTGACGATCGCTGGAGGTCTAATTGTCGGAACGTCTGCTTTCAGGAGTACTTCTCCACGAGGCACTTTCACCCCTGCTGCTTCGACAATTGCCTTGGTTCTGGCTTTGTGGCTCGCTATTGCCATGATATCCGGAGTATTACCTATGTAAGGTATCTTAAGCAGGTCTAATAGTGCGCGGTAGTGAGTCATTCCAGGGATACAAAACATTTGTGGTAACACGAGGTCAATGTTTTGCGCTGTTATAAACTTGATGGCATCAAACAGAGAAATCGGTTTGGCGTCAGCAATATCTTCAGGGCTGAGTGAGGGAGGAAATTGCCACTGCCGATCAGGTGTGATGTATGCAATCTGAAAGTCATAGCGCGATGGATCTGCCGTTGCTACCAGACAATCTTGAGCGTAAAGGCGTGACAAATCACAGTAAAAATCATTGTGTGCAGACCCAACTAAATGAAGGATACGAAGTACTGTCATGATTCATCTTCCCAACGTTAATTATAAGTCTTTAAGCGGACATTATATTATTTTTTGCGCCTTTGCGTGAGGCAAATTCATATTTGCATAGCATCAACGCCGTTTATTTGCTACCTTTTACCCCAGAAATTCCTCAAGGACTCCAGGCACCGAAACAACGCAGAGATAAAAATAAAATTTATATACTTATCAGAAATCTACCATAAGGTATTTATAACTAAAAGCGATCGCCTCTATACTTGCAGGACGAAGCTCATTTTTTATACAAATCGTTATGGTAGATGTTTATATTCTCGATCTCCTTTTTATTGGTCTACTCTTGCTAATGGTAACGCTAGGTTCAGGCTGGATTTCGCGTTTACCTCTTTCCTTTGCCCTCATCTATCTAGTGGTAGGTATTTTGGTAGGTCCTTATGGCTTAGGGCTGATTAAATTGCGTCAAGGAGATGCATTCAACGCTGAAGTGTTGGAACGAATAACAGAGTTTGTCGTGATTGTTTCCGTATTCAGTTGCGGTTTAAAAATCGTTCGTCCGATACGTTTAAAAGCTTGGGATATTACGACGCGGTTGATTGTATTTTTGATGCCAATTTCAATTTTTGCGCTAGCTGTGGTAGGCAAACTGTTTTTAGGAATGAATTGGGGAGAGGCAATTTTATTAGGAGCAATTCTAGCACCAACTGACCCTGTTTTAGCATCAGAAGTACAACTGACAGATACAAACGACCAAGATGAGTTGCGCTTCGGTTTAACTTCTGAAGGCGGTTTAAATGATGCTCTAGCTTTTCCCTTTGTTTATTTTGGCATTCATGCCTTAAAAGATGATAATTGGAACAACTGGTTTAAGCAATGGGTTGCAGTTGATTTAATTTGGGCGATCGCTTCTGGCATCGTCATGGGAATTATCGTTGCCAAAGCAGTAGTTTGGTTCGATAAAAAAGTTCAAAAACGCCGTCGCGTTGATGAGACGATGGAAGACTTTGTAGCCATCAGCACGATTTTGCTAACTTATTCTTTGACAGAACTTGTTAACGGCTATGGATTTTTAGCAGTATTTGTTGCTGGATTAGTTGTACAGCGTAGTTACACAAATCCTGAGAAACCATTGCAACAATTAGAATTTGTAGAGCGAATTGAAAAGCTGTTGGAAGTCGGCACAATTTTAATATTGGGAACGATATTATTATATAAGCCGATGCTTGATTATGCTGGTCAATCTTTGTTAGTGATAGTATTTCTATTCTTTGTGATTCGACCTGTAGGAGCCTGGATTAGTACAATTGGTAAGCGTTCGCCTTACTCGCGTCACCGAAGAATGGACTCACGAACTCGCTGGTTATTTGGTTGGTTTGGTATTCGTGGTGTTGGCTCTTTATATTATCTTGCTTATGCATTTAGTAATGGTTTAAAAGGCGAACTTGGTGAACAAATTGCCTGGATTACTTACACAACTATTGTTGTTTCAGTAATTGTACATGGAATTAGTTCAACACCATTAATGAATTGGTACGAGCGCAAAATTGCCAAACACGAAAACACAACTCCCCCCGCTACAGTTGATGAATTCGAGTGAAAGATATGAGGAGATGGGGAGACAAGGGGGATGAGGGAGATAAGGGAGACAACAAAGAGGAAAAGACAAACTCCCCCTCATCCCCCTCATCCCCCATTACTCTACTTACCTGTCACCTTTTCAATCACTTCTTTAGCTTTTTCACCAAAACTCTCAGGGGGATTTTGTGCTTTTTCAGCCTTTACATTTCTTTCGTAAGCCTTTTCCATTGTATTAAGGCTTTCACCGTCTTTTATTGCTTGTTCGTAAGCTTCTTCTCGCTGTTCTTCGCGAATACCAGCAGCTTCATTATATTCGTAAGCGCGGTCAATCTTTTCTTCTGGCGTTGGTTTATACTCTGAAGGTATCAGCTTTAATTCTTCTAGTGTGGTTGCATAACTAGGCTGAACCACCATCAATAAACCCGACAAGCTGATAAAAATCATCAAACCAAAAACCAACATACTTGAAAGTAGTGCTTGCTTTAAAGCTAATAAAATTCTAAGCATGGAAAAACCCTCCTAATTTTCTGTTATGAGCCTTCCTTTGGCGTAAATAAATACAATTACTTACACTATTTGCAAGGCTCAAAGGAATCCTAAGTGTTTAAGTGCAGCTTTTCCTTCTATCGGAGGATACATTAATTTTTTGCTATAACCAATTGTGATAAATGTTAATTCCTCGGCTTTGCATGGTAGATTCAAATAAATCTGTTTTTAGCGCTTCTTCTACAGGAAAAATGCCTGGTTTATTCAATTTGCCCTCTAATAATAATTGAGCAATGCTACCTGTCCCACAACCCGAAGCTATTGCCGTATTTTGATGCAATAAGTCTGAGCAAAAAACTCTTGTCTCGCCGTTTTTTTGCCCTGTAACTTCTGAGCGAACTGCTACCCCAATACCAGTAAAGTTATTAGTTACATCCGTCATAAAATGACTTACATGAGCCAAAAATTCGATAGTGCTACGCTTCTGCATTAACCATTTTGGAAACACATGAGCAGTGATCCAAGTCATGTGATTGTAAAAATCGGGAACTGAGCCAAACTTAGTAATTACGGTTTTGATTGATGGGAAAGCGTGGGGTAATGTGAAAGTTTCTGGCATATCAAACCAGTAAACTCCAGTGCGTCCATATGGGGGAAGAAAGTTAACAGCTTCCCGTTCACTATAAGGCTTAATTGTTTGCCATTTGCCGTCTATCCAAGCGTCAAAAGGATGTTGCAACCCTAGAAAAGTTGTCCGCATGACGGTGACACCAGCACCACCAGAACCAGATACCAAATAACTCAAATGTATCTTTTCGGCTATATCGAATTGCTCGACACCTTGACGTACCATGCTGTTAGAAATTCCGGGAAAAATCCCAGTATTAACAATTGCCGTAACACCAGCAGCGGCAGCTTGTTCATGATATTTTAAAGCTTTGCTGGTATATGAACGGTGATCGCTAACATCTACATAGTTAACGCCTTGTTCAATGCAAATTTTGAGAACATTGGCATCGCGGTAATGAAATGGTCCGGCACAGTGGATGACTAACTCGGTAGACGCGATCGCACTCCGCAATTTGTCAACCTCCGCTAAGTCTAAAATCAGAAATTTCCGAGGCATATCGCTAGTTTCAATATCAGGCGATCGCCCAGTAATGGTAATTTCCGCTTGCGTGTGTGTGGCTAGATCCTGGGCAACACTACTGCCGATCCGCCCCCTTCCTCCAAGAATTAAAACCCGATTTATCATTGCTCCAGCGTTGGCAAAAGTACCTTGATTACATCAATTTTCCGTTATCTTTGTCATCAATAACAAGTATGGATATCACCTACCCAAGAAGGAAGATTTTTAAATTTTACGCCTAATTTCCGAATAAGCAGCTAATTCAGGCTCAACCTCAACAACCATTTTTTGATAGAGTGATGCTTTGTTAATCGCTCTTCATCTCTATGTCCCAGGTATCGCTCCCAAAGTCGTTTCATCCACACCTACCCCTCACTGCTCTTGCCCCCATGCAGGATGTGACAAACCTGTGGTTTATGAAGGTCATTGCCCATTACGGCAGTCCTGACTACTTCTTCACCGAGTATTTCCGCGTGAATGATACCTCACGTCTCAATCGTAACATTCTGGCAGCAATCACGGAAAACGACACGGGTCGCCCTGTTTTTGCTCAAATGATTGGCGAAAGCATTCCAGACTTAGTGAGAACAGCAAAGGAACTCTGCGGCTATAATATCGCTGGAGTTGACTTGAATATGGGCTGTCCAGCACCTAGAATCTATCGCAAAAATGTTGGGGGTGGATTGCTGCGAGAACCCGAAAAAGTGGATCGGATTTTGGGAGAACTGCGTTCTGCTGTGAACGATCGCCCTTTAACGGTCAAGATGCGCGTAGGTTTTGAAAATACAGATAACTTTTACTCCATTCTAGATATAATCAATCGCCACAGCATTGATTTGCTCTCTTTGCATGGTCGCACAGTGAAAGATATGTACCACGGAGCAGTGAAATATGATTTGATCGGTGAAGCGGTTAGACGGGTCGATTGTCCAGTCCTTGCTAATGGCAATATCCACTCGGCGACAACTGCTCTATCCGTGCTTTCTCAAACCGGTGCGGCAGGTGTGATGGTGGGACGCTGGGCGATCGCAAATCCTTGGATTTTTAATCAAATTCGGCAGGCTTTGCGTAACGAGCCGATCGCACCGGTTCCTTTAGTAGAGGTACGCAACTATATTGATCGTTTATGGCAAACCCCCACAGCCGTAAATATGCCAGTGCGATCGCGCGTAGGCTACCTCAAAATGTTCCTCAACTATATTGCCCTCTTGGTTGACGCTGAAGGTCATTTCCTGCGGCTGATGCGACAGACACAGACCGAGGTAGAATTGTTTAACCTCTGCGATCGCTTTCTCCTCACTGAAGGAACGAAAACTTTAGCCCTAGCTCCCTACTCAGGACTGTAACTATGGCAACTTAGTTTGGCATCGTTTCTATGCCAGAGAATATCCTGTATACTGCCTAAGTTCAGGTTCTCTAAAACCTAATACAATGTGGTCTTTAGGAATTCCTGCTTCTGTCAAATCATCAGCTATACCATGTTCAGTTCCATCGCGCTGAATCCAGACTTTGCCATTGATGATGTCGATATGAACGATACAACCATGAACCCTGCGTTCTCCATCCCATCCCACATTTACCAGTAAATAGCGGTTATTTATACTATCAAAAACGACTTCGCTTTTAATGTCACCGTATGCATAGGGAATAGCAGCATACTCGGAAAGAATCTTCTCGATAATTTGCCCATAACTTTCTAGGGTATCCATTTGATAATAACCTCTGTGTGAGGGTCAAATACAATTAACTTGACACGACCTTTTGACATAATTTTATGCCATGCGATCGCTTTTCCACTTTAACTATCCTCTGTCACATCAAACACAACTTTTAATTGTACATCGAGCATGGTGCCACGAACAAAGCTGAGGGGAAGTGAGAAATAATGGTGCGTTACACTTCGTTAACGCACCCTACTTTACTAATGCCTACTTAATATATAAATATATATGCTTTACGGTAAATCCATTGTTGGTGAAGCCCATGTATTGGGAATACCTAGTTCCTTTATTTTAAAGTATGCTTGTAATATAATTGTGTTAGGTATTTTATTTAATTGTGAGCCAAATGGTAATGGATACCCTTCTTTGGTAATGAGTAGTTCTTCTTGCGAAGAGACAATTATTTTAGCATATTCTAGGCAATCTATTATAGATTTTACAGAATAAGATTCGTTAGGATAATTATTTAAATAAGTTTTATTTTTTTTAGCAACCCATACTAGCCTATCACCCGGATATATATCAATAATTTCAGTTAAAGAACGATTTTTATCTAAAATATTTAAACCGAAATCAACCAATTTATCATAGTTAATTAAATCATCATAATCATCAAACTTGCTTTTTATGATCAGCCGATCACCTTCTCTACATTGCCATACATTAACACTGGGTATTTCATTATAAAAAATTGATAATAAATTTTTATGCCTAAAACGAAGAATATAATCATTATTCTGACATGCCCATCTAAATAACATATTTTCATTTAATCTATGTATATATTTATTAATTTTCCTTTGAGGATATATTTTACCCTGAGTTACTTCTTGGACTTTTAATATTGCCTCTTGAAGAGGTAATTTAAAAAATTCTCGTGTTTTATTATGACGATATTCATCAATATTTTTATGTATAATTTTTTCACATAAATCACAATCAAAAACATATTCGTAATACTCTACAATAAATCTTTCTGGCAAACCAGTGCCTGATAATTCTTTTGCTCTTTCTTCTGGAATTCTTGTTGTCTTCCCAATTTTTAGCTCATTGGGAAAAGCCGGATTGGAAAAAATATATATAAAGCCTTTGCGTCCAATCATTTTTAAATTATTGTTTATTTATTATTTAAATAATAATCTTTTAAATATAAAGTAGGCAATTATTTTGTATCAATCAATGTAAAGAAATCAAAAAGCAGCCCATAATTTTCTAGGGCTGCTTAGTGCAAAATTTCAGCAAACCCCTAATTAATCTTAAACGTTGACAGAATCGAATCCCGCGCATCCTTCAAAGTCTGAGTAATTGGATGCTTTGCTTGCAAGAATACCCGCGCACAATTGCGTCCCGGCATCCCAGAAATTGAACCACCTGGATGAGTTCCCGCACCAGTCAAAAATAGATTATCAATAGGCGTTTTGTAATTCGCTATTTCTGGCAAAGGACGGAAAAACACCATTTGATCTAAGGTCATATCAATGTGGTAATAATTACCTTTATATGCACCCAATCTTTCACCTAATTCTGCCGGACTTTCGACACGACGAGCGATAGTGGCGTTTTTCACATTAGGTGAATACTGCGCCAATTTGTCAACTACTTTATCTGCAACTTGATTTTTCAAATCATCTGTCCAACCCGTACCTTTCAAACCAGTACCTTCTGCACCGGCAATTTGATAAGGGGCAAAAAACTCAATCCAGACTGTATGTTTGCCCGGAGGTGCTAATGATGGGTCTAACGCGCTAGGCATCACCACATACATTGATGGGTCAGAATCGGGAATCTCTCCCAAGGTACATTTGCTATGTGCTTGTTCAACATGAGCGATGGAATCTGCAATTAATATTGAACCAATTAAATACTCATCTTTGTGTTCGTGGTGTTCAAAACGTAGCGGTTCATCTAATGCTAAATCTATCTTCAAGATAGTTTCGTTATTGTTAACAATACGACGTTCTAATCTTTCCCATAAATCTGGATCGACCGCATCGATATCGCTTTTATCAGTCATTTGCAAAAATAACCGTTTGGCATCAATGTTAGAAATTACGCCGTATTTAGCGCGATATTCTTTACCACCAGCAACCCGCACACCAACGGCTTTTTTATCATCAATCATCACTTTATCAACGTGCTGATCTGTGAGGATAACACCGCCTTTGCTAGTAACTAAATTAACTAAAGCTTGCACCAATGCACCAGTACCACCACGAGGTCTAGCCATACCAGGATCGTGACGCATTGCCATCATTATTGCACCAATGGCGATGGTTTTTTGTGATGGCGGCGCACCGAGTTCTGCCGCAAGTCTTGCTAGGGGTGCTTTGAGAAATTCCGAATCAAACCACTCGTTGAGGAGATCCTCAGCGCTGCCTAGCATGGTACGAACAAAGTCCAGGGTTTTTGATGGGGAACCAATGACAGAAAATAAATCTTTCAACTTGGCGATGTCATAGTTGCCCAAAATATCTAAAATTGACTTTGGCGGTGCATTGAACATGGGAATCATTGCCCCAAGCGCGTGTTGCCAGTATTTTGTATATTCTGCATATTTTTTGGCATCGCGATCGCTATAACGAGCAATTTCTACACAAGTCTTTTCTAAAGATTTATGTCCTAAGAAATATTTGCCATCGGGATGAGGACAAAATGTAACTGGATCGCATTCTAAATATTCCAAACCATATTTTTCTAATTCTAATTCTTGAACAACTGGTCCAAGGTGAATAAATTCGTGGTCAATCGCGCAGAGATTAAATTTAAAACCTGGTGCTTCTGGTATACATTCTTCGGTTGTCGCTGCACCACCAGGAACAGAACGCTTTTCTAGTAACAACACGCTATAACCAGCTTTTAACAGATAAGCTGCACAAACCAGCCCATTATGTCCTGCACCGATAATAACGACATCATAGGTTTCCATAATTGCAATATTGAGTTAAGTAACTCTACCAATATTACAAAAGATTAATCACAAATTAAATCAATCGGCAGTTATATAAATTACTTTTTATTGTAAATAAAAGCAGATTGTCAACATCCAAATGCACAAAGTAACGCAGAAGTAAATGTCTAATGTGTTATGTCATATTCGTTTAATTAACAGTAGTAAAAACCTACCTACCGTCGTAGAGACGTTCCGCTGGAACGTCTTTACATTCCTAGAGACGTTCCTTTCGTAACGTCTTTACATTCGTAGAGACGTAGCAATGCTACGTCTTTAGAGGTTCTAGGTAACGCATAATTAATTTCCACAACCTGCCAATTAAAAACTCAACCAGAGATAGATGTCAAAGTGGGATATTTAACCTGACGATTACCCTTAACAACCATTTGAATGGGGCGATCTGGTCCAGTCACCAAACCACGACGTTTCGGTTTAACATCACCATTATCAACCAGTGCCAAATCAAAATTAGAAAGAATCTTCGCCAATACCACCTTCATTTCAAACTGAGCAAAAGCCATACCAATACAGCGCCTAGCACCTCCCCCAAAAGGCAGATGTTCATAAGCAGAAAATTGTCTTTCTAAAAAGCGCTCAGGCTTAAACTGCTTTGGTTCTGGATATAAATCTTCGCGGTGATGCGTCAAATAAATCGAACCCATCACCGATGTACCCGATTCAAGCTTGTGTCCGCACAAAGAGACGGGGGTTTTTACCTCTCGGCGAAAAGTTAGTGTCGCCACCGGATAAATCCGCAAAGTTTCGCTGCAAACAGCGTTAAGATATGGTAACTTGATAATTGCGTTAGTGTCCGAATTTTCACCCAAATTATCAAGTTCTTCTAGCAATTTTTCCCGCACTGCTGGCAGCTTGTGAATCCAATATAGCGCCCAACTTAAAGCAGTAGCAGTAGTTTCATGACCGGCTATCAACAGCGTCATCAACTCATCGCGTAACTCTTCATTGCTCATCGGTTCTCCCGCCTCGTCCCGCGCCGCCATCAGCAAGCTTAGAATATCTGATCGCGTTGCATCAGGTTGTTCTCGTCGTTCGTTAATTTCGGCATAGAGTAGTTGGTTAACTCGCTCCCGATGGCGGAGAAATTTTCCCCAATGACTAAAAGGACCTAAATCGCGTTGCAAAAACGGGAAAATCAGAAAAGCAACATTTAGGGGGGAGCTTCCTCCCGCTTCCAGAATTAAACCGAGAAGTCTTTCTAGTTCGGCAGCGCGATCGCCTTCATACAGTCCAAACACAGCTTGCATTATAATCCGCATAGTAATAGCTTGCATCGCGTCCCGCGCAGAGAAGGGTTTGCTTACTTCTTGCCGACTCATGACATTATCAGTAATTTCACTGATAATATCTGCATAAACTCGCATTCTATCACCATGAAACGGCGGCATCAATAATTGACGTTGACGACGATGTGCCGCACCGCTTGCCATAATTACAGAATGCTTTCCCATCAATGGTTCAAAAGGCTTGTTTCCCGTCGATGGAGCCGTAAAATCTTTTGTATCGTTAGTCAATATCTGCTGTATTGCTTGGGGATTACTGACAATAACTACGGGACTTCTCAACCGCAATGTAAAGATATCTCCGTAGCGTTTAGCACAGGCTTCCGTAAACGATATAGGATTAATAATGAACTTCAGTATCTGTACAAACGAAGGTGATTGCGGACCGTTTGGTAGGTTCATTTATTTTATTAGCTGTTTTTATCCTGTTCTGCTACTTTAACAAACTTAAAATAATTAATTTTATTTAAGTTGTATTGGATTTAATTATCTTTATGTTGCGTAATAGCAATAAATTTTTACAACCTGAAAGTTGTAAAATTCTTGTTAACTTGGATAAGCATTTACAGCATCTCCTTTTATTTACAAGGTACTGACCATGACTGCAATTACACCAAAAGCAACTTCAGCGTCTCCGGATTTTTGCGAGGGAATTCAATATTTTGGGGAAGCGTTGCCCAGTTTTGAAACTTATGGGGGAACACCTGCTATAGAATCTGGTAAAGTAGCGATCGCTAATCCTGAAGATCCACCGGCAGTATATCAGACTTTGCTTACAGCTGATGCCCTGCGTTATTTAACGTTACAAGTTACTGCTTCTAAAGCTTCTGGACATCCAGGTGGATTTGCTTCCCAAGCCGAAGCTTATGCAGCGTTGGTGATGTTGGGTCATAAGAACATTATCACGGAAGTGGGACACCACGCCCCTGGATTTTATAGTGCGATGTTCTTGGATCGGTCGTTGGAGGATATGGGCATTTATACAGTACAACAGTTACGCGATCGCTTCCGCGAAAAGCACGGACTTTTAGGACACCTTTCCGGCTACATTCCCGGTATTCTCGCACCCGCAGGACCTTTGGGACAAGGGCAACACTTTGCCATGTCAGCAGCAAAGCTACATCAAGATAAGCTGTTTCCCTTCACTGTTGGGGATGGTGGATTGGGTGAACCGTACATCATCAGTGCGATCGCACACTTCAATACTGCTTTTCCAACTGTCACCAACTTCTTGCCAGTGTTGGTATGGAACGGTTACAGTCAGGAACATCATAGCATGGTTTCCCTCAAAACCAACGAACAAATGATCGCATACTGGCAAGGTAACGGTTTTGCCGAAGTTATATTAGTCGATGCCAAAGACTTTGACGACCAAAATCAAACAGGCGATTATGTTGATAGTACTGCCTTTTCCTTTGAACAAAGATTAGCTTTTACTTCATCTGTATTAACGGGTATAGATAAAGCTGCTAAATCTGCACTTGGCGGTAAACTTACTGTGTTTATCATTAAACAATTGAAAGGTGCAGGAGTTCACGCATTAGGTGCAAAATCACACAATTTATATCCTAAAGATACCCTTGATGCTCCTCATATTGTAAGTGCATTACAACGGCGTGCATTGTCAGCAGAAGCTTGGCAATTAGTGCGAACAAATGCGGAACGCGCTGGTGGTGGACCTGCTGCGAAAACAGTTGTCACAGAATTTGAATTACAATTACCAGAATTAGGCGAATTGCCTTTAGAAGAATATGCTGTTGGTGGTGATCCGAAAGTTTCTACAACATCAATGGGAAGATTAGTAGGAATAGTTGGACAGAAAGATCAAAATTTCCTCGTCACCAACGCTGATGGAAATGAAGCATCAGGAATTGCCAACATAAATCAAGCATTAAAGATTATCCATCCGACAAAAGATGACTTATACAACCAAGCACCAAATGGACAAGTTTATGAACCTTTAAGTGAAGATGCTTGTGCAGGTTTAGCAGTTGGTTTATGTTTGATGGGTGCGAGAACTTTATGGTGTTCTTATGAATCTTTTGCCATCAACGGATTACCAATTTTCCAAACGGTAACTCAAGCAATGGCAGAATTGCGGCGTCCTACTCCCTCAACAATTACTTTATTTACAGCAGGTGCTTTAGAGCAAGGACGCAACGGATGGACTCACCAACGTCCAGAAATTGAAGCTTACTTCGCTTCGATGATGCGAAATGGTAATGTATTCCCAGTTTTTCCACCTGATGCTAACAGTATCCAAGTTTGTTATGACTGGGCATTGAAAACCAAAAATAAGGGAATTGTGATTACTGCGAGTAAGTCACCTTTGCCAATTAGAACCACCTTTGAACAAACTCAAAAAGGGTTACGCGATGGTGCGGTGTTGTTGCATGAAGTCGAATCTAATCAAGGTGGAAGTAAGAAAGTTGTCTTTGCTGTTATTGGTGATATGACTTTAATGCCAGTATTTGAAGCGGCAGCTTTCTTAGAAACTGAAGGTATTGGTGTGAAGATAATTTCTGTTATTAATCCCCGTCGTTTGTATCGTCCTGATGATACTGCTTGGGATACTTGTTCTGAAGCCGATGGTGGCTTTTTGGATGATGAAGAATTTGCTGAGTTATTTGGTGGTGATGCGTTGATTGGTGTTACTGGTGGTGCTTCTGCGATGCTGGAACCAATTATGTTAAGAAGTACTTGTAAGCGCGATACTTTCGCATGGAAGCGTGGGGAAACTACTGCGAGTGCTGGTGAGTTGATGGCGTTTAATGGTTTGACAGCGCAAGCTTTAGCGAAGCGCGGGATTGAGTTAGTGCATTAATTAAGGTCGGAGTTTTTAACCGCAGATGCACGCAGATGAACGCTGATAGGTTGGCGTTTTGATGCGTGTATTTGCGGTATTTTTTTATTTAAACGGTCTTGCCTCTTGCGCTCCAGGGCCGCCGCAAACCCTCGAGTTACAAGGCGTTTCCGGGCTTCACAAACGGTGTCTTTATGGCAATGAAGCATTTTTGCTATTACCTCTACCGTCAGGTGTTCGCTATCAAACGAAAAAATACCGTTCTGGTAATGGGACGGTGATTCATGCAGATGTTAATGGCGGCTTCAACATCGGCAGAAAAGTACTTCCTAACTCTTTCGGGCAACTCAAGACGATTGTAGGGCGGAATAGTGGTTGTGTGGTAGCACATCCCAGACGGATCAACTTGAATATCACTCGCGTCCGTGAGGTAAGTAAGGTATTGCCGTTTAAAGCGCCTGATTTGAAAGATATGAGCGGGTCTGCTTATATTTGACTATTGAATTAGGAACTATCAACACAGCAGACTCTTATTAGAGAGATTTTTAGGCATCATCGACACGATTCATATACATAGTTAAACCAGTCTCGGCTGCTTGCCTTGCGGCATCCGCAACCTTTAAGGTGTATAAGCTTGCCTCTGGAGTAACGTACAAAGGAGTGCCATTAAAAAGACGATTTAACACCATGTTTGTGTCTTTGGCTAATAAACCCCGTTTTGCACCAATCTCTATCGGCGTTGTTTTCCCATTTTCTATTAAAACTCCTTTATCGCCATCAAAAATTAACCCACCATTTTCACCATGAACTTCAAACTTGCGTTCTGCTTGCCATAGAGTTTCACCTTTACCGTAAACTACTTGGGCTAAAAGTCCGCTGTTGAAGCAGAGTTGAGTAATGGAAAAACAGCTTTGGTAATATTCTGTTTCTGTTTGCCAAAATCGTTGATGGCAGTTTACGGTGGTCACTTCACCAAACAAATCGGTGAATCGATGTAATCTAGACAACGCACCCATTAAGGGAAAACCGAATAAATCGTGGCTAAAAGTCCATTTACGCGGTGCGGGGTGTTCCGGCTTGATAGTGCTGTAGCGCACATAAAACAATTCCCCAAGTTGTGGTAGATATTGCTTTAAAGCTAAATGCAAACCGCCTAAAAGTTCAATATGTTCGACATGGAGAAGTTTATTTTGAGCTTTGGCTAAGGCAACGAGTTCTTCTGCTTCTACCACATCTAAAGACAGGGGATATTCGACAATTACATGTTTGCCAGCTTGGAGTGCTTTTTTAGCGATCGCTCCATGATCTCGATTTACATTACAAATTACCACCAAATCTATATCTTCGCGTTCTAGTAGCTGTTGGCAAGAACTCATGGCTTCTGCTTGGTAGTGTGAAGCTAGAGATGCTGTTTTTTCTTTTGTGTTACCAACAAAGGCAAGTAGATGCGATCGCTCATCATGAACAAATGCTTCAGATCTTAATTTTGCCACATACCCTGTACCAATCAAACCCACGCCCAAACTTGCTTTTTCCACAAAAGCCGATGAATCGTACATATACTTCCCAATTCAGTTTATCGATTTTCTGTATAGGACTGAGTTAATTGCTTCAGCCGTTTATAACGCTTTAGTAAACTTCTAAACCTTTCAGCAGAGCTGATCCGCCAATGGCAATTTCCGTAAACGAGAGTGATTTGTCCATAAATTCCTGATTTTTCTAGATTATAGTCCTTTCTGGTAGCATCCATCTCAGGAAAAATATATAAGTAAAACTCATCAGGATTAACTAACTAAATTTCATTACTAATCGCGTTCAAATTCCAGTTACATCGTTTAGTTTTTCTCGTAGTATCAGAATTGAAGCAAATTTGAATAAACGGCTGAAGTAGTCAGTTCAGCCGACAGTTTGCTTTAGGATAACTTATACGGTCTGCAAAAGAGAGGATTAAAAAATGCCAACTTTTAAAGTGACACTAGTCAACGCAGCTGAAGGTCTTAACCAAACCATCGACGTTGCTGATGATACCTATATTCTAGACGCTGCTGAAGAAGCGGGTCTTGACCTACCTTATTCTTGTCGCGCTGGTGCTTGTTCAACCTGTGCTGGTAAGCTAGTATCCGGTGCTGCTCCAGACCAGTCTGACCAGTCTTTCTTAGATGACGACCAAATGGAAGGTGGATATATTCTGACTTGTGTGGCTTACCCAACCGGAGACTGCACAATCGAAACCCACAAAGAAGAAGAACTTTACTAAGAGTTTGGCGTTTCAGTAAGTCTACGATAAAAACAAAAGCGATCGCGCACGTAGAGACAGGTAAATAAAAGAAGCAGCACAAATGGGGAAAAATAATTTCTCTACTGTGTCTGCTTTTTTTGCAACTGTCCTTGCATTTTTCTAAAAATACTGGGATAGTGACATGCTCCACACACTCCCCTCCGGGTGAGTGTGGGCTTCTCAATGACTCTTCTATGAAGACATTGATTGAGCTTTGAGGGCGTGTGTCCCACGCGCCTTTATGTTTATAGAGGCATTCAGATCCCTGCACAAGCTAACCTTACAATTAGGACAATTGTGCGTTCTTTCTGACAGTGCCTTTTTGACTATATGACCACAACTAGAGCATTCTTGACTTGTACCATTTGGGTTTATTTCTACTACCAAAAGTCCAGCATTTTCGGCTTTGACTTTTAATATTGACAAGAATTGTCCCCATCCAGCATCATTAATACTTTTAGCCAGTCTCGTTCTAGCAAGTCCTTTAATATTCAGTTTTTCTACAGCTATAACATCATACTTTTTGAGTAAGTTGTTAGCCGTCTTGAAATGAAAATCTTTACGAGTATCAGCTACTTTTTTGTGCTGTTTACCCAACTTCTGAATAGCTTTTTTACGACGATTAGAACCCTTTTTACGTCTTGATACTCTGCGCTGTGCCGACTTTAATTTACGTTCAGCTTTACGAAAAAACTTTGGTGCAGCAATTCTTTCATCGTCAGAAGTAACAATAAAATCAATCAATCCTACATCGATGCCAACAATATTATTGACATCAAAATCAGGCTTAATTGTCGGTACAGTTTTATCTTCTACGCTCAGACTTACGTAATAGCCATCCGCTTTTTTTGTTATAGCAACTGTCTTGATGTCAAAACCATCCGGCACTTGGCGATGAATAATTACTTTGACTGTGCCTATTTTAGATAATGTTATTTTTTCGTTATTAAGATGTTCCCTTTTGAATTGTGGATAAGTGAAAGTCTTGTATTGCCCTTTACCCTTGAATCTCGGTTTGCCACTACGCTTGCCATTGGCATCACCTTTTAGCCAACGGTCAAAAGCTATCTCAACTTTTTTTGGGACTTCCTGTAGAACTTGAGAGTGGGTATTTTTGTACCAAGGACGGTCTTTCTTTAGCTGGGTTAACGTCGCTTGCTGACTAAACCTATTAGGTTTGTCTTTTAACTCTGGAATATGGCAAACAACAAGAGAACATCTATCTATAGAGCAACGGTTTTGCTCGTACCAATCGAACCTTTGAACAAGCTGATAATTGTACTGGCAACGCAGCATATCTAATGTGTTGTCGATAATTTCAGCTTGCTTTTTAGTTGGCTTTAGTCGGTATTGATAAGATGTTCTCATTTTGTTCCCTTTGTTTCGACCTATCGGTATGATAACATAAAGGATAGCCAATGAACACCCGCCATGAAAAATAAAAGACTAAGCTTGAGAATTAGCGAAAGAAGACTGTTAGTGTTGCAAACCTATGCTGCAAAGAAAGACAAAACTATTACATCTCTAGTAGAAGACTGGATAGATTCACTTAACTCAGAAAAGGTTCGTTCGTCACCGACCAACGATACTAATTGAACTGCATTCAATATCGCTTGTTGGTCAGTTCCTTACTCACGCGCATTCATCCCACACTGACTGAGTACAGTACAGATGTGGGACTTCTGCTGTTGCAGTTAAAATCGAAGTTATCGTGGGTTCGCCGATTAATTACAATACCCAAGACTTGGAACTATCTTTCAAGCTGTTTTTTCACGATGTGGCTTACGCTACATTTTTGTATCCCTATTACGAGAAGTCCAATGACCCGAAGGCGGCGATCGCTCAAGCAACCTCTTGAACCAGGAAACTCGGAAAAAAATATCTCGAAGAGTTAACAGAGGACGTTAACTAGTTAACTCTTTGCTAACGTTTATTGACTTTTATTCAAGTATGCTAACATGAGTGTATGGCAGTACTTTATTGTAGTTTTTCAATATTTATTAATAATGATAATTAAATTAGCGAACCAACTGACAAAAGGTACACATTTGTATTTTGTCAACGGGAAGAGCGCTCTTCCCGTTGACGCGGGAATTCGTACTAAGGCTTAATGTTGCTGCTCAAAATTTGAATTTGAGTGTCGGGATAGTAGAATTGGAGGATTTTGGCACTTGCCCAACCCAGTTTAGCTAAAGTTTGGGCGCCAGTTTGACTCAAACCAACTCCATGTCCTAAACCACCCCCAATAAAAGCATACCCCCACAGACCAGGTTCGCCTTTATTCAAGGCTTGCAGATAAAAAAGTGTACTTCTGGGTGCGGCAAAGGCGCTGCGAACTTCATCTTTATGTAAACTAAAAGTGCCAATATCAGTTTTGACATTTAGTTTGAGTATGCGTCCGCTTTGACTGCGCTCTACTACCGTCATCTCTTTAACGGTTTTAAACTTGGCAAAGGGACTCTTTTTCACTGTCAGAAATTTCTGCAAGCCTTTGGTAATGTCTTCAAGTTTACTTTCTTTCCGCCAGCGAAACAGGTCGAAATCGCTTTCGTTAAATCCTTCTTTGCGACTGATAAACCGCTGAAAGTTCTCTTCGGAAGCTAAACTCTCATCCGATAAGCTCCAAAAATTAACCGCTGCATCCAGCACCGGTCGTAAATATGGGCGATCGTCGCCATTCCAAACATCGCTAAAGGAAGCTGTCACACCGCCTGTGGTGGAAGAATATAATGCATCCACTAGCTCATTTTTATAAGTTAGTACCATCCCCCTTGTGGTGGCGATCGCTTTATCTGTGGCAGGAGAAACGTCATTCAGCCCATAATAAACTTGGCAGTGAGTGTCCGCACATAATTGATAATTATCTACTTCAAATCTCCGTACATTCCGCAAAACGTAAGTCCGCGCCAAAATCGCTTGGGCTTCTAGAGAGGCTACAGGGGCTGAATTGCCGATTTCATAAGGCACAACGCCGCGCAAATACGCTTCTAAAGGCACTTCGTTGACTAAAGTGTAAGTACCATAGGCATTTGATTGTAACTCCAACCGACCTGGATAAAGACGAGCATTTTCTGGTTTTTTACCTTCACTCACCCGAATCAAGTTTTTATCGGTGCTAATTTCTAAATTATTTGGGCTATAGCGCTTGCCATTTACTACCCAACTCACTCGCGGCACTTGTTTGAGAATTTGGGTGTCGATGTATACTGTAGTTGCCTTTGTATTTTTTTGCACACTTTGCAATAACAAGCGCCGCAATAACGGAGTTTTGTATACATCACGTTTCGCCCAAACTTCCCAGCGTTCTGGCTGGGCTATTTCTACTTGTATTCCCTTTTTCCGCCAGCCTTGGGCGTTGTCTTCCGCAGTTTCAAAGGTACGGAAAGTGCCTAAAACTACTTTCTCCTCAACTATTGGTTGAGGTAAAGCTTGCATAACTGTTTCCAGTTTTACCGGATTTGCGGTAACTAGGGTTTGCTCTGTTTTGTTTGTCGTAAATTTCAGTTTTAAGCGATCGCCTTTTGTCGGCTCTAGTTGCAGCTGCTGTGTCGGTTTATCTCCAAATCGCTGCACAATCCCAATTCTTAATTCTACATCTTTTGTTTTGCTCCCAGGACTTGATGCGCCAGTCAGCCCCAATAAGCAAAATATCGTCAATACTGTGTAAGAAAACCCCGATAAGGTGATTTTCATCGGAACTAACTTGATTCTGCTCCCAGTCAGACTTTGGGGTGAACGATCAATTTGCTTGACAGCGTAGTGGTTTTGTCGCATAAGTTACCTAATGATATCATTACTTGTTTTGCATGAAAAACTTGCAAAACGAAGTCATAACGACTATGATTTACGTAGAAACACAAAAAAAGAACTAGACAAGGATATCCCCTATGGTTAGGGTACAAGAAATTCCGCTAAATCAGATAAAACGTCCTTTACCCCGTGCCACCGATCCGCAAAAAGTGCAAGACTTAATGGAATCAATTCAAGCTCTTGGGCAGCAAGAACCGATAGATGTCCTAGAAGTAGATGGACAGTATTATGGCTTTTCAGGTTGCCATCGTTACGAAGCTTGTCAGCGCTTAGGCAAAGAAACAGTCTTAGCTAGAGTCCGCAAAGCACCCAAGAGCGTTTTGAAAATGCACTTGGCATGAAAAAGAGGGGGAAAGGGGAAAGGGGAAAGAGCAAAGGTTCTTTTTTGTTCTTAATGAGTCCCTTTTCCGTTTAACCTTTCCCCTTTTCGGTAAAGTTTAATAGTTGGAGCATCAATATTGCTTGAGCACTATCCACGCTCCAACTAACCACCATCCACTAACCCCCAACAAGTAACCCCTAACGAATAACCAATAATCCGGAGAATTTTATGCAAACACAAGAAACACCCAAAAACGTAAATATCGGTATTGACGATACCAGTCGGGCTAAAATTGCCGATGGATTATCGCATCTGTTAGCTGACACTTATACGCTGTATCTGAAAACTCATAATTTCCACTGGAATGTCAAAGGTCCGATGTTTCAAACTTTACATCTCATGTTTGAGACACAGTATACAGAGTTAGCTCTAGCAGTTGATTTAATTGCCGAACGCATCAGAGCGCTGGGTTATCCTGCACCGGGAACTTATAGCGAATATGCCAAACTGAGTTCCATCGCCGAAACTCCAGGAGTTCCTAAAGCTACCGACATGATTAAGTTGTTAGTGGAAGGACAAGAAGCTGTGGTGCGAACTGCACGTTCTATTTTTGCTGTGGTAGAAGAGGTGAATGACGAACCGACAGCGGATTTGTTGACTCAACGGATGCAGGTTCATGAAAAGACTGCTTGGATGTTGAGAAGTTTGCTGGAAGAATGATATTAAGCGCTGAAGCGCTTACTACGAAGCATGAATGAGGTATTTTCGTTAAATTTTACTCATACGTTGCAAAATTTAATGCAACGTGTGGGTGTTTCTAGTTTTAAAGCTTTGAGTCAAGCTGCTGGTGTTTCAGAGCGGCAAATTTTGCGGTTGCGACGGGGAGAGGTGACGCAGATGCGAGTGGAGATACTGCTTAAGCTGTCGCAAGTGTTACAGATGACGTTGAGTGAATTAATCACAACTTTTTCTCAGGTGGAGTTGGTGAAAGAGACTGCATCAAATCAAGAATTATTACAAGAAATAACAAATTTAAAAATAGAGTATGAGCGATCGCTTGTGCAATTAGAACAACAGCGGGAAGTATTGCTTTGTGAGTTTCAGCAGACGAGTTTGCAATTGCTAGAGTCTTTGTTATTGCAGTTTCCCACCGCAGCACACAAAGCGCAAGAAAATCCGCAGCTAGCAGCGGTAAAAATATTGCCTTTGGTACAAAAACCTTTAGAAAAATTATTACAAGAATGGAAAGTGGAAGCGATCGCACCCGTGGGAGCAGAATTATCCTATGATCCCCAGATACATCAATTGATGGAAGGCACTGCACAACCTGGAGAAAAAGTCAAGATACGTTATACAGGCTACCGTCAAGGTGATAGGTTGCTTTATCGAGCTAAAGTCAGTTTAGTTTGAGAGAGGGGAGAGGGGGGGGACAAGGGGGACAAGGGGGATTATCCTCACAACCATCAACTAACCACTAATACCAATAGACATCTCCAGAAAACAATGTAGAGACTATTCTGTGCTACGTCTCTACAAGGGTTTGGGACAACGCATAGTTCAATTCGGTCGATGTCTAATTAAAATGTTGACAAATTAAAAAGATTGGGAATAGTAAACTAGAAGCGATCGCCTTGAAAGTTACAACAATGGTGTATCGAATTTACTTCTATTGGTGGATGTAACGCTAGCACAAAGGACTTAGAGTATGCAAAACGATAACAACAGAAATGAGTCTGTGTCTCAAATAAATGTACTCAGCAATAATTGTCCACCGAGACAGGAATTAAATGAGGAATTAGAAGCCAGGGTAGAAGAACGCACTGCTGAACTCAATCGCATGGTTGTTGAGTTGAAGGAAGAAATTAAAAAACGCATCGAGATAGAAAATCAACTGCGATCGTCAGAACAGTTTTTGCAGTTGGCAATGGATAGCATCCCGCAGTTAATTTTTTGGAAAGACAGAAATTCTCTATTTCTTGGCTGTAACCAAAAATTTGCCTCTATTGCAGGTTTAGGTTTGCCAGAAAATATTATTGGCAAGAGTGACTATGATTTGCCTTGGAAAAAAGAAGAAACTGAGTGGTTTCGAGAATGCGATCGCCGTGTGATGGAATCTGGTGTGGCAGAATTACATATCATTGAGCCACTAAAGACGGCTGATGGCAAGGAAGGATGGGTAGATACTAATAAAATTCCTCTGCTGGATGCTGAGGGTAATGTGGTAGGTATTCTTGTTACAGCCGAAGACATCAGCTATGCCTATCGGCAAGCTACGCAACGCAAACTAGTAGAAAGTCAACTGCAACAGCAAAAAGAATTCCTTCGCACAGTCTTTGATGGCTCGGAAAATCCTATATTTGTGATCGATGTTCTCAAAGATGGTGACTTTTGCTATGTTGGTTGGAGCGCAGCTACAGAACGCGCCAGTGGACTAAGTAGCGCTGAGGTAATAGGTAAAACACCTGAGTCTGTACATGGTGCAATTGAAGGTGCAGAAGTGCGTCGGAACTTCGTAAGCTGCCAAGAAGCAGCTAAGTCTATTAGTTATGAAGAATGCTTGACTTTCTTTGGTGAAGAAAGTTGGTGGTTGACTACAATTAATCCCCTTGAAGACAGCGAAGGTAGAATTTATCGATTGGTGGGGACAACATTTAATATTAGCGATCGCAAACGAGTAGAAATTCAGTTAAAGCAACAAGCAGAAGACCTACAAAACACTCTCAAAGAACTTCAACGCACACAAATACAACTTATTCAAAGCGAGAAAATGTCTGGTTTAGGTCAACTTTTAGCAGGTGTTGCTCACGAAATCAATAACCCTGTCAATTTTATTTTCGGCAACCTTACTTTTGCTAACAACTACATCGAAGATTTATTAAGATTAGTACAGTTATATGAGCAACATTATGGCGATCCGGTTCCCGAAATTCAAGAATTAATTGAAGATATAGACTTAAATTTCTTGATAGAGGACTTACGCAAACTTCTCAAATCAATGAAAGTTGGTGCAGAGCGCATTCGGGAAATTGTCTTATCTCTACGCACCTTTTCCCGCATGGATGAAGCAGAGATGAAAAAAGTAGATATCCATGAAGGACTTGACAGCACGCTAATGATTTTAGATCATCGCATCAAAGTTAAACCTGACCGTATAGCGATTGAAGTGATCAAAGAATATGCTAATTTACCTTTAGTGGAATGTTATGCCGGACAACTCAACCAAGTATTTATGAATATTTTGGCGAATGCTATCGATGCTTTGGATGAGTCGTTAGTAAATGAGCCTGAAAAATTGACAAACCCGCAGATTCGTATTTGTACGGAACTTCTGGAGGGCGATCGCGTCAAAATTAGCATTGCCGATAATGGATTGGGTATACCATCTGCCGTAAAAGCGCGATTATTTGACCCTTTCTTTACCACCAAAGCGATTGGGAAAGGAACTGGGATGGGGCTTTCCATTAGCTACCAGATTATAAGCGATCGGCATAGCGGCTCTTTGGAATGTATTTCACAACCAGGAACCGGCGCTGAATTTATGATTGTAATTCCTTTATGCCAAGGATAAATTATATCATGTCCCTTTAATTAACAGTAATAAAAACATCGTAACCGTCCTAGTACAGCACGGCGGAACGTCTAAACTTAATCGTAACATTACTTCTTTATGAAGTTATTATTAAGTCATCCAACCTGACTTAAAAAAACAGCTACTAAAAAAGAGATTTTCATCCATGCTGAGAAAACTCACTTCACGAGGGCAACCTGACTGTTTATCATCTCAAATTGCTGGTTGTGAATTAATTATTAATTATTAATTATTAATTATTTTTATTTTGCAACATTTATTCAAATGAATTATGATCGATACATACATGCAGATTCAAAAGCTGTATCATTTATACCAATAACTGCCTGAGATATGATGAGTCCTTTAATCAAAGTCTTTCAACCCAGTGGAATTTTAGATGCCAGTGAATCCCAAGAGTTTCGCCAAGAAATTAGTGAAATTGCAGACAGCGGTGCGAAAATTATCTTAGTTGATTTTCAAAATGTGACTTTTATAGATAGTTCCGGACTGGGAGCTTTAGTGTTAGCCTTCAAAACTCTACGAGATGCGGACATTAAACTTGTTATCTGCTCGATTAATGAACAAGTTAGGATATTATTTGAACTGACTGGTATGGATAAGGTATTTGAAATATTTCCCAGCCAAGAAGAATTTAATCAAAATGTACTCTCCAGAATTTAGTTAATCAAACTTTATTTGGAGAATAGATAAATCATCATCAAAAGCCTCTTTGGAGTTTAAATTGGTTAGGTAATTTAGTACCTCGTCGAGTTGCCTTTCACTCCTATGTTGTAACTCGACCAGCATCTGAATGAAAGCATCTAAACTCCAAATTGTACCATCTGATTTAGTGATTTCGTAAACGCCATCACTAAAGATATAAAGAGTGCTGCACTCTTCAATATTGCAAAATCCATCAACATATTTTGCTTCCGGAAACATTCCAACTGGCATTCCGGGGGTTCTTAATTGTTTGACTTCGGTAACATTAACAGATTTGCCCGATACTAGTATTGCTGGAGGATGACCAGCACTAGAGTAAATTAACTGACGCTTGATGCGGTTGTAAACTCCATACCAGATTGTGAAATATTTGTCATTTTGATAATTCATCTGGAAAGTGTCGTTTAACGCTCTTAATACCTCACTCGGTTGATAGTAATTGAGACTTTTGAGAGCGCGAGAACGAAGTAAATTTAGCACAGAAATAGAGGGAAGAGCGGCTTTAAGTCCATGTCCGGCAGTATCTAGTAAATAAATTGCCATATAATCAGGATCGAGCCAATAGTAATCGAAACAATCGCCACCAAGTTGACGTGAAGGAATAAAGCGAGAATTGATGGTGAGGAGTTCCGACATCGGTAGAGGCAAAAGAGAACGCACATATTCAGCAGCTTCTGCCATTTCCGCTTCTAAAAGTAGCTTTTGAGATTGCAAATCTCGACTTAATTGATGCAGACGCAATCCTGCTCTTACTCGTGCTTGCAATTCGTTCTGCTCAATGGGTTTGGCAATAAAATCATCGGCACCAGCATCTAATCCTTTGACGCGATCTGCTACGGAATCTAAAGATGTTAATAAAATAAAGAATGTTGTCGATAAATTCGGATCTGTCTTGATATGATGGCAGACTTCCAGCCCATTTAATCCTGGCATAATCCAATCACAAATAATTAGTGCCGGCTGGCAAGCAATTACTTTTGCGATTCCTTCAGAACCGTTGCTAGCAGCAATTACCTCATAACCCTGTTTTTCCAACATCCTTTTCAGCAGGATTTGTACTGAACGGTCATCATCAATTACTACGATTTGAAACATGGGAAATTACGGGTAAGAGTAAATAATAAATTTTGAAAAATAAATTCCCAATTTTTTACAGTTATAAAACATTATGGTGGTGAAAGGGGATTCAGCCACAAGAGCATAGCGCGTTTTAGTTGATTTAAGTCGCGATAAACTTCTTGCTTAAACCACTGTCCCAAAGCATCAATGGGAGTGAAGGATGCTCCAGGTTGCCATTTAACATCTTGACCTAAGGGTGTAACATGGCTTCCAGGCAGGGTTTGTACTGTCACCATCTCTGGAAAGCGTTGTTGTAATATTTCCTTTAAACCTGCTGATTGGTCAAGGGTATCATTGCTAAATTTTATTAACAAGTTACGACGGACGTTGTAGCGTTCTTGCACAAGCTTGTTAGTTTCCAACGGTGAGGGGGTGAACTCGATCGCAAAGGTTGTGTTAAATTGTTCCACTAAGGGGATAGCATCCCGTGCAGCGTAGTTGTTAAAGGATATGAGGATATTACCTGCGCGTTCTACACTCAAGGTACTGCCGATGAGTAAATGGAGTTTACAACCCATGCTGTGTCCCAATCCGTAGATGGGGAGGTAGCGCTTGCGTAAGGCTGAAGAATCCTGTAAGCGTTCGATAACGCGATCAAAGTTTAAGTTTACAGATTTAGCGATCGCTATATGATCCAATGTGTTGACAAATGGCGTAGCAATTACAACATAGCCTTTTTCCGCCAGTTGTTCTAATAACCAACGGTAGGTGAGATGAGGTGCTGTAGCAACGAATGCACCACCCAGGAAATGGATGATACCGATGGGATTTCGGGGAATTAACACCCAATTGCCTTGAATTTCTTTCCAGTCCATACCGATGAGCGATCGCTCTAATTTAATATTTATTTATATTAGACTGTACGCGGCTAGAGTGTCAGAGAAAAAAGGAGTGGGGGAGTGGAAGGAAGGTAAAAGGCAAAATATCTGACTTTTGACCTTTGATATCATGTCCGTTTAATTAACAGTAATAAAAACGTTACAACCGTCGTAGAGACGTAGCACTGCTACGTCTCTACAATATTTGTGATTTGCCGGACATAATATGACTTTTGAATGCGTGACTTTTATCCCTGACTCTGCAACCTTCTCATTTCAAGTTGCACGTCTAAGGCAATTTCCAATGCTTCATTTAATAACCTTCCATGTTCAGTAGCTTGTTCACTAACTTGCATTGCCGATAAAGTCGGTAAATTGTTAGCAAACAAATCTGTATTTTTGATAATAAAATTTTTATTTTCTCTCAAAACTCTTTCTGTTTTCAAAGCGCGAATCAAATCATTTCTGGTTAGCTTAAGTGCGTCAAGTACTTTTTCTCTTTCCTTTAAAGTTACTTCAGGATTGCCAGCTTCTTCTATTTGGTCGTTAATATCTATTGCTTTAATTACAGAATTATATCTGTCAACATCATTTAAAAGAATTTCCAAAGATGGTGTAATATTCTTTCTCAAAAACTTACCTCTTTTTTTCCACCAAAAATATAATATACTTTGCGTTATACCACCTCCAAATAAAGTTATTATTATAAACAATATCCATGAAGGAATTGTTATCCATGTAGCAAATACTTTAAGCATTACATCCAATATTAGATAGCTAAAAACAAATATAGAAAATCCAATAAATACTACTGTGGCACCTTCAGAACCTTTGATTTTTTCTATAAATAACTGTCCCAATCTTTTAATCGGGTTAACAATTATCCTTAATTCGTCTTTCACAGGTAGATTTGTCAACTTTTGTAGTTGCTTTTGGCTAATCTCCAAGCCTTCTAAATCATCCCTCACAGCTTTCCCATCCTCGCGAAAAGAGTTGTTTAGTATTATATAACAATCATTATTATGTAAAATCCGCTAATTTTGGATTATTGCCCATTTTGTCAGCATAACTAGACAAGTCCTCCAGATTAACCCGCTACTATTGTATCTAGACTTATGAAGCAAGAGTTACGCTGTGGTAAAAGTATTTTCGGTATCTACGCTCTTAGTTATTTAATTTATACGTGTGGGTTGATAGAGAAGCTGAGTTACAGCAGCAGCCTATCGATCTAATCGAATACACCTAGAGACGTAGCAGTGCTACGTCTCTACAAGGTTTTGGGTTTTATACATGTACTTCATTTACCTGAAATATGCTGTAGCACTACTAGCGAATTCCTTTAATAAACTCTGTCCTTGCTTCAAGTATTGAGGGCATTAAAACACAAGTTGCGAAGAAATTTACATTTAATTCTGGTAGCAATTCACTACGAGAAATCTGTTGATAATTATCATCGCGAAGTCGATATAAAGACAACTGATTATTTTCCCAAAACCAAACTTCAGTGATTTGAAAACGTTTGTATTTTTCTAGTTTATCTATGCTGCCACTGGTTATATTAATTTCAATTGCTAAATCGGGATTTTGTTTCTTTTCTCCTAAATAATAAGATTCATCAGGTTCAAATGAAGCACCTTTTTCTTGAGAACGACGAGTAGCGCTACCTACAGGGATAAAATTTATACTGAGTTCAAAGAAATATGCTTCTAGCAAAATAGCGATCGCCTTTTTCAGCATTTCATGTTCTTCACCGAGAGTCATAAATTGTATATATCCATCCAGGTAAGTTATCCTTAAACTAGGCGATGTCGTTAAAGCTTCAATTTTCTCAAATTCTTCCCAAGTATAATAACCAGGTAAGAGAAATTGCTGTTCTTCGAGTGTGGTGACTTTATCTGCGAGTTGTGGATTCATAGCGATGCCTGCGGTGGTAAACTACGCGCTTTTTTTAGTTTTCATGTATTATCTAGGAATTCATCTACTGTAATTCCTGTTTATCGAATCAAACTTTGCAAAAATTTAAACAATTTCTTTAACGTAAATATTTGATAAACGTCCCATTTATACTAAAACTTCCCCGATAAAGGTTTGTAATTCTTTAGCTACGTATGGTTTGCCATGCTTGGTTTGGACGTGAAGATAACCTATAATAGCATCCTTAATATTTTCAATTGCCTCATCCAACCTTTTACCTTGGCTTACACAGCCAGGAAATTCAGGAACCTCAGCAACGTAACCTTCATATTCTGAATCAAATGTGAAAATTACTTGAAATTTCATAATAATTAATCTTTGATAATTGAGTGCATACAATAAATCTAACGCTACAGAAACCTCAAACCATATAATTTATGAGCCTAACGGGACTTAAACAAAAATTAAGCCCAAATGTAGCCCAAACTAGCTTTATAAGCGGCAAATACGTCACGATTATGGGTCAACCAATCAAAAAAACGATAAGACATAGCCGTTCTGAAGGCTTCTAAAGCTTCAGTAAAAGTGTTCAAAGGTTTAGAAGCCCACCTTCGTCTCAAACCCCCAGTCATCTGATGCCAAAGAATAAAAGTATAGGCACAAAAAACCAAGGTAAAATGTCGGAGTAGACTTCTTTTGTCCCGGACTTGATATTCTTTTAGTCCTAGCCAACCCTTAGCTTCCCTGTAAAAAACTTCCACCCAATTTCTTTGAGAATAGGTATTAACTATCCATTCTGGTGTGACAATTGATGTAGAAGCGTTGGTGATAAAATAGTCGATATCAGTGGCTTGTGAGAAAGTCGAAGCGTTCATGACGATGGCGATATTTCGCTTTCCTTTTAACTGTGATATCTCTACTTCTTTATTCATCCATTGATTCTCAGACTTTAATGGCTTACCATTAATTGCAATCGGTTGAATTTTTGGGTCAGAAAAAACAATCGTAGCTAAGTTGTCAATACCAACATCTATTGCTGCTGCCAACCCAGTATCATTAATGTGTGCAAGTTTGCTACCATCGTCATAAACTACCTCAATTACATAACAACCAGTCTTGGGAACTATGCGAACTTCAACCATTGACTCAAACTTTAGTCCTGGTTTCACAGGTAACTCAATGGGTGACTTTGATGGTACGATAACACCACTCTTAAAGGCTTTTGCACCAATAGCTTGAGTGTTGAACTTAATCAAATTGCGTCCACCTCTATCTAAATACCCTGGCATTTTTGGTTTGCCTGTGAACTTAGAAGAATCAAGTTTCCATGCCGAAGAAGCCTTAAAATATGATTGCCAAGAGTCACTAATTTGTTTTAAAACAAGTTGGCTGACTTTCGCGGGAATCTGTTTGTAATGGATATCTGAGTTAAACATTTTATCTAATTCAGCTTGAGTCAATACACCACAACCATAAATAAAGCTCTGGCGATTAGTGTATTGAGCGGTGTTAAAAAGGTTTTTAGATGCAAAACACACCTCCGCACAGTAATCCCACCACTGATGTCCTCGTTTAATTTGATGTTGTTCAACTTGGTATGCCATTTCTCTACCATACCATGATTGTATATATTTGACTATTCTTTTAGTTATTCATCAGTAGCCTGTAATGTAGCAATGATTTTTTCAGTCTTACGTTTTCCGCGTCGTTGTCCGTAAAGACGGGCTGCGAAACTTGTAATTATCCCTACTAAGTCAGTCATCAAGTCGTCGCGTTTGTCGTCAACTGTATTAACGATATCTAAAGTCACACCACATCTGGAAAGCAAGACATCAAGGTAATTACTTCCAAATCTGCAAAGTCGGTCACGATGCTCAACAATTAATATTTCGTAGTCATCCTTTTTTAAAAGAGCTTCTAGTTTTTTTCGATTGTCGTTTAATCCGCTCCCAGTCTCCTTTACAATGTGTTGGACTTTGTAACCCCTGGCGATTGCGTAGGCAGTTAAACACTGTGCTTGACGCTCTAGATAATCTTTATTCTCAGCACTGCTGACACGAGCGTAAATAGCAGCATTACCCCTCATTGCAATACTTGAATCTTGGACATAATCAACTATCACTGTCCCGGAGGGTAGCTTTTGAGTTGGGTAAGGTATTTTTCCTGACTTAAAATGTCGCCACGCTGTTTGGTACGAAATTCCAAGATGTTGGGCATAGTCTGAGAGCTTCATACAGCTTTTACGGCAAAATGAGGATATATGTATATATTAGACTATACTTTATTTAATTAATTATAATACTCAAAAATTTACTAAGCTGATGAAGAAACAATTGATAATGGGATTAACTTTGGTTGTCATAGCTACGGGGGCTGTAATGACAGCTATTCAACCAGCAGCAGCAGGTTACAGATGGGTAACTGGAAGAAATGGTTATGTACCTCCAAAAGCTGTAGTCGGTGGGTTCGATGGTGAAAATTTATATGTTTGCTCAATCGGTGTAGGTATTGGAAAGTTAGTTCCAAAACAGAAAAAATGCTATGTGCCTCACAACGGAAACGAATCCGGATACGATAAGTATCAAGTACTCGTTGTAGATAATTTTCACTGGGCACCTCTTACAAGCGATCTTGATCTACCCCCAGGTGCCATCACTGGGGGAACAGATGGCGTAAAAGGTGGTGAACCCGTATATGTCTGTAATGCTGTTGTCGCAGGTAAATGGATACCTGGGAAATACACTGCTTCCCATAATGTCTGCTACGTACCCTATAAAGGGAAGGAGATTGAAGTTAAAAGCTTTAATGTGTTGATTTCACGCTAACAAATACGCAATCATTTTAGTTGATCTCGCAAAATCGGTAGTACCCCTTCTTCTGTCAAAGACGCGATCGCCCAATTCGCCCAATTCGCTCATTCGAGCTTTTGGAATTCTGAACGGTAGCTTTATTTCCGCCACGCTACACCATTCCCCAGTTAGATTAAATTTATATGAAAAGCGAAACCATAGTTCTTTTATCCCACAGAGAAATAGATAAAATGCGTCAAGCCGGACGTTTGGCAGCTGAATTGTTACACCATCTTCAACCAATGGTCAAGCCGGGAGTTAGCACTTTGGAACTCAATGATGAAGCCGAACGTTGGACACAGGCACATAATGCCAAAAGCGCACCTTTAGGCTACAGAGGTTTTCCCAAGTCAATTTGCACCAGTGTAAATGAAGTAGTTTGTCACGGCATACCTAATGCCAAACAAATTCTTAAAGAAGGCGATATCATTAATATTGATGTTACACCACTAGTTGAAGGCTACCACGGCGATACATCGAAAACGTTCTTCGTCGGTACGCCATCACCAAAAGCGAAAAAGCTGGTTGAGGTGACACAAGAATGTCTTAGATTAGGTATTGCTGAGGTGAAACCAGGAGCGCGAGTTGGCGATATTGGTGCGGCAATTCAGGAATACGCAGAAGCCCAAGGCTTTTCTGTAGTGCGAGACTTTGCCGGACATGGTGTGAGTAATGTTTTCCACACTGCACCAGAGATTCTTCATTATGGCACGCGGGGAAGAGGCAAGCGTCTGAGAGCGGGGATGGTTTTTACTATCGAACCAATGATTAACGAAGGCACTTGGGAAGTTGAGATCAAGAGCGATAAATGGACAGCTGTTACACGCGATCGCAAATTATCCGCTCAATTTGAGCATACCCTAGCTGTGACTGAAGACGGCGTAGAAATCCTCACCCTACGCGAAAACGAAACCTACTTTTCGTAAACCGTAGTGAGGACTTCAGTCCTCTTCCGGATTAAGGACTTCAGTCCTCACTACAAATAAGTCTCACTATCTCCAAAAACTTCTGCACGGTGGCAGATGTATCGTTTTTTCGCCAAATTATAGCGATCGCTGTTTTTGGAGTCGCTTCTTTCACAGCCTTATATACTAACCCAGTTCGTTGCAAATTTTGCAGAGATTCTGGGACTATCGCAATACCCAAACCACCTGCGACTAAACTGACAATCGTTTGCATTTGAATCGCTTCTTGTGTGACATTGGGACTAAAACCCGCTTGTAGACAAAGACTGATAATTAAATCGTAGAGTCCAGGTGCTAACAAACGCGGAAATAAAATGAAAGGTTCATTTTTCAGCGATCGTAAACAAACATTACATTGATTTGCTAACAGATGTGTATCAGGTAATGCTATTATCAACGACTCTTGAAAAATTGTCTCAAAGTTCAATATGTCATCTTCTATAGGTGGACGCACAAAACCGACATCAATTCGACTTTCCCGCAACCATCTTAACTGTTCATTTGTCGTTAGTTCATGCAACTCTAACCTTACTCCTGGAACGCTGCCACGAAATGCTCGTAAAATTTTTGGTAAAATATTATACGGAGCAGAACTAACAAAGCCAATAACCAGTTGTCCCATTTCCCCCCGACTGGTTTGCCTGCCAACTTGAATTGCCTGTTCTAATTGCTTAAATATTTGCTGCACTTCGTCAAGAAAAACTTGTCCTGCTTCGCTTAACTCCACTTTTCTTTTAGTGCGGTGAAATAGTTCAAAGCCTAATTCTGTCTCTAATTGGCGAATTTGTTGACTTAAAGGTGGTTGGGCAATATGCAACCGTTCCGCTGCACGTCCAAAATGCAATTCCTCTGCCAAAGTAACAAAATACCGTAGATGCCGTAGTTCCATTGCACACTATAATTCATATCTTTTAAATATTAATTAAGGCTAAAAAATATATTGGACATCGACCGAATTTAACTATGCATTGCCCCAAACCCTTGATTAGACGTAGCAGTGCTACGTCTCTACATTGTTTTCTGGAGATGTCTATTGGACATCATTAAAAATCTTTTCTATTGTAATAGACATCGATCGCTCTTTAGACATAGGAGTGGAAATGAACTATGCGTTGCCCGAAACCCTTGATTAGACGTAGCAATCCTACGTCTCTACATTGTTTTCTGGAGATGTGTTTTTATTATGCGTTGCCCGAAAACCTTGATTAGACGTAGCAATCCTACGTCTAATCAATACAGCAGATTTGAGGTAAATGAAGTACATATATAAAACCCCTCTCCTTGTAGAGACGTAGCACTGCTACGTCTCTTGTATTCCATGAAAGCGGAATCTGCTATATATATGTGTCGATATTATGCAATTCCAACTAACTTAGCGCTCAAATCCCACAGCTTTTCAGCTTTATTATCATCGCTAGCTTCGTTAGAAACCTCTTGCACAAAAGATTTACGACCTTCTTTCTGTCGATTTCCCCAACTCCAATACATACCAGATTGATTGTATTCGGGATTGGCGACAACTTCGGCAACGCGATCGCCTGCCAATTCTTCAGAGACAAATCCTCCTGTAATATTTTTCTGAAAAAGTGGAAAGATTTTCTGAAACAGCGGATAGTGGTTGCGAAACAAAGCCGTAGTTGCCACACATCCAGGATACAGAGAACTGAAAACAATATTAGTTGACTCGTGATAACGTCGATGCAATTCTCGCATCGTCAAAACATTGCAAAGTTTGCTATCTTTGTAAGCTTTGCCTGATTTGAACTTCTTACCGTTAATCATCGAAATCGGCGCTTTAAAACCTGCCTCAAAGCCTTGGAGTTCTCCTAAATCTGGAGGTGCTGGAATCGGAATTTTGCCTCCCAATTCTTTCGGATTTGCCGTCACAGTTCCCAAAATAATTAATCTTGGTTGGGAAGCTGAAGATTTTTTCAAATCCTCAAGCATTAAATTACACAAGAGAAAATGTCCGAGATGATTTGTCGCAACGCTCAACTCATATCCATCTTCGCTGTACAACGGCTCTTTTAATAAAGGCAGATACACAGCAGCATTGCATACCAAAGCATCCAGAGATTTGCCGCTTTCTCTGAAGTTTTTCACAAACTGTCGTACACTTTCTAAGCTGGCTAAGTCGAGATGCATAATTGTGTAGCTGTCTTGCGACATTCCTACAGTTTTGGCAGCTTTTTCCGTCTTCGGGATATCCCGACATGCCATCACCACATGCCATTTTCCCGTTTGGGCAAGCGCCCTTGCGGCTTGCAAACCGACTCCTGAGGATGCACCGGTAATTACAACCGTTGACTGCCCATGTTGTTGCATTCTCTTTAGACTCCCTTGACCGTCCTTAACTATCTTCAGGATCTCACATTTTTGACACCGGTAGAGACGTTCCGGCGGAACGTCTCTACATCTGAAACCATCGGAACGTCTCTACATCTGGAAATGCCGGAACCATGCGTTTTTGGCAATTTGCTGAGTGCTTTTACAAACATATTTTTTCTAATTATGCTATCTTTTGGGAATCTGGAAAATAAATATCATACCAAGGGAAGATGCCAGGTTTATGAAAATCATCCTCAACCTAGAAGCGGAATTATATTTTCAGCAAGGATTGCGCCAAAACAAAGCAGAAAAGTTTGAAGAGGCGATCGCCAATTTCGACAAAGCGCTTAGATGTAAGCCAGATTATCCGGAAGCCTTATCGCAAAAAGGTTTTGCTTTAGGTTGCTTGGGGCACCACACAGATGCGATCGCTTGTTTTGACTTAACATTAGAATTACGTGCAGATGCTTGCTGGGTTTGGCACAACCGCGCTATTGCTCTGGGAAAAGTAGAACGTCACGATGAAGCTCTCAACAGCTTTGACCGCGCTCTTGAATTTAACTTCAATTCCGCTACTATTTGGCACAATCGCGGTATTACCTTGTGCGACTTGGGACATTATCAAAAGGC
Organism: Tolypothrix brevis GSE-NOS-MK-07-07A; assembly: GCA_019358985.1. Taxonomy (GTDB): domain Bacteria; phylum Cyanobacteriota; class Cyanobacteriia; order Cyanobacteriales; family Nostocaceae; genus Hassallia; species Hassallia brevis. The sequence goes on along the minus strand of JAHHIJ010000028.1, from coordinate 50,267 downwards.
AATTATCAGCTTTGATCGCACGACAAACTTGCAACCAAATGCTTATTGGGCATGGAATAATAAAGGTAATGCCCTCAAACAGTTAGAACGCTATGAAGAAGCTGTTAACAGTTACGATCGCGCTATTGAATTCGACCCCAACAACGTCATGGCTTGGCATAATCGAGGTACGAGTTTGAGTAACTGGGGACGTTATGAAAAAGCGATCGTCAGCTTTGATCGCACCTTAGAAATTCAACCAGATTATTATAAAGCTTGGTTAAATCGAGGCATAACTTGGGAAAAATTACAACATTACTCTGAAGCGATCGCTAGTTACAATCGTGCCATTGAATTCCAACCCAACGATCACGTAATCTGGTACAATAAAGCTCGCTGTTATGCCTTACAAAATAATACCGAAAGCGCAATTGAAAACTTGCAACAAGCAATTTTTATCTGTCCAGAACAATATTTGCACACGATCCAAACTCACTCAGATTTTGATAAAATCCGTGACGATGGACGCTTTCAAGCTTTAATCCAACAACCAAATAATTTATGACTTACACAGATTGATTTTTTTGCTTTGACGCTCTCATCTTCAACTATTTATTTACCGAGGTACGAATCTGCACTCAAATACCAGTGTTTAGCTTTCAAGATGATGCTGCAAAATTAATAATGTACTATTAATCCCTTCATGGATATCAACAGGTTTCATTTCTGCTTCATCAAGACGTGAAAAATTTCGTAAAGTTAGCACAATCTCAAGGATGCGTTCAGCACCAACTTCCATTGAGGCTAAAATTTTTGGTAAATCTTCTATAACAAAATTGAGCTCCATTTCATCAATAAAATTAGCTATTTTTGGGTGATAAAAACCTTGTTGCTGATATAGGTTGATTAAAGTTAGTAATTCCTGAGTATATTTTCTAAAGTATATTAAGTTGCCATAAATGAAATTAACTGGGTTGTTGATTTCATGAGCAACACCAGCAACTAGTTGACCCAATGAAGACATCTTTTCACTTTGAATTAGCTGTATTTGAGTGTCCTGCAATTCTTGTAGTGTCTGTTGTAATTGGATATTTTTTCGGTTTAATTTTTCTGTTCTTGTCGCAACTTGTATTTCTAAGCTAGAATTAGCTTCTTCTAAAGCAGTCTGAGATATTTTTTTAGCTGTCAAATATTTTTGCAATAAACGTAATACTAAAAGCCATGCAGGAATCAGAATTAATAAACTTATGATAGATATTAAAAATGCCCAAAACATTCTTTGACGGTATTGAGTAACTTCCTGCTGCAAAGCAAATGAAATATTATGATTTCTTTGAGCAACACCATCAGCATAAAGTTTTTTATGAATCTCATATTCGCGGCTGGATAATAAAAGCTGCGCTGCGTCCTTTTGATTGTTTCTAACTAACTTAAAAGATTCGTATTCCATTGAAACCAAATTTTGATTAGCCGCATCTATTTTTTTGGCATTCTCGTTTTTATATGCTTTGGGAGCTAGTTTAATAGATTCTTTGATGGCAACATCCAGTTGAGATTCAAATTGACGATAGCGTTGCTCCCAAGCAAAGTTTCCGGTTGCAGCATTCATGCGAGCTGACATGGTTAAGACTTCATCTAAATAAGTAATTTGATCACTCAATTTTTGTAATTTAAATTCGTGTTCAGTAATATTATCGAAGCTATAGTACGCTTGCCAGTTCAGCCAAGTTTGAGGAATAAACAATAGTAGTGTTAGTGCTACTGTTACGGCTACTAGTTGAGATGGAACAAATTTTAGTTTAGAAAGTAGACGTATTTTCATAGTGTCATTTTAGATATATTGAAATTGGCATCAACTAATTTAAAACTGTCGGACAAAACTGAATCTGTTTTCTTCTCATATAAATCTTGAAATCTCATCCAAGCAGTTTTAGGTGCTTACTTGTAGTGTTCCCTGATTGTTGAAGGAAATTTGTAATACCAGCTTACTTCCTTAAAAAACTAAGGAAGCCAGAAAACCTGTTGGGTAGAGGTAATGCTGGAACTAGGGGTAGTGTGACTGTTGCTGACGGTCTTAGGCAAAGTCTGCTACAATCCTTGTCATTTAGTCCGGTTCACACAACAGCTTACTCTTGTATCAAAGCTCTCAGTGTAGCTTTTTTTGAAACTCATCTCTAAATTTAAGATTTTAGATTAACAAATTAACGGTAGTCTAAAAAATGTAATGGGTAATGGGTTTTGAATAATTGATGAAAACCTATAGGAATTCGGTTTGATTGTGTGAAAAAATCTAAATATAGCGGTTTTCAGTTTGCCTTCAAGCTAAAGCTTGGGGCTAAACAAACAAAGCCCATCTTGTCCTAAAGGACACGCTTCTCTTCTCCTGTCGGAGACGCTGCGCTCTCCTAGAGGCACGCGGCTACGCGAACATGGGCTAAATACAGAAGTCGAACACGGTAGAAGTTATGCGTAAACATAAAATGGTTGCTCAAAAGTCATTAATTACACTACTTTTAGGCATTAGCCTCACCACGATTTCCCTTTTATCAAGTCAACCATCAATAGCACAAACTGAAGCATCTGACGCTCCTTTAGAACTAGATTTATTGAACAATCCAAAAGGTGTAATTACAGCTAACACCATTAACCAAGGGCAATTGACTATTCCTAGTTTATGGTGGGCAAAAGAAAACTCTGAGAACAAGTTGCTAGATAACTGGATAGCATATCCAGCAGCCGGTACACAAAAAGCACGGGTTGATGTTATTGTCAACCAGCAATTTTGGAGTATTTTAGACTATTTAGAACGATACAACTTCGTGAATCGTGTCGGCAGCCTTGCCAGAAATTACGGTTACAATATCCGGGTTTTCAACTATCAACAAGAACGTTTAGCAACTTATACTTGTAACTTTAATACAAGTCCAATTTTATGTATGATAAAGATCGATAGTCAGAATAAGCTAGGGTTAGGGCGCTCTTTATAGAAAAAGAGTCAGTCCTTATGCTTCATTTTTGATTCTGGCAAACAAATCTTGATACTGCTTTTGCGTTGATTCGGATAAAGGCAGTAAATATTCATTTTTATCAAAAAATTGAGAATTACTCACTAAAAGATTGCGTAATGTTTCCTGGATGTCAGATGTCGCAATGTCGCTAGAAATTGGCGAATTAGTTTTAGTCAGCAAAGAGATTTCCTTGGCAATGTTGGGAGTCCAACAAAAATCAATAAACTCAGATGATAAAGGACTTTTTGCCCCAACAGGACGTACCCACAAATCTGACCACATTGCTGTTCCTGACTGGGGGATAATTGCGGCAATTTCTGGATAACGCGTCAGCATCCGCACTATGTCGCTTGACCAAGCAACTGCTAACCAAGTATCCCCGATAATTAAAGGTTCGAGATACTTATCAGAAGCGTAAAACTTCACCTGTTTATTTAAGGTTCGTAATTCCTTTTCCAAGGAAGGCACTTGATCAAGATTTTCAGTGTTGTAGGATTTTCCTAACTTCTTGAGAACTATACCAATAACTTCTCGTGGTTGATCGAGCAGAGAAATGCGATCGCGCAATTCACTTTGCCACAAATCAGCCCAATCTCTCGGTGTCCAACCCAATTTTTTAAATTTATCGCGACGATAAACAATCACTGTACTACCCCAGCGGTAAGGTGCAGCCCAAATTTTTCCTTGAGCATCCAAGTTACCTTGGTCATTACGTCTGACCAATTCTTGCCAGCGTTTCGGCAAATTAGACCACTGCTTTAGCTGCGATTCTTCCAATGGTTGAATCAGTTTTTGCTCAATTGCCTCTTTTAGTGTATAATCTGCCAACGTTACCAAATCGGCTATAACGGGTTTTTGGAATTGCGGCAATGAGAACGAGGGAAGCCATCCCTTACCATCAGTAACTTTGGTTTTCCCCTGCCAAGTTTCCAATTGATCAAATAAATCCTGCAATTGTCCTACTGGGACAAACTTTAATTGTGCTTTTTGCTGTAAACTTTTGCTAAATTGATTTACCACCTGTCCGGGGATAGAGCCTTTCAATAGCTGCACGTTTAATTTCGTCTGATTGTTGTCAGCACACCCAACAAGCAGTTGCGATGCCAGTGCGCCTGTACCCAGTATAAAAGACCGTCTATCCATCAATTTTGAATTTTAGATTTTGGAGCCACTTACGTGCGACTGGCATCGAAGTAGCGTGATTTGGAATTATATCTATATTAGATTAGACATCTCCATAAATTAATGATGCGTTATCTGACCCCAAGAGACGTAGCAGTGCTACGTCTCTACAAGGGTTTCGGAGATGTCTATTAGACTTACCGGAAAAGGGGAAAGGGTAAAGGGAATTCCCAAGAGGGGGTAAGGGTAAGGGTAAGAAAGAAGAAATATTTCCCCCCCCTGTCCCCATCTCCCCCACTACCCCCTTGACAAAGTACCTACAATCGCTTAAGTTCAATCGCAAATACTATTTGAGGAACATTTTATGCTTTGGTTAAGACAAACACACTACCCTCATTACCTCTACCAATACGGAGATCGTTATCTAGATAGGTGATATCTAGCCAGCCTTGCTGTTCACCGCTTTTAATCGGAAAATCAATTGCAGTGAATTTTTTACCAGCTTCAATTTGTTGGATAAAAGTTTCTGGATTACTGTAGCCGATTAACTTTTTCAAGCCGATGATAGATCGGTCAAATTTTACTTTGAGGCGACGCTCGGAAACTGGTTCAAATTTAGCAGCCACGCTCACTAAACCTTCGAGTAATGGTAAGCCATAAACTTCGGCTATGTTGTAAACGCTATTAGTTTCTACGCGAATACACTGGTAAATTTGACCAACTTTAGAAAAGGGTATCCGATCAAGATTTAATAGCCCTTTGCTTGTGGTGTATAGCAGTCGCCAATTGCCATTGAGCAAATCAGCAGCTTCAACTGGACGAGGTGTAGGGTTTAAATCTTCTAAATTAGCTAGAGCCACTAAGATAGCCTGCTTTTCTAATTCAGTTGCCAAAATTCCCCGATTTGTAGAAGCAATTGCATTAATTAAATCTGCCTTTGTCATGATGCGTCATTACCTCAAAAGATATCAGTATTAATTAGAGATTAATGTTCTATGTATAAACGCATAACATTAATTGAGAATTTACAATTGCGATCGCTTGCCGCTATTAAATAAAAATTTTTTGACGGATTTTTCTATGGAAGAGTTGAATGATAAACTAAATTCGCCTATATCAAGTGATAGACTCTTAATGTCTATCACTGTAGCCTTTTCGTGCCTTCATCGATATGTTGAATTCTCCATTACGTGAAGAACCCCGCAACCAACGAGCCGCCGTAATTCCATTAAAGCAAGAGTTGTCGCTCTTGGACTGGTTGCAGTCAAATAATCGTTTGATAGCGCGTGAAGTTCAAGAAACAGATTTTTCATCTGGTGAAGATGATGTCGAAGCTTTGATGGGTGTAGAAGACGGCGGAATTGATTATGATATCGAAGATGACGACGATGTCCCCGTAGAAGACGATTAATTTGTCGGTAGGGGGCTGAGTGGCATAGTCCCCGTAATTTAATGAATACAAGTGTGGAGTGAAGGGAAATATCCGTGGACGCTAAATTATCTCCTGACCAAGGGTTAAACATTTCTGGCATCAGTCTAGTCTCTTTATTGGGTGTAGGACTAAGTGTTGCAGCACTAAGTTTAGATTGGATGGGCAACCGATTGCCTTGGCAGGGTATGTCGCTAACCCTGCCACTATTGTTGTCTGCGCTATTGTCGAGTGCCGTCGGGTTTTGGGTGATCCCGTGGCTGCAAGCACTCAAAGCAGGACAAATCATCCGCGAGGATGGTCCCCAAGCTCATTTAAAAAAGGCAGGCACACCAACAATGGGCGGCATTTTCTTTGTGCCTGTGGCGGTGATTATTGCTTGTATATGGTCTAATTTTTCAACAGAAGTACTTGCGGTTTCCGCATTAACACTAAGTTACGGTTTGATTGGCTGGATTGACGATTGGCAAATTCTCCGTCGTAAGTCTAATAAAGGTATATCGCCTCATATGAAACTGGCTTTGCAAGTTGGTTTTGCAGCACTGTTTTGTTTGTGGCTAATGTTTAACCAACCTTCTAATATTACGAATATTGCTTTGCCTTTTGTCGGTCTTTCAATACCGCTAGGATTTCTATTCTGGCCCTTAGCTGGTTTTGTTTTAGTAGCAGAAAGTAACGCCACTAATTTAACTGATGGAATTGATGGGTTAGCAGCGGGAACAGTAGCGATCGCTATTTTCGCATTAGGTGTTATCATTGCCCCTACGTCCCTTCCATTGATGGTTTTCTGTGCTGCTGTCAGTGGCAGCTGCTTCGGCTTTTTAACTCATAATCGCAACCCAGCCCGCGTTTTTATGGGAGATACTGGTTCCCTAGCGCTGGGCGGCGCTTTAGCTGCTGTAGGATTGATGACTAACAGCCTGGTAGCACTATTTATTATTAGCGGTATCTTCTTCGTCGAAACCCTTTCAGTAATGGCGCAAGTTGGTTACTACAAAGCGACAAAAGGTCCTGATGGTAAAGGTAAGCGGCTTTTCAAAATGGCACCCTTACACCATCATTTAGAACTTACTGGATGGTCTGAACAACAAGTAGTTAGCGTGTTTTATATTATCGCAGCAATTTTAGCCGTAATCAGTTTGGCGTTGGCGTAGCCTCTCCTACGGAGAATCGCTCAATTTTGATACCTTGAAAAATGTAAAATCTTCCAACCCCCATCTATCAAGAGGGGTTTTTTCGTAGTGAGCGGTGAACCGCTCATATCTTATTGTTTCCGCATTTGGCTAACTAAATGCACCATCTCCGGTAAAATCAACTTGGACATCGCCAACTGCACAGCATTACTAGAACCAGGAACAGAGAAGATTAATTTATCTTGATAAATACCAGCAATAGCACGAGATGCGATCGCTCGCGAACCAATTTCTTGATAACTTAGAAAGCGAAACAGCTCCCCAAACCCTGGTAAGGTTTTTGAGAGCAATTTCTCAATCGCATCGTAGGTTGTATCCCTCGGTGCAATTCCCGTGCCACCATTGAAAATTACTACATCTAAATTAACGTTTTTACCCAACAATTGAATTTGCTCTTGAATCTGTGCTGGTTCATCCTTAATAATCGTGTAAGCTTCTACACCATGATTTGCATTCAGAAGTAATTGCTGAATTAGCTGTCCACTTTTGTCTGTTTCACTTGTGCGTGTATCGCTAACTGTAATAACAGCACAAATTACTGACATTTCTGGTGAGTCAGGATGAGGTTGTTGCATACACTTTGCTAATCAGTGGTTGAAGAGGGGAAAGGGAAAGAATAGACAAGAAACTAATTATGCGTTGCTCGAAACTTTTGTAGAGACGTAGCAACGCTACGTCTCTACATCTTTTTTGGAGATGTCTAATTATTACCAATGCCCAATGGGTGATTAAACTTTGTTCAATTCTAATCCATTTTCCTCGCCATACCGCGTCATAAAGCGTATAAAACGCTCCCATTCTTCGGTAGATTTCATTATATGAACAGCTTCTAATCCTTCTGGTTTGCCGTTGAGAAATTTAGCTTTCACTTCACGAGTAATAATTTCGCCTTCCTCGTCAATCATATACATGCCAGTGATATCATCACTAACATCTTGAGCCAAAGCTTTAGGATTGGTGAAAATAAACGTTGCTGTACCACTGTCACCAGTACGCGATCGCGTTAACCGCACTTCTGGAATAACTTCTTCATTAATACCTCTGGAAAACTGGATATTAGCCATGATGAGAGAGTTTAAACTTTTGTAATGGTTAGTTTAATATTGTCTCATCATTTAGAACTGCTTAGTATAGCGTTGCTGATATTTATTAATTACGTATAAACCCTTATATACCTTCTCGCTCTAGTAATAAAGTCACAGGACCGTCATTTTCAATGGACACTTGCATCATCGCCCCAAATTGACCAGTTTCCACCCGCAAACCAGTTTCCCGCAACTTGGCGACAAAACGATTATATAAGTCTTGGGCTAATGTTGGAGCGGCTGAACGGTCAATACCTGATAATCTCATAATGTTCGATAATACCTGTAAATTTCTTGCTGAAACTTTCCCCAGTGATTTTGCCACCTGGCTACTAGGGGAACCGATCGCACTCACAGAGTTAAGTCCTTCAGAACTCTCCCTTGAACCCATTCGGGCTGATGCGCTGATATTACTTCAATCTGATGAAGTCGTGCTGCACCTGGAATTCCAAACTTTGCCCAAAGTTGATATTCCATTTCGCATGATTGACTATCGGCTACGAGTGTATCGCCGTTTTAAGAACAAGCGAATGCGTCAAGTAGTTATTTATCTGCAACAAACAAATTCACAACTTGTGCAGCAAACCACATTCACTTTAGAAGAAACCTTTCATAGGTTCCAGGTCATTTGCCTTTGGGAGCAACCAACAAGTGTATTTTTGGAGCATCCAGGATTGTTGCCCTTTGCAGTATTAAGTAATACCAATGACCGGACTGAAACATTAAGGCAAGTTGCTGAAGAAATTTCTAGCATTAGCGACCAATCTACACAAAGTAATGTTGCAGCATCAGCGTTTATTCTGGCTGGGCTAGTATTGGAGAAAGACGTAGTTAAACAATTGCTGCGAGAAGAACTTATGCAAGAATCAGTAACTTATCAAGCTCTCAAAGCTGAAATTATAGAACAAGGTCGTGCCGAAGGTCGTGCCGAAGGTCGTGCCGAAGGTGTTCAGCTTGTTGCTCTCAATCTGCTAAGAGAAGGAATATCCCCGGAAATTGTAGCGAAAGTGACGGGGTTATCTGTAGAACAGGTGCAGCGGTTGGAAAGTGAAGAAGCTAGTGATACGGGGAAGTAAAGGGCGATGTCTGACGACAAGTCCTGATAAAATACAGCATATTTCACTCCTTAGGAGGTACATGCATAAAATCCAAAACCCGCTCTGAGACGTTCCACATGCTTCGTCTCTACGTGTATTCAATAAAAACGCAATCTGCCGTAAAACCTCACCCAGCATAAAAGCTTTTCTTTACGTAGTGTAAAGAGAGGAGTTTCAAGTGAGGTTTTATATTTAATCTGAACCACCTACTTAGGTACAATAATGACTTTAAAAATGCCAAAGCAAAGGCTCTGTCTTCACATGTAAGTGAAACTAACAGAGCCATTGTCAGAGATAACTATAAAAGACTAGAGATTACTTTCCAAATCCCTGACCGCGACTTGTGGAAGGAACACAAATGCACTTTTCTAGCTGTTCTAGCAACTGATTTTGATCTAAATTTTGACCAATGAGAACTAGCTGATTTTTCTTTTCACCTTTCCACTCATCATCATCCATAGTAAAGCGCTTACCGCAAAGGTGGAAAATATGACGGTTGGGACTTTCGTCAAACCACATAATACCCTTTGCTCGGAAGATATTCTCAGTTAGCTGGTTATCTAAGAAATATTGAAACTTCCTAATAGACAAAGGTTTGTCAATTTGGAAAGATAGTGAGGTAAAACCATCATTTTCTAAATGGTCAGAATGATGGTGGTGATGTTCGTGGTCGTGGTCATGATGGTCGTGACCGCATGTAGAATGGTCATGATCGTCGTGGTCGTGATGGTCATGATCGTGGTCGTGATGGTCGTGATTATGCTCATCAACAGTGTCAAAGTACTTATCAGACTCAAACAGACCAACGCTGAGAATTAAAGGAAGTGGGACTTGCGATCGCGTGGTGCGAAGAATTCTTGCTCCTTCTTTAACTTCCCCTATTTTTTTCTCCAACTCATTTAAAGTCGCTTCATCAACTAAATCAGTTTTGTTGAGAACAATCACATCACCATAAGCAATTTGACTGTAAGCTGCTTGGGAGTTGAATAAATCCAAGCTGTAATTTGCCGCGTCTACCACCGTAATAATCGAATCCAGACGAGTCAAATCGCGTAATTCTGTACCCAGAAATGTCAGCGCGACTGGAAGCGGATCTGCTAATCCAGTTGTTTCGACAACTAGATAATCTAGCTTTTCTTCGCGTTCTAAAACTTTGTAAACGGCATCCACCAAATCATTATTAATGGTGCAGCAAATACAACCATTACTCAGTTCCACCATGTTCTCGCCAGTGGAAACAATTAACTCATTGTCGATGCCAATTTCACCAAATTCATTAACTAAAACAGCGGTTTTCAAACCCTGTTGATTGGTGAGAATATGATTAAGTAAAGTCGTCTTTCCACTACCGAGGAAGCCAGTAATAATTGTTACTGGCAAGCCTTGTTTCGGTGCATCCATTGCTTGAGATTGGTCAGGAGTCACTGCTGATTGCATAGCGCTGTGTCAAAAAAAAATCAAAATTAAGGAATGTAGCGCAGATAGTCCAGAAAACACTAGCATAGGGATGCTGGACATCCGTCCCAGCTGCTTACCCTATTATTACTTATCTTCTCATTAGAGCATTACTCTGTTATGACCCTAACCGTTTACAACACTCTCAGCCGTCGTCAAGAACCTTTTGAAACAGTCGAGCCAGGAAAGGTTAAGATGTATTACTGCGGCGTGACGGTTTATGATTATTGCCATTTGGGTCATGCCAGAGCTTGTATAGTTTGGGATGTAGTGCGTCGCTACTTACAATTTGTCGGCTATGAAGTGCGCTATGTCCAGAATTTTACTGATGTTGATGATAAAATTTTGAATCGAGCGCGGCAAGAACACTCAACGATGGAGACGATCGCCGATCGCTTTATCAAAGCATATTTTGAGGATATGGCGCGGCTGAATATCAAAGAAGCCTCAGAATATCCCCGCGCTACCCATACAATGAATGGCATAACTCGGCTAATTCACGAGCTAGAAAATAAAGGCTACGCTTACCCAAGTAACGGTGATGTTTACTACTCAGTGCGAGCCTTTCCTGAATATGGCAAGCTTTCTGGACGTAAATTAGAAAATTCACAAGCTGGTGCCAGTGGACGAGTTGATCTAGAAGATCCTGAGTATCAGCGCAAAAAAGATTCGGCTGATTTTGCTTTGTGGAAAGCGGCAAAACCGGGAGAACCCGCTTGGGAATCACCTTGGGGCAAAGGTCGTCCAGGATGGCATATTGAATGTAGTGCAATGGTACGCGATCGCCTTGGGGAAACCATCGATATTCACGCTGGTGGTGAAGATTTAATTTTCCCCCATCATGAAAATGAAATTGCCCAATCGGAAGCAGTCACAGGCAAACCGTTATCTCGCTACTGGATGCATAACGGCATGGTGAAGGTGGATGGCGAAAAAATGTCCAAATCTTTAGGTAATTTTACCACCATTCGCGACTTACTAGATCGAGGCGTTGACCCGATGGCAGTGCGGTTATTTGTCCTGATGGCACAATATCGCACACCAATCGATTTTACCGACGAAGCAATTCAGGCAGCAACCAACGGTTGGCACACGCTGAAAGAAGGTTTGCTTTTTGGGTATCAATTGGGATGGGGAATGGGGAGTAAGAACTCATCAATTCCTAATTCCTTCATTGAACGTTTCATCGAAGCTGTAAATAATGACTTTAATTTCCCTGGTGGTTTAATAGTACTGTTTGAATTAGCCAAAGAACTGCGACGTGAGCGAAATATTTTTGTCCATGAAGGGAAAACTGAAACAGCACCTTTGGAGTTACTTAAACAGTGGCAAACACTTGTTACTTTAGCAGGTGTTTTGGGTTTAGAAGCCGAGATGAAAGTAGAAACATCTGTGAATAAGGGTTTAAGCGATGCCGAAATTGAAGCGAAAATTCAGGAAAGACAAGATGCGCGGATTGCCAAGAATTTTGTTTTGAGCGATCGCATTCGTGATGAACTACTTTCCCAAGGTATTACCCTAATTGATAGCCGTGAGGGAACCCGCTGGCATCGTAATTAGATAAAAAAGGTTAGAGACGCGATTAATCGCGTCTGTACAATGTTAGTGGATTATAAGATTTTTTGACCACTAACAACTATCAACCAACAACTATCAACCAACAACCAACAACTATCAACTATCAACCAACAACTATCAACTATCAACTATCAACCAACAACTTTAATTATGTGGTCTGAATTAACAAACATCCTCGCTTCTCTAAATATTCCCGCTGATTGGATTGGTATCAGAGCCGTAAAGGAAAACAACTATAATTGTTATGTTCGAGATGCCTTACCGCAAACAAACGGCAAATCCTCCACTATGGGAGTGATGCTGGAAGTTTTGGTTAATGGTTGTCTCGGTTATGCTGCTACCAATTCTCTGGATCTTGCCAGTTTACAAGATGCTGCGGAAAAAGCGTATAAACAGGCACTAGCCGCAAGTGAATGGTGGATATATCCTTTCAGTGCGAAAGAACGCCCGAAAGTCGTTGGTGAATATATTTCTCCATTTCTTAAACCATTAGATGCACTGAGTCCAAGAGAAATAAATGATATACTTATCCGTATTTGCAAAACCTTAAAAGTTGACGATAAAATCGTCCAAACCACGGCAACCACCACCACCACTGAAAAAGAAACTTGGTTTGTCAGCAGTAACGGTTCAGAGGTGTATCAAAAAATCTTGTCATTAGGCACTCATTACGGAGCTACTGCACAAGATGGAGCGATCGTCCAGCAGCGCAGTAACAACGGCTGGCAAGCACACTGTTACCAAGGTGGCATGGAACTGTTAAGAGAAGAAGAATTATGGCAACGAGTGCAGCAAATTGGCGAACAGGCAATAGAACTATTGACAGCGGACGAATGCCCGTCTACCCGCACCAACTTAGTTTTAGCACCAGACCAAATGATGCTACAAATCCATGAAAGTGTCGGACATCCCCTAGAAATCGATCGCATTTTAGGAGATGAGCGCAACTACGCCGGTGGCAGCTTTGTCAACAAAAGTGACTTTGGCAATCTAGTATACGGTTCTGAGTTAATGAACATCACCTTTGACCCCACCGTACCAGGAGAGTTTGCCAGCTACAGTTTTGATGATACTGGGGCAGTAGCAACACGGGAATACTTAATTAAAGAAGGCGTACTTCAGCGCGGTTTAGGTAGCTTAGAAAGCCAAGCTAGAGCCAGTGTACCAGGAGTTGCGTGTGCGCGTGCTTCTTCATGGAATAGACCAGCGATTGATCGCATGGCAAACTTGAATTTAGAGCCGGGAAACGCCACCTTTGACGAAATCATCGCCGACATAGAACACGGCGTTTACATGGAATCTAACCGTTCTTGGTCAATTGATGACCAACGTTATAAATTTCAGTTTGGCTGCGAGTACGCCAAATTAATTGAAAACGGCAAACTCACCAAAACCCTCCGCAATCCCAATTATCGAGCCACCACACCCGAATTTTGGCACAGCTTAATCAAACTAGGAAACTCCTCCAGTTGGCAAATGTACGGCACAGCTTACTGTGGCAAAGGAGAACCAAATCAGGCGATTTCCGTCGGACACGGTTCACCCATTTGTTTATTTGCTAACGTCGAAGTATTTGGCGGTGGCACCTAGAAAGACAAGGGGGACAACGGGAAGAACTCCGCGCCTCCGCTCCTCCGCTCCTTTAGTACAGACGTTCCGGCGGAACGTCTCTACAACTCCGCGCCTTCCCCACTCCCTCATCTCCCCAAAAAATGCCCATGAAAATTGACGATTTATCAACCTTAGAAATCAGCTTTAATCGATTACTTGAAACCCTTTTAACTAAAAAAACAGACAGTGAACACTTCACCATAAAACTACACGGCGAACGCAGCCAATTTACGCGATTCAATCACGCCAAAGTGCGACAAACTGGTAGTGTCGCTGATGGTTGGATCGAACTTAATTTGATGCAAGATCAGCGCAATAGTTTTCGCCAGTTTCCCTTGACTGGGAATTGGGAAATAGATTGGCAAACAGCATACAACGCTTTCAAAGAACTCAGAGAAGAACTGCCCTATTTACCCGCCGATCCGTATCTAGTTTTGCCATCAGGAACAAATACCAGTCGCGAGACACATTCAGGTAAATTGTTGACGGTAGAAGCGGTAGTACCAACAGTACTAGAACAAGTTGCCGAATTAGATTTTGCTGGGATATATGCTGGGGGTTCCGTAATTCAAGGTTATGGTGATTCTAGCGGTCAAAAACATTTATTTGCAACCGATACTTTTACCTTAGATTATTCTATTTTCACTACTTCGGGACAAGCTGTAAAAGGTACTTTTGCCGGAAGTGATTGGGATTCAACTGCTTATATAGCGAAAATCAGTGATGCGAAAAAGCAAATAAATCTCCTTACACATTCCCCGAAAGAATTGCCACGGGGAAATTATAAAACTTATTTTGCGCCGTCGGCTGTTTCTGATTTATTGATGATGCTTTCTTGGGGTGGTGTCAGCGAAGCTGATATTCAACAAGGAAATAGTGCTTTGACAGCGATATCGCGTCAAGAAAAGCAACTTTCTCGATTATTTAATTTGAAAGAAAACTTTCAACGGGGGTTGGTGCCGCGATTTAATGAATGGGGAGAAATGGCAGAGCCGGAAATACCTATAATTCAAAAAGGGATGTTAGTAAATACCTTGGTGAATTCTCGCACTGCTAAGGAATATGACAAAAATGCGAACGGTGCTAATGGAAATGAGTCATTACGTGCGCCAGAATTAAGTATGGGAAATTTAGCATTTGAGCAGATTTTACCAAGTTTAGATACAGGTTTATATGTATCGAATTTACATTACTTGAATTGGAGCGATCGCCCAACTGGTAGAATCACAGGCATGACTCGTTATGCTTGTTTTTGGGTGGAAAAGGGAGAAATCATTGCCCCCATTGAAAATCTGCGTTTTGATGACAGTCTCTATCGCTTTTGGGGAGAAAATTTGATAGACTTCACCAATTTTCAAGAATTCATTCCCGAAGTCGGAACATACGACAGTCGTCAACTAGGAGGGAGTATGGTTCCTGGGATGTTGGTTGAAGATTTCACTTATACTCTTTAAATGTTTCGCGCCAAATTGTAGAGACGTTCCGGCGGAACGTCTCTACGATGGTTCCGGCATGAGGTAAGTAAAACATAATTTGATAAAATCATGTTCATCCGTGCAGCAAAATGAATATGATTGACCACGACCGCCTTTTAAAGAATTGATTGCAACATTCTTTATCGATTTTTTAGAATTATTTTTCCCGCAGGTAGCTGCGTACCTAGAACCAGATTCATTAACATTTTTAGAAAAGGAAATATTCACCGATGTCACCGAAGGAGAACAATACGAAGCTGATTTAGTCGCACAAATGCGGTTTCGTGGACAAGATACTTGTTTCCTAATTCATATCGAAAATCAGTCCTACAACCAAAAAGATTTCGGACGCAGGATGTTTCGATATTTTGCACGCTTGCACGAAAAATACGCATTACCCGTATATCCAATTGCCGTTTTTTCCTTTGATACCCCTCGCACAACGCAAACAAATTTCTATCGCGTTGAATTTCCCGATAAAACGGTTCTCACCTTCGATTATGGTATTGTTCAACTCAACCAGCTAAACTGGCGTGACTTTTTACAGCAAGAAAATCCCATCGCCAGCGCTCTTATGGCTAAAATGAATATAGCACCCAAAGACCGTCCCAAGGTCAAATCGGAATGCTTGCGCTTGTTGGCAACTTTGCGGTTAAATCCAGCAAAAATGAAAATGATATCGGGTTTTGTCGATATTTACCTCAAGCTCAATTTAGCCGAAGAAGAAATTTTTAAAGCGGAGATAGCAAAATTTGAAATAGTTAAACAAGAGGTTGTGATGGAAATAGTTACCAGTTGGCAATTACAGGGACGACAAGAAGGAGAATTAAAAGTTATCTTACGTATGCTTAATCGCAAACTTGGTTCGATTACACTCCAGCTAGAGGAACGAATTCGTCAATTATCTACTACCCAATTGGAAGATTTAACTGATGCGTTATTCGATTTTACTTGCCAAGAGGATTTAGTGACTTGGTTGGATGGAATATAACAACGAGAAAATAGCGGAGATGGTACGTGACTAGTATTCCAGTTATTTAGCAGACATAGGGATAATTATGAATTTTATGAAACGTAGAAAATTTAATAGTTCCTGGTATGTTGGTTGAAGATTTTACTTATATTCTTTAAATGTTTCGCGTAAAATTGTAAAGACGTTCCGGCGGAACGTCTTTACGGGTGATGTTATCTATTTCTATAAACTGCGTTAATTACAATATCTTTAATGGCGAAATAAATAATTATCAGAAATGATAGAAATTGCCCAAACTGAAGAATTGGATCTAAGCGCCAACCTTGAAATATCAAAATCACCCCAGATAAAAACATCAAAACTGGTATAAATATTGCCTGGATGATATAAAGTGATAATGCCCAATTAGTCAATCTAGTTGCTCTTTGAACTAGAAAAAATACCATTAATATTAAGTAAATTGTACCCAGTAAAACATGAATAATTCCTAGTAAGCTTGCTATATTTAATCCAATATTAACTTGGGCTAAAGTAAACATTTATGAATAATCCTGTTTAATTAAAACCAATTGTGGTAATAAAGTATTTTTATTAACTTACTTCTTCTTACCGGGAGATGAATTGCGTTGTGGTTGCGTATCTGGATACAGTTGTTCGCGTCCGTTGCGGATAACTCGCAACATATCGCTGAGGTTTTGCTCGATATTTTCCAAGACGCTATCAGCATAAGTATCGGCGCCATTTTCAATTTCTTGAGCTTGAGCGATCGCAATTTGCCGAATATCCTCCAACTCTTGCTGACAAGCACGTCGCTTGCGCTCAATTTCTGCCAGAGTCTCTTCCATCATCGCATCACATTCTTGCTGCACTTCTTGCCGAAGCATCTGGGCTTCTCTTTCTGCTTGTCGGATAATGTCACTTTCAGCTAGAATTTGCGCTCTTTTGGCTTGCGCTGCCTCTACAACTTGCTGTCCATACTCTTCGGCTTCCAGAAGAATTTCCTGCTTCTGTTCGACAATCGCGGCAGCTTCTTGAAAAACAGATGGTAAAGAAACTCGAATAAAATCAAGCTGATCGAGCAGCTTTTCTTCATCCACTAAGGTACGTCGCGTTAGGGGAATGTGGAAACTAGAAAGAATCATTTCCTCTAAGTGGTTGAGTTCTTGCTGAATTTCTACACTTCCCATTCCGGAAACGTCTCCATCGGAGTTTCCATCGGCAAATTCCTGAGGTTCTGGGTTGTTTCCGTTTTGATTGGGTTCGATACTGTCTGTTGGTGAGCGTAGCATTGGTATATATCTAGAGCGACGTGCGGGGGAACAAGATGATCAATAGAGCCACCAAACCTTGCAATCTCTTTTACTACACTACTACTTAAAAAACTATACTCGTTTGAGGTAGCCAGAAAAACAGTTTCTATTTGAGTAGAAAGGGTTTTATTAGTATGAGCCATTTGTAGCTCTACTTCAAAGTCGGAAACCGCTCGTAAACCCCGGATCAATACTTGTGCTTGCTGCATTTGGGCATAATTGACGGTTAGACCATCAAAGCTGTCTACTTCTACATTAGGTAGATGTGCTGTTGAAAGACGAATTTGTTCTATGCGTTGTTGCACGCTAAACAGGGGCATTTTGTTGGGGTTACGCAGCACAGCGACAATCACCTTATTAAACAACCTGCTACCACGTTGGATCAAGTCAAGGTGTCCTAAGGTAATGGGATCGAAACTACCTGGATAAATGGCAATCACAAGATTAGATGCTTCACAGTTGTTTAGGTGATTATATCGGAACTCGATTCAGAGATCGCGAATCGGTATTTTTACTTTAGAAATAAAGGATGATTATTTAGATATCTCCGAAAATCAATGTAGAGACGTAGCAATGCTACGTCTGTTGGCTTTGTGGTAACGCATCATTAATTTCTGGAGATGATTATTTTACACCTTAAACCCTTAGACTAGAAAACTGAGGCTTTGCAGAGTGCCATGTACAAAAAAAAGAAACAAAATCCAAATACCATATTCTTTGAGACTAGTGGTCTGTCAAATTCATTTTGACGTTTAGAGAGACGCGATAAATCGCCGTCTCTACAGAAAATTTATTCGTCAATTAGTTCTTGACAGACTACTAGCAACACTTGAAGTCAGGAAACCGACCATCAAACTTCTCGAAAAGCGATCCTCAGACTTTTCGCAAAATCTAAAATCCAAAATATTATAGGTACTTTTGCATGGCACTGGATTTTTCCGTCTTGCCTTTGGCGTTTCAATTTACTTCTCCAGGACCGATTCTGGTTAAAATTGGATTTTTAACAATCCGCTGGTATGGCTTATTGATTGCCTCAGCTGTGTTAATTGGCGTTAGCCTCTCTCAGTATTTGGCAAAACGTCGTAATATTAATCCAGAATTGCTGAGTGATTTGTCAATTTGGCTGGTAATTGGGGCAATTCCCGCCGCACGGATATATTACGTTTTATTTCAGTGGGCAGAATATGCCCAGCATCCAGAACGCATTATTGCCATTTGGCAAGGAGGTATTGCGATTCATGGTGCAATTATTGGTGGGGTTATAGCAGCGTTAATTTTTGCCAAACTCAAGCAAATTTCTTTTTGGCAATTAACAGATTTAGTAGCACCTTCGCTGATTTTAGGACAAGCGCTGGGGCGCTGGGGCAATTTCTTCAACTCTGAAGCTTTTGGTGGTCCGACTAATTTACCCTGGAAGCTATACATTCCGGCAGAACGTCGTCCTCCAGAGTTGGCTAGTTTTGAGTATTTCCATCCCACCTTTCTTTACGAATCTCTGTGGAATTTAATGGTTTTCGCTTTGCTGATGACTTTGTTTTTTCGGAGTTTGCGATCGCAACCACGCCTAAAAACAGGTACGCTATTTATGGTTTACTGGGTAACTTATAGCTTAGGACGCTTTTGGATCGAAGGTCTAAGGACTGATAGTTTGATGCTCGGACCACTAAGAATCGCACAATTGGTAAGTTTAACGGGAATTCTCTTCGGATTAGCTGGGCTAGCTTGGCTTTACTTAGCTAAACGCTCTTTACCTGATGTAGTTTCCCCCTCTAACGCAGATGAGGAGATGGGGAGGTAGGGGATGGGGAGATGGGGGAATCACAATACGGTTCGGATAAGCGTTCTTAGGCAGGGGAGGCAGGGGAAGAAAAATCAGTTTTTTCTCCCCCCCCTGCTCCTCTTCTCCCCCTGCTCAAGAACGCTTGCCCCAACAAGATAACCTCCTTAACCGAACCGTATTGGGGGGAGTCATAGTACAGACGTTCCGCCGGAACGTCTCTACCTCATACCAATAAAAATAAAAAATGCCCCAGAGTATTCTCTAGGGCTTAACCAGGGTGCATCTACCACTCATCTCTACTAGGCAAAGAGTATTTATCCGGAAGGATACTGAAAAAATGCCAAAAAAATTTTTTGCGGAATTGTCATGTGATTATTTATGAGTAATTATACTGTGAATAAAAGTAGAAAAGAGTATGGTCATTTGTTAATACCAGCAGTGTATATTGTGGGAGCAGGTCCTGGTGATCCTGATTTACTAACGGTAAAGGCGCAGAAACTGCTGAAGTGTGCTGATGTGATTTTATTTGCAGATTCTTTAGTCCCCGAAGAGATTTTAGAACTTTGTCGTGATGATGCGGAGATTATTCAAACGGCGAATAAGACTTTAGAAGAGATTTTACCAATCATGATCGAACGAGTGCGATCGCATAAATCTGTCGTTCGTCTTCATTCTGGTGATCCAAGTTTATATAGTGCCATCCACGAACAAATGCAGCTTTTGGCAGATGCAGATATTCCCTTTGAAGTTATACCAGGTATCAGCGCCTTTCAAGCCGCTGCGGCTAAACTCAAAATTGAGTTAACAGTTCCTGGCTTAGTTCAAACTATCATCCTTACCCGCATCAGCGGACGTACACAAGTCCCCCCAACAGAAGAATTAGCCAGTCTCGCACAACATCAAGCTAGCCTTTGTCTGTATCTAAGTGCGCGTCATGTCGCGTCTTCCCAAGCCAAACTACTAGAACACTACCCAGATGATACCCTAGTCGCAATTTGCTATCGAATCGGCTGGCAAGATGAAAAAATTCTGGTTGTTCCCCTTGACAAAATGGCAGATTGTACCACCGAAGAAAATCTGATTCGGACTACATTATACGTAATTAGTCCTGCACTTTCGCAAAGTGTAGGCAAAGGGCGATACTCCAAAGGTGTCGGTTTGCGATCGCATTTATATCATCCCGAACACAATCATCTGTTTCGCTCCTAAGATGCGATCCAATACGGTTCGGATAAGAAGATTACGTCCCACAACTATATCTTATACAATATAAAGGTTGCTGATTTCGCACAGAGACGCGATAAATTATCGTCTCTACAAATCATTTATTTTCTAAAAGCAGCTTTCTCAACAACTCTGTTTTTTCCAAACTCAAACGGTAAATTTCTGGTTCTGGTTTACCAACAATATGTCCTTGAATATAGCTGACACCTATTTCTTTTAATCTCCGCAAACTAATAGGAATAGTCTCATCTACACCTTCAACAATTACATTGGATGGATTCAAATTATTTGCTCCTACAAGTTCGTGAACAAAGCGAATAATAATTTCACATGGTTGATGATGCAAAATCTCTCGGTCAATTTTTACATGACATGGATTTAATCCCGCTAAACGAGAAACTGAAGCATAGCCAACTCCAAAATCATCAATGGCAAATCTAATCTGAAATTTGCGTACATATTCTAGTAATTTAGTTTTGAAAACGTTTAAAGGAGACTTTAAGCGAATACCATCCTGAAAATGGGGTATTTCGGATTTTTCAGAAATTTCTAATATGAGATTTCTCGGTGAAATCACTTTATCTTTGATAATCTGACGTACTGTTTCAAAGTACGCTGTTTGCATCAAAGATTCTGGATAAACATTAACTGATAATGGGACAATTTCATGAGAACGATTTTGTTTTACTTTTTGTCTAGCCTCCAAATAGGTTTTTGTAGCAACTATCAGAAAATATTGATCGAGTTCAACAATGAAATCATGTCGCCATAATTCTGCTGCTTCAAATAAATCAGAAGGAGCAATTAAAGTATCTGGATTTCTTGCTAAAGCTTCCCAACCACTAATAAATAAGTCTTCTGGATCTAAATGCAGTACTGGTTCAAAGAATACAATCATTCGTTGCAGATGTTCACGAAATAATTGAAATCTTCTTTGATGTAAGGATGCAGAAACAAAGCCGAAATCTCTCTTTAAATCATCAAGAATAGTAGCTTCAATTAATGCAGATTGAAGTGGCATTTTCTGGCAAGCTTGATAAAAACTTGATAAAATTCTGCCGAATGCATCTCCTAAAAAATATGAATCTTGTTTTAAACCGCAAACAACCATAACTTCAGCTGTTTGTGGTGATTGCAGCGGTATGATCACAAGAGCTTTAAGAATACCGTTTTTAGTTTCATAGATTTTATAACTTCCATGATGACCGAGATCAAATATTGATTTATCCGAAAGAATGGGGAAAATTATTGATTTGAAAGTTTCAATATCTGTATCTGGTTCTATATCTTCAGTTAAATTGCTTTGTGATTTGACAACCCAGTTATTTTGACCGCGATCATGTAAAACCAAAACTAAATCTGCGGAGGAAGAATATTGAATTATTTCTAAGATGCGATTTGCTACATCATTAGTTGAACTATTATTTACAAAGTCTGTCAGCCGTGTTATTAAACTATTTATAAAAAATTCATAAGGTTCTAGAAAGTTATGCAGATAAGAAGCTTGGGGATGTATAATTATGTCAGACATGCTTTTTTACAATATTATATTTGACATGACATGAATCGACATCTCCAGAAAAGACGTAAAGACGTAGCAGCACTACGTCTCTACATTCATAGGACTTACGCACTTGTTAGGAGAAAACAAGACTTTGAGATTGCTTCCTTGCGTCGCAATGACGGAAACACGTGATCTGTGCGTAAGTCCTGATTCATTTTCACTCCTATGTCTAATTATTGTCATTCATACATGGATCAGGTTAGTTGCAATTTTAACAAATTAATAAATTTAAAAGCTAGTAATAATACACACCTAAAAACCGAACTTTTTGATGTTCGGCTCATTTGAAGCGCGATTCATACATATTCAAAGCGATCGCTCAGGATAAACTTAATTACATCCAGTGCCATCGCGCTTTGTTTTACCACTAAAATTGAAAACGGAGAGACAGGGATTCGAACCCTGGTTAAGTTTCCCTAAACAGACTTTCCAGGTCTGCGCCTTAAACCACTCGGCCATCTCTCCAGATGCCACAATTGCTAATCCTACTATAGAATCTAAAAATATGCAAATATATTTTTAAAATTGGGAATTTGGTAAAAACCTTTCTCGCTGCCATTGCAATACTGCTCATTTATCCAAATCAAGATGTCTGATATATATACAATTAAAGTTCGCGATCGCTCTTCTGGTAAAGAATACACCTTGGAAGTGCCAGAAGACCGCTACATCTTGCACAGCGGCGAGAAACAAGGGGTAGAACTGCCCTTTTCTTGCCGAAATGGGGCTTGTACCACTTGCGCTGTCCGAGTGCTGTCAGGAGACATTTATCAACCGGAAGCCATGGGACTTTCACCAGATTTGCAGCGTCAAGGCTATGCGCTGTTGTGTGTCAGTTACGCACGTTCTGATTTGTACGTCGAGACACAAGACGAAGATGAAGTTTATGAACTTCAGTTTGGACGCTATTTTGCTAAAGGTAAAGTTAAAGCGGGTTTACCAATAGAAGAAGATTAATGAGTTGTGAGTTGATGGTTAGACATTTCCAGAATTTAATTATGCGTTGCCCGAAACCCTTGTAGAGACGTAGCAATGCTACGTCTCTACGTCTAATATCATGTCCGTTTAATTAACAGGAATAAAAACCTACCTACCGTCGTAGAGACGTTCCGTCGGAACGTCTTTACATTACAAGTAATTTACCGGACATCATATAAGGCTACCAGATGTCTATTTTATGAACTACTATCCAGTGTCAACTACCAACTACCAACTAAGCAATGATTAAAATCATAATTTTAGCTTGCCTGTTACTTCTAATGGGTTGTCAACGGAAAACCCCGCTAATTGACAATCAGCCCTTGGTGAAAGTGGCGCGGGTGGTGAGTGGGCAGACCTTGGAGGTGCTAGGCTTGGCAGAGCAACCCAATTTGATTTCTCAGGTGCGGTTGGTTGCTATAGAGGCACCAGATTTGCGTCAACGTCCGTGGGGAGATGCGGCAAAAGATACGTTAGAGACGATGATTGGTGGTGCAGAACAATATGTCAAGCTGGAGTTTGACATCCAAGCCAAAGATAAAATTGGGCGGACTTTGGCTTATGTGTGGAAAGATAAAGTGTTGTTGAATGAACAGTTAGTCAAACAAGGGAATGTGCTATTTGTTGCGCGATCGCCTAATCATAAATACGACCAACTTTTAGATCGCGCTCAACAATGGGCTAGACTCACCGAACAAGGTATTTGGAACCCTGAAAAACCGATGCGTCTGACTCCCGCTGAGTTTCGCCGTCAAAATCGATAAAACCTTTATAAAACCTTTGACTATCGCCTCAGAAAGTCAAATGGTGCAACAAGCGAAACGTTTAATTGAGCGGGTACAGTCAGAACAGACAAGTGTTTTACCCAAGGATGACATAATAGATGTTATAACCACAATCGCTGTTTATAAATTTGCTAACCTGAGCCGTGAAGAGGTGGAAGCGATGTTAGGAGTCAATTTAGAAGAAACTAAGGTTTATCAAGAAGCTAAAGCAGAAGGTCGAGAAGAAGGTCGAGAAGAATTAAAGTTGGAACTCGTACCTCGGATGATAGCGCGTGGGATGACGATGGAAGAGGTTGCTGAGTTATTAGACATCTCCAGAAACTAATTATGCGTTGCCCCAAACCCTTGATTAGACGTAGCAGTGCTACGTCTCTACATTGTTTTCTGGAGATGTCTATTGGGTTTAGCGATCGCACAAGTTAAACAAGCAACTAACAACTAACCACCTATTTTATGACTAATTTACAAATTTTCCTAGATATTGCTACAGAAGCAGCATTAGCTGCCGGTGCGGTTTTGCAAGGTTACTTGGGTAAGTTAGAAGGCGCAATTATCGAAAAAGGACGCCCAGGTGATTTAGTCACCGCTGCTGATAAAGCTGCGGAAGTGGTGATTTTGGATATTTTGCGTCGCCACTTTCCAGAACACTCCATTTTAGCGGAAGAATCAGGTAAATTAGGAAATCAAGATAATGAATTTCTTTGGGCGATCGACCCCCTAGATGGTACAACTAACTACGCTCATCAATATCCCTTTTTTGCAGTTTCTATTGGGCTGTTAATTAATGGTGTACCGCAAGTTGGTGTGATTTATGACCCCTCCCACGATGAATTATTTCGTGGTGCCACAGATTTAGGAGCAACGCGCAACCGTCGTCCTATCAAAGTTTCCGAAACCGCTGAATTAAGTAAAAGCTTGTTAGTTACGGGATTTGCTTACGATCGCTGCGAAACATCCGATAATAATTATGCCGAATTTTGTCACCTCACCCACCTAACCCAAGGAGTTAGACGCAGTGGTTCCGCAGCTTTAGATTTGGCTCATGTCGCCTGCGGACGTTTGGATGGCTATTGGGAAAGAGGTCTTTCACCTTGGGATATTACCGCTGGCATTATTTTACTACAAGAAGCTGGCGGTAAAGTCACAGCTTACGATCGCACTCCTTTAAAAATTGAGTCTGGTAGAATTCTCGCTACTAATGGTCACATCCACGACAGCCTAAGTCAAGAATTACAGCGAGTTCCCCCTTTGTCAGCGTGGGGATGAGGAGTGGGGGAGTGGGGAGATAAGGGGACAAGGGGACAAGGGAGACAAGGGGGACAAGGGGGACAAACAACTATTGACTCTTGACCATTGACCATTGACTCTTGACCATTGACCATTGACTCTTGACTCTTGACCAAGAGTGTTAAATTTATAGCCATTCTAGTAAAGCAAAGTACACTAGTGAAATCTAATGGACTGCCTGGTGCAAAGCTTCGCTGTATATGTCTTGGAAAATAGATCGTGGACTGTTTAAATACGATTTCATCGATTATCACGCAATTTTGTGCGTTTCCGTGGATGCGGATGTCAAAGATATCCGTAAACGTTATTTGAAAATCGCTCGTCGTCTGCACCCTGATAGTAATCCTACTGCTAGCGCTGCGGAGAAACAACTAGCTACTGAACTGTTGTCAAAGTGGGTTAATCCTGCTTACGAAAAACTGTCAGCCGATCGCACGCGTGGAGAATATATGGTAGTTTTGTCGCAAATGGGCAAACGCTTGGTACAAGAATCGTCTTCGGTGGAACTGAATACTGATTTGGCTCGGCAGTTAGCTAGTGTACCAAATGTAGAGCACGTATATAAAAGTGCGATCGCTAAAATTGCCGAAACTGAATATGACTCTTTAGAAAAAGTACTACAAATCGTTGCTCATGTCAGTGAGTTAAATTTAGTTTACTTAATGCGGACTGCGGGTAAATCATTTGCATCTGCCTCACAGCAAGCGCCTGTAACCCAAATTAACACAGGTGTACCTACCCCAAATACAGCCACAAAGAAACCTCCGGCTGCCCCACCAGCACCACCAAAAGAAGAATCTGCTGCGATTCAATATTTGCGTCGCGCCCAAGAATTGCTCGGAAAAAATCAATTGGCACAAGCTAGGGTAGAATTGCAAGATGCCATAAAACTAGAGCCTCATAATAGTCGCTGTCATAGTTTGATTGGAGTGGTGTATTTGAAGCAAAATCAAAGCACAATGGCAAAGGTTCACTTTGACCGCGCTCTGCAACTAGACCCCAATGACGAAACGGCATTGAAGGGTAAACGCGTACTAGAACAGGCTTTGGGACAAAAACCAGGTGGTTCTAAACTGACTTCATCCTCAAATAATGGGGGTAAGCAATCAGATAAATCTGGCAATGGTGGTTTATTTGGTGGTTTGTTTGGTGGGAAGAAAAAATAATGGTGTATCAACCAGCAGCAGGTGCAAGGGATTTGTTACCCTTAGATGTGGCTCAAAAACGCTGGATTGAAGATAGGTTACAACAAGTGTTTCACCGTTGGGGATATCACAGAATTATCACCTCAACTTTAGAACGCATGGATACTCTCATGGCGGGAGAAGCAATTCAACGCCGAGGAGTGATTCAACTGCAAAATTCCGAAGATGAAGAATTAGGCTTGCGTCCAGAACTCACAGCCTCAATTGCCCGTACCGCTGTGACACGCATGGCTGGTGTTAGTTATCCCCAACGGCTGTATTATAATGCCAATGTGTTCCGCCGCACGAATGAAAGTCGGCACAATCGCCAGCAAGAATTTTATCAAGCTGGGGTAGAGTTACTTGGTGGTGGGGGATTGTTGGGAAATGCAGAGGTGCTACTTTTGGTGGCTGATTGTCTGCAAGCACTTTCGATTTCACATTGGCATTTAATTTTAGGCGAAGCGGGAATCACGCGATCGCTTTTATCGGCTTTTCCCCCAAATCTCCAAGCTACAGTCAGAAGTGCGATCGCTAATTTAGATCGTATTGCTCTCGATAGTTTACCCTTAAGCGATGAACTCAAGCAACGCGCCAGAATCATCTTAGATTTGCGCGGAAAACCAGCAGATGTTTTAGAAAAAGTCAGCAATTTAGGATTAGATGCCGAACAGCAAGCGGCGGTAAATGATCTCAAATCTCTGGTAGAATTACTAGAATCCAAAGGGGATTTCCCGTTAATTCTTGACCTCAGCTTAATTCAAACTATCGATTATTACACCGGCATTGTGTTTGAAGTTGTCACTGATAGTGAAATGCAAGCGCGGGTTTTAGGGCGAGGTGGTCGCTATGACCAGCTTTTGGGACTATATCATCCCCAAAAAGAAAACATTCCCGGTATTGGCTTTGCACTGAATATTGAAGATTTATACCAATTTTTGTTATTAAATAAGTATTTACCGCAAACCACCCCAGCCACCAACTATTTAGTAGTAGCAGAGACAGACGATGCTTACGCTGCGGCGTTTGCTTACGCGCAAAAACTGCGCTCTGCTACAGAATTAGTGCGGGTAGAAATCGACTTGGGGGAACGTGATGCAGAAGCAATTCGGGAATATGTACGCGATCGCCAAATTCCCCAAATTGTCTGGATTCAAGCTGATGGATCGCCGAGAATTGAGTCAATAGTCAATAGTCAATAGTCAAGGTAGAGACGTTCCGGACCGAACGTCTCTACGAGAGTCAATGGTCAAAATATCTTGGACTTTGGACTTTGGATTGATGATTAAGTATTCTTGCTAGGCTATAAATAGCTGATTAAATACAGCTATGAGTGATCCAAGAGGGAATTATGCCGCATACAATTGTTACTAATGTCTGTGAAGGTGTTGCAGATTGCGTAAATGCTTGTCCAGTAGCTTGCATTCATCCAGGAGCGGGCAAAAATACCAAGGGAACTGATTGGTATTGGATTGACTTTGCTATCTGCATTGATTGTGGTATATGTCTTCAAGTATGCCCGGTAGAAGGAGCGATCCTTCCCGAAGAAAGACCGGATTTACAGAAAACGCCATAATAGTCAATAGTCAATAGTCAATAGTCAAAAGTTCAAAGTCCAAGATATTTTGTCCGTTGACTCTCGTAGAGACGTTCGGTCCGGAACGTCTCTACATTGACCATTGACTGTTGACTTTTGACCCTTGACTGTTGACTTTTGACCAATGACTAATGACTATTTGCTAGAAGTTAAAAATGTCCGCGCTGGATATATTAAAGACGTGGATATTCTGCAAGGTGTGAATTTTCGGGTGGAAGTTGGGGAATTAGTTACAGTAATTGGTCCCAACGGTGCCGGTAAATCCACTTTGGCAAAAACGATTTTTGGACTTTTGACACCTCATACAGGTACAATTACTTTCAAAGGTGAAAATATCGCCGGATTGAAATCTAATCAAATTGTGCAGCGGGGAATGTGCTACGTACCGCAAATTGCTAACGTTTTCCCCTCCCTTAGCGTGGAAGAGAACCTAGAAATGGGGGCTTTTGTCCGCAACGTTGCTTTAAAGCCGTTGAAAGATAAAATATTTAGCATGTTTCCTAGATTAAGCGATCGCCGTCGTCAACGTGCTGGTACACTTTCTGGAGGGGAACGTCAAATGTTAGCAATGGGCAAAGCTTTGATGTTAGAACCCAGTTTGCTGCTATTAGATGAACCTTCAGCAGCATTATCTCCTATTTTGGTAACGCAAGTTTTTGACCAGATTAAACAAATTAATCAAAGTGGTACAGCGATCGTATTAGTAGAGCAAAACGCTCGTAAAGCCCTGGAAATGGCTCATCGCGGTTGTGTGCTAGAATCTGGACGCGATGCGATTACAGGCGTCGGTCAAGACTTGTTAAATGATCCTAAAGTCGGTGAATTGTATCTTGGTGCCGGAAAAAGGCATTAGGCAGAGGGTTAGTGGTTAGTGGATAGTGGATAGTAGTGACTAAAACAACCAACAACCATCTACTAACAACTAACAACTAACAACCAACAAAGCAAAAATTAAATGACTCTTAAACCGTGTAAGAAGGTACTCTTGCATCCCTCTTAACTTTGATATGTTCCTGGCAATGACCAAGCTTTTGTCAGGTAGATTGATGAGTCGAATTAATGGATTTGTCGGGCGTCGTCATGTCTTGAAGCTGGCAGGTATGGTAGGCTTTGGCATGGCTACGAGTTTTAGACTGCTTTGGGATACACAGCAAGCTGTTAATGGACAAACTGTAGTTGCTGATGCTCATCCAGTCAATGCTAATTCAGTTAGTCCTGATGTAGCTTTAAGGCGATTGTTAAATGGAAATAAACGATTTGTACAGCAAAAACGTAATTATCCAGACCAAAGTTTGAAACGTTTGCGATCGCTCATCTTAACACAGCATCCCTTTGCATCTGTATTGGGCTGTGCAGATTCTAGAGTACCACCAGAAATTATCTTCGATCAAGGACTTGGAAATTTATTTGTGGTGCGAGTCGCTGGTAATGTTGTCAATGATTTGGTTACAGGCAACCTAGAATATTCTACAACAGTATTGGGTTCTCAACTAATTCTGATTTTAGGTCATAGAGGATGCGGTGCAGTCGCCCAGGCAATCAAGAACAAGCCACTTCCGGGTAAAATGGACTTTGTTGTTGAGGGCATCAAACCAGCCGTAGAAAGGGTAAAATTAACAGCGGGCGATATTCAAGAGGATGCGGTTCTTGCCAATATCCAATATCAGGTTGAAAAATTGGCAAAAAAATCAACGATTTTGGCAAAATTGGTAAGCGTTGGCAAACTCAAAATTATTGGCGCTTGTTACGATATTGATACTGGCAGAGTAACTATTATTACGTGATTTTGTCAGATTAATTTATTCATAGAATTGTTGAGTGTTAATTTTGCGTGTTAGCAGTCAATTATCTTATTGGCAATAATTTTAGCGATGTCTGACGACAAGCCGCTTTGCGTCTACGCCAACCATAGAGAAACACCACACTCAATCCAAAGATTCCTCTATAGCTCAAATAGTTCAAAACTTCAATTGTTATACCTGATTTTGGTATAGTCAGTGGAAATAACAAAAGTATTTTACTTACTCAGTTGCAGTAATACTTTGAGTTTTCCTCACTCATAGCATCTTTGTTCCCCTGTGTCTATAGGGTGCAAAGTTACGGATGAGAATGAAGTTTATTTGTATACCAACTTGGTATAAATTTTGTGTATCAAAATTAAGGTGAATTGATGAGCCGAATTAATGGATTTATTGGACGTCGTAATTTATTAAAATTAGTAGGTGTGGGAGGTGCAGGTATTGCTGCTACTGCTGCTAGCGGTGTACTTTGGAGTGAAGACAAAGCTGTTGCTCAACAACAATCTACTCCTGTACAAAAACCTCAAGCAATTAGTCCTGATGCCGGTATAAAAAGATTGGTGGAAGGAAATAAACGGTTTGTTGACGGAAAGCGTCTCAACCCCAACCAATCAAAGTTGCGTTTACAAGAAACTTCCGTAGCTCAGTATCCGTTTGCAGCTATACTAGGTTGTTCTGATTCGAGAGTGCCAGGGGAAATTGTTTTCGATCAGGGAGTAGGAGATTTATTTGTCGTCCGAATTGCTGGTAATATAGCTGCTCAAGAGGGTATTGGTAGTCTAGAATTTGCTACAGCTGTATTGGGTGCCCAAACGATCATGGTTTTAGGTCATACTAGATGTGGTGCAGTATCAGCTGCTATCAAAGGTGATCCTCTCCCAGGTAGAATTGGCATTTTTGTTGAAGAAATCAAGCCAGCGGTAGAAAGAGTAAGAAACAAAACTGGCAATATAGAAGAAAATGCTGTTATCGCCAATGTCCAATATCAGGTGACAAGATTAGCAGAAAGCTCAACGATTTTAGCAGGCTTAATCAAACAAGGCAAACTGAAAATTGTTGGTGGTTATTACGACCTCGCTACGGGTAAAGTAACTATGATAAGTTGAACTTTTGATCAAGAATAATTAACCGCAGATGAACGCAGATGGACGCAGATGGGAGTTGAATGAGATTACGGAAAGGATTATCGGTTGTGCGTTTACGGTGGGTAATAATTTGGGTTGTGGTTTTTTAGAGAAGGTTTATGAGAATGCTTTGGTTTATGAATTGCGCTCGGCGGGATTTTTGGCAGAACAACAGTATGGAATCGAAGTAAAATACAAAAGTGTTGTAGTTGGGCAATTCTTCGCCGATATCCTAGTTGAAGAACGTGTTTTAGTGGAACTTAAGGCTGTTAGAACTTTAGACGAAATGCATTTCGCTCAATGTCTCAACTACCTGAAAGCCACAAGTCTAAACATCTGCCTATTAATCAACTTTGGTAATCCCAAAGTCGAATTTAAACGCATCGTCCGCAATTTTTAATCACCATCCTCTTCATCTGCGTTCATCCGCGTTTATCTGCGGTTAATAATCCTCATGCTTCTCAAACTCAGCCAAGAACACTTGCAAATAATCCGCACCCATGCCGCAAGCACTTATCCAGAAGAGTGCTGCGGTATAATGTTGGGTTATCTGGCTAATGAGAGCAAAACTGTGGTAGAAGTAATCCCAACAGAGAATGCTTGGAGTGAAGAGGACAGTAAAAGACGCCGATATACGATCGCACCCGAAATTATGTTAAAAGTACAAATATATGCACGCGATCGCTCTTTGAGTATCATTGGTATATACCACTCGCATCCTGATTATCCAGCAATTCCTTCAGAAAGCGATCGCACTCAAGCTTGGCAAGAATATTCATATATCATAGTTTCTGTCCCCAATGGCAAAGCTTTAGAAATCAAAAGTTGGCATCTTGACGACAATCACCAGTTTCAAGAAGAAGAAATTGAAATTATATAAAAAATTAACAATATACAGACGCGATTAATCGCGTCTCTACAACTCCCCACGGTGTCACATTTTTCGGTAGGATTAATATTCCGCGCTTCCACATCAAACTGCTATGCTTAATCCCAATCTGGATGAAGTCCAGTTAACAAAAGACGATTACGAACGCTATTCCCGACACCTGATTTTGCCAGAAGTCGGATTAGATGGACAAAAACGTTTAAAATCCGCTAGTGTACTGTGTATCGGTACAGGTGGACTCGGTTCGCCGTTGCTATTGTATCTCGCAGCAGCGGGTATCGGACGCATCGGTATTGTTGACTTTGATATTGTCGATACCTCCAACTTGCAACGCCAAGTAATTCACGGTACATCTTGGGTAGGTAAACCGAAGATAGAATCTGCAAAGAACCGCATTCACGAAATTAACCCTCATTGTCAGGTTGATTTGTATGAAACGCGCTTAAGTTCTGAAAACGCTCTGGATATAATTCAGCCTTACGATATCGTTGTGGATGGTACTGATAACTTCCCCACACGGTATCTAGTAAACGACGCTTGCGTGTTGTTAGATAAGCCTAACGTTTACGGTTCAATTTTCCGCTTTGAAGGTCAAGCTACGGTATTCAACTACGAAGGTGGACCGAATTATCGTGACTTGTATCCAGAACCACCACCACCAGGAATGGTTCCCTCTTGTGCAGAAGGTGGGGTACTTGGGATTTTACCAGGAATTATTGGTTTAATTCAAGCAACGGAAACTGTTAAAATTGTTTTGGGCAAAGGTGAAACTTTAAGCGGACGCTTAATGCTGTATGATGCCCTTAATATGAAATTCCGGGAATTAAAGCTGCGTCCCAATCCAGTGCGCCCGGTGATTGAAAAGTTGATAGACTATGAACAATTCTGCGGTATCCCACAAGCTAAAGCAGAGGAAGCAAAACAGCAGATGGAAATTCCAGAAATGACGGTGCAGGAATTAAAGCAGTTGTTAGATAGCGGTACAGATGATTTTGTCCTGCTGGATGTCCGCAACCCCCATGAGTATGAAATTGCCAAAATAGAAGGCAGTGTTTTAGTGCCATTACCGGATATTGAAAACGGTGAAGGTGTTACAAAAGTTAAAGAATTACTCAATGGACACCGCTTAATAGCTCATTGTAAGATGGGTGGGCGATCGGCGAAAGCTTTGGGCATTCTCAAAGAAGCCGGTATTGAGGGGACAAATGTCAAGGGTGGTATCACCGCTTGGAGTAAAGAAATAGATCCGTCAGTTCCAACTTATTAAATTTTAAACGCAGAGGGATGCAGAGTTATTTATCTTTGGCGTTGCGAACCTCTGCCGATGAAATTTTTGCACCCGAATAGTATCATTATTTAACAAAACTCCGTTGCAACTGTAAAGATTGTTGCAACGGAGTAGTAAAATTAGTGAAACACCAAGATATTACAAGCAAAAAGCCTGCTTCATCAAACTGCTTGCTTTTGCAAAAATGAAGACGGAAATTTACCCCTTACCTTTTACCTTGTTTCCCCCTCGGCGTTCCTACTGTGCTTAATAGAAATATATAGACTATTTGTGGATGGAACAGTATTATAATGATCAGTTTTGATGTATCAATATGATACTAAATAAAAACAATCATTTAATGGCGGTTGTTTGCGACGGTTTCAGATTATTTTGGGCGATCGCTATTTTTTTTACCTAATTTGCTATGATCACTAAAAATATAAATTCTGTGGCTAATGTTACAACAATACAAGCAATTAAGGTTTTATGGGTGGGAATTGGTTGTAAGAGTGGAACTTCCCCAGAATTAATTTTAATAGCGATTGAAGAAACCTTAAAAAAAAATGAACTTGCTTGGAGTGCGATCGCAGGCATTGCTACTATGGACATGAAAGCGTCAGAAGTCGGTTTGCGACAACTTTGTCATCAACGCAATTTGCCTTTGAAAACCTTTTCCGCAGATGTTCTAAGTTCTG
This sequence comes from Tolypothrix brevis GSE-NOS-MK-07-07A, assembly GCA_019358985.1. Classification (GTDB taxonomy): domain Bacteria; phylum Cyanobacteriota; class Cyanobacteriia; order Cyanobacteriales; family Nostocaceae; genus Hassallia; species Hassallia brevis. Next base: position 16,776 of record JAHHIJ010000028.1, on the reverse strand, counting down.
TTGATGTCCCCAACTCTTCCCCAGTTGTCGCACTCAAGATTAAAACTCCTAGTGTAGCTGAAGCCGCAGCATTATTAGCAGCTAAGTGCCAAACTCTGCTGATTCCGAAACAAATATTTAAATCAACCGACCATCATGAAAATCCCTCCCGCTCTACTTTACAAGGAGCGGTAACAATAGCCGTTGCTCAAACCCAAAAAGAATACATCTGATAACTAATAGACATCGACCGAATTTAAATATGCCTTATCCAGAACCCTTGATTAGACGTAGCAGTGCTACGTCTCTACATTCATTCTTTTTCGGAGATAACTAATCATATATATCCCCGACTTCTTTGAGAAGTCGGGTATCTGGGCGATTTGTAAAAAACTGTAATATTATAAAGGTACTTAAGCTCTGCTTGACAAAGATAAAATATCTTTTTTTACCTGATTCTAGTCAATTACTCTGAGCAAGTAATTAATGATGCTAGAAACAATCGCCAGCACAATTGAACCCAACAAAGCAGGCAAAAAGCCGCGAATTTCAAAACCATAAGTAGGAGTGAGAGCGCTTGCTAGCCAAAGTGTAAAAGCGTTGAGAACAAATGTAAACAACCCAAAAGTAATTAGGTTGATTGGCAACGTCAAAACTAATAAAATCGGTCGGACGATGGCATTAACTAGTCCTAAAATAGCGGCAGCAACAAGCGCTGCAACAAAAGTCTTAACGATAAAGCCAGCAACGAAATGAGCCGTAATCAGCAAAGCAATCGCAGTCCCTAACCAAGTTAACAAAAAGTGTCGCATAAGTTTTTTAAACTTTATCAGAAAAAATTTTTGTAGTAAGGACTTCAGTCCTTATCTTATAAGATGAGTACTAAAGTCCTCACTACGACAAGTTTTTTTCTAGAGCGGTTGACTGCGACGCCGTGCGAGAACGTCCCAAGTAGCACCACCAGCTATACCATCAGCTTCTAAACCATAGCGTTGTTGTGCAGCTTTCACCGCAGCTTCAGTGGATGGACCAAAATCTCCATCTGCATCACCATCCAAAAAACCAAGTCTTTTCAGTCTTTCTTGCAATTTTACAACTTCAGAGCCGCGCATTCCTATCCGCAAAATCGGCATTCCCCCTGCGGTATATTGAATACTAGGTGTTTGTCGAGTAGTTTGTCCAGAACTACTCGTTTGTTTAGCAGTGCGAGGAGTTTGCCTAGAACTGCTAGTTTGACGAGTACGAACAGTTTCCTCAGAACTATTCGTTTGTTTTCGAGGAGTTTGACGCGTGCGAACAGTTTCCGCAGTACTATTCGTTTGTTTTCGAGGAGTTTGTCTCGAAGTGCGAACAGTTTCCCCAGTACTATTCGTTTGTTTTCGAGGAGTTTGTCTCGAAGTGCGAACAGTTTCCTCAGAACCATTGATTGAAGTAGTACGAACAGTTTGCTCAGAAGTAGAAGTTTGTCCAGCAGCATTGGTTGAGGTAGTACGCAAAGTTTGCTCAGAACGACTAGCTGAGGTACCACTGCTGGGTGATGATTGTCTCACAGTTGTTTGTGAGGTGCTTGCGCTAGAAGGTTTTGGCTCAGGAGTGGCATTATCCGTCGCGTCGTCATTGGGAGTGGGAAACTTGGATGCGGGGTTAGGTGAAGCAGGGGAGGAAGCTATCGTCCCTTCACCAGGGAAAAGTCGTTGCCAAGTGTTACCATCAACAATGCCATCTGGAGCCAAACCCGCTGCTTGTTTAAACTGAGAAACAGCGTTAGCAGTCATTTGGTTAAAATTACCATCAACTGCACCGGTGTAATAGCCTAAAAGTTTCAACGTTCCCTGTAGTTCCGAGACGCGCTCACCTTGACTACCAAGTTTTAGGATAGGACGATTGACGCTACCTCCAACAACTACTTGGGCAATTTCTGGTGGTGCTGCAAATGATACTACGGCTGTTGAGCCAATTAGCACAGATGTAGCAAACCAGAAAGGCAACAAATAAGACTTGCTGGCATTAAAAAAACGAGATGCTATTGATGTCTGTAAGTAGTTAGTTCTATCTACTGTCTGGCTGCCTTTCATAGAATTTACCCCCGGTTGATTCTGATGATAATAGTACAGCGCCTTGGCTTTACAAGAAAGCTAGTTTATTGCACTATTAATAGCTTCCTGTTGACCGACTAAGGATAAATAAGGTTCCCGTAAATATTGGTTAGCTGCGGCGATCGCATCTTTAACAGTTACACTAGAAATTAACTCCTGAAACAAAAAATCAAAATCAATTCCTAACCCCAAAATTTCATACCACCCGTATACTTGAGCAATTTGACCATTACTTTGTTTACCCAAAGCATACTGCCCTAGTATCTTATTTTTCGAGGCTTGAAGTGCGCTTTCTTCTAGTTGATTGCTTGAGAGTAAATCTACTTCTGTCCGTAGTCCGGTTAAAGCGATGCTGGTATTTTCCGGCGCGGTTCCCATGTAAACTACAAATGAGCCGGGATGCAGCCTTGTGGGAAAAAATGCCGATACTTCGTAAGCTAAACCCCGCTTTTCGCGCAATTCGACAAACAAGCGACTAGAAAGTCCATTTCCCAAGTAGGTAGATAACAACTTCAACGCAGCATAATCAGGAGCTAGCACTGATGGACCGAGATAACCCAGCATAATAACTGATTGCTGTGTTTGTTGCACTTTGAGTCTTTGCTGCGGTTCAACCTTAATATGGGGAAAATGTACTATGGGCAGCGGTTCGGATGGAGCTTGCCAATCTCCAAATATGTTTTCTACTAAAGTAACTGCATCTTCTAGTGTGACTCGACCGGCAATACTAATTACTAGATTATCTGGACGAAAATATGTCTGATGATACTTGACTAAATCTGCACGAGTCAAGCCGCCCATAGTTGTTTCATCTCCCAATACTGACATAGCATAGGGATGATTTTGATACATCACCTGGCGCAGTTGGTCAAAAGCAATGGTAAATGGTTGCTCTTTTTGAGAGCGAATATCTTGTAAAGCTAGGCGCTGTTCTAATTCTACTTCAACCTCAGGAAAAGTAGGCGATCGCATAATTCGTCCTGCCAAACCCAAAATATCGGCAAAATCTGCGGTGACAGTCTTCAATGATACCAAAAAATAATCAGCGGCACTATCTGCACTCAAACCGGCACCCATAGATTCTACATGTTCGGCGATTTGCAAGCTAGAAAGTCCATCGCATCCTTTTGTCAGCACTGTAGATAGCAAATGCGCTAATCCAGATTGCTGTGGATTTTCGTTACAACTACCGGCACGAATAAAAATCCGCGCTGCAATGATATCAGCGACGGGATTTTCTGCTACCAATAATACGATACCATTGCTCAACACAGTGCGAGCGATGGGTGAGTCAGAAATAGAAGATTTTAGAGTTTGAGTCATTAGTCAAAAGTAAGAGTTAAAAGTCATCTAAAGTATGGAGTGAGTCCAGTCGGCGGTAACGGTTTCCACATCCGGAGAACTGGCTCTATAGTTGGGTAAGACCTCATAAATAAATTTCAGTAAAGTGAAAAATGATGCCCTTGTTTTATATCTTAATAATACTCAGCAGTCGTGGCTCTTAAAGCGTTATAGATGGAAGCAGATCAGAATGCCCATTCTTTGTGACTTGCGCGATCGCTCTTTCCAACAGGTATTTTCATCAACTGAAACATTCACTCTTGACTAATAACTAACAAGGTCTTAGTACCGTAACTGCATAATCCTGCGGTGAAAGATAATCTTTAGCTAATTGTTGTATTTCTTGGGCATCAAATGACTGAATTTGCTGGGGATAGGTAACAGACAATTCAGCTTTGGCGATAGTATTATAATAGCCATAAAGCCCGGTGAGTTGATTTGGCGTTTCCGTAGAAAAGGCATACTCGTTACATAGCAGTCTGCGGGTACGTGCGAGTTCAGCATTGCTAATTTCCACGTTCTGCAAATCTTCCAGATGAGCGCAAATTAAAGCTTCAACTTTTTCTAGTTCTTCTGGCTCTAACCAAGCGTTAATTGTAAATAAACTCGAATCTCGTTGGAGAGACAAATTAGCGCAGATTCCCTGCACTAATTGCAGTTCTTCTCGCAAGTCGCGAACTAATCGGGAAGTCCGTCCTTCTGCTAGCAGTACTGAGAGCAAATCTAAACCATAAGCGCTGCGGAGTTTTTCGACTCCTGGTACTATCCATGCCATCGTTAACCGTGCTTGCTCTAGACGTGGTAAACGTAGTTCTTGACGACGAATACCGCTAATTGCTGATTGTACTACAGGCTCAAACTGCGGACAATTAGTGCGATCGCCAAAATTTTCAAAGGTGCGATTTACCAATTCTAAAGCTGGTTTTTCCCCAATTCCCCCCACTACCACCACCGTCATATTTTCTGGTTGATAGTGAGCACCATGAAAACAGCGCATTCCCTCTACTGATTGCTGCATCAATTCTTGCTCAGTACCCAGTACCGAACGTCCGTAGGGATGCTGCGGGTATACGCTTTGAATCAAAGATTGAAATCCCAGCCAATCGGGATCATCTTCCGCTTGACGAATTTCCTCTAATACGACATCCCGTTCTCGCTCAAATTCTTCTTCGGGAATTGCCGCATTCAGCAATAGTTCCCCTAAATGAGGCAAAGTATCTTCTAGATATGTGGCAGCTGTGGTGAGAGTGTAATGAGCATAATCATAACTGGTAGCCGCATTAGTCACGCCACCTCTATTTTCAATATTCTCGTCAAATACTCCGGGGGGTAACGTCGCTGTACCTTTAAAAATCATATGCTCTAAAAAGTGCGCCATGCCGAACCACGGATTTGGCTCTCTTATTGCACCAGCACGTACCCAAACATCAGCCACTACTACAGGGGTAGTGGCAATTTCCTGATGAATAAAGGTTACACCATTGTCTAGTTGAAAAACTGAGGCTGGAAACACCGTATTAATTAGCTGTTGTGACAATTGTTGCTGCTTTCACCAAAATTTAACGCAGTTTTGTCTATTTTAACGTTTCTTGATATCTAAATTAGAATCAATTTATACAGATTTTTTGACAAAAGATGGAGGTAACATTTCCTAGCTTCTAGATACAGGTAATTTGCATCCGGAATGCGGCTAAAACACTTGGGATAACTTGCTTTGCTGTCTTTTTAGATAATTTTTTCTTAACTCAGTGATAAATTATTTATATACAGGACTTACGCATTTTAAGGAGAAACTGTCATAGTGATCTTCGAGACGCTCTGCGCGTTCGCTGCACTCCGTTTCGCTCAGTATGACATTTTCGACTTTGCCTAAGTCCTATATATAGTTAAAAGCTTCCACAGTTTTTGATGACTGTGGAAGCTAAAAATTTTAAGTTCACCGCGACGCCGTTTTACCTAAGTTTATGACCTGGGTTTATCCAGGTGGGAACCGAATTCCTCGTTTAAAGTTTCCGAGTCGTTGCTCGGTTTACTGCCACGAAAACAGTTGACTCCCTTTTCTTTAAAGGCATAGATCAAAAAACTTGATGGCAGTCACCAACGTCGTAGTGTAACTTCACCCATTATAGCTTTCAAAAAGATATTGTGTGTTTAATGTGAAAAATAATCTCTGAGGCTTTTACCCGATGGGTGTGGGGGTGTTCGGATACCAGATCGATTCTATGGTGCGGGCGACGTTTATTGCTTCGGAAGGATTATCTAGCAAAACGGTGACGTGTCCCAATTTGCGCCCCAAACGCGATTCAATTTTACCATACCAGTGCAGGTGCGCTCTTGGAATCTGCTGTAAGTGCGATCGCTTTTTTTGGTAGTCGAAGAGAGAATCTTCATATCCCAAAAGGTTAACCATGACAGCAGCAGCACAGCGCAAAACGGGATCACCCAAATTTAAACCACACACCGCTCTCAAATGCTGCTCAAATTGCGAGGTTTCGCAAGCATCAAGGGAAAAATGCCCAGAATTGTGGGTTCTTGGAGCAATTTCATTTACCAACACTTTTCCATCTGGGGTGAGAAATAGCTCAATCCCAAAAATGCCTACTACTTGCAGACTCGAAAGGATGGTGTGAGCGATCGCTTCTATTTCTGCTACTTGTTTGGGTGTAATCTGTGCCGGCGCAATTACCCGCCGACATACTTGTTCTTCTTGCTGAGTTTCCACCACTGGGTAGGTTACAACCTCCCCATCCACTGAACGCGCTGCTATTATCGCTAGCTCTCGTTCAAAAGGAATAAATTCTTCTATTAAAAATGCACTTTCTGTGATATTATAATCTAACTTGGGTTGTAAACTCGCAAAATCCTTAATAATGAAAGTACCTTGACCGTCATAACCATGACGTCGGGATTTGAGAACTAAGGGAAAATCCAACTTAGATGCGATTTTTTCGTGATCTTGACCCTCAACCGCGAAAAATTCCGGGACAGGTAAACCCAAGTTGCGTAAATAACAGCGTTGATGATATTTATCTAAAAGGGGAGTTAAAGCTTCTAAAGAGGGACGGAAGCAAACGCCTTGATTTGCCAGGATGGATAAAGCGTCTAGGTCAACAAATTCGTTTTCAAAGGTGATGATATCGCATTTGCTTGCTAAAACAGCGGTGGCTGTGGCATCATCAATTTTAGCGAAAATTGTATCAGATGCGATCGCTACAGCCGGATCTTCTCTGTTAGGAGTCTGCACCACCAATTCTAATTCTAACTTTTGTGCAGCGCCTCCCATCATCCAGGCAAGTTGTCCACCACCAATCACACCAACACGCTTCAAGGTTGACATCCTAAAGAATCACGAGTTTCTACGCCGGTTTGAGAATTTACACCGCTAGCTTTTGAACATAGTTCTTTGATTTGCACTTTATCCAAAATCGCATCGCTGAAATCTGCACCGTTGATATTTACATTAGTAAAAATAGAGCCAAGCAAAAGAGCTTCAGTCAAGTTGGCATCGCTCAAATCAGCCCCTGTTAAGTTTACCTGATCGACGAATGCATTGCTTAAGTCTGCTTGATGCAGATTCGCTTGTGTCATTGTGCTTGCACTCATCACTGCCCCTCGCAAGTCAGCAGCAGTAAAATTAGTTAGTTCCATATTGGCGTTAGAAAATTCAGCCGCTTGCAAACTTTGCCCAGAAAAATCCTGTTTTGTCAATTGTCCATTGCTAAATGACAATGGATGAGTCCAGTCTGCCAGTGCTGGTGTTGCCCAATTCAAGCAAAATACAATCATCAAGATAATTAACGCCAATTTTTGCCGCCAAAACATAAGTGGTTGCTGGTTGTGTGTTGTCAGAACGCGATGGTCAAAGATTCGCTGAGAGCGATCGCCTGAAGTTTAGCTTACCGCAAGTCCCTGGTCTTTTCTTGCTTAACTTTTAGCTTTTGCTGTTGATTAAGGTAGCTTGTAACAGTTTGTTAAGGTTGATCGGGGCAAATGTTGCGGAAGTCATTACCAAATACGAATTGCACATAATCAAGCGTTTGCTGTCATAAATATTAGACATCTCCGAAAACAATGTAGAGACGCGAAATCTCTCGTCTCTACAAGGGTTGTGGATAATGCATAGTTTATTTTTGGAGATGTTTATTGTTCATGTGCGGCACAATTCGACAAGCGCAAGGTTTTACACAACAACCCGGTTGAGAACGCGAATATTTTATTGTGTAAGTCTTACTATCAATGGGTTTAGAGGTTTTCATAACAAAGGTAAGCCGTTACTGTTTACTTTACAATTCTTAATTTATAAATATCTTTGAAAAGCTTGTTATCCTTGATATCAAATGATTATAGAATAAGTAACTACTCACACCCCTGTTTACAATTTTTAATATTTACATATTCAAGTAAAGTTTATTATCTTTTAACGCCAAGAGGCTATACACTACTGTTAGTCTTGTAATTAAGAAAAGCATGGTTTGAGGGTTATATAAGAAATGTTTCACATTCTTAACCATTAAGAACAATCGTTCATTTACAGGGCGATTGATGGGCAGAGCAGAAACACTCAGATAACTAATATTTAACTTCTACAGAAATTTCCTAAGTCCAAATTCCCAACTTTGATTATGAAACATTACTCAATTGAATGGATCGAAGAATGGTGTCAAGAAAATGGCTGGACAGATTTATTTGTTGAGCGACGTAACAATTACTGGGCTTTTCCACCAACAGCGGTAATGCCGGAACCAATCCCTCCCAAAGTTTTAAACGTGATTAAAGCTGAAAAGGGATTAACCTGCGAGGAAAGATGGTTGTCAATCTCAGCAGTAGTGACAACAATTGCTGCCGTAGTTTCTAGCTATTTATTAAAATGCCCAATGCCATTAGTTTTCGCGTTTGCTTTTGATGCGGTGATGATGGCTAAACTGGAAGTTGAAGATATTTAGAGCATTGAGGTTGTATTGCAAAAATTATTATAAATGCTAATTGTATGATTGTAATATCATTACAGATGGTTAGGACTTACGCACTCGCTATGAAAACTCAACCTTTGCGATTGCTTCCCTACGGTCGCAATGACGAAAATACGTCATTTTTGCGTAAGTCCTGATAGTATTTATCCAATTTTTGCAACACAACCACTTTGTAAAAGACTGATAGTTATTCGACAAAATAAATGGGCGATACTGGATTTGAACCAGTGACCCCATCCGTGTGAAGGATGTGCGCTACCCCTGTGCTAATCGCCCAAGTAAGGATTTTAATTATAACATATTTACTTGCGAATAACAAGAAATAACGGGGAGGGGAAGCGACAGTAGCGAAGAAAGCTTCCCCTTTGTAGATGCCTTAGTTAATTTTAAAACCTGTCGTGGGGAGAGAATATGGTGTAGTAGAGCGAAGGATCAACCCGATCTGTGAAGCGAGAATATAACTCGTGCATTCTAATGGAATCTGGTTCGCGTTGGTCTTGTTGAGAATTTTCCGATGTTTCTGGCTTGCTGGCTATGGTAGCTGAAATCAAATTAGCCAACTTTAACCATACAATGGAAAAAGGATTTTGTAAATAACTTGGAAGCAAGGATTTCCTTTGATTACCAGATAATCCTGCTTTTTTTGAATCATCAACAAGCCAATCATTGGTATTTTTAGACATGTTTTTTCTCCTTTGAGATATTGCAATTTTTTGCATTTCGTGAATAACTGTATTCTTTGGAGAGATTCCACCAAGCTAATACAGATATACATATAAATCAAATCAAATTATGTACTTTAAGGATAAAAATAGTAACGATTAATTACATATGCAAAAATAAACGATAAACCCATAATATTTTATGCTTGTAAAATAATCTGTAGCTCAGTTGATAAAGGTTATTCTGAAAAACAAGATTCCCGACAACTTCTGCGAAGTCGGGAATCTGAACCTATTAGACATAGGCGTAGAAACTAATTATGCGTTGCTCGAAACCCTTGATTAGACGTAGCATTGCTACGTCTCTACATCTTTTTCACTCCTATGTCTATTGACTATATTTTGCGCCATCGCATCGAAATCAATCACCCTGGGGATAGTCGTCCCACAAAGCTGTAATTTCCCGCAGACTTTGGTGATTACCATCGCCTAATATGAGATGATCTAATAAGGGAATGCCTAAAAACTGCGCTCCGGCTAATAATTGGCGTGTCAAGTCGATATCAGCCTGACTGGGTTCAACGCTACCAGAAGGATGATTGTGCGCTACTATCACCCGTGTTGCCCCATGACGAATGACTTCGCGAAAAATCTCGCGGGGAGGTGCTAAAGTTTCAGTGGCACTACCGATGGTAATAACTTGCGTCCCCAGCAAACAATTCTTCACATCTAACAAAAGTACTGCAAAACGTTCTTGATTTTGCCACATTAAATCTTGACTCAAAGCTGCCACCGCCGCAAGTGGACTATCAATTGGTGTACGATCTAAAGGGCGAGATTGAAAAGCTCTTTTACCCAACTCAATAGCTGCTAAAATGGTTGTCGCCTTCGCCGGACCAATACCAGATATTTGCATTAACTCAGCGGGGGTAACGTCTCGCAATACTGCTAAAGGATCGCGATCGCATTTTGCCAATTCGTGTAGAAGATATTGACCCAAACCGATTGCTGATAGTTTTCCTGCTCCTTGACCGGTGCCTAATAAAATTGCGATTAATTCCGCTGTGGCTAAAATTTTCGCTCCATGTGTCATCAACCGCTCTCTGGGACGTTCACTGGTTGGTATATCGGCAACTCTGAGGCAGTAGGTCATATTGAGAATATACTGGAGATAGATGAGCCTATCTCTAGTTATCTCTTGTTTACTCTCCAAATCATGCTTATTTGACGAAATCTTTAAGATGATGTCAATTTTCTCTGGTTATCGAAATATTAACTTCATATAGAAGTGTTGATTACTGGTGAATTTGGGTTGCTTTGAGCATATGGTAAGTAATCAGCAGCTGAGTCAGAGCAAGGGGGTAACTTTGGAGTGTTTCACCAGTTGTACCGGATACTTTACCTAACTCTGGATTGCTTTCGCGATCGCATATACTTTTTAAGTGTGGCATGTCAGAACAAATCAGCTGCTCTAATTTATTAACTTGTTCCAAAGTTGCATGACCATCAACTTCTAAAACATCCACAGGTTTACCCATATCTCGATCTAATCCTAAACGAATCGCTGAGTTAGAATTACCATTGGTGGATTTGATAATCTCAGTAAAATCCGGATGGGGAATTGTCGGACGCAGTACCAACCGCACATTCAAATTTCCATTTGCCTGTGCCTCATCTTCACTCGGCTGATAAAAGCTTATTACTATATCAGACCATTGCCGCTGTGGACGGATAAATTGCTCTGAATCTGGTTCCCGCTTTTCTAATTCTGCCAGCACTTGTTCTTCACTGTAGCCACGCTTTTGCGTATCCCGCTTGACTTTCCACTTAGCGCGTAAAGATTCTGGAGGTGCTAAGTAAACTTTGACATCATAGCAATCTCTGGCACCACGAGTTGAATAACCAAGCAATCCTTCAATAATCACGAATTTAGCAGGCTTGATATATATTGGTGGTTCAAAGGTGCCGGTTTTGTGGCTGTAAATTGGCTTGAGGATTGGCTGCCCTATTCGCAGTTGAGACAGGTGATGCTGCATTATATCAAGATAGTTGCAGTCAGGATGTAAAGCTGTGATACCGAGTTCAGCTCGTTGCGTGCGATCGTAACGGTGGTAATCATCTGTGCAGATGATTGTAACATTCTCGGTTCCCAGTACCTGAGCTATTCCTTTAGTCAGTGTTGTCTTACCTGCTGCACTATCACCAACGATGCCAAGAATTATTGGACGGTTCATCATACCCCCAAAGTGACGAATGATTTGTATGTTATTTTACTTATTTTAAAAAGTAATCATATCTAACTTTAAATAAAAATGTGTCTTAACAATCAAAATACTGACGTATTTCTGACAAAAGTACATATACTCAATACTTTTTTGACATCCGCAAACATATGTATCGATTTATAAACGGTTTGTTACTAAATTTAATCCTATAATTATATAAGGTAGATGCAAGAATATTACATCTACCTTTATAATTGTTTGCCTATATTTTTTTTTGCTAGCGCGGACAAGATGGTAAAGATTTGTTAGCGTAATTACAATCGAAATCATCTAGTGCTTCACCACTAGTAGACCTTAATTGTCGATTACCGGATAGAGGTTTTCAAGTTTTGCGAAGACGTTTTCAATGATTAATGGCAAAATTTATCCGGCAATCGTCAAGGATGCTCTACTAGTAGTAAAAACTGAAGTCCTTCTTTTATAAGATGAGTACTAAAGTCCTCACTACATTATTGCAGGACTACAAACTGCACGGGATTAGCCGACCCTATAGCAGGTTATCGGCGGGTTCCAGAGGTGATTTGCTTTCGTCAAATTTGTCATTACCAATCATCCGCTTCAGAATGGCGTTCAATTTGAGCGATCGCCAGTTTAGCCAAAATTCGCACTACTTCTTGCTGATCACTGAGCGCTGCCTGTAACGGTTCTAATGCCATGCGATCGCCTATCTTGCCAAGGGAATTGATGGCTGCCTTCCTCACATCTACATCGGCATCTTGAACTGCCAAAATTAAATGCGGCACAGAGGGAGGATAATTCACCTGTCCCAATGCTGCTGCTGCCTCGGTGCGAATGAGAGGTTCGGGGTCAGTCAAAGCGGAAACCAGAAGGTTGCAGGACTTTTCGTCGGACTGTTCTTGCGCTACATGCCCCAATGCCCCAATCACCGCACATCGTACATCCAGGGACGCGTCATTCAAAGCTTTGTATAAGTAATCTGCGGCTTCAGACCCAATAAATGCCAGTGCCCATGCTGCATGACCTTTGATATCCTCTGGCTGAACAGTTGATGCCAGAATATCCAGCAAAGCCGGTACAGCCGCTTCCCCAGTTCTGGCTAACGCCCCAGCAGATGAACTCTTCACCACCCTATCGTCGTCATTTAGGAAGGCATGGAGTAAGTTCGGCACGGCTGCTGGGTCAGCGATAATCGTTAGGGTCTTAGCTGCTGCCCGTCGCACAATGACCGAAGCATGATTTGCCAGGACTTCTACTAGAATAGGGGTTGCAGGTTCGCCAATTTCTCCTAGTGTCTGTGCAAATTGCAATCGCATCAGCCCGCGCGGGTCACCTAAACCCTCTACCAGTTGTTTGAGAAGTTGATCTGTGGGTTCAAATGTGCCTAATGTAATCTGTTCGTTGACGCTCTGGATTAGGGCATCGTTCTCAGATTGAATTTGCTCTGCCTTAACTTGCAGAGATCGATCTTGTACTGCTGAAGGTTCGGAGTTGAGCGAGTGACTCATCACAAATTCCCTATTCACCGTTATTATCCAATCATCTAGTTACCAGTGGTTAGAGCCGCTTGCCGCTGACGGAGTGCCTGGAGTTGGGCATCAATTTGAGCCAGGTTAGGCTCTAGATGAGCCAGAGCTTGGGCTTTCATAACTTTAGCCCGCTGTGCCATTGATAGAGTATCGTTCACTAACCGCTCCCGATATTTTTCCAACTCAGCAATGATTTCGGTCAATTCTTCAGGAGTTGCCTGATCGATTGAGGTGAGTTCTTGAATATCTGCCATATCTGTTGTATTTCCTAAATGCAAATTAATCCAGGTGTATATTTGAGCTTCCTATCGATCGCCTTTTAGCTTTTTTATATGGAGAAATAAAGTTCTAGATTATAGGTTAAATATTACCAGTCTTTTGTGCGATCGCCACCGCCACTTCTCGATAGCGGCGTGGATCGCCTTCCGCCAACACCAGCCGCTCCTGCCCCTTGCGCCCGTACAAACCATCCATAATTCTCTGCCAGTCCATAGAGGACAAAGGTGACGGTCGATGGTCTCTCAGAACGCTAATAGTCTCTGCCTCGAAGTGCTGCTGCGCCATCCAGACACGGGCGCGCACTGCCCAACTTTCATCGTTGACTGCCATTTGCTCAAACTGGGAATGGATTTGCCATCGCCAATCTGGATAAGTTACGGCAATGGCATCGGCAAGGCACTGTAAGCCGACTACGGCTGAATAGCGTACCACCCACTCTTCATCTTCCTGAGCCACAAATAGCAGGGCATCCATTGCTTCTGCTTGGGCAATTTCCAGGAGATCCTCCGGGAACCAGTGCCACTTCATCATTCCCAGACCCCTAGCGGCTGCCCGTCTGACGCTGAGGGCAAAGTCAGCGGTGGCTGCTCCCAACAAGGTCAATAACCCTCTGGGATCGCCAATTCCTGCCAAGGCGCGGATTGTCCAGGCTCTGGCGGTGTAGTTATGGTTATCCAGTAGCTCCAAAAGAGCGGGTACTGCGGTTTCTCCAATTTGGATTAGCCCATCGACAGCTGCCACTGCTGCTCCTGGATTGTTATAGCTCAGAGCAGCAATCAAGGTGGGAATGGCTCCTTCTAAATGAGCAACTGCTAGGTTTTGCACAGCTTCTACCAAAAGATTAGAAGAATCTGCCTCTTCTACAGCCCGAATGAGGGAGGAAAGGTGATCAGACATGGGAGTGGAGGGAGGGGTGATTTCTACCTTTTCTATTTTAATGCTTTACTGCTACAATAATTCATCCATCAATGTCATTACTTTCATTGCCCCTGGGGATAAGTCTTGATGGGCGGTTTGTTGTAGTTGTTTTTCCAATAACCCTTTGAGGGCAATTAGCTTGAGACTGTTTTCTGCGAGAGTCTGGGCGATCGCTTCGGCGGCTGGCAAATACCCAATCGCTCCCAAATCCGCCAGGACGGCTCTACGTAGCTGCAAATCTTCGTGAGCAAGTGCCTGCACAAGGCGATCGCCATACTGACTGGATACTTGAGTTTCTTCAAAGGTTAGCTGATACATTGCCCGTGCTGCGGCATACTGAATCCGAGGAACGAAGTGATCTAAAAATGGTTGAATCAAGGGAATTGCATCCATTGCCCCCAAGGTTCCCAATGCCTCTATAATGGCATCGAAGGGTTGGGTAAGCTGGGGCGGTTCTGGTGCTGGTAGCGTTCCCGGAATTTGATTATTAAGTAACGAAATCAGCCTGGGGATACAGCACGAGTCCCCCAACATCTCCAGAGATTGGGCTGCGGCTTCCCGCACGTAGAAATCAGAGCATTCCAGCGCCCAAATTAATGGCGTAATTGCCCGTTTTTTACCCAGTTTTCCCAATGCCCTTGCCGCATTCCGTCGCAGAGGATAGCCACCAGCATTGGTGCGATCGTCTTCGTCTTCTAATGCCGCAATCAATACATCGATGGCTTCTGGCACATCCACCCGAAACCGTCCTAACCACCAAGCAGCATACACTCGTAATCCCAAATCTTCACCCTGGAGATTGACGATCGCCTGCTCCACAGTTAATTGGTTATCATCCCGGATACTAGCTTCGTTGTCCATAGGAAATCGGGGCAGAAAGATTAAAAAACAATACCCGCAGAGGTATACAATCACTAACTTCTGTCAGTCATTGTATACCCCTGCGGGTAAAACCATCCCACTAGCTGAGTGCGTTGATGGCGTAATCGATGTAGGAGTTTGCTTCAACAGCTGGATCACCACTCAAACCGTGGTTAGCTTTGATATGCTTCAATGCTTCAATATACCAGCTTGGAGACAAATCAAAGGTGCGGTTGATTTCAGCGATACCACTGATTAGGTAGTCATCCATTGGTCCTGTACCACCCACAACTAGGCAGTAAGTAACCATACGGAGGTAGTAGCCGATGTCACGGACGCACTTGTCTTTACCGGTTTGAGTAGAAGCGAAGTTAGGACCATTCATGCTGCTGGTGTAGGGGAACTTGCTGTATACGGCATTGGCAGCTCCAGAAGCCAGACTAGAAGCATTTGAACTCAAAGCTCTTGCAGCTTGCAAACCAGCTTGAGCTTGGCGGAAACGACCAAATGCGGTTTGGATTTCGGTGGAGCTGAGGAAGCGTCCTTGGGAATCAGCAGCAGATACTGCTTCGGTTAAAGGGGTTTTCATGTCAGATTTTCTCCCAATTATCTTGTTTGATGAAATAGCTTATAGCAATCGCTTCAGCTATCTGAAGCTGGTCAAAAAAATCGATGAATCGCTCTGTTAGGCAACAGCAGAAGCAGCTCTATCAAAATAGCTGGCTACTTCAGACATTAGGCTGGCACATTCACCTCTGGTGATGCTATTGGTGTCGTTAGCAATAGCGATCGCCGCGTCCTTCATCTTTTGAACACCAACTGCCACAGAAGCACCGGGAGTTCCGAGAGCCAAATAGGTTTCTTTCAAACCATTGAGGCAGCGATCGTCTAGGATGCTTGCATCTCCAGCGAAGGTAGCATAAGTGATGTAGCGCAAAATGATTTCCATGTCGCGCAGACAAGCAGCCATACGACGACTGGTGTAAGCATTGCCTCCTGGAGCAATCAACTGGGGCTGGTCTGCAAACAGAGAGCGAGCCGCATTTGCGACAATTGTGGAGGAATTGCTGGTAATGCGGTTCACAACATCCATGCGCTTGTTGCCATCAGCAACCATCGCATTCAGAGCATCTAGTTGAGAAGGACTCAGATATTCACCCCGTGCATCAGCCTGGGAAACTACTTTTGCAAATGCGTCGAACATACACTCAATCTCCTAATTCGTTTAGTCGAGTATGGCTTGGATTAGGTTACAAACAATTTTGATTAAGCTCGGCAACCAACATTAAAGATGCCTGAATAGCCTGATCGATTCACAGCATTGGCTTGAATCACTGATGAAACCTCTCCGATTCTTTCCCTAAGGAAACTTGGAAGATTTTTTATTTCTTAAACAATTGAAGAGCTTGACTCATCTCAGATGAATGGATAACCTGTCATCTGCTCTTTTAAGTTCTTCTTTGTTGTTTATACTATATCGTTGGATCGTTTGTTTATTACAAATTGTCAAGGAGATGTTGCTGTGGCTTGAGATGCTTATTTACCAAGGCTTCTGCCCTGATCATTGTTATTTTTTTCCTTAATATTTCTTAATCAGCACTCAGTAACGTGTACTTTTCTCTGGTGGCAGCATAGCTAGATATTCACAGAATATACAGCCAAGGGAAAAATGATAAGTAAAATGAAGAAATATTAACAATCTGAGTTTTTCTGTTACTGAGATACACGACGAACGTAGTCAACCGAAGTCAAACAAGGTCAATTCCTGTCACTGCTATATAAAAACTAGACAAGTCTAGACATTTACTTCTTGCTTCAACGGGAGCATGGGAGCGGTTATCCCTCAGCAAGCTTTCACGCTTTAGCCAAACGTGATAAAATTATCGCCGCGTTCAAAT
>JAHHIJ010000025.1 GCA_019358985.1 Tolypothrix brevis GSE-NOS-MK-07-07A | reverse complement strand
GTTTACTGAGGCATTTTATCTTGGTGTTTTGTGCCTATACTTTTATTCTTTGGCATCAACTTACTGGAGGTTTGAGACGTCGGTGGGCAAACAAACCTTTGAATACGTTTGCGGAGGCTTTAGAAGCTTTTAGAACAGCTATATCTTTTCGCTTTTTTGATTGGTTGACCCTAAATCGTGACCTATTTGCCGCTTATAAAGCTAGTTTGGGCTTCATTTGGGCTTCATTTTTGTCTAAGTCCCGTTAGGCGTATCTTCATAAATAAATGGTATTATAGCGCTTCTCGGTTGTGTGCAATACGCGGTGTAGAGACGTAGCACTGCTACGTCTCTACATTTATTTTTTGAACATGTATGTGATTCAAATGAGAACCGCTATAGTCCGCGCACCATCCGGACTTTGTTTGTGTAGCCAAGCCACTGCGTTGGGCGGCTCTGCCGACTTGAAGCATGTGGCGTGCGACTTCCAGTCGTCAGGGCTTCATAATTATTATTCTTTCTCCAGAGTCATAGAAGAGGGCTGGAAACTGTAAGAAAGTGGGGAGGAATTACTCCTCCCCCAATGCCCTATTTATGCCTTTGTTGATGCCACTGCCAGGAATGAACAAGAATATCTTTCAAAGATGAATATTGAGGTTGCCAGTTTAATATTTTTCTGGCTTTGTCAGCACTACCGATGAGCGATGGGGGATCACCAGGACGGCGATCGCATTCAATGACTGGAATTTCACGTCCTGTAACAAGCTTTGCTGTTTCAATAACTTCTCTAACTGAGAAGCCATTACCATTGCCTAAATTGAAAACTTCACTTTCACCACCGTCTAAGAGATATTTCAACCCCAAAACGTGAGCGTCTGCTAAATCGTTAACATGAATATAATCGCGAACACAAGTACCATCAGGCGTGGGATAATCGGTACCAAAAATAGAGATAAATTCGCGTTTACCTAAAGCTGTCTGTAGCACCAAAGGAATTAAATGAGTTTCTGGGTTGTGATCTTCACCCAAGCGACCGTGAGGATCGGCACCTGCCGCGTTAAAGTAGCGGAAACGTACTGATTTAAAATCGTAAGCTGTATGAAAGTCAGAAAGAATCCGTTCTACCATCAGCTTAGTAGCACCGTAGGGATTAATTGGATTTTGGGGATGGTCTTCGGTAATTGGGACTATTTCCGGTACACCATAAGTGGCACAAGTGGAAGAAAAGACAAATTTCTTAATAGAAGCTGCCAGCATAGCTTCTAACAGCGTCAAAGTGCCGACAACATTATTGCGGTAGTATTTTGCCGGGTCAGTAACCGATTCTCCCACATAGGCGTAAGCGGAAAAGTGCATAACTGCGGCAATATTGCGGGTAGAGAATAAATTATCTAACAAAGAGCGATCGCCTGTGTCTCCCTCGATCAGTTCTACCTGTAAAACCTTTTCTACCAAATCACGATGTCCATACACCAGATTATCGAGTATTATCACTTCATATCCCGCCTGCAATAAAGCAAGCACCGTATGAGAGCCAATATATCCAGCTCCTCCCGTAACCAAAATCGAAGGTTTTTCTGGTGACATAGTTTCCATGTTTAATTTCACAACCACTTAATCAATTTAAATTAGTCATGGCACATGACTATTTAAAGAAAGTATGAACGATGAACTTCTTTATCCTTCATCGCTGCTTGCTTACCTCCAGGTTTATTTGTGAAGGCAAAATTAAGTAAATCATCCTACCTAAAATCCTTCACAACTTCCGTGGAGTCTTAACTTTATCCTTCTCAATCGCAAAAATGTTACGCAAATATACTTATTTGACCAGAAAAATTATAAATACTGGGTGCAATATCACAAAATTGCTCTAAAATCACTACGACGGTAGTCTTTGTGTGAGGGGAGTCACCCCCGTTTTTTCGGGAGTGGCGTTGTGATGTATTTCTAGTCAGGTAACAATGTGTTTACAATTTGACAATAAAATCAATCAACGGCACAAAACCTCTAGGCTGACCCTTAGGGGTTCTTGCCTACTAACCTGCATGACAGTTAACTGTCACGCAGTGGTAGACTCACCAAACTAGCGCTCACTGCAAAGCGAAGATTTGAGAGTAAATGTATGTTTCTACTATTAAGCCGGGTACTCCTGTGGCTGCTTGTTGGCACAATCGTCTATTCTTTGTTCCAGAAATTTTATCCCTCAGGAAGTTTTGCCGGACGATTGGTCGTAGTTATTTTCTTGCTCGTCCTGGCGCTGTCGTTTATTAACCCTAATGAACCGGCAGTAGCTTCGTTGTGGAGAGTGGTGTCATTTCCCCTCAAGCCTCTGGGAGCATCAATGTTGATGATGATGTTTGCGGCTCAAAGAATTAAGGATGGAGGAGTAGGCAAACCAGGCGGATACTTGCTTGGCTGGGCATTAACGATTTTACTGTTGGCAAGTACACCAGCTGTTGCCTATTTCTTAGTGAGATCGCCTGTAGCAGCAATGGTGGGTGAACCTTCCATTGCCAGTCAATTCCAAAATTACCGCCTCGCGTCAACATCTGGGACACTAGTAGCATTGGGGCAATCATCAGAGAGTGGAACTATTTCTGATGTCGTCGGCTCGCGCATTATACCTGCTGTGGATACAACTGTGGCAACCATAGCAGTTCCACCCTACCTGTTGCAAAATCCTGGGGATATTACTAGACGAGGATTGCGACTGGAAGACTTTGTACCCAATGCAGAAACACTATCACTAACAACGCGAGTTTGGGAAAGTTATCTCAACCAGGCTTACTTCTTCTTGCGTGGTAGATAGCAGCGTGCTGCCAGGTAAAAGACACTCATGTACAATAAAAGGATAAAGGATGAAATCTAAAGGATGAAAAAAGAAAGAATATACTTCATACATCTCATCCTTTTTTTATACTTTATCCTTGAATGACTTGTAGGAGTATGTCACTACAGATGTGTCATTATGACGTGCCACATGTTCAAGGATTTTCAACGTTATCCTTTTAAATGGCACAATCACGACGACTTGCTAAACTTGGTGCTTACATGCGTCCCCATTGGCGGGAAGCGACTTTAGGCATTATTGCTTTGTTGATTGTCAACGGTTTGGGGGTTTATATCCCCTTATTAATTCGTTCGGCAGTTGACAAACTCTCAGCCAGCTTCAGTTTGAACCAAGTACTAATTTATGCAGTACCAATCTTCTTTCTGAGTACAGCGATGTGGTTAATGCGTATGGCTTCCCGCATTTGGCTGTTTGGGGTGGGGCGCCACGTAGAATTTGATTTAAAACAACAGATTTTTGAACACCTACTGAAACTAGAGCCGGCTTATTTTGCGACGAATACCGCTGGTGATTTGATTAGTAGAGCCACTAGTGATGTAGATAATATCCGCAGGTTGTTGGGTTTTGCTGTATTAAGTTTGGCAAATACTCTGTTTGCCTACGCTTTGACGCTGCCGGTGATGTTGTCTTTGAGTGTGGATTTGACATTAGCTTCTCTGGCAGTTTATCCTTTAATGTTTGTGTTGGTGCATATGTTTAGCGATCGCTTACGCAACCAACAAGCAGCAGTTCAAGAAAAACTTTCCGACATCAGCGATCTCATCCAAGAAGACATCAGCGGTATGGCTCTAATTAAAATCTACGCTCAAGAAGAAAATGAGCGTCGCGCTTTCAGTGAAAAAAATAAGAATTTATTTGACGCTAACCTGAAATTAGCGAACACCCGAAATCGATTATTCCCCCTAATTGGCGGACTCGCTAGTCTCAGTTCACTAATTATTCTCTGGTTGGGGGCAAGCCGAATAGCTTCGGGAAGCCTCGGTGTGGGGGATTTTCTGGCACTATTAATTTATGTAGAGCGTCTGGTTTTCCCCACCGCTTTGTTAGGATTTACAATTACTGCTTATCAACGCGGTGAAGTTAGTATCGATCGCATTCAAGCGATTCTTTCTGTGACACCAAAAATTGAAGACACAAGCGCTGCTATACATCTACCTTTAGACGGAATTAAAGGGGAATTGTCCGCAAGAAACCTCAGTTTTACTTATCCGGGTGCTACCACCCCAGCTTTAGATAAAGTTAACTTTACTATTACGGCTGGGGAAACTGTGTCAATTGTCGGCGCCATCGGTTCGGGTAAATCAACTTTGGCGAATGCTTTACCACATTTGTTGGATATTGAATCAGGGCAGTTATTTTTAGATGGTAAAGACATCACCCAAATAGAGTTGGCAGATTTAAGAAATGCGATCGCTTACGTTCCTCAAGAGAGCTTTCTATTTAGTACCACCATCAAAAATAATATCCGCTACGGCGATCCTCTGAGCGAACAACAAGATGTAGAATCAGTCGCTCATTTAGCACAAATTCACCCAGAAATTATTAATTTTCCGCAACAATACGAGACTTTGGTTGGTGAACGTGGTATTACTCTTTCTGGCGGTCAGCGACAACGCACAGCTTTAGCTAGAGCAATGTTAGTTGATGCCCCAGTGTTAGTTTTGGATGATGCCCTCTCCAGCGTTGATAATCAAACAGCTACACAAATCTTAAAAAATCTCTCTGGTGGTACGCAACGGAAGACTGTTCTTTTTATCACTCATCAATTATCCGCCGCTGCTGTTGCCGATCGCATTCTTGTGATGGATAAAGGTAGAATTGTCCAGACAGGTAATCATTTAGAACTTGTACAGCAACCGGGGCTTTACAGAACTTTATGGAGTCAGCATCAAGTAGAGGAATTATTACATTAGACATCTGTTGGAAAAGAGGTAAAGACTATTCTGTGCTACGTCTCTACAAGGGTTTCGGGCAACGCATAATTAATTTCTGGAGATGTCTATTAAGAAAAGACGTAAAGACGTTCCGTGGTCACGTCTCTACAAGGGTTTCGGGCAACCCATAATAAGCATAGCGCTCGATGTCTGTTGGTCAGTTTAATCTGAACTGTTACATTTAACTTAATCCTAGTTGAGTTGAGGGATTAGCAATGACAGTCTCTATAGAGTATATCCCCGTTACCCCAATTGAATACCCGGATGAGGACGGTAAACCAATGGCTGAAAGTGACCAAGCGCGTTTTTATTTACGTTATGGAACGGAGGTCCTGGAGGTTTACTTTCAAAACCTTCCTAATGTATATGTTTCCGGAAATCTATTTATTTACTACGAACAAGGTAATCCAGAAGCGGTTGTTGCCCCAGATGTCTTTGTAGTTTTTGGAGTTGAAAATCACCAACGTCGTTCTTACAAAACTTGGGAAGAAAACAATAAAAGTCCTGATTTTGTTTTAGAAATTACATCAAAAGCAACCCGCAGTAAAGACCAAGGCGCAAAGAAAGGAATCTACGCTTTTTTAGGAGTGCGTGAATATTTCCAATATGACCCTACAGGTGATTATCTTACTCCTCAACTTCAGGGTTTACGCTTAGTTGAAGGCAATTATTTCCCCATTGCTAGTAATAGCTTAGAAGATGGTACTGTGTCTCTAAACAGTGAAGTTTTAGGGTTAGAGTTACGAGTTAAATCTGGGGATATGCGCTTTTACGATGCCGCAACAGGCAAAACACTGCTAACTTATGAAGAACAAGCTGCTGCACGACAAGCAGCAGAAAAAGCTAAACAGCAAGCTGAGGAAAGAGCGCAAAAATTAGCCGCTAAACTTAGAGAGTTGAATATTGATCCAGATGCACTTTAGCAGAAGATACCCGACTTCGAGCGAGAAATTCGGGTATCTGTAAAGATGAAAACATGCGTTAGTTTTTTTTGAGATTTGGGCAGTATAAATAAGCTCAAAAAACTATTTGGCATAAACTATGTTTCAAACTGAGTTATCAAATCGTGTTTCCGAGAAGTTTGCTGGATCTAAGTTATTATATCGCCATGTTTACGCGATCGCATCTCTACTTGTAATTAGCCTGGTGAGTTCATTTACGCTTTCACAACCTCCAGCTATTTTAAACTGGTTTGATGGCTTTCTGGGGGGGTTAACACATCCTGTACTAGGCTTGCATCATTTGGTTACTGTGGTTGCTATTGGCTTACTCTCTGGTGTAGTTGTGCGTGGTGCTTTAGTACCAGTAGCCTTTGTGTTCGCAACGCTCTTAGGAATAATCAATCATTTACTCTATCTAAATATACCAGGAGCGGAAACAGCGATCGCCTTTTTCACAATTGTTTTTGCGATTATGCTAGCGATGGGCAATCAACCAAATCTAATGGTAGTGGTGCTGCTGACTGCTACAGCTGGTTTATTTCACGGTTACACTTATGGTCAAGCAATTTTGGAGACACCAATCAGTTCACAAATTGCTTATATGCTGGGTTTAACCTTGATTCAATATGTTGTTGCCATGAGTGCCAGAGAAATTGGTAATATAATTAGCATGGAAAAGCTTCAGAATATTCGCAATACTTGCGGCTTCGCTTTTTGGGCAATGGGCATCGTTTTTCTTGGTTACTCCATAATATAAGCAAACGATAATTGCTAAATACTATTTTTTTTAATACTTGTTAGCGACGTTGCATATTTTTGGGATGATTTTGCATTATACGTGAAAAATTTAACATATTGTAAAGACGTTCCGGCGGAACGTCTTTACGATTCATCCCACGCTTATGCAATGCCCTATTAGCAATTACCCTTAATAGCTAAGTTTCTAGAAAGCTCCTACTTTTGCAAATATGACGTAGATGGTTTTCCAAATCAACTGCAAGTCATATAGCGGATGCCAATTTTCTTGATAACGTAAGTCTAAATCGACTACTTGCTCAAAATTTTTCACACTTGAACGACCGTTAACTTGCCATTCACCAGTCATACCTGGTTTAACATTTAAACGTTGCCAGTGACGTTGATTGTAGTAAGCGACTTCATCAGCAGTAGGGGGACGGGTTCCCACTAAACTCATTTCCCCTACTAGCACATTCCAAAATTGGGGAAGTTCATCCAAACTAGTACTTCTTAAAAAGCGTCCCACTTTTGTTACACGGAAGTCATTTTTATTTTTAAACAAAAGTCCATTCGCTTCGTTATCCACTAACGATTTTAATTTCTCCGCATCAACAACCATTGTTCGGAATTTACGCATACGAAATGAACGTCCTTGTAGTCCATGACGTTCTTGAGCGAAGAAAATTGGACCAGTACTATCGATTTTAATTGCCAGTGCTATCGGCACAAAGGCAGCAGCTAAAATCAAAAGTCCGATCAAGCTTCCCAAAATATCTAAACAACGTTTAAGTTTACACTGGACTGATGGGTGAGGGATTAGTTTTAATTCCCAAACTGGTAAAGTTGCACCCTGTAAAACGGTTTCTAATGGTGTTTGGTACATTGCCAAGCCGAATATTTAGCTAAAAAAGTAAAATCGCGTAGACTTAACCCGACTATATACTTAGCTTCCGGAAATTAAAATCCACCTCCCTAGTAGTTTCACTGAATCTTCATCAATAAGATTGAGATCACCATAATTTGATAAACTTAATGTAAAGTTAATTAAATCTTACTTATAGTGCAATACGGTTCAGTTAAGGATTTTTGGTATTGATTTCGGCATGTAGAGACTTGGTATTTCCCATCTCTACACTCGTCCAATCGGGTTTAACACCAACGGTATTGACTTAAGGATAGATTTTACTAGGTAATGTGCCGGATGGCGCTGTTTGCAAAATGAAAACGTAAGTTAAATCACAACTCAAGAGCAATACCTTTATATATTCAGCAAAAGCACCGAGGAATAAAATCGCAAATACTATGACAATAGCAGCGAATGCATTGTGCTATCTGTATTAACTTATTCAAACATTAGTAGTGACATTACTTTTATGCTCTCTCAAGCTTGGGGTGTTAGAGACATGGTATCAGCAGGGGTCGAAGTTAAAATAAATCGTCTAGAATCCATTGTTGAGCAAATCGGAGAAGCAGTACTTGCGACCACAGAAACTATTGAACGTCTGGCTGAAAGAGTAGATACTATCAGCGTGCAAGTAGAAGAACAAGGAAAGCAGGTACAGCAACAGGGTTATCAAATTTTGGCATTATGTGATGCAGTGCAGACCCTTGCTGAATCCCAGGATGATACACTGCAAAGGCTAAACCATCTGACATATACTCTAGACCGCTTGATGACATTGATTCAAGGCGCACCTGAAGGATAAAGGTGAAGATTTTTCAGTTAAACTACTTGCTTACAGCAGATTTCAGGTAAATTAAGTACATATATAAAACCCCTCTCCTTGTAGAGACGTAGCATTGCTACGTCTTTCTGCTGTATATTTAATTTTTCTTTGGGACTTGATTTTCCCCGTTAGATGAGTGCGACTTACACCCAAAAAGTTAAACTTTTAACTGAGTGACAGCAATTTTGCCGGAAAAACATACATCGACATCGCTGCCTGGAGTGCGATCGCGTTTGCTATATTCCCCTGTATAATAAAAATCTACGCCGTCAATTCGGTAATTAATCGGTAACGGTTTGGTACAAGGTTGGCAAAATACCACTTCTGGATCTGGTTCTCCCGGCACTAAATGTGGTAAATTGACATTCCAAAAACTCCCAGGCTCTAAAGGACGCTGAAGTAAGTCAGCTAAAATGCCTTGTGTCCATCTTGCCGCTACATCCCAATCTACATTCAGCTTGCCTTTACGATAGTGAGAAATTGCGATTCCGGGAATACCATGCATGGCAGCTTCCCTGACAGCAGCTACAGTTCCGGAAATATACGCATCAACTCCCAAGTTTCCACCAGCGTTGATTCCCGATAAAATAAACTTGACATTTGGGCAAATTTGTGATATTGCTATTCTGATACAATCGGCGGGAGTGCCAGCGATCGCATATTCGCGGTCAGAACGTCGTTGTAACCCAATGGGACGAGTTGTAGTTACTTGATGTCCGCAACCCGATTGATGGTCTTTGGGTGCAGCGATAATTATATCTTGACCATTGACAGCTTTGAGCAGCGATTTAATTCCGGGAGCGTCGATTCCGTCATCATTGGTGAGGATGAGAGTCATATAGCGGTTTTCAGAAAGCTTGCAATACAAATCCTTGAATAAAAGCGATCGCCTGTGCACCCATCAAGCGATCGCAGTAGAGCATGTAAACCAGATGAACAATAGTACAAGAATACTATAGAATGCGATCGTTGTACAGTTTCCGCAAATCTTTTATTGAAACACCGTACCATCCGAAATTTGTTGTAACCAACTCAATAAATCTTCCTCAGTAGAAAAATCTAGCAGTGCCTCAGCCAAATCCTCCAATTGAGTCAGGGATAACAGCCGCAAGCGCTCTTGTAGTTGAGGAGTTACCCCACCAATTCGCCGTATTAGTAAGCGCTGAATGATTGCTAACTCTCCTTGCTGTATTCCTTGGTGTATACCTTGTTGTATTCCTTGTTCTCTTCCTTGTTGTAGTCCTTCTTCCATCCAACTGGTAACAATTTCCATAATAACTTCCTGTTGCGTTGGCTCCATAGTAGCAATTTCAGCTTTTAACAGATTTTCTTCTTCTGGATAGACTGGCAAGTTATATTTTTCGTACAATCGCGAAAAGTATCGAAACATCCGTTGAGGAAAGGTTTCTTGATGTTGTGCTTGATGTTCTAGATGAACTAAAAAAAATGACTCTTTCCCTTGGAATCTGGCTTTGACTAGTAAGTCTGTTTCGTATCTTTCCCCAGCAGTAACGTCAGTAAATACTTCTTTGTCAATAAAAGTGATTGAGTCGCGTTCTAAATAAACAGCAACCTCTGGTAAGAAAAACTCAATAAACTCCCAGAAAAATGTTGTCAGGAGTTCTTTAAATAAGCGGTCATGATCTATCATTTTTACTTGACTGTACTTCTATTAATTCCACATTAAATACTTCTGCAAAACATTTTGCCACACAAAAGCGTATTTCTTGACAAGTTATATCAGGAATAAATTGAGCTAAACTGCCTACAGATTTATCAGCAATACCGCAAGGTACAATCCGCTCAAAGCCTGTCATATCAGGACAAACGTTTAATGCAAAGCCATGCATAGTAATCCAACGGCTAACTTTAATGCCAATAGCGGCTACTTTGCGTCCTTCTAACCAAACACCAGTGAAACCGGGAATGCGATCGCCCTGTAATCCATAAACTGCCAGTACACGAATTAATACGGATTCAAGTTGCCGCAAATACCAATGCAAGTCTTTGCAATAACGTTGCAGATTTAAAATTGGATACCCTACCAATTGACCGGGACAATGATAAGTAACTTCGCCGCCTCTTTCGATTCGATGCACATCGTAGGGGCTTTTGTCAATATCAAACTTGAGAAATTCTGTTGTGGCTCCTTGCCCCAAAGTGTAGACGGGTGGATGTTCCAGCAGGATTAATACGTCATCAAGATTCGGGTTTTGAATACGTTCATTTAAAAGCGATCGCTGCCACAGTAAAGCATCTGAGTATGGCATCAACGCTTGGTTATATACCAAACAACGGTTATATGGCTGAGGATTACTACGGATCATTCCAAAAATCAACTGATTAAGAAGTAAAAAGTGTTAAAAGGCACAATGAAAAGTCAAGAAATGTCAAGCTTTGCAAAGGATTTTAAAGGAAAGTCAAGGGTTTACACTTTAGAAAATACAAAGTGCTAGCTTGAATATATAACCTCAATGGTGTTCGGAGGAATTCTCTGCAACAATCATCACGCCACGAAAAAAAGAACAAATGCACGATTCTGATAAAGTCGGCAAAAATCAGTTCATAAATTATTCTGGCGTTAGTGATAAACCTTACTGTCATTTCCTTTCAAACAAACCAAATACACATCAAACATTGAGCGGGAGATATAAGATGAAGCTTGTCATCCACGGCAAAAATATCGAAATCACCGATGGAATTCGGGAGTATGTGCATCAAAAAATTGAGAAGGCAGCAAGTCATTTTCAAAACTTAACAAACGAAGTGGATGTTCACCTTAGTGTTGCTCGCAATCCCCGAAATAATACTAGACAATCGGCTGAAGTGACTATTTATGCAAATGGTAGCGTCATCCGTGCGGAGGAAAGCAGCGAGAACTTGTATGCCAGCATTGATTTAGTGGCAGATAAAATTGCCCGTCAACTGCGAAAATACAAAGAACGGCGTCAAGATCAGAAAACGAATACTCAAATAACGATAGAAGGAGTAGTGCAACCAGAGGTAGTTACAGACTTAATAGGCGATCGCACTCCGGAATTACCCAGCGAAGTTGTTCGTACTAAATATTTTTCCATGCCACCAATGACAGTTGCTGAAGCTTTAGAACAATTGCAACTGGTGGGACACGACTTTTATATGTTCCACAATAGCGAAACCGACGAAATTAATGTCATTTACGAACGCAATCACGGTGGCTATGGTGTGATTCATCCCCGCAATAATAATGGACACACCAACGGGAAAAACGGGAAGGTAAATCATAACAATATTACCATGCCGGAAAAATCACACACCCATAAATCGTAAAGTTGTAGTTAGCGCTCTTTGCGATCGCACTTATAAAAACCGAGTGGATAGTTGTCGCTATTGCAACCCATCTCCACTCGGTTTTTCGCCAATCAGACTACTTCAACTTCACCCAGTTACAGCTAAATTTAACGGGATTCAGTTCCCTGATTTGGGCTACCTGCTACTGAATCTTCTCCCGGTGCTTCTGGTGTAGCTGTAGACTTAGCATCACTTTTAGCGGCAGTACCAGTTTTGCGGGTTTTTTCGTCGATGGGGGTTTGATAGCCACCTGATGCATCTACTGTGTTATCTGGAGCTTTGGACTTTTCTTCAGAAGACATAATTACATTCCTTTTGTTCATTCTTTAGCATCAATTTAAGAAGATAGGAAGTGCAATTTCATCCGTCTAAAATATAGTTCTAGCTGATTGGTTTATCTGTCGGAAGAATGATATAAAACTCACTTATATTGAAAGACTTGCGTAAAAAATAGCTTCCTTTGTGCATTTTTTTACATAAAAAATTTTAATCCATTCCATTCATGAACAACTAATACACCAGGACGTTTTCCTTGAATGGTGTCATTATATGCCAAATAGCCTTCTAAAACTGCATTTCCGTGTTTGTACTCAACAACTTTCACTTGAATGGCTGCCAGTGTATGTGATTGTGATCCTCCCTGATTTATTGTATTTCTTTGCAATACTTAATCGTTCTTTAATTAAGAATAATTAACATAGATTAAAACTAATAAAAATAATCATAAATAGTTAACTTAAAAGTGCAAGATTGGAAGTATGCTTAATCCTTAGGAGCCTAGTTGATAATTTAAGTAACTGGGTGCAAATAAATCTAAACTTGTTTATAATTGTCATATATTTAAAACCCAATGACAAAAGTTTATTTGTACCGATTTACTTGCTAGGTTGTTGAGCAAAGCAGTGAAAATCATAGCAACCTTAACAACAGAACGTAACATGATCCAAAAAATTTTGCTAGCTGTCTCTGGATTGGGACATGCTGAAGAAATGTTAAAAACTTTAACACAATTGCCATCCATCCAAAAGGCAAAAGTTACAGTTTTGCACGTTGTAACAGGGAAAACGACCAGTGAAGCAATGACAGCTAAGTGGGAAGAAGGTGGTAGAATATTAGCTAATGCGATTCAAATTTTAAACTTAGATCCTAGCCAGATTTCTTCAATTTTGCGGCAAGGAGATCCCAAAGATGTAGTTTGTCAAGTCGCCGATGAAATGGATGCTGATTTGATCATCATGGGTTCACGCGGACTTAAGCGACTACAATCTATTTTATCAAACTCTGTTAGTCAGTACGTTTTTCAGTTATCTTCTCGCCCGATGTTACTGGTAAAAGATGACATTTATGTCAAAAATATTAAGCGCATTATGGTGGCAATGGATAAATCTGATGCTGCAAAATACTGCTTAAAATTGGCTATATTCTTATTGGAAGGTATTCCCAGCGGGCAGTTAATTCTTGCTAATGTTGATACAGATTTACGAGGCAAACCATCGGAAATAACCGAAGTTAGTTCCGACAAAAATCCAGTTTTAGCAGCGGCAGTGGCAGAAGCGCAAAGATATAGTGTACCAGTTCGTTGTTACACTAGCAGCGGCAAACCCGGTGAAGAAATTTGTCGTTTGGCAGAAGAATTGAGTGTAGACTTATTATTACTCGGTTCGCCCGATCGCCGTCCTTCAATTGCCAAGAGTTTTGTCGATATAGATAGGCTAATAGGTTCTTCTTTATCTGACTATGTTCGTGTTAATGCTACTTGTCCGGTATTGCTAGCCAGAACCGAAGCTTAACCATAAATAAAAACCCCTACACTACAAGTATAGGGGTTTTTATTTTATACCAAAATTAATTATCTTTTCCACCTTCGCGGCTGGAAGTTTGGATGTAAAGAATCAGTAAAAACACAGTGGGAACTAGTACGAACAAAATGCTCGCTACGAACCCTAGCTCATTAACTTGCATGGCAAGATAGCCTCTCTTTTATTTCCAGTTAACTACTTTAGGATAGCATTATACATGTCCCAGTCAGCCCAAATTTTTACTTAGGTTCATTAGACATCGACCGAATTTAATTATGCGTTGCCTGAAACCCTTATAGAGACGTAGCAGTGCTACGTCTCTACATTCATTTTCACTCCTATGTCTATTAGACATCGACCGAATTTAACTATGCCTTACCTGAAATCCTTGTAGACTCTCTACTTACGCCCAATGAACCCAAATCTTAAGGTTTTGTGACTACACTGACTGCACCATTAACTACAGTTTGACAAGCAAGGCGATAATTTTCCGGCTTTTTCTTCAATATCCGGTTTTCTGTATCTGTGCGCTGGGAAAGATTTTCCATTCCTTCAGCTATCTCAACAATACAGGTGCCACAATTACCACCACCGCCACAATTCGTCATCTTGCCGATAAATTTATAGATATCAATATTGTTTTGCATGGCTTTAAGACGCAGATTAGCACCATTTGCTGCTATTACTTCTTTATTTTCTTTAACGAATTTGATGTTACCCATTGCTGTTTAGTGATTTTTAAGGCTGAGTCTTGATTTGGCTTGATTCAGTATCTTACCAATTATATAAAAATATTACAAAATATTAATAAATATAAATTTAAATTTAAATTTAAGAAAACATCCTTATCCAAAAAATAAGACAGGCATGTTGCCTGTCCGATAAAATTTAACTCAATTGTGGCGTTACCACCAAAGCCAAATATTTAGCTTACCTAAAACCCACGGCTGCTTGCCAAACGAAAGCTAGCAACAAAAAGAAAACGGGAATGATTGGTAGAACATCTACCAATGGATCGAAAATTTGATAAGCTTCGGGCAGTTTTGCTAATAATAGTGCAGCTTCCATGTTCGTTTAAATCCACCTATCCAACACAGCTTTCATATTTGAGAAGTATCTTAACACGCATTGGATCATTTATTTCTTGGATTACTCTTATGCGTTGTCCAGAACCCTTGACTTAGACGTAGCATTGCTACATCTCTACGTCTTTTCCACACCTATGTCTATTAATTTATCAGGACATCATCCAAGCGATGCGTGTAAGGTTTAGCTGTAGTTTCCACATCATTAACTACCAAACCTAAAATTGATGCCTGATGTTGCCTCAATTGTTCGAGGCTATCACGAACCAAGCTACTATGACTCATACCTGGTCGGACAACAAACAATACATTGGGAATTTGGGCTGTCATTAATGCTGTAGCAGTTGTGGAACTGACAGGAGCAGTATCAACTAGAACATAATCATACTCACCATGAGATTTGGCATCTGCCAGCGCTTGTTGAAAACGTCCCCCCGATACCATCTCCAGAATTTTGCCGCGTTATGGTATCGCAGGCAATAAATTTAGATTAGGTTCTATGGAAATGGGCGTTGGAGTGCTGTTAAGCTCTTTAGTATAACCTAATTTGTGAGTAAGTTCTGCCTGGAGAAAATCTCCATCCACCATTAGTACCCGAAAACCTAAATCTACTAATGCCCTTGCTAACCCCAAGGTGACAGTTGTTTTACCTTCACCTTCCATTGAATAAAATAGGCATAATGCTTGGCTGTAAAGCCTTTCTCATTGACCATCCAAGAGCTTTACAACCTACCCACCACCAATAAAATGTCCAACCAATTCCCAATATAATTGCTACAGAAATACTGACTCCAATAATTTTTCCTTGAATTGCTCCAATTACAAAACCTATTACCGCTATTGGAGCAATAATTAAGTTGACTCTGGCATTAACTCCTGGACGACCTTTTGCTTGTAACATTGAGCTAATAGCAGTGTTGACTACACGGAAGTAAGCAAACACTAGCAACCAAGGAATTAATCCGGCAACAGGTATCCATTGTTCGCCAAAAATCAGAGAAATAACTTGCTTATCAATGGTTAGAAAGAACAAAGCGTATATGGGAGTAATAAAAACACCAATTTGCTCAATTACATTCCGCAGAGCATTTTCTTGCTGTTTATCATCTGTCATTTGCGTAAAAGCAGACATACCAATTTGATTGACAACCTGGCTTAAAGTTACAGGTAATGCCATCGTCAATTGGTAAGCTAAATTGTAATAACCTAAGCTGGTTGTACCTAAAAGTTTTCCAACTATGAAATTGTCAGAGTTAGCATTGATGTAGTATCCTAAACTATAGCCTGTACCACCTAAGGAGTAAGAAAGTACTTCTGAACAAACTTCTTTATCTATTTGTAGCTGAAAATTATGTTTAACTTCACGACGAGCGAGAATCGAAGCTATCACCCAAGAAGTCATATCTCCGATTAAAAAAGACCAGTAGCTTAGTCCGAGCAGAGCGCTAACAACGGTAGAAAAAACTCGTGCAACTCCGGCAACTAAGGTTAAATTTGTCAGAGCTTGAAACCGCATCTGGCTTCTCAGGACTCCAACATAAACGGACTGATAAAAAGACAACAGCAAATTGAAGGCAAATCCAGCTAGAAGCCAAATCAAATCAGGGATGCCAAAAAACTTAGCAATCAAGGGAGATGTAATGATAAGTCCTACTGCTAAAATTAAACCGATGCCAATACTAATTGTGTAAGTAGTATTTAAATAACGTTTATCTTTAGTACCTTTATAAACAATGAATGAAGCAGCAGTATCCTGGGCAAATAAATTTACAAAAGACCAAAAAATATAAGCTACACCAATGACACCAAATTCTGATGGCAGCAGCAATCTTGCAAGTAGCAAGTTATTAACTAAAGCCAGAAAACGTGTAGCAAAAGCTCCATAGGTTGCCCAAAATCCATTTTTAAGCAAAGAATTGCTACTTGTTGGTTCTGTAGGTGAAATATCAGATGATTCATCATCTATGCTTTTCATACTTCAGCCTTAATATTTTTTAGCGTATTTTGCAGAACCAAGCGATCGCCCGATCGCTAGTTTCGCGATTCGTGACAGACGCACAGATATTAGTGTGAGGAGCGATCGCATATCCTGATAAAAAATTGACTTGTCGCAAATCAAAGCTTGGTCAATAAAATCACGCGCTGTTTCTATATCACCACCTTGAAGGCACAATCGCGCCAAATAGCGATACATATAAGCGTAAGCTGTTGGTAACATTGGTTCTATCAACTCTGGCGATCGCTTTTTAGCACTCTGAATTACCTGTTCACCACAAATCCGCATTTGCACGACATTAAAAGATAGTCCAGAAGCGCGAACGCGATAGTAGCATAAAATACGCTTTTCTCGATAAAAACCCCACTTCTGCGTTGCCGCTATCCGCAACCAAAAATCGAGATCTTCCCAACTGCGTAAGTCTTCATCAAACTCCCCAACCTCATCCACCAAACATCGACGAAACACTGCATTAGAACCGTGACCAACGAAATTTTTGCACAACAAAGCCAACATGGGATTTGAATGTACTGGTTTGCCGCTCAAGCTAATAAACGTTGGTCGTCCATCGTCGCGAATTGTCTGCGAGGCACTGTAAACCACCCCAACATCAGCATCTTTATCTAATCGAGCGACATGAGTTGCTAATTTATCTTTGTGATAAACATCATCACCATCCAGCAAGGCAATATATTCACCCCGTGCATGACGGATGCCATAATTGCGTGCTGATGACAAACCCCCGTTTGATTTCTGCAATAACTGAAAGCGTGAATCTCGCTCTTCAAATTTTTCCACTATCGCTGCGGTATCATCGCTAGAACCATCATCAATTACCAATACTTCAAAGTCTAGAAAAGTTTGTAATTCTAACGAAATCAGCGTTTCTTGAATGTAGCCGCTAACATTATAAGCGGGGACTACAACACTAACCTTTGGTGTCGCAAGCATTATTAATATCCTTCAACAATTAGCTATCAAATACAACTTTCCCAATTTTCTGATCTAAAACATCTAAAATCTTACTGTCTTTACATATGTCGAATTTTCTCCCAAAGTGAGCCTCGTCGTTTGTCAGCTATGCTCGATTTATTTATCTACATTTTGCATGAGCTCAACTCGTAGTTGTGATGCATTAGACATTGCTAAAGCAATGTGTAATGCGAAAGCTGGATTTCCTAGCAAATAGCGAGCTGCTAGACGCTTTGGTTCACGACAGAGACGATAAAGCCACTCAAAACCCATATTAGATATAAAATGGGGACAATCAGGGACTACTCCAGCCATGCGATGTAGAGACGTAGCATTGCTACGTCTCTACATTATTTTCCCAGATGTCTAATGAGTCCGGTAAATTACACATACTGTAAAGACGTTCCGCCGGAACGTCTCTACGACGGTTACGATATTTTTATTACTGTTAATTAAACGGACATGATATTAGACATCTGGTATAAAAGACGTAAAGACGCGAAATTTCGCGTCTTTACAAGGGTTATAGTTAACGCATAATTAATTTTCCCAGATGTCTATTTTTTATCTTTCTATTTCGTCAACTGCTTTGGGAACTCCCGCAGTCAAAACTTCATGTCCTGTAGATGTAACTAAGACATCATCCTCAATGCGGATACCAATACCAATCCAACGAGGGTTTGTCTCTGGTTGGTCTTCTGCTAGTTTGGTATCTGGGACAATATAAAGTCCTGGTTCTACTGTTAAGACTTGACCTGCTTGTAATATCTGTGGTTTATCCTCACCATGTTGGTAAACTCCGACATCATGGACATCTAAACCTAACCAATGACCGGTGCGGTGCATATAATAAGGTTTGTATTTTTCTTCTTCGATTAACTTGTCAATTTCACCTTTGAGAATGCCGAGTTCAACTAAGCCTTCGGTGAGGACACGCACTGCTGTATCATGAATTAATTTGTAGGGGTTGCCCGGTTGTACTTGCGCGATCGCTTGTTTCTGTGCTTCTAATACAAGTTCATACAGTGTCTTTTGTTCAGCCGTAAATTTACCACCTACGGGAAATGTCCGTGTAATATCCGAGTTGTAATGACCATAGGTACAACCAGCATCAATCAGCAGCAATTCGTTATCTTGCATCTGCCGATGATTTTCGATATAATGGAGTATGCAAGCATTCACACCAGAAGCGATAATTGAAGGATAGGCAGGTCCCATCGCACCTTGTTTTCGGAAGATGTGTTCGATTTCTGCTTGAATTTCATACTCGTAACGACCAGGTTGGCTAAACGCCATTGCGTAATTGTGTGCTTCAACGGCAATATCGGCAGCTTTTCGCATTAATTCCAACTCAGATTGACTTTTTACCAATCTCATGCTGTTTAAGATTGTGCAAGTATCTTCAATGGCAATTGGTCCGGTACCGCGTTTGGGATAAGTGCGTAGTAAGCTTTGGTAATGTTTGAGAATGGTGTCGTTGAAAGATCCATCGCGTCCGAAATGATAATAAAGGCGATCGGCTTTTTCTAAATACTGCGGCAATTTTTCATCCAATTCAGCGATGGGGTAAGCTTCATCCGCACCGTAAATTTCTTTAGCAGCATCCACCCCGCAGCGATAACCACTCCAAACTTCCTTTTCTCTATCCTTCGGTTGCACAAACAATATAAAGCGGTGTTCTGCGTGATGGGGTGCTAAAACTGCTACCGCTTCCGCTTCGTTAAAACCAGTTAGGTAGAAAAAATTGCTATCTTGGCGATAAGCATATTCTACATCATTATGCATGACTGAAGCAAGCGCACTGCGAAATATGCCAGTGCCATTGCCAATTTTTGCCATCAACTGTTCGCGACGCTGCCGATATTCTGCTTGCATGGTTACTTGATAACTCAAATTGTCGTGGTTAGATATATAAGTTATTGTTTTTTTTGTCAAACTGGCAACATAGCTAAGTTAGATATAGACGTAGAAAACAATTATGCGTTGCCCGAAACCCTTGTAGAGACCTAGTAATATTAGGTTTCTACATTGTTTTTTGGAGATGTCTATTCTGACAATGCGATCGCGCACATATTCAAAAAAGCTGATTCCCAACTTCCCACAGGACTTTGAAAATGGAATAAATTGCTACAATAAAAAATTTCGCCTCAGGGTTTAA
The DNA here is from genome assembly GCA_019358985.1 of Tolypothrix brevis GSE-NOS-MK-07-07A. Taxonomy (GTDB): domain Bacteria; phylum Cyanobacteriota; class Cyanobacteriia; order Cyanobacteriales; family Nostocaceae; genus Hassallia; species Hassallia brevis. Next base: position 77,550 of record JAHHIJ010000025.1, on the reverse strand, counting down.
TCGTAAGTAATCTTAAAAAAATCTAGATAAATAATGTTAAGTATCCCCGTGAATTTAGGTTTACCTCGCGCACCTCGTTTGATCACATCTTTACCAGGACCTTGTGCTGAAGCGATTGTCAAACGCGATCGCGCTGTCACCTCTCCTTCTTACACTCGCGACTATCCTTTAGTTGTAGCTCGCGGTGAAGGTTGTATGCTTGAAGATGTTGATGGTAATATCTTTTTAGATATGACTGCGGGAATTGCTGTCACCGCTACCGGACACGCACACCCGGAAGTTGTCGCGGCAATTCAAAGACAAGCTGCTAACTTAATCCACATGTCGGGAACTGATTTCTACTATGAGCCGATGGTAGAATTAGCTGAAAAGTTAGCTTGCCGCGCTCCTTTTCCCAACGGTGCAAAGGTGTTTTTTAGCAACTCTGGGGCGGAATCAAACGAAGGAGCAATCAAACTCGCTCGATATTACACCAAACGTTCTTCAATCGTGGCATTTCTCGGAGCATTTCACGGACGCACTTACGGAGCGATGTCTTTAACTGCTTCCAAAACTGTGCAAAGAGCAAATTTCGGTGCTTTACTTCCGGGGGTAACACACATACCTTATGGTACTCACGCCAGTGTGGATTATTTAGAGAAAATATTATTTTCAACTATACTACCACCAAATGAGGTGGCGTCAATAGTAGTTGAAGCAATTCAAGGTGAAGGTGGTTACATTGTACCCGAAGATGGATTTTTGCAGAGAATTCGCCAGATATGCGATCGCTATGGCATCCTCATGATAGTCGATGAAGTCCAATCGGGGATGGGACGCACCGGTCGCATGTTTGCTATTGAGCATTGGGGTGTAATGCCGGATATTATAACTATGGCAAAAGGTATCGCTAGCGGTTTACCTTTGGGTGCAATTCTCTCTCGTCCAGAAATTATGACTTGGGAACCTGGTTCTCACGCTACCACGTTCGGGGGGAATCCGGTTGCTTGTGCGGCAGGAATTGTCACTTTGGAACTGCTGGAAAACGGTTTGATGGAAAATGCCGTTAATATGGGAGAATTATTGCAAGCTGGATTGATGCGGTTGCATGAAAGATTTCCGAGAGTGTCTTTACCACGGGGTAAAGGTTTGATGGTAGCGGTGGATTTATTAGATGAAGAGCAAGGTTTGGATAGAGAATTGCGCGATCGCATTCTCCAAGAAGCTTTTTTACGTGGTTTATTATTACTCGGTTGCGGTCAAGCGGCAATTCGATTTTGTCCACCTTTAGTTATTGACAGCGAACAAATTAAAATAGCTTTAGATATTATATCTGATGTGTTAGTTGAAATACTTTAAGTTTTGCGTCGAATTGAGGGTTAAGATTTAAACGCACTCGTAGCGCAGAGGTAAGCAGAGAATATGAGCGCAAATTAAGTTGGGCAATACCAATGCAGAGCGATGTTATATTATAGCGTTTCCTAGTCTGCTGAGGTACAAATTTATCTGCGTCCATCGGCGTTTATCTATCTTCATCTGCGGTTAATTCCATATTCTGTACCTCATGAATGTGGGAATCGCTAAATACAGTTTTGCGTAAAATTATTCCAACCTTGATTTATGAAACCTGAAATTACTCGTCACCTTTGGGAATTGCTTTGGCAAGAATACAGCGCTAGAGTTAGTTATGCGCGTACATACGAGCAAATGATAACTGCCGCTGGTGGTAGTATTGCTAATGACCATATTGCTTTTCGGTCTTTGCGGACAACTGTGGATAGTCCCCAGGGTAAAATTAAGTTGGGGATTGACTACTTGGGGCAGTTAGCGTCAGCTTTAGGTTATGAGGCTGTGGGGGAGTACACTTTTAGTGAAACTCATCTCTATGCGCGTCATTATCGCCATTCACAGCAGCAAGAATTAGACTTACCCAAGTTGTTTATTAGTGAGTTGGTTGTGGATGAGTTGCCAGAAGCGATCGCCCAACTTATCCAGCAAACAGTAGCCGGTGACAATTTACTTAATTACTCAGCCATTATCAATACATTTGACAACGATGCACAACGTCTTGTCAAACAATTGCAAAAAATCTTTACCCGTCCTTGGCAACCTCCGAAACGTTCTATTGTGGAAAAAGTGAACGCTGTTACGCAATATGGAGCTTGGGTATTATTACACGGTTATGCTGTTAACCATTTTACAGGATATGTGAACCGCCAAAATACGCCAGAATATCCAGATATAGATATTACCGCTCGTGGTTTGGCTAAATTAGGCGTACCAATGAAAGCTAAGATTGAGGGGAATATTGCCACCGGTTTGCGGCAAACTGCTACAGAAGCAATTACGGAAATAATACCTGTATTAGATGATGTAACTAATTCCGAAATCCAAATTCCCTGGACTTACGCTTATTATGAAATTGCCGAACGTTACATGATAGAAGTGGAAGCAGGAAAGCAAGAGCTTTTTGATGCTTTTTTAGGACAGAATGCCCAGCAATTGTTTGAGATGACTAGATTAGGGGTTGGGGAAAAGTAAAAAGTCAAGAATCAAAAGTCAAAAGCAGAAATGAGCGCAAAAACTCTCTCGCTCATCTTATTCCTTGGGATTCACTTTTCAGATTATTCACCCTATCTGGTGATGTCGCTCAAAGCTTCTGAACGATATCTTAAAAATACCAGGAGTGATTTAACTCTGGAGACTGGAACTATGAAAAAAATTATTTCCGCTAGTTTAGTAGTTTTGGCTGCGACTACCGGCTTTTTACTCAATAATCAGCCTGTTGAAGCTCATGGGCGTTACAATTATCGTCGGTATCCCTACTCCCGTGGGTATCCCTATTCCCGTGGATATCCTTATTACCGTCGCTATCCTTACCCCATAGAGCCAGCCAGATACTGCTTTCCTAGAACTCAATGGCAGGTTAAGGAAGACCCTGGATATCACCCTCATGCTTACTCCAACGGCTATCGTCAAGGACAGAGCAGCGCTAAAAAAGGTGATAAATACAAACCGCGTACTGCTGGGGGTGAATTCTCTCGCGGTTTCGATGATGGTTATTACGGAAAGGAATTTGCTGGTCAGAAAAACATTGTTCAGAACGTTATTAGACCATACACTACAACAGAATGTAGTTTGTATTAACTTCGTAGTGAGGACTTCAGTCCTCTCATACAGCAGTTTATCGCTAAACATCGAATACACGTAACAGACGTAGCAGTGCTACGTCTCTACAAGGTTTTGGATTATACATATACTTCATTTACCTGAAATCTGCTCTATGAGGACTGAAATCCTTACTACGATGTTAAATTAAGATATCTAGAGTTTTGTGAACCTGTGCTTTCTTCTCAAATACCGACAATTAACGTCCTCAAACAGCCTACCAGTTCTGCTTGGATAGAACAAGCGATCGCTAACTTAGATATCATTCTCTTAGACCACTCCCACTGCGAACGCAAAGCAGCCGGTGTGGCTTTAAACATGATGTTTCGCTACCCTTCCAATACTAAAATGGTACGGGAATTAACTGCGATCGCTCGTGAAGAATTAGAACATTTTGAGCTAGTCAATCAATGGCTAGAACGCCGCAATATCCCCCTTGCCCCATTATCACCACCTCCCTACGGTGCCGGTTTAAAAGCACAAGTTCGACCCAAAGAACCAGAACGATTTTTAGATTCTTTATTAGTTACCGGTTTAATTGAAGCTCGCAGTCACGAACGTTTAGGATTATTAGCTACCCATTGTCCAGAACCAGAACTAGCTAAATTTTATCATGGTTTGATGGCATCGGAAGCGCGTCACTTCGGTACATATTGGGTTTTAGCTGATACTTACTTTGACCGGGAAATTGTCATGCAACGACTTGATGAATTAGCGATCGCCGAAAGTGAGTTATTATCAACTTTGCACCCAGAGCCAAGAATTCATAGTTAATCGTATTGACATACTCCCCGACTGTCGTGGACGGGGATTCGCTCTTCATGGTTCATAGAAATCCGCTTGCTATATCAAGTTTCCCATCAATAGTATTGGCGGTCTTCTCCCCATGCTTTCCATCAATAGATGCAGATTCCCAATGCCCTTGGGTACTGTTGTTTTGCCACTCAATAGTTTTATATTTGGGAACAGCTTCACCGTTAACAAACTCGTAGGTAACATCACCTTCGGGGAGGGCAAGAAATTCTTCCAAGGTTAGGTGTTGATTAGACATCTCCAGAAATTAATTATGCGTTACCCGAAACCCTTGTAGAGACGTTCCGCCGGAACGTCTTTACGTATGAATCTGGAGATGTCTATTAGGGGACTGAACCATATTTAGTTAAGATGGAAGGGATTTTATTTTAAGTTTAGGCGATCGCATTTATGTTAAATTACTCCGGCACAGTTAAGAGTTATGTATGGGGAGCAAATTAAATGTCGCAATTCGTAACAATTTTTTAACTAACAATTATTCCTGTATCTTAACCCACTTCCCACCTTTTATCTGTACTAAAACAGGCTCAGTTTCTCGCTCTCCTTCACGATTAAATTTAAGTGGGTATCCTGAAGTATTATTTGGGGAGATGTTGACATTTTCCAACTTTTCGAGAATTGATATGCGATCGCTATTAGCAGACAAAGCCTGAATAAAAGCTTGTGTAGCATCATAGCTGGTTGCTGTTCGCCAACTTACATCGACTCTCCATAATTTTTTAGCTTTTTGGGCAAAGTTTTTTGCTTGTGGTGCTTCCCTAAACCAAGGAATAACTGTAATTAAACCTTCTACTGCATTTCCACCTTTCGTTAAGGTTTCACCGTTGTAGAGAGTATTCGCACTTAGTAATTTTAGTTTCCCTCCCTCTCGGTTATTAGAAATACTATTAGAGCTATAATTATAACTATTGTTTGCTTTAGCAATGTTTAAGGCAACATCAGTATATTGTCTATCTGGAATTAAAACTGCTGCCTGTGCTTGATTATCTAAACTTGTATTAATTTCCTTTTCTACATGTAATCTGTTGTCTGTTAAATCAATTTCGCGAATAATCTTACCTCCTAATTCTTCATAATTATTTTTAAATTCCTTCGTCATATTTTGACTAAACAAGTCGTTAGGGTTGAAGAAAATTACTGTTGTTTTTAAATTCAGTTTATTAAAAGCGTATACGGCTAATTTTTTTCCTATTACAGCATCCGGTGGTACAGTCCGGAAAAAAACATTACTCTGTAATGAAGTACTAGTACTGGTAGGAGATATAACGGGTATTCCTACCTTTTGATATTCTGTTAATGCGGCTTTAGTTACCTCACTAGAATTATGTCCAATTATTCCTAACACAGATTGATTTTTTCCCAACTCAGCTGCTACTTGTTTCGCTTGTTCCGGTTCACCTGCATCGTTGGCGATTTGAATTTCCAATAATCGACCATTTAAGCCATTTTTTCGATTAAACTGGTTCTGTGCTTGTGCTACACCGCGTAACATTTCTTGAGCAATTTTGGGATTGTTATCTGCGGGGACAACTACTGCTAAGGTAAAAGGATTTACTTTATCACGGGCAAGGGGTGCAAAAACGAGGTTTTACCCATACCCGGACCACCCCAAATCGCTAAGTGACTGCGGTTGTAAATTTGATCAAAGGCAGCTGCAATTTCTGATTCTCGCCCCACGAAGCGTTCCGGAGGTACTGGTTTTCCGACAATAAAGGGATTTTGTGACATTATTAAGGAAATAAGCAAGTATTCTAAGTGAAATTAACTAAATAGTATCACTTTTCCTTTACTGCCTAACCCTCTTCTATGACTCTCGATAGAGAATAATCTAATCAAGCCCCGGCGATTAAAATCGCGGCTACACAAACAAAGTCCGCCTACGCGGACTAACCTGAAAATAGGGTTTCAAATTTCTTCTGACAAGAGTAATAAAAAAGCGCTAATTTGATGAGAACCACTTATAAAGATTTTCTGATTCGTAACTGGGAAGAACGCGATCGCACTCCCGCATCTGAAGTCATTCGTTCTGTATTATCAGAATACGGTTTAGGTTGGGAGCCAAACGGTGCAGATCGAGATGTGTTACAAGTCCAAGAATGCTACTTAGAAACTGGTGGCGAATTTTGGGTAATTGAACACCAAGACCAGATAGTAGGTACTGCTGCATACTACCCTATACATCGTGGGGAAAAAGCCGTAGAAATCAGGAAAATGTATCTTTTACCCAGCGCGAGGGGTTTAGGATTGGGGAAGTATTTGCTACAACAACTCGAAAAAGCGATCGCATCTCGTGGTTTCCAGCGAATTTGGATTGAAACAGCCAGCGTATTAGCCGAAGCTGTCAAACTGTATGAAAGCAACGGCTATCAACCAGCAACCGGTGTAGAAACCGCAAGATGCGATCGCGTTTACGTTAAAAAGTTATCCCCTCTTTTTTAAGCATCAGTACCCGCTAACACCATCCCAGGTAAAAAAGTTGCCATATATTTCTCAACACCTTTGGGATCGCTCAGTAATTGTGCAGAAACCTGTGTAGCCTGTTCACCAGGATAAACATCCTCCACACCATCAATAACTGCTTGTAAAGTAGCCCTGGCGACTTCCCCAGGTGCTACCTTGGGATTAGGCCATTCCTTCGCTAAATCAGTATCCACAGTTCCAGGCATCACGCTAACTACCAGAGTACCCTGTGATGCAAGTTCTCCCCGCACACCTTGAGTCATTGATATAGCAGCTGCTTTAGAAGCGCTGTAAGAACCACTGAACGGCAAATTTACTTTTCCCAGCAGTGATAAAACATTGACGATCGCACCCCCTCCATGTTCTTTGAGAATAGGTGCAAAAGCACGACACATAGACAACATCCCAAAGTAATTGACCTCCATTTCTGCTCGCGCACTATCGATATCTGATGCAGCAATCAGTCCTTCATTGAGAGAGGTTCCCGCATTATTAATTACAAGAGTCACATCTTGACAGTGAGTTGCAGCAGCAGCAACTGATTTCGCATTCGTTACATCCAATTCTATTGGGAAAACGCGAGCAGAATCAAGTGAAACAATCGGGTTGAGTTTGCCAATGCTACGAGCGCAGACATATATTTTTGCTACACCCAAATTCAATAATTGCTCTACAAAGTGAGAACCGATCCCACCATTTGCGCCTGTGACTAATGCAACTGCATGGTTAATTTGCATTGGAGTTCTCCTTAAGGTATTTTGCCAGATGATGAACACCAGTAATTTTAGTTTTGGTGTCTTCAAGCAGCCGATAAATTATAATATGCAAGGGTTAAAAGTTACCAAATGGATACTAATATCAAAAACTATTCCTGCCCTGTAGAAGTAACGATTAAAGCAATTGGTGGCAAGTGGAAATGTCTGATCCTTTGGTGGCTAAGACGGGATGCGAGACGTTTTGGGGAGTTAAAGTTATTAATTTCTAACATTAGCCAGAAAGTCTTGACTCAACAATTGAGAGAATTAGAAAAAGAGGGTTTAATTTACAGAGAATCATTTCCAGAGTCACCACCTCGTGTAGAATATGCTCTCACTCCTCATGGTCAAACTTTCACTCCCATCACCGAATTAATGTGCGAATGGGGGAAAGTACATAAAGTAGGGTATCAATTTAGTTACTGTCGCTTGGAAAACACGAAAATTTTAGTTGTATCTCCTGATGCTACAGATATTTGCACCAGTCTTGAAGAACGTCATGCGATAGCGATCGCTGTAACAAATATTCACGAGATACCCGATTTACTCAATCGGGTTCAACCCAATGCGATACTAATCGATTTAACTTCCCTAAATGACAATAAAGCTCATTTACTGATGACTCAAGTCAAACTCAAACAAGTTGAGCAAAAGATGGCAATGGTTGCGATGGTTCTTGGTAATAATTCTGAAGAACGTGGGCGAGCATTTAAAATGGGGTTTGCTGTTCATATTCCCAAACCCGTTGAAACTATAGAAATGGTGTCTACTTTGGCTAGCTTAATTGGTAAAGATGTGTAAAGGTTTGGTTTAAACCCGGTAGCTAGGTGTTGATTAGGGGACTGAACCATATTTAGTTAAGATGGAAGGGATTTTATTTTAAGTTTAGGCGATCGCATTTACATTAAATTACTCCGGCACAGTTAGGAGTTATATCATGGGAGCGCAAATCACACATACTGTAGAGACGTTCCCCATACTGTAGAGACGTTCCGACGGAACGTCTCTACGACGGTTGTGACGTTTTTGTTACTGCATTTCCAGAATTAAATCTGACGGCTGAAGAAATTTTTGCGGCTCAAATGAACTTATCGCCTTAAGTAGGTCAGCTTAAAAATTGTCGTTATGACAAGGCAGGAGGCACTTGAGATGGAGGTCGGTAAATCGTAAGGCAGCAGAAGCGTTAATTATCGCAAATCCTCAGGGAGCTTGACATTTACATTAATGTCAAGGTTTAGGGTGAGAGAGTATGTGTTGATTCAACTTAGATGCTCTACCCAGAACGCTTAACTCAATTTACGAAAGAACATTCAGATACGGTAGCCGCGATCGCTTGTGGTCTATTATTACTTTTAGGAGCGATCGCTTTACATCTCAATTTTTTAGGATTGGCATTGCTGCTACTCCCCGCAGCTTATGTGATTGGTGGCTACGAAAGTGCGCGGGAGGGATTAACTACCCTTTTTAAAGAAAAAGAACTCGATGTAGATTTACTTATGATAGTGGCGGCTGTGGGTGCTGCTAGTTTAGGTTTATGGCAAGGGGAATACCACCTAATTATCGATGGGGCAATTTTGATTCTCATCTTTGCCATAAGTGGGTCACTCGAAGGTTACGCAATGCGACGCACTGAGCGGAGTATCCGCAGTTTGATGAGCCTGACACCAGATATCGCAATGGTTTTACGTCAGGGAAGGGAAGAGGAAATTTCGATTTCGCAATTAAAGGTAGGGGATGAAATTGTCGTCAAACCGGGAGAGTTAATTCCTACCGATGCGGTGATTTTATCAGGTTACAGCACCATTAATCAAGCTGCGATTACGGGGGAATCTTTACCTGTAGAAAAAACGGTGGGTGAGGAAGTATTTGCAGGTACGCTTAATGGTTATGGTGCGCTGAAGTTGAAAGTGCATCAACCACCGGAAAGCAGTTTGATTCAACGTGTGATTAAATTAGTAGAGCAAGCGCAAACAGAGGAACCACCTTCCCAACAGTTTATTGAGAAGTTTGAACGAGGTTATGCACGCTTCATTGTGATTGCTGGGATATTGCTAGCAACTTTACCCCCGTTTCTTTTGGGTTGGGATTGGGAAACAACGATTTATCGAGCGCTGACTTTTTTGGTGGTAGCTTCTCCTTGTGCATTGATGGCAGCAATAATGCCGACGCTGTTGTCGGGAATTGCCAATGGTGCAAAACAGGGGATTTTATTTAAAAATGGTAGTCAATTAGAAATGATGGGGAAAGTGAGAGCGATCGCTTTCGATAAAACTGGTACTCTAACTACAGGAGTTGTCCAAGTATTTCAAATTATTCCTGCTAGTAATTATTCGCAAGCTGATGTATTGAAAGTTGCCGCAACCGTAGAATCAGTTTCCGAACATGCGATCGGAAAAGCGATTGTGAAAGCCGCTGCTGAGTTAAATTGGGTGAATGCGGTTGAAGTGCAAGCTATCCCCGGACAAGGAATTATCGGTATCAACCAAGACCAAATGGTAATTGTGGGGAATGCTGCTTTTGTGCAGAAGCATGTCACAAATTTACCCCAAGAGTTGCAAAAATCTGCTTCAGTCTTGGAGGAACAAGGTAAAACAGTCGTTTGGGTAGCGCAGGGAGGAGTGGGAGAGGGGGGGATGGGGAATTCAAAATTTAATACAGACGCGATTAATCGCGTCTGTACTGTACCATTTGACGTGATAGGATTAATAGCGATCGCTGACGAAGTGAGAGCAGAAGCTGCTGCAACCATCGCTCGCTTAAAGGCTTTGGGAGTTGAACAAATCGTCATGTTAACTGGCGATAATCAGCGCACGGCTGATAGTGTGGCGCAAGCTGTGGGTATAAATCAAGTATATGCAGAACTTTTGCCGGAGGATAAATTGGATGTAATCCGACGTTTGCAAAAGCAGTATAAAACAGTGGCAATGGTGGGTGATGGGATTAATGATGCACCAGCATTAGCTCAGGCATCTGTAGGTATTGCTATGGGTGTGGCTGGGAGTGATGTAGCATTAGAAACCGCAGATGTTGTATTGATGACAGATCGACTGGAGAAACTTGTAGTGGCGATCGCTTTGGGGAGGCGATCGCATGGCATAATTAAGCAGAATATAACAGTTGCTTTATCGTTCATTATTCTGCTTTTGGTGGGTAATTTTCTCGGTAATGTTAACTTACCAATCGGTGTAATTGGGCATGAAGGCTCTACTGTGTTGGTTACTCTGAGTGGTTTAAGATTGTTGAAATAGGGATTGAGGCAATGGACATAGGAGTAAAAATTAATTACGCATTACCCAAAACCCTTGTAGAGACGTAGCACTGCTACGTCTTTTCTGGAGATATCTAATGGACATAGGAGTAAAAATTAATTACGCATTACCCAAAACCCTTGTAGAGACGTAGCACTGCTACGTCTTTTCTGGAGATATCTAATGGACATAGGAGTAAAAATTAATTACGCATTGCCCAAAACCCTTGTAGAGACGTAGCACTGCTACGTCTTTTCTGGAGATATCTAATGGACATAGGAGTAAAAATTAATTACGCATTGCCCAAAACCCTTGTAGAGACGTAGCACTGCTACGTCTCTACAGCATATGTAATCTATCAGACATGATGCTTAAACTGCTTTCTCAAGTTCGGCTTTGACGGTAGCGTATCCCCAATCTAACCAGGGAAGCAATGCTTCAATGTCTGCGGTTTCCACTGTGGCACCACCCCAAATTCGCAATCCGGGAGGTGCGGAGCGATAGGAAGCGATATCAAAAGCTACTTCTTGCTTTTCTAAAAGTTTCGCTAATTTCTTCGCGCATTTTGCTTGTTCTTCTGGAGTTAAGCCAGTAAACCAGGAATCAACTATCTTCAGACAAATTGAGGTACAAGAGCGATTTTCTACCTTTTCTGCTAAAAAAGCTGCCCAAGAACTTTGTTCAATCCATTTAGCGATCGCTTGCAAATTTGCTTCACTGCGACTAATTAAACCGGGAAGTCCACCAATACTCTCAGCCCATTTTAAACCATCCAGGGCATCTTCGACACACAACATTGATGGTGTGTTGATGGTTTCACCTTTGAAAATGCCTTCAATCAGTTTACCTTTTTGTGTCAGGCGAAATAACTTTGGTATTGCGCGTTCAGGATTATAACTTTCTAAACGTTCCACTGCACGGGGAGAAAGGACAATTACTCCATGTTGAGCTTCTCCTCCCAATACTTTTTGCCAGGAGTAGGTGACGACATCGAGCTTTTCCCAAGGTACTTCCATTGCGAAAACCGCAGAAGTCGCATCACAAATTGTCAATCCTGAGCGATCGCTTTTAATCCAATCACCATTTTCTACCCTAACACCAGAGGTAGTCCCATTCCACAAAAACACAATATCTTTTTGAAAGTCAACTTCGTTTAAGTCTGGTAAACTACCATAATCTGCTTTCAAATGACGAGTTTCTGGCAATTTCAACTCATCCAAAACATCTTTAACCCATTCCTGCCCGAAGCTTTCCCATGCTAAAATATCTACAGGAAGTTTTCCTAACAGTGACCATAACGCCATTTCCACAGCGCCTGTATCGGAAGCGGGAACGATACCCAAGCGATAATCTGCGGGAACACCGAGGATTTTTTTAGAACGCTCAATCACCTCTGCTAATTTGGCTTTACCAGCTTCAGAGCGATGAGAGCGACCTACACAGGCTTTTTCAAGTTGGGAAACAGACCAACCTGGTCGTTTAGCGCAAGGTCCAGAGGAAAAATGAGGAACGTTTGGCTTGATTGTAGGTGGAGTGAGCTCTGACATAAAGCTATTTTTGCAGACGTGGGGGATGAGAAAGTACTGATGTATATAGTACTAGGTTTTGAGCTTTTATCAACGCGCGATCGCACTAAAAGAAAGCTCAAGAGTCTGGCAGTTATTCAATAAACATCGACCGAAATTAAATATACGTTATCCATAACCCTTGTAGAGACGTAGCACTGCTACGTCTCTACATTATTTTTCGGAGATATCTAATAAACATCGACCGAAATTAAATATACGTTATCCATAACCCTTGTAGAGACGCAAGGGTATCGCGTCTCTACATTATTTTTCGGAGATATTTAATCTGTTCTCTTACATATTTGCGAAACGCTTTGAGTGCTGGACTCGCTCCTCTGGTTCGAGCCATTTCCACAAATCGGCTAATTTCCTTGTTCAGTTTGCTTCAATAAATACGCTGTCCCCACCATGAGTTAAAACTGAATTTTGTGTCTTGACAAAACGGCTACTTTCAATTATTACTACTGAAACTTCATAAGCTGCGGAAATGCGATATTGAGTTTGAAAAATTTTCCACAACTTAGAAACATCTTCCAGGGACATAGATTGAAGCGTAATCCGAACTCGTTCTACTTGATTGTGTAAATCGCTTTCGCCTAAGCTAATCTTGATATCATCTGGGTTTAGCACTGCATAATCATTTAAAATATGCATCGCTTTCCCCATCAGACGATGAGCCAAGATATCATCATTATCTTTGCCGTAAAAAGTAATTATATAGTAAAGATTGAGAGCTAGCGGCGGTTGACCGATTTCCCCAGGTTTGACACGATTTGGTAAGTCCATAGTCCGCCAAGAGGCATTCGGTAAAATATGATAGAGAAAGAGATTAATTTGATTTTTATCGTGATGATAGCGTGCCTTATCTGGTGGTTGCGTTGTCACAATTCCATCACCCAATTCTTGGGCAACACCTTGAAAAATCAGATTACGTAACGTTGTCGTAACAGCTGCGATCGCCAGAGAGTTACTCATGACTTGCCTCCTTGGCGTTGTTTAAAATAATGTTGTAAACAAACAGATGGTGAGTATCGAATTGAACAGAGGGCGTAGCATTGACGGGTAGAAGTAGAATTACAAAGAACGAACTTCGACGCTACCAATAGTTACTTGAATTGTAGGGGTAGATGGAGGCGATCGCAATTAAATTTCTGGGCATTGGGCATTTTTAAGAGGGTTAAAGGGATGGAAATAAAGAGTTATTTAAATCCAAAAGGGAATATTTTTTTACCCTTGTCCCCCTTGTCCCCCCATCCCCCTTTCCTCACAAGATCCTCAAATTGTTTGTCTATAACATAAGTGTAGGACGAAAGACATGGGAGATCGCGATCGCCTATCTCCTCTCATAAATGATAATTATTCCTAAAAAAACGAGGTCTATATGTTTATTAACAAAATTCTCGTTGCACTAGATCGCTCTGAATTCAGCAAGCTGGTTTTTGAACAAGCGTTAGCTTTAGCGAAGGTTACACAAGCTAGCTTAATGCTGCTACACGTCCTTTCTCCGGAAGAAGAAGGCAGTCCCTATGTGCCTGTTGCATACTCTGGTTTTGACTACTATTCAGGAGTGCGTGCTCAAACCTTGGAAGTTTACCAAGAACAATGGGACGCTTTTAAACGCGAAAGTCTTGAGATGTTACAATCTTTTCGTGCCCAAGCAGACATAGCAGGTGTCAGTACTGAATTTACCCAAAATCCTGGCAGTCCTGGTCGCTGCATTTGTGATGTAAGCCATAATTGGGGTGCTGACTTAATTATTATGGGGCGCCGGGGTCACTCTGGTTTAAAAGAACTATTTCTAGGCAGCGTCAGCAACTACGTTCTTCACCATGCATCCTGTTCAGTCCATATTGTCTATCTTCCAGTAGTTACGAAAAAAACTGAAGTTGTACAACAAACAGAAAGCATCTCAGCTTGATAAGAAAAAGGTGTCCCTTTGACTACTTTGTAGAGACGTAGCAGTGCTACGTCTTTACAAAATTTAAATGCTACGTCTTTACAAAATTTAAGTGCTACGTCTTTACAAAATTTAAATGCTACGTCTTTACAAAATTTAAATGCTACGTCTTTACAGGATTTATATGTATCCCAAGATTCGTGAAATGGTATAAATTCTAGTTTTCTCTAGAAACAAAACAGAGCTAGTAGACATAGGAGTAGAAATTAATTATGCGTTGCCCGAAACCCTTGATTAGACGTAGCAGTGCTACGTCTCTACGTCTTTTCTACCAGATGTCTAGTTGCTATTAGCCCGATCACACGGTTAGCGGATGCAGTATTGTTAAATGAAAACCGTGTCTAGTTTCCGGTTTCAAATACCGCTCCTGTAAGGGTTGCCACTGCTGCCACAATTTATAACGATTTTCTGCTAATAAATTCGCAAAAGTGGGAAGTTTAGTTTCAAGTTCTGACTCGAAGACATCCGTCAGCCACTCATTTAAGACTACACTATCTTGAATTGAACCCAAGATGTCTTGAATGTTTTTAACATCTGCTACATAAACTGAGTAAGATTCAGCGTATAATTCAGTAAATAACTCCATCTGATAACGCACACGCTTGGCTTGTTTACGCAATGTATGCAGTATTTTGCCATTAGTTGCCAATTCTTTCTCTATCTTCTCAGCTTTTAGACCTTTAAGAATGACAACTTTTGCTTTTTCTACTTGCGTTCCTACTAACCAACCCGCATCCAGAAATAAACTACTCACTTCCGGCAAAAGTAAATCTGGTAGCAATTCTTGCATAGGCAAAGATGCTACAGGTAGATAACTTGGGTTTTCCAACCACTCATTTATTCCTTGTTTTAGAGACTTATAATGCTCATCTTTAAATGTTGCTTGTACCCCTTCTAACGCATCTTGGCGTTGTTTAGATAAAGCATTGAAAGCTGTTTGCAGAGATTTTTGTTCTTTATGTGGTAAATTTGGACAGTAAGTGTTTTCTAAAGATTCTTTGAGTACATCCAAATCTCGCAATGTACCAAGACTACGGGCAATTTTGCCAATATTTTTATCACTGACTGGCTTAGATAAATCTAAGGCTAGCCCAAATCTACTGACTGCTGTGCGTAAACGACGCATCCCTACTCGCATTTGATGCAGAGCTTCTGGAGCTTCATCTTTCTTAACAGGTTTTTCCCACTTTAAGGTTTTTTTAAAGTGTTTTTCCATTGCTTCGTGAGCATAGTCACCTAGCGTTTTTAGTTTGGCTTGTGCAACTAATTCCATAAGATTATTGGTATTAACTTGATAGCAAAAACTGCTTAATTACGTTTATGTATGATAACACTGATTACACGTTTATATTTTTATGTAATTTATCTCATCTGAATTATTTTAACTTTTGTTTTCTAGAAATGTTAATTATTCCAATTTTTTCAGATTAAGTTTGCAAATATTTTTCGAGTAAAGCATAAATTTTTTAAATAGTATTTTAGCCTGAAAAACTGGATGAACGTTATACTTGTCTCCAAATAAAGTATGATAAAAGACATAACAATAATAGGAGAGGAGCAAAGGTAAAATAGGCATCTTGAGAGTGATATTCAAAAAATGCCTAATTTTTTTTAAAGGTTGGTTGAGATTGCTTGAACAGGACAGGTGGGTATACATTGTTCGCAGACAATGCAACGCGATCGCATAAATGTCAGCTTATATGTTTCCGGATTCAGCGTCAGCGCTTCCGTAGGACAAACTCCTGTACACAAACCACAATGGACACACGCATCTTCATCAATCACTATTTCCCCTAAGGAAAGGGAAACGTTGATATTTTGCGATCGCATCCACTCAATTGCCGCATCTAGCTGATCTATGTCCCCTGAAAGTTCAACTACAAGTTTACCAATTTGATTTGGGGCAACTTGAGCGCGAATAATATTTGCAGCGACGTTGAATTCTTTTGCCAGTCTATAGGTAACTGGCATTTGTACAGTGCGTTTGGGAAAGGTAAGAGTAACTCTTTTTTTCACAGGTTTGTCGGAGGATTTTATCTGTTGTAGCTTATTGGCGCAGTTGACTCATAATGCACCGTTTTTATGAATAAATGGTATAATCCTATGTCCCCTTAATTAACACTCATAAAAACATCGCAAACGTCTCAGAGCGTATCTGTAATTTGCGCTCCCATGATATAATATATAAAATTTGAGCCTAGACATAAATTTGCTCACACAGATAGAGCAGCCTATCGCTCTAATCGAATACACGTAGAAACGTAGCACTGCTACGTCTTTACAAGGTTTTGGGTTTTTTCATGTACTTTATTTACCTGAAATCTGCTGTATTTTCTCGCTTTGGGCAAGCGAAAAATTTTGTTAATCAAAGCGTTGACTCTCTAACCAAATCAGCGCAGCAAACAGCTTTGTTTACTGTTGAACAAGCTAAAAGCTCATTAGAACAGTCTTGGCAAACTGCTGACCAAATTAAGAATACAACATCGAGGGCAGTTGAAAGCGCGATCGCATCTTCTATGAATGATTGGATTACCCAACATCCAGCTATTTTCCGGATCATGCAAGTACTTACTTGGGGGAGTAATCACCCAATCATCAGCTTAATAATTCTGCTTTTCACCATTGCCATAGTTTCAAGTATCATCAAAGCGATCATGCGCTTGATTGAAACCGCTAGTTGGTCAATTCTCCAAGTTCCTTTTAAATTACTTTTTGCCTTAATTAAAGTTAGCTTTTTCTCATTTACAAAAATTAGCAACATCGCTCTTAAAAAACTTACATCACATCAAACAGTTAATAACCTGACAGCTTTGCCACCTGCAATTTACAAAGATAAACAGCAAAGACTTGCAGAAATTACTCTGCGGTTAGAAGCGATTCAAATAGAGCAAAAGCAACTTTTGCAAGAAGCTACAGAACTTTTGGCTACAGAGACAATTCAAATGAAAAAGCAAGATGTAAATCTAGGATAACATGTCTGTAAAGGTTGCTTTTATTAGATATCTCCAGAAAAGTAGAAACGTAGCACTGCTACGTCTCTTAGGATCGGGCAACGCATAATTAAATGCAAAGAGTTCGCCGTTGACATATTCATAGCGAACGTCTTGGTCAGGTTCCCATTCGAGATATTCCTCAATGGTCATTTTTTGCGGTTGTTGGGGGATGGCTATCATAGGAAGATTTTTCAAGCTTGCCTTGATTGTAGCAACAGAAGCGCAACGAGTGATTGATTAGCCTTAGCTGAGGTTATTTCGCTCTAAAATTAAGTCTATCGCCGTTTTAATAATCTCTTCACAGTCTACCATTTGGCGAATTTCTTCAGCTTCATAGCTTCCTTCAAATGCTTCTATAGCTGCTTCTCTCAACGCGGATTCATAGGCATCATGTATAGTTTCTAATAATTCTTCTTCAGTTAAATAAGTACCCTTAGCTTTGCGACGCTGATTGCTGCGTTGAATTTGCTTAACGGAGTTAAAAATAGAAGTCTCCCAAGATTTAGTTGTTCGCTTCTCAGCCTTTTTTTTAATTAGATGTAACAATAAGATGATGGCATAGCTAAATATTTTATTGAGTTTATCAATTTTACTCATTTCCTCTAATTCTTCGACAATGATAAGAGCTTCCGCTACTTTTCCTTGGTGCAGTAGTTCCTTGATTTCTAGCAATTCTTCCATTACCTATCAGTCCTCTTTTTTTCAACATCAACAATAGTAAAAATCGTCATTTATCATTGCTAATAGTTTCAAAGTTTTTTGTAACTATAGCAATCCTAAACAAGAGCGTGAAAACCCCTTTCTTTGTAGTAGCATTGCTACGTCTGTGAGCGGGTTTTTATTTTTCATGAATCATCTAGGATTGCTATATACAACATTTAAATCTGATACCACGCTGTTAACGCTACCGCCAAAGCATCTGAAGCATCATCCGGTTTAGGAATATAATCTAAATCTAACTCTCGCGCTACCGCATCTTGGACTTCCGACTTTTCGGCATTGCCATACCCCGTTAATGCTAGTTTAATTTGGGCAGGCGTAAATTCCACATAGGGTAAGCGACGCTGCCCTAAGACCAAAATCATCACACCCCGCGCTTGTGCAACTAAGATAGTACTTGACATACGATAGAAGAACAATTTCTCGATCGCTACCAAATCGGGTTTAAATTCCTCCATCAGGGTGTGCAAATCGTCGAACAAGGTAGACAGTCGCTGTCCCATTTCCGCATCTGACGGCGTACTGATAACACCAAAATCCAGCATATCTACTGTTGTGCTTTGTACCTGAGCTTGACTTTGTTTGCAAGTTATGGCACCAAATCCTAAAATTGCCAGTCCTGGATCTAATCCTAAAATTCGCTTTTCCATTAGTTTTGGTTTTACCAAACCAGGGTATTGTTTTACTGGGATACTGGCAAGTTTAACTAGTAGCTCTTAATGTAATGGAATCAAAAAATTTAATAATTCCACATTTGGCGTTAAAGCCAGGTGGTGTAAATTTTCTCTTATTCACTGTTCTAAACACATTGCTTATTTTCAGGTATGTCAATTGGTTTTCTCAAGCAAGCTTTAAACACCTTCCAAGCGCAGTCGCGTCGTCGCACTTCCCATAGAGTTAATCAGTGGTTCAAATGGTTGTCCCCAGGTATATCGGTAAAACGCTGGTTACTGATCTCAGTTGCAGGTGTAGTGCTAGTAAGTCTGGGATTGGCTATTTGGATTAAGCTGACACCAATTTTTTGGGTGCTTGAGTTTCTCCGGGGTATTTTGGGAGCCATCGCCGACATCTTACCCAATTATATTAGTGGACCTTTAGTTATATTATTTGGCTTACTGTTGGTTCTTTGGGGACAAACCCGCACTGTAGGCTCAATTACTGAGGTTCTCAGACCAAAAGGACAAAGTGAAGAAGAATTAATTGATGTACTATTGGCGCATCGTCGATTGTACCGGGGACCGAAAATAGTCGTGATTGGCGGTGGTACGGGACTTTCCACATTGCTCAGAGGACTAAAAACTTACAGTGCCAATATTACCGCCATTGTCACCGTTGCTGATGATGGCGGTTCTTCTGGACGGTTGCGCCAAGAATTTGGCGTTTTACCGCCAGGAGATATTCGTAACTGTTTGGCAGCACTAGCAGACGAAGAAAAGCTTTTAACAGAACTGTTTCAATACCGCTTCAAAGCTGGAGATGGTTTGATGGGTCACAGTTTTGGTAACTTGTTTTTAACGGCGATGAGTGATATAACCGGAGATTTAGAGCGAGCCGTTGCTGCTAGTTCCAAAGTACTAGCGGTGCGAGGACAAGTATTACCCGCTACTTTGAGTGATGTTCGCCTTTGGGCTGAGTTAGCCGATGGTCGCCGAATTGAGGGCGAGTCGAGCATTCCCGAAGCTGGGGGTACTATTGTGAAAATTGGCTGCATTCCGGCTAATCCGCCAGCTTTGCCAGCAGCTATCAAGGCAATTAATGAGGCAGATTATATCATAATTGGTCCGGGTAGTCTATATACCAGTTTGATTCCTAACTTGTTGGTTCCACAAATTGCCGATGCGATCGCTGCTTCCGTTGCTCCCCGTATTTATATCTGCAATATCATGACTCAACCGGGTGAAACTCAAGGATACACTGTTTCTGACCACATTAGAGCAATTGATGCGGCTTGTGGACGACAACTATTTGATGCTGTATTAGTACATAAAAAATCCCCTAGCGCTCATTCACTAATCCGCTACGCTCAACAAAACTCTCATCCGGTGTTCCTAGATCGCGAAGCTGTATTGGATCTGGGACGAAGAATTGTCTTAGCAAATATTTTGTTTGAAGATGATATTGGCTGCGTCCGTCACAATCCTCAGAAATTAGCGCGAGTTTTGTTCCGGTGGTACAGTGGTGCTCATCAGGGGATAGGGAGATGAGGGACAAGGGGGGACAAGGGGACAAGGGGACAACTAACCACCAACCAATTATGAAAATTGTTCTTGGAAGTGCAGATGCTACCCGTGAGCTTGGCTTCACTTTTGGTCGATCGCTAGCTGCGGGTAGTGTAATTTTACTCAAAGGTGATTTAGGTGCTGGCAAAACTACGTTAGTGCAAGGTATTGGCGCAGGTTTGGGTATCACTGAACCTATTGTTAGTCCCACTTTTACTTTGATTAATGAGTATGATGAAGGGCGTCTCCCCCTATACCACCTCGATTTATATCGCTTAGAATTAAAGGAAGTCGTAACTTTGAATTTAGAAACCTACTGGGAAGGTATTGAAGTTACACCAGGAATTGTGGCTATAGAATGGGCGGAGCGAATGCCGTACCAGCCAGATAGTTATCTCAAAGTGTGTTTGACCTCTGGAGATGAGGGTATACGTCAAGCTGAAATTACGGCGTTTAATTGCTTGATTGACAATGCGATCGCACGCCTAATATAACTCTTCCCAGTGAGAGCAAGACAGGCTTTTTTTATATTCAAGCCAAAATGAACGCTGTGTAAACTCCCCACGGGAATAGGGGATTGTCGGTCAACAAATTAGTACAGGGCTGGTCAAATCTGCCACTACCACGCTCGTCAGAGTCATTTTGAAAATTTGTCATTTTAGTTACCAGCTTTTACTAAATATTTTTCTACAACGATAGGTTTATCAGGCATTTACATTTGATACCTTGATAGCCAATGTAAATGATGTTATACGCACTTTTAATTATAAATACGTATATGCTTCATGACTGAATTACAAAATAATTCTCGGTACAACAGTATTTTTCCGGGTGAAAAACTACGAATTTTGATCGATTTTTGCTACCTGCTTTCAACGGCACGACTTTTTCGGATGAACGTGAGTGCATCTCTATAGAAGAGAAGGCTGGTTAGTCACAGAACAAGGCACTCATTTAAAAGTTAAAAGGCACTCATAAAGAAAAAGAAAAAGTGGTTTGAGAGCAACTAAATTTATTTCTAAAAAGAAATAAAAATATTTGTTTCGAGACACCCAGCGCAAGAAACAAGGTGTCTTCCTTAAATCCTCTAAATTTATTTATGGGGATTCTATGGATTACTTTTTACTGTTCTCAAAAGCTCTCTTATGCAATAGTGCAAAAAAGAATGAGTCTTGAGGTCTGTTATTAGTATTGCCAAGCTGATTTGAAAATGTACTCAGTAGAAATCGCTAATTACAAGCTAATGATATAAATTAGTTTGATTTTTTTACGATAAAAATATATTGTTATCGCTAATTATGTAGTTAATACTGAAGCCAAAGCAGGTTAATTAAACTATAGTCCAACGCCCGAAAATCTATTTTGGGAGAAATACGAGATAAATTTTTAAAGCTGTGTGGTAGAGACTTTCCGCCGGAACGTCTTTACCTGACGAGGTGACATCATGTCCGTCTAATTAACACTAATAAAAACCCACCTACCGTCGTAGAGACGTAGCAATGCTACGTCTCTACAGGATGTGTGATCAGCCTGTTATGATATAAGCCTTAATTGTTTTTTTATTTTGAATTCAAAATTCAAAAAAGGTCATAAATGCAGTTCTACAAAAAACTTAAAGCTTGACCCCGCACATCGGTATTCAATTTGCCTTTGTCATAAACAATTTCACCGTTGACAATAGTTGTCACAGCCCATCCGGTGAGATTCCAGCCTTCAAAAGGACTCCAACCACATTTAGTTAACAATTCCTCGCGTCGGACTTGGTGGTAGTTTTGCAAATCTACTAAAACTAAATCAGCATCAAACCCAGGTGCGATCGCTCCTTTATTAGGAATACCATATGATGAAGCCACAGCGGTTGACATCCAATTTACAACTTGGGCAACACTACATCGCCCCTGCATGGCAGCAGTTAACATTAAAGCTAGAGAAGTTTCCACCCCAGGCATTCCAGAAGGGCTGTTGGGATATTCTAGAGCCTTCTCCTCTAAAGTGTGAGGTGCATGATCTGTGGCAATGAAATCAATCACACCATCGCGCAAAGCTTGCCAAAGAACTTCATTATCGTGAGGCGATCGCAAAGGTGGATTCATCTGCGCCAAAGTGCCAATTATCTCATAAGCGCTGGTATTTAGCAACAAATGTTGTGGTGTCACCTCTGCCGTTACCCAACTCGGTTTATCAGAGCGCAGTAAGTCAGCTTCTTCTGCCGTTGACATATGGAGAATATGTAGCCGGCGTTGGTATTTTTTAGAAAGTTTTAATGCCAGCTTAGTTGCCAAAAGTGCCGCTTCATTGTCTTGAATTTGCGAGTGAACAGCAGGATCGTGAATTCCGGCAAATTCCTTACGACGCTCATTGATTCTGGCTTGGTCTTCAGCGTGAACGGCAATTAAGCGATCGCCATGAGCAAATATAGCATCAAGTGCTTCTTCTTCAGACACCAGTAAGTGACCATGTGCCGAACCCATGAAAATCTTAATTCCTGGTGTCGGCTTGGAAGAAAGCAAATCTGGCAGATTCTCTGGAGTTGCGCCAATAAAAAAGCCATAATTGACCAGGCACTTACTTTGAGCGCGTTGCAATTTGTCGTCTAAAGCTTGCTGCGTTATCGTCAGGGGACGGGTATTCGGCATTTCCAAAAAGGAGGTAACTCCCCCCTTAGCACAAGCACAACTGGCAGTGAACAAGTCTTCCTTGTGTTCTAGTCCTGGTTCCCGGAAGTGTACCTGGGGGTCAATTACACCTGGCAACAAAGTTAACCCATCTGCGTCAATTTCTGTTGTTGGTGTTGCCGAGGAGATTTCTGGGGCAACTTTTATAATTTGGCGATCGCGGGTCAGAACATCCCCTACTATTAAGTCACCATTAGGTAGAATAATGCGAGCGCGGCGAATCAGTAAACTTTTTGAAGATGACATGGAGTTAAGAGCCAGAAGGAAAATTAGCTTTTATCGTGACAGAAAATAATTCTTTTCGGTTCAATTGGTTGTACTATTCGTAACAAATTTTCGCACTTGGGTGACAAAAAAGTTTATTTTTTAATTAGGAATCACCATGTCAAGATGCCAAAATAACCAGAAAATTACATTTCCCCAGTTAAAATAAACGAATACAGTGACTGTGGTAGTTTAATTAACTGCATTTTCCTTTTACTTCAGTAATTTAATGCATAATAAAGTGTCTGATAACAACTCTAATCAACAACCTGATAATTCCTGGATTGCAGAACTAGGTAGAACAGTCGTATTAAGTATAATTCTTGCCTTGGGAATTCGTACCTTTGTTGCGGAAGCTCGCTGGATTCCCTCTGGTTCAATGGAACCTACCCTGCACGGTTCGGAAAATCAGTGGGAGGCAGACAAAATCATTGTTGATAAGTTGGGATATAAATTTTCTGACCCAAAGCGAGGAGACATTGTAGTATTTTCGCCTACAGAAGAGTTGAAAAAAGAACAATATCAAGATGCTTTTATTAAACGTATAATTGGTTTACCGGGAGAAAAAGTAGAACTGAAGGATGGCAAAGTATACATCAATAACAAACCCCTTCAGGAAATCAATTATCTCAACCAAGAGTTACGTACAGAAAAAGAAGTTTGCACCTCAGGACCACAGCCACCTTTTTTATCCAAATCCGTGACTATACCGCCTAACTCATATCTAGTGTTAGGAGACAACCGCACCCAGAGTTATGATGGTCGCTGTTGGGGTGTTGTCCCTCGCGAAAACATTATTGGTCGTGCTGTACTTCGTTTTTGGCCTTTAAATCATATTGGCGGAATCGATAAGGGACCAGTGTATTCAAATTAAAGATAATTTCGGAAGGGAAATATACCACAATGAGTCGCAAGGAAAATCCAGGATCGCCATCTTCAAACATCCCAAATTTCTGGATAGAGACAACTAAAACTATTGGATTGAGTTTGATTTTTGCTTTTGGGATACGCACTTTTGCAGCGCAAGCTTTCAACGTCATTTCGGGGTCAATGGAGCCGACTTTACAAATTGATGATAAGTTTATTGTAGACAAGGTGAGCTACCACTTTAGTCAGCCAAAACGCGGAGACATTGTAGTATTTTCAGCTACACAGGAGCTTCAAAAAGAACAATACCACAATGCTTTTATTAAACGTGTGATAGCATTACCCGGCGAAAAGGTAGAACTTCGGGAAGGCAAAGTTTACGTCAATAACAAACCTCTCTTGGAAGATAATTACTTTAACTCTCAACCGTGGACATCGATTGATGTTTGCACCGTAGGAAAGCAGCCACCTTATTTGTCTCAATCAGTTACTATTCCCGCAAATTCATATTTGGTACTAGGAGACAACCGAATAAATAGCTATGATGGACGCTGTTGGGGCATTGTCCCCCGTGAAAATATTATTGGACGTGCCGTAGCTCGCTTTTGGCCTTTAAATCATATTGGCGAACTAAATAAGTGAAACAAAGAACGGCAGTCTTTAGAGTAGCTAAATTTATGTATGTTAAAGCTAACAAAGATTTACATCTGATGTTAGATAATGTTAGGACTTACGCAATCCGATGTCGTAAGTCGCGGTAATTCATGAATTACCGCCACTCTATAATAGGCTTTTCAATTATTTTTGCGTAAGTCCTAAATGTCTGAAAAGTAAAGCCTGTTTGTCAAGTGTATTTTCAATTTTAGTGAGTGCGTCGATGTAGTTTAACGCACTCTATTTTTTTGTCCGTGGACAAGGAGGACAATCAATTCAAAACTTAGTACCCCTTTTGAAGCAGGGCTGTTTCATTCCCTAAAAGGCTCGCAAATGCATACAAAAGTTGTTTGTCAACAAACCCAGATAATTACGACTGAAACCGACCTTAGTCAGGATTTATTACAAATCAAACTGAGTGGAAAACAAAGGTACACCATGCAGTAGCCTTGATGGTAGGAGTGCGATTGAGAAGGGTAGTAACAAGAGAAAGAAGAAAATAGGTAATCTTATCGTGGGAAAAAAGTAAGTTTAGAATAACTTAAACAAATTGCTCCAAATAAACCGTTAATTTTCCGCGTTTTCCGAGGTTTAGCAAACAACTCTGAATTTGAGAAAATTATGGCATTAACTATAATAAACCCAGAATGAATTACAAGCGGTTAGATCCTCATAAAAAAGATATTTTGATTATTGACGATACAGCCGATAATTTGCAAGTTTTATCCTCACTACTAACAAAGCATGGCTATAACGTTCGTAAAGCTTTGAACTGGCAAATGGCTCTAACTACTTGTGAAACAGTATTACCCGATTTAATTTTGCTTGACATTATGATGCCAGAAGTAGACGGCTATAAGGTTTGTCAGCGTTTAAAAGCGAGTGATTTAACTGCTGATATTCCGGTGATTTTTATTAGTGCTTTGGATGATGTTTTTGACAAAGTAAAAGCTTTTAGGGCAGGAGGTGCAGACTATATTACCAAACCTTTTGAGTTTGAAGAAGTTTTGGTACGTGTCAAAAATCAACTAGCGTTGAAAACAGCGCGACTAGAAATATTGAAATTAAACACCGAACTAGAACAAAGAGTAAAACAGCGCACTGGTGAATTAGAAAAGGCTCTACAAAAAATTCAAAGAGAAGTTACTTTTCGGCAGCAATTGCAAAATAAACTGCTGAACATAGCACTGCATGATTCACTAACTGGGTTACCGAATAGAGTTTTGTTTATTAGACGACTACAAAGAGCTTTGAATCGTGCTAAATTAGAAACTAATTTTCAGTTTGCCGTGTTTTTTTTGGATTGCGATCGCTTTAAACTTGTCAATGATTCTCTTGGTCATTTGGTGGGAGATGAATTGCTCGTAGCGATCGCCAATCGACTAGAACAATCTTTATTACCTGTTGATACTTTAGCACGATTAGGCGGAGATGAATTTGGAATTATTCTCGAAAAATTAACAGATATCACCCAAGCAATTCAAGTTGTCGAAGATATTCTGCAACAGTTCTCACTAACTTTCAAATTGTCTCGATATGAGGTATTTATAAATGCCAGCATTGGCATTAGTTGGGGCAATAGTGATTGCGACAAGCCAGAGTATTTACTGCGAGATGCTGATACAGCAATGTATCGAGCTAAAGCTTTAGGAAAAGGCACATATCACGTTTTTAACCCAGAAATGCATCACGAAGCTACCCAGCTTTTAGAATTGGAAAACGATTTGCGTAGAGCTGTAGAACGGCAAGAATTTCTCGTTTACTACCAGCCAATTATTTCTTTAGTTACAGGCAAAATCTCTGGATTAGAAGCCCTTGTGCGTTGGCAACATCCTACTCGCGGTTTGATTTCTCCTACAGAGTTTATCCCGGTTGCGGAAGAAACAGGTTTGATTCGTGCTATCAATATTTGGGTATTGCGATCGGCTTGCGAGCAGCTAACTATTTGGCAAAACCACTCAGCGACACTAAAATCTCTATTTATCAGTGTGAATTTGAGTGTGCTATTGTTTTCAGACCCGAAATTTTTATCACACATTGACCAGATTATTCAAGAAACTAAAATAAATCCTGCAAGTCTGGAAATAGAAATTACAGAAAGTGTAATTATGGAAAATAGTCTGGTACTGAAAAAAATTTTACAACAATTAAGTGAACGAAAAATTAAGTTAGTTATGGATGATTTTGGGACAGGTTATTCATCGTTAAGTTATTTGTATAACTTTCCTTTCAATGTCTTAAAGATTGACCAATCCTTTGTCAAACGTATGCAGGAAAACGAAGAAAGCATGGGGTTAGTGCCAGCGATGCTCGGTATTGCCAAATCAATGGGGATGAGTGCGATCGCTGAAGGTGTAGAAACCACTTTTCAGTTAGCACAACTGAGAAATTTAAATTGTAATTTTGCTCAAGGATATCTATTTTCTCGACCTCTACAACCAGAATTAGTTCTAGACTTCATCGCGAACGCACCTCAGTGGTAATACCAAGCAGGAAAAAATAATGCTACAAATACATTCAGGAAACCGATGTGGAAATTAATTATGCGTTACCCACAACCCCTACAAGACGTAGCATTGCTACGTCTCTACATATTGTGTCTATTAGTCTATAGTCATTATTTTGACCCTTGACTCTTGACCCTTGACCCTTGACTTTTGACCCTTAACACGGCAAAGCAAAACTTTTTATTAACCAACGAGTACAATTTTCAGTCACATATAAGCATAATAGAGAAGTGACTGATCACATCAACCCCATTAGCTCCCTCAAAGAAGGTCACTGGTTTAAGCTCATCTGTGGCGCCAGTTTCCAACATCTGCCTGCGGTCAGTAGTTTAACATTAGCCTACACATTGGCTGGTGCTGACTGTATAGATGTCGCAGCTGATCCTGCGGTGATTGCAGCAGCACAATCCGCGCTACAAGTAGCCAAAGATTTAGCTGGGGATGCCGAAAAGCGAGGCTTTGGCAAAAAGGCAAAGTCCCCTTTGTTAATGGTCAGTTTAAACGATGGGGAAGACCCCCATTTCCGCAAAGCCGAGTTTAATTCGGCTGTTTGTCCTACAGACTGCGATAGACCATGTGAAAAGATTTGTCCAGTGCAAGCGATTGTGTTTAACGGTATCAAAAACGACTTTTCGGGAGTCGTATCGCAAAAATGCTACGGCTGCGGTCGTTGTTTACCAGCTTGTCCTTATGGTATAATTTATACAAGGTCGTATGTTTCAACTCCAGGAGCGATCGCACCATTAGTAATGTCAAGTGGGGTAGATGCTGTAGAAATCCATACAAAAGTAGGACGCTTAACAGAATTTAAACGATTATGGCAAGCAATTTCACCGTGGGTAGATCGTCTCAAGGTAGTATCAATTAGTTGTCCCGATGGCGATAACTTAACTGACTACTTACACGCACTTTACGATCTGATGACCCCAATCAACAGTGCCTTAATTTGGCAAACTGATGGTCGTCCAATGAGTGGAGATATTGGAGATGGCACTACTCACGCGGCAGTGAAATTAGCCCAAAAAGTTTTGGCAGCTAAATTACCCGGATATGTGCAGTTAGCAGGAGGCACTAACAGCTACACCGTTGCTAAGTTAAAAGCAATGGAACTGCTGAGGAAAGGGAGACTCCTTGGAGACTCCTTGGAGACTCCAAGGAGACAAGGGGAAAAATTCCCCCCCTCCCCCCCTCCTCCCCTCCTCCCCTCCTCCATATCCGGTATTGCATACGGCAGCTATGCCCGTGTACTACTGTCACCGATTCTTGAACAGTTAGAAACCAAGGAGGTAAACAAAGCAAATGTCAAGCCAACTGTTCGCCTTGAAGAAGACGAAGTATTACTTTGGCAAGCTGTAGAGCTTGCTTATTCTCTCGTTTCCCAACTCAAGTCACAGCAGGAGCGCTGATAAAAGCGCGTTGCGGACACAAATCAAAGAAAGTGTCCTATCTATCTCTAAAAACGTCACCATAGAAAGCATGACGATTACAGACGATCTCCAAAAGTTATTAGACATTGTGCCCCAAGACCTGCGTCAAATACTAGAGAGTCATCCCCGACGAGATAGTTTAGTTGAAGTAGTTTTGGATTTGGGTCGTCGCCCAGAAGCTCGTTTTCCTACTAGCGCCGAGTATCTGAGCGAAATACCCGTAACTCAAGAACAGATAGATGATTGCGTCTCAAGAGTGGGAATTTTTGGCGGAGATAATCGCGCAGGAATTGAGCAAACTTTGCATCGCATTAGCGCCATCCGCAACCGCACCGGCAAAATCATCGGCTTGACTTGTCGCGTCGGTCGAGCGGTATTCGGAACTATAGGCATGATCCGCGATTTGGTAGAAACTGGTAAATCGATTCTCATGCTGGGGCGTCCGGGCGTGGGTAAAACTACCGCATTACGGGAAATAGCTCGTGTATTGGCGGATGAGTTAAATAAGCGAGTGGTAATCATTGATACCTCTAACGAAATTGCTGGAGATGGTGACGTTGCCCATTCCGCTATTGGTCGTGCCAGACGGATGCAAGTAGCTCATCCCGAACTTCAGCATCAGGTGATGATTGAGGCAGTGGAAAACCATATGCCAGAAGTCATTGTTATTGATGAAATTGGTACAGAACTCGAAGCTCTGGCGGCACGTACTATTGCTGAACGCGGCGTACAATTGGTAGGTACGGCACACGGCAACCAGATAGAGAACCTGATTAAAAATCCGACTTTATGTGATTTAGTTGGGGGTATCCAGGCTGTGACTTTGGGGGATGACGAAGCGAGAAGACGGGGTAGTCAAAAAACTGTTTTGGAACGCAAAGCACCTCCTACTTTCGAGATTGCTGTGGAAATGCTCGAACGGCAGCGTTGGGTAGTACACGAAGCTGTTGCGGATACAGTTGATAGTCTTCTGCGGGGGCGTCAGGCTAATCCGCAGACGAGAACCGTTGATGATACTGGCAAGGTGGCTATAGCCCGACAGTTATCTGTAGTAAACGGTCGTGGTCTGCCCCAAGCTGTTGGTGAGGAATCTTTCGCATCAGCGCGACCCCCTAATGGCTGGCGTTCATCTGGACAAATGGTAGCACTACCGCTATTATCTCCTGAGCGAGAGCGGGTGAGTGGGCAAAGTGAATTTGACCGCTTATTAGATGAATCTTTCAATTACTCTGAGAGTATTGATTTTGCCACTCCCAGACTCCCTGGACCAAACGGTGAAGATTTGCCATTGCATATTTTCCCCTATGGTGTTAGTCGCCACCAGTTGGAACAGGTAGTAAGTGTGTTAACTTTGCCAGTTGTATTGACAAAAGATATCGATAGTGCTGATGCAATTTTGGCACTGCGATCGCATGTCAAAAATCACGCTAAACTCAGGCAAATGGCAAAAGCTCGTCATCTACCGATTCACATGATTAAAGCCAGCACGATTCCCCAGATTACCCGTGGTTTGCGACGCTTGCTGAACATGGACGATCCGGAACTAGCCGATGACCGGGAATTGCAATTATTTCTCCACAGCGGCAGCGATGATGAGATGGATGCTTTAGAGGAAGCCAGACTTGCCGTAGAGCAAATTGTCATTCCCAAAGGTCAACCAGTAGAATTACTGCCACGTTCTGCCCAAGTGCGTAAAATGCAACACGAGTTGGTAGAACACTACCGCTTGAAGTCGCACAGTTTTGGGGATGAACCAAATCGGCGTCTACGGATTTATCCGGCTTAATCTCAGCTTTTACCCCCTTTCCTTCTTTGGGGAAGGGGGATTTTATTAAGGGATGTTAGTGATTTAGCAGGTTAATTGAGATTAGGACTTACGCACTGTACAAATTGCACATAATATGTGTGAATGTAAATTCGCCGTTTCAGGCTTTTGACAATAATCTTTAAATGGGTAGCGATCGCTAAAAAACAAAAGAAAAATCAGGTTTTAATTCCTGAAATCCATACCTCCTATTTGGTGTTTTTTGTCAATGCGTAAGTCCTAGAGATATATTCATAGATATATTTTTACCCCTCAAAACGAAATGAATTAGCAAAAATAGCAGCTTGGGTTCTATCTCTTAAATTCAATCTTGTTAGAATACTCGTGACGTGGTTTTTTACTGTTCTTTCTGTAATAAACAAAGATTCGGCAATTTCTCGATTACTCGCACCAGAAGCTATTAGCTGTAAAACCTCTTTTTCTCTAGGAGTTAATTCTTCTAACTCAGGTGGTGGGGTAGAAATTTTTGCTGATGTAACTTCTAAAGTAGGAGTCATCATTCTCTCAAACAATCCTGGTCCTAAATGGGTATGTCCTGAATCTACCAAACGTATGGTATTTGCTAAAGCTTCCAAAGGTGTATCTTTTAACAAGTAACCCTTAGCACCAAATCGCATTCCTTGGGAAATATACTTATCATCATCAAAAGTAGTTAAAATTAAGACTTTTACTAAGGGAAATTGCTGCGTAATAGCTTTTGTTGCTGCGACACCATCTATTATTGGCATTCGCACGTCCATCAAAACCACATCTGGTTGCAAAGCTTCGACTTGGGATATAGCTTGTTTGCCATTTTCAGCCTCACCAACTACTTCAAAATCGGGTTGAGATTCCAGTAAACTTTTGATACCCTGACGAATAATCGTTTGGTCATCAACCACTAGTAGTCGAATCATCAGTCCAGCCTCGACAATGGGAAAATTGCCATTATACTGCAACCTCCTCCTGGTTCACTGTTGAGATAGAATTGTCCCCCCAGTGCATTGGTGCGATCGCGCATACTTTGCAGACCAAAACCTGTGGTATTTTGGTTGGGGTCAAATCCTACACCATTGTCTTCTACGCGCAAGCACAGAGAATTGGTAGTAGTTTTTACATCAACTATTACATCATTTGTCATGCTATGTTTGGAAATATTGGTTAAAGCTTCCTGAATAATTCGGTAAATAGCAAGGTTAATATCTTGCGGTAAAGTTTGAGAAAATTCTAAATAATATTCAGGTTCAATTTGTGATTGATTTTGAAAATCTGCGAGCAAGTTCCTAATTGCAAATTCTAAACTTTTTCCTTTTAAAGGGTCAGAAAGCAAAGTAGAAACAGAAAAACGAACTTCTTTTAAAGCACTTGCACCAAGCTTTTTTGCTTCTAATAAAAAACCTTTAGTTTTTTCAATATTCGAGTCAATATAGACTAAGGCGTTCTCTATTTGTATGCTTTGTGCCGTGAGGGAATGACCTAAAGAATCGTGAATTTCACGGGCAATTCGATTTCTTTCTAATAAAGTGGCTTGGTCTTCTATCCTCATGGCATAAAGTCTTAATTGTTCGTGTGCTAAAATCATTTTTTGACGACTTTGCCTTTCTGCTACTAAAGCATTTGCTAGTAATAAAACAAATGTGAGGACGAAACTAAACATGACTCCAGCGGTCAATTTTAAGCTAGTTAAAATGCTCTTGATAATTTCTTCATTCAGAAGAGTTAGTTTTATGGATTTCACTGACGAGCAAAAAGAAAAGCTTCAGGAAGTGAAAGGAGAAGTGAGCGATCGCATGAACAAAATTCTCACCAGCGAACAACAAGAATATGTAAAATCTGCTGTGGAAGGAGGAAGAAAGCCTCAAGAAGTGATTCAATCCTTAAATCTATCCAGACAGCAAAAGGAAGAACTCGAAGATGTACAAAAATGGCAACGTAGTCAGCTATTTAGCATCCTCACCAACGAACAAAAACAAAAACTTCGGAAAATGATGCAAAAACAAGGTGGTGGAACACCATTTGGATTCCGCAGATAATAATTTTTGAACCTATTACCTGGCTAGAGAAAGGCTAACAATAAGAGAATAGGGGAGATGTGACAATGTTGCTCCCATTCTGTCTTTATCTCCCTATCAAACAAATAGAGATACTGCATTAGCGCAGTTTCAGGAAGCAGAACAAGCATTAAAATTACAACAAACAGGTTCCCGCAGTGAAGATATCGAACAAGCACGAGCAAAGGTCAAACAATTACAGCAATCTTATAATTTAATTAAAGCTGGTGCGAGAAAAGAAGATATTGACCAAGCGCGATCGCAAGTTAATTCTGCACGGGGTTCTTTACAAACAGTTTTAGCTCAAATTAACGATACAGTCATTCGCGCTCCTTTTGATGGAGTCGTGACTAAAAAATATGCCGATCCTGGTTCTTTTGTGACTCCAAATAATGCTGGAGGTTCAAGTTCTTCTAGTCTCTCTTCTTCAATTTTATCTTTAACCGCAAATAATCAAGTAGTCGCAAATGTTTCGGAATCAAATTTAGCGAAAGTTCGCATCAATCAAACATTGAAAATCAAAACGGATGCCTATCCAAGTCAAATTTTTACAGGAAAAGTATTGCAGATTGCCACGCAAGCAAATGTCGAACAAAATGTTACTAGTTTTGAAGTCAAAGCGGCTATTACTTCCGAGAATAAAAGCCTTTTACGTTCGGGAATGAATGTGGAAGTTGAATTTGAATTAGGTCAACATGAAAATGCATTAGTAGTCCCCACCATTGCAGTTATCCGCGATCAGCGAGGAACGGGTATATATATTTTAGACAAAGAAAATAAGCCTGTGTTTGTGCCAGTAAAAGTAGGTGTTGCTGTCAACAATAAAACGGAAGTCAAGTTTGGCTTGAAAGGTGGTGAAAGAGTCTTGTTAACTCTACCACCAGAAGATGCTAAACCTAAATCGGGAGGTTTCTTTCCTACTCCACCGAAACAAGAGAATTAATTAGCAATTATCTGCTATTAAATCATATATAACATGAAATTCACTTCTAGTAAAAAGCATACTTCAGTATCATCCTTAGAAATATTGTCAATGTCAATTGAATCTCTGTGGAGTAATAAATTACGTACAGGATTGACGATGCTAGGAATGATAATTGGCATTTCCTCTGTAATTGCGATTACTTCCATTGGGCAAGGAGTGCAAAAGTCAACTGAAATACAAATTGAAGCTTTAGGTTCAGATGTGTTGCAAATTTTAGCCGGTGAAGCTAAAGGTGGAAATGTTAGCAAAGGTTTAGGTTCAACTAGTACCTTAACTTGGGAAGATGCTAAAGCTATTGCCAGCGAAGTACTCTCTGCAAAAGTTGTTTCTGCATACTTACAAAGTAAAACTCAAGTCGTTTATGAAGGAGAAAATACGTCTACAACAGTATATGGTACAGATTTAAATTATCCCGATGCTAGAAATACTTTCCCAGAAACTGGTAGATATTTTAATCAAGAAGAATTGGATACTTCTGAACAAGTTGTGGTAATTGCTCCGACGGTTAAGAAGAAATTATTTGACGAAAATATTAACCCAATTGGGTCAAAAATTCGGATTCAGGGAGAAGTATATGAAGTCATCGGAGTTACAGAAGTAAAAGGTTCCCAAGGTCCAATGGATAGGGATGATGCGGTTTATATTCCCCTAACAACTATGTCAGCGAGAATTGTTGGCAATAATTCATTGTTTGGGATTTCTGTCAATGGTATTTATGTCAAATATGGGAAGAAAGAAGGAATAAAAACCGCAGAATTTCAAATTACTAATTTATTGCGATCGCGTCACGATATCCAACCTCCAGAAAGCGATGATTTTCGCGTTACCAACCAAGCTGATATATTAAAGACTTTAACCACTGTCCTGAGTTTACTAACTATTATGGTGAGTGCGATCGCTGCAATTTCTTTGGTAGTAGGTGGAATTGGAATTGCTAATATCATGTTAGTTTCAGTGGTGGAAAGAACACGAGAAATTGGCATTCGTAAAGCGTTAGGTGCAACAAATTCAGCAATTCTCAATCAATTTTTAGTCGAAGCAATTCTAATTTCTTGTGTTGGTGGTGCGATTGGAATTGGCGGAGGAATTATCATTGCATTTGGCACTGCCACAGCTTTTAAATTTCCTTTTGTTATTTCTTCTACTTCGATTATTTTAGGCTTTGGTTTGTCGGGTGCTGTGGGACTAATTGCTGGAGTCATTCCGGCACGAAATGCTGCTAATTTAGACCCGATAACAGCTTTACGTAGCGATTAGTCAATACTCAATGATATATCGGTATTGGTGGCACCATTGGCGTGAGTGGTGCTGGGGAAGGGTAATATCAATATATTATGGGGAAGTCAGGCGATCGCATTTATAGACAATTAAAAAAATAGCGATTCGCTTAAAATCAAGTTAATTAAAAGATGATATAGATAAATGTCAGCCAAAGACCGATTCCATGTTGCTGTGAAACAAGCTCTACAAAAGGAACTGTGGGTCATTACAGCCGATCCACTTATAATCAAAATTGAGGGTGTAAAATTTGAGATTGACTTGGCAGCAGAGAAGATTTTAGGTGCTGAAAAAGCAGGTCTAAAAATCGCAGTCGAAGTAAAAAGTTTTCTCAGTAGTTCAGCAATTACGGACTTTCATGTTGCGTTGGGACAATTTTTGAACTATCGGCTTGCTTTACAAATGAGTGAATCGGATAGGACACTTTATCTAGCAGTACCATTTGATACTTTTAATACATTCTTCCAAGAACGGTTTGTTCAAGAAGCAGTCAAATTTTATCAATTGAAGCTCGTCGTTTACGATTCAAATAAGGAGGAGATTATTAAATGGAAAGAGTAGAAAACTATCGCCAATGCATCCGTCAGTTGCTAACAAAACAAGCGATACTGGAAGATGGCAACCCAGATGTTGAGTGTCAGCTAATTTTTGATGTAGAACATGACCACTATCAATTACTAGATATCGGTTGGGAAGAAATGAAGCGGGTGTACAACTGTTTCATTCATTTAGATATTAAAGATGGCAAAATTTGGATT
Source organism: Tolypothrix brevis GSE-NOS-MK-07-07A (assembly GCA_019358985.1). Classification (GTDB taxonomy): domain Bacteria; phylum Cyanobacteriota; class Cyanobacteriia; order Cyanobacteriales; family Nostocaceae; genus Hassallia; species Hassallia brevis. Next base: position 42,400 of record JAHHIJ010000025.1, on the reverse strand, counting down.
CAGAGGAATATGACTGAGACAGATATTGCTCAAGCACTGGTAGAAATGGGAGTACCAAAAGAAGATATTGTACTGGGGTTACATCCCCCATATAAGCGACCGTATACAGGGTATGGGGTCGCTTAGAACTGTACTTATAGACCATTAAAAAACAAAGTAATGTTAAAAGTTTTTGCCGATCGCGGTGGTACATTCACAGATATTGTCGCTGTTACGAATAATCAGGCGATCGCAGACAGACTATCAACACATCCTGAACGCTTTCTAATCATTCCCCTACCTAATCAACAATGGGTAATCGTTTATAAATTACTTTCAGAAAATCCCGAACGATATCAAGATGCAGCAATTCAAGGAATTCGCGATATCATCGGTCTTTCAAGTAACGAACCTATTCCTGGTGAAGCGATAGAAGTAGTCAAAATGGGCACGACAGTTGCCACCAATGCACTCTTAGAAAGAAAAGGCGATCGCCTAGCCCTTATTATTACTAAAGGCTTTAAAGATGCCTTACGAATAGGCTATCAAAACCGTCCTAACATCTTTGCTCGTCATATCATTTTACCAACGATGCTTTATGAACAACTAATTGAAGTTGATGAACGATATGATGCCCACGGTCAAGAATTGACACCTGTAAATATAGAACAAGTAAAAAACGACTTACAAACGATTTATAATACAGTAATTCGCAGTTGTGCCATTGTTTTTATGCATAGCGATCGCTATCCGAAACACGAACAACAAGTTGCCCAACTCGCGCAAGAAATCGGATTTACGCAGATATCCGTATCTCATCAAGTTAGTCCTTTAATGAAATTGGTTAGCCGAGGAGATACAACAGTCGTAGATGCTTATTTAACCCCGATTCTGCGTCGCTATGTTAACCAAGTAGCAAGTCAGTTACCCAAAGTCAGATTGATGTTTATGAAATCTGATGGAGGCTTAACTGATGCACAACAATTTCAAGGCAAAGATAGCATTTTGAGTGGTCCGGCTGGGGGAATTGTCGGTGCAGTTCAAACTAGCAAAAGAGCAGGATTCGACTCAATAATTACCTTTGATATGGGTGGAACAAGTACAGATGTTGCCCACTATAAAGGAGAGTATGAACGAGAATTTAATTCAGAAATTGCGGGAGCGAGAATGCGAGTTCCCGTATTAGCAATTAATACAATTGCCGCTGGTGGGGGTTCAATTTTATTTTTTGATAATTCTAGTTATCGTGTGGGACCTGAATCCGCTGGTTCAAATCCTGGACCTGCGTCTTACCGACGTGGTGGAGCTTTAGCGGTGACAGATGCTAATGTAATGTTAGGCAAAATTCACCCGCAATATTTTCCTTCTGTGTTTGGAATTGATGGTAATTTGCCTTTAGATAAAGATATTGTTATTGATAAATTTACAGAATTAGCCCAAGAGATTGAAGCTGTTACAAAAAATGCTCGAACTCCTGAACAAGTAGCAGCGGGATTTATAGCGATCGCTGTGGAAAATATGGCGAATGCAGTTAAAAAAATCAGTCTCCAAAGAGGTTATGATGTCACTCAATATGTACTTTGTTGTTTTGGTGGTGCAGGAGCGCAAGTTGCTTGTTTAATTGCCGATACTTTGGGGATGAAAAAGATATTTTTGCATCCTTATGCTGGAGTTCTTTCTGCTTATGGAATGGGTTTAGCTGATGTGAGAGCGATTAGAGAACAAGGGGTAGAACAGCCTTTAATCCAAGCATTAATTCCGCTATTACAGAAGTTAATGGGGAGTTTGGAAGTTCAAGGGAGGGAAGAGTTTGAAACGCAAAGTAACGCAGAGGAAAGCGCAGAGGTACGCGGAGGTTATGAAGAGGAGTTAGTTAGAAAGGTTAATTTGAAGTATGAGGGGACTAATTCGATTTTGGCTGTAAATTTTGATTTGGATGTGGTGAGAATGCGGGAGGAGTTTGAAGTTGAGCATAAATCGCGTTATGGTTTTATTCAATTAGAGAAAAGCTTAATTATTGAATCGATTTCAGTAGAAGTAATTCAGAAGATGGATACTCCTGAAGAACCCTTAATTATTCGTAAGCGTCCTCTAGATGAAATCCCCACATCTGTTGAGACAGTACGCATGTTTAGCGCTGATAAATGGCATGATACACCCGTTTATCGACGAGAAGATTTACAGCCAGAAGATAGTATTAGTGGACCTGCGATTATTGTCGAAAAAATTAGCACGATTGTAGTTGAACCATTATGGAAAGCGAGACTAACTGAACGCAATCATTTAATTTTAGAACGTCTTTAGTTATTCGTAGTAAGCACTTCAGTGCTTAAATAAAGCGCTGAAGCGCTGACTACGATTTTTCAGGAGTCAATAATGTATACAACATCTCAACCTGACCCAGTTCGTTTAGAAATCTTCAAAAACCTCTATCAATTTATCGCTGAACAAATGGGGATTGTTCTGCAAAACACGGCAGCATCGGTAAATATCAAAGAACGCTTAGATTTCTCCTGCGCTATTTTTGATGATTCTGGATTATTAGTAGCTAATGCCCCCCATATTCCTGTACATTTAGGCTCAATGAGTGAAAGTGTTCGCAGTTTAATTAACGATAAAGGCGACACTTTAAAACCAGGAAATGTCTATCTATCAAATAATCCCTACAATGGGGGAACGCATCTTCCTGATGTAACTGCAATTACCGCCGTTTTTGACGAAGATGGAAAACAAGTTATTTTTTACGTTGCTTCTCGCGGACACCAAGCTGATATCGGTGGAATTGCTCCCGGTTCAATGCCTCCTCACAGCACCACAGTAGAAGAGGAAGGGATTTTATTTGATAATTTTCTCTTAGTTGAAGAGGGTAATTTTCAAGAAACATTAGTACGGCAGCATCTTTCAAATCATATCTATCCTGCTCGTAACCCAGACCAAAATATAGCTGATTTTAAAGCACAAATTGCCGCAAATGAGAGAGGAGTGCAAGAACTGCGTAAAATAATTTATCAATACGGACTTGAGACAGTTCAAACTTACATGAAATTTGTCCAAGATAATGCCGAAGAAGCAGTTAGACGAGCAATTGATGTTTTAAAAAATGGCGAATTTACCTATTATATGGATAGCGGAGCGCAAATTCAAGTTAAAGTGACTATAAATCGAGAAAATCGCAGTGCTACAATTGATTTTACGGGCACATCAAAGCAGCTAAATAGTAACTTCAACGCTCCTAAAGCTGTAACTCAAGCCGCAGTTTTATATGTCTTCCGGACTTTGGTTGATGATAATATTCCCCTCAATGCCGGCTGTCTTAATCCTCTAGAAATTATTATCCCTGAAGGCTGTATGTTGAATCCAACTTATCCAGCAGCAGTAGTCGCGGGTAATGTGGAGACTTCGCAAACTATTGTTGATGCTTTATATGGTGCTTTGGAGGTGATGGCTGCATCTGCGGGAACGATGAATAATTTTACATTTGGAAATGACCGCTATCAATATTATGAAACCATTTGCGGCGGTTCGGGCGCTGGGATTGATTTTGATGGTACTGATGGTGTCCAAACTCACATGACAAACTCCCGCCTCACCGATCCAGAAGTCTTAGAAACCCGCTATCCTGTACTTTTAGAAAGCTTTAGTCTTCGTTGTGATAGCGGCGGTAAAGGAAAACATTCGGGCGGGAATGGGGTGATTCGCCGTATCAAGTTTCTCGAACCGATGACAGCTAATATTCTCTCCGGACATCGATTTGTTCGTCCCTTTGGCTTAAATGGTGGAGAAGCCGGATTAGTAGGACGCAACTGGATATTACGTCAGAATGGAACTCAAGAGAATTTAGATAGCACGGCAACAGTAGAAATGCAACCTGGGGATGTTTTTGTGATTGAAACCCCTGGTGGTGGAGGATTTGGTAATGTTTCCGCGAAGAATGGATAAACGTTATTAAATACACGTAGAGACGTTCCGGCGGAACGTCTCTACAAGGGTTCCGGCGGAACGTCTCTACAAGGGTTCCGGCGGAACGTCTCTACAAGGGTTCCGGTCAATGCATAATTAATTTCTACACCTATGTCTATTATTAATTACTCAAAATTTCTAATTTCACTGCGGCAACACCACTGCTAATCATTCCTAATTCTCTTGCTGCACTTACAGAAAGGTCAATTACTCGACCGCGAATAAATGGACCCCGGTCATTAATTCGCACGACTACAGAACGACCATTGCCAGTGTTGGTGACACGAACTCGTGTACCAAAAGGCAAGCTGCGATGAGCTGCGGTCAATCCTTGGGGATTAAATCTCTCACCAGTTGCAGTCCGATTACCACCTTCATAGCTGTAGTATGAAGCCATACCTTTAGAGGTGGCTTGCACTTCCCCACCAGTATTTTGCTGTGATGGCTTTTTTGCCTGTTGTGGCTGTTTAATCGGTTCTGGCGGTGGAAATGGGATACTATTAATCTGGTTTAAGGCATAAGCGACATCGATTAGTCTCCGCAAGCGATTGGTGGCTTGCAATGCATCTTGTGAGAGGTTATTGGTTGTATCTGGTAGACGTGTTGTTTTGCCATCGATTTTTACCAGTTCTTCCCCATTTACTTTGATGATATAGCTGGCTGCTTTCCAACTGACTGTAATTTGGCTGGCATCAACTTTGTCTGTAACTAATTGGTTTATTTTAGCAGCGATCGCACTCGCTCTTTCATCTGAGTTGCTAATATCGGCTTGACTAACAAAGGTGAGAAACGGAATATTACGGATATACAGCGTTGTCGCCTGACGACCTGCTAAGTTGTGAGAATGAATTTGAGTCAGTATATCACGGGAAATAAGTTTTTCCCTGATCGATTGCGGCTTTTTCACATTCACCGCATCATTAGAACCTGCCTCGTCCGGAGTGGTAGAATTTCCGTTGGTTGTTGCAGCACGACCAACTGATGGTAGCCCCAAAACAGTTGTTGACAAAGCGACAACAGACCACAATTGCGTTTGTTTCATGTATCCGATTTTTTAAGGAACTGAACAACTGCGATTTTGATTGCTGGGATGTTCCACTGAATAAAAGTGACATGACCCGATAACTCAAACTTCGCTTTTACTTTTGTTTAGTAGTGACTGCAACACCTGAATACTAGGCTTGAGATTTGAAAACTAACATTTTAGCTTCAACTTGGTTAATTTAGCAAAATCTAGTGGTAGTTGGCAAGCTAAAAATGTTACAAAAAATTATTATCCGTGCGTAAGCTATTTTTATTTTTTCAAATTAAAATTTTACCGACTTATGCATAGATACGAAAAACTAGGTTAATGGACAACGCTTAATGCCTGAAACGACGATTTGTGGCGTATAAACCTAATTTATGCCTAAATATTCAACTTTATTTCTTGAAGTTGGGGAAAACTGATATCTTGCAGCAGTTGCATTACCCCTCTTAGATTTTAATCTAAGGCTCATAGCCCCAAAGTCCTTGGGTAAGCTATTTTATAATCAAAATAACTCTCGCTTAAAATCAAAATACATGCAAACTAGAAAAGTTTTGATTGCCACTAAAACTTATCCATCAATTAGCACTAAATATAGGGAGACAGTTTGTACAGCAGGAGTTTTACTAAGCGATGATGAAAAGCCACAGCAATGGATTCGGATATATCCTATCCCCTTTAGGTACATGGATTACGATAAGCGCTATCCTAGATGGTCTATTATTAGGGCTGAAATAAGCAAAGATGAAAAAGATTCTAGGCTGGAAAGCTTTCGAGCTAATCATTCAACCATAGAAATTATTAGAAAAATTGATACCTCGAACAATTGGCAGGAAAGAAAGTCCCTACTATTACCGCTTAAATTTGATTCAATTAAACAGATAAAAGAGGAAAATAAATCACTAGGAATAATTAAACCCCAAAGTATAAAAAAATATTACTGTAAGCCGACCGAACGCGAATGGCAACCTAAACAACAAGCGGTGTTAGACCAACTTGATTTGTTTGAAGAATCGATTGATTTAGAGAAAATTCCTTACCAATTTGGATATGAGTTTACTGATGAGGCAGGAGATAAGTATAAGTCCTCTATAAGTGATTGGGAAATTATGCAGTTATATAGAAACTGTAGGGATAATTCTCAAGCAAGTAATTTAATAGCAAAAGAACAAGAATCTTTAGATAAAATCAAACAAAAGTTAGAGGGTTTTATTACAGAGAAAGATTTACACTTTATAGTTGGTAATTTGAAACATCATAGAAATTCGTTTATGATTATTGGATTATTCTACCCATAGTACAATTAAAACAATTAACTTTATTTTAAAACTGCAAGAATGAATTATAAAGCTGAAAATATACAGCCATTAATTTTGACATTTGGGTATGGAAATCGTAAGAATTACGACGAATTTTTAAAATACCTAGAAATATTTCATGTCAACTTTGTTGTTGATGTGCGTTTTTCGCCTCGCGCTTGGAGTCGAAAGTGGTATGGAACAGCAATTGAGAAACTTTGTAATTCGATAAATATCAAGTATGTTTCTCATACTGCATTAGGTAACACATCTGGTAATAAAAATTGGATTCCTCCTAATCAAGAAGAAGCAACATTGGCATTATTGGAAATTTCTCAAATTGCACAAAAAGAAACTGTTCTTTTACTATGTGCAGAATTACAAAGTGCAAAATGCCATCGGGTATCTGTTGCAAATCAATTACATGAGCTTACAGGGATTACAGTCAAACACTTAGAATAACTTCAAACATTTAGAAGACGTTCTGGGGGAACGTCTCTACATGTATTTAATAACAACGCAATCTGCTGTATGCTCATACAGAGCAGTTTTGCTATGGTTATCAATTCAACACATCCTGCAACTTCGCTACCATTTCTGCCCGTGCGGAAACTTCCAGCTTGCGAAACATCCGTTTCAAAGCTTGCTTGACTGAATTTTGGCTAATCCAAAGTTTTGTGCCAATTTCCCCATTAGTTAAACCCTGTGCTACTAATTCAGCTATTTCTAACTCTCGTGGTGTCAGCTTACTTGCTAATTGAGAATTAAATGTTGCTGATTTGGTGCGTAAAGTTGCCAGTTTTGCTGACAAATGCAAGCACAACGCGCTCAGGTCGGCTAAATCGTTGGCGTCAAAGGCAGGATTTCCGCTAAAACGGGCAAGGTTGAGGGTTCCAATCAGACGACCATCACAAATAATTGGACCGGTCATGACGTGTTCGTGGTCTTGACGTGGGCAAAGTTGCTTCCAGCTGGTTGGGGATAATATTAATTGTTCGTGTGTGGGTGCATGACGCTCGACTACATAACGTCCGATAGGGTTACTTTCTATACACACATCCGGGATATCTTGAATACCATGCTTTGCTGTGTGGTCATCAAGCAGATGAATACCCCAACGTTGCACACCAAAATGTTCGCCAACTGTTTCCATGATGGCATTATTTAGTTCTTGCTCGTTTTGGGCGTTGGCGATCGCATGAAATATGCTATGAAGAAAATTAGGCATAAGTGTACCCAGTTGGGGACTAGGCAAGGCTCCATAATTACTTCTATGCTAATACCACGATCAGGTAAAACGTTAAGATAAGTAGTAGGGATAGGACACTAATGACAGTAACACAAATTTCTGCCCAAGAATTTTTCCAGGCTGCTTATGAAAACCGCTACACTTGGGATAAGAATTTCCCCGGTTACACCGCAGATATCACCTTTAAGGAGAATGATAAGGTAATTAGTGGTAAAATTCGCATCAACACCGATCTCAAGGCAGAAGTGCTTGATGTCGAAGATGAGCAAGCACAAAAACTTATTCACGGTCAAGCGTGGGAAATAGCAATTCACCGTGTCCGTCGCAGCTTTGAAGATGTTCATAGCACGAATACCTTCAGCTATGGTAAGACTGACGAAACTGGTGCAGTTGAGATTTTCCTCGGTGGTAAGTGTCAGGGCGATGGATATAAAGTCCGCAATAATGAAGTATGCTTCGTTCACCGTCTAATTCATGGTACTTATGTCACGATAAATACTTTCAGCAGTCACGATACTGGTGAGGGCTATTTATCCCACACTTATGATTCTGTATACCACGACCCGAAAACGAGTGAACAAAAGGGTGGTAGAAGCGAATTTACAGACGAGTATGAAAAGGTTGATAACTATTGTATCCTCAATCGTCGCGAAATTCGCACCCAAACACAAGGACAACTTTCAACTCAGGAATTTATCTTCTCGAATATCAAGTTGTTGGAACCTGTTGCAGCTTAATTTTTGTCAGTAATTAATTAAAAAGCGACGGCTTGGGGAAATGTTCTCAGGCGTTCGCGAAGCGTTGCCGTACCCGGCATCGCTTTTTTTATGCGATCGTCTAATGTTAATTAATCAACTTGTGAATATTATCTTCCCAATTTGCACCATCAAAAGGGACAATTTCAAAGTTTGACATCACATCACCATCAAGACACCGCACATTCACATCAATACAATCGGGGTGACTGCGGGGAATATAAAAAGAGTGAATTCCACAAATAGAGCAAAAATTATGTTGAGCAACTCCCGTATTAAATCTGTAGTTGCTCAACAAATCTTGCCCTTGCAGTAAAGTGAATTTGTCTTGCGGCACAATTAAATGTAAAAAGCCCTTCTTCCTACAAATAGAACAGTTACAATCATCAACTTTGTGATTATCAACTACCACCCGAAAGCGCACTGCACCGCAATGACATCCACCTTCATAATTTGTTGCTTGATTGGTATTTGTTGTCATGTTAATTTCCTATCAGCGTGACTCCAATTTAACAATTTACGCCTCTAATTTATTAACTTATTGCTTCAATTAAACTACTAAAATTGGTAGTTTATCAAACATCGTATCTTGTCACGATGCATTACCTCTGTTGTTACGCGCTGGCTGTGGTAATCTTGACAATGAGGAACGGTTTTGATTTAGCACAGATTCTATTTGATTTAAGCATACTTCAACTTGATTAACATCCGCCTCTAAGTTATAAAGACGGGATTCTATTTGCTGCGATAACGCCCGGTACGACAATAAACCGCCGCAAATAATAATTACCATAAACACAGCGACACTAAGTTCCCAGATTTTCCCTTACTGAGTAGCGTTGCCGTACCCGGTATCGCTTTTTTTTTATGCGATCGTCTGTTGATAAAATGAACTTATAAAAATAAGCAAATTACTTCTTTGTCAAAAACATGACACTATCTTCTAATCGTAGCCCACGTCGAGGACGAGTATTTCCAGAAAACCAATTATCACCCGAAGAGAAAGCACGGCGTCAAGCTGAAGACGAATTATTTTCTCAGCGTTGTCGTATGATTTTTGACAAAGTTAAACCAGAATTGATCCAAGACCACTACGACTGGTTTATTGTAATTGAGCCGGAAAGCGGAGATTATTTTATTGATCCAGATGAAAATGTTGCTAGAGCAAAGGCTGGCGAAAGACATCCTGATAAAATGCGCTTAATTATGCGTCTCAATGAAAGCGGGACTTGCGGCACAATATGATTTCAGGTAAATTTAATAGTGACTATGAAGATACATAAAATTAGTCTACCCACGTAAGCTCATATCCCTAGTCACCCGATTTATCCTGAACAGTATCACAACCACTTGAAAATCATAGTCATAGCTAGACTTTTAGGCTGCTTGCATAAACTCCTCTTCCTTAGGGGGGACAATGCTAAGTGAGGTCTTTGCCGCAAGGAACTGTCTGTGATATAACCTGTGTTTCGACTATGATGCCACCATGAGCGTGAATGATACTGCACACTCCAATAATTCAGCCTGGAATCGGCAAGTATATCACCGTCTGAAACTTGCCCTTAGTCTTCGCTTGCGACGACAAATCTTTTTGGCGGTATGTGATGATTTAAACCTGAGAAATCAGGTTGCAGCTCGTTTGCATTCAACTTTGGCTTATCCGGTAGGACAAGTACTGTATCAGCCATTAGATTGGGAAGAAAGCAGCACACCAGCTTATCCGCGATTAGTAACATTGCGGTTGAATTTAAGCGACCCCAATCCCATCGCTCAAATAAATCAATGGTTAACTAATTATCCACCGCCACTGATTGGAGTATCAAAAGACTCACCTGGGCGAACTTTGCCAATTCCGACATTTCAAATTGTCGGAGTAGAGCAGTTAACCAAGCAACCAGTAGCAACACAACGTTTATTTCTGCACTATTTGCGTTTAACTGAGCAGTATTTATCTCTCACTGAATCGAATCAATTCTTAGAATCTAGTTTGTTGTTGTGGGTACCGCGTCCTTGGTTACATGCTATCCAGCAGTCAGCACCACAGTTTTGGGGTTATCGTACTGGTGTATTTATGTTTGCCGGCGAACCCACTCCGACGACACAAAATAAAACTTCTCCAGAACGTTTATCGAGTTCTAGAAGTTTAGATTTAGTCAGTTTTGAGGATGCGATTTTTGAAGAATCAGTTACCCAAAGAGAAATTACAGAAACAGCTTCTAGCGATTTAAATTTTGGGGAAGATTTCGATTTACAGACAGAAACTCCAGTTAATCCCGGATACAAACCACCAGAAGTTAGTAAACCAAAATCAGAATTATTCATTGCTGGGACACCAAACGAAAAGACTGCTACATCCAGCCAGAGTGATATCCCATTACTATCGAGTTTGCCTCATATAAGCAAAGAATTAAGCGAGTTAGTACTGGCAACAATGAATAATAAAATCGCTGAAGACGATGATAGTTGGCAACCGCAGCAAATGCTTTTGGAAATTGAGGAATTACACTCACGACCAGAAGCGAATGAAGAACTGGCAGCAGCTTATCATCGCTTAGGAAATTTATATCGGATTAGCATTGAGCAAGGAGAGTCAACATTAGAAAACTTGATGGTAGCTATTCTCGCTTATCAGGAGGCTGTTACCCATGACGAAACCTCACCCCAAGTACCAGATATATTAAATGACTTAGGTACACTTTATTGGATGTTGTACCGCACACCTCCCAATTCTGAGGAGGGACAACCTTATATTGAACAGGGAATTAAATTTTATCAGTTAGCTTTAAACATGATTGCACCCGAAACACACCCAGATACTTATGCACGGGTGCAAAATAATTTGGGGACAGCTTATGGTGATTTAGCTCGTTTTTCTAATCCTTCAGAAAGTTGGTCGCAAGCGGTTTCAGCTTACAGCGAGGCTTTGCGCTATCGTACAGCAGAAATGGAGCCATTGAAGTATGCTGCTTGTCAGAATAATTTAGGTACTGCTTATTGGCATTTAGCACAACATAATCAACCTGTGGTGCATTTAAAGAAAGCGATCGCATCTTACAACGAAGCACTAGCTCTTTACACCAGCGACAAGGAACCGCTCAAATATGGCATGATTCAAAATAACATCGGCACAGCTAACTGGAATTTGGCACAATATGAAAATCCGGCAGAGAATTTACAACAAGCGATCGCTGCCTACAACGAAGCTTTAAAATATCGTACACCCGCGAATGTTCCCACAGCAGCAGCCGCTACACAAAATAATCTTGGCACCGCTTATTGGCATTTAGCAAATCTATCTCAAACAACAAAAGAAGCACGGCACAAGTTTATTGAACTTTGCATCACCGCATACGAAGAAGCCGTTGCACTTGGTCATTCACTTAATGCTACACCTTTAACTTTTGATATCTTTGCTACTCACAATAACCTCGGACTAGCACATTACCAATTAGCAACAAACCAATATTTTGATGGTGACAAAAAATTTATTTCTCAACACTTAGAAGCCTCATTAGATAACCATTTAAAAGCTTTAAATGGCTTCAGCAAACAACCAGAAGCTTATCAAACAACCTTTAATTATGTGGTAAAAACAGTTCGTGGATTCCACAATGAATTAGGAATACAAGGACAAAATCTTGCTTTATCTAAAGTTCCAGGTCACTTGTTACCAGAAATTTTACCAAAGTTGTAGATTTTAAAAGGCATCTTCAATTTTGATAAAATTCGGTAACATTTCTACTGTTAGTAAAAAGATTTCTCTCCATCGTTTATCAGTGACGTGAGTGAGTAAATTTTGAAATACTTCTTCAGTTTGTGTAAATGAACTAGAAACAACTTTTTGAGCAACAAAATATTCATGAAAAGTAATATGAGAGAAAGAGTAAATTCCTTTTGCCCGCTCAACTAGTAAACTATGCTGAACTTCAATAGACTTCAAAATAGCTTCGCTGTCAAATTGCAGTGCTTCCAAATCAGTATTTATATCAGGTAAATTAAGAATGTAGTCGATAATTTGCTGTTCAACAACTTTGGAGGGGAAAAAATACTCACCAGCTACAAAAGTGTTCCAAGCAATTTGGCTGAGTAAATCTTTCTTGAGTTGTGGAGAAAGTTTTTTGTATTTATCTCGCTCTATACCACGCATTGCATCCCATTTTTTCAACAAAATATCTACTGCTTCTTTATAAAGCTCTGACCGATTAACTGGAAAATCAGCTATTTCTTCAAATACCAAACATAGCAATGTTAAAAGTAAGGGATTATTTGCCAGTTCTTTGATTCTTTGATTTTCTTGCAGTTTTTGGAGAAATTTTTCTAATTTTGTTAAATCTTTGTTTTGAAACCAATTAAGAGCAAATAGTGCAATTTGCTGATCATCAAAATCAGCAATTTCTACTTCGGTGAACTGTTCAAAAGTATATTCTACTGCCGCAATTCGAGAAGTGATGACAAAAGAATTATCTTGAAAACGATCAGAAAAGTCGCGAATTTCTTTGAATACGCGACTCGTATACTCTTCTTTAATTTCATCTAATCCATCCAGTAGAATCAACATTCTACCGGAAATTAATAATTGTTTGATATTTGCCTTTTCTTCGCTCTCCAGTGAAAGGGAAGATGCTTGTATGATATATTCTAGTAATCCCGGTTGATCGTCAACTTCCGCAAAGTCTTTGAGATTGACAAAAATCGGCACCATAGAAGACTGAAATTCACCGTTAATGCATTGAATTGCTAAATACTTTAAAAAGGTAGTTTTACCCGAGCCAGCTTTACCCAAAATCATCAATTTGGAATATTTTTCAACCGCTTTTAGTGCTGGTACTCTTTCTTCAGTAATTTGTGAGAGTCCAAAGCGCTCAAAGTTAGTTTCTTGGAGTAGTTCATTTCCTATCCAGCGTTGTCCGGTAATTTTTTCTAGGATGTTGACATTAGTGTAAATATCATTCAACCGCATAGGCTGAGTCATCTCTAATACCCGCATGATGCCACAGCGTTTTAAAATGCTGGGTTTTACCTTTTCGCGTATTTCTTGTACCAGATTATCAATGTCGGAAATGCTCTCTATGTCGTCTGTATCCCAAAGCGACGACGAAGCAATTATTTCCCAGTTTAAATCTAGCCTGATGCAGATTTCCTGAAAAATGTAGCGTTCAATCGGTTTACCTTGAAAAAACTTGCTAACTGGCTGACGGCTAATGTTCAGTTCCTCTGCTAATTGCTGCTGCGTCAGCGAATTACGGATGAGAGCAGCTTTTGCTTTTTTGATGCCTTCAGAAGATGCTTGGAGCGATCGCCTTGTCATTATACTTTATGGAAAGTAACAAGAGTGGGTCTAGCAACTATCTTGACGATAAGTCATACAGATTCCGCCATGATAACATAGTTCAACTCGCTGAATTGAGCATAAGTCATACACAACTCATACACAAGTCAATCATAACCTTGACGGGAATTCACACCCTACTGTGTGAAACTAGAGATATGGTCGCTGGACATCTCTTACGTCATGTCGAAATACCTTAATCAATTTATATAGTTTCTTGTCCATTAACTAAGGTCAACTTATGAACGCAATAACTCTTACACTAGATGCTCCTTCAACAAAAGCTGTAACCACAAAAATACATACTAGTTCAGCAAAACCTGTAACTCAACAAAGATTACAACTAATAATTGAGGCAGTGCAGGCACTCAACTCCTTAAGGTCTGAGGAAATCAAAGACTTCGTTGAGGGACTTAAAATGAACAAGCCAAAGATATCCAAGGCTAATTCTGACTTAGCTGCAAAGCTGGGTGTCGATTTAATCAGCGATGAAGAACAAAGAGAATTAGAAAATGCTGCTCTCAAAAATTTCTTTGAATGGAGACAAGAGTTACTAGCTACTTCGTATACTGCATCTGAAGTCGCTAAACTGCTAGGTACAAAAAGCCGTCAGACACCACACGATCGCCGAAAAAATAAAAGCTTAATTGCAATTCAAGACAATAGTGTATGGAAGTTTCCTAAATGGCAATTTGATCCAACAGGACCAGATGGTGTCATTCCAGGATTACCAGAAGTATTGAAAGCACTTGATGTTCCCGATTTCTCCAAAATTAGTTGGCTAACTCGACCCAACCCCGGATTAAATGGCTGTACCCCGATACAAGTTTTGAAAAAAGGTCAAAAAGATAGAGTGATTAATGAAGCACAAGCAGTAGGAGTCATATAACTCAAGATTCCAAGATTCCCGACTTCTTAAAGAAGTCGGGAATCTTACCGTAGAACGGGACATATAGGAAACTAAGGTACTTCCAAAACATTCCGAAATTACACTGATTAATTTACCTAATTTCCATATAAGACTCCGGAATTGCTTAAACAGCTTTTGAAGCTAACATCAGACACGGCTTTCTAGTCCAGGTCAAAAGAAGCCTCAAAGCTGATCAGGGGTTATTTATGTGAATTTTGTTAGTTAATTAGATTTAGGAGTGATCAAGTTGGTAAAAATAATCCTGCCTTCACTTTCTCGCGCTGACCAGGCTGATCCCATATTTTATACTTTAGAAAAGAGCACGAAAATTTACAGAATTTTCACCAAAAAATATTATTCTAGTGCGCTTTCCTTCCGTTATTGGGGTCCCTTGCACCGCTTCGATCATCAACGCGGCAACCCTCCCAGAACGGATTACAAAGCACGTAAATGTCAACCGTGTGAAGATAGAAAGCGTGGCATTTGTTACGTAGCACCGAAATTTTCCAGTTGTCTAGTTGAAGTTTTTGGTGACAGACCCGAAGCTGCGGAAATTACGGAAGAACACTTATTTGCTATACTGACTGCTAAAAGAGATTTAAAATTATTAGATATACGCAATAACGGTGCAATGCTAGCTGGCGCCAACGATGCAACCTTAGCAAAGACGAATAGACGTATTGTCACTCAAGCTTGGTCGCGCTTATTTTATGAGTATGAAGCAAAATATCCGGAAATTTCCGGGATTATTTACGGAAATGCTCACAATAATGAAGATGCGATCGCCTTTTATGAGCGTGGAAAAAAGCACTTCAACTGTAAACAAGAAGATGTATTTTCACTGACAGATCCAGGTTTACGTCGCTATGTTCTTAGCGCTGCAAAGGATAATAATCTCAAGGTGATTTTTCCCGAATGGTCAGAATTTACAGCATTTTAAAAGGGTGATTTATAGTTATGGAACCAGAAGATAAAAGCCAGAGTATGGTCAGCAAACCAAACCCAGATGTAGGAACCGGTCAAATTTCGCGCCAAGCTGTAGAATGGCTGCTGAAACAAATGATTGATATTCCTAGAAACTGGTTAATTATTAGTACTATTTTTATAATTTTAAGCACGATTCAAGTCAATGTGGGTAAAGAAAATTCTTTTAAATTTCAAGTAAATAATACTACAGCCGTTTTTTTAGCACTGACTTGGTTGCCATCTGTATTGAAAATTTTTGCTTTGAGCGGGGGAGCGGTAAAGACACCAGCCGGAGAAATTACTGGCTCAGGTACAATTAGTATGTTGCGATCGCTCGATCCTGATTCACTCGGCTTTCTCATTGAACAGACTAAGTTAGCCGAAGATGTCGCTCCCCCACAACAGCAATTAGAGTTGCGACAAATTCGCCATGAATGGCAAAAAGCCTACGCATCAAAGGTTCCATTATCTGAAACTCATGAGCTAATGGAGCGTTTAGCTCAACGCTACAAGATTATCAGAAATTCAGCACCCTCTGGAGCGCAACGAACATTTGAGATGGAATCTATCGCCGGACGGATGCGGGCATTAGCGCCAGATGTTAATTTTTCTGTTAAGGAAGTTAAGGATCTGCTGCAATCCAAGGACGAAGGTAAGCGATTGCTAGGACTTTCCATTGTAGAGTGGTCTGAAGATGCAATTTATTTTGATTCAGTTCTAAATTTCATCACTCATTCCAAAACAGCATTTGAGCAGACTGTTGCATTACGAGGTGTGGAAAAGATGGTATCCAGCCTGGATGCTCAACAGAAGAAAGACTTGGAAACAGCACTAATTGAGCAGCGTAATTATAATCCAGAAGAAAAGCGTTGGATTAAACCTGATTCTAATCGCTGGATTATAAGCGATCGCATACTATCAGCATTACAAACTTAACCTTCTGTATGTTCGTAATTAAGTGCCGAAAATAGTGATGAATAATCAGCTTGAGCTAATGACATTTCTATTGCCGTTTGCAAAATTTCTCGCACACCTTCGATACTGCTAACATTCAAACCGACTGATTTCGCTTCATCGATAAATAAATCTGTGTCTTTAAGTAGATGTTTTGTGGGAAAATTAGGATTAGCATAATTACCATCCAGCATTCGTTGCAGCTTTTTGTCAAATGTCGGTGCGTAAAGCGCACTGTCTCGCAAAATTTCCATAAACAAGTCCACATCGACACCGTAACGCTGAACGAAACCCAGACTCAGAGCAAAGCTGGTAGTTAAAGAAGCAATTAGTTGATTTAGCGCCAATTTTAGTGCAGAAGCGGTTCCCACGGCACCCACATGTACGGGTTGTGAACCAAACTGTTGTAATAACTCTACGTAGCGTTGATATTGTTCGCGGTAAGCACCTACCATGACAACCAGTTTGCCATCTGTTGCTTCAGGAATGCTACCTAAAACTGGTGCTTCTAAATACTCGCCACCTGCATTAACTACTGAATCTCTAATTTCTTTGCTTTCAGAAGGAGTAATTGTCCCCATTTGAATGACGGTGCGCCCAGCCAGAGTTCGCCAAGAAGTGTCCGAAAGCAGTACACTATAAATTGCTCCGGCATTGGTGAGCATGAGAATTATACAATCAGCAGCGCGAATTGCGTGGCGGGGATGCGCTGCTATTTCAGCTCCAGCTGCTTGTAATGGGGCTAATTTTTCTGGGGTGCGGTTGTAGGCGATTAGCTGTATATTTGCTGCTAATAACCTTTGAGCCATCGGTAGCCCCATTAATCCAGTTCCCAGAAATGCTACCTTCATTATTATTCTTCCTTTCGCACACGCGATCGCTTTTCAATATACATAAAATTGCTAATAGCTATTAAGTAGGTGGGCATAAATAAACGCTCTTTAACTTACGTAGTAACGGCTTTAGCCGTTATTTGAGCGGTAAACCCCTCACTACGAACCACCAGAGTATTTTACGTTTAATTTCGCCCACTTACTTAGCTGATAATTTGAGTATCTTCGGTTCTTCAGTTAAGATAATTAACCACCAGCAGCAAAAGTAGCCATAATCAAAACTGAAAGTAAAATACCGGGAGTGAGTAGTGTCACTAACATCAACAAGTCATGAGTAGACATAATTTTTATTAATTGCGAATGTTTTTATCTTAACTGCAATCACTGTTATGGTAGACTATCCATCCAAACATACAGTATTAATATAGTTTTAACTTTTAGATTTATTAGGGCATTGGGCATTTATCCCCCTTGTCTTCCTTGTCTTCCTTGTCCCCTAGTCCCCAGTAAAGAGTCCCTTGAGCGGTTGAGAAATTTCTGCTTCTTTGAGTCCTTTGCTTTGAACTAAGACACCAAACCCACCCAATCCCATAGGATCTAAAAGCTGATGTAGTGCATCTCGTCGTTGCAGCATCTGAGAAATGGGTTGCTGTTGATAAGAGAGATTAGCGATACGTGAACCTAACCCCAATGCCATCAAAAACAATCCCTGCTGGGTAAAACCAACTTTTTGCAAACCAGAGCGATCGCCCCATTTCTCCAAAGCGGTAAAATCAACATGAGCCGTAATATCCTGTCGTCCAATGTTGATATAAGGGTCGTCATGGTGTCGATGCTGATAGTAGCATTGTAAAGTTCCTTGCGATCGCGTAGCGTCTCCAAAGGAGAATCGCGTAGCGTCTCCAAAGGAGAATCGCGTAGCGCCTCCAAAGGAGAATCGCCTGGGGTTATAGTAACGATTGGCAGGATAGCCATAATCTATTGTTAACAGATAACCGCGCTTCAATCGGTCTGCCACTATACTTAGCCAGTCTACTGCCGCTAAATTAATTTCACTACGGTACCCATCTGCATAAGCACTTTGAGCAAAATCTATTCCTAATAAATCAAAATATTCAGCTATCTTCAGCGATGAAACTTCCCCAATTACTTCGACAAACGAATTCGGGGGAGATGGGGAGAGGGGGGGATGGGGAGAGGGGGGGAAAGAAGAATTATTCTCCAATAAGTCTCCCACTCCCCCACTCCCCCACTCCCCCACTCCCCCACTCCCCCACTCTTCCTGCGTTGTTACATAAATTTCTCGCAGCTCCCCTGCCTCTAAGATAAACTGATGCACTGGGAAGGCATCTACTAATTCGTTAGAAAAAAAGCAGCCAGTGATTGATTTTGCTGGTATATCCTCTAAATTGCACCAGCGTAAAGGGAAATCTTGCAAGCGTCGCTGTTGTTCTTGCCTTAAGGCTAAGGATTTCTCTACAATCACATACTCTAATGAGGTAGAAAAGTCAAGATGTTGCCGTTGTAAATAGTTAAGAATATCTGCTGCTAACAATCCTTGACCGGCTCCCATTTCTACTAGAGTAAATGGTTTTGGTCGCCCTAAAATCTCCCACATCTGAAGAAATTGTTCAGCGAGCAACTCGCCAAAGTCACCACCAAGGTGAACAGAGGTGAAAAAATCTCCTTGTTTTCCCAGATTCACAGCTTTAGTGGAATAATAGCCGTGTTCTGGATGATACAGCGCTATATCCATATATTCGGCAAAAGTAATTCGCCGTTGGGGACTTGAGGCAATGCGCGAGCTGATGATTTTACATAAAGCTGGATTTGAATCCATATTGGGGATTGGGGATTAGGTGTTCATAATCATTAATTTTGATGGGTTGTGAAAGTTCGCACCTCAGGGCTGAAGCCTTTGAAATTGAACGATAAATTGCTCACTACTTAATAGCTACTTTTTATGGTAACGAAAATTCGGTAATTCTACTGATGCTAATGACTTTCGTCCTTTGGGTGGACGTTGGGGATAAAGCACCGGTGAGGGTGAGTTGGGATCAGCGGTGTAGTCTGTCAATGGTTCTTGGGAAAAATCATTTGACTGTAATTCCAGTGGGTTAAATGGTGTCACTTCTGACCAGTAATCTTCTAGTTCTTCAACCGTAGTTTCGGTTATAGGTAGATTTGATGACATTGGTGATGCATCCCGAAGCGGAGAATGTCTTTCTGGAAATGCATCTTGGGAATTTATTGTTTTTTCATCGCTTGAAATCGCTTCCCATATTGGCGAAATCGGCTGAGTTTTTTCTGTATCTTTTTTATCAGCAGGTTTTCCCGCGAAAAACATCTCAATCACATCATCCATCTGCTCGTCATTATTTGATGAAACTGGGTTTTTTGGTGCGTTAGCTTCATCATCAATTGAGCGCAATTCTGACTCAATATTTAGGTCGATGTTTGCTGGTTGTGAAGTTGAAAATTCCCAGGTAGACGAAGTAGAATCAGATCCTTGGCTTGTGTCTGGTGTGCCTGATAATAAAGATTCTCCCCACGGATAATTTAACTCGTTAGTCAAAGAATCTATCTGTGCCGACCAAGGTTTAATCGGCTCGGCGTTAGAAAATGAAGACGAAGCTTGTTTAAAGTTTCTTGGTTGGCAGATGCTGATCTCGTCTGACTTATTGGCACTATCATCTAAACAATCATAGCTGGGGACAGGGCTTTCCAGACACTTTTCCAAAGCTGCTTTAAATTGCAGAGTCTGACGCTGTTGTCGCATTAACCGACTACGTAGCTCTCGACAAGTAGTCTCTGATTGTAATATTTGGTGAGACTGTTCGTTGTAGCTAGTTTGAACTTTGGCACATTCCCGCTCTAGCTGGGCAAGTCGTTGTTGACTAATTTCTAGCTGTGATTTATAATTTTTTATTAAATTTTCCTGACGTTGAACAGTCTGCACAGCCGTTTCTAACTGTTGAAATAAAGACTTTATTTGCTCACCGGCTGCGGATAGTTCCTGAGTTTGTTGCCCAAGCATCGACTCGGCAACGCTTGAGCGCTTTTTCTGCCACTGCAATGCTTTTTCCGACTCAGATAAGTCACCCTTTAACACCTCCACCTGTCCATACAAATTAGCGTTAGCCGAACGCAATTCTTCATTCAATTCCAGCAGCTTCTTGAATTCGTCATCAATCAGTGCTTGTTTGTCGGTGTCAGGTTCTGCCACCCAATCTTGCGATACAGAATCCGACGCTAGGCTCACATTGGCTTCGCGTAACTTGTCTTCTGCTGGCATCAAAAGTGGCAATTTCATGATTGCCATGTTGTTATTGGGCAAAACTGAATCAAAAGGACAATTCCCCGGATATGATTGTGGCGAATTTGTCAAATTTTCTGGTTCAATAAAAGCTTCGTTATTTATGTTGTCCGCTTGATTCATTATTCTCCACCACCCAGCAGCTTCAAACTGTTCAGCACTAACACAGTATAATTATTCACGTATCCGGTCTGATCCAAGTTTACTTTAGAAGACAAGTGCAGCTCTCTCAAACACGAGTGATTTGTCATCAGCCTGTGTTATTTATTTTCGCGTATGAGGGCGCTGATGACGTTATAACATTTTGAATTAGAGATGGGAAATTATTGTAATTGCAGCTAAAGATAGGCAGGATACTTATCCTAGCAGCAATTAAACAAAATCGTATTATTAAGAATATTGAAGTTACATATTAGACATCGACCTAATTTAATTATGCGTTGCCCGAAACCCTTGATTAGACGTAGCAGTGCTACGTCTCTACATTTTTTTCTGGAGATGTCTATTGTAGAGACGTTCCCCCGGAACGTCTCTATTTTAAGGTAGCCAACTGGGGTGAAATCCAGTTAAGGGAAGTTGCTCTGGTTTTATTTCGACACTTGTTCCCGCATCGGTGATGGGCAACAGAGGCATTAACCATAAACTACTAGTGGCGATCGCTTCCCCGTCATCGCTTCTCAAATTGTTTCCCGATGATGGGGGAGTATTCGGATCTTGAGGTACTACTTGGTCAAATAATAACCCTAAACCATCCGGTGCTAAACTCATTTCGACATTGCGTTGAGCGGGGGGTAACACGAACAGTGGTTTCTGTTGCCCCGTTTTTATGTCAATTGCCACTAAATATGGCTGTTCTTGATATATTTCTCCTCCTTGTAATAGTTGTGTTACCAAACAATATAAAGTGGGTGAGGCACTATCAAACTGACACTGAACAATTGAACCTGTAGTTTTTAACAGCAGTTTGTTGACACCTTGATTTGTGACTAAAAACAAATCTCGCGTGTAATCTTTATTAAACTTAACCATTGCCGCTTGAGAACCGTCTTTAGAAAAAGCCTGCACCAAGCCAAATTGTGGGAAAAAAGCTAGGGGTTTACTACCATCTGTTTTTAGAGGTAAAATCGCTGTTCCCTCTCCTTGGGCAACTGCTACAGATTGACTATCTGCGGTGATGGTAAAATCTCCTCCTGGTGGGCTTTCCACGCGCTTCAGATTGGGTTTTTCTCCCAGTTTAGTGTTTGCTGACATAAACCACAGCCCAAAGTCACCAGGACTTGCTCTATTTCCTCGCTGAATGACAATTGTTTGTCCATCCTGAGATATGTCAAATTTTAAGTTTTGAAAGTCTTTATTATCTAAAATTAGGTCAACTTTACCTGCTGGTTCAGCTTGTTTTTTCCCTTCTAAAGAAATGCCTGTGGTTACTGTATATAACTGCGCCGAAAGTAAGTCTTGACTTGATGATGTGCGAGCCGAAAATATAATTTTGTCTCCTTCTGGAAATGGCTTATAGCCCATCACTACCAAATCTTTAGGAGTCAGTATTTTGTTTTGATCTTCAGTCAAATTATAGAGAACTAATCGTCCCTTTTCTTCTTTGTCTGTTCCTATATAAAGCATGACGCGATCGCGTGTGCGAAAATTACCAACAAAAGGTGCATTCGTCCGCTTTTTTCGTTCTTTTTCCGCAAACTTATCTTTTGCACCTTGTAACTGCACTTTATAAGTTGTACCATAAGGCGCTGGTGTCAAAAGAGTATAAAACATTTTCCGCCCCGCCCAACTAAATTTGCCTGCTAGGGGAGGGTCAATTTTCAAGTTTTGTTCAACGCTTTTTGTATCCATTGGACGACTAAAAGAAAGGGCAAAACGGTTATATTCTGACCCAATTTTTTGATTCTCCCAATTGGAATTGGTTAAGGATAAATCTTTTGTATCAGTTTCTTGATGTTGCCAAGTAAAGTCTCGCACACGAGATGTTACCACGTCACCTTGCAATATCATTACTCCGATGACGAAAGAGAGTAGGAGCATTAGAGCGATCGCTGCACGATCTAGGGGTTGGATAGAGGCTTTAAAGTTGGTCATTGGATGGTGGATGGTGGATAGTTGTTAGTGGATAGTTGTAACAACTAATAACTATACGGATCTTTTGGTTGGGGAATTTTTTTTATGGAATTAGCAGCGATGATGAGTTGACGTTTGCCGGAGAGTCTTTCTGTCACCATTTGTCCTTCTACTTCTAGCCAGGTATCAGGTTTGTATTGTTCGCTATTTGGAGTTAATTTGACGGGTAATCCTACAGGATAAGCGTCTGCGGCACAACAAGTTAGAACAAATTTACCCAAGAATAAATAATCTTTTTGTAAAGAAGGTGGATGAATCACAAATCCCTGCACTTTGGCTTTTTGTCCTGAATATCGATCTGGCTCTGGATAAACATTAAGTTCCCGTACCCAGTCTACAAGCGATCGCTTCTCTGGAGGAGTGGAAGCACTAAATGCTTGAGGTCTAATGCGAGATGTTCCTAATAATTCACTGACATCGCGTTGCAGCGCTTGATCGCTAGTAAAGACTCGCGGTGTAAAAATTAATCCGAAAATTGCCGCTGTTAATACCAAAGCACTACCCCAACCAGGGGGAAATAAATTTATATGCTCGGCATTGAGTACAATATCACGCGGTCGTCGTCGCCACAATTCTTTTGCTCTGAAAAAAGCGATAATTAGTAAGCTGATACCACTAGCGATCGCTAACCAAAAATAATTCGGATGAATCAACAAATTTAGCTTGCCAGTCAGCCAGTATTTCAACATTAAAATTCCCCAAGCTGCAATTGCCATAACATCCAGCCAAGGAAGTAACAAATTTGGTTTTTTAGGTTTTAGATTTCGGGTGGTCATTAGTAATAGGTTAGTGGTTAGTGGTTAGTTGTTAGTTGTTAGTTGCTAATTGTTACTTGTTGGTGGTTAGTTGCTAACCACTATCCACTATCTACTAACCACCAACAACTCTCAAATAGATTAAATTACGTACAAGTTGATGAAAAGTGTCAGCAAAAATGTCAAGAGTCCTGCCAAGCCAAATAAGTAAAATACAGTTCGTGGCTTAAAAATTGTTAACATCAAACCAACACCTTTAATGTCAATCATCGGACCATATACGAGGAATGCTAATAAAGAAGCACTGGTAAATGTGGAGGCAAAAGATAGGGCAAAGAATGAATCGACTGTGGAACAAATTGACACAACAGCCGCTAATATCAGCATAGTAGTGATTGAGCTAACCGGACCGGCACCCAAACTGAGTATTAAATCACGGGGGGCTAACACTTGAATTGCTGCGGCGATCGCACTGCCGATAACCATCACCGCGCCTAATTCTCGCAATTCTTGGACGACATTATCTAGCAATAGCCGTAGTTTATCTTTTAGCGGTTTGTTGGGGCTAGAAATTGCCTCAGTCCCCTCCATTAAATTATTATCTATCCTAATGCTTGAACCGGCTTTTCCTCCTAAAAAATAAGTCCCTGACTGTAATAAACCAGAGGAAGCTGCTTGGGAACGATTAGTTCGCCGTTTGGGTTCTGGTTTGCGTGGTGGGTTAAACTTCAGATAACGAGCGATCGCTGGTTGCAAAATCGGACTCAAATCTTTCTGAAAGCTAAAGACAAACCCGATTATCGTGGCAATTAATAGTGAAAATACCACTCGTAACACCACTATTTCTGGCTGATCTCGAAATGCTGTCCAAGTTGCCCAAATCACAATGGGATTAACAGTTGGTGCTGCCAGCAAAAAACCAATTGCCACCGGTGTAGGTACTCCTTGCATCAGGAACCGTCGTGCTACCGGCACGTTGCCGCACTCACAAACCGGAAACAAAAAGCCAATTAAACTCCCGGCAAATGCACCCAACAGGGGATTTTTCGGCATTATTGTCACCAATTTGCGCTCATCGACAAACAATAACAGCAAACTGGAGAACAATACCCCTAGCAGTAAAAACGGTATCGCTTCTACTAGCAGACTAAGAAATAGGGTGAAACCATTGTTCAGTTGATTCATCGTGTATCGCTGATCAAAGCGGTGTGAGTTTTAGGTGATCCCCAGCCATTTTATCGAAATCGGGATCAAAAACAGATAGAAATCATTAAACATTACTTAAACAAAGTTGGGAGGAGCGAGCAGAGGAAGAAATATTTCTTCTTTCTTACGAGATTATAGTTGTGCTAGATTGGTTGAGTTTCAAAATGGTTCCCATTCTAGGCGTAACTACTTAAAAGTATCATTTTTTATAATGGATCTTTAAAGACTTACAGTAATTTCGCTAGATTGAGTGTTAACTTCAACGTATCTTCATCAAAAATTTACAGTTTTTAAACACAATCGCGATTTTTTCCTTTATGCGATCGCCTCACTAATCGGAAATATTTGCATAAATACCCCTAAGAGGCAGCCAAATATTATAAAGTAAAAATTAAGAATCAGTCAAAGAATTTAAGGTAGGCGATCGCAGACTCTAAGAAGGGCTACGCTGCACTGCTGCTTTGTAACGGCTATTCTCAATCAAGGGGACACATTAGAATGTAGAGACGTAGCACTGCTACGTCTACTCAAGGGTTTCGGGCAACGCATAATTAATTTATGGAAATGTCTATTGAACCGAGTAAGCAGCTAGCGTCAAAAATTATTTCTCAGCATTTTCTCAGCAGATTTATCATGTATTTTTAATATTAAGCTGACAAATTAGTTTTATATTACAAATACATCAGTAAAAAACAAAGAAATTCAATTTACTGAAATCCTTTTGGATGAAACATTGGTTCACATTTTCAGTTTTTGATGATGGTAGCTTTCTTTCTGCCCATTTTTTACTCGGACATCCTCAGTGTTATCAAAAATACAATGAACAAGAACCTTCTACGACGACGCCAACTGCTTTATTACTTTGGGATTGGAGCTATGCTAAGTGGGTGTGGAAAACCAATCATTGACTTAGCTTCAAAAAAAGCTGATAGCTCTATTCCTTTAAATAATAACCCCAGCAACTCATCTCCAGCAACTGTTGTAGCGGCACAGTCTTCAGATGCTAAGGCTTTACCAGAATTTGAGGGCATAAGTCAATGGCTGAATTCTGCTCCTTTAACGACTCAAGACTTGAAAGGGAAAGTTGTATTAATTCACATTTGGACTTTTGCGTGCATCAATTGTCAGCGAACTATTCCTTATGTTGTTCGTTGGCATGAACAATTTGCTAGTAAAGGACTCCAAGTGGTAGGAGTTCATACTCCTGAGTTTGGATACGAACGGGATGTAAACAATGTCAAAAGAGCATTAAAAGAACACAAAATTACTTATCCGGTTCCCATCGATAATGATTATAAAACTTGGAAAGCCTATAACAACGAATATTGGCCTCATCTATTTTTAGCAGACCGTCAGGGGTTCCTGCAATATGACCGTATAGGAGAAGGAGCTTATGATAAAACTGAGCAGAAAATCCGTCAGTTATTAGGATAACGAATGTGGCTATTTCTACTTTATCTACGGCAGGTTTGGCACTGTTGGGGGGATTTTTAACTGTAATGTCTCCCTGTGTTCTACCTATTCTACCAATATTAGTGGGTCGATCGCTTCAATCTCACAAGTATGGTCCAGTAGCTTTGGTTGCAGGGTTAATCAGTGGATTTGCTCTAGCCGGCAGTCTTTTAGGAGTGACGGCAAGCTGGTTGACTTTCTTATCTAGTGGGCTAAGAACTGTAGCGATTTTCCTCCTTTTATTTATGGGGATTCTCGCAATTTTTCCTAAGTGGAGTTACCGTTTATTTAGTTATATAAAAATAGGTAGAAGTACCAGAAAGCCTGGGCAGATAGGATTAAAGGGAGAGTTTTGGCTAGGAACTCAACTAGGCTTGTTGTGGACACCTTGTGCAGGACCAGTCTTAGGAAGTATTTTAGTTTTGGCGGCAGTTAAACATCAGATTGCAGATGCCTTTGTTTTGCTTCTGGTCTATGGAATAGGGGCAGCATTACCTTTGATTGCACTGGCTTATGGGGGTCGTCGATTGAGTGAAAATCTGCTGAAAAAGATGCGATCGCATAGTATGATTTTGCAAAGAGTCGGCGGAATCATGATCGCCGGTAGTGCGATCGCTATTCTCTTAGGTTGGGACGTACAAGTGCAACTTTGGCTAGCTCCATTTTTTCCCCGTTTACCACTATAAAATTTAATAAAAGAGAAAATACCTATGACTACCTCTACTCCTTCCAAAAAATCACGACCGAAACAACCAAATCAGGCTCTTTTAGCCAAGATATTTCACTGGGTCAATATCATTGCTTTGTTGTTAATGATTACCAGTGGACTACAGATTTATAATGCTAATCCGGTTTTTGGTGGACGTGGGGGTTGGCACTTTCCATCTCTATTTTTGCTCGGAGGATGGTTAGCTGGGGGTAGACACTGGCATTTTGCGGCTATGTGGCTGTTTGCGCTAAATTTACTTTGGTACGGGCTATATATTTTTATTACCCAACGTTGGAAGCGTCGCTTTGTTGGTGTTAATGACTTGAAAGCACTGCAAACGAGTGAAAACCCAAAACGCAGAATCTACGTTTGGCATCGATTAGCGTACACAGTTATCATTCCGATTCTTTTGCTAGCCATACTTAGCGGCATCGGCATGTATAAACCTGCTCAGTTTCATTGGATAGTTGGCATTCTCGGTAGCTGGCAAGCTTTGCGAGTACTTCACTTTGCAACCATCCCTATAGTAATTATATTTGTGATTTTCCACTCCTGGTTAGGATTGAAGGCTGGAGGTTATAAATTGATTAAATCGATGTTTTTCTAAAGGTGCAAATTTACTGAGAAACGAAAATTAAATAAGTAGTCACACAGAATTAATTACACAATGTCATCTAAAGTATGAAGTGTAAAGTATAAAGTATGAAAAAAAGTTTTTTATCTGATCTCGGTATACTTATTCATCCTTTATCCTTTATCATTATTTTCTTCCCCCTGTCAACCCCCAAAACTACTCTTCCCGCCACTATTCTTATCCCGCCTCTTATACCATGTCCGTTTAATTGACATTAATAAAAAAATCCGAAATCCTTGTAGAGACCTAGCATTGCTAGGTCTCTACATCATATGTAATCTACCGGACATGATATTACACATTGTAAAGAAAAATCCGGGTAATAAACATAGGAGTGGAAATGAACTATGCGTTGCCCCAAACCCTTGATTAGACGTAGCAGTGCTACGTCTCTACATTAGACATCTCCAGAAATTAATTATGCGTTGCCCCAAACCCTTGATTAGACGTAGCAGTGCTACGTCTCTACATTGTTTTCTGGAGATGCCTAATGCATAGCCGCAAGTTCGGAGAGGGGTGCCGAAGGCGGGGTGAGGTGTATTCTATTTACCCGAAAACTGCTGTAATTTTGCCACTATTAAACACATCTTGTAAAATTTATAAAAGCATTTATTTGTCAAGTACTTGCAAAATTTATTTACATAGTGTTACATTAGTTAACAAGAAAACAAACTTAAGGAAAAAAACCATGACATCACGCAGCTATGTAGTTGAAGAACAAAACCGACTAAATAACTACGCCATTGAGCCGAAAATGTACGTAGACGACAAACCAGGCTTTGGTTTCACCGAGTATGCAGAAAAGCTGAATGGTCGTTTAGCAATGATTGGCTTTGTTGCACTCATAGCTATCGAACTTGTCACAGGACATGGTGCGATCGCTTGGTTGACAATCCTGTAAATATATATTTACGCAGATATCAAGAAAAAAACTTAAATTAAATTTGGAGAAACACAATGAGAACTGATTTTGACTTTCCTAAAAAAGATTTAGTTGGACCAGTTGTATTTAGACCTGATTTCAACAGCTTTGAAACAATCAACGGAAATCAAGCTTGGTCATTATTTTTCACTGCGGGCAAAGAAGATAAAGTATTAGGACAAAACCCTGAACTTGGCAGATTCTTCACCTATTTGTTAATTGCTATTGGTGCAACAGGTTCCCTTTTAGCAGGTGTTTTCATCCATATCGACTAAAGATTTTCGTTCAGCTATTAATGTTTATGAAAGTTCTGGTTTTCGCAACCAGGACTTTTTTTAACAGGACTTATATCATATCTGGTAAAGACGTTCCGGCGGAACGTCTCTACCAGGGTTGCGATATTTTTATTAATGTTAATTATCAGGACTTAATATTATATCATGTCGGACAAATCACATATACTGTAAAGACGTTCCGGCGGAACGTCTCTACGAGGGTTGCGATATTTTTATTAATGTTAATTATCAGGACTTAATATTATATCATGTCGGACAAATCACATATACTGTAAAGACGTTCCGGCGGAACGTCTCTACGAGGGTTGCGATATTTTTATTAATGTTAATTATCAGGACTTAATATTATATCATGTCGGACAAATCACATATACTGTAGAGACGTTCCGGCGGAACGTCTCTACCAGGGTTGCGATATTTTTATTAATGTTAATTATCAGGACTTAATATTATATCATGTCGGACAAATCACATATACTGTAAAGACGTTCCGGCGGAACGTCTCTACGAGGGTTTCTATATTTTTATTAGCGTCTCTACATTTTTTTCAGGTTTATGTCTATTTAACAACGTTAATAAAATCATCTATTTTGTAGCCAAAATCTGTTTCCACTCATCCTCTGATAAGGGTTGCAAAACTAATTGAATATTAAAACAATCAATAGCAGCAGCAACCAAAGCAGCAATAATTGTTTCTATAGTTAGGTTTTGGGGAAGTTGCACAGAAGTGAAAGCTTCTGTACCAAACACAGTTGCAAACAATTCTGCATTTGGTTGCAAACGTATTGAACCATGTTGTAAAATTGCGTTACCACGTCGCAGTTGAGCGCTACCGATGAGTTTGCAATTATCAACTGTAACTAAATCTGCACTAGTTGCCGTGCCAAAACAGTTAGGGTTGTGAATGTACCCGCGTCCTGCCGTACCGTAGTTTAATTCTACATCAAGCGATCGCCATCCTTGAATTAAAAACTCACAAATTTTTTCATACATCTGAATACGACTCCCATTGAGTCTGGAAGTCACTACACCATAAGTTAAATCACCTTGATGCAACACAGCACGTCCACCTGTAGGACGCCGCACCAATTCTAGCTTCTCACCTTGCCAAACAATATCCTGCCAATATTGAGGATATTGACGTTGATGATAGCCTAAAGAAATAGCGGATGGCGACCAAGTGTAAAACCGTAAACTTGACGGATAACCCAAAATATGCTGTTCCAACAACCAGCCGTCAATAGCCATCTGCACTTGTCCCGGTGCTTCTAATAGCGGAATTAGTCGCCAAACCTGCTTATTATCCGCGTCCATCTGCGTTCATCTGCGGTTAAAAATCCTTTAACTTAGACCAAACTCAGATTGTAAAGCGTCATCGTTGTTATCGGCGATGCTTGCCACAATGGTAATTAAACGGGAAACTTCGCCAGGAGACAAATCCGCGAGAGTACGTATGGCTATGACAACCACTTGATTTTCAATAATACCAAAACGAGCCTCAAAAGTGCCAGAGCAGTTCATTTCCAATAGCCGGCGCATCAACCTCGGTTCATCTTTGGCAGGTAACTTTAACACCGTAGACCACACGGTTAAAGTGTCTTCATCGGTATTGCCGGCGAGTTGGACAAACACTTCCACACTACCATATTTAAACTTCCACAAAATACCACCTTCTGCGTTGTGGTTAACCATCGCAGTGTCATCTTGTTCTAGGGTATCGATGACATTTTCGATTATTTCCACATGGTTGATTGTAGTGGTTTCATTTTCGGTAGCGAGCGCTTCCGGGTTGGTTTGGTAGCTTGTCATACAGATTTTTGCCTCAATAACTTTATGGTTTTATCTAGATATACTTTATAGCTTGTAGACAAGGTTAAGGTAAAAATTGCTTTGACTGCACCCTCAGACTGGAAGTCTGGGGCTACACAAACAAAGTCCGCCTACAGCGATCGCTTTCCTGCATTTGGTCTACTGAACTTATGAGAGCGATCGCACCCTTGATTTTCCAGCCAAATCGTCAAACGCGATCGCGATCGCTTGTCGATTGTCAAGGACAGTAGCCGACTGATTTGTGAAAATAGTTACAATATCTGATATCATTTTATGATTACATAAGCTGCAACTATGGAGCGAGAAGCTGTAACTATCCGCATTCCTGCCGATCTGCTTGAGCAAGCAAAGCAGTTTCGAGAGGGCAGTGAGTCTTTTAACGAGATGATCGTTGAAGCGATCGCCCGCGAGGTGCGACGACGGCGAAGTCTGGCAGCACATCAGCGCATTGTGGCTCGTAGTGCCGAAATAGAAGCCAAAACAGGGATTCAATCAAGTTCTGTGGACTTGATTCGTCAGCTTCGATCTGGTGAGGGACGGCGTGACTAAGTGTATCGATACCAGTCTTTGGATTCCTTATCACAAAGTTGGGTTTAAAACCCCGTGCTTCGTTTCCCGGCTTTATATTAGAGATATCGTGGTAAAATTAAAGTGGTCGTTGACCCACCCAGACATCGGAGACATAAAGCCTAACACCAAAGTTTGATAGAAAACTATCAACGGCGCAGAAAAGACGGCA
Source organism: Tolypothrix brevis GSE-NOS-MK-07-07A (assembly GCA_019358985.1). Classification (GTDB taxonomy): domain Bacteria; phylum Cyanobacteriota; class Cyanobacteriia; order Cyanobacteriales; family Nostocaceae; genus Hassallia; species Hassallia brevis. The sequence continues at coordinate 11,151 of JAHHIJ010000025.1, read as the reverse complement.
GACTGGGATAAGAACGAAAGGCAATGGTTTCATCCTTGAGTTACAAAACACCTGAGAATTTTGTTTGTTTTCAAGTTGCTGCGGGACACGCAGTCGTAAAGTCTGTGGAGCGAACATAAGACCGAATCCTCTTAGGGGGTGGAGGCAGTTGCTATGAAGCAGAAACCTAAGTCGTGAGTCTTAGGAATCCCTGCCGTTTACGGCAAGGAGGATGTCAACTTGTACCTGAAACACTGCAACCCCAAGCGAGGAATTTGATCCTTCCCTTCCTGACATCGAATGAGCGTTTGGTTACTCCAGCATTTGCATGGACGGAAGTTGGCTCAGTGTTGCGAAAAAAAGTAAGGTTGGGGGCAATTACCGTAGCACAGGCAGAGGGGTTTTATGATGACTTCTGCCAAATGCCTGTTGACTACCTGGATAACAATGCTATCCGAGCAAAAACATGGGCGATCGCCCAACAGTTCTCCTTGGCAACTCTCTATGATGCTGCTTTTTTGGCAGTTGCGGAGCTAGAATCTGCCCAATTCTGGACAGCAGACGAATCTTTGCTCAATACGCTTACACCTTGTCCAGCCTATGTGCAAAAACTGGAAGCATAAATCTTCAAACTGAAGTACGTTAGACCGAGCTAGTAGACCTTAATCGTCGATCACCGGATAGAGGTTTTCAAGTTTTGCGAAGACGTTTTCAATGATTAATGGCAAAATTTATCCGGCAATCGTCAAGGATGCTCTACTAGAGGGATCTGAAAAGCACCAGCGCTATACAAACGAAGTCCGGATGGTGCGCGGACTAAACTTTGTAGAGACGTTCCGGCGGAACGTCTTTACATCCGGATTCACGCATCAATTCAGCAATGCCGAATTTGAAACCCGCGTAGGCGGGTTTTGTCTGTATAGCCGCGAATTCCATTCGCCTGGAGTCTTCTTTAACCAAAATTGGGACAAAAGCTGGTACACAAGTAGGACTTACGCAACCGTCACAAAATAAAGTCAACTGGCACATATATTTAAATTTGAGATTAATGCTTTTAAGCATTGATTTATAAACGTTAGAGCCAAATTAAATCAATGTGACAGTTTTCAGCTAAATGTGCCAGTTGCGTAAGTCCTGAAATAGTTAGACCTACAATGCGACAGGGACTATTTTTAGATGCTCTGAAGTATTATTTTTATTTTTGAAATATTATTTTTAAATGTCTATTATCAGTTTAAATCAAGGTTGTGTCATAAAGGTATACCCAAATGAGTATTAAGCAGAATCTTTGGAAGATTCTTGTCATGCCCCTAGCAGGAGTGACTTTTTACACTTCTCTATTCGGATTTGTGGACAAAGTGGAGGCTCAAATTAACCGAAACCAACAGGTATCTTCTTTCCTTACTAGTGGTAGTGGACGGTGGCTAGAGATTGAGCCGGGGCTCTTCGGCAGTTGCTAAATATATGATTTGAAACCATCTAACGTTGGACAAGTTTTGCGAGTGATTAGAGAGCAGTATGGGAAAAATCCACTGATATTTATCCCTGGGGAGGAATGCCGTTTTAGCACCGGTCCACTAGGTGGCTCTCGTCAGAGCATTGGGGTGGTGGAAAATAATGGCAATACTTTGAGAATTATATCTCCTACCGGATTCTTCATAGAACAAATTCAGCTACTTCAGTTCTACCCCCAGCAACAACTGATACTTGTACAGAAAATTAATACACTTAACCAGTGGCGACGCTCTCCTCGCTGATCCTATTATTAGGCAGCGCCCTGATTGGTGGGGTCGTGCTTGCAGCCTGATAAAGAATAGGCACAAAATATCGCTGCTGATGCGGAATTGGCAGGACGCATATTATGCAGATTCATAACGCAATACGCTTGGTGTTAAGCCTTTTTTCTTCCCTGCAACCCAAACGCTCACCTTGCTTGCCTTAACAAATAAATTTCTTTAACACCAAGGGTATTATATAACCGAATACGCTTGGCGTTATAAATTTTGGGCTAAACTGAACGGTATTAGATTATGTAACGGTTTGCAGCTTAAGATTGTAGCGCAGATTGCTAATAAGGAGTATTGTTTATGACAGTGAATGCCAATATTGAAGAAATTAAAGCGATGATTTTTCAGCTACCAGTTGAAGAACTTCTAGCACTGATGGCAGAGATTGAAGAAAGGCTCGAAACCGTGACAATGATGCAACTTGCCGAAACAGGATTTCATGAGTGGAATGACCCAGAAGAAGATATCTATAATGACGAAACCTAAACCATTGGAAATCTGGTTAGTTGGTTTCCCTTTTAGCGATTTAACTTCCACAAAACTTAGACCAGCCGTTGTTTTAGCAGTTCATCGAGAAGAGTTAATTATATTAGGTATTTACTCAAAAGTTCCTCTTGGTGAGTTGCGTGAAACTTGGGTGTTGATTTGCGACACGCATCCTGAATTTCCACAAACAGGGCTGAAAAAGACATCTTTAATCAGGGCTGATAAAATTGCCACGGTCAATGAGTCGGTGTTTCAAAGGCAGTTAGGAATCTTGCCATCAGATATATTGACTTTGGTACAAGCAGCACTGAAAAAATCTCTTAATATTAGTTAGTTGGTGCGATCGCTCTTGAACAGCTTGCGTTCTCCCAAATGCTAAAATCGCTGCATCACACATGCTCTCAAATCTTACCCCGTGGAAAAAATAGAATTGCAACTCGACGAAAAAACCCTTGAAAAAGCACGTTGGTTGGCAAAATCCCGCCATTGTGACTTGTCGCAACTTATAACAGACGCCATTGATCAACTAGCAGTGGCAGAAGCTGACAATTACCCCTTACTTGGACTTTATGCTGACGAACCTGAGCTAATAGATGAGATACTTGAAGAAATCATGAGAGATCGAGCAGCACACCCACTAAATCAACGCTTTGGACAAAGTACTACTTGACACAGACATTCTTTCTGAAAGCCTTAAACGTATAGATCAGCGCGTAGTATCTAGGGCTACTGTTTATCTAGGCGTTTTTGGTCACTATACCATCTCCACAATCACAGTCTTGGAGATTGTCAAAGGCTGGCATAAGCGCCAACGCGAAGATAGAATACAGGAATTTTTTACCCAGATTGCCGCTGCTGAGGTGTTAACTTTGCAACTTTCTGATGCGGAATTGGCAGGACGGATCTATGCAGATTTAGAACGCACAGGACAACCGATAGGACTTGCCGATTCTATAATTGCAGCGATCGCTATCCAAAACAACTTAACCTTAATCACTGGTAATCTACCACATTATCAACGCATTCAAACACTTGGTTACAATTTAAAACTTGATAATTGGCGAATCTAGAATAGACCCCTGATTGCGTCTACGCTAGGGCACAATAAAGACAGGTATCCCAAAATCCTCAACATGAGCTACTGTCTCAATCCCCGGTGTCCAAAACCAGAAAACGCTGATAATATCAAGTTTTGCCAAACTTGCGGTTCCAAATTAATCCTCAAAGAACGCTACCGTGCTATCAAACCGATAGGACAAGGTGGTTTTGGCATCACTTTTTTGGCAGTGGATGAGGATAAACCTTCAAAACCGCGTTGTGTAATTAAACAATTTTACCCCCAAGCCCAAGGCACTAGCACCTTACAAAAAGCCGTTGAATTGTTTACCCAAGAAGCGATGCGGTTAGATGAATTGGGCAAACATCCGCAAATTCCCGAACTTTTAGCATATTTTACCCAAGACGATCGCCAGTTTCTCGTCCAAGAATTCATTGATGGGCAAAATCTAGCACAGGAATCAGCACAAAACGGCGCTTTCAACGAAAAGCAAATACGGCAATTACTGAATGATTTATTAACCGTGTTGCAATTTTGTCATCAAAGACAAGTTATTCATCGCGACATTAAGCCAGAAAATATTATTCGACGTGCAAGTACTAACGAACTAGTTTTAGTAGATTTTGGTGCAGCTAAAGTTGCTAGCAACAACGCCTTAAATCAAACTGGTACAAGTATAGGAAGCCCGGAATATGTAGCACCAGAACAAATGAGAGGAAAAGCTCTTTTTGCCAGCGATATTTACAGTTTGGGTGCAACTTGTATTAGACTGTTAACAGAGCGATCGCCTTTTGACTCCTATGATACCCACAACGATACTTGGATTTGGCGGCAATACTTAAAAACTCCTATAAACGAGCAGTTAGGTAAAGTCCTGGATAAAATGCTAGAAAGCATCCCTGTGCGTCGTTACCAAACAGTAGATGAAGTTCTTAAAGATTTGAATCAACAGCCACATTTAGCCGCCACACCGCCCAAATCAGCAAAACCTGTAATTCAGCCAGCCCTAACTTCTCCACCTGCGGTTGTCATCAAAACTAACAGCCAAATTGATCTGGAATTAGAAGAATTGAAAACACAATTTCTTGGGGGTAGCAAACCTCAAAAAAACATACAACAACCACCACCACAACCGACATCTCAACCTTCTAGCAAAAGCCAAATAGATGAAGAATTAGAAGAATTAAAAAAGAAATTTCTTGGGAATAATAATCCCTAAAATTACCAATGCCCCATGCCCCATGCCCCATGCCCAATGCCCAATGCCCAATGCCCAATGCCCAATGCCCCATGCCCAATTTCCCAAAAGAAAGTGACTCTGAAAAATTCAGAGTCACCCTCAAATCTCCAACCTGAACGTTTTAAAGTTTCACAAAATGTAGAGGTATGAAAGCTTACTTAGTTTCCGCAATTGGCACCCATTCGGTGTGATAAGTACCGGGTTTATCAGTACGCAAGTAAGTATGCGCTCCGAAGTAATCGCGTTGTGCTTGAGTCAGGTTTTGGGGTAAGCGATCGCGTCGATAGCTGTCAAAATAATCTAATGATGCACTAAATGCCGGTACGGGAATACCCAGTTTAGCTGCTGTCGATAACACTTCGCGCCAAGCTCCTTGTCTGTCGAGAATCGTCTGCTTGAATTCTGGTGCCAACAACAAGTTAGGTAGTGCAGGATTTTCGTCAAAAGCTTTCTTAATTTTATTCAAGAAACCAGCGCGAATAATACAGCCACCCTTCCAAATCCGCGCCATTTCACCTAAATTCAAGTTAAAATTATACGCTTTGGAAGCTGTACTTAAAAGTGCCATTCCTTGAGCGTATGAGCAGATTTTTGAGCAATATAGAGCATCGCGCACCATATTGATAAACTCTTTGGTCTGTCCGTTATACTTGCCAGTGGGACCTGTGAGAATCTTTGATGCAGCAACCCGCTCATCTTTAATCGAAGACATAATCCGCGCATTTACTGCCGCTGTGATTGTGGGAATCGCAACTCCCAATTCTAACGCAGTTTGCACAGTCCAGCGTCCTGTACCCTTCTGCCCTGCTGCGTCCACAATCAAATCCACCAAAGGTAGATTTGTCTCTGGGTCAACGTAGGGGAAAATATTTGCTGTAATCTCAATCAAAAACGAATTGAGTTCGTCAGTGGTGTTCCATTCAGTAAAAACTTCGTGTAGCTGACTAGGGTCAAGACCGGCGGCATTTTTCAGCAAATCGTAAGCTTCAGCAATAAGTTGCATATCGCCGTACTCAATGCCGTTGTGTACCATTTTTACATAGTGACCGGCACCACCAGGACCCACGTAAGTTACACAAGGACCATCATCGACTTGTGCCGCGATTTTTGTAAAAATTGGCGAAAGATACTCATAGGAGCTTTCTGTACCTCCAGGCATGAGTGAAGGACCATTTAGCGCTCCTTCTTCACCACCACTGACGCCCATCCCAATAAACCGAAATCCGTCTGGCTCTAATTCTTTGGTGCGTCTTTCAGTATCTTCAAACCAAGAGTTGCCACCGTCAATAATAATATCGCCTTCAGACAGCAGAGGTTTTAGCTGGGCAATTACTGCATCCACTGGCTTACCAGCTTGCACCATCACTAAAATTTTGCGGGGACGTTCAAGAGAGGCAACAAACTCTTCCAGGGTAAAAGCAGCTTTTACGTTTCTTCCTGGGGCACGCTGTGCCATGAAGGCATCGGTTTTCTCCCGTGAGCGGTTGTAAACTGCAATTGGGAAACCATTACGCTCGACATTCAGAGCGATGTTCTCACCCATAACGGCTAAACCAATCACACCAAAGCTTTGTAGGGTCATAAATTCTTTTGGCTAACTCTTGCAGATCCTTTCATCTTTAAGGGTAGTACGAGACTTTACCTTCTCTCCTAAAGAAGAGATTAAGAGTTCTTTAGGACTACAAAAATTCACACTTCGTATAGATAATTAATTTTAATTTGTATCCTAGTCAACAATTTTCCCGCAAAATTTGCAAAATCAGGACTTACGCATTTTAACGAGAAACTGTCATTCTGAGTGTAGCGTTAGCGAAACGAAGAATCTCCGAGATACTTCGCTACACTTCGTTTCGCTCAGTATGACATTTTCGACTTTGCGTAAGTCCTAAAAATGAAAGATGAAGAGTCAGGAGGTTGTAGAGACGCGAAATTTCGCACCTCTACAGGAGTCAGGAGAATCTGAACCATAAAAGGATACAGTATTAAAGAGGTTTTGAATTTATTTTCCCCTGCCTCAAATTAAGTTCGCTTTCATCAAAAAACATGGTGAAGAATCCCAAACTGGCACAGAGTATTTATAAAGAAACAGAAACCTAAGTCGTGAGTCTTGGGAATCCCTCCGATTCATCGGTGGGGAGGATGTCAAAGAAAGTATTCTGGCTTCTGGCTCCTGAATTCTGAACTCTTTGTCAACTGATACAGTAAGGAGTAACCACAAAATGCTGGCATATGTCCTAGCTTTGGCGGTCGGTCTTGGTAGTTTAGCTATTTACTTAGCAGCTTTCTTTTTCCCTGAAATCCATCGCAAGTATGATTTTATTTGGAGTGGTGTAGGATTTTTCTACGCTTTAGTATTATGGGTGTTTGCCGGACGCATTACCGGGGGTCTTTTACTTGGTCATGTGGCTAGTGTCGCGCTTTTGGGTTGGTCGATAACGCAAACTCTGTCATTACGTCGGCAAGTGATACCAAAGACGCAACAAACCCCGATCCCCAGTACTGAAGCCCTGGCAAATACCATTCAAAATCAAGCTTCTAATATCTCAATTCCACAGCGCCTTTCCCAAATTCCAAAAGGCATTGGTGGTATTTTCTCTGGAGCTAAAGACAAGGCACAACAAACTTTAAATAAAAAGACTCCTGAAACAACTCCTGTTGAGGTGGTTGACAAAGGAACCCCCATAGAACAACCAGTAGTTCCTGCGACTACTGACATCACACCAGAACAACCAGTTGTCACCACAGATACCGAAGCAAAAAGCGAAACTGTACCCCAAGCAATTCCTCCTAACCCCCCAGCACCCGAATTAGTAGAAGCTGCTGCTGTTGAAGAAGCTGCTGTTGCTGAAGAAGCAAAAATTCCGGCTGAGGAAATTGCTCCCGATGCTGTACTTGCTCCCCCAGCAGAAGAACCGACAGATACGCAACAACCAAGGAATTAGGTAATTTGTAGAGACGCGAAATTTCGCGTCTCTACAAGAAGCGCTGAAGACGCGAAATTTCGCGTCTCTACAAGAAGCGCTGAAGACGCGAAATTTCGCGTCTCTACAAGAAGCGCTGAAGCGCTTACTACATGCGTTACAATATAATACACGAGAAAGAAGTGGGATGTATTACCATAAACGCCGTGTGTAACTTTCTCTCAAACCTAACCCCCAACCCCTTCCCTATCAGGGAAGGGGAGCAAGAATCAAAACCTAAGACTTTGTAGAGACGTAGCAATGCTACGTCTGTTGGGGTTCTGGGTAGCGCATAATTAATTTCCACTCCTATGTCTATTAGAAATTCTCATGGATAATAGTGAGAATCAAACTTTATCATTCTTTGAAAATCAGCACCGTGACAGAAACTGGAAGCTACAAAGATACCGTAAACCTGCCCAAAACTAACTTTGATATGCGGGCAAACGCTGTGAAGCGTGAACCGGAAATCCAAAAATTTTGGTCAGAAAAGAAAATTTACGATCGCCTGTCTCAAGAAAACCCAGGCGAATTATTTATACTCCATGATGGACCACCCTACGCTAATGGTTCGCTGCATATTGGTCATGCTTTAAATAAAATTCTCAAAGACATTATTAACCGCTACCAACTACTGCGCGGACGTAAAGTTCGCTACGTCCCTGGTTGGGATTGTCACGGATTGCCGATTGAATTGAAAGTTTTGCAGAATATGAAATCGGCAGAACGACAAAATTTGACAGCTTTACAACTGCGACAAAAAGCGAAAGAATTTGCTTTAGCTGCGGTAGATGACCAGCGTAACAATTTTAAAGGTTATGGTGTTTGGGGCGATTGGGATCATCCTTATTTAACTTTAATGCCGGAATACGAAGCAGCGCAAATCGGTGTTTTCGGTGAGATGCTGTTAAAAGGCTACATCTATCGCGGTTTAAAACCGGTGCATTGGAGTCCCAGTTCTCAAACCGCTTTGGCTGAAGCTGAGTTGGAATATCCAGAAGGACACACTTCCCGGAGTATCTACGCAGCTTTTGAGATGGTGAGTCTGTCGGAAGCGGTGAAAGCTGCGTTGGGTAAGTTTTTACCAGAATTAGGTGTGGCTATCTGGACGACGACACCTTGGACAATTCCGGGGAATTTAGCGGTAGCGTTAAATCCTGACCTCAATTATACCGTGGTGGAAGTCGCAGAAACGCAAAGATATCTGATTGTGGCTGCTGACTTGGTAGAACGTTTATCGGCAACTTTGGGAAATGAGTTGACCGTAAAAGCCACAGTCAAAGGGAAAGATTTAGAACATTCTACTTACCGTCATCCGTTATGCGATCGCCTAAGTCCGATTGTGATTGGCGGTGATTACGTCACCACTGAGTCGGGTACTGGGTTGGTACATACCGCACCCGGTCACGGTCAAGAAGACTACATTGTGGGTCAGCGTTACGGTTTGCCTATCCTCGCACCAGTTGATGATTATGGCAATTTTACCTCGGAAGCAGGACAGTTTGCTGGGTTGAATGTGCTGGGTGATGGAAATCAAGCGGTGATTGATGCGTTGGCAGCTGCGGGTTCTTTGTTGAAAGAGGAAGCGTACCAGCATAAATATCCTTACGATTGGAGGACGAAAAAGCCAACGATTTTCCGCGCTACCGAACAATGGTTTGCTTCAGTGGAGGGATTTCGAGAAGAAGCGTTGAGTGCGATCGCTTCAGTAAAATGGGTTCCCGCACAAGGAGAAAATCGCATCACACCAATGGTTGCGGAACGTTCTGATTGGTGTATTTCCCGTCAGCGCAGTTGGGGTGTACCAATTCCCGTTTTTTACGACGAAGCAACTAATGAACCTTTGCTGAATGCGGAAACGATCGCCTATGTTCAAGCGATCGTTGCGGAAAAAGGTTCTGATGCTTGGTGGGAATTGTCGGTAGAGGAGTTATTGCCAGAACAGTATCGCACTAACGGCAAGTCTTACCGTAAAGGTACTGATACAATGGATGTCTGGTTTGATTCTGGCTCATCTTGGGCAGCTGTTGCCAAGCAGCGTCCGGAATTGCGCTACCCTGCTGATATCTATCTGGAAGGTTCTGACCAACATCGCGGTTGGTTTCAGTCGAGTTTGCTTACCAGTGTAGCGGTTAATGGCATTGCACCTTACAAAACTGTGTTGACTCACGGTTTTACCTTGGACGAACAAGGACGCAAGCAGAGTAAATCTCTGGGCAATGTGATTGATCCAGCAGTCATTATCAAAGGTGGGAAAAATCAAAAAGAAGAACCACCTTATGGTGCTGACATTTTGCGTTTGTGGGTGTCGTCAGTAGATTATACCTCTGACCAGCGGATTGGGAAAAATACCCTCAAGCAACTTGCTGATGTGCGGCAAAAGATTCGCAATACGGCACGGTTTTTGTTAGGTAATTTGCACGACTTTGACCCGGAAAAAGATACAGTACCTTTTGAAGAATTGCCAGAACTCGACCGTTACATGCTGCATCGGATGACGGAAGTGTTTAAGGAAGTGACGGAAGCGTTTGATAGTTTCCAATTCTTCCGCTTTTTCCAAACTGTGCAGAATTTCTGTGTGGTGGATTTATCCAACTTTTATTTGGATGCTGCCAAAGATAGATTATACATCAGTGCGAGTGATGCTTTCCGCCGTCGTAGTTGTCAAACGGTGTTGCAGGTAGCTTTGGAAAATTTAGCACGAGCGATCGCACCTGTATTATCTCACATGGCAGAAGACATCTGGCAATATCTGCCTTATAAAACGCCGTATAAATCAGTCTTTGAAGCCGGTTGGGTGCAAGTAGACGAAAAGTGGCATAATCCAGAATTGGCTCAATTGTGGCAACAAATTCGGCAAATCCGCACTGATGTAAATAAGGTGTTAGATACTGCCAGAATGGAGAAAATGATTGGCGCTCCTTTGGAAGCAAAAATCTTGCTTTATGTGGCTTCTGAGCAATTACGGGCTTCTGTAAAAGCACTAAATCCAGACGTTGGTAATGGTGTAGATGAACTACGCTATTTGTTTATCACCTCCCAGGTAGAAGTATTGGATACTCCCGAAGCATTGCAAGAGTTGAAATACAACTTGCAATCTGATGCATGGGGAATTGGGGTAGTGGATGCAGAAGGGCAAAAGTGCGATCGCTGTTGGAACTACTCCACTCATGTGGGAGAATCAACTGAACATCCTTTAATTTGCGATCGGTGTGTTGCAGCTTTGGCTGGGAAGTTTTAATACCCGACGACTAAAGTCGCGACTACAAGAACAAAGCCCGCCTACGCTATACCATGTCCGTTTAAAAAAACATCGCAACCGTCGTAGAGACGTTCCGCCGGAACGTCTTTACATTGTAAGTAATTTATCGGACATGATACAGCAAATTTCACTCCTTAGGAGGTACATGCGTAAAACCCAAAACCCTGTAGAGACGTAGCATTGCTACGTCTCTACGTGTATTTAATAACAACGCAAACTGCTTTTAACTCCTAATTTAACTCTGTCACCGTAAGTCCCCCATCTGAATTGGTAGAGTCGATGGGGGCTATTATGCCCCGCACCTCTCTGTTAGAACCGGACGTGCGGGTTTCCCTGCATCCGGCTCCCGATATTCTTAAGGGATAACCCTTTTGCCCATG
>JAHHIJ010000034.1 GCA_019358985.1 Tolypothrix brevis GSE-NOS-MK-07-07A | reverse complement strand
GCCATGTTTACAATGTCCCAGGCTACTTGATAACCCTCTGTTTCCAAAACGTCCAATATTATGTGGAAACTTTCAGACTTTTTATACCCAACGACATTTTCTAATGTGAAATTTTTGGGTTGTAGATATGCGATCACATTCCCCACTGTGATCGCACAATCGCGATCGCACTGCGATTCTATGCGATCACTTTTCGCGTTACTAAAGTTACTGCACACCGGGCTTGCGTGTAAGTAGTCTATTCTTTGGTGTGGAAAGTCTGGGAATCCTGCCGCTGCCACTTCTTGGACTGTTTGCCTAATTAATTTGCAGCCGTATTCGCTGAAGTTGCGATCATGATTGTCTGCGATCGCAATGCTGAGTTTTGTAAGAGTGCGATACTCCGAAGGAGTCGCTCCGCGATCGCATTCCACTGCGACAACTGGGCGGATGCCCGCTTCAACCATGCCGGCTTCAATTCCACCACCCCCGGCGAATAAGATTACGGCAGTGGGTGCGTTGTCGCTTATTACTGGCTTATTTCCCATGCTTCCTCCTCTGGGAATTTGGGCAGAGAAAATTATCCGCAAAACTGCCGCGCTTAATAAGTTCGCTGCCACAGATTGGGCATTTCAGGTCATTCATCGCTTGGGCATATACGCAATATCTAGATGCTGATTTGACATCGTATTGGGCGATACTCCATGCCATTTCTAGTTGAAGTTCAGTAAGCGGGGTCATAGGGACATTCCTCCAACCATTGACGGGCGAGTGCTTTTGCGTCATAACTTGGAGTTTTTGTTTCACCAAATTCAAAGTCATCAGAGCTATTTGGCATATTTAGTTCCCGCTCTAAATCTTTAGTCGCGCTTCCAAGATTGTTAAACTTACGTGTTTTACGCGGGACTTTTGCAGACGTAGAAGTTATAGCCTCAAGTTCATAAGTCTCTTTAGCCTTTAGTTTCTCTATTAACTCGTCTTTTTCTTCCACCGACATATACCCCGTCGCACTTAGGATTATTTGCGCCATTAAGACCCCTCTTTTGTGTGATTCGGCAATTTGCTCAGGCGTTAGCCTTTGTTCGCGAGAAGGCAGCGCAGGCAGCGTAAAATCCCCTATTGCCGATTCCCCTGGTGGTCGATATTCACCTTGGGCAAACTCTAAAATCTGTCCACAGGAAGGGAAAAAGTTATACGCTCTTGGATGTTTTTTGAAGCAGCGAGCGATCGCGCCCTGTAATTGTCCGAGTGACAAGTGCTTCAAGGTGTTGTACCAAGCGGCTTCTAGAATGCCCCCGTTAAGGACGCTGCCGTTGTAGAAGCTTTCTAGCTCCTGAATGCAAGGTTCAAAATCTTCGCGAGTTAACATGTCTCACCTCTCTAAAATTTATTCAAATTAAGCTCGATTAATGGCTTGCGGCTTACTTCGCGCGCAATCTTGATATTGGGATTGCCTGTGGCTTTTGCTAACATCCATTCAGCAACCATGTCTCTCAACTCTGTCCACCTCAACGGGTCTTTCTCACAGTTTGATATCCATCTCTCTACTGATGTCAAAGACAAACTATTTTTATTAGCCAGAAAAACTTTGAAGTCTGTGTATATGTCATTAGGGGTTCTATTTAATCCTTTACCGCTGCGGCGGTAGTGCTTAATTACATCCCCAATCTCTACTTGCATCCAAGTTTTGTACTCTATGCCGTAGCTTAAAACCTTTCCTGTCTCTTCAAAAATTTGCTGGATTGGGCTTGCTTTCTGAATTTGATTATCATTCTCACGCACCGGAACAATTGAGCTTAAGGAGTGAACTTTTTCAGTACCAAAATTTTCAGTCTTAATCTCATCGCTAGTTACTTCAACTTGAACGACTTCCTTATCTTCTGAAACAACTTCAGCTAAAAGAAAATCATTCCCCCCTTCTTCCTCAGAAAAAATTTGGGGGACTATAGGGGGATACTCTTTGTCTAAATTAGTTTTAATTAAGTCTGAATTAGTATGAGCGCGCGCGCAATCTATATTATGCGGTTGTGCGTCCATGCACACCTCCTGTGCGTCCATGCACACCTCCTGTGCGTCCATGCACACCTCCTGTGCGTCCATGCACACCAACTTTTGAGATATTCTAATAGAGACTCTGGCACTTACTATCTCAAGAGAAATCAATCCTTTTTGACTAAGACTTTTAAGCGCCCTCGATACACTGGTTCGATGGATTCCTAGCAGCTCCGCTAAGGTACTAGAGGTAATGTCTATGGTGCGATCGCCAAAAGGGTCTTGTGTTTTGATGTAATAGAAAACCCCTAACTCTGATCTGTCGAGCTGATTGAAAACAATTAGCCAATCATCGCAAGTAAGACGTAAATGAAGAGATGCTTTTTTTTCTTCCTTGATTGATGCATTCTTCATACCGCCACCTTCATCAATTGCTCATACACCATCCCTTTCTGCTGATGTGTTAACCTGGGTAAAACTCGCAAGAAAGACGCGATCGCCATCTCAACCTCTAACCGATCCTCTTCACTTGGCGTACCCTGATTTCGAGCAACGTCTGGCAATATTTGTAGGCGCGAACGCAATCCCAGCGATCGCGCCACTTCTTTTTCTTCTTGTTTGACTGAAGTCATTTCCTTAGTTTCCTCAATAATTTCAAGCATGTTGTCGGGAATCAGTTTGCTGCCTTCGTCCCCGAACCGGACTATGCAGCGATCGCTTATTGGATGTTGTGTGACAATGCCCTGCACTCCTGCCACTTCTTCATCTGGGAAGTGCGATCTAACGGACACTACCGATCCAATTGGGATGCGGGGTGATTTTGGCAGCTTTACTTTTGGTGGTTTGATTTCCGCTACAGCTGCCTCAAAGTGCTTGGCTTTCGGTTCCTCCCCTTGCATTTGGGCCATCTCTATCGCTCGTTTGTAAGCCTGCTGCACTTGTCTTGGCTCCTTTAATTGAGTCAGTGGGCGGACGTGACTTTCCTTTTGTTGCGAAATGTTAACGCCAATTGGCGTTAACATTTGTACACATTTTTGTGCGGCTATCAGCCTATTCAAATACGAGGGTGAAATTTCCATATCCTCTAGCAGCGCTTTGAACTTCTGGCGGTAAGCATCAAAAGACTTTGCCTCATCTCGCCACAATGCAAGTTCATCAATTTTGAGTAACGCGATCGCCGCTTGCTGAAAACCCTTTTTCCCTATTTCAATTCCTTCCCTTACGGAATCTTCTAGTTGCTGCTTTTTATGCAGTTCGTTGCAGTCTAGTTTTGTGTTGGTAGATGCGGACACTAGTTATTTTCTCCTTTTTACGTACATACGTACTCTTTTAAAATTTGAATGTTTGTGAGATAATGAAAACCTAATAAAGGACTTAGACGACATTCGCCTGTCACATAGCGATCGCTATGCAGGGCTTAGACTTTAGGTTTTTTTCTTACAGAAATAAAAATTATCTAGGTCGCAAACTTCCAATTCGCAACCTAGTTTTGTTTTAGGGTTTTGATCAACTTAATAGCTACAAACACGCATACTGCCGATAAGTCGATAGGTTGTGCAGGTATCATCATGCCATTAACCCCGTATTAGCGTTATTGATTAATTCACTTAATACCTGTAAAGGCGTTTCGGATCGCATCAAATCAATAAATTCTTGAGGCTCAGAACATCCCCATTTAACTATTTGCGCGTAAACCTCTCGCTTCACGCAGTGGTAAACTACCACTGAGCGCTGAGTAAATTTGCTCTTTAGCCTTGCTTCTATATCAGAATCGATATAGATGTTTATTGGCTCTGTACGATTTCCTGGCTCAAAAACAAAAGTGCCATCTATCCACTTTTTGCAAGCTTCAGCAGCATAGTACGGGGCTTGTTTGTCGTATATCGAACTAAGCATATAAAAGGCTGTACGCACCGATGGCGTAGCATAAAAAATTCGTTTCTTGTACTCAGCTTTTTCCTTTTTGTCACTCATAAATCGCAATAGTCACATCACTTGTAGTAAAGTACCATGCCACAAGTGTTGTGTCAATTAACTATTGTAACGTGGCAGGGCAACAAATAATTGTAGGTAAATGGCTAGAACCCTTTACACCTACAACGGGCTGGAAAAATTAGCAGAAATTATTCGCACCGCGAGAGGGTATGAGAAAGTCAGACCCTTTGCGCGGAAGGTTGGCATATCTTACGCGACGATTGACCGGCTAGAGAAGGGTGAAGTGTCCGAGCCGGAAATCACCACGCTTGAAAAATTAGCGCCACACCTCGGATATACACGGGAAGAATTGATAGCTATTTGCGCCGGCGATAATGCGCCGCATCCAGTGCGTGAATACCGACTAGCCGAAGATGTAATCCCAATTATTGACCAGCTACCAGATAGAGAAGCAGCGAAAATAATCCAGCATATTGCGGCTCGGTTGGCACAGCCCAAGGTTTCACTTAATGGTGTTAAGGGTGAAGGGGTTAGCTTCCATGTTGAGTTGATGTCGCAAGTTGATCTAGCGGATTTATTGAGAGCGATCGCATCACGAGTTGAGAAAGAATAGGGCGTTGACACATTTCATGTTTCAAACAACACGCAAAAGTGATAAGCTTGGAATACTCTCGGACATTAGAATCCCGCCCCAACTTTGCGTTCGCAAATATGCCTTCATCCAAGCTCAAACCTGACGACATAGATGAATTGAGCCTACTGACATTAGAAGAGGTACACGCCAAGCTGGGGAAAGGATACAGCCCCAGAAGCATCAGGCGAAGAATTGCCAATGGCGAATATAAGCAAGGCATACATTACTTTCGCACTGGTGGAGTAAGTGGATTAATTAAAATTCACTTACCATCAATTAAGCAAAATTTGATTGATATCAATAGTTAGGTGGTTTCGGTCTGCCGTCCTTAGCGATCGCCTTGTTGTAGTCTGCAATATAAACCGATTCATCAAACCACGCTCTGTAAACTTGGAGATGAACTGACAGCGAATGCCCCATGAATTTAGCTGCTCTATCGGGTGCAATATCAAATTCAAAGCAGCGACGAGCGTAGCAGTGCCTCAAATTGTATGCAGAAAATGGGGCGTTATTGTCGATAAACCAGCCAGATACTTTAGTGCCGATCTTGGAATTGGTGTAATCTAAATTAATATTTGGCAAATAAATTTTATCCAATTCCCAAGCCTCAGCCCATTCAGGATACAAGGGAACCACGAAACGTTTCCCCGTCTTACCCCTCAATACCCTGATAGTGGGGAAGTCTTGTAAATCAATACGGAACGGTTCATAATTCCTAAGTCCGTAGGTTGCCATCATCCTCACCACCCATCGCCACCCATCATTTTTGATGGAGTTACAAAAATTAAAGATTTCTTGGTCACTGGGAAGCTTACGCACGTCAACTGAGTGTACAGAGTAATTTCCTGTTAATTTACGAATTTGCTCCCTGCCCTGAATCTGTGCAAATTCAGCTAACTTGTAGCAGTAGTCACAAGCTCGTTTCCTTGCTCGGCTGTCGGCTTGGGTGGTTTGGATGTAATTGAGGAGAACTTCCATACTTAATGGCGTATCCTGTTCTAGCTTAGAGAAAACCAGCCCGTGGTCTTTCTTCCAATTCCCCTCTCTGTCGGGTGTCCGCAACAAGCGCTGCCAGTAATATGATTCGTATTCAGCACACCAGTCAGCTACGCGCCGCGCTTCAATCCTGTTGGGGGCAACTTTATCTAAATCAATCCACTCGTCCCAATTAAAGGTTCCTGCAAGCAACTGCCCAGTTAACAATTTGGCTTTGGCTGTAGCATACAAAATTCCTTTATCCGATGCGATCGCATTTCGCCCTAACGAAATCACTTGCGAATAATCCTTGTCTCTCTTAATGTGTGGCTTAGGCGGCAGCGTTCCCCTCAGAGATAGGCTTTTGCCTCTCCTGTAAATTACTACCCTTGTCCCCTTCTTCTTTAATTGCTCGTTCGCTTGCTGTATCTTCTGATCAATCGCGTCCATTTGTAGCAAAAAATGTGGCAACTTTTGACATGATACGGCAAGAAATGGCAAGGAATGGCAAGGTACAAGGGGTTAAAAATTATCCCCAATTGATGGTTAAGTCGCGTTTTGATTTGCTAAAATAAACAGCAAAACCCTTGAATTACAAGGGTTCGTGACAAATTATTTTCTTAAAGGCGCCACCCGGATTTGAACCGGGGGATGGAGGTTTTGCAGACCTCTGCCTTACCACTTGGCTATGGCGCCGCATTTATGTTTACTGCTTGTCTACTTTCTTCGCTTTTTTTGAATAGGAGTTGAGTAGACATGGTAAATCAGTCTTTTACCATTATAGTGCAATTCTACATCTATAACAACAGGAGCCGCAAAGAGGATTTGGCACCAGATAGCTAATCGCTACTCGAATTCAGGCGATCGCTCTCACTTTTTCTCAGCAAAGTGCGAATGTCAAGACCTTCTATAAATGAAGTGAGTACAAAGTTAAGAGTTAAGAGTTTGGATTAAAGCTGGAAAGAGGGCAATTTTTAACTCATAACTCATAACTTTTTATACTTTCACCTCATCCGCAAAACTGCCCCAACGGACAAAGTGAAATGGTCCGGCAACAGATCCCCAAATATGTTCATCGGTTTCTGGATCTCGTCCTCGGTCAAGGCTAATAAATTTATCGTTGTCAATCTCAAATTCATTATCCAGATAGGTGCTTTTGTTGTTGCGAAAGACCATGCAACCTTTACCTGGTTCAACTTTGCCTTTGAAGCTGTTACCAGTCCACTCAACAATCATGTTACAGGCTGGTAATTTTTCTAAATCGTTGATGGTTAACTGTTGCAGAAGTTGTAGGTTACGGGAGGCACCGTAAAACTTTTCTTCTTCCTTAACAGTATAATTTTCGATTTCGATGTGTGATCCTGCATTCAGCAACTTCAACACCCGCAAGCGATAGGGGTCATTGAGCATATAATCATAAGCTTGCTCTACAAACAAACTTACCCCTGATAATACTTCTAACGGCAGGGGACGCATACACACACGAATATGAGCAAAAAAAGGCGGATTTTCAAAAGCTTGTTCTTGATTACTAAAATCAGCCGCCATCCAGCGAGCTAAAGTGCCAATATCAGTAGAATGTGTCATTACAGATTATAAACCGATTCCTTGAAAATAATTTACGAGTTCTTTGAGTATTGTAAAACTTGTGGTTGCCTATGTTTGTGGAGAGTGTAATAAAACCTGGTTAAATAAAGCTTTCTAGCTTGGGTGCAAAATAATGCTACTTATTTGCTACTTAAATTCACTCCCGCAACTGAACGTGGGATAACTTGCAGTGCGATACCAAAGGCGCGCTTCGCGATCGCGTTACTTAAATGCTACTCTACGAGTATTGCTGAGGCATCATCATTAATTCATCTCCAGCCATCGCGATGAGTAGCATTTAAGTAACCGTTATCAATTTGATAACGAAATTTCGGATCACTTTGACTAATATCTATAAATCAGCTTTATACTAATGTTTGATATTTATTAAGTATTTTTCATGGCAGAACCGAGTTTAACAGCAGTATTTGGTAACAACGCTACACAAGACGAAACTACTTTAACTATTTCCAAAGCTGACTTAGCAACAGTAGGTTTAACGTCCAGCGTTACAAACACGCCAGAGAGTTTACTTGCAGCCATTATTGCTTTAGCTCAAGTGAGCTTAACTGAGGTCGCTTACAATGCCAATTTAGATCAATCAATTATTATTTCTGACACTCCAGATTTATTAGTCACCAGAAATAATGTACTTTATCGGCAAGCTACAAAAACTGTGGAATTTTACAAACCTGATGATTCTGGTAACTTTGATCCAGATGATTATTAATGGAATTAACGCTTACGCAGCTGTTTGGAGAAGGTGCGAGTCAGACTACAACTAGTTTGATAATTAAAAAGTCAGCATTACTCAACTTGACAATTTCCTCAAATAATCGTGCTGAACAATTATTAGCTGCAATCATTTTTTATGGAAGTCAACAGTTTATGGGTACGGTCACTTCAGAACTGGGAATGCCGATTACGTCAACAACAGGCGAAATTCTTACTTATGACAACACTGAATACTATGATTTACTTAATATTCAGCAGTGGAAAACTTTAGTTACAGACGATAAAATCAAACACACTTTTATAATCAATCAGTTTCAAGTGTATGCAGATTAAGCAATTTCCCAGAGGTTCACCAACTACCACAGATTATTTGATTTTTGAATCAGATACGGCGACTTTAAGCTGTTTGATTAATGAATTGCCTACTGCCACAACAACATCAAGTAGCACATGGACTATAATTAATGACAATTACGTAGCTCAATCAAGTGAAAAAATAATTGCTAGTGTTAGCAATATAACAATCACTTTACCAGAGAATCCTAGCAATCAAGATATTGAAATATTCAATGTTGCCGATTCTGGAAGTTTGTTAATTAATTTAAATGGCAAGAAATTTGAAGGACTTGATTACACTTCTGGAATAACTTTAGAGTCTAGAAATTATGCCAGAATTCTTTATTTAAGCAGTGATTTAGGATGGTTGCAATTACCGGGTAGTGCCTTAACGATTCTCTCAGAATACTCAACATCTGGCTTGGTATTGTGGCTTGAGGGTGGCAGTTTGATTGATAAAAGCGGTAATGAAAATAATGCCTCTGCAATTGGGACTAGTCCCACGATTACATCTGGATTAGATAGTAAAAACATCTTACGGTGGGATGGTACTGACAATCAGGAGTTACAAATAGCGCCCTTTCTAACCAGTGCTACTGAAGCCACTATTTACGTTGTTTTTACTAATTTAGCCAACAATAATTACAACTTAATCCGAACAAAGAATATTGATGATTATTGGCGATTTTCTAGCAATGGTAATGGATATTTTGGTACATTTTTGTCTGGTAGAATTGACGGTTATCCATCGGAAATGCCTTTAGATGGGAGTCACTTAATTTCTATTCACGCTAAGGCTAATAATTACGAGGTGCTGTTAGATAATGTGGGTAAAGGAGTGCAAGACCTAGCCTTTGACCCAGGCGATCGCTTTAGAATTAGCACAAATGAAAAGAACTTCAACGGTGATATTGCGCTGATACTTGTTTATCAAAATTGGATTGATAAAAACTCATCCGAACATGAAGAAATTATTGCTACTATTAAAGCAAATTATCCTTCATTAATAATATGAAACTATGGAATGTCAAGGCGGACAATTGGCGTGTGAAAATGCCAAAAAAGCTAAAATTAAAGTCATTATTGATGATAAAGTTGAAAACTTAGAATTTGATGCACCAGTCTGTGTAAAAAAGCAAAAAACAGGTGATCCGATAAGCAATGATATAAAATGTTGGCGTTTTTGGGGAACTACTGACGGAGTAATAATCTTCCAGCATTATGCTTGCGGTGAGAATGCTAGTTATCAACCGCATAGAAGTTTAAAATACAACGGTGCATGGCTCATTGTTGATGGAATAAGACAAGTTGGTGAAGGTTATTACTATTGGAACAGAGTTGATGAAGTTAATCAAAGTCATGCAAGATTTTTAAGCGTTGTAACTAACCTTGATAACCAACAAGGTAACGTTAGCGGTAATTGTGATGCTTGTTTAATAACAGGATGTCAAATTATTGCTACAACTGAAGGGGGAGTTACTTACAAAAGTAAAAAGGGTGTAAAATGCACCTTTGAAATTGCTTGTGATAACGACTGTCCGCCAGGTCACATGCGTTGCGAAACTAGTTCTTATCCTGGTTATTGTTGTATTCCATGTGCAGAAATTAAATCGGAAATTACTAGTATTACTGCAAGTGTAAAAAGGATTAATAATGGCTGATTGTTGCGCTGAAGTCAAACAGGAATTAGCAGCATTAAAAGCAGAAATTGCTAAGATAAAACCTAATAAAGATTTAGAAGGTAGAGTTTCAGCACTAGAAAGATTTGCTCAACAGACAATTACTTCAATATCTGAAATAAAAATTGCACTAAACAATGCTGTCGAAAGAATTGCAGCAGTAGTCGCAACAATAGCTAGCATAACTACAACGCTGGCGATAATTCAGGCTCTTACAACTACACTAACTATTAAAATTGCGACAGCATTAAAAGAAGCAGCAGCAGCAAGACAAGCGGCTGAGGCAGTTGCTAAAGGACTGAAAGATACCAAAAAAATAGTTGATACTGTCAAGAAAGTTGCAGACACTACCAAGAGTGTTACTGACAAAATAAATACGCAAGTTGATAGATTAAAACCTTTACAAAGACTGCTTCCTGCTATTAATGCTTTGCTAGCTATTGCGGCGTTGTTTATCTCAATTGGAACTTTATACACGTTAGGATCTAGACTTGATGCAATTGAAACATATATAGATCAAATTAGCGGCGATTTATCTAAAATTTATGGACAGTTAAATTTATTTGTTCGTAAAGGTGATATAGGGAAATTAAAGGGAGATAAAGGAGACAAGGGGGATAAAGGGGATAAAGGGGATAAGGGAACCAAGGGGGATAAGGGGGATAAAGGTGCAACTGGCGCAACTGGCGCAACTGGCGCAACTGGCGCAACCGGGGCTAAAGGCGATAAAGGTGATAAAGGCGATAAAGGCGATCGCGGTTTACAGGGATTTCAAGGGATACAAGGAATACCCGGTATAAATGGAATAGACGGTATAAACGGAGGTGTTGAAGTGGAATTAGCAACAATTAAAGTCCCTGTTTTTAATGGGTTAGAAATTATAGAAAAAGAGAAAAATAATCAAAATAAACCAACCTTTATTCCTCAATACCTGGATACCACAATTACAGTAATTCAAGGTACAGAATCACAAGTATTTTTGACATTTCAAAGAATCGCAAATATAGAAGCTGAAAAACATAAATTAGATTATTACATGGGAACCTATGACTACCCTGTGAAGGTTCCCAAAGCGTTGACTAACCCTGAAAAAGGAAGTATTTATCTTCACAATTCCAGTAGATTTTTAGCGTATGTTATTCGCCAGTTAGATGCTTTATGTGGTCAGTATCCAATTGAGATAAAAATAAAAGATTCTGATTTAACCGAAGAAGGGAACCAAGAAAAGAAAATAAAACTGCGTTAAATACTTAGATGGATTGTTTTCGAGACGTAATAAAAATTAATCATATTCATTTATAAAGGCATAGGCAAGGCTTGTGTTTTTATAGAAGCCAAAGGGTTATACGAGGGTTCAAAAGGCTTGCTCTAAGGGGGGTCTAAATTTCTAACCCCGTATTTAAACCTCTAGACAAACGTATCTAATTGCACTTGAATTGAATCTTAGCCCTTTTGATTGCAACGTGAATTTATGCCTCCTTATACCCGTGGAAAACTGCGCGATAAGCTCACTTACGTTTTAGTCACCAATAATGCTTATTTTATTTTCAAAACAAAGGATTTATCAACATTTCCAGGTATTTCTGAATCCGATATAACGGCTATCGGACACAAAACGGCTGAGGCTGTAGCAAGCGATACAACCAAAATTAGAATTGTTGGTGCATCGGCTCCACAGCCACCTAGAGTGACAAAAAGATTGAGCAATGCGGCTGTGGGAACTCAACAATCTGTCTCAACTTTTTGCGGATATGTAAGTTTGTCCAGCGCTCAAACAGCAGGCTGGAAAATTACAAAATCTAGACGTAGTGTATTGCTACGTGCTGCATCTGCGTTAAGCGGTAGCCAAACAGCGATCGCAGCATTGTCAGATGGAAGTTTATACTGTTTTCCAATGAATAAAGCCGATTTTGATGCTTATGGGGCAACGTTACAGTTAAAAAGCGCCGCCACAGAACAATCAGCAACTGAGGTATCTAAGTTAGTTTCTGGTAGCTCGATTCCTCGTCCTGGTAGAGCCACCACAAAAATAGCAAGCGGATCAAGTTTTTCTAGTTTTTATTCAACTGAAGCTTTAGGCGATTTAGGAGCGGCTGGCTTTTCAGTCTTGAGTGAAGAATTAGTTATGACGGTTGCTCCTGCTGCATCTTAACTATGATTATCGAAACTCCCTCCGGTATTATTCTTCCCGGTCATCCTTTTTTTGATGAGTACTTGTACGGCACTCTCCCCCCAGGATGGCGAAACTTCGCTTACCATAATTCGGAATTTGCATTTGTTGGTCGGGCGGGTTCCGGAATATTAGAGGCAGTTTCAGAATCAGAATTTAATGAGTACATTGAGGGGGGAGAGTACGACGAGCGATTAGAAGAAATGGGAGAAAACACCGATGAGTACGATTACTGACGACATCGGTGTGTGGAATCTTTTAGGCTCGGTCATCCCTGTTTGGAATGCTTGGATCAAGTTCCCCAACACAGCCACAGGAGCGAATGCGACTTTAAGATTAAGCTATCTTTGTGCTGACTGGAAAAAGGTAAATAGCTATATTTTGGTTAGACCGAGATATCAAACCAGTAATACCATTGCTCATGGAATAGCTGTTAAAGTTTATCCTCAAACAATCCCCGACTTGATAGAAATACCCATTCCTCAAGATTTACAAGACAGGTCTATTTATTTTCGAGATTTTGAAATTAAAAAAGTATCCAAGTGGCGGCGTAAAGTAGGAATTACACCCGACGTTGATATAGACGTAAAGCTTGAGGAATTATGGGGTTAGCAGATATTGTTGTGGATGCTTTGGAATCTCAAGAAATTCGTCAAGCTGTTGGCGAAAGCGGATTAAGAGTTTTTAACTCTTCTTCAGAACAACAACAAAGCGATGATGGGGGAGTTATTAGTTGGCTGTGGAATGGCGCTATAAGTTTTTTAGGCTTAATTGGAGACCAAGTATTTAAGTTAATTGGGTTTACTCTAACTGGCTTATGGGGATTATTTGTTTCTACGGCTCAATTTATTTACAACTTCAATTGGAACATAACCGACACTGAAATTGATAAACAAATCGCTACAAGATGGGAGGCTTTATCGGGCATGTTTGGTGGCGCACTGGGTAATTTAGTTGGTTACTTGGGATGTGGTGTTCTACCCGGTGCGGTAATTTTTACATTCAATGAACCTTTAGGAGTTCACGTTTTAGCAAATGTTACTGAAGAGTTAGGAGAGGAGTTTCTTGCCAATGTTGCTAACATTACTCGATATGCATTTCAAAGTGGTGTGCAGTCTCTACTGTTATGGCATTTTAAAAATACACGAAACTTTATTAAATCTAATGCTGCATTCTTACAAAAAATCTTTGGTGGAAACGCAGAAAAGTTAATTAAAGCTTGGGGGGCAGAAGGTTCAAAACCTTGGTCGTTTGCCAAAGCAGTAGATGATGCGGTGGAATCAATTCCTAATACAGCAGTTAGAAATTTTGTCGAAGAATTTCTAGAAGAAGCCTGGGACGGATGTGTTGAAGCGGGATACGTAGTTGCCAATTCGGTAGATAGTTACATCGCAGCTGAAAAACTAAAAAAAGCTCAAGTACCTCCTTTGGGTAACGACAGATATGTAGAGATAAAACCCGACAGATCCATTGATGATCAGCGTATTATTTTAGCGGGTGCTGAAGATATTTTAAAACCCGTAATAGTCCAGACTTTGACTAATTATCAAATGATGGACAATAAAGATATTGGTCAATGGGTTGGTAGTCCAATTGACGAATATTTAAGAGCTAAACCACAGAGTCTGCGTCTAGTAATTCAATTTTTTTCTCTTAAACAACCACCTTATCAACGCTCTAGTGCTCAACGATTAGTAAGTGCTACCTACGCCATCCCAGATATTAAACGGTCAAAGCTTGACTGGCAAACAATTAAAGCTGCTTGCGGTGGAGTTAACGGGTATATGTGGGGGAGATATAGAGCCACAGGTTTATTGGACAATGGCAGACAGATGCAGGTTATGGGGGCAACTCCAGATGAAGCAGAAGACAGATTAAAGGCACTGTTAGCTTTAGGAACGGGAACGCTTCTAAAAAAACCAACTATTAGCGAGGACAGACAAGAAGATAATACTGGGACTTATCTTAAACAACTAACAAGAGTTTATCCCGCGTATTTCACAATAATGAATCAATATAAAATACCTGGAGCACTCGGAAGTGGTATTCCTATGTCAAGCGGGTTGTACATCAGAAAAGAAGACCGCCTGTTACTTTGGACAGACGAAAAACCGTATGCTTACGACGAAAGGATTGAAGAATTGCTTAAAAAACCAGGTGCAGACACTTCAACTTAAATTTAAGGAAAATACTTTATATGGAAATTATCGCTTACAGTTCATTCAATCTAGACTTAGCAATTGATTATACTTGGAACAATTGGAAACAAAAACAAGAAAGCATCAGAAAGTCTCAACTTGCAGCACAGGAAGAATCTAGTAAATGGTTAATTTCTCAGTTTCAAACTGAGTTAGATGATTGTTTGGATAGACAGTTTCAATCGGCATTAGCAATTGGAGTGTTGACTCCTACAGAAATTTCGATTTTTAGCGTCGTTGCTCATTTTCAATATAAAGATATCAATTTATATTTGCGTCGCTGCTGTGTTTTTGACAGCTTGCAGTGGGAATTAAAATATCTTTCTAAGACAATTATTTGCTTACCAGAATACTTAAAAACTCAGATTTTAATTGAGCTAGGTAAATTAAAAAATGAGTCTGGTTTAGCCACAGTAACAGAAAGCTAAAATTTTAATTTTAATAATTTAAATAAAAATGAACTTCAAGCCTGAGATAGTTGTAGCTCTGTCTGTCGGATTCATTCCTTATGTTATCAACGCGACCTTGTGGTTTGTTAGTGCTGAAAAGAAAAAATATGCAGCAGAACGAGACTTCCAGCATCTTAAAAATAATCAAAAAGACATATCAAGTGGAATTGCAAGTTTGGGTAAAGACATCGACGATTATATGCACGATTTAAATCGTGACATATTAGAAATAAAGCTGAAACTTGACATAGAAATTCCCCGTCCAAAACCCCGTAAAAACAAGGATGACAATTCAAACGAGTAAGGTAACAATTCATATATAGTTGTTTACTTACTTGAAAACATGAAATTTTTTGAAAAATTACAAACTCGTTCTCTCGCGGTAATTTTGTTAATAATTGGCAGTTTTGTCTTAGCAGTAATAGACCCTAACTGTAGAGCCGGTTTTAGTGACTTAGTAAAGTTTGGTGCTGGTGGTTATTTGGCGCAATTAATACCAGGGATAACTCCAAAGCGAGAAGCATAAATTGATATTTTGATTGAAAAATTACAAGTGCCTTCACTTCCATCAGTTTTTGAACGTATGAAAACCTATATGACTGCCTCAATTGCCAGTGATTTAAACCCTTAAAAATATGGATTTAGCAACTCGAATTGTTGATTACATGAAAGCTAAAAACTACGCGGTTTTTAGCGGGGAGAAAAACTACAACATCGTGTATGTTGAAGGAATGAACGAAGATGGCACCCTCAACGACGACGCCCCCAACCAATTCAACGATTGCCGAATAATTATTGAAATAGTGGGTAACGAGCCAAAAATTGTTAATCACTGGCAAGCGACAACCGAACCGGGAGCTTATTACACTTACAACCCGATGAACGAAGACGGAGCCGCTCGAATTAAATTCGGGCAATATCAAGCCTGGAAAGTGGGAACGCATGGTAACTCCGAACCACACGAAGCCCTAATCCAGGTTCTTCCCGTCAGCATCCACCGCGATTTCAATAAAGATTTTAAACGCACTGGCGATCGCGTTGATACCGGATACTATGGCATCAACCAGCACTGGGGCTACGACGCTCCACTTACCGATATCAAAAATACTAGCGCCGGCTGCCTCGTCGGACGCCGGCGGCAAGGACATCGGGAGTTTATGAAAATCCTCAAATCAGATCGCCGCTATCAACAAAGTAAGGATTACATATTTTATACAACTATCATTGCTGGCGACGACCTAATTAAGAATTGAGTCGCGATTAGCTTATGAGGATTCTTGTATAGGTAAGCTGCTACGCAGCTTAATGCTCTATCTCAAAGGAATCTTCATACACCGCGAAAATTTCTGCATCAGGAGACTGGAACATATGTTGATTCAGTTCTGGTGGATTAGGAAGTCTTAGCAACTTACAGTTTTCTACCCAGATATACTCTGGCTCTAACATAGTCCCCCCCAGCTGGCGCAACTTGCCAACTTCCTCGATGAGAGATAGGCTGAAATCTTCCTCGTTGAAGAAAAGTTTGTACTGGCAGGGGAATCGACGCGATCGCGATTTTTCGATTGTGAGAATTTTCTCTTGGGGATTAGCACCAGCGCTGGTGTCCTTCTCTAGTTTGAGAACTTCAGAGACGGCGTTAAAAATTGCTGTTGATCCGCGTGCTTTGCCAGCTCGGTTAGAGTGGTGGATAATTATAATCGTCTTACCAGTACGAGATGCAATCTCATTAATTTCCAAAACAGCGCGGGAATACTCTACTGAATTTTCGTCGTAAATTGAATAACGGTTGACGAAAGTCAGGGAGTCAATCATTATCACCGCCGGATCGTACTCCTCAATGTCTTTATATAAGATGGGGATAGCGTCGGTGTTCCAGCCAAAACGGGCTTGCGTGCATTTTCTAACTTCAGTCCCTGGTTTAAACCCGCGCTTATTAAGCGCCTGTAACATGTCATGTTTCGACTCGTCACCTTGATAAATAAGTACGCGGCGATTGGGGGCGGTGGCGGGAAAACCATTCCAATTTTCGCCGGCGGCGATCGCATAAAACAAAACCGTCCTTACCATTGTTGGCAGGACGGTTTTATTTAACCTGTATTACGTCATCTCCACTATTTTCGTGAGCTACCAGATGAAAAATGTCGGTTTTTATCTGGTTTGACTCTTCCTTAAATTCATTTTCAGCTTCTTCGCTTTCTCCCAGCCGCGCCTTTAGCCGGGCTTGGTGAGAATGGACGTATTCTAAATGGCGCTTCTCCAGGATTTCTAGGCGCTCTAGAATTTTCCCAGCAGTTGTGTCTCTGACTGGGGCAAGTTTCCAATCGGTATTTCCCCTGTCGCTATCTTCTCTACTAACCTTGATCTGCTTAGTCCCATTGCGTTGGCTCTCTTCTTCAACTCCTCCCATGCGCTTTGACTCAGGCTGAGTCCGACTGTAGTTACGTCTTCTGCCGACTTCTTTGGTCTTGCCATTTACACAATCCACGCCTTTACCTCCATTTTACATGAGCAAAATAATTAACCATGAGCAAAATGGTTGACAAAAGAGTTTTACTCATTATTAATATACATTATGCATTCTACATTAGTAAAATGTTTTTACTCCCCCACGCCTAACCCTTTGCGTGGCACCACAGGAGCCAACACCCACGCCTAACCCTTTGCGTGGCACCACCCTCAAACCAAAAATTAAATAAATTATTAACCCCAAAGGTTAACTTTGTTTTGATTCAACGCTTAAAAGCTATCAATTAGCAAGTAAAGATAGTAAATTTAAACCACCAGAAAAAGTTCAAGCCAACAAATACAAATACAATCTTTTAGAACTTTGGCAGAAATTTACTGACTTTCAATCGACTCTAATTGAACAGACAACCATTCTAACCAAGTATGAAGCGATTACTAGGTACACAAAGCGGTTGCCCGAAGTTTCACTTGAAAAAGCAACCGAAATACGTGATTGGTTGCTTAAAAACACTACCAAGTTTATGGCTTGGGACATTCTTAATAATTACAGTCGCTGTTGTAATTGGGCTGTAAATTCTAAGTTTATTCCTGACAATCCCTTTGAAAAACTAAAAATTAAAAAGCCAAAAAGAAAGCTTGAAGATAATTATCAAGCTTTCACCCTTGAGCAGAGAGATATCATTATTAACGCTTTCGAGAATCATCCCGTGCATTCTCATTATGCCTCACTAATTAAATTTATGTTCTGGACCGGCTGCCGTCCCGGTGAAGCGTTCGCTTTGACCTGGGGCGACATATCCGAAGACTGTTGTCGTATAACTATAAATAAATCTTGCAATTTACATAGAATCTTGAAGGGAACCAAAAACGGTAAAAACCGTGTGTTCCCTACCGCCAAAGGTTCAAAACTTCAGCAACTGCTGTTAACAATTCGACCCGAACGCTTCAATCCTAAAAGTTTGGTGTTTCGCTCCAAAAGCCAAAAACCCTTGTCTCATGACATACTTCAACATTTTTGGAATGAATCAACTAGCGGGTGCGATCGCAATGGAGAAGTTTGCCGTTACCCAGGCGTGGTTAAAGAACTGGTGAGCAAAGGTGAGATTGATTTTTACTTAAAACCCTATGCTACACGGCATACATTTGCGACGTGGGCGATCGCGCAAGGCATCTCTCTAGATAAAGTTGCCCTGTGGATCGGCGATGAGGTGGAGACGGTGTTAAGGCACTACTGTCATCCAAATGTTGTGAAGTCAGAATGTCCTGACTTTTAATGCTACTTGTTTGCTACTTAAATTAACAATTAAAAACCTCAAAATCCTTTAGAGGCTGGGTTATTAACCGTGCATCTTATATTTGTGGAGAATACGATCGCTTATTTTCGTCAATATCTAGGTTGGTGGTTAGTGGTTAGTAGTATCTACAATACTCAACAACGCTCTAACTAACATCCACCATCAACTAACCACTAAAATTACCGTACAATTTACAGCAAAGCGAGATGAAAATTATGCTACGGCGCTTAAGTGTGACAATTACTGCTGCTATAATTTGGCAGTTTTGCGGTTCTTTGACTTTGGCAGAGACAAAAAAGCCCGCACAACCGGATAAATTTCCACCTAGTCCGTTGGAGATTACCATACCAGATCCACTGCTACCGCGTAAACCTAATAAAAAACAGCCGTTATCTGTTATTGAACAGCAAGATTTGACTGTGGCGTTGGATAATTTGAATCAGCAAGCAGCGGCTAAACTGCAAGCTGGGGACAAGATGGGAGCGTTTGATATTTGGAACCGGGAACTGCGTTTACGTCGCTATTTGGGTTCATTAACAGAAGTACAAGCGCTGTCGCGGGTAGGTGAATACGCCTGGAATGAAAACAATCGCCCAGAAATATTTTATATTATGCAGCGGTTGCAAAAAATTCAAAAGCAGGCTCAAAAGCAAAAAACACCATCTACTTCAACAGTTGACGTAGAACTTTGGCGATCGCTAGCGATGGCGTATACTGGTTTGCGATCGCCATCTGAAGCAGTCCAAGCTTACAATCAAGTTTTAGCCGCAGTCCGACAAAACAATGATGTCGCTGCCGTTGTCGAAACCCTCAAAACAATGGGGGAACTGCACATGAGTTGGTTTGATTACACCAAAGCTGCCGACACTTACGAAGAATTGTTAAATTTAGCGACAAAAAGTGGCGATCGCATCAATCAATTAGCATACCTGCAACAACTAGCTTACATTTATGAGCAACAAAAACAACCACAGCAATCAATAAAAATACGCAATCAGTTGATAGAAACTTATCAAAGTGAAAATAATTTAATTCAGATACCAGCATTAAAGCTAGCAATCGGCTCAGATTACCAAGCGCTAGCCAAAGAAAATCCAACTTTACTGCCAGAAGCTTTCAAAAACTATCAAGAAGCTTATACCACAGCTTGGCAACAACAACAATACGTTACTGCTGGCGAAGCTTTACAAAAATTAATCGCCCTATATCGTTCCCAAGGACAAACAGAAGAAGCTTTGCAAACTGGGCAAATTTTGGTACAAACACAAAAGCTAGCCGTCAACTTTTACGGCATGATGAAGGCTTACGATCAAATTGGGCAAATTTATTTAGAACGCAAAGAGCCAAATCTTGCACTAGCAGCCTTTCAAAAAGGGCTGGAATTAGCGCAACAACTTAAGAATGACGAAGCTTATTTTACCGAGCAGATTCAAAAACTGTCAAAGTAATCGGTAATAGACATCTGGTAGCCTTATATCATGTCTGGTAGATTACACATATTGTAGAGACGTTCCGTGGTCACGTCTTTACGACGGTAGGTAGATTTTTATTACTGTTAATGAGGTAACGTCTCTACGTATATTCAGTAATAATGTAACCTACCGTATTTTATTTAACTTGCGTCACACGCCAACTGAGCTTGAGGTTAACCCAGAAATTCCAGACAGTAGCAAGAGCGATCGCAATCAAATTTGCGATATAGCGGTTTTGTATAATAAAATTAAACACAATATTCAATATCAGCACATTCAACACCAAACCCGCAAGACAAATAATGTTGAATTTCAAAAATCGCTTCATGCGTTGACCCCATTCGTGCTGCTCAGTAGAGACATCCGCAAAAGTCCAAGCATCATTCCAAAAGAAATTATTGAGAATCGCAATTTCACCCGCAATGATTTTACTGCGAGTTAAAGGCAAAGCCAAAGTACCTGGGTCACTGAGCAAATAAAGCAGTGTCATATCAACAAATACTCCACTGAGTCCCACTAAGCCAAAACGGATGAATCGACCAACAGGAAAATTGATGCGTTGACTGATTTTTCCCAGCCGTCCTGTTGCCAGCCTTAACCGTAATAAATGCTGTATGTAGTCTATATATTGCTTACTTGTGACTTTACTTTCACCCTTAACACGCTCGCTGAACACATAGCCAACTTCGGCAATTTCGCCTATTTTACCCCGTCCAATCACCTCAAGGAGAATTTTGTATCCGACTGGATTGAGCGTCACACCGGCTATGGAACTTCGACGCACCATAAAATAACCACTCATGGGGTCAGATACCCTACTCAGTACATCAGGTAAAATAATTAACCCTAATAACTGAGCGCCGCGAGACAAGAAACGCCGGACAAAATTCCAGCTACTTACACCACCACCGTCTACATGACGACTACCTACTGCCATGTCTGCGCCTTTTTGAATGGCGCGTAACAATTGCGTTAGTACTTCTGGGGGATGCTGTAAATCCCCATCAATTACTCCTAAAACACTTCCCCTTGCCGCTTGCCAACCGCGAATCACTGCACTTGAAAGCCCCCGCTCATTTTGACGACGCATCACCCGTAATTGCCGATATTCTCCCGTCAGAGACTCGGCAACTTCCCAAGTGCAGTCTGGGCTATCATCGTCCACTACAATCAACTCGTAGTCTCCAGGGATAGACTCATCTAGCAGTTGGCTCAATATTCTGACAACGTTCTTGATATTATCTCGTTCTTTGTAAGTCGGAATCACCAAAGACAAGAGGATGTTTTCACTACCTGCATCCACAGTACTTGGCGGTAATTCAGGAATCTGTAATGCACCAGTTGGCACTGACAAAAGTGAATCAGGTTCAATGATACTCATGCAGAAATGATTATATGGGGAAACGGTGTTCTTAGTAATTATCCTTTACGAAAGCTATATAGAGTTAGTGTAAAAGATTTTCTACCAAAAGACATATGCCAAAAGTTATATTATTTACAAAAAAGTCAAAGTTAGCAATTCTGGTTTATATTTTCAGCCAAAAGAGGTAACATTATTCTTTATACTATAGTCAAACTTACTAACTACAAATACCGTCAAATTAGTTTGTATAAAATAGCTTTTCTACTCGATGTATGAACAGCAACTTGCCGCCTGCTTGGGCATTTACTCCGAAAGGGTTACGTTTTTTGGTGATTGTTCTATTAGTATTAGGTGTATTTTTTCGCTTTGTCAATATTGACCGAAAAGTTTACTGGTTTGACGAGACTTTTACCTCATTACGGATTTCTGGCTACACAGAAAAAGAAGCGATCGCGCAACTTTGCAATGGTCAACAAATTGGCATTGAAGATTTACAGAAATATCAGCATCCCAGTCCTGCAAAATCCTTAACAGATACTCTTAAATCTCTAGCACTAGAAGACCCCCAGCATCCACCATTATATTACATGATGACGCGATTTTGGGTGCAATTGTTTGGTAGTTCAGTTGCGATCGCGAGAACTTTAACGGCACTATTTAGCGCGTTGGCATTACCCTGCATCTATTGGCTATGTCTGGAATTATTTAACTCGTCGCTCGTGGCATTGGTTGCAGTTGCAGTGCTTGCTGTGTCACCATTTCATGTGCTGTACGCACAGGAAGCGCGGGAGTATAGTTTGTGGAGTTTGACAACTTTGCTATCAAGTGTAGCACTCCTACGGGCAATGCGATTAAAAACAAAACTCAGTTGGGGAATGTATGCAGTAACTGTGGCATTGGGGTTGTATACATTTCTCTTTTCTGGGTTGGTGACAATTGCCCATGGTGTTTATGTGTTTGCAATTGAACGCTTTCGATTAACTAAGAGGGTTATTAGTTATGTGCTTGCGTCTTTAGTGGGATTTCTAGCTTTCACACCCTGGTTAGTAGTTATTCTGAGTCAATCGGCTCAAATTAATAAAACAACAGGCTGGACAGGCGAAGTTAAAATAAGTTGGTTAGCTTTGATTATAAACTGGATTTTTAAACTTAGCTATTTATTTGTTGATTTTAACTACAGTACCATAGGTGATTTTGAAGGCTCTTGGTTGAAATTATTAGCAAAATCTTCAAGTCTTTTTATCTTAATTCTTGTCGGATATTCAATTTACTTTCTCTGTCGTAAGTCTCCAAAGCAGGTTTGGTTGTTTGTCTTAACATTGATTGGAATGACATTGCTACCCCTAGCTATACCAGATTTTATTTCTGGGGGAGTGCGATCGCAAATTCCTCGCTATTTAATCCCTTGTTATTTAGGTATTCAGCTAGCTGTTTCTTACCTTTTAGCAACTCAAATTTTATCTTCCTCCGTCAGCACTGCCTTTCTAAAGCTTTGGCAGCTGGTTATGGTTACACTAATTTCAGCCGGAGTTATATCTTGTGCGATCATTTCTCAAGTCGAGACTTGGTGGTATAAGGATCTGAACCTTTATACTCCCCAAGTGGTTAGGATTATCAACCAAACTCCCCAGCCACTTGTGATTACTTCGTGTGAAGGAACGTGGCCTCTCGGTGATGAAATGGCTCTCTCCCATCGACTCGATGCCAAAGTGCGGCTTCTGTTAGTGAAAGAGTCAAATGTACCCCAAATTCCTAATACTTTCAGTGATGTGTTTTTCTACAATCCTTTTTATAATGCTCCCCTAAAGGTATTGGAATATAAACTTGAGAAAGAGCAGAAATTCAAGATACGAAAGGATGTTTACCCCGAAAAGATTCAGCTTTGGAAACTAACTAAATAGTTCTAATTTATATCGTGGGATCGCAAATCATATCATGTCCGGTCAAACAGCCATAATAAAAGAACCCCTCCCCAACCCTCCCCGCAAGCGGTCCGGGTGCCACAGGCGGGTGGGGTTCTTCATGAATTATGGGTGATTGCGCGGACATGATATCACACATATTGTAGAGACGTTCCGGCGGAACGTCTTTACTGAAATGTCTTTACAATTGCGGTGTCCAGATTCCCGACTTCTTAAAAAAGTCGGGGATCTAACTTTTTAAGACTTCGGTTTATAAGTTGATGCAACATGCAATTCTTTCAATTGCTTTGCATCCACACTTGAAGGTGCATCTGTTAACAAACAACGCGCTTGTTGCGTCTTGGGAAAAGCAATGACATCGCGAATTGATTCTTCCCCAGCTAACAACATCACCAACCGATCTAAACCGTAGGCAATACCACCATGCGGCGGCGTACCATATTCAAAAGCCTCTAAAAGAAAGCCAAATTTACTTTGTGCTTCTTCTGGAGATAAACCGATCGCTTCAAATACCTCTTCTTGAATTTGTCGCTGATAAATCCGCCTACTACCACCACCAACTTCAAAGCCATTGTACACTAAATCATACGCTTGGGCGCGGGCGGTTTTCAAGTCGGACAAATCATCAGGATGCGGTGCTGTAAATGGATGGTGCAGTGCTTCCAAGCGTTTCTCATCAGCATTCCACTCAAACATCGGGAAATCTACCACCCAAAGCAAGTTGATTTTTTCGGGATCGATTAATTTAAATTCTCTGGCAACAAATTGACGCAATCTATCTAAAGTCTTATTGACAGTTCCCGTATCAGCTGCTGCAAATAATAGCAGATGTCCGGGTTTGGCATCGGTGCGGCGTAAAATTTCCTGCTTTTGTTCTGGTGTCAGGTTGTCTTTAATGGCACCGATGGTGTCGATTTCCCCATCTTCTCTGACGCGGATGTATGCTAAACCTTTGGCACCGGCTTCAGCAGCTTCTTTAAATAAGTCGCCACCCGGTTTGATACGGACATTGGAAATTGTATCATTGCCGTTGGGGATGGGTAAGATTTTCACAATCCCACCATTAGCAACGGCTTCACGAAAGACTTTGAAACCAGAGTCTTTTAATATATCCGAAACATTGACTAGTTCTAAACCGTAGCGGGTATCAGGTTTATCACAGCCGTAACGTTCCATTGCGTCAGCGTAGGTGATACGGGGAAAGGGAAGTTGTAATTCGATATCTTTAACAGTTTTGAAGATATGCGAAACTAACTTTTCGTTAAGTGCGATAATTTCTTCTTGGGACATGAAGCTCATTTCCATGTCCAATTGCGTGAATTCTGGTTGTCTATCAGCGCGTAAGTCTTCGTCGCGGAAACAACGAGCAATTTGATAATAGCGATCGCATCCTGCTACCATCAATATCTGTTTGAAAAGCTGCGGTGATTGGGGAAGTGCAAACCACTCGCCAGCACTAACACGACTGGGTAAGATGTAATCGCGTGCGCCTTCGGGGGTAGAACGAGTTAAGATGGGGGTTTCCACTTCGATGAAATTTTCCACATCTTCGAGATAGCGACGCATAGTTTTGACAACTTGATGACGTAATTGTAAATTACGCGCCATGCGATCGCGTCGCAAATCTAGATAACGATATTTCAGTCGCAAGTCTTCCCGCACCGATTCGCTGTCTGCGGTGGAAACTTGAAAAGGTAACTGTTTGCGAACTGCGTTGAGCAATTCAATTTTATCAGCGTAGATTTCCACTTCGCCTGTGGGGATGCGGGTATTTAGCGATTCTTCCGGACGCTGCGTCACCCTACCCGTGATTTCCACGACATATTCATTACGCAGAGCATTAGCTGGTTCGTAAGAATCTGGGGTACGTTGGGGGTCGCTGACAATTTGGACAATGCCAGAGCGATCGCGTAAATCTAAGAATATCACACCCCCATGATCGCGGCGACGGTCTACCCATCCGTTAATGGTGACAGTTTCTCCAATATGTGATGAACGGAGTGCGCCGCAATAGTGAGTTCGCATAGGTCTTAATACTTATTTCTGGAGCTAGATGGGCTAGTTTATCTCAAAGCTTTCCCATTATCTAGCATCAATCGTATCCAATTGCAGAAAATATGACAGAATGTAGCGTCTGTTCAACC
Organism: Tolypothrix brevis GSE-NOS-MK-07-07A; assembly: GCA_019358985.1. GTDB lineage: Bacteria > Cyanobacteriota > Cyanobacteriia > Cyanobacteriales > Nostocaceae > Hassallia > Hassallia brevis. The sequence goes on along the minus strand of JAHHIJ010000034.1, from coordinate 58,461 downwards.
TCTAAACAAAGTTCAATGGCTTCTTTAATACGCTCTATCAATTCGTCTAGAGATTTGGCTTGGGTGTGACATCCTGCAAGACTAGGCACAGAGGCAACAAAATAGCCCTCACAGTCGCGTTCTATAATCACGTTGAATTCTCTAGTCATTTTGAGATTACTGTTTAGTCGCGTAATCTAATTTTAGAGTAGTGAGTTCACGAATAACAAACGTATGGTGCGGCGTTTCACCCCCACACTCAAACTGATAAGTAGGTAAACATAATTAATTACAAACGTATGGTGCGGCGTTTCACCCCCACACTCAAACTGATAAGTAGGTAAATATAATTAATTACACAATGTCATTGCGAATGCAGCGTTCGCGAAGCGTCCCGAAGGGAAGCGAAATGAAGCAATCCCAGCCCTTGCGATTGCTTCTCTTCACTTCGTTACGCTCGCAATGACAACAAATAACTTTTTCCACCCACTTAACTGTTAATCACTATCTCCATAAAAATCTTCATCTAATAACTGTTCTAGAAGAAAAGGACAATCGAGAGGATATTCTTCTTCTTCAGGTTTTCTAACTCCAAATTTAGCGTTTTTACTTTCTTTGATTGCCAGCTTGCGAGCATCCGCATAAGCCTTAGAAATAACTTCAGTAATATAGTTTTTGAAAGAAGGATTTTCTTCCAAATCCTTTTTTACTCGAAAGCGATGTTCTGTGACAGAACTATACCAGCTTTGTTTCATCATCTCAGGAGCATCAGATTGAACGGTTAACTTAAGTAAATGAGCAATCAGTATCGTTAAATTACTCATAAATGACCGTTTCTCTGCTTTTCCCATGTCTTCTAATTCTAAAAGCAAATGCTCCCAATCTATATCATGAAACCGATGTTCTTTAATTTGTTCAATAATGCTTTCTCGCCAAAGATTAAAATCTTGTTCATATAGATTATTCATATAGCGTTTCCTAGTCTGCTGAGGTACAAATTTATCTGCGTCCATCGGCGTTTATCTATCTTCCGAAGCGGTTAATTCAATATTCTGTACCTCATGAATGTGGGAATCGCTATATAACAATCCTATTTGATTAAAAGTCGTTTATTGACTCAATACTGCTCGGTTAAGGAAATCGTAGGTTGGGTTGAGGCTCTGCGAAACCCAACAAAGCCCCCCAAATGTTGGGTTTCGTTCCTCAACCCAACCTACACGGGTTAAGGTTTTTGGGCTTAACCGAGCAGTATTGTTTATTTACCTGACTCATTAACCTTGATGTTGCTCTTTACCCTTGGTGATTCTTTCTCGCACAGCTTGACGAACGTCTTCCCAATCTTGAGTTGTCATCGCTGTTGCAGTTCCAGAATTTAGACCTTCTAATAGCATTGCTTCGAGCCGTTCATTTTCTTTGTGCTTTTGGTCTTGACGCACCAATTCGCGGAAATACTCGCTCGCGCTGCTGTAACCACCATTCGCAACTTGTTGCTCTACATACGCACGCATTGAATCAGGCAGAGAAATATTTATGCTGGTCATTGGCTTGGGTATTTTGGTTTCTCTACAATAATTATGGCAAGCTTTGCCATTTACTGTCATGAGTGTTAAATAGTGCGTAGACACAAATTGAGTCTTAGTGACTAATGTCACGAGGTAGACCGCTTTCGTCACGAGGTAGACCGCTTTCGTCACGAGGTAGACCGCTTTCGTCACGAGGTAGACCGCTTTCGTCACGAGGTAGACCGCTCCCGTTACGAGGTAGACCGCTCCCATAAGTCCGGGAACCGCTACAAACGTCATTGCGAATGAAGCGTTCGCGAAGCGTCCCGAAGGGAAGCGTAATGAAGCAATCGCAAAGTCTTTGAGATTGCTTTGCTACACTTCGTTTCGCTCGCAATGACGGGTTTTGGATCATTTATTTTTTGGAACACCTAACTACAGTTGAAGTATGGTTACAGCAACTTCAATATTGCTGATGATAACTTCAGCATTTAAAAGTAAGGACGCACAGTTATGCTCTCATAGCGCGTGTTGCATCCAAAATTTTTGTATTTTCTTTATTTTGCCAAAATCCGGAATATTGCCCAGCAAAGTTGTATACAATCTCATCAATAACTTAATAATGACCCAGTTAGGCCGCCAGACTACTCCGGTCAAAATCTCCGAGGTCGCTCTTTTAAAGGTCAAAACCTGACTGGGGCAAACTTTAGCAATAAGGATATTAGAGGGGCAGATTTTAGCAATGCTATTCTCAAAGGTGCTGATTTCACAGGTGCGAAGGCTGGACTACAAAAGCGTTGGGTAATTGGGTTAGTTATAGTCTCATGGCTGCTGTCGGTACTATCAGAGTTTTTATCAATTATTAGTATTGGTATACCGACAGCATATATTCTTGAGTTCAACAACTCTCAAAATTTCTTCAGAGGTATAATTACCTTAGTAATAGTGGCAATATTTTGTATTATCACTATTCGTAAAAGTTTAACAGCTGGTTTAAGATTTTTTGCCTTCGCCTTCGCCGGAGCTATAGTCGGAATCGCCGTAGCCGGAGCCGTAGCCGGAACCGGAGCTGGAGGTTCAGCCGTATTAGTATTCGGAGCCATAGTCACACCCGTATCCGGAGCAGTAATCTTAGCCGGAGCTCTAGCCATAGCCGGAGCCATAGCCGGAGCCATAGCCGGAGCCGGAGCTGTATTCATAGCCCTATCCGGAGCCGTAGCCCTAGCCATAATCGTAGTCTTAACCGGAGGCGTAGAAGGCATAGCCGGAGCCAGAGCCTACACCGTAGCCGGAGCTTTTAGCGGAGCCTTTGCATTATTTAGTGCTTACATTGGCTGGCGTAGTTTAGCTGGAAATGAAAAAGAGGCTTGGGTTCGTTCAGTTGCTCTTGCCTTTGCTGCTACAGGTGGAACCAGCTTCCGCAATGCCGATTTAACCGATGCTGATTTTACTGGGGCAATTCTCAAAAACACAGATTTTAGAAAAGCAAACCTGACACGCACCCGTTTTTATGAAGCAAAAAAACTTGACTTTGCCAGAGTAGGCGACACAATATTAGCTAAACGAGCTATTCTCAATTTACTCGTTACTGGCAATGGTCGAGGAAAAACTTATGTTAGTGCGAAGCTGAAAGGCGCTAACCTCATAGGCGCAGATTTGAAAGAAGCTAATCTTAAATACGCTGATATTAGTAAAGCCACCTTCCAAAGAGCAAATTTAGAGTGGGCAAACTTAACTCTCACTCAAGCTGTTAGTACTGATTTTACCAGCGCTCAAATGACTGGTGCTTGTGTGGAAGCGTGGAATATTGAAAGTACAACCAGGTTAGATAATGTCGATTGTCGCTTTGTCTATCTTCTAGAATATCCCAAGCCAGAAACCGATGACAGAGAACGCCGTCCCAGTAGTGGCGACTTTCAACCAGGAGAATTTACCAAGCTGTTTGAAGAGGTTTTAAATACAGTTGATTTAATTTTCCGCAACGGCATCGACTGGAAAGCTTTTGTTAACGCTTTCAAAACAGTGCAAGACCAAAATCAAGACACAGAATTAGCCCTACAGAGTATTGAAAATAAAGGTGATGGGGTTGTTGTCGTTAAGGTCGGTGTACCTGATGGTGCTGATAAAGAAAAGATTCATAGTGATTTTACAAACAATTATCAATTAGCACTGCAAGCCGTAGAAGAAAAATATAAAGCACAATTACAAGCTAAAGATGAGCAAATAGTCATCTATCGCCAACAAAGCGGAGAGATGACAGAGATTATTAAATTATTAGCGAATAAACCTATAAATGTTCAAGTTGATAACAAAGTAGAGAATAAAAACATGACTAACAGTAATGATGCCAGCCGCAAAATCAATATTGGCAGTGTCGGCGGAGATTTTAATGCTAGCGGACAAGCTTTGAATTTAGGTGAAATCAGCGGTACAGTAACAAATACAATCAACGAGTTACCAAAATCTTCTGAACCTGAGAAACCGGGAATTAAGGAATTATTGACGCAATTGCAAACAGCAATTGAAGCTGATAATAATTTAAGCGAAGAAGATAAAGCTGAGGCTTTAGAACAAGTTAAGGCTTTAGCAGAAGCCGGGAAAAATCCCCAAGAAGGTGCGATGCAAAAAACAGCGAAAACGGCGATGAAGATTTTAAAGGGGACAATTTCTAGTTTACCCAGCGCGGCAACTTTGGTTGAAGCGTGTGGTAAACTGTTGCCGCTGATTTCCGGTTTTCTAGGGTTAGGGTAATAAGAGTTTAAACCGCAGATAAACGCGGATAGACGCAGATGAGCATAAATAGAATATGGTTTGTCATTGCAAGGAGGCAGATGAAGCTAATACAATCATCTGCGTTCATCTGCGTTTATCTGCGGTTTAATACTCTCCTACTTCAGGACGAGGAGCAATGCCTACTTTTGTTTCAATTTCCGAAACAACCCTGACAAAAGCTGTAGAGAGAAGTTAGGTTAACTGTTAAACCGCATTTTTTGCAGCTATGGTAAATGAACTGGCAATTCGCACCTGTGGACTCACTAAGCAATTCGATCGCCATGTTGCCGTTAATAATGTTGATTTGGAGATCCAAGCGGGTGAGGTTTACGGACTGATTGGTCCCAATGGCGCCGGTAAAACAACTCTCATGCGGATGTTGGCAACTGCTGAGGAACCGACTACGGGTGAGATTTATATTAATGGCGATCGCTTATTACGTGACAAAAGTAATCCGACTCTCAAACGTCGTCTCGGCTACTTACCCGATGACTATCCCCTTTATGATGATCTCACAGTTTGGGATTATCTCGATTATTTTGCGCGTTTGTATCGCTTGCGGGAACCACGCCGCACTCAACGGTTACATGAGGTGTTAGAATTAATACAACTTGGCAATAAACGCCATAGTCAGATTTCTACTTTATCGCGGGGGATGAAACAGCGTCTGTGTTTAGCGCGAACAATTATCCACGAACCAATTTTACTACTACTAGATGAGCCGGTTTCCGGGCTTGATCCCATTGCCCGAATGCAGTTTCGCGAAATCATTAAAGCGTTGCAAGAAGCTGGGATGACAATATTAATTTCCTCCCACGTTCTCAGCGACTTAGCAGAACTGTGTACTTCAGTGGGAATTATGGAACTTGGCTTTTTGGTAGAAAGTGCTTCACTAAAACAACTTTATCAGCGTCTTTCTCGCCAGCAAATTTTATTATCCACTTTGGGAAGTTTAGAAGCACTCTTAAGCGAATTGAAAAATCATTGCCTAGTGGAAGAGTGGGAAGTTATGCTAGATAACAAGGGTGTGCGCGTCTATTTTTCAGGGAATCAAGAAGATAGTGCAAATTTATTGCGATCGCTTATCCAAGCTAACATTCCTCTAAGCGAGTTTCACTGCACTCAAGAAGACCTAGAAACAATTTTCCTCAAACTAGGTCATAAACAAGCATCTTAAAACAATTCGCAATTCGCAATTCGCAATTCGCAATTACGTTTTGTGACGAGGATTTAGATTTAGGCTTCCTTACGCGCTGCCTGTAGAGGCAGGGGAATTAAACTGAACATACTTTGTTAAATGTTGTTAGTTATTGGTTGTTATTCTACTATCAACTATCGATTTTTTGACAAGAATTAACCTTTTTTGAAGTATTTTTGACTATGATGCTCAACTTAATAGATAAAATCGGCGATTGGAATCCGCAATTGTTGCGCGAACTTAAAGGTCGTCTGAAAGTTTTTCCTGTAGCGATCGCATTTATTATATCGCTACTTGGTCAACTGGTATTATTCGTTTATCAGTTAAGAGAATTGCCTGATGAAAAATACTCACTAGTTGGTAAATACTGTAGTCTAAGTAAATCTTATATCCAACAACAAGATGCGCTGTCTCGACAAACAAGTAGATTGTATACAGCGATATCAAACTTTAAAAAAACTAAAGCATCTAGTCCAGTTTCACTTTTTGACCTGCAAAACGAACTCAAATCAGCGAATGCAAAAAGTCAAGCTTTAAGTAAATACATTTCACAGACTTTTTGCCCCACTAATCAATTAGATATGCAATTGTGGTGGCGAGATCACTTGGAGTACATATTTCTCTCGCTAAGTGTGATTTTTATCTTCACACTATTAGTAGCAGGAACTTATTTACTCATAAATAACCTAGCTAATGAAGAACGTCGCGGTACGCTAAATTTTATTCGCCTCAGTCCTCAGTCAGAAGTAAATATTTTGACTGGCAAGCTGTTAGGAGTACCAATTTTAGTTTATCTCGTAACTTTAGTAGCAGTGCCTTTACATTTGTATGCTGGACGTTCTGCTAATATCGCCTTAAGTTACATTTTTAGTTTCTACGCTGTTCTTTTTGCTAGCTGTCTTTTCTTTTATAGTGCAGCGCTACTTTTTGGTTTAGTTTGTCGCTGGTTCAATAGTTTCCAACCTTGGTTAGGTAGTGGTTCGGTTTTAGTATTCTTAATGATGACGATGGCGATCGCATCATCTTCAGGAGTAAACTTTAACAATTTAACGGGTTGGTTTAGATTATTTAGTCCCTTCGATATTACAAATTATCTCTTTCCCAATTTGTTTCACTTATACAATGGTTCGCCATTGAAACAATTGCAGTTTTTCTACTTCCCAATTGGAGCAAATGTTAGTAGTATTGTTGGTTTCCATTTACTGAGTTATGGCTTGTGTACGTTTGGCATTTGGCAAGGATTAAAACGTTGCTTTCGCAACCCCAATACCGCTGTTATGAGCAAGCTTCAAAGTTATTTTGTAGTAGCTGGTTTCCAAGTGATGATGTGGGGATTCACTTTGCAATATGTCAAAAATTATTGCCCACCTAATTTGGATAAGCAATCTCCTCCTTGTTTATACAATGTGAATTCTCAAATTGGCGAGAATTTCATTTGGCTAGGATTTTGTAACTCAGTACTGCTTCTTGGTTTAATTGCAATTCTCTCACCTCACCGTCAAGCTGTACAAGATTGGGCAAGGTATAAACATCAGGGTGTTTGGAAGAAATCTTTGCTAAAAGATTTAATTTTTGGTGAAAAGAGTATTGCACCGGTAGCAATGGCAATTAATGTAGCGATCGCTATTATCCCATCAATAGTTTGGATTGCGGTTGCACCGATTTTAAATGTTCACCATAACCGTAATTTACTTGGGCTTGGAAACAATTTTCACAGAATTCATCTAGTTTTTGCTTTAGCATTATTCATCACCTTGATGATGATTTACGCTACCATAGCTCAACTCATGTTGATGATGAAAACTTCTAAGCGTTCTTTGTGGGCAATTGGCATTGTAGCTGCGGTAATGTTTTTACCACCGATGATTCTCCAATTCCTCACCATTGATGCCTCGAAAAATGCTACTCTTTGGCTGTTTTCCAGCTTTCCTTGGGCAGGTGTAGAATATGCTTCTACAACAACAATTTTTATGGCACTCTTGACTGAGTTTAGCATTTTAGCATTGTTAAACTTTCAATTGACAAAGCGGATAAAGTTAGCAGGGGAATCTGCTACTAAAGCGTTGTTAGGCTGACGTTAATTGTAGTCAGCGCTGTACTCGCTGACTACCTACCAAAACAGACGTAGCAGTGCTACGTCTCTACCTTTTTTTCACTTATTGTATCTACTCACAATTCAACAATAAAACTGTCTCTTCGATGAAAATCCGCTTCCTGACCACAATGAGTTAATGCCCAATAGCTAAGATTGCCATCATTCGATTTAATCACACTAGTAATCGCAACTTCTAAAGTTTGCTCCACCAAGATAAACTGATTCAAATCAATTTCTAAATCAACTAACAAAGCATCTGGTTTATGCTCAACGTTAAAAGGTAGCGATGTAACAGCTATTTCCTCTTGTAACCCTTGCCGATAATCATCTAAGTGAAAGACATTCCAATGTCCGGCAGGTGAAAGATTAAACTCCCAATAATCAGGATAATTCTTAATCCCAACAAAGAACTCGAAACATGTTTCTTCCCAAAGATCGTATTTGCGCTTTGGTAAGTCTGCTGATTCCAGAATTTCGACTTTTGTCAAATCTCCAAGCAGTGCATAACAAATAGTTAATTTATTGACGTTTCGAGCGATACTGCCTGTAATCTTTAAATCAGACAGCGAACTTGTTAAATTAAATGGCTGCAAAGAAAAATTTTGCTCGTTCATCGCATTTCCTGAAATTAATTATGCGTTGCTCGAAACCCTTGTAGAGACGTAGCACTGCTACGTCTCTACATCTTTTCTACTAGATTTCTATTACATTTCCTGAATGATAGCGCGGATTGCGGTTTCCTGAGATTCGATACTTTCGGTGAGCTTAAATTGCACCATTGCTCTATTCAAATTATGTTCTGGATATTTAATCTTAAAATAGACATTACCCGCTAAATAATCAGTAAAAAATCGCAATCCCAACTCAAAGGCAATCAAGCGGATTGCATCGTACATATATTCATAGTCGCTTATAGTGAGAAAATCTCTCGCTACAGAGAGATAACCTTGCAAAACAGATTGACAAATATCAGTATCAAACCGCACCATCTCCCGCTCTTCTGTTTCTTCTCCCAAAGGATTGCAGCTTGAGCGCAAACAGTCACCGATATCATAATGAACTAAGCCGGGTTTCACCGTGTCCAAGTCAATAATACTGATGGCGTGTCCGGTTGTGGTGTCTATCATGACATTATTTATCTTCGGATCGCCGTGAATTGAGCGTAAACGCAGATGTCTTTGTGCTTGGGCATTTTCTAAAACATTAGCCCAAGAAGAGCGATCGCTTACAAATTGCAAACAATACTTCACTTCAACAGATTGTACAGACGCGATTAATCGCGTCTCTACCGCCAAATTTCGCGTCTCCACATATTGCTGGAGGTAGCGCGGTGTAATATGAAATCCTGGAAGAGTATCAGCGAGTTTTTCCGTAGGCAAATCGCTGATCAGGTTATGGAACATACCCAGCGCATAGCCAACTTCGCGAGCGTGATTGCTATCTTTAATTGTGTCAAAAGACTCAGCAGCCTCAATGAAGCTGATTGCCCGCCAGAATGACCCATCGGCATCAATAAAATGATTTTGAGCATTTGTTTGTGTCAAAAGTACACGGGGAACCTCCCAGCGGCGATTTGGAGAGCTTAAAGCCTTCAGCTTATCGCGCACATGAAGAGTAAAAATACTTATGTTTTGCATCACAAGTTTCGGTTGACGAAACACCTGCGTGTTGATGCGTTGCAGGATAAAATGCTTTTCTTGTAAGCAATCGAGAGTTACAAGGAAGGTGTTATTAATATTGCCATGCCCAAATTCCTGAATGTCAACGACTTTACCTTGGGGCTTAAATTGGTCTGCAATGTTAATCAGATTATTCAAAATTTTGCCTTTTAAATTGAGATAGTATAACTATATATCTGAGAATGCATGTCATTATCCCGTACCTTTAATAGACATCTCCAAAAATGAACTATGCGTTGCCCGAAACCCTTGTAGAGACGTAGCAATGCTACGTCTTTACATCTTTTGTGGAGATGTCTAATGTAGAGACGCGAAATACGAAGTCTCTAAACTGCGTATTGCACGCAACTGAGAAGCGCTATATGCGTTATCCAGAATCTCTGGAGACGTAGCACTGCTACGTCTCTACATCAGTTGAAACAATTTGCTGTTGATACTCCTGCTCGGTCATGATATCGAAAGTACTTTCTACCCTATCTAAAAAAAGAATTCCCTCAAAGTGGTCGTACTCATGTTGAAAAATACGCGCTACAAAATCAATAAACTCTTGTTTTTGCAACTTGCCATTGCGGTCAGTATATTCTACTTCTATCGCCTGATATCTGGTAACTAATCCCCTAATTCCGGGAATACTTAAACAACCTTCCCAACCTTTAACAATTTCATTTGAATGTGCAGTTATTTTCGGATTTATCATCGCTGTTGGTTCCATCTCTGGCACCTTAGGATATCGGGGATTGGGACGCGACGCAACGATAAATAAACGCTTTTGTTCTGCAACTTGAGGCGCGGCAATTCCCACTCCGTTACTATCAGCAACTGTTGCCAATAAATCTTCAATTAGCTTTTGGATATGCTCGTCTTCGATATTTTCAATTTCCGCAGCTTTGGAGCGCAATATCGGATTGCCTAATTGAATAATTTTTCGTATTTCACCCACAATATAATTCCTCAAATGTAGTAAGGGCTTCAGCCCTTCAAATTGAATATTTGAGCGGTAAACCGCTCACTACGGTTCAGGACAGTATTTTAGGAACAACTATAGCAATCCGTGGAGGAGTTGTGAAAATTCGCGGTGTTCAGATCCCCGACTTCTTTAAGAAGTCGGGGATCTAAGTTTTCACGCTCTTACTTTAGGATTACTAAGTAGCTATTTTCATAAAATCAGCTTTCTCGTGGAGCAGGTAGAGGTGCAGGGCTAACTGCGACTTGTGTAGTTTGTCCATTCCGCTCCAATTGGATTTGTAACGGACTACCTATTTGACTATCTTCTAATATTTTTAGTACGTCTTCATTTTTGGCAACAGATTTGTTATTGATACTGACAATCACATCACCTGCTCTTAATCCACCCGTTGCAGCTGGCGAACCACGAACAACTCCGCGAATCAATACTCCTTTATCTGCTGCTATTTTCAGCTGACCGTCAGAAGCATTACTGATGACTCTCTTAATTTCTGGGGTCAGCGTTGCCATTGCGACACCTAAATAAGGATGATCCACCTTTCCTTTGGAAATTAATTGCTGGGCGATTCGTTGTGCTGTATTGATGGGGATGGCAAATCCCAATCCTTGGGCACCACGCAAAATCGCTGTATTCATCCCAATCACTTGACCTTCAGCATTTAGGAGTGGTCCGCCAGAATTACCTGGGTTAATAGCAGCATCCGTTTGAATGTAATCAACTCGCTTTTCAGTAGCGCCGATGTCACTACCAGAACGACCTGTAGCACTGAGAATGCCAGAGGTTACGGTATTATTTAAACCTAAAGGATTGCCAATAGCAATTACTGCTTCGCCCGGTTGCAAGGTCTCGGAGTTACCAAGAGCAATAGTAGGGAGGTTATTTGCGCCAATTTTAATTACCGCAACATCAGTTACTCGGTCTTCACCCAACACTTTGCCATCAAAAGTCCGACCATCTTTCAATGTTACCGTCACCGTGTCCGCACCATCCACCACATGGGCATTAGTCAAAATTTGACCTGCGGAGTTAATGATGAATCCAGAGCCACTACCTTCTATTTTTTGTCTGGGTTGTGATGGTTGATCTCCGAAAAAGCGCCGAAAAAATGGATCGTTAAATTCATCTCTTCTACGAGAACTTACGAGTCTAGTAGAATCAATTCTAACTACCGCTGGTCCGACTTTCTGCACTACCCCGACAACAAAATTAGGATCTCCAGACTTGGCGAAAATTGGCGGTGGGACAATTACTGGAGCGCTATTCCTTGTGTTTTGGGTTTCTGTCTGAGCCTGAGAATCATTTCTTTGATTCCCAATACCAACACTACTGCTAGGTAAACAGCCCCCAAGGGACATGATTACGCCACTCAGTACCATTAACATGATACCAGTTGCTGTCCACCGTTGAGGCAAACCCCTAGTATCAATTTTTTTTTGCCCAAAGTCATGTGTTATCTTCATGTGTTGCGTGCAACTCCTTTGTGAGTCAGTGAGTGGTAGGATCTTGCCTACTGGGAACAAGAATAGTTACAACTTAAAAGCTTGTTCCAGGTCTAGAGCATTTGAACGCTAAATGGGTGCTTGCTTATATCTTCTATTTTGACTGAGGGATTTGAGATTTGAGATTTAAGAATTATATTTTTTGGTACTGCACGACGTTTTAACTATGGAGTAAATCCAAAATCGACAATTCCATTTTCCAAGAAACGAACGGTTAATCCGTGGGGACAGTCCAAAATTCGTCTTGAAAAGCTTTGAACTAATCAACCCAACCCTCAAACTTTTGTCTCCGACACGCTACGCGAACGCAAAATCCAAAATTGTTTGACGATTAGCAGCAAAGGTGGTACATAAATGGAAATTCCCATAAAAACTCTGTGGATTCAGGTATTGGAGCGCTTACAGCTAGAATTATCCCGTCCCACCTTTGAAACTTGGATTAAAACTGCTAGTGCAGAGCGATTAGAAAATAATTGCTTGGTGATACTTACTCCTAACCCGTTTGCGCGTAATTGGTTACAAAAGTATTACATAAATACAATAGCTCGTGTAGTACAAGACATTGTTGGTCATCCTGTACAAATTTATCTTACCGTTATTCAAGGTGATGAAGTTTATTTTTTAAATGAAGGAGAACTTTCTCAGACAGTTTCTATTCAAAATCATATTTTAGAGAATGCTTCTAAAAGCAGAATAATAACTAGCGAATTAAATTATAAATATGTATTTTCACGGTTTGTCGTCGGGGCAAATAACCGGATGGCTCACGCTGCTGCATTAGCCGTTGCTGAATCTCCGGGAAGAGAGTTTAATCCTTTATTTTTATGCGGTGGTGTCGGATTGGGTAAAACTCATTTAATGCAGGCTATTGGACACTATCGTCGAAAAAATTATTCTGATTCTAAAATATTTTATGTTTCTACCGAGCAGTTTACTAATGATTTAATTACTGCTATTCGTAATGATAACATACAAGGTTTTAGAGAGCATTACCGAGCGGCTAATGTACTGTTAGTAGACGATATTCAGTTTATTGGGGGTAAGGAATCTACCCAAGAAGAATTTTTTCACACTTTTAATACTTTATATGAAGCTGGGAAGCAAGTTATTATAGCTTCTGACCGTCCCCCCAAGCAAATTTCCCGCTTACAAGAACGTCTTTGTTCTCGTTTTTCGATGGGGTTACTTGCTGATATTCAAGCGCCAGATTTAGAAACAAGAATGGCAATTTTACAAAATAAAGCTGAATACGAAAATATTATTTTACCTCCAGATGTAATTGAATATATCGCTTTAAATTACACTTCTAATATTCGCGAGTTAGAAGGAGCTTTAACTCGATCAGTGGCGTATATTTCTATTTGGGGTTTAGCCATGACTGTAGAAAATATTATATCATTTTTAGAACCAAAAATTGAAAAGTTGCCAGCTACTCCAGAAGCAATTTTATCGGTAGTAGCTGATGCTTTGAATATCTCAATTGAAGATTTAAAAAGCAACTCGCGACGACGAGAAATAAGTTGGGCGCGTCAAATTGGTATGTATTTAATGCGACAACACACAAATTTGAGTTTGCCGAGAATTGGAGAAGTTTTTGGTGGTAAAGACCACACAACGGTGATTTATAGTTGTGATAAAATAGCCAAGCTACTAGAAAACGATCGCACTATAGTACAAACCTTACGTCAATTAAGCGATCGCATTAATATGACTAGTCGGTCACAAAAATAAACATCTGCGTAGCTTCTATAAGTAATTACACTAAACTAACTCCGGAAACTCTCTAAATGATTTTACTGCTAATTTTAGATAGGAACTACTCTTTTTACTACTCAGTAATGGCATTTCTTGCCAGCATGTTCGGCAAAACCAGTAAACTTCATTCTTGCGAATATGAGCCAAAAGTCGGTGGGAGCAGCAAGGGCAAGTATTCATTATAAGAAGGCGATACTAAAAGAAAGTTTGTATAGTCTGTGACAACTTTCTGCACAAAACTATCTAAATGATGCCCTTTTTGCGGAAAAATACCCTGAGCGATAATACAGAAAACGAAGATAAAGTTAACCTAAACAATTTATTTTATTCAGTATTAATACGCGGTTGTTTCGATTTATGACAATATTGTGTTCGTTAACTTTTTTACCCTATCCCTGTGGTAAAAACAAGGCATCTGTTTTCCTTTGATTATGAGTGAGAATCTCGACGCTGCCAAAATTTCTATTATCATCCCGGTTCTCAATGAAGCGGAAAATATCAGACAAGCGATCGCTTATACTAAACTAAGTACAAATATAGAAGTAATCGTTGTCGATGGCGGCTCACAAGATGACACTCATAAAATTGCTTCTGGTTTAAATGTAACAATTATATCCTCTATCCCAGGTCGCGCAGTGCAGATGAACAAAGGTGCAACACTTGCAAAAGGGGATATTCTGCTATTTCTTCATGCCGATACACGTTTGCCCACCGGATTTGATGTCATGATTCGCACAGCGCTACAACCAACTGGCACAGTAGCTGGTGCTTTTGCCTTGCGAATCGATGCACAAGTAGCAAGTCTCCGGTTAGTGGAATGGGGAGTGAATATGCGATCGCATTTTTGGCAAATGCCTTATGGAGATCAAGCAATTTTTTTAACCAAACAGACATTTAACAAAATTGGTAATTTCCCGGAATTGCCCTTTATGGAAGACTTTGAGATCATGCGTCGTTTAAAACGCATCGGACGCATTACTATAATCCCGGTGCCAGTTATTACCTCAGCACGTCGATGGTTACAAAAAGGAATTTGGAAAACCACCCTAATTAATCAAATTATAATTATTGCTTATTTACTAGGCGTACCACCACAACAACTTATTCGCTGGTATCGGCAGAAAAAATTTAGGAAAATTTAAGCTAATTCTCATTTAATTAGCATATCTTGGTGAGAAATAGCAATTAAAAATGATTAATTATTAAATGCAAAGCAAACAACCCTGGCGATTAGAAGTCGCGGCTATACAAACTAAGTCCGGATGGTGTGTGGACTCCACAAAATCAAGGGTTTTAAACCCGCGTAGGCGGGTTTTGTTTGTGTAGCTGCGACTTCTAGTCGTCAGGTGCTATACTCCACAAAATCAAGGGTTTTAAACCCGCGTAGGCGGGTTTTGTTTGTGTAGCTGCGACTTCCAGTCGCCAGGTGCGATACAAACGGGAGCAAAATCAAGGGTTTTGTTTGTGTAGCCGCGACTTCCAGCCCTCAGGTGCAAGATATATACCCCTAGCAAAACTTATAAAAATGAATCAGCGCCGACTGAAATTTAAACTCAAACTATTACTATTAATGTGTCTGGTTCCCTGCCTAATAATAGCCACCAAACACATCAACATTCACGGACTTTTGCTAACTTCAATCATGTGGGTTAAAAGTCTTGGCTTCTTCGGTCCAATTGCTTTCATGATAATTTATAACTTAGCGACACTACTCTTTATACCCGGTTCCCTACTGACACTAAAAGGTGGTTGTCTGTTTGGCGTATTTTGGGGTTCGATTTATGTATTAATTGCCGCACTTGTCGGAGCAAGCTTGGCATTTTTAATTGGACGCTATCTATCACGAGATTGGGTTTGCCAAAAAATGGAAAAAAATCCGAAATTTAAAGCAATTG
The DNA here is from genome assembly GCA_019358985.1 of Tolypothrix brevis GSE-NOS-MK-07-07A. Lineage (GTDB taxonomy): Bacteria > Cyanobacteriota > Cyanobacteriia > Cyanobacteriales > Nostocaceae > Hassallia > Hassallia brevis. The sequence goes on along the minus strand of JAHHIJ010000034.1, from coordinate 43,120 downwards.
ATCGAGCCGTTGCCAAAGAAGGATGGAAAATTGTACTGCTGACTCGTCTATCTCCTGTCTTTCCATTCAACTTATTAAATTATGCTTTTGGCGTTACACAAGTTTCTTTTAAAGATTATCTTTTAGGTTCGCTAGGCATCATTCCTGCTACTGTCATATATGTTTATATAGGTTCTATTGCAGGCAACCTGGCAACCATGAACATATCTAATCAGCCAAGCAATCTTCAAACTCAAACCGGACAATGGGTAATGCAAGCAATTGGGCTTATTGCCACCGTTGCTGTGACTGTATATATGACAAAAATTGCTCAGAAAGCTTTAAATGAAAGTATGGTTACAGCAGAAATCAGCGATGATAGAGATAATTTGAAGCGCTGAAGCGTTTACTACATAAATAAATAACAAGAAGTGTAATGAACATCTACTTTGTCTTAGCTCAGGTATCTTTTAATCTTCAAGACGTCTTTATAAATGCTTTGCAGTCAATTGATAACCTTGGTTCAGTAGGAGCATTTGCTTTTATTGGACTTTATATTATTGCTACTGTCGCTTTTTTACCAGGTTCAATTCTAACTTTAGGCGCTGGCGTTGTCTTTGGTGTAGTTTGGGGTTCGCTCTACGTCTTTATCGGTGCTACTCTAGGAGCAACTGCCGCTTTTTTAGTGGGACGTTATTTAGCAAGAAATTGGGTTGCCGGTAAAATTGAAGGTAACAAGAAATTCGCCGCTATTGATCGAGCAGTCGGCAAAGAAGGATTAAAAATAGTGCTTTTAACAAGACTTTCTCCTGTGTTTCCCTTCAACTTATTAAACTACGCTTTTGGCATTACGGGAGTTTCTCTAAAAGATTACTTTATCGGCTCACTTGGCATGATTCCCGGAACAATCATGTACGTTTACATTGGTTCTCTCGCTGGTAGTCTTGCCAGAATCGGCACAGAAAATCAACCTATTAACCCAACTGCACAATGGTCAATTCGCATCATTGGTTTTATTGCCACAGTTGCTGTCACAATTTATGTTACCCGCATCGCCAAAAAAGCATTAGAACAAGAGGTTTTGTAGGAGCAGGATTCCCCCCCATAGTAACGAGAATTTAACAGGACTTATGCAAAAACTCTCTCAAACTCTTTCTTTTTCCTCTGTGTTCTCTGCGCTCTCTGTGGTTCGTTTTTTCATCCTCAAAGCGTAGTAGAGACGTTCCGGTGGAACGTCTCTACCTGTAACAGCGCTGAAGCGCTGACTACGATTTACACCCTCCATCCTCAAAAAAATAATTATGTCAAATTCAGAACTTCATCAAGTCATAATTCGCCCAATCGATGAGTATAATCAAACATTAATTTCCAATGTGCATCCAGCAAATTGGGTAAATCCTGAACCTGCCCATTGTTACGACTTAGTAGTAATTGGTGCTGGCACAGCTGGCTTAGTTGTTGCAGCAGGTGCAGCTGGTTTAGATTTGAATTTGAAAGTCGCATTAATTGAAAAGAATCTCATGGGTGGAGATTGCTTAAATGTTGGTTGCGTACCATCCAAATGTGTAATTAGGTCTTCGCGCTTAGTTGGGGAAATGTGGAATGCAGCTGAGTTAGGGATTAATATTCCCAAACATATTGACATTGATTTCCCGGCAGTTATGACACGGATGCGACGAATTAGAGCGGGTATAAGTCATCACGATTCGGCAGCGCGTTTTCAAAAGTTGGGAGTTGATGTCTTCTTGGGTAGCGGTAAATTTGCGAGTAACAATACTGTAGAAGTTGATGGCAAAATTCTCAAGTTTAAAAAAGCTGTAATTGCAACGGGAGCAAGAGCCACACGTCCCTCAATAATTGGCATTGAAGAAGCTGGTTATTTGACTAATGAAACAGTTTTTTCTCTCATCCAAAGACCGGAACGTTTAGCGGTGATTGGTGGTGGTCCAATTGGTTGCGAAATGGCGCAGGCTTTTCGCCGTTTGGGTTGTGAAGTGACGCTTTTTCATCGCGGTTCCCACATTTTAAATAAAGAGGATGCTGACGCAGCAAAGATTCTGCAAACAGTTTTCAAGAAAGAAGGGATTCGCTTAGTTTTAAATTGCCAGTTAGAAGAAGTGGCAACGGTTAGCGATGGAAAGCGGCTTTACTTTTCTTGTAAAGGTCATCGAGATTCTGTGACTGTAGATGAAATTTTAGCAGGTGCGGGACGCGCTCCCAATGTGGAAGGGCTAAATTTAGAAGCTGTTGGGGTAGAATATGACCAGCGTCGCGGTGTAAAGGTGAATGATTATCTTCAGACGACGAATCGTCATATTTACGCAGCGGGGGATATCTGCATGAATTGGAAATTCACCCATGCGGCAGATGCGGCAGCACGAATTGTCATCAAAAATACGCTGTTTTCGCCTTTTGGTTTGGGACGCTCTAAACTTAGTAGTCTGGTAATGCCTTGGGTTACATATACTAACCCCGAAATTGCTCATGTGGGAATGTATGAAAAACAAGCGCAGGAAATGGGTTGGGATGTGGAGACAATAAATATCCCTTTGAGTAGTGTAGATCGAGCGATCGCAGACGGTGAGGAGTCAGGTTTTGTAAAAATTCATCACAAAAAAGGTTCAGATGAAATTATTGGTGCCACTATTGTTGCTGCTCATGCAGGTGAGATGATTTCGGAAATAACTACAGCGATCGTCAATAAAATCGGTTTGAGCAAATTAAGCACCGTTATTCATCCTTATCCAACCCAAGCCGAAGGCATTAAAAAAGCAGCTGATGCTTATCGTCGCACGCTGCTGACACCGAGAACTAAAAAACTTTTAGGATTTTTGACCAAGTTATCTTGATAGTTCTAGCAAAAAATGTGCGATCGCTTTAACTCTTATCCCCAATAACTCACTCCTAATCACTAATTAAAGTTCTGATGCCGTATCTGGGGCAACCACTTCACCACTACCAATTTGTAATATCATGTCTTGGTCGGTAATCAGTTCATTGAGTTCTTTGACTTGCAAATTCATTTCCTCACAAGCTTGCCGTAATTCACGCGCAAAGGTGTTGAGATCCTCACCATAGCCACATTGATAAGCGGCAGTTTCAATTCCCTGTTTGGCATTCGCTCTAGCACAATCCACTAGCTCTGTACCTTGCAATCGCGTTGGGGATGCCATAGTCGTAATTTTTATGTATTAAGTGTTCCTTCCGAGATTATCAACTATAAGACAATTTTTCATCCCTCCAATAGACATCTCCGAAAATGAATGTAGAGACGTAGCACTGCTACGTCTCTATAAGGGTTTCAGGCAACGCATAATTAATTTCTGGAGATGTCCAATGGTTGAGGAGGAGGAGAGAGTTACAGCAGATTGCGTTATTATTAAATAGACATCTCCAGAAAAGACGTAAAGACGTAGCAGTGCTACGTCTCTACAAGGGTTATGGAGAAAGCATAGTTCATTTCTGGAGATATAATGCTCCGATGGGATTTCGTTATGAAGTATATGCCAAAAGGCTTAAAATTCAGGTGGTTAGATTGAAAAGATATCTGCGTAGGCTGCCTGAATTATTTACAGGTTTGCACAAAGTATAACTAATGATTTATTGAGGCTGAAGGGTTGACTAAATATAGACTTTTCGCTTTTGCATCAAAAAAAACATCAACTTTTAGCAATAAGCGGTCACATCTTCACCACATTCATCAGCTAGATAACACAAAGCTTTGAAACGCAGACCAACTACTTGCTCGTAAAGAGGATTTAACTTACACATTGGAGGAATGTGAAATAATTTGCGTCCAAATAGTTTGATATCTCTTTCAAAAGGACATTGAGCAGGAATAAGTTGACACAAGAAATGGGCAAGTTTAGAATTATTAATTGTTCTCGATTCCATCCACTGACGGATTGGGTATAGTAAATCGTTTTGTGATTGAATTTGAGTAAAGCTTGTCATGATTGATCTCCTGATGATTTATGATTAGGTTACCTTTTCTTTTTGGGTTTGAACCTTTTGTTATAAGTAAATAGGTTCTGGTTTATTAGCTTATGCAGTTATTTGTCTTGACTGAGTTTTTATCAGGGATAGCGCTGAATATATCTCTCTTGTAGGCACAACTTTAACTACCAACTCAAATGATGCCGTTCCGGATAATATAAGAGATATTTGCCTCTCAACACGGTTTGGCTAAGGCAAGAGACGCGATAAATCGCGCTCTCTACAACTGATTATTGTAAAGACGGCGATTTATCGCGTCTTTGCGATCTATATTTTTATCCCATCCCCCATCCTCAATCTGGTAATCGATAAGCCGGCAAAGTGATTGTAAACACACTTCCTTCACTTAAACGCGATCGCACTGTTACATTTCCATCCATCCCCTCGACAAGTGTCTTCACAATCGACAACCCCAAACCACAACCCCCGGTAGAACTTGTACGCGCTTCATCTACACGGTAAAATCTCTCAAAAATCCGCGCTTGGTGTTGTAAAGGAATTCCATAACCTTTGTCGCGAATTTGAATAATTGCCGATTCTTCTTGTTGATACAACTTCACAATCACGGTTGTATCCGGTTGCGAATACTTAACAGCATTATCAACTAAATTAATCAATACTTGTTTGAGGCGGTTGTAATCTGCCTTTGCCTCAATTGAGCCATTTTCTGATTCAATTATAATTCGGCGCTGGGTATACTTCTCAGCCATAGTCACAACTTCTGCAACCAAGTCATTCACCACGCAAGGCTCTATGCGAAAATGTAAATGACCACTATCTGCCCGTGCTAAGTCAAGTAAATCCTGTAAAAGCCTAATCGTGCGTTCTGCTTCCGATGCAGCTGTTTCTAAAGCTTCCCGTTGAATTTCTGTTAAGTTATTTTGCCGCCGCAATACGCTTTGCAAGTAACCATGTACAATAGTTAGGGGTGTACGTAATTCGTGAGAAACATTACTAACGAATTGTCGCTCTTGTTCCCAAGATTGAGAGAGACGAGATAACATCATATTAAATGTTTGCGCTAGTTCCTTGACTTCGCTAGGTGCATTATCAAGATATAAATGCGCTTCTGGTAAGTCTTGAGCAGAAATCACTTCCGTCATTTGACTAAGCTGACGTAGAGGTTGCAAAGAATATTTAATATAAAATGCGATCGCTACACAGATTATCATAATCGTCAAAATGCTGGCAATAGTCAAACTCTTCAGCATTGTTTCAAACATCCTTTGTTCGTAGGTAATATCCTGCACAACGAACAAATTTCCTAGCAGCTTGTCCTCCACAAGCAATCTATTGCAATATAAAAGAAAGTAGCGTTGATTAATTTTGTAAATTTGGGGTTTAGTCGGCATATCTGCCAAAGATATTAACTTAGTTGCTGTAGAATCAGATAGCAAATTCCCAATGGTAGATTTTGCCACTATTTTGTTTCCTGGATTTTTTATCCATAATAATGTATTCGTAGTAGTTAACTTATTAATTGCTTTTTGCAACCCTGTTTCTGATGGCATTATTTCACGATCAAATTGCACATATAGCGGGAAACGTGTAGCAATTTGTTCAATATTCTCTTTATGACTGTCAATCAAAATATGTTGCATTTTCCAACTCGTCCACATAGCGAGGCTACCTAATCCCAAAGCTGAAACGGCAGCAACACCAATTGTTAAACGCACTCGCAATGAAAAGGGGTCAAAATTTAGCCAACTCTTTTTAATTTTATTCATCCTCATCCTCCCCTGTCGTTAGTATTTAATATTAAATTGTTAAGACTAATATTTAATTTGGTTGAATATTTCTTATCTTTATACTTTAGGTAGCGATTTGCGTACACAACCTAATATCAATCAGCAAGTATACAAGCATAGTTAAATTCATATTTTCAAGGCATAAGCACCCGCAGATTTCCTTTGTTCGGAATTTCGGAGCTTTGTACGAGCAACGCCTTACCGCTTCTTTGGGTATTTTCAAGATATAATCAAACTTAAAATCACGATCAAGAAAAAGCGCACTGACAATAATGTTTTATTAGCTCTTTAGATTGCGCTTTGCCTTTTCTTCGGTAACTACGCGATTCGTACCTTGAGTAGGATGCTCCCCAGCTTTAAAGGTTCCAGAATCATCGGCTGTTTTCACCATCTGTGCAACAGGAGTGCTTGCAGTTGTTGATTTTTGCATTTGTGTGGTTACTTGCTTGGCACTTGCCTCTTTTCCATAGCTTAGGTTTAAAACAAGAGCGATACCCAAAATTGCTAAAAACTTGAACTTCATGGCTTTAATGTCCTTTCTTTCGTCTCTGATGTAACTTTAAAGCCTGACTCTCCTGAAAAAATTAATTTAAGCTGAGAATTGGTTTAAATTTCGTTATCAATTTTTACCAACTATAGCAATCCGATTTGATTTTTGAACAAAATTAAGTATTTGTAGGGTGTGTTAAGCTACGCTGGTGCGTTCTACGTATATGTTAAAAAATCAATTTTGAAACTGAAATATTGCGTCTGCGTAAGTTACGGGTTTTTACTAGTTTCCAAAGAGAATAATAATTATCTTGATAAACAACATTTAATTTAGATTTATAGTTCGTTTCTATTTTTCGGCGGAAATCATTTGCGGGATTTAGAAAAAATACATCTGTAAATTGATTAGAAATTTTAGGTGTCTTTTCTTCTTTCACCAACAAAAATCGCACTTTTGGCTCTAAAAGATAGCTGAGAGAAAAGACATTTCCATAATTAATGCCAAAAGAATCACTAATTAAAAGTGGACGCGAAGCTTGATTGACAATTGTGGCAACTTGTGGATTACCATAGCTAATTACCTTACTCCACCAAGTTTCGGCTTGGGAACTTACCCCACAAGAAATAACTCCACAGGTAATTACTAGCGCTGTAATCATTTGCCAGATTTGCCGACGCGCTAAATTTCCGCTATATATCTGAGTTGCTAACAGATAAGCAACAGCAATTTGAATACCCAAATAAGAAGGCAATAAATAGCGATCGCTTAATGAGCGTATTCCCCCAAACAGCAAATCTGGTAACATTAAAGGTAGTGCAGGCACCGCAATTAATAAGACAATAAACAACCAGCTTTTTTCACTACTTGTCCGATAAAGAAAATAAATTGCATAACCAACGAATATTAAGATAACTGGTGTAATTAAATAGCTGAGGGGATTTTCAAATCCAAAGTTCAAATCAAAGAAAATATGACTTAACTGAATCAGCCAAGCTTGAATTAAATTGATAAAATTAGTTGGCATCTTTGTCCAAGATGTTGCCGAGTCCAAATTTGAAAAGTTGAACAACACAACTAATATCCAAGGCATAAAGGCTAAAAAGCCTGCCAGCGAAGCCAAAAGATAAGCTTTTACTATTTTAGTAAACTTAAATTTAGCAATAGTAATTATATAAATGCCATGAGCAACAGCAACAAATCCACTTAATAAAAATGTATATAAACTTAGTGCTAAAGTTGCCGCATAAATCCCCCACACAAAAATAGGATCTGGTGCTTGCTGTTTTTTGCCTACCGCTTGACTTTTTGATTCTAGTCGAATTGCTCGCAGCAGTGAGGCGCTAGATAGTAATATAGTTACTGCCCAAAGCATATATTCTCGTGCTTCTTGAGCATAGACAAGATGAATCGGGGAGATTGCCATCAGAGCTAGAGCTATAAAAGGAACTGACAATGGCACTCTAAATAATTCTTTGCATAACCAATAAACGCAGGGAAACACTAGCAAGCTGATAAAAGCAGACAAACTTCTAATTGCTGTTACCGAATTGCCAAAAATTAGCACCCAAAATCGAGCTATTATGTAATAAAGTGGTGGATGTTGTGGATCTTCTATTGCTAAAGATTTAATTGTGTCACCTAAGTTTTTTTCTGAATTCAGACTTTGGTACTTATCAAAATATGTCCCAGTAATTACACGATTATTAAAAATTTGCTGTTTTACTTCCTGTGCTGTGTAACCAGAAATCCGCAATGAGGTATAAGTTTCATCATGCCAGTAAACTTTACGCTCTAGGTTAGCAAAGCGAAAAAATACACCTATCACCAACAAGACAACAATCAAAAATCGCAACCAACTGGGAGCAAGTTTAAAATGGTGCATAACCAATCCCAAGAAGTTGTTAAAAAAATCACCCAGGTAGGTGAATAGACATTTCTGGAGCATTGCTCGCTTATTCAGAGAGAGACGTTTGTTGTAAAACATCACCAACCTTACTTTGACAGTAACCTAATTTAGTACATTAACGATAAATACCTTTCCTTAAAAGTCCATCTGTCCTTTGTTCGCAACTATTCAATTACCTCCGAACGTTGAATATCATTAGATATCTCCAGAAAAGACGTAGAGACGTGAAATTTCGCGTCTCTACAAAGGTAATACCGTTTTGCCACGGTGATGCCTAAAATATCTATCTTTAGACATACTTTGTTAAAAATGCCTGGTTGCCCAGTATAGTCCGCATGGTGGATTGACTTAAATTAATTGACATATGTTATGGTTTGTATGCTTCTAATGTTATGATTTGTAATTGTATTCTAAGTTACTAACTAGCAAATTTTTTGCTGGCTTAAACTATAAAACCTTAATTTACAAGGATAAAAAGCCAATTCAAGCAAACTTAGAAATTTTTCATAGACAACCGTACCTTAATAATGATAAAGTTTTGTTACTAGGATCTCAGATATATCTAAAATCTGAATTTTCAAGAGTCAGTGAGGGAGGTATGTTGAATACTGAGCAGTAACTTGACTGAATAAAACAGGAATTCTACTGTCATTCGGAACAGAGTGTAGTAAGTCATCTTCGTTTTTAGTCATTTTCTGGTTTGAAACTAATGGGAAAAAAAGCAATTTGAGGATTATAGCGGTTCTCATTTGAATCACATACATGCTCAAAAGTAAATGTAGAGACGCGAAATACGAAGTCTCTACACTGCGTATTGCACGCAACCGAGAAGCGCTATAATCATGCCTGTCATCTCAAATTTCAGCCTGGAGATAGACAATAATAAAGAATATGAGTGGTTTACTAAGCCTAATAGCAGTTTTGCAAAGTCTAACGGTCGGAAAGTTGCTAGAGGCAAACATGGTGGAGTTAATAAAAATTCAGATAAACTTCCTAAAAGCTCCACTGTTATTCTGAACCAAAATTTAGTGATATAAGGTCTGATACTAATGCTAAAAAACAGCGAACTAACGATTAATCAGGGTTCTAATCTCAAATTTAAGCTTGGAAATCAACGATATGAACAGTTATCTCGGCTAGAATTTTTGCGGAATCGTACAGTTGGAAAGCCACTAGAGTGAAACAGAGTGGAATAAATCTGAATTCAGATGAATTTCCCAAATTTAAAGTCAACAACTCCGGAATAAACATGCAAGTTTTATGTCACTATACTGCTAGTGGGACTAGTTGACTAGTTTGAGGTTATGCCGAATTCAAGGTTAACCCACCTACAGAATTTACTCAGATCAATGGTGTTGTTTAATAACATCACCAGTCAGCAATAAGTGTTAGCTTTTTATTGAAAGCTAATTTTATAGTACCTTAAATCTAAAACGATAAATAGCATCATTTGTTGCTGACGTGCATTAGGGTAAATCGGAATTATTACCGAAATATCACATTAGTTGGAATCAAGGTCAATAGACATGAATAAGGTTCAAGCATCGTTTGAAGCTACGGAAGCTGCGTTTTACGTCGAAGGTTACGAAAAAATCGATTTTAGTCTTGTCTATGTGAACGGTGCATTTGACATTAAAAACAGAGAAATTGCAGATAGCTATGGGAAATTTGGTCGCTGTCTGACCGTAATTGATGCTAATGTCAATGAACTTTATGGGGATCAGATCAAGTCATATTTTAGACACTATGACATTGAACTCACAGTATTTCCCATTATCATTACAGAGCCAGCTAAAACCCTTGCAACCTTTGAAAAAATTGTTGATGCTTTTTCGGATTTTGGCTTAGTTCGTAAGGAGCCAGTTTTAGTTGTCGGTGGTGGTTTAATTACTGATGTAGCTGGGTTTGCTTGCGCTGCTTACCGTCGCAAGAGTAACTACATTCGCATTCCGACTACATTGATTGGTTTAATTGATGCAGGTGTAGCAATTAAGGTCGCAGTTAATCATGGCAAGCTGAAAAATCGCTTGGGAGCATATCATGCACCTTTGAAAGTTATCCTCGATTTCTCATTTCTGAAAACCTTGCCAACAACTCAAGTTCGTAATGGTATGGCAGAGTTGATGAAAATTGCTGTAGTTGCTAACTCGCAAGTCTTTGAACTGCTATACGAATATGGTGAAGAACTGCTTTCCACTCACTTTGGACATGTGAATGGTACACCGGAACTTAAAGAGATTGCCCATAAAGTCAACTACGAAGCAATCAAAACCATGCTGGAGTTAGAAACTCCTAACTTGCATGAAATAGACCTCGATCGCGTCATTGCCTACGGTCACACTTGGAGTCCTACCCTGGAACTAGCTCCACATGTACCATTGTTCCACGGTCAAGCTGTAAATATTGACATGGCATTCTCCGCAACGATCGCTCAAAAACGAGGATACATCACAACCAAAGATCACGAACGTATCCTATTACTGATGAGCCGTTTGGGTCTTGCTCTTGACCATCCTATGTTGAACTCTGAACTAGTGTGGAATGCAACTGAATCTATCAGTTTGACAAGAGACGGTTTACAGAGAGCTGCAATGCCTTGTCCTATCGGCAGTTGCTTCTTTGTCAACGACATGACTCGTGAAGAACTCGACTCGGCACTAGAAGACCACAAACGCATCTGTGCCAATTACCCACGTAGTGGTGCTGGGATAGACGAGTACGTGAAAATTAATGAGTCCGCTTTAGTTGGAAGTGCCATCAATGTCTAGTGTCTTACATCAACAAAAGGCTCGTCCGGTAACACCACTCGGAATTTTAGTTGAGCATCTGGCAACTGCTATTGAGATGATCGAAGCAGATGGGAATGTGTCGGAGTCCATCGCATCTCATGTCAAGCAAGCGTGGCGTCTCGCGGCTGGAATCGACCCTTATCTGGAAGAATGCACCACTCAAGAGTCCAAAGCGCTGGCTGCCCTTGCCAAAAGGACTCAAGAGGAAGCTTGGAGCAAGCAGTTCAATGAGGGAACCACGGTACGTCCTTTAGAGCAGGAAATGCTCTCAGGACACGTCGAAGGACAAACGCTGAAAATGTTTGTCTACATGAGCCGTGCTGAACAAGTGTTGGATATTGGTATGTTTACAGGGTACTCAGCACTTGCAATGGCAGAAGCTCTGCCAGAACATGGGCGTTTAGTAGCCTGCGAGGTCGATTCTTACACAGCTAACCTGGCACAAAGTTTATTTGAGCAATCTCCTCACAAAGGAAAAATTCAGGTGGAAGTAGGGTCAGCATTGGAAACACTTGACAAGCTTGCCGCTGCCGAGGAATCCTTCGACTTGGTATTCATTGATGCTGATAAGAAGGAATATGTGCAGTATTTCCAAACTCTGCTAGACCGTAACTTGCTAGCACCTCACGGAATCATCTGTGTGGATAATACCCTGCTTCAGGGACTGGTTTATTTACCTCCACAAGAGCGAACTGCGAATGCAGAGGCGATCGCACAATTCAACCGCATTGTTGCTGACGATCCTCGTGTTGAGCAAGTGCTACTACCCTTGCGAGATGGGTTAACCATTATCCGACGTCGGTAAATTAGGGGAGGGGGAGAGTAGGGACAAGGAAGAAGTCATACTATTTCTCCCAATAGGGTTCAAATAAGCCTTGTTTCACACCACGCTTCCCCCACTCCCCCACTCCCCCACACCACGCTTCCCCCACTCCCCCAATGCTGATGGCGCAATTCCAAAACCTCAGAACATCTATTGTGGCGGCTTTTCAAAATATTGCTACGCTCTTATTACTGGTGATAGCATTTCCGATTAACTGCATTGTTGTCTTAGCTTCGCTGTTTGGGAATTTTTTGAAGAGTCTGTTTCCCAAGCAAATTGTTGTCAACCCGAACCGAAAAAATGTAATGGTCAGCGGTGGTAAGATGACGAAGGCGCTGCAACTTGCGCGATCGCTTCACGCAGCTGGACATCGGGTTGTTTTGGTGGAAACTCATAAATACTGGTTAACTGGTCATCGATTTTCTAACGCCGTCGATCGCTTCTATACTGTTCCGGCACCGCAGAAAGATCCAGAAGGCTACACGAGAGCTTTAATTGCGATCGCCAAACAAGAAAACATCCACGTTTATATTCCTGTATGTAGTCCTGTTGCCAGCTATTACGACTCCTTGGCAAAGCCAGCATTGTCAGCCTGTTGTGAGGTTTTCCACTTTGATACTGAAGTCACTTTGATGCTGGATGATAAGTTTGCCTTTAGCCAAAAAGCGCTTTCTCTAGGTTTATCAGTCCCGAAGACTTTCTTAATTACAGACCCGGAACAAGTTCTCAACTTCGACTTTACCAACTCCAAGCGCAAGTACATTCTTAAAAGTATTGCCTATGACTCAATTCACCGCTTGGACATGACCAAGCTACCAATTGACAACAACGAAAACATGGCAACTCATGTTCGGAGTTTGCCAATTAGCAAAGATAATCCTTGGCTGATGCAGGAATTCATTCCTGGAAAAGAGTACTGCACACACAGCACAGTCAGAAATGGTTCCTTGAGGGTGTATTGTTGCTGCGAATCATCCGCTTTCCAAGTCAATTATGAAAATGTGGAGAATTCAAAGATTTTTCAGTGGGTGAATCATTTTGTTCAAGAACTCAAGCTGACTGGACAAATTTCATTTGATTTTATTGAAGCTGAAGATGGAACAGTTTATGCGATCGAGTGCAACCCACGCACACACTCAGCTATCACCATGTTTTATAATCATCCAAAACTCGCGGATGCGTATTTGAGCTATGTACCAGATCCGGACTATCCTTTGCAACCTTTGCCTGATAGTAAGCCTACTTACTGGTTATACCACGAGATTTGGCGGCTGACCAATGTTAGGTCATTTGGTCAACTGAAAACATGGTTCAAAAATATTTTGAGAGGTAAGGATGCTATTTTTAGTCTAAGTGACCCTCTACCATTTCTAGCCGTTCACCACTGGCAAATTCCCCTGCTCCTACTGGACAATCTGCAAAGACAAAAAGGCTGGATAAGGATAGATTTTAATATTGGCAAACTCGTAGAGAGAGGGGGTGACTGAGTAGGCTTATAGTATACATATAGTTACTCACTTTTATTAATATTAATACGTCGTTCTTCGGTGTTGCTTCGGTCATAACAACAAGAATATTTTCATAGTACATTTGTATTGCTAGACTACGAAAAGCAACAAATTAGCCAGAAAGACAAATAGACCCAGCAACGCTATTCTAAAACATTGATGATTAAAGCTAAACTGAAATTCTTACAAGAACAGTCATTTCTAACACCAACTACCGTAGCAATTATTTCATTGGTAGTAGGTTTAATAGCCCTATCTTTCTCGCCAATTCTGATCCGCTTGAGCGAAGAAGGCGAACTTGGTCCAAATGCCACCATCTTTAATCGCTTCTGGATCTCTACTGTTGCCTTTGCACTGTGGAATGGAGTCACAGCAGCGCAAAAACGCCTATCTCATAGCGAACCAAAACCGCAAGTTTATACAACCAGGCTACTCTTGCTCTTGCTAGGAGTTGGCTTTGTAATGTTTGCTACTCTTATTCTCTGGGCTTGGTCACTAAATCAGACTAGCGTCGCGAACTCTACGCTCATGCACAATTTGGCTCCACTGTTCACCGTCTTAGCGGGGTGGCTGATTTGGGGGAAGCGCTTTGACAGTAGATTTCTTATGGGTATGTTTGTCGCGATGTTAGGAGCTTGCATCCTAGCCTACCATGACTTCTCATCCGCTGGTGACAAATTCCAAGGAGATATACTGGCATTACTCTCAGCCGGTTTTCTTGGTTTATACCCACTCATCGTCGAAGAACTACGAACTCAATTGAGTCCAATCGCGATCATGACTTGGTGTTCTGCGATCGGTACGCTTTTGCTTTTGCCCATTGTTATATTCAGCGAAGATAGAATTTTCCCTTGTTCTTTGAATGGATGGTTGACCGTAATTTCCCTAGCTTTGGTATGTCAAATACTAGGACTGGGACTTTATGCTTATTGCCTCAACAGATTATCTTCAGGATTTGTCTCCTTGTGCGATCTATTTGTTCCCGTCCTGAGCGCTCAAGGAGCTTGGCTTATCTTTTCGGAAAAGCTCAACTGGACTACCTTGATAAGTTTTGTTGTGATTATGTTAGGGGTATATGTAAGTTCATCTAGCCAATCTGCTGTCAAGTCAGAGGTTGAATCAGTTTAGAGGGATTAGGAATTGGGGAGTTTTAAGGTTATTGGTCAATTGCTAAGTAGAGCAAATTTTTCACTCTTATGAATAAGATGCAAAATCTTCCAATTTCTATTTCCAGAAATATGAAATTACGGTTTTTACAGGATGACGAAAAAACCTTTTCAAGTATTGAAACAGAACTCCCTTTAGTTATAGAGCCAGTCAATGAAAAATCTTTCACAGTTCTAAAAGCACTACTCAATGAAAGTTGCGACTGGTTCAATAAACAGCTAGATACATACGGAGCTATTTTGTTTCGGGGATTTGAAGTTGAGGGTGCAGAACAATTTCAAAAAGTTTTGGAGCTACTCAATGTCGAACTGGAGCCATTTTATCACTTTGGCAGCGCACATCGTGTACGAATGACTGATAAAGTTTTCACCTCTTCTGAAGCTCCACCAAATACGATTATTGCTCCCCACAATGAACTCAATATGGTACCAGTACGACCCAGCGTACTTGCTTTTTTTTGCCAAATTCAGCCCGATTCATATGGTGAAACTCCCATCATAAATACCGAAAAGCTATTTGATAGCTTATCTCCCAGCTTACAGCACAAAATTAGCAACTTTCCTCAGCGATTTGTGCGATATGTTCCCAACCATCTATTGGAGATTGTCTTCGAGGAACTATCGAAAGACGAGATTACCAAACTTCTTCAGGAACAAGAATTTGATTTTACATGGGAAGAGGATGGCTCTATTAATTTTGAGTGTTCTCATATTCCCTTATTCAGTCATCCAAGAACGAATAGGCTCTGCTTTTGTCTTAGCATTGTTGATTGTTTAGTAAGTAGAGAATGGTATCGAAACCTCGGACAACGGTATTCATTTGGGCAGAGGCTCTATTACAATTGGCTACCAGCAAAATTGTACAAAAGAATTCAGCAAGGATTAACAACAGCAGCGACTGTTGTCGATGGTTCGCAAAAACGAACC
Organism: Tolypothrix brevis GSE-NOS-MK-07-07A; assembly: GCA_019358985.1. GTDB lineage: Bacteria > Cyanobacteriota > Cyanobacteriia > Cyanobacteriales > Nostocaceae > Hassallia > Hassallia brevis. The sequence goes on along the minus strand of JAHHIJ010000034.1, from coordinate 27,788 downwards.
AGTACCCTTAATACATATTTTTTGAATGAGCATAATCAACCCACGACGATGACGGCAGCAGAAGCGAAAGAATTGGGCAAAGCTGAATGGAAAAATGCAGCCATTTTTCAGTGGAAGCAAGGCGATATTCTCATTATGGATAACCTACAGGTTGCTCATAGTAGACTCAATACTAAACTTCCGCGAAAAATACTCACTGCTTTTGGAAATATGTGCAACATTCGCGATATGAAACCAGCTTTATTAACAAGTAGTTTAAGTATATAGCGTTTTTTAGTCTGCTGAGGTACAAATTTATCTGCGTCCATCGGCGTTTATCTATCTTCATCTGCGGTTAATTCTTTCTTTCTTTCTGTACCTCATGAATGTGAGAATCGCTATATAAAGATAGGGATAATAATTTTGTTGGTAATTAAATATGAATAAATCAATCAAGATAAAAGCATCATTTTCTCCCTCAGAACTTAAAGAATATTGGGAAAAACAGTTAGCGGGAGAATTACCTTTACTTAATTTACCTACTACGTTACCGCGTTCTTCCATAAAAAGTTATGATTGCTCCTCCTATACTTTTATAATCAACAATAAACTAACTGGGTTACTCAAAGACCTGGCAAATAGTGAAAGTGTCAGCCTTGAGAACCTTATTTTGGCAGCATTTAAAGTTTTACTTTACCGTTATACAAATGAAACAGATATTCTGGTTGCTTTGCGACTAAATCAGCAAGATAGTCTCGAGTTGGAAAGAGTTGCTAGTGAGTTTTTTAACGTAGTAGTATCACGGGATTTTATTTCCGAAAGTATTTCATTTAAAAATTTTCTGAATCAAGTTAGTCATACTGCTTTAGAAATAAGGCATTATCAAGATTATCCGTTTGCTTTATTGGTAAAGGAATTACAGTCAAAGTTAAATTCAAGTGATTCACCTATTTGTCAAGCTTCATTTACTTTCCAAAATCTAAATAAACAGGAAAATATATCAAATTTATTCGAGTCAGGAGTCAGAAAACAGTCGAAAAACTGTGATCAAATCGAACTAGAATTTGATTTAAGCTTGGAAGTCATCCAGCTTTCTGAATCATTGCAGAGTTGTTTTTATTACAACAGCAATCTGTTAGATGAAACGACAGTTGCTCAGATAAGCAGACATTTTCAGAATTTACTGGAAAGTATTGTATCAAATCCAGAACAGCCAGTAGCTCAGTTACGATTGCTGAGTGAGAGGGAACGAGAGAAAATATTGGTTGGGTGGAATGCTACTCAGACTGATTATGACCTGACTCTATGTCTCCACCAATTAATTGAAGCACAGGTAGAGCAAAACAGCAATGCGATCGCAGTTTCTTTTGCCGGTGAACAGCTTACCTATCGTCAACTAAACCAGCGTGCAAATCAATTAGCGCACTACTTACAAACACTGGGAGTTAAACCAGAGGTTTTAGTGGGTATTTGCATTGAGCGTTCTTTAGAGATGCTAGTAGGACTTTTGGGAATTCTGAAAGCTGGTGCAGCTTATCTACCATTAGATCCGCGATTACCACAAGAACGCTTGGAATTAATCTTATCTGATTCTAAAGTGCCAGTGTTGCTGACTGATAATCAAAAGTTATTTGCTGATGATGAACATAGGAAGGTAGTCTGTTTACGTACAAACCAGAAAAATATTGCTACCCATAGCAAAGACAATCCTGCATCACGTACCACGTCCAAAAATCTTGCTTACGTTATTTATACCTCTGGCTCAACTGGTAAGCCGAAAGGAGTGGAAATTCCTCACAGCGCTGTGGTCAATTTCTTAAAATCCATGCAGTCTGAACCCGGTATCACAGAGTCAGATGTGCTTTTGGCAGTTACTACAGTATCATTTGATATTGCTGCTCTGGAACTATATCTGCCCTTAATTACGGGCGCTCAGGTGGTATTAGCTACTTCTCGTGTAGCTAGTGATGGCAAGCTACTGAAAAAGCTAATTGATACTTCTGGTGCGACGATTATGCAAGCCACTCCAGCTAGTTGGCGGATGTTGCTTGCAGCGGGATGGAGTGGTTCTCCGCAATTAAAAATTCTGTGCGGTGGGGAAGGATTAACTAGCGACTTGGCACAGCATTTATTAAAAAAAAGTGCGGCTGTATGGAATCTTTACGGACCAACTGAAACTACCATTTGGTCAACTGTCTCTAAAGTAGAAGCTGCCCAATTATCTCATGCTTTAGCTCCCATCGGTCGTCCCATTGCTAACACACAAATTTACATATTAGATTCTTATTTCCAACCAGTTCCAGTGGGAGTTATTGCCGAATTGTATATAGGTGGTGTTGGAGTTGCACGCGGTTATCTCAACCGTCTTGAACTAACTGCTGAAAGGTTTGTGGCTAATCCCTTTTCAGTGGGTTACTGTCTTTACAAAACAGGAGATTTAGCTCGTTACCTGCATGATGGCAACATTGAATACGTTAGTCGAATAGACCATCAAGTGAAAATTCGGGGATTTCGGATTGAACTTGGGGAAATAGAAAACACTCTATCTGCTCATCCACAAGTGCGAGAAGCGGTTGTGATTGCCCGTTCTGATCAATCAGAAGAAAAACAAATAGTAGCTTATTTTACTGCTCAACAGCAACAACCAACCCCGGAAACCCTGCGTGATTTCCTCAGACAGAAGCTACCCGATTACATGATTCCAATAGCTTTTGTGATATTAGATGCATTACCCTTGACTCCCAGTGGAAAAGTAAACCGTCGCGCTTTGCCAAAGCCAACAGTTTCTAGCTTCAGCCAACACAATGAATTTATCACACCGCGCAATGATACCGAACGGGGATTAGCAAAAATCTGGTCAGAGATTTTAAACATTCAGCCAGTAGGTGTTAAAGATAACTTCTTTGAAATTGGCGGAAATTCTCTCTCAGCAATCCATTTTATAGCTTCAATCGAGCAGCAGTTTGGTAAAGAATTACCTTTATCAGCAGTCCTCATTAATCCCACCATTGAAAAGTTTGCCAACCTTCTTAATACCAGTCCAGATACTTTTGATCGCTCCCCCCTGATTCCCATCCAGCCAAAAGGTAATAAGCAACCATTTTTCTGCGTACATCCTGCGGGAGGGCATGTTATGTCCTACTTAAAACTAGCGCAATATCTAAGTACTGACCAACCGTTTTATGGCTTGCAAGCGCAAGGTTTTCATGGAGGAGAAGAACCCTTAACGCGAGTCGAGGATATGGCAAGCCTGTATATCCAAGCAATTCACAAGTTTCAGCCTCAAGGTCCGTACTCTATTGGTGGCTGGTCATTCGGGGGAGTTGTGGCGTATGAAATGGCACAACAACTGCACAAACAGGGACAGGAAGTCTCGTTGTTAGCAATACTGGATTCCTACGTTCCAATTCTGTTAGATAAAAACAAGAAAATTGACGCTCCCTATTTGGTTGGCGCTCTTTCCAGGTATTTGGGCGGAATGTTAGGTCAGGATAATCTGGTAACGACTGATGAAATCAAGCACTTGAATGTTGATGAACAAATCAACTACATCCTTGACAAGGCAATAAAAGTCAAAATATTACCGCCATCAAATCAAAACCGACGTATTGTTGATGTGTTAGTTGGAACGCTAAAGGCAACTTATTCTTATGAAAAACAGCCATATCCAGGAAAAGTTACTGTGTTCAGAGCCAGAGAAAAGCATATCATGGCTCCCGATCCAACCCTCGTGTGGGTGGAATTATTCTCTATAATGGATGCGGAAGATATAAAAATTGTTGATGTTTCTGGTAATCACTACACATTAATTTTAGAACCTCATTTACAAGTTTTAGCAGAATGCTTGAAATCATGTCTGGATGGATTCTAGTACATAAATGTAGAGACGTTCCGGCGGGTAGAGACGTTCCGGCGGAACGTCTCTACGACGGTAGGTAGGTTTTTATTACTGTTAATTAAGCGGACATGATATCAATTATCAGTCAATCGAAGACTTTTGAAATTCCATCACCGTCAGGCTAGTTCCTGTGTAAATGACTTTTTCCAGTTGAAAGCCACTAGCTTGAAACAGATCCTTATATTCTTGTTCCGTGCGCCAATAACCCCCTGGATTCGTTACCATCATCTGAACAGCAGCAAGAGATGGGATCGTCCCATCTGGATATTCTACTGGCGCACCACGAGGTGGAACGAGTGTTTGTAGAAGTACTACTTTACCTTGTTTCGGGAGAGACTCTCTGCATCGAGTTACTACCTTGATTGCGTCTTCAACACTGAATACGGAGAGGAAATACTTCATAACGATCGCATCTGCACCCTTTGGTATCTCCTCCAAAGCACTACCACCAATGACTTGCACTGCATCTTCATCAAGTCCCTGGGTTGCTAAGAAAGCAGGAGCTGTCTCAACCTCATGGGGTAGGTCAAACAATATGCCTTTACAGCCGAATTTGTTGACAATATGGGCAATCAGTGCGCCTTGATTGCCTCCAACGTCCATAACTGTATTAAACTGACTAAAGTCATAGACTTCAAACAGTGAATCAACAGCCTGATTCGTTAAAAAGCTCATGGCATTGTTGAACATATTTCTACTATCGGGGTTTTCCGTCATGAAGAAGTCGTAGAATTTCTTGCCATGTGCCCTTTCAAAAGCTACTTCCCCTGTTTTTAACGAATTCCCTAATTCCCTCCAAGCATCCCACATAGAGGGTTCTGTAATATGCAGCACAAAATGTCCAAGAGAAGGCTCTGCATTTGTAATCAGTTCTTCTGAGAGTTCTGTTGCTGCAAATACACGTCCGGGCTTTTCTGCAAACACACCTAAATGAGCTAAAGCACGCAAAACAACATACAATGTTTCTACTTTTGTAGAGGTTGCTTTTGCGATCGCTTCTACAGTCATTGGTTCTGACTGTAAAAGGTTAGGTATATCTAAGTTGGTTGCTATATAAAGGCACTGACTTTGCCAGTAACCATAGATCATCTGAGCAAGCTTCTTGGATGCCGAAGTTGTTCCTAACAAATTCTATTTCTCCGTTTTAAAAATTTGACGCTACTTTCTATCTAGTCCCGAATTACAAAGCTCTAAGTTCAGCAGTCTTCAAGTGGGTGAATATATCATTCAGTAACCGCAATGAATGCAGATGAACGCAGACAAAGTTGTACTTTATTTGCATAAGAACCGTTATATGTTAGAGACTTTCAGAAAATCAAATATGCATTCTTAATTTAGTATACGGCTTATGTGAGTTGGGATAGCAAAAAAGAAGGGTAAACCGCATCAACGATATCTCTTAAATTAAGCAATACTTGTTTGAGGCGGTTGTAATCTGCTTTTACCTCAATTGAGCCATTTTGTGATTCAATTATTATTCTGCGCTGGGTATACTTTTTAAATCCTGTGAACGGCTACCCCAAATCAATCATGTCCATATAAAGAGGAATCCAATTACAATCATTGAAATAAATATCACCTTACCACCAGGGGCAAGCTGATGGTTAATGCTATTTGAGTGTGAGTGCGCTTCACGTTGCTTCCAAATCATTAACGCCGGAATAATCCCTGCTAAAACTGAGACACTAAAGGTTCCAGAGTAATCTAGAGCGGTAAAAAAGATGCTAGGATTAAGCGCTCCCAGAATCATCGGCGGTGCAAGAATTATTAAATAGAGCGGCTGGCTTTTAGAAAGTTGATTATTATCAACATTGGAAATACCTTTGAAGAAATCTAGCAAACTGTATACAACTCCGATGAATGATGTTATGGTTGCAAACTCTGAAAAAACAGATACTAGCGCTCCTAAGGATTCTCCGGTACTCCCTGAACGTAAAATTTGCAGGGGGTCAAAAACAGTTCTGCCATTAGATATATTTTGGACTATATCGGGAGTTATGCTTCCCAAAATCACTGCATTCCAGGCTAAGAACATCACTAGGGGAATCCCAGAACCAATGACGATGCAGGAACGAATCTTTCGGGCATCTCCTTCCATTTGAGCCACAACTAGCGGCACAATGTTGTGGTAAAACATGGCTACCAACATGACTGAAACAGCAGGAGTCACCGCAGTCCAGTTCTGATATAAGAGTTTGCCAATTTGAAGATGGGTTGAGATCAGCAACAATATTCCTAGAAATGAAGCAATGAGAATCGCTACAAATACATTGTTTAATTTCTCGACAATCTTTTCTCGCCCAAAATACATCATACTGCCAAATAAGAGAGTGAATGTTGTTATCCCCACCCACTCCGGCAAAACCTTCTGCACATTGCACACAACAGATGCAGCATCGACTAGAATCTCTCCACCTTTGGTAATGTATGCCACAAGGAAGGCATAGTTCAAAAAAAGATATACGGCAGCAGCAATCCGCGCTCCCACAAACCCAAGGGTATTCTCAACAATGAACAACAGACCTAAATTGGGGCGCCCCACACGATGCATCGTGTTCAAAGTCACTTCTGCGATCATTAGACCTGAGATTAAAGTGTAGAGCCAAATAGCAATGAGCAGGACTGTAGATGGCAAAACGCCAGAGGACAGAGTAACCGCAGGTAAAGCGAGAATACCAGCACCAATAGTTGTTCCAGCAATAAGTGCAGTGCCTCCTAAAACACTACCCGATTGATGAGTTAGCTTATTGCCATCAAATTCGATGTTAGAAAATAATCGCGTGCTTTCTTGGGTTGGGGTATCCAACTTGAGAGCAGTCTTCATCAGGCGTTGCATAATAGAAGTTAGCGCATTGGTGACAGTTTAAGATTATGACGCATTTGTCAATATATCTAACGAATGAAAATAACGCTAAGAAATTGAATGGGTTGGGCGATCGCTCTTCATCAGTTGACCGAATAAAAGAGCCAAAAACTGCTTTTTTACATTCTCTGGAATGATACAAGACTTTTGTCCAAAGTCCAAGATTTTAATTTAGGCGTCTAATATAAAAGACGTAGCAATGCTACGTCTAATCAAAGGTTTCGGATAACCCATAATTAATTTCTACTCCACCGATCGCATGTTATTTTTGGAGATTAAATGCGATGGCATAACCTCTATCAATTATGCTGATTATTATTACTATAGCGAATCCTTGTCCCCGTCCACAGTAATTTCTCTCGCAGGGTTTGATAGTAGGAATAATTTTCCCGCAGAATAATAAACTTAGAGCGACAATCTGCCATCCGCACATCAACGCGGTGTCCTGGCCAAATTGAAGTAGCTAAAACCCCATCCATCCACAGCTTGGTATTTAACTCATAATCCCCCAAGGGCCAGATGCTAACAACGGAACCGGGAGGTAAGACCAGAGGACGACTAGAAAGACTCATTGGACAAATGGGAGTGATGGTAATAGCTTCCATCCCATCGTGCATTATCGGACCGTTGGCAGAAACGGTGTAACCAGTGGAACCGGTGGGAGTAGCTAGAACTAAACCATCTCCTTGATACTGATCGACAATCTCACCATCAATTTCCATTTCTAAAATTGAAGTGATCATGCGATCGGCAGAAGCAGGTTTAATACTCATATCATTCAAAGCTAGGTAGCGTTCGGTAACAGGTTCAATATTTGTCCCATGTCCCTCATACACCGCAGCTTGTAGCATCATACGCCGCTGGATAGCATAGCGATCCTCCAGCAGTCGATCCCAAACCTTCTCCGTATCCTGAAATTCATCCACCGACTCAGTTAAAAACCCCAGATGACCTCCCACATTCACTGCCAATATTGGGATACCAGCTGGGGCTAAATGTCTTGCAGCAGTTAAAACAGTACCATCACCGCCAAGTACCACAGCCAGATCGATTGGTTGCCCTACAGAAGCCAAAAACACCGGATAAGGATTGTCTTTTGGTCCACTGGGTCCCATCAATACGTGGCATTGGCGGTCTTCGAGTTGCTTGGCACAGATTTCAGCCCAGCGTTTGCTTTGAGGGTCTCTCGCTTTATAAGCAATGATTACTTGCTTGAGTTGCACTTCATCGAAACTCCTTGCGGTCTGAAACCCCGTCCTAGAAGGACGGCTTTATATTTGCTCCATTACACGGGGGTTGTTTAATTCGGTGTGCCGTTGTATTGCACTTTCAATGGGACAATTACCATTTCAAATCTCACAACTCTGTACGCATAACGGTTTTGTTCCTCGCGGAACCTCCCTTTCGGGGTAAAGTTAGCTTCTCCCAAGGGGAGACGCTTCGCGAACGCCAATGTTTTAAGAGCTTTTTAAACTTGTAACACTATTCCAGTGACCTTAGAACTGTTTAATTACAAGTGACAGAGCGGAAAACTAGCTTCGCATTCTCCGGTGTCGTGACTCAAAAAACGTAGTCAGTTAAGACTTAGGCTGGTCAGAATGGCTTGATGAGTTCTCATGCAAGCCCTATGCCTTTAGGCTAGGGTTCCTGACATCACCACTTAAGAAGATTAAACTGCTCCATATCGACAGTATCACGGTTGCGATAAATAGCAAGCACGATCGCTAAACCAACTGCCGCTTCAGCAGCTGCCACGGTAATCACAAATATTGTGAAAACTTGACCTTTAATTAATGTTGAGTCTAGGAAGTTGGAAAATGCCATTAAATTCAGATTAACAGCATTCAGCATCAACTCAATCGACATCAGCACCCGCACGGCATTACGGCTAGTAATTAAACCAAAGATGCCAATACAGAACAAAGCCGCTGCTAGTAATAAAAAGTACTGGAGTTGCATGAATTTGTTTGTTAGTCGTTAGTCGTTGGTTGGAGCGTGGTTATATCATGTCCCTAGTTAGGACACGTATTGTAGAGACGTTCCGGCGGAACGTCTCTACCACAGGTAGTTCCGGCGGAACGTCTCTACCACAGGTAGTTCCGGCGGAACGTCTCTACCACAGGTAGTTCCGGCGGAACGTCTCTACCACAGGTAGAAAGTTATCAATTATTCGCGACGAGAACCACCACGATTAATATCAGTACCATCTGAGTCAGTACTAGTACCAGCCGATACCAGTTCTCTGGGGCGTTCTGGCAAAGTTAAAATGGTTTGCGGCAATCCAGATGATAATGGCTCTGGCAAATACTCGCGACGCGCCAAAATAATTGCTCCCACCATTGCTATCAGCAATAAAATGGAAGCGAGTTCAAAAGGTAGCAAAAAGTCAGTAAATAAATGCTCACCAATTAAAACGGTAGAACTTTCACCACCAATAACAGGAGTTGAGTGACTCCAAGGTGTCGCTAAGACCATCGTACTTAACAGGGTAAATAATCCTAGACTGACTACCCCCGTTAGTGCTTTACGTATCCAAGCATTGGGAAGCGGCACAAAATCTTCTCGTTTATTTACCAACATAATGGCAAATAAAATCAGCACGTTCACCGCACCGACGTAAACTAGCAATTGCGCTGAGGCTACGAAGTCACCATTCAGCAACAGATACAAGCCAGCAATACTAATAAAAACGCCTGCCAACATAAAAGCAGAATAAACGATGTTTGAGAACAGCACTACACCAAGGGCTGATCCTACCATCATCACCGCCAGTATGCCAAAGGAAACTATTTGTACTCCTTCCGCTAGATTCACTGTTTTTTGTCCTCTGTCAATGGTCAATGGTCAATGGTCACTAGTCATTAGTCATTAGTCAAAAACTCTTGACTTTGGACTGTTGACTATGGACTAATTAAAGTGATTTTTACTGTTCCACAAGGTCTTCTGGACGGGCACCGGCGCGGGGTGCATCTGCTGGCAAACCGTGGGGTTCCATCACGCCTTTAGGTAGGTAAACCAGTTCGCGTAGTGGTGTTACCATTGGGTCATCTGTAACTTTGTAAGGCAAACGACCTAGAGCCACGCTGTCATAGTTTAATTCATGGCGATCGTATGTGGAAAGCTCATACTCTTCTGTCATCGATAAACAGTTAGTTGGGCAATATTCCACGCAGTTACCGCAGAAGATACAAACTCCAAAGTCGATGCTGTAGTGGTTGAGCTTTTTCTTTTTGCTTGCCTTGTCGTATTCCCAATCAACTACAGGCAAGTTAATTGGACAAACACGGACACAAACTTCGCAAGCAATACACTTATCAAATTCAAAGTGAATTCTACCGCGAAACCGCTCACCGAGAATCAGCTTTTCGTAAGGATACTGGACGGTTATTGGACGCCGTTGCATGTGGTCGAAGGTGACAGACAAACCTTGACCAATGTGACGAGCCGCTTGTACTGTTTCTTTGGCGTAATCACCAACTTGTTTTAGGAACTTTAACATTTTGTGTCTCTCTCTTCAATTTTGGTTGGTTTAGCCGCCAAAAGCAACGGGAAAGGCTAGTTTCAAGGCAGCGGTTAATAGAAGGTTAACCAATGCAATTGGTAGTAAGAATTTCCATCCTAAATCTAGCAATTGGTCAATGCGAACCCGTGGAACTGTCCAGCGCAAGAGAATTGCGAGAAAGACTAGGAAGTAAGCCTTAAGTAAGGTCATGGTGATGCCTAGTGAGGCATCGATGATCTGCAATACGGGATTAGTTTCGCTGACTCCTACCCAACCAGCAATCAAGTTAAGTGAAATGGGAAAATCCCAGCCACCCAGGTATAAAACTGATACTAGCAAAGCAGAAAGCACCAGGTTGACATAAGAACTGAGGTAGAATAAGGCGAATTTCATCCCAGAATATTCAGTCTGATAACCTGCTACTAGTTCTTCTTCCGCTTCGGGTAAGTCAAAGGGCAATCTTTCACATTCGGCTAGCGCGGATATCCAAAAGATGATGAAACCGACTGGTTGCCGCCAAATGTTCCATCCCAAGATGCCGTAACCGGATTGTTGATTGACGATATCAACGGTGCTGAGGCTGTTAGACATCATAACGATCGCTAACACCGATAACGCCAAAGGAATCTCATAACTAATCGATTGCGCTGCTGCCCGCAACCCCCCTAAGAGGGAGTATTTGTTATTTGAGGCATAACCAGCCATCAGCAAACCAATGGGCTGAATACTAGACAAAGCGATCCACAAAAAGACACCTGTGCCAATATTGCTAATCAGAATATTCTGTCCAAAAGGCACAATCAAATATGACAGAAATACTGGTAATACAACGATGATTGGACCGAGGGTAAACAGCCAGGGGTCAGCCTGAGCAGGCACTACATCTTCTTTGAATACCAACTTCAGACCATCAGCTACAGGAGCCAACAAACCTAAAGGTCCTATGTATTCAGGTCCAATCCGCTGCTGTGCGGCTGCGGAAATCTTCCTTTCCAGCCAAACACAAACCAGCACACCAACTGTTGCCCCAATGAGCATCAATATCATCGGCAGGGGCATCCAAATTGCTTTGGCTGTACCGGATGGTAGCCCCAAATCCATGAGGGATTTAATAAAAGTTCCTTGGAGATCAATTCCTGGATTCATTTTTCCGTTGTTGAAGTCATTGACTCTTAGTAATTTACAACTATTAATTTGAGTTAATATTTGTAAATTTTTCCATTAATAATTCTGCTCTTGTTGACGCTTGATTGAAGATTTATTGCTAATTCCCATGCCTAGTATATCGTTGGATGGTTTTTGCCCTCCTTTTACTGATGAGAAGTTTTACTTATGGTAATGATTGAGGGCATGGGGGAGTGGGGGAGTGGAGGAGTGGGGGAGTGGAGGACAAGGAGAATAATTCTTCTTTCCCCCCTCTCCCCATCCCCCCCTCTCCCACTCCTTCTAACGTTCTTCAATAGCGGTGTAAGCAATTTCGTGCAGACCGTTGTAAACTTGGGTAGGACGAAAAATGCGGTTTTCTGCGAGTTGTTCTTTCCAGTGAGCTAACCAACCGGTAACACGAGCGATCGCAAATATTGGTGTAAACAAATCTGTAGGAATTCCTAATTTGGCATACACTAAACCCGAATAAAAGTCAACATTAGGATAAATTCCTTTGTGACCGAGTTTTTCTTCTACCACCCGTTCCATCTCCACGGCGATGTCATAGTGCTTGTCACTGCCGAACTTCGCAAACAATTGCTGTGCTAAGTCTTGCAAAATCGTGGCTCGTGGGTCTTTCACTTTGTAAACACGATGTCCAAAGCCCATAATTTTGGCTTTGCGTTGCAGACAATCTTCTAAGTAGGGACGCACGTTTGCTACCGAGCCAATTTCTTCTAACATCTGAATTACTTCTTCGTTTGCCCCACCGTGCAAGGGTCCTCCCAAGGTTCCGACTGCACTGGCAACCACGGCGTAAGGGTCAGTTAAGGTAGAAGCTGTCACCCTCGCACTGAAGGTGGAGGCATTCATTGTATGCTCGGCATGAAGTATCAAGCAGACATCAAAAATTCGCGCCGCTAGCGGATCGGGTTCTTTCTCGCTCAACATATAGAGAAAGTTAGCGGAGTAATCCAGGTCATCGCGAGGACGCACCGGATCGTTACCTTTTCGCATTAACTGAAACGCTGCTACCATTGTCGGAATGGTTGCCAACAAGCGAACCACTGCATCCCGAATGTAGATAGGGTTATGTAAGTCGCGGCGCGAATAAAACAAGCCTAAAGCTGCGGCTGAGGCTTGCAGAGCATCCATTGGATGACCGCTTTCTGGAAAGCATTTCATCATGTCGCGGATGCGGTATTTTATCCGTCTATGGTGGCGAACTTCATGCTCAAACTCTTTTAGTTCTTCTGACGTGGGCAATTGACCCCAGATTAACAAATAAGCAGTTTCCAGAAATGTACTTTTTTCTGCTAGTTCCTCAATTCTGATGCCACGATACTCTAGTATTCCCTTTTGCCCGTCAACACAGCTGATACTGGATTGGGCGGCGGGAATGCCTTCCAAACCGGGCTTATATTCGCACACCATCATGGCAACACCATCTGTTTTATGAAAGTTTTGCTGAGGTTAAATTACCAGAAAATGTTATCGTCATAACAGTATCTCTTGTAACCATAGTCGTTTTAAAACTATAAAGAAACCGTTATAGCAAATACTTGGGTGGTGTCAACCAAAACATCTGACTACGACCCAGATATGAGCCTTTTTCTGGTAGTTTTATTCCGATCATACCTGCTTTTTTGAGGACTAAACTTCCTTTTGCATCACCCCAAAGGAGAATTTCCGCCCATTCGCTCAAACAAGGTTCATGTCCAACCAGCGCTAGTTGCGTTTGCGGTGAATAATTTCTTGGTTCTAACCAGTCCCGAACCCAACTATGAATATCGCTATCAAAGCCAAGGTGGGTACATTCTTCCATTTGCGAACTTAGTCCGGTGGCAATGAGGATTTCTGCGGTTTGACGAGCGCGTACTAAGGGACTGGTGGCAATCAAATCAAAGTATAAACCCAACATTTTCAGTCGTTGGGCAATTTTATCAGTTTTTTGTCGCCCTTCTTTGGTAAGCGATCGCTCTTCATCTGTAATATCAGCTCCACCCGATTCGGCGATCCCATGACGAATTAAGTACAGTTCCACAGGTTGTTAGTTATTAATTGATAGTGGGTGCGTTGACGTTTAACAGTCAACAGTTATTAATTATCTACTATCAACTACCCACTACCCACTACCCACTATCCCTACTCAGATTGAATCAAATGATCTTTAGGATTCACCAACCGCCACAACTTCTGTTTAATTTGGGCATCGAAGACTTCCCATTTCATCTTCGCATAGGGAGAATTTTCGTTGCATCCCGATAAGAAACCCATCGGAATCTCAAATCCACCTGCGCTGGTTCTCCCACCACCAAAGAAGCGTCCGGTACTATCTTGCCCAAAGGCTTCTTTGATAAACTCGTCGGGATCTAAAGTAAGTTTGGTAGTTCTCAAAGAACCTACAACTACTTCGATTTCCTCATCTTCGTCGTGAACAATGCCGTAAACTACGGCGGTATGAACGTTTTCTTCTGTGACTAAAAAATCAGCCGCTTGGGGGATGGCATCGCGGTCATCGTAGCGTATGTACCCCACACCTGCAATGGAAAAGTTATTTTTGACGATGCGATTTTTTAGCGATCGCTCAATCACATCCATCACTGGCTTGGAACGATTTGCCTGTAGTACTGCGTTCAGCAATTGTACATCACAAAATCGACTTAGATACGCAGCTGCCATAAAGTCCTCTTCTTGCGCTTGCATCAGTCGATTTGTATCAGATCGCAAGCCATGCATCAAGGCAGTAGCACACTTTATGTGCTGATTTGTGCCATTATCTAAGGTCAATAACCCCGCTTGTAAGTACTGCGTAAAAATCGTTGCCGTTGCTCGCACAAAAGGACGGATGTCAATAAATTCTGACTTGAGATCCCCTTGTGAACTATGATGATCAATGACCGCTACTAGTGGCATTCCTGCCTGCTGCACTACTGGCAATAGTTGACTAGTCGTTCCTTGGTTATCGATTAATACGAAACCTTGATAAGATGACAAATCTTTACTTTTCAGGGTTTGCACTGACCAACGCTGTGCTGGTAAACCTGTCAGCTTGACTAAGGCAATGTTTTCTTGGTGGGAGAGTGTGCCCGCGTAAATTATTTCACATTTTATATCGTACTGCTGGGCAATTAATTGGTAAGCCCAAGCACAAGAAAGAGCATCAGGGTCAGGAAAATCTTGTAGAATTACCAGCTGGCGATCGTGTCGGTGTGCTGTAAGGGTATGACGCAACTCTTCTGATTTCTGATTCACCTGGCTATTACGTCCAGCTGAAGAATTATTTCCGTCATTTGTCACAAAGGACGGCTTTGTGGTTGGAAGCTCAATCGCTTCCGAGTTTATTTCCAAATCATCAGGGTTGACTTCCGAAGTCAATGACAAGCTTTTCAAGTGAGTAGGGGGAGAATTTAATTGCTTGACACTAAATATTTTACCTATTCCTGGGTATGGAATAGAACCCCATATCTTCGATTGTCTTGGCATTACCTTCTCCCTTTGGGAGAAGGTAAGCGAATTAACCGTTTAGATTACTGGGTTTTTTAGACAGGTTGATTAACTTTACCTGGTAAAAATAGTATACCATTGACACTCCCCGCACTCTCTGTGACGGGGATTCCTGATTCAGTGAGACAACTTACCAAGTAGACTTACATCAACTTGGTAGAGGTCGAACTCTCCACAGGCGTTAATTTGGGTATGCCCTACCCTATTTAGACCAATAGCTAAGATATTCAGAGCCGCATTGTGGTCACGGTCTAGTGCAGTGCCACAATGCCTACAGCAATGCGTTCTTTGGCTCAATGTTTTGACCACTTGCTTACCACAATTTGAGCAATTTTGACTCGTATAGTGAGGCGGCACTGCAACTGTGACTTTCCCAAATACTTTACCAAAATACTCAACCCAATCTCGAAACATTGACCAGCTTGCATTACTGATAGACTTAGCTAGTTTGTGATTTTTAACCCTGACGGGTTCGCCAGTCGCTTCAAGTCGGGAAACCCGCCCAACGCGCTGGCTCACCATATTCGCAACAAGCAAATCTTCGTAAGCAATCAGGTCGTTAGACCGAACTACGCACCTTGCAGTCTTTACCGCAAAGTCTTTACGCTGCCTACTTACTTGCAAATGTTTTCTTGCTAATCGTTTAATTGCTTTCCTACGATTAGCCGATCCCTTTTTACGCTTAGAAACTTTGCGTTGCAACTTTTTGAGTTGGCGCTCTGATTTTCTAAGATATCTAGGGTTTTCGACAACTTGACCTTTGGAGTCGGTATAGAAATGGTTTAAACCAACATCTAAGCCAATAGTGGTTTGAGTTGGCTCTATCTCTTCTCTACGGTCAACATCGACACAAAACTGAGCATAGTAACCATCAGCACGGTGTACCAGTCTGACCCGTTTAATTTGCTCAATCTGGTAGAAATTTAGATTTCGACTGCCAACTAATTTGAGTCTGCCAATCTTGAAACCATCGGTCAAAGTTAGGTGTTTCCGATCTTCAGAAAGCTTCCATCCAGTTTGTTTATACTCAACTGAGTGACCGCGTTTCTTAAATTTTGGATACCCTTTTTTACCTGACACTTTCTTTTTGCAGTTGTCAAAAAATCTGGCAATGCCTGACCATGCCCTTTCAGCGCTTGACTGTCTTGCTTGCGAGTTCAATTTGTTGGCAAATTCAAACTCTTTGGAAAGCACAGCCATGAACTTATTGAGGTCGTATCTACCCGCACCGCGATTATCTATCCAATACCTCAGAGCTTTATTACGACAAAACAGAGCAGTACGAATCGCCTCATCAATGAGGTTGTACTGCTCTATTTTACCTTGTAATTTCGCTTCGAGAACCAACATAGATAGATTTGTTTAATCTTATGTAGTATATTCTCACATAAGATCTGACTTGTTAATATAAAGCTGGGAAACGAAGCACGGGATTTTAAACCCAGTTTTTCGATAAATATTCCCCAAAGGAAAGTTAGAATTTCTGTCCTGGGAATATGCAACAAAAATCCTTGCTTTCTTCCGACTGTTCTAAAAAGGAAAAATAATTATCAAAGTCCTATGACATATTTTTGCCACTCTTGGTGTAGTCCACTTTTAAGATGTTTGCTCACCTCAAAGTAGAGGCTGCTATAAGGCTGTCTTGGCGGATGACGCAAAGGCATGTTAGCTTCGTGAGGCGTGCGGCTGCCTTTTTTAACATTGCAGCGGACACAAGCCGTAACAATGTTATCCCAGGTATCGCCGCCACGACGCGATCGCGGTAAAACGTGGTCTAGGGTCAACTCATCTCCCGCGTAGCCGCAGTATTGACAAGTGTGACCGTCACGATGCAAGATATTTCGGCGAGTAAGAGGAATTTCCTTGTAGGGAACGCGCACATAATGGCGCAAGCGGATCACAGTTGGCAGCGGAAATTCCGAATACAGGAATTTACCATTGTGTTCCACGCGCTCTGCCTTGCCTTTGATCAATAAAACCACCGCACGACGCCAGCTTGTGATGTTGAGCGGTTCGTAAGAGGCGTTAAGGACTAAAACCTTCCCCATTGATTAGCGCTCAATGTATTAGTTTTACATATATTAACACAGTTCTACTCGGCTTTGAACATGAGAATAAATTATACTTCCGACAATATTTTAATTAACTTTGCCAGCATCAAATTATCAGGTTGTGCCAATTAAGTAACGAGAGGTAAACTTTCTGATTAAATCTGATGAGTGCTTCTAGCGATGAAATAAGTAGATAGTCACAGTTAAAAGAGTGTTCATGGTGTGATAGGAGAAAATAAAAATGTTAAGTCGCAAGCAAACTCCTCGTGTGGTGGAAAATCAGCACTGCGACACTTACGCGTGGTTCTCGCAACGCGCTTGGGTGGAAATTGATTTAGGTGCTTTGTCTCACAATGTACATCAGTTGCGAAGTTTGTTATCACCGCATACTGAGTTAATGGCAGTGGTGAAAGCTGATGCTTATGGACATGGATCTGTAACAGTCGCTCAGACAGTGTTACAATCCGGGGCAAGTTGGTTAGGAGTCGCTACAGTTCCAGAGGCAATTCAATTGCGCGAAGCTGGAATTAAAGCTCCAATTTTGATTTTAGGAGCAACTCATACATTAGAGCAAATTCACGCGATCGCTCATTGGAAACTTCAAGCAACACTGTGCAACCCGAAACAAGCACTAATATTTTCCGATACCCTAGAAGCGATTAAGTTTACTGGCTCCATTCCCGTACACATCAAGTTAGACACGGGAATGTCTAGATTAGGCACAAATTGGCAACAAGCAGGTGAGTTTGTCCAGTTAGTGCATTCTTTGCCTCATTTAGAAATAAAGAGCATTTATTCTCACCTGGCAACGGCAGATAGTCTCGACCCCCAAGTGATGATACAACAGCATCAACGATTTGAGAAGGCGATCGCCCAAATTAAAGCTTTGGGAATAGAACCACCTTGTTTACACTTGGCAAATTCAGCCGCCACTCTTTGTGATCCGGCTTTGCATTATGATATGGTACGTGTAGGATTAGCTATATACGGACTTTCACCAGCTGTTCACTTGCGATCGCGTCTCGACTTCAAGCCAGTTTTACAATTAAAAGCGCGAGTCACTCACATCAAAACCATCGCTGCCGGCACTGGTGTTAGCTACGGTCATCAATTTATTGCCCCACACGAAATGCGCCTCGCTGTCGTCGGTATTGGTTACGCTGATGGAGTTCCTCGGAATCTCTCCGGCAAAATGCAAGTATTAATTCAAGGCAGACGAGTGCCACAAATTGGTGCAATTACGATGGATCAATTAATGCTTGATGTTAGTGCCATACCAAATATACAAGAAGGCGAAATAGTTACCTTACTTGGGCAAGAGGGAAAAGAAGAAATCTCTGCCGACGATTGGGCAGAACAATTAAACACTATTTCTTGGGAAATTCTCTGCGGATTCAAACATCGTCTGCCTCGTGTTGGTGTGATTTGATTGGGGAGGGGGAAAGGGGAAAGGTATGGAAATAAAATACGGATTTATTCACTATAACTCTATATTTCTTACCCTTTCCCCCTTCCCCTTTACCCCTTACCCCCTCTTCAAATCCCCATTCTCTATTGCCACAGATGAATTGTTATGGTAGTATAGAAAACTGATGCGGATATGGCGAAATTGGCAGACGCGCTAGATTTAGGTTCTAGTTCCGAAAGGAGTGAAGGTTCAAGTCCTTTTATCCGCACTATCAAAAATTTGTAGTTTATTAGACATCTCCAGAAAAGACATAGAGACGTAGCAATGCTACGTCTCTACATTTATGTATGTGATTCAAATGAGAACCGCTATAATCACGAGCGATCGCATTTTAAATCTCAAGGAATGGTGAGAACATCTATCAAACATTCCTTCATTATTGTTAACAATAAGTAAAGTTACTTTTTATTAAGTTTAGTTTATATTTTTCTCGCCGCAAAAAAATAGTTAAGTATTAATACTACAACTTACCAGTTAGAACTTGTAACTGAGGACGTTATAGCGGTTACGACCATAGGACATTTACTTATAGGTCAATGCCTTTATTTAGTCTTTACATTTTTTGTGATTATTCTCAAAGAATATTTGTTAATCTCAGGTAAGTAAATTAACACTCTTACTAAGATTTCTATAGATAGAAAGCCTTCCTACCATTAAACTTTGCCACAAAACGGTGCTTGATATGTTTGTCTTTTAAGCTACAACAGTTATGATATCTAAATATTTGATATTTGATTAAAATTGTCAAATTCTCTGTACAATTTTAAATTAAATGTATCGAAATTATCCCTAGTAGAAGTAAAATGAGCACAACTCCTATAGGTAGCTACAAGTTTTCTCAGAAACTACACCCGCTATCTCTGTTAGCACAACTAACCAGTCGGCGTGCTACAGGGTGCTTACGGATATTTACCGGGACTGTTTCTTGGTCAATCTATCTAGAAGACGGTAAACTTACTTACGCCTGTTATTCAGATCAATTATTTGATCGGCTGGATAACCACTTGCAACAGTTGAGTCAGCAAATTCCCGCTCTCAACAGTGCGACTCGCGTACAGATGCGGCTGATATTTGAACCAAAAGGAGAAAATCAGCTGAAATCAGATACGGATTATCGAGCTATTTGCTGGTTAGTCAATCAAGATCATATAAGTTCTTCCCAAGCAGGAACGCTGATAGAGAACTTGGCTAAAGAAGTACTGGAGTTATTTCTGACCTTAAAAGAAGGAAGCTATGAGTTTATTGCTGAAAATAACTTAAATCAATTGCCAAAATTCTGTAACTTGGATTTGCGGTTGTTAGTCGAACAGTGTCAAAAGCAATTGAGAAGTCAGCAAAATACTCAATCACCACTTCCAGCAGCTAGTGAGCGCGAGCAAGTGGAAAAAGCAACCAGACTGCCGCAATCTCAACTACTATCTCAAATGCAGCTTGGGCAACCATTGCCTCATCAAAGCAATTTTGAAAGTCAAGATAGTAACAATAATAGAATGCAAGGGCAAACTGCTAGCAAACAACTGTATACAGTTGCTTGCATTGATGATAGCCAAACAGTCTTAAGTTCCATCAAGAACTTTTTGGAGGAGAACACGTTTTCAGTTGTTATGATTAACGATCCGGTGAAAGCATTGATGCTAATTCTTCGCAGCAAGCCCGATCTCATTTTATTAGACGTGGAAATGCCGAATTTAGACGGCTACGAGCTATGTTCATTGTTGCGGAGGCATTCAGCGTTCAAAAATACACCTATCATTATGGTGACGGGCAGAACAGGATTTATAGATAGAGCCAAGGCAAAGATGGTTAGGGCATCAGGCTATTTAACTAAGCCTTTTACTCAAGCAGATTTGCTGAAAATGGTGTTTAAACATATTAGTTAACTTATAACTTAATAAGGAGTAAAAATTAGAAAAAGTAACTTTAATAGTCCAAAATTACTTTTTTAGGAGATTTAGGAATGAGTCTAACTTTGCTTGGTACAATTTTAATTGTTGAAGATTCCCCCAGTGAATTGGAACTAATGAGCCATTATCTGAACGAGAGTGGTTACAGCGTGATCAAAGCAAGTGGTGCAAAAGAAGCTTTAGAAAAAGCTGTGTCAGAAGAGCCAGACGTGATTGTTACCGATGTAGTAATGCCAGGAATGAGCGGGTTTGAATTGTGTCGTTCTCTCAAAAGAAATCCCGTTACTCAAAAAGTACCGATAGTGATTTGCAGTTCTAAAAATCAGGAAATTGATCGATTGTGGGCAATGAGACAAGGTGCTGATGCCTATGTAACTAAGCCGTATACTCGCGAACAACTTTTGCGGGTTATTATATCAGTAGCGACATGAATAGTTCAAAGACTCTAATTTCTGGCAAAGAAGCTCAAAATAACTTAGGAGATGGCTATCTTAGGTTTCAATTAAATCGCCAGACGGTTGCTGTATTATCCATGAAGCACACCCAAGAAGCGATTGTTGTTTCTGTTGAGTCTGTAGCTGCAATGCCCAGTATGCCAGCTTGTGTACTGGGATTAATGAATTGGCGTAGTCGGATAATTTGGGCAGTTGATCTGTCAAAAATGCTGAATCTAGAAAGCCTAGATTATAGACTGCGGCAATACAATGTGATAATTATTCGAGTGGAATCAGTGCTTTTAGGTTTAGTGGTGCAAGAAATCACAGGTACTACCAAGTTTACACCGGATGAAATCCACTCTCCTGTAGGACAAGTAGCATCTAGTTTAGTTCCCTATTTACGTGGATGCTTTGTGCAACAGAAAGAAATCTTGCTGGTATTAGATGCACAGGCAATTGTCCAATCTTCGGTTCTTCATAATGATTAAGTTGATGATTAGGGTGTACTACTAACAGAACGGATTTTTGGTGTTCAGATAAACCTATTGAAGCAAATTCCTTTATGTTTAATAAAACTGATTCGGCTAAGAGTAGTGATGCTGAAAAAAACGCCTCGGTTAATTCGTCTGAAGTTTCAGCACAGAAGTTAACCGATGGTAGCATAACACGAATGGGAAGCGATCGCTCATCGCAAAGAAATGCCAAGTCTCCCTTGAGTCGCGCTAGTCGTGCTTTCAAACGCCTCAATTTGCGATCTAAAGCTACAGTTTTGGCGATCGCGATCAGCACTGTGCCAGTATTAGGTATTGGTGGTTTAGCTTATCACATTGCCAGCCAATCGATTAGTAACAAAATTTCCGCTCTGCAACAAGCTGAAGCTGATGGTTTGGCAGATAAAGTAAACCGTTTCATGATTGAACGGTATAGCGATATTCAAGTGCTGGCTAATTTGCCGATTTTGACAAATTCTAGCGTCAAGGGAGTTACAACTCAACAAGATAAAGAAGCATTCTTAAACAAGATTGTCGAGAGTTATAAAGTCTATGACAGCATTGCTGTGTTTGACTTAAAGGGTGTGCCGATTTTACAATCCCAAGGAGAACCACTCACCAATCATAGCGATTTCAATTACTTTCAATTGGCATTAAAAAGCGATCGCCCATTAATTACTCAACCACAAGTATCTAAAATCACAAAAATCAATAGTATTTTCACAGTTGCGCCTGTTAAGGATTCCGTGAGCGGGCAAACCATAGCCATAGTTAGAGCGCGGATGCCAGTAAAAAATTTAGAAGAGATAATTAAAAATTACGCTCTTACGGGGCAAGAATATCATTTAATTGATGCCTCTGGGAAATTTTTTATGTCTTCGCAAACCAAGCAAATAGGTAGAGAAGCAAGAATAAATTTTCCCGGCTTGGGGAAACTACAAGCCGCAAAAAAAGAAGCCACATTCAAAGCAGTTAACCAAATTAATAATAAAGAACAGCTAGTTAGCTACGCTACTGAAAACCTCAACGGTTTGCCAGATTTAAAATGGCAAGTAATTTTGGCTACAGATACAGCAACGGCATTTGCAACCCAAAGAGACTTACTTCTGACTATATTAGGTGGGACAGTCTTAACAACATTGTTGGCATCTGTGTTTGCAGTTTGGTTAGCTAAACGTGCCATACAACCAATTTTGAATGCGAGTCAGACAGTAGCAAGGCTGGGACAAGGTGAACTCAATACGCGCTTAAAGATAGACTCAAAAGACGAACTCGGCGAATTGGGTGACAATATTAATTTGATGGCAGAACAATTACAGTTGTTGTTAAAAGAACAAGAACTGGATGCAGAACGAGCAAAAATAATTACAGAAATTACTTTGCGGATTCGCCGAAACCTCAAAACCGAAGATATTTTTAAAACAGCGGTGAGAGAAGTTCGCTCGTGCTTGAAAAGCGATCGCGTAGTTATCTATAACTTAGATGGTAGCACTTGGGAGGGAATAATCGTTTCCGAATCGGTTGGGACGGGTTATCCGAAAATGATGGGAGTGCAAATCGACGATCCATGTTTTCGCGATCGCCATGTAGAAAGTTATAAAGATGGAAAAGTGCGAGCGATCGCCAACATTTATCAAGAGCCAAGCTTGCGAAATGCAAAGTGTTACATTAAAATGTTGGAAAAATTTTCCGTCAAGGCAAGTTTAGTCGCACCGATGATTACAGACGGGCAATTGATGGGTTTAATGATTACTCATCAATGCGATAGCCCCCGTTTTTGGCAACAAGCAGAAATTGATTTCTTTAAGCAGATAGCCAGTCAAGTTGGCTATGCCCTAGAACAAGCAAAACTTTTAGAGGAATTAGAACAAGGTAGATACAAGGCAGAACAAGGTTCTGAAGATGAACGCCATCAAAAAGAAGCTTTGCAAATGCAACTTCTAGAACTACTAGGGGAAGTAGAAGGTGCAGCCAGCGGAGATTTGACAGTGCGAGCTGATGTCACCACCGGAGAAATTGGCACCGTCGCCGACTTTTTCAACTCCATCGTTGAAAATTTACGGTTGATTGTTACTCAAGTTAAACAAGCGGCTTATCAAGTAAATTATGCGGTCGGTTCTAACCAAGAAGCGATGCGCGAACTAGCAGAAGATGCTATAATTCAAGCCTCAGAAATCAATCGCACCTTAGATGCTGTTGATCAAATGACCTATTCCATACAATATGTAGCCGAAAACGCCCAAGAAGCTGCGAAGGTTGCTCAAAATGCTTCGCACACCGCCAAAAAGAGCGGCAAAGCAATGGATCTGACAGTGCAGAATATCCTAAATTTGCGCGAAACAGTAGGCGAAACAGCGAAAAAAGTCAAGCGTTTAGGAGAATCTACCCAACAAATTTCCCGCGTGGTATCTTTAATTAATCAAATTGCTATGCAAACAAACTTACTCGCCATCAACGCTGGCATAGAAGCAGCACGTGCGGGAGAAGAAGGTCAAGGTTTTGCTATAGTTGCCGAAGAAGTAGGTGAATTAGCAGCCCGAAGTGCCGCTGCAACAAAAGAAATTGAACAAATTGTTGAGAACATTCAAAGAGAAACTACCGAAGTTGTGCAAGCGATGGAAGTGGGAACTGCCCAAGTTGTAGAAGGAACTCGAATTGTTGAAGATGCTAAATACAGCTTGAGTCAAATTTTGGATGTTTCGCGCCAAATTGATTCTTTGGTGCAGTCGATTTCCACCGCTACCACATCCCAGGTAGAAACCTCCCAAGCTGTCAGCCAGTTGATGAGAGGAATTGCTTTAGTTTCAGAGCGCACCAGCAATTCTTCGCGGCAAGTTTCTGAATCTTTGCAACAAACTGTGGTGATTTCCCAAGAGTTACAGGAAACTGTTGAAACTTTCAAGGTGGATTAGTCATTAGCGATCAGACTTTTGAATGCGTGACTATTTACTGTTGACTATGGACAAAAACTATGTCAAAGGATAAAGAACTTGAAATCCAGATGCAGTTTCTGGAGGAAGCAACAGATTATCTCAATACCTTAGAAGAGGTATTGCTGGAAATCAACGCAACCAACCGCATCGAATTAGATAAAATTAATGCCGCACTTAGAGCGGCTCATTCTATCAAAGGTGGCGCGGGTATGATGGGGTTTCGCGCCCTAAGTGATTTGGCTCACCGTTTAGAAGACTCTTTTAAAGTCTTAAGGACGCGAAAAAACTCTTTAGAAATTGACACGCAATTACAAAGCTTGTTGCTATCTGGGGTAGATTGGCTGCGTCAGATAGTCGAATTGCTATCAGAAGGTAATGTGGTTGAAGATGATTGGTTAGCAACTTTTTGTTATCCAGTTTTTGATGAACTGCACGATCGCCTGGGAGATCCGACCCCAGAAGATGCCTCAACCATACTTTCCGCAGACGAAGGGCAAGATATTATACCTCTGCTTTTTGAGACAGAAGTAGAAGGATGTTTACAACGTCTAGAATCTGTGTTGGCAGATAGTCAACAACCTTGCTTGCGAGAAGAAGTTGCCATTATGGCAGCTGAATTGGGCGGTTTGGGGGAAATGTTGCAATTAGCAGCTTTTAGCCAGCTTTGTGAGTCCATCGCGCATCACGTTGCAGCTAGCGTTACCGATAGCGAAGTTGAACAAATTGCTCAGTTAGCATTGCAAGCATGGCGGCGATCGCAAGCTTTGGTGCTGACAAATCAACGAGATAGTTTACCTACAAGTATCGAAGTTGAGACCATCGCACTTCCAAGTTATGCTCAAATGGATCTCATATCCACAGAAGAGGCGATCGCTGAATTTCTCGCTAGCAGTGCGGTAGAATCTGATGAGTTAGATGCAAGTGATGCGATCGCTGAATTTCTCGCCAGTAGTGCGGTAGAATCTCATGATCAAGAAGCAAGTGATGCGATCGCTGAATTCCTCGCTAGCAGTGCAGTAGAATCTCATGATCAAGAAGCAAGTGATGCGATCGCTGAATTTCTCGCTAGCAGTGCGGTAGAATCTCATGATCTAGAATCTGAAATACTAGAAACAGAAGACACCGAAGAAACTTGGCTAAATCCAGAAATAATTGCCGCAAGTTTTGAATCAATGGAAGCAGAGATTGTCGAGGAAAGTGCTACTCTTGACGAGCCAACAAGCGTAGTAGTTTCTAGAGAATTTTCCACCACAGATTACAAATTTGTTGAACGCAAACCAGAGCAAATTACAGTTGGCAAAGACCGCGAAGTTCATGAAAATACAGTTAGAGTTCCCAGCAAACAACTTGAGCAAATTAACGATTTATTTGGGGAACTAATTATCCAGCGTAATGGACTGAACTTGCAAATGGAAAGATTACGCAAACTCGTACGTAATCTTGGACAGCGAGTGCAAATTCTAGATCGAGAAAATCAGGAACTACGCACAGCATACGACAAAATTACTACTAGTGGTGGAGTGCCATCTAATTCACCATCGTTAACATATCCAAGTAATGGCAATTCAGACAACTCTGAATTTGACGATAGCGACTATTCACCCCAGCTAGAAAGGGGATTCGATGCCTTAGAAATGGATCGCTATAACGAATTAAGCCTCTTATCCCAAGAGGTAATGGAAACCATTGTTCAAGTACAAGAAGTCACAACTGATATTCAACTGAGTGTTGACGATACAGATCAATTTGCCAGAAAGCTAAACAAAACATCAAAGCATCTACAAACAAAGCTTACACAAATACGGATGCGTCCGTTATCAGATTTAATTGATCGCTTTCCTAGAGCTTTGCGCGACATGAATGTAGAATATGGCAAAAATGTCCAGTTGAAAATAGAAGGTGGCAACACTCTGATTGAACGCAGCATTTTAGAAGCATTAAACGATCCTTTAATGCACCTGTTAAGAAATGCTTTCGATCACGGTATTGAAGATGCAGCTACCCGTCGCGCTGCTGGTAAACCAGAACAAGCATTAATTGAAATTAAAGCTTCTCACCGCAGTAATCGTACAATCATTACTATGCGTGATGATGGACGTGGGATGAACTTGGATAAAATTCGCGATCGCGCCACATCTATGGGTTTAGATGCAACTCTTCTGGCACAAGCAACTGAGGAAGAACTGTTATCGCTCATTTTTGAACCAGGATTTAGCACCTCCGACCAAGTTACTACATTATCTGGTCGCGGTGTCGGTATGGATGTGGTTCGCAACAACCTCAAACAAATCCGGGGAGATGTGAAAGTTGATACATCTCCCGGAGTTGGAACCACCATTACCATGTCAGTGCCGTTTACACTCTCTGTAGCACGAGTACTGCTGATAGAAAGTAATCGAATGCTATTGGCATTTCCTACAGATGTGGTTTTGGAAATATTCTTACTCCAAAACGAGCAAGTTTTCCCAATGGCTGGTAGCGAAGTTATCAACTGGCAAGGAACTAAATTGCCTTTGATTCGCTTAGGACAGGAATTAGAATTTAACTGTCCCCGTTATAATAGCCCAGATTTAGAAACTGCCCCGGCGATTAATGCTGCCAATGTGTTAATCATCAAAGGTAACAACCAGCCAGTAGCAGTACAAATAGACCGTTGTTGGGGTGAACAAGAAGTTGCCATCCGCCAAATTGAGGGAAATATATCTTTGCCTAATGGTTTTAGCAACTGTACAATTCTTGGTGATGGTCGGGTAGTGGCTTTAGTTAACGCTAACGAGTTGCTGTATTGGATTGCCACTAATCAACGCACACCTAAAACCAGTAAATTGCCATCAACAAAATTAAAAACTGCCTTCCTTGTACCTAATGATAATAAAGCAATTTTGCCGCCGTCTGATAACCAGAAAGGCACTATTTTAATCGTAGATGATTCAATAAATGTCCGCCGCTTTTTGGCTTTGACTCTCGAAAAAGGAGGGTATCAAGTAGAACAGGCAAAAGATGGTCAAGATGCTTTAGAAAAACTTAGCAGTGGCTTGCAAGTTCAAGCGGTGATTTGTGATATCGAAATGCCGCGCATTGATGGTTACGGCTTTTTAGGTCGGATTAAATCAAACAATGATATGAAAGATATACCAATTGCCATGTTAACATCTCGCAGTAGTGATAAACATCGGCAACTGGCATTGCAATTGGGTGCTAGAGCCTACTTTTCTAAACCTTACAATGAGCAAGAATTGTTGCAAACTTTAGAGCGAATCATCTTTCGGATGGCAGAGGTAGCATCATCTAATTGACATCCTGCCGGGGTGAGGTTGTGTATTGCATTGCCATACAAGCCGCTATAATAAAAACCTACCTACCGTCGTAAAGACGTTCCGGCGGAACGTCTTTACAATATATAATTGACATCCTGCCAGGGTGCGGTTGTGTATTGCATTGCCATACAAGCCGCTATAATAAAAACCTATCTACCGTCGTAAAGACGTTCCGGCGGAACGTCTTTACAATATATAATTGACATCCTGCCAGGGTGCGGTTCTGTATTGCATTGCCATACAACCCGCTATAATAAAAACCTATCTACCGTCGTAGAGACGTTCCGGCGGA
>JAHHIJ010000068.1 GCA_019358985.1 Tolypothrix brevis GSE-NOS-MK-07-07A | reverse complement strand
ACGTCTTTACAATATATAATTGACATCCTGCCAGGGTGCGGTTCTGTATTGCATTGCCATACAACCCGCTATAATAAAAACCTATCTACCGTCGTAGAGACGTTCCGGCGGAACGTCTTTACAATATATAATTGACATCCTGCCAGGGTGCGGTTCTGTATTGCATTGCCATACAACCCGCTATAATAAAAACCTATCTACCGTCGTAGAGACGTTCCGGCGGAACGTCTTTACAATATGTGGTAGTTACCAGACATAATATAACCACCACATCTTAACGTAAACGACCCGATCGCAAGATACTAATAATTAACCACAAACCTAGTAAACTAGCAGCAGCGAACAGCACGTTGTTCAAAAACGATAACTGATCGCTGCGGGGATTGCTAGAAATAATTGCAGCTCCCATAATTAATGAACCAACTAAAATGCTAAAAGAAAGTCGATTTGCGACATCATCAAGAGTGCGACGCAAACCGTCTAAGCCTTGTAGCGACAAATTCCACTGTAAGGTTTCTGATGTCACTCGATCTAGGAGTAACTCAATTTGCCGGGGGGATTGTAACGAGAGACTTTTGAGATCCAGCGCTGTTCTTAAAAGCGATCGCACTGGACTATCACCAAACAACTGCCGTCTAAACAAGTCTGTCAGTAATGGCTTAATTTCATCAATAAAATTAAGTTCTGGGTTGAATCCTCGCGCTACACCTTCTAAATTCGCGAGAGTTTTCGCATATAAACCCATATTACTGGGCAAACGAATTTTATTATTGCGAGCAACTTGCAGAACTTCATAAATTATTTGACTGAAGTTGATTTCTGACAAGTTCATGTTGTGATACTTGCGCAACATGCGATCGTAGTCATTTTCCAGACGCGCTAAAATCACTGGTTGACGCGAATCCGCAAGCTGCAAAGTTAACTGAGCGCACCTTTGAGCATCTAAATCAACGATCGCTAACAACATTTCTGTTAATATTTGCTGAGTGCGGGGATCAAGTCTTCCCACCATTCCACAATCTAAAAGGGCAATGCGACCATCTCGCAAATAAAACAAATTTCCTGGATGGGGATCAGCGTGAAAAAATCCATCTATATATAGTTGTTGGAAGAAAACGCGAAATAACAAAGTTGTAACTGCGTTGCGTTCTTCTGTGGGATCTTCACCATTTTGAGCGCTAATAAATTTCGCCGAAAGTAATGGTACTCCGTCCAGCCATTCCATCACCATTAACTTTTCTGTGGTCAAATCCCAGTTAATTTCTGCAACTACTATTTTTGTGGGATCGTACCAAGGACTTTGGGATAAATTACGCCGCAATTGATCGGTGTAACCTGCTTCTCGCGTAAAATCTAATTCAGCTTCTAGAGCTTTGGTAAATTCTTCGGCGATCGCTTTAATTTCATAGTTTTGCCCAAATTCAGTTCGAGCAACTAAATCGGCAATTCCTTGAATTAAAGCGATATCTTGAGCAACCGTTAAATCTATTCCCGGACGTTGCACTTTTAGCGCTACTTCTCTACCATTTGCTAGTGTTGCTCGATGAATTTGAGCTATTGATCCAGCTGCCACCGCTACCGGATTAATTGTGGTGAAAACTTCTTCTAAAGGACGTTTCAATTGTTGGCGAATAACTACTTCTATATGTGTCCAAGGAACTGCTGGAACTTCATCTTGTAGCGTTGATAATTCATCAATGTAAGAACCGCTAAGTAAGTCTGGACGGGTAGAAAGTAGCTGACCTAGCTTGACATAAACTGGTCCCAAATCCACCAGGATATTTTTCAATACTGCCGGCGGGGGTAGCTGGGGATCATCAGCTTTCCCACCGGTGAGTAGCCTTCGCATGTAGTCCCAGCCATTGCGGAATAGGACTTCAACGATATCTCTTTGACGGGGAACAGTTTGAGTGAGGAACATAATTTTAACGAACTGCGAAGATACGAAGTAGCTGATCGAAGACTAGACACGGTGGTACGCGTCTGCAACAGAAGAAGAAAGAATAAAAGAAGAGTTATTAAAGAGGTAAGCAGCAGGGGATGACAATGCATCTGAAGCCGTTACTGGTCATAGTTTTACTTGCTTGAGTACAATCTTGGAATCTTTGTACTGATGATTTTACAGCTTCTGTCAAACTTTGATTGGTGAGCATTCTTTTGATGTAATCTGAGCAGGAATCCCCACCGTCTATTACACGGTGGGGACAAGAAAATCCTTTGTGAGGAGAAATATAATTTTGATAGGCAACAATTGAGTTTATTGCCATTCTCTTGGCTAGAGGTTCAAAGCTATAGACTTGCATAACTCTTAGATAAAATAACAGACATTTAAGTTATAATGTAGATGCTAGCTTTTACGCCTCTGCCAAGGGTTTTAACTTTTACAAAAGTTCGGTAAATCGGGAATCGCTCTGCAAGGTTTTGAGGATTTGCTTGATTTCCTGGGTACGGTCTTTTTTGACAATCAGGGTGACATTGCGATCGCGCACAATCACCACATCCTCTAAACCGATAGTCACAATTACATCATCTGGATCGGTTGCGTAAATAACTGCACCTTTGGTATCTAGCCCCACATGGGTTGCCAGTTCCACATTGGGATTGTCTTCTTTTTTAAGTAAACGTTCGATCGCATTCCAATCACCTAAATCATCCCAACCAAATTCAGCCGGCAATACATAGGCTATACTTGTTTTTTCCATTAGGGCATAGTCTATACTCTTTTTAGGCAACTGCGGATAAACATCTTCCTCACCGTGTTGTTCTAGCGGTTCAATAATTTCCGGAGCGTGGGTATGCAGTTCTTTGAGAACTACTCCCGCTCGAAAAATAAACATACCGCTATTCCAGCTAAAACGTTTCGTAGCAAGAAACTTTTCTGCCGTTTCTCGGTCAGGCTTTTCAGTAAAGCGATTAACGTGATAAGCTGGCAACTCATCAAAGCTACCAACTTTTTCGCCTTCTTCAATGTAGCCGTAGCCAGTTGATGGAAAAGTTGGCTTTATCCCCAGTGTGACAATCGCTTCTGAACTTGCCGCCAGTTGAGTTGCAGCACTTAAAGTACGTGTAAACTCTTCTAGGTCAGCAATCCAGTGGTCAGCAGGGAAAAAGCCGATTATCGCCTCTTCTCCGTAACGCTTTTTAATTTCCAAACTTGCCCAAGCGACAGCAGCGGCAGTGTCCCTTCCCTGTGACTCGACAAGTAAGTTTTCAGATGGCAGTGATGGAAGTTGTTCTCGGACTCCTTGAGCTATCTGACTAGAAGTTATTACCCACAAATTGTCCCAACCGTCGGCAATTTGTAGCAAGCGATCGGCAGTTGCTTGTAGAAGACTTCTAGAGCTACCATCGAGACTTAAAAATTGCTTGGGTCGCAAAGCGCGACTCAGGGGCCAAAAACGTTCACCTTTACCTCCTGCAAGAATTACAGGGAAAAATGGAGTACTCATTATGTCATACAAATCTAAGCAACTAACATTACAAGTGTACTGTGACAATTTCCACTGGCAAGTTTTGTAGCTTCGATTAACATACCTTTAGGCAGTGGTTGAGTGGGGAGATAATCGTGATAAAACAAGTACAATTTTCAGAAAATCAAGTGATGCCGCATCAAGTAGAACTGCCGGAAAACCAGGTAGAACTGCCAGAAAATCAGCTATTACCTGATGTACAAGATGAAATCGAAATAAAACAGTCGGCAGCGAA
The DNA here is from genome assembly GCA_019358985.1 of Tolypothrix brevis GSE-NOS-MK-07-07A. Taxonomy (GTDB): domain Bacteria; phylum Cyanobacteriota; class Cyanobacteriia; order Cyanobacteriales; family Nostocaceae; genus Hassallia; species Hassallia brevis. Next base: position 11,252 of record JAHHIJ010000068.1, on the reverse strand, counting down.
CCGTAGCGTTGTCGAATCAGTAAGTTCCATCCCCAACGAGCTTTACGATCGCTTGGGTTTAAGTATGCCTCGCTGGTTGTTATGGATACTCACATCAGTTTTAGGTATCGTTTTATCTGGTTTGCTCGTTTCCACATTGGCGCTGTGGACTCCACTATGGAGCGATTTGGATCGAACCGATGAAGAACTTCTTGCCGCCGGTAAAGATCCGCAAAAAATGCCAATGCCTGGAGAGTTGGCAGACAGACTCTCTCAATATCAGCTTTCCCGCCCGATGAATATTTTAATCATGGGCATTGAACCAACTCAAGGCACCGTTGATGGTTCACCAGAAAGCTTTGCAGGCAAAAGCGATACCATGCTGCTGGTACGGTTAAACCCCAGCGACAAATCGATTCGGGTACTTTCAATTCCCAGAGATACGATGATCTCAATTCCTGAAAAAGGATTGACCAAAGTATCCGATGCTAACGCTCAAGGTGGTCCCGTCTTGGCAGCACGAGTAGTTAGTCGTACTTTGAATAATGCGCCTATCGATCGCTATATTCGCATCTCCACCAGCGGTTTACGTCAGTTGGTAGATCAATTGGGTGGCGTCGAGGTCTACGTGCCTAGTTCGATGGAATACCAAGACTCTTCTGGTCAAACTTCTTTAGTTAAAGGCTGGCAAACCCTTAACGGCGACCAAGCAGACGAATTTGTTCGATACCGCGATCCAGGGATGGGAGATTTGCCCAGAGTGCAGCGTCAGCAAGCAATGTTAGCTGGATTAGTCAATCGTCTCAATAACCCCACTGTACTACCCAGGTTGCCGCAATTAACCCGGATGATGCGGAAGTATTTTGATACCAACCTGAAGATGGAAGAAATGATGGCACTGGTCAACTTCTCCGTCAATGTGGAACGAGATAATTTCCAAATGACGATGTTGCCAGGTATTTTCAGCCGTTTAAGCCAAGACCCAAATAGCTATTGGCTGGATATGACCGGACAACAAAGACTATTGAATGATTATGTTGGGGTGAATCTGACTGGTATTAAGCCAGATGTGCGACCAGTGCAAAACCTCAAAATTACTATTCAAAATGCTTCTAATCAACCTCAGTTAACTGAAAAAGTTATCAAATATCTCAAACAAAAGGGCTTTACAAAAATTAACACAACAGCTGATTGGCCCGATACCCAACGCCAAACTCAGATTATTGTCCAAAAAGGAAACCGCCAAACGGGAGTTGACCTCCAAAATATTTTAGGCTTAGGTAATATCAATGTCTCCTCTACCGGCGACCTCGAATCTGACCTGACAATCCGTATTGGTAAGGATTGGAAGTAGTCAAGGGTCAATGGTCAATGGTAAATTACTTACAATGTAAAGACGTTCCGGCGGAACGTCTCTACGAGTAAAGACGTTCCGGCGGAACGTCTCTACGACGGTTACGATGTTTTTTATTAATGTTAATTAAACGGACATGATATCAATGGTCAACAGTCAAAAATTGACTGTTGACTGTTGACTTTTGACTCTTGACTCTTGACTTTTGACCCTAAACAAATTTATGAAAAAGATTTTGCTTCGGTTTTTGAGTTTGATTGTAAGTTTGCTACTAGCTGCCTTATGGATAATACTTAATCCCCATCCAGCTTTTGGTCAAGTAAATACCATAAACTACAGCAATATGAGTTTAGAAAACCGTGATTTTTCTAACATTGATTTGACAGGTGTAACTTTTGTGGCAGCGGAGATGCGCGGGACAAATTTCCAAGGGAGCAATTTAACTAATGCAATTCTCACCAAGGGAATTTTACTAAAAGCGAATTTAGAAGGTGCAAATCTTTCATATGCTTTAGTTGACCGCGTAACTATGGATGGGGCAAATCTGAAAAACGCGATTTTTACAGACGCGACCTTGACAAGTAGCCGCTTTTATGATGCGGATATTACAGGTGCTGATTTTACCGATGCTTTAATTGACCGCTATCAAGTGTCATTATTGTGCGATCGCGCATCGGGCGTCAATCCAGTTACAGGTATTTCCACACGCGAGAGTTTAGGATGTCATTAAAGGGGATAGTGGTTGGTTGTTAGTTGTTGGTAGATAGTTGGAGCGTTGACGGTCAACAGTCAACAGTCAACAGTCAACAGTTATCGACTATCCACTAACCACTATCAACCAACAAATGACCATAATAATTCGTGGCACAAGAAAAAACATCTCGTTCTCTGACTGGAATAGCTGGCATTGTTGCCGCTGCAACGTTAATTAGTAAAGTCTTTGGTTTGGTACGTCAGCAAGCGATCGCAGCGGCTTTTGGTTTGGGACCGGCTGCTGATGCTTTTAACTACGCTTATACTATTCCTGGGTTTCTGTTGATATTGCTAGGGGGGATTAACGGACCATTTTATAGTGCCGTTGTCAGCGTCTTATCCAAGCGTAGGAAAGAAGAAGCGGCGCCTTTAGTGGAAACGATAACGACGCTGATTGGTGGGATGTTGTTAATCGTGGCGCTTATTGTGGTGATTTTTGCCCCCCAGATGATTGACATCTTTGCACCTGGTTTGAGATTGGGACACAAAGATTTAGTGAGAGCGATCGCTATTTTACAACTCCAAATCATGGCACCAATCGCGCTCTTAGCCGGACTGATTGGTATTGGCTTTGGAGTTCTCAACTCTGCAAATCAATTCTGGCTACCTTCCATCAGTCCGCTATTTTCCAGTATTACAGTTATTATTGGTCTGGGCGTCCTTTATCTGCAATTGGGTGAAAAAGTTAGCAGTCTTGAATATGCCAAATTGGGCGGAATTGTTTTGGCAGGAGGAGTTTTAGCCGGCGCAGTTTTGCAATGGTTGGTGCAGGTAATCGTGCAAGCACGCTCTGGTTTGGGTACATTGCGATTGCGATTTGATTTTAATCAGCCTGGGGTAAGAGATGTTCTGAAAATTATGGGACCTGCTACCTTTTCCTCTGGGATGCTGCAAATCAACCTCTACACAGATTTGTTTTTCGCTTCCTTAATTCCCACTATCGGGGTTGCTGCTGCTTTAAATAATGCATCTTTACTGGTGCAAACTCCTTTAGGAATCATTTCTAACATGATTTTGGTTCCTTTATTACCGATGTTTGCCCGACTTGCTGACCCGAATAATTGGGATGAGTTAAAATTACGCATTCGCCAAGGTTTGTTACTTTCAGGTTTCACCATGCTACCTTTGGGTGCATTGATGATCACGCTTTCTGTGCCAATTGTCCGCATAGTTTACGAACATGGTGCTTTCAAAGGAACAGACTCAGCGCTGGTGTCTTCGCTGCTAATTGCCAACGGAATTGGCATGTTTGTTTACTTAGGACGTGATGTTTTGGTGCGGGTATTTTATGCTTTAGGTGATGGCGATACACCTTTTCGCATCAGTATAATTAATATCTTCTTTAACGCTTTATTTGATTACCTTTTAATTAAACCTTTTGGCGCTCCCGGCTTAGTTTTGGCAACTGTAACTGTCAATTGCAGTTCAGTATTAATGCTCTTATTTTTACTTAATCGCAAGTTAAATGGTTTACCTTTGCGCGAGTGGAGTTTACCGTTTTTAGGTTTAATTGCCGCTAGCATTGCAGGTGGAATAGCCAGCTTTGCGACTCTGGAACTTTCTCAGCACTATTTAGGTAAAGAAGGTTTGCTGATTATGCTGCTTGAGTTATGTGTATCTGGTGTAGTGGGAATTGCCATTTTTGGCATCATTGCCTCATGGATCAGATTACCAGAGGTGAATGTTTTTGTCTCTCGTCTGCGTCAGCGCTTTTTGAAGAAGTAGGAATGGATGGTGGATAAGTAGATGGGCATAAATAAACGCTCCTTAACGTAGTAACGGCTTCAGCCGTTATAAATCCTCAGCGACGAGCGGTAAACCGCTGACTACAGTGACGAGCGGTAAACCGCTCACTACAGCGACGAGCGGTAAACCGCTCACTACGAAGCAGGAGACCTTCGTGTTCACCCAATCGGGTATAATATTTCAACCCATTCAGGCTATCCAAAAGTGCGAGGTTACATTTCGTAAAAAAAGAGATTCTAGTACTAGAGAACATTGATTTCACTAAATCTCTAGTCAGGAAGAACTTATGAAATTCGCAAAATTCGCAACCTCAGTACTCGCTGTTGCTTCTGTTATCTTTAGTGCGGGAATTGCTAGCGCTCAAACACCTCAAACCGCTGAAACACTTGGTCTAAAGGGTAGCTATCTCGGTGCTGGTGTGTCTGCTGGTGTCACCAACGGCGGAAGACAAAATGATGCAGCTTTATTAGGTGGTAATATTCAAGGACGCGCTGCTATTCCTAACGCACCTGTTTCAGTTCGCGGTGCTGTTTTGTTCGGTGGTGATGCTACCGCAGTTATGCCTTTAGTAACTTACGATGCACCTATAGCTAAAAACACTAACGTTTACGTTGGTGGTGGTTACTCGTTTGTCACCGATGAAGGCAAAGCTACCCAATTAGGAAACAAAAATACACCTGTAGTAACCGTTGGTGCTGAATCAGAAATTGCTAGAAACACCGTTTTGTATGGTGATGCTAAATGGGGTATTGACGCTTATAAAGACAGCAATGCTGGTGCTTTAAGCTTGCAAACTGGTGTTGGTTTCCGCTTCTAATTTTTATGACTGATATTAAAATGCAGTCATTTCCCTTAGCGGAAATAGTTATTAAAGGACGCGGAACAAAGGACAAAACATCCGCCTCACCGCGTCCTTTATAATGTAATATATTTGGTGTTATATCATACAATGTAAAGACGTTCCGGCGGAACGTCTTTACGAGGGTTGCGATGTTTTTATTAAGCAGGAATTACGCAAAAACTCTTGTAATATAATACGATTGGTGTTATATGATGATCGGTAAATTACCTACAATGTAAAGACGTTCCGCCGGAACGTCTCTACGAGGGTTGCGATATTTTTATTAAGCAGGAATTACGCAAAAACTCTTGTAATATAATACGATTGGTGTTATATGATGATCGGTAAATTACCTACAATGTAAAGACGTTCCGCCGGAACGTCTCTACGAGGGTTGCGATATTTTTATTAAGCAGGAATTACGCAAAAACTCTCTCGCTCCTCTTATTTCTCTGTGTTCTCTGTGCCTCTGCGGTTCGTTTTCTCATTATTCTGCGTAAGTCCTCTTGCATACACAAACACAGGCACTCTCTTAAAAGCAGGTGTCCCCGATCGCTCTTCAACCGGTGCTTTAAAAATCGCATTTACTTCAGGGTAAAACATCAACGCAGCACCCGGACGCACTGCCCCATAAATAATTTCCACATTTTCTAATTTCCCTGCGTTTCCCTGAACCGTAACCCGCTGATGTTCCTGGAATCCTACCCGTTCTAAATCGATTCGATTCATTAAGATGCAATTCCGATGGGGTATTCCCCGATACTTGTCTGCAACTTGATAGACTACAGTATTGTGTTGAGCATAGCTACGCCCTGTCATTAAAGCTACCACAATTCCTTGAGTCTCATCATCAGCGGCAAAGGCTTTTCTGTCTGGAAGCGTTAGTTGGGGTAGTGGTGTAACAAACATCTTAGCTTTGCCAGAAGGAGTCGGGAAGTGAGGGGTGGTAAAAATGCGTCCGCTAATGGTAAATTCCTCTTTTGTTTCATCAATTGTCGCCATTTTCTCGTATCCAGGAACCGTTTGCGCGATGAGTTGACGGATGAATTTTGTGTCTCGAAGTTGGCGCCAATTTACCGGATATTTGCCATGAATTCGATGGGCTAATTCTGTCAAAAATTCAACTTCGGGAATCAAATCAGCGTCTTTAAGATGAGTTTCACCTTCGTCATTTAAACGTACAAAGTTATTGCCGGATTCAACAGTTGTTTTATAAGGATTTTCAAACCGATTTAGTACCGGAATCACAATTGTATTTTGTTTTGCTAACCCGTGAAAGTGTCCTAAATTTGGTTTTGTAGCGAGAGAAATAATAGTTTCAATCTTGCCTAAAGCCCGTTTTGCCTGAGTTGAATCTGGATTCGCTCCATACAAATTTCCACCGAGACAGATAAGCGTATCTACTTTTTCCTCGTCGGCGGCTTCAATCAACGCACGAGTATTATACCCTTTAACGGCACTTAGAGAACGCCCTAAAAGCTTTTCTAAGGCTTCTTGAAGTCCTTTTTTGATTTTTTGGGTTGTTACGCCCATTGAGCCGAACCCCTGGACATTTGAGTGTCCTCGCACGGGCATTAAACCGGCGCCTTCTCTGCCGATATTACCACTGATTAATGCAGTATTGCCAATACTATAAACGTTGTCTACGCCATTATCGTGTTGGGTGATTCCCATTGCCCAACCAAACACAACACCTTTGGCATTGCTGATTATAGTTGCGGCTGCCTCAATTTCTGATTGGGATACTCCGCAGATTTCAATAATAGTTTCCCAAGGAATCGAGCGAGCATTTTCAACTACTGCTTCCCATCCCTCTGTGTGAGCTTGAAGAAACTCCGTTTTGATGCTTCCTTTTTCGATGAGTGCTTTTTGAATTCCAGTGAATAATACAGAATCGCTACCAGGAATCAGTTGGAGATACAGCGAAGAAATATCAGAACCCGGTATTAGAGATTTGACTGGGAAAGCAGGAGAACCGAATTTAACTAATCCAATTTCCATTATCGGATTAATGACAATCACTTTTCCACCGCGATCGCGCAATTTGATCAACTCATTCATCAAGCGTGGATGGTTATAAGCAGAATTTGTCCCTGCCAACACCACACAATCGGCTGATTTCAAGCTCTCCAAACTCACAATCGATGTTTTTGTACCAAGCATCTGCTCAAGTCCGTAAGTCGAAGGAGCGTGACACAAATCCGAACAATCAGCTAAATTATTAGAGCCGAGCGATCGCATCATTAATTGCAGCAAAAATGCCGCTTCGTTAGAAGATCGACCCGAACTATAAGAAGCTACTCTTTCCGGAGTTTTACGGAAACCAGCTTCAGCTATCTGATAAATTTCTAACCAAGATATGCGCTCATAGTGAGATTTTCCTGCTCGCAAAATCATCGGAAAACTCAATCTTCCCAACCGATCTGCTTCCATTGAGGTGAGTTTTTGCAATTCTTGAATGCTGCGTTCCTCAAAAATTTGCGGCTTTATACCTGGTTTAATTTCTGCCGAAATTGCCTCAACACTTTTCATACAGCGCTGAAGTTTTTCTCCTTCCTCATTCGTAAAACCACCTTTTTGTCCTCCCGTCCCCCAAGAGCAAGATAGACAAGCGCTATTATGAAGTAGAGTTTTCCAGAGTTTTGGTGCTTCGGGTGAAAGTGTATGCTCTGCCCAGTATTTAATCACAGGTAAACCACCCCCGATATCTGGGGTTTCTTCGTTTTTGTCATTAAACGGGGGAAATTGTTCGGCAGAATGCAAGTTATCTTGACTCATATGGCTTATCTAAACTTAATGACTTACTTTTGTGATTATTATGATTATGACTATTAAAACCCGCAAAGCCAATGCTTGAACTCGTGCGATTCCTATCCGGTTATAGTGGAAAACTTTAACATGCAAGTTTAAGGCTTACATAGCGATTTAAGCTAACATTTTGCTCTGCCGCTTCTATAGCTAATCTACGGTGATGCTCTGGAGGGATACGAACTTGAAATTTACCACTATAGTTTTTTTCGGAGATTGGCTCCGGAATCTTCTCACCATTCGCGTCCATATCAGCTACTACATCTTTTACCAAGTCTGTAATACCTTCGAGCGCGGTTAAACGATTTTCATTGAGATAAGACAAACTAGGAAATTCAGCACACAGTCCTACAAATTCTTCATCTTCGCTTGACCAAGTAACTCTATAAGTGTAGTGGTCGAAGTTAACCATCTTCCATTCCCTCAATTTTTTCAATCGCGTCTAAAACTTGCCTAACTTGATAAACCTTTGCTTTCCCCTTTTTCTCTTGAATGTTTACACGAGGATCTCCAGCCCAAGGGGTTTTATAGACACAATGGCTTATTCCTTGCTGTCTGGGTTCTCCAAAATAATGATTGCAAACCTTCACTCTTCTCGGTAAAGTTTACGTTCTTAGGGTTGTTCCTTAACTGAGCAAGGATTTTTTCTATTTGTGCCATATCTAAATCCATAATAGTATCAATATTAATACTATGTCAAGGGGTTGGTATAACCTCTGAAGGTATTGTCATATATGTAATATTAGAGTAGCTGAGAAAGAAGTGCGATCGCGGAGTGACTCTGTAAGAGTATCGCATCTTTAGGCATTCTAACCCCTAGCGCTACGCCAATCAAAACATCCTCGGTCTTTGTTTTTAGGGTACATTTAAAGAATGTAAACCATCATCACCAAGCAAGCCCTATGGTCAAAATTTTACAAGCAACCTGTACTAATGGCGAATTGATTCTTAGCGAAAAGCTAAATTCAGAACTCGAAGGTAAAACCATACAAATTATGATTTTTGAGCCAACTGAGTCTAGTGAGACAATAGATTCTGGGGAATCTAAAACGCAACAATTTTTAGAGCGAGTAAAGAACTACTCTTTCAAACTCCCCAGAGAGTACAAGTTTGATAGAGCCGAAATTTATGAGCGGTAAGGTTTTTATGGATACCAATCTTTGGATTTATCTTTACGCCAAAGATCCACCAGAAAAGTCTCAGAAAGTTGAGGAAACGATCAAGGCAAATTCGCCATTAATTCAAGTAAGTACTCAGGTTTTGGGTGAATTATTCCATGTATTAACCAGAAAAAAGTTTACTTCAAAGCCAGATGCAATAAATATTATTTTGGATATAGTTAACAGCTTTTCGGTTCAGATAATTGATACACCACAAGTTTTACAAGCTTTAGAAATCAATGCCAAATATAACTATTCTTATTGGGATAGCCTGATTATAGCAACAGCTTTACTAAGCGACTGTTCCATAATTTACTCAGAAGATATGCAACACGAGCAATTAGTAGATAACAAAGTACGAATTATTAACCCTTTTTTTTAGGACATAGATCAAAAATGGATATTAGAGGTGGTAAAATCATTTATCGCTTAGTTCAAGAATTTTAAGGGCTGAAGCCATTACTACGTTATCGCGCAAATTATGGAATTATATATCCACCTATTTAGATGAAGCGAAATTGATTTCTTCTTCCAAAGCGACTTTAGAGAATTCTGGTTCAACCGCTGTTAGATGCTTTTCCAAAATTGCTAAATTGCGGATGTTAGATTTATAAACAGCATCAAATAAGTCACCTACTAAAGGCACTGTCCCAACAACTGCTTCCAAACCAACGTTGAAAATCATTTGTCTTAAATCTTGATTTGAAATACCGACGCGGGTCGCTAAATATATTATATAAGCCGAAAATGCTGTACTGATTAAATCACCAGCACCAGGAACAAGACCAAGAATTGGGTCTAATCCAAAACGAAAGCGCGTCCCAGGAATACCGATAGATGTATCCATCAGACGGCTAAGTTTACGAATGCGGTTAAGAGTAGCTAGGCGTTGAATGGTGTCCATAATTTACAATATTTACACTTTTGTTTAATATTTGTCTTATACCGTTAGAAATAGTTACGAGTAGAGACGTTCCGGCGGAACGTCTGTACAATCAAGAGACGTTCCGGCGGAACGTCTGTACAATCAAGAGACGTTCCGGCGGAACGTCTGTACAATCAAGAGACGTTCCGGCGGAACGTCTGTACAATCAAGAATGTAGAGACGTAGCAGTGCTACGTCTCTAGTTGATAAATATAGCTTAATGACTCTTTAACTATTAGGTAGATTTTGTAATTTTCCGACGCCAATTCTCAAAATAAGGATAGAATAACAAAAAATCAAGAGGGAAAAAAACTTGTGGTGACGACACCAAACATTCCCAAATTGCCCCTACCATCTCCACTTTTGGGGTCTGAAGTTGGTACTTTTACTGAGTATACAGTAACTCAACGGATGCCTGCGATCGCTTGTCGAGTTATCGCTGAAAATAATTTCCCAGAAAATATTAATGCTTGTTTAAAACAACTAGCCAGTGAGTTACCATCAGAACCTTTAACACCTCTTTTACATGACACTGGTGCTGATTTTTCAGCTTGGGTAAAATATCTAGAACCATTCAAAGGTCAACGTTGGATTGATGTACCTTGGTTCTTAGCAGAAACTTATTTTTATCGTCTAATTCTGGAAATTACTAATTACTTTCGTCCTGGTGAATTGCAAGGTGTCGATCCATTTCAATTACAGAAAGATAAAGGTTTAGAAACATCTCTTGACTCGATAAACTCTTTGTGCATTCAACTTAATCAATGGTTGGCTGATGCACAAAAAGAAGAGAAGTTAAATCAAACAGGTTTGATTGCATTGTTATATTTTGCGCTGTGGGGAAATCGTGTTGACTTAAGTTTGTGGTCAGCATTGGAAAATGACCGGAGTCGTTTTGATATTCAAAGTCAACAAGCTCACATTTTAGTCGATGATGCCGCCAAAGTCACGGAATTGTTACTTAGTAAGGGTAAACGCATTGACTTTGTAATAGATAATGCTGGTTTTGAACTGGTTTGTGACTTATGTTTGGTAGATTTTCTTTTGGGTAGTGGTGTCGCAAATCAAGTGAAACTGCATTTAAAACCTCACCCGACTTTTGTCTCGGATGCGATGATTAAAGATGTGCTGCATACAATCGAGTTTTTAGCAGCTTCCAATCATGAAGATGTTACATTATTTGCCAAACGGTTGCAAGAAAATATTGCCTCAGAGCGCTTAGTTTTATGTGAAGATTACTTTTGGACATCACCTTTAGCTTTTTGGGAAATGCCCGACTTGCTCAAAAGTGATTTATCAGCCGCGAATTTGATCGTAATTAAAGGTGATGCGAATTATCGCCGATTATTAGGCGATCGCCATTGGCATTTTACCACTAATTTCGCAGATATAGTATCTTATTTCCGCGCCCCCATCCTTGCTTTACGCACTCTCAAGTCGGAAGTCGTCGCTGGGTTAAAACCGGAAGTTATTGAGGAAGTAGCAAAATCTGACTCTGATTGGCTCACAAATGGACAATGGGGTGTGATTCAGTTGGTAGACTAGACTTACCTGAGGTGATTTAACCTTTTTCGCGGAATTCCCCATCCGTCTACAGCTCAGGGGATGGATAGCGGACAATTGGGAGGTGCACCCATTAGGGGTGTCCGAGAAATTGACAATTCCTTAATTGATATGGCTTTACCA
>JAHHIJ010000024.1 GCA_019358985.1 Tolypothrix brevis GSE-NOS-MK-07-07A | reverse complement strand
CTAGATCATCAAGACAACATAGGTATTATCCGTCTTTCAATACCCCTGTCAATTAGCGATCGCCCGAAAATTTCCCTGTTTTCACTCACTTCACCTTTTGACAACTTTGTCAATGCGTAAGTCCTAATAACTTTAGTTAGCTTAGTTTGTTTATAAAATTTTTACTTAAAGTAATCACTTAAAGTAAAACCTTAGTAAGTAATAACCTAGTTAAAAAAGTAAGTAAGTAAGTAATTGAGTTAGTTGTTTAGTATTTTCAAATCACTTTAAGTGATTTACTCAAACACACAAAAAATACCCCTACAACGTTGTAGGGGTATCAATGAAATTACTTTCGTGATTTTAGCTTACTACTTGTTGGTTAACTTTTCAATCATTGCCTTCATTTGCTCTATTTGCTCTTCTAATGCCTCTACTTTTGACTTTTGGCTAGATAGGTCATTAGCTGGGAACTCAGGGTTAATTTGTGTTGCTATGTTAGCAGTGTTTCGATAGTATTTAACCGATATTTTCTCGCTATGCTCACACCAAGCATTAACAATGTCTTTATCACGCCCCAAGTCGTAAATTTGATGAGTAATGAAAGTATGTCGTGTGTTGTATGAGGGTAGATATTTGGATAATTTACCCTCATTTACTAATGTCTGGCATATTCCGGGATAATTATAGGTTTTATTTTTCCTAAGAGCCGTCGTTCCCTTCCAGTTATCCCCAAAGGAACAATGATGAATTGTGCTATTCTCTCGATTCTTAAAAACAACTTCATTGTGATTACCCAAAGGTAATTCTTTTAATAAATTCCAAAGTCTACCGTTTTTAGGCATAGGAAAAATTCGCGTTGTTTCGTTTTTGGTAGGTTTAAATTTTTTTAACCTACTACTGTATGAACGTCTGATTAAAATATGTTCTCTCTCCCAATTGATATCGCACCACCATAAAGCAATAGCCTCACCTTGCCTACACCCTGTTAAAAATTTGAAACTTATAAAATGATACCAGTGACTAAACTTTGCGTTATTTGAATTTCTCAGAAATTCCATTATAGTTTCAGCTTCATCCCAAGTAAAAGCTAAATTTTTATTTTCTACTTGCTTATCTTCATCGTAGTCATTTTGATTAATTTCTTTAATTCGCTTTTTGTCTTGTATTTCTTCACTTAATCCCTCAAAAGGATTTTGACCGAAAAATCTACCTTGACGAATTGATAAAGCAAAAGCCTTACCTAAAAGACTTAATATTTTTTTGGCATTATGAGGATCGCGATTAGTAACTAACCAATTTCTAATTGATAGAGAATCTTCTCCTACTTGATTAATAGCGGAACAAAGGTAACGTCTGTAATCTCCCGTGTAAATAGTTTCATAAGTAGTTATTGCGAGTCTAGGCTTGATATGCTCACAGTACATATCCCAGACTTCCAAGATACTTAACTCTGGCTTGGGGGGTAATTGCCCGTCAGACGTAGTAACTGACTTAACTACCCTTAACTTTGCCCTTAACCCGTACTCCTCTAGAATCTCACGGTAGCGCTCTACATTGAAGCTACCGTCAGCAGTAGCAAGCTTGCCTTCTTCTAACTCTAGCTGTAACCGTCGTTGTAGCTTGTTAGCTGTCGCTTCCCAGTTAGCATCGTTAGGGATACCTGTTGCTAGCTTAAGTTGTTTTTCATCTGCGAAGTGCGTTCTAGGGAAGCAAGCTTTCACACTCCCACTGTCTAACCTGATGCTCACAGTACCCTTGGATGCCCTACTGTTGGGTACTTTATCGCTGTTTGCCATAATGCTCAAATAATGCTCAAAGTTGGTTATAGAACGGTTATATAAACCGTATAATGAGCATTATAGCATTTACTCGCAACCGGACTCGTTTAACAGTCACAATCCGCTTTTATGGAGATATACATTCGTTTATGGTAGCAAGCTCCAGACAAATTGGAAGTTGTAGAGAGGCGAAATTTCGGCTCTCTACAGGAGGAGCGGAGGAACGTGGTTAATTGTTACCCGTCATGTTATGCTGTGTATGATATGCCATTCTTGTGGCGGGATGTAGCGCAGCTTGGTAGCGCACTTCGTTCGGGACGAAGGGGCCGCTGGTTCGAATCCAGTCATCCCGATTGTACATGTCGAATAACTAATTAAATGTCGTTATTAACGAATTAATGTCGTTGTTAACAGATTAATGTCGTCGAACTTGCTGTGATAGTCGTTAACAAATTAATGTCGCCGACTTTTTTATGGGGCTGGTTCAAGCTTAACCTTCACCAAACTCTAATATAACTGCAAATATTCAGGATAAATCCCGAACGAAGTGCGCCTTTCAACCCTCTTCACAAAATTGTAATGATGAAAACTAAAATAATACTTTCAACCCACCCCTAGCCGGGATGGTTGTTGAAACTCGAACCCTGGTTGGAGAGCGGGAGCAAACTGTTCTTTCAACCCACCCCTAGCCGGGATGGTTGTTGAAACTTATCAGATATGCGCTGAAACTTAACTTCGCTAACTTTCAACCCACCCCTAGCCGGGATGGTTGTTGAAACCCAGTTAATAAATATTATTGATGTTGGCGGCAAAACTTCACCAGAAAATAAGACAATTATGCAGCCAGCAACCCACGCAGTTATTTTGTCGGGAGATGTAAATAAATTTGCAGAGTGGGAAGACTTTTGTCAACTACTAGGGCTAAAAATCATTGGAAAGATTCACAGTCAGTTAGATGCTGTGGAAGATGAAGTTTTGTTTGCTGATGGTTGGCAAGAGAAAACAAGCGAATTGCTCGAAAAAGCACCTTTACTCACAGGTAGCGTGCATAGTTTGAAGCGGGGAGAAAATCTAGCAACTCGTCCGATGGTGCAAGCATTAGCTGAGGTGTTGATTCATTTGACGAAGTGTTAAGAAAATCTTGAAGAAATGTGAAATCGAAGAGAATCCAAATAGACATCTCCGGAAAAAATGTAGAGACGCGAAATTCTTCGTCTATACAAGGGTTGTGGACAACGCATAGTTCATTTTCGGAGATGTTTAATAATTACCGAAATAGCCTAATAAGCAAAGCATAGAAGCTTTAGCCTTCGTATTAATGTATAAATTAATGAACTGAATTCAGGATCATTAGAGCCAATCAGTAAAATAGTTATGGCGCAATCGCCTATTGTCTATGACAAACAAAATCTACACTGTAATCACCTTTTCACCTGTGCAGGGGTTTATCGAGAAATCGCGGAAATTGCGAGATTTGTATGGAAGTTCTTATCTACTTTCATATTTATCTTGGGTGATTTGTAACGCTGCAAAACAATATGGTTGTGAAGTTATTTCTCCAGCTTTACCAAATATCACTCAAGGAATGCCCAATCAAATTATTATTGAGGGTGATTTTCCAGAAAAAAAAGCAGAGTATGCACTAAATAAAGCTTGGGAATGTGTTACGGAAACCTGTCGTGAATGGATTGAGGAAAATGTCGAAGGTGATTACACATCTTGGAGAAGAAGTTGGGGTTTGTGGACGAAATATGCATGGGAATTTTTCTGGGTTCAAGGTAATCCAGGTGATACTATAAGTGATGTTCGAGAAAAGTTTAATGAGAAAAAACGCGGACGTGATTGGACTGGGATAAACTGGCAAGGTGAGAGTTCTACCCTTTCTGGTGCGGATGCGATCGCATATCCAAAACTGGGTCAAATTGTAGATGCTCGTAAATACGACTACCAGCAAGAAAAGCAAGATGTCACAGCTTTGTACAAAGCACTCAGCGATAAATTAGGAGAATCATTTATCGACCCAAAGGAAGAACTCAGCATTCCTGAGTTAATCAAGCGAATGATTACCTATGAAAGCGTTTCTCAAAATTTAATTGAACATTTTAAATTTACTTTCGGCAAAGATGGTGCAAATATTGAAGCGCTCATTGAAGAAATTAAACAAATATCAAAAGATTTACATCCGTCATCTTTTAAAGATTTAAATCGACATAAATACAAGAACAAAATTGATAGTGAAACGCAACAAGATAGAGGTTTTCAAGGTTGGTTCCAAGGGGATGGTGATAAAGCTGGTGATTATCTGAAAAAATACCCAGAAAAAACTCATGCTTTTAGTAAAGAAATGCGAGATTGGGGTAAATGGTTCAAAAATAAACCATTTAAAATGGGTCGGGTTATTTATGCAGGGGGTGATGATTTTTTAGGTGTATTTTATGATAAAGATGATTCCGGAGATAAATTAGAACCAAGGTATTATGTTGATTGGTTTAGCGAGTTTAAAACGTCTATTTGGCACGAAAATAAAGTCAATAAAAACGAACAAAAGAAGATTACTGTTAGTGTTGGTTTTGTTTGGGCTTTTCCGGGTATTCCGCAACGGGATGTATTGCAACATTGTGGAGATGCTGAAAAATCAGCAAAAAGTAATGGACGAGACAGGATTGCTTTCCGCATTTTATTTAATAACGGTAATCACTTAGAATGGGTGTGTCCCTGGTGGTTGTTAGAAGCTGGTTTGTTGTCGAGTTATCGGGATAGAGAGGGGAAACAAAACTGGACGCACATATATAACGATGTCGCAGTCTTAGAATCCCGTCATGCTTTCGATGATGATGGTTTGGATGTGGTATTGGGTTTAGTGGAAATATATTTTCCCAAGCATCTTGATGTAATCAAAGATAAAAATAAGCAATTACATCCAGAAAAAGCAGATTTAATCAAGATTGATGCGGGAATTTTAGGCGAAGATAAAAGTTATTTCCTGGAAAATTCTCAAGAAATCGACCAAAACAAAGTCAACAAAGCTTTAACTAATTGGATTATTAACCTTGCGAAAGTAGGATTTCACCTATGTCAGCAGTAGAAACTACAGATAATGTGTCAGAAAATACAACGAAAGAAAAATATCCTCCTCCTTTTACCCATTTAATCATCATTGAACCCTTGGGTTTACTCTACGGAAGTGCGGGAAGATTCCTATCACCAGAGAATTTAGTCGGACGTTCTGGTACTCATTTTCCTCCCAGTGCTGCAACTTTATCGGGTTTATTTGCAGCTTCCAAAAAAGACGCAGATATCCGCGATTTGATGCTAGCGGGACCATTTTGGGGGAATGTAGATGAGCTAACATCAACCGAACAAAATTTTTATGTACCAACTCCAAAGAATTATTTAGTTAAAGATGGGAAAATTGTCGATCGCTTGAGTTGGGACAAAGAAAAACAAGCATGGTTAAATAGAGAAGGTAAAAGTCCCACCGATAAATACGAGAGTAATACCTGGTTAGGGATTAATAACTGGGATAATCCCGAAGAAATCCAGAGAAATCCTTGGAAATTTTTATCACATTTGCATCCACATTTGGAAGAAAACGAACGACATACGATTAGAAATTATCAAGAGCAAGGGAGTTTGTTTCTAGAAAACTCAGTGCAGATGGATGCTGGAACTTGTTTAGTTTATCTCTCCAATACCGAACTCAAACCCGGTTGGTATCGCTTTGGTGGTGAGGGACATATGGTTGATGTGCGATGCGAACCTATTTGTAGTGCGATCGCTAATTTGCTCTTTGAACCTGTAAAAACTAGCTTTGCTTTAATTACACCTGCGGTTTGGGGTTCCAATCGTTTATCAAAGCGAGTACCTGTTTGTTTGCAAACAGCTAAGAATCAAGATGAAGAAATCAACGAAGGTACAGTTTGGAAAGTAGAAGCACTTTTCACTGATCGTCCAATACCCTTTCGTTATCGGTTGGGAGGGAAAGGTGACACTAAATTGCTTTCTAGAGGACGTTATGCAGTTCCTGCGGGTACTGTTTACGTTCTAGAAGAAGCAGGAGTGCGTTACGCGAAACGCGCTCCGCATCCTACTGAGGTACAAATTTATCTAATACTATTTCTCAAGGTAAATTGATTTTACGTCGCTATGGTTTGGAGCCGGAAGTGAATAATAATCCTTAATTTTAACTATGCGATCGCATTACAAATTTGCGGTTTGAGAAGGACGTAAAATTGTCAGAGATTTTGAGATGCGATCGCAGTTTTCTCACTAACCAAATTTAATGCGATCGCAAACACGAAAAACGCGATCGCCAGGGAAAAATTTATCTACTCCACAAGGTCACTTAAAAGATTTAAGCGAACGGGAGGTTTATTCGGAAATTCCACTGAAATGCTTAGATTGCCACCTATAGCATCAATATAATTCCGCAAAGTAGACAATAACATATCAGACTCTCTTTCCAGACGGGAAACGTTGGACTGCGGCATTTTTAAGCTTCGGGAAATTTCTGCTTTGAGCTTTTGATATGCGATCGCAATGGGTCAAGTTTGCACTTGATTATTTTCCAATTCTATTTTAGCCTTTTTCACCAAATAAGAAAAAGGTAGTAGGGTGCAATTTAAGGTTAAATAAATTGCGTACCTTTGAATCAGAACTGGATGTGACTGCTGTAATAGTATCTGTATTCAATGTTGATGCTAGATTTTAAGGCATCCCTGGGACTACAATCATAAAATAAAATATATCTGAGGCTGGGAAAAATGTCAGAGGCACAACCAGCAGAAGCTAAGGCTACAATTCGCATAATAGGTCAAGAGATGGAGAACTTTGAAGTTCCCGTCGATATGAAATAATTTTGTAAAAAGAAGGAATCATAGAAACTTCCGGGACTTCAGAAATTAAAGAACAATTCCTCACACATTAACAAATAAGTAGGTAAGTGCCTTGCCAATTCAACTGCCAAATATCGAGAGCGCGCTAGCGTTAGCGGGACAACATGAAGAAAATCTCAAAACCATATCCAGGCAAACAGGAGCTAACCTGGTGCTACGGGGACAGGAATTACACATTGCTGGTACAGAAAAACAAATTGATTTAGCTAGTCGATTAGTGCGATCGCTCGAAGATTTGTGGACTCAAGGCAATACCATCACTAGCGCCGATATTTTAACAGCTCGTCAGGCTTTGGATGGCGATCGCGAAGAAGAGTTACACGAGTTGCAGCGAGATGTTCTTGCCAGAACTCGCAAAGGAGAAGAAATCCGTGCCAAAACTTTTCGACAGCGACAGTACATTAACGCTCTACGTCAGCGAGACTTGACATTCTGCGTCGGTCCTGCTGGTACTGGTAAGACTTACCTCGCTGTTGTCGTTGCGGTGCAAGCACTTCTTGCCAACGAATTTGAAAAGCTTATTTTAACTCGTCCTGCCGTCGAAGCTGGTGAAAAACTCGGCTTTTTGCCTGGAGACTTACAACAAAAAGTAAATCCTTATCTCCGTCCACTCTACGACGCCATCAATGAATTTATCGACCCCGAAAAAGTACCGAATTTGATGGAACGCGGTGTAATCGAAGTTGCACCCCTAGCCTACATGCGGGGACGCACTCTCAATAACGCTTTTATCATTGTAGACGAAGCTCAAAATACCACACCTGCTCAAATGAAGATGGTTTTGACTCGTTTGGGCTTTCATTCTCGGATGGTGATTACAGGTGACATAACACAAACCGATTTGTTACCTCACCAAGAATCTGGGTTATCGGTAGCGTTGCACATTTTAAGAAATGTTCAAGGCATTTCCTTTTGTGAATTTTCTCAAAAAGATGTCGTGCGTCATGCTTTAGTTCAGCGAATTGTCGCTGCTTACGAACAACACGAAAAATAGTTAGTTAATAGTGGTTATACCATTACTGTATAAACATGTGCCTAATTTAGCCCACGCAGGTGTTCCTTGTTTGTATAGCCCCAGGCTTCCAGCCTGAGGGCATAATAGACATAGAAAGTGGAAATTAATTTCCGGAAACGAGCAACATGGAAGAATATCTCAAAGTAAGTGAAGTTATTGATTGGCAACATCCGACAATTGTGGAACTTGGGAAAAAGATTGCATTAAAATATGAAACATCGGAAGCGATCGCCAAAGCTTGTTTTGAGTGGGTAAGGGATGAAATTTATCATAGCTACGACTATCAAATGAATCCTGTAACCTGTCGAGCTTCAGATGTACTCAAATACAAAACAGGTTATTGCTTTGCCAAGAGTCATTTGCTAGCAGCACTACTAAGAGCTAATAGCATTCCCGCAGGATTTTGCTATCAAAGATTGAGCATTAACGATAATGGTGAACCTTATACCTTACATGGTTTCAATGCAGTCTACTTGCCTCAAATAGGTTGGTATCGTGTTGATGCAAGAGGAAATCGTAATAATATTGATGCTCAATTTGTCCCTCCAAAAGAAAAATTAGCTTATAAAATTCAATTTCCACAAGAAGCAGACTTTGAGAACATTTTCTCTGAGCCATTTTCGATAGTTGTGGAGACTTTACAAGCTCATAGTCAATGGAATGATATACTTCTTAATCTTCCGGATGTTCCTTGGGAATTGTTGGAAAAGTATAATCTTGTTTTGAGAACTGATGTTAATTAACGGCGTTGCTGAATTCAGGTATGAATCCGCATGTAGAGACGTAGCAATGCTACGTCTAATCAAGGGTTTTGACCAGAGCGCAGAATCATTTTCATACATCTAATCAGCAACGCCTAATTAACAATTGTAGAGACGTTCCGCCGGAACGTCTCTAGGACGGTTTCGATGTTTTTAGTTGTTCAAACTATAGCAATAAAATTACTGAGGTTTTTCAATATTTTCACTTGTTAGTACAGGTTCTTTAATTCTGCGGATGGGTAAATTAGCAATTAAGGCTGTCGTTCGTTCGTTGCTTTCGAGGGAAAACTCCAAACCGTCCATTTCAACTTCTACATAGCGACAAACTATTGCTAAGATTTCTTGCCGCATTTTTTCCAACGTCTGAGGATCTAAATCAGCGCGATCATGAGCAATCACCAGTTGCAAGCGACGTTTAACTTGAGTGCGACTGGTGTCAGAAGTGCGAGAAAAAAGTCTTTCGAGAAATTCAAGAATCATTGCGACTAAGTGTGCGAAGACTGGAAATTAAACAATCTTTGTCCAAAGTAATCTTCTCAAGCGAGTGAAGATATTATCTGAGGATGAGTCAAGCTCAAGAAATTCAACTGTTTCCCCTTCCAATCTCCGAGCAATGTTGTCAAAAGCTGTGGCAGCTAAAGAGGGAGTTTCGCTTAATACCAAAGGTTCACCGCGATTGGTTGAAACAATCACGCGTTCGTCGTCGGGTATTACGCCAATCAAGGGAATTGCCAGAAGTTCTTGAACATCTTGAACTGACATCATATCATTTGCCCGAACCATTGCGGGTCTGATGCGGTTAATTATTAAATGAATTCGCTTAATGCCTTGTGCTTCTAGTAACCCGACTACGCGATCGGCATCGCGAACCGAAGCAATTTCCGGGGTAGTTACAATTAAAGCTTCTTTGGCTGGGGCGATCGCATTCTTAAACCCCATTTCAATTCCTGCCGGACTATCAATTAATACATACTGATACTTCTGTGCCAGTGCATTCACTAATAACTTCATCTGATCGGGAGTGATGGTATCTTTACTGCGGTTTTGTGCCGCAGGCAAAAGTACCAAATTTGGCTGCCGCTTATCTTTAACTAAAGCTTGTTCTAAACGACACTCTCTGGCTAGAACTTCCACGGCTGTATAAACAATGCGGTTTTCTAGTCCTAGCAACAAATCTAAATTTCTCAAACCAAAATCTGCATCAACTAAGGCTACTTGACGCCCCATTTTGGCTAAAGTCATACCCAAATTTGCGGAAACTGTGGTTTTACCCACACCTCCTTTACCGGAAGTTGTAACAATAATGCGAGTCATGATTGAGAGGAGGGGGAAAGGGGAAAGGGGAAAGGGGAAAGGGGAAGGGGGAAGGGGGAAAGGTTTTATTATTTTAGTGATTGATTTATAGACTGAATTTGATTAGATAGCATACGACTTAACTCCATAGCTTGGCTATAAATTCCACTTTTTTCCCCTTTTCCCTTAAATCTTACTTAATTGCGAGCGGGAAAAATCACTTGCTTTAGAAATGCGAATTCCTTCAGGGGTGATATGTGCCACTTCAGGGTAAAATTGCATCGGGGATTTTTCGGGTGCCCTAGCCAGAGCATCGGCAATCCGCAATTGGGTAGGTTCCATTTGTACAGCCATAATTAGACACTCGCGATTGCCGCTAGCACCTGCGTGAGCAATTCCACGTAGACGACCCCAAACTAAAATATCTCCATCTGCGACTACAATACCACCTGGATTTAAATCTCCCAAGATAATTACACTACCTGGGTGACGAATTTCGAGTCCAGAGCGCACCGTCATTTGCAGATAAAGGGCATCTGCTAGGGGTTGTACGGCTGTTGTAGAGGCTAAATTGAGAGTAGACTCAGCTTGTACTTGTTCTACAGAATAGCCAGATGATACGGCAGCGATCGCTGTTTGCCGACGGCTGGTAGATACTGATTTTAACTGAAGTTCGACTTCATTTAAAGATTCGGCAAGTTCTTGGAGTTGTCTGGTATCCAACAAGCGATCGCGTGCGACTAAATGCACTGGTGTGTTCGGTAAACGAAAGCGATCGCCACCTTTTAACCGCAGTTTCATTTGTTGCCAAATTTCCGACCAGCTGACTTCTGAAGGAGGCACTTGGGTTTCTGTTGGTAAAATTAACAACAGCCTTCCTGACTCACTTTTCCACTGAACTTGGACATTATTATCCACCGTGTTATCTAACAACGGCAACTCAGTTAAATCTACATCAGCGTCGGCATTTGGTTCTACATCCTCCTCTAAAGCCGAATTTATCTCACCTTCGGTAGGTTCAGAATTCGACTTTAAATAAACGAGGACAGAATCTACTTCTTGATCGGGAAGGACAGAATTTGACTCTGTATCACCTGGGGTAGAATTTGCTTCTACATCAAAAAAGTTAGACATTGACTCTGCGTTATTATCGGCAGAATTTAAATCGGAAATAGCATAATCACCAGTCATGTGACACCAGCCAAAACAAGCGAATGGACTGAGCAATTATTAATATTAGATTCGTTGTAGGCAACAACATCCTCACCCAGTATTTTTAGTTAATGTTCGATATACAGTAGCCAAAGCATCAGCATCACCGACATTACCGGGAAATAGCACCACTGGCAAGTTAGGGAACTGGGGATGATCGTTGGCAGTAATCACCATCGAACAACCAGCTAAAATTTGACCGAGTAAACGCGCTTTTGTCAAAGCTAGACCATTACTTAAGACATCATTTGAGGTAATACCGCCCTTACTAATTAAAAATCCTATATCAGATGGTAAACCCCGGACAATATCCATTAATAAGCCGGAAACTTTTTCTCCAAAGTCCAACCGTGTTTTTACATCTTTGAAAGAAAGTTCCTGACGACTAGTATAAACTACTGGTGTTTTTCCCGCGTTGTGTGCTGCCTGGGTACTTTCCAAAATCTCCCTTAGCAGTGTAGCAGATTGATTTGGCTCATCGAGCAATCGCTGTACATTGACTTCGATTCCTGCTGTACCGTCAGCTTGTAATAATTTTTCTAACTGCTGAGTAGTTTTTTTGACATGAGAACCGACAATAACTGCACCCGGTTTACCTGAGCGGACATAAGAAGCCATATTTTCGGGTGCGATCGCTTGGGTTGGTAATGCCGCCAAAGCAGTTAAAATACTCGCAGCACTGCGAAATAAAAAGCGTTTCCCTTGACTCGCTGCACTCAGCACATATAAAGCAAAGCGATTTAAATCAGCTTGAGTTTCACCGTCAACCACAGCGCACTGATTATCCCTGAGGTTCATCAGTTTTTCCAAACTACCAGCACGAATATCGGACAGTAAAAATCTTTCTACCGCATCAGCTTTAATACGTCCTTGAGTTTTTTCTTCTACATACTTAGGTAAGTAACTGTAATGATAACCAAAAACCGAATCACGAGCAAATTCAGTTTCATGTACTGGGGTAGGTACCCCGTCGATAATTAAGTAATGTATACTATCGCGAGTGATCCGTCCTCCTTCTCTTCGAGAGGCTTCGCCAACAAAAAATGCAGGTACGAGAAAATGAGCATCAAATGGACCGAGTTCAGCAGCAATAACATCAGTTTCAATGGGGTAATGTCCGCGTAAAGTCGAATCAGAACGACTTACAATCAGAAAATCGTTAATTTCTTCCGCTTTTAAAGCTAATTTGAGGTTATGGCAAACTTCTTTAGTTACGGATGCGGCTGATTCTGGAGGTAGTGACCTTGTATTAGTTAGTACAAAGAAAATTGGGGAATCATCCTGTAAACCCGTGCGTAAAGTTTCCACATCCCAGCGCATCAACAGCAAGCAACTGTGGACAGTTTGAGAACCTGTAGGATCATCATCCAAAACAATTATTTTTGGTTTTTTGCTCATTAAAATCAACTAGAAGAATGTAACTTTCTTATCTCGGCTTGTACCTCAACAGCAATCTGCAATGATTCATTGAGAAGTTGAGCGTATTCGCCTGCTTGACTACTAACTTGTAAAGCTTGCAGATTCGCTAAATTATTCACAAATAATTCTTGGTTACTTGCGAGTAATTTTTTATTATCTCGCAAAATACGCTCTGTTTTCATAGCGCGAACTAAATCTTCTCTAATAAGTTGCAAAGCCGCAATCACATTGTCCCTATCATTGATAGTACTTTCGTTTCCCGATGTTGTCAGTTGATCGTTAATATCTATTGCTTGAATAACTCCATGATATTTATCAGTTTCATCTAAAAGTATTGTCAGTGCTTGGGGGCAGGTTTTTCGTCGCCATAACCAACGCCCAAGTAGCACAGCAATTGGTACAATAGTTAGTAAGCTGATTCCGATTAAAATCGAAGAACCGATTGTTGGCAAAATGATAAATGCATAAATAAACCCGACAATTATCGGGGTCAACGCTAAAGCAACAAGCATTTCATTGAAGAAAAATCCCCATCGTTTTTCTTTATCTTTGATAATAGAAGGTCGAAAGACATCATCTGGATCAAATCCAGTCAAACGTCTAAGTTCCCCTTTTGTAATTTCTAAACCTAACAAATCTGACTGCACAACTATTTACTCCTGTTGAAGTGCGAGTTGCGTATTTATTTTAGTCGGGTTTGGTACCCAAGCAATGCGGATGTTGTGCATTACTGTTAAATCCGCAAACATTAATATATAGGACTTACGCAAAAACGGCAACAAACTCTTATTCCTTTGTTACCTCTGTGTCTTCTGCGGTTCGTGATCCGATTATTCGTGCGTAAGTCCTAAGACTGATAAAAGGGTGGAGTTCAAAGACAAGCTTTCAACTCACAACCCAGATTATATACTATGTACCAGATAATGCACCCTTCCCTACTGTACAGACGCGAATAATCGCGTCCATATAAAGGCTACACAAGTACAGAGACGATTTCCAGACTGATCAGTATTTTAGCGAAACAAGCGATCGCATTAAGTAAAAATAAGAAAATTAGCGATTTGTAGGAAAAGTGAAAGCATTAGCTTGTATCCTAAATTAGGATTCTTGCTTTCATAGCCAGTATAGAAGCTTTTGCATCGGTTGAGAATGCTTATAAAACGCAAATACTAAATCATAAAACCCTGATTTTTGCGTTTATCAACCAATCGCATTCTCAAGATATACTAGTTGTAAGAGTTAGCGATCGCTTTTTTCTTATACAGTCTAGATCGAACTCACCTACCCTTATGCTTAATAAAAATCCAAACCCCCTAATTAGCAAAAATTGGATCAAAAAGTTGACTTGCTTTGTCGGGATTGCTGGTGTTACTACCCTCATTAGTTTTCCTGTCTTAGCTAAATTTTATCCACGTTACGCTCTCTTTCAGCCTTCTACTTACGGCAGCGTCCCCTATCGCAATTCCAATAAAGACATTGCCCAAACGCTGACACAGGATAGTAAATTTGCCAATCTTGTGGATGAATTAAAGCAAGCTGGTCTTTTAGATACTCTCAAGGAAGGTAAAGGTAAATTTACAATTTTTGCCCCAACCGATAAAGCCTTTAACGCAGTCCCTAAAGATGTCTTCAAAAGATATAGCCAGCCAGAAAACCGAGTGAAAGTCTTGAAATATCATTTGGTTGACGGTATTATCACCGAAAAAAACGTCGATAGTGGTGCAGTCAAGACTCTTGAAGGTCAGCAGGTCAAAATTGTTGTTGACGATACAACAGGTACAGCCAAGTTAAATGAAGCGATTGGTAAATATCCTTCTACCGTCGCTAGCAATGGTGTGATCATTGAAGTTGACAAAGTACTTCTACCACCTAATTTTTAAGTTGGCTATGTGAAGCCGACAAGTAAGTATCGCCAATTTGAAAAATGTATATAACTATTGTGGGATAGGCATCTTGCCTATCCCTTTTTGAATATTGCTGATTTCAAATATGTGGAGATTCTAACTATGACCCAAGCCCAAACCGAACCAAAATTATACACCTTTGATGAGTTTATCGAATGGTATCCAGAAAACTCGGAAGTTCGCTACGAATTGCATGATGGGGTAATAGTCGAGATGCCGAAACCTAGAGGGAAACATTCAAAATTAACAGGCTTTCTCATCTTAGAGTTAGGAATAATCATTAGAAAAATGGGTAATCGCGATATTTGGTTTATTCCCAGAGAATCAATTGTTAAACCGCACCGTGACAAATCGGGTTACGAACCTGACATTATTATTTTGAATGAAGAAACTATCAAGACTGAAACGCGCTGGGAAACTGAATCAATTATTCAAAACACTACTTCTGTCAAACTAATAGTAGAAGTTGTTAGCACCAACTGGCAAGACGACTACTACGACAAACTTCGTGATTATGAAGCTATGGGCATCCCAGAATACTGGATTGTAGATTATGCTGCTTTGGGAGGACGTGATTTTATCGGCTATCCTAAACAACCCACTATCTTTGTATGCGAGCTAATTGATGGGGAATATGTAAAAAAAATGTTCCGAGGGAATGATTTAATTAAATCCCCCACCTTCCCACAATTAAACCTCACTGCACAACAAATTTTTGATTCGGTTTCCCAGGAGAAGGAAATTTAACTTTTATTTACAGCAGATTGCGTTGTTATTAAATACACGTAGAGATGTAGCACTGCTACGTCTGTGAGCGGGTTTTGGGTTTTACGCCTATACCTCCTAAACCTGAAATCTGCTGTAATATTATGTCTGTTTAATTAACAGTAACAAAAACCTATCTACCGTCGTAGTGGTCTGTCAATTTTGTTTTGAGGGGTTTTTGGTAGTGCGGGCATCTTGCCCGCGTGAGCGAGACGCTCACATTACAGTCCATCATTTTTATATTGACAGACAAGTAAAGACGTTCCACCGGAACGTCTCTACAGTATGTGTGATAAACCTGTCATGATATAACACGACGAATTCAAAAACATTCAGTGCAACTATTGCCAATTTCCTACCAGAACAAAAGGCGCCCAGTAATGAGGATGATGGTATTTCATCTCTTTCAAATCTTTTAGCAGACTTAGTTGTGAATTTTGCAGTACTTGCGCTCTATTTATTTTCTTTTCTTTAGCTTGCTTTAACTGACGATATAATTCACCCATGATTTGAGCAGTACTTTTATCTTCTACTAACCAAAGTGTTGCTAAAGTACTTCTAGCACCAGCACGCACTGCTACCCCAGCCAACCCTAAAGCAGCGCGTTCGTCTCCACGAGCTGTCTCGCAGGCTGAGAGAACCAATAATTCGATTGGTATACCTTGATTAAATGTGCTGTTTCTTAATAAGTTACCAAAGTCGATAACATTAATCCGGTTATCCCAGGCAAGAATAAAGGTGTCTTCAGCTTTAGAACTAAACTCACCATGAGTAGCTAAATGAACTATAGGAAAACCAGCACCACCAATCTCTTTTTTGAATTCTTTGGTAGTGAATTGAGCGTTGATGATTTTTCGAGATGAAATTCCAGATTTTTTAATCTCTTCCAGTTCCTTTTCCACGTTAGGTAATTGTTTAAATCCTCCGGGAACCTCCTTATTAACTTCACTTAGTCCCGCTGTTAATGCTCTTAAATTAATCTCAGCTAACGCTTTTGGTTCAATTAGTTGCAAACCAGAACTTATAGCAATCGGATACTTTTCTATGAGATAATTCTTGCCATCATGAAGGATCGACATTGGGATATTCCGCAACTCACCATTCAGGACAAAAACTAAGTTACTGACTTTACTTGTTGCTAATTCCTTTTCTAAGGGTTGAATCAGCCAGTCATATAACTTTTGATATTCTGGTAAAAAGTCCTCTGGTATACTCTTAGGAGTTTTCAAAGAACCCTGCACCTTTTCTATAGTTTGCTCAAAATTTTGTTGAGAAATCTGTTTTGTATGAACGCTTAAAGGTTGATTAGGTAAACTGAGAATAACCTCTAAGCGATCGCCTAAAATTATTGGATAAATAACCGCTGCTGTTTTGTCTACTTGATCAATCTGTTTGGCATTTGCTTCTACACAAGCTTCTCGGAAAAAGTTGTTCAGTTCAGCTACTTGCAGAGATTCAATTACATCACGAGCTTGAGTTAGCAATTTTTGACTTTTTTTGTCATTTTTTACTTCTTTATTCAAACTAGCAACATATTGTAAGTCTAAATCAACTAACTCTCGGTAAATTGGTTCGACACGATCGCGAAAAGAAAACTGTAGTTCTGCATTGTTGGCAACTAAGTCACCGCGTAATGATTGAAGAGCATTATAAGCTTTGGTGTAAGCTGCGATCGCATCTTCTATATCTCCTTGATTATTACGTATTCTTCCCAACTGCCAGAAATACTGGTAAGCTATGTCTGGTGCTTCAAAAGTTGAAACTATACTCAAAGCTTCTTGAGTAAATTTTTCCGCTTGTGTCTGTGGTGTTGTTTCAGTCAGTTCATACAGTCCACCACGATTTCCTAATGCATAAGCTTCAGCTCGTTTGTCTCCCAAACTTCTGGCTTGTTCTGTAGCTCTAGCTAAGATTTTATCAATGTCGTTAAAAGTTGGTAATTGCGGATTAGAACCCAACGTCAATTTTTTTGTTTGAGCTGAGTTAATAAAGCTTTGAGCAAAATTAATTTGCTGATATATTCCGGTACGACTGGGGGATAAATTACTCAATTGAGAATTAAGCGATCGCCATAATTCTTCTGCTGCTGGAATCTCGTCAATTTGCAGCAACAAACTTAGTTTATTTAATTTTGCTTGCTGTTGCGTCATTATTGATGGAGATAGCCTTATCACCTCGCTATAAGCGTCTGATGCTTTTTTTTCATAATCCAATCTTCTACCGACAAGCCTGTTTTTTTCCAGATCAGCTATGTCTCGTGCAGTGTTGCCTATACTTAAATAAGTAGCAGCTATGTCTTGAGGAGAATTCAATTTTTGAGCTATATTTAAACTTGTTGCCAAGATGATTTCTGACTGCTCTGGCTGATCTACTAATCGTACCAGTTCCCCAAGGCTTCTTAATCCCACTGCTACAGTTAAATTAGGAGATTCATTTTCAACTTTTTTCAGCTTTCGAGTTAATTTATCTAAACTTAATTGACCTAATTCTTGACAACTTTTTACCCCTTCAATTTCTTTATTCAATACTTCTAATAAAGTTTTGCAAGCACGGGGATAAAGTCCCAAATCTTGCATTGCTTGAGTTTGATTTATCTTACTTTGGGCAACTTTTAAAGGTTGATTAATTTTGCCATAAATATTCGCAGCTTCTTGCCAAGTGTTGAGAGCATTTGCCGATTGTCCTATTTCCCTTTGCAAAGAACCGAAAACGTCTGAAGTTTGAGCTTGGATTTGAAGCTTTTCTTTATTTTCTGGCTGGGTTTTGAGAATTTGTAAACTTTGAGCGATCGCATCTTTGCCTTGTTCCCATTGTCCTAATTGTTGATAAGTCAAAGATAAATTACTCAAAGCCATTGCTTGATTTAATCTATCACCTTGAGCCAGAAAAACATTAGCTGTTAATTTCCATGCTGCTGCCGCTTCTATGAATTTTCCCTCACGATATAATTGAATAGCTTTGTTAGCTTGCTGTTCGGCATTTTGCGGACTTTGGACAACAAAAGTTGATGCAGGAATTTTGGCAATCGCAGGTGAGATTGCAGCTGATAGAATAAATAATAAAGCTATGAGAAAGAGCGATCGCTTTTTAGAGGATTTTCGCAAAGTCTTACCTAAGACTTTAAAACCCTTAGAGCCTAACCTCCCTTTCCCCACTTCCCTACGAGAGGGGTTTGACGAGTTTCCAAATATCCTCTTATATATTTTTTGGATAAAACCCTTCAATTTTCCACTCAATCCAGACTGTTTTTTATACACGTTTTAATCCTCCTGTCAAGTTATATAGAAAAAATTAACGCGCTGGACAACCAGCCGTACTAAAAGGACGTTGAGAACCTGTATTGGTAGGATCGTATGCTGTGAGAACTACCTGACCTTTATCGTTAAATATCCATCCTTGGGCAGGTACGCGTCTGGCAGTAACTGTGGTTACGGGTTTTTTAGTTACACTACCAGAATTGCCGGAACTGGCAACAGGTTGTAGCAAATCAACGCGAACATTGTTACTGCTGAGAATTTCATTAGGAGTTGTTGGTAAACCACCGCGTCCAGTGACAACAAATTCATTGCCTAAACCTTGTCTACAAGGATTTTGAGCAACTTGTTGTGTGGTATCTGTGACTGTTTCTGGTAGTTCAACTAACCCGCGACTGGGGTCAATATCTGGGGAAGTCACTTGTACGTTGTCAGGAAAGTTGGAATTTTGCTCTGAAAAGGCAGTGATGTCACTTGTGGGCAATCGTCTGGGATCTAGATTGTTGTCACCAAGCAACCTTTGTAAATCTGCTCGACGGAGTGGGGCTATCCCAAATAGAATAGCGCTACGGTTGATTGATACTCGTCCACCATCACCACTAACAGCGTTAGCGGTAATGTCATTATTCTGGGGAAAAGCGACAATAAAAGGTGTATTGATTGTGATGTTACCGCCGTCTCCACTTTGTTCACCGCGTGCGTTAGCAGAGATCAGGCTTTCGTTACGCAACCGGATAAAGTTTCGTAAGTTCAAATTGATGTTACCACCGTCAGCTGATTGAGTTGAGGCGTTGATAATTCCGCGATCGAGGGTTAAGTTATTTCCTGTAATGGATAAATTACCACCCTGTCCCTGTCCCTGACTATCTACCGTTACCTCACCACCATCACTAATCGCAATTGTTGGGAAGCTATTTTGCAAAGGTTGAATGGTGATATTTCCCCCATTACCTGTAGAGTCAGAAGCAGTGTTAGCAAAGATACCGCTATTAACTCCAGCAAAAGATACGCGATCGCTTGCACTAATCGTCACGTTGCCTGCATTCCCATTACTTAAAGTATTGGCAATTATTTGAGCGCCATTGCTGAAAAATAAGTTTTTTGTAGAGATTTCAATACCACCTGCATTGCCGATGGCGTTTTGTTGCACATTACTTCGGATGCCACTGGTAACTGTATTGCTTCCTACCCCCGAAGCAAAGATACTATCGCTAGCTTGGATTTTGACGATGCCTGCGTCTCCTGTGGCAAAAGTGCTGGCATTTATAATTGCGCCATTGAAGAGAGAAAGTGTTCCTGTGCTAATGTCAATGCCACCAGCGTTACCTACAGCATCCCCTTGCACGGTGCTGAAGATTCCAGAAGAAAATCCAGTACTTCCTACTCCGTCAAAAGAGATATCGCTAGCTTGAATTTTGACGATGCCTGCATCTCCCATGCCAGATGTAATAACACTTAGAGAAGCTCCATTTTTCAGAGAAAGTGTTCCTGTAGTAATGTCAATGCCACCAGCATTGCCCGTTCCTCCAGACCCCACTGTACTGAAGATGTCACTCCCCCCAGCAAGGGAAATATCTCCATTTTCTGCCCTAAGCGTTACGTTGCCTGCATTTCCTGTGCCAAAGATACTGGAACTGATTTGAGTACCATTTGTTAAAGCGATCGCATCACCAACTTGTAATGATATATTGCCGGCAGATCCATTACCTTCATTTCTCGCTCTTAATAAAGCGTCATCAGTGAAGATAGAATTAGCGTTGATGGTAATATTGCCTGCATTACCGCTGGCTTCTGACTCCACTTCGCTAAAAATACCACTACGAATTCCATCTGGTTGACGACCAGCAATCCTAACAGTGCCACTAGCTTGAACGGTAATGTTACCAGCATTACTCTGTTGTCCAGCGCGAACTAAAGTTTGCAGT
The DNA here is from genome assembly GCA_019358985.1 of Tolypothrix brevis GSE-NOS-MK-07-07A. GTDB lineage: Bacteria > Cyanobacteriota > Cyanobacteriia > Cyanobacteriales > Nostocaceae > Hassallia > Hassallia brevis. The sequence goes on along the minus strand of JAHHIJ010000024.1, from coordinate 79,455 downwards.
TGGGCACCATCAGTTAGGGAAAGATTTCTGGTGATAATATCGATTTTCCCAGCATTGCCCATTCCTCCAGACCCCACCGTACTGAAGATGTCACTTCCGCCAGCAAAGGAAATATCTCCATTTTCTGCCCGAAGCGTCACATCACCTGCATTGCCCGTTCCTCCAGACCCCACTGTATTAAAGATGTCACTATCTCCAGCAAGGGAAATATCTCCATTTTCTGCCCGAAGCGTCACGTTGCCTGCATTTCCTGTGCCAGAGATGCTGGAACTGATTTGAGTACCATTTGTTAAAGCGATCGCATCACCAACTTGTAATGATATATTGCCGGCAGATCCATTACCTTGATTTCTCGCTCTTAATAAAGCATCATCAGTGAAGATAGAGCCAGCGTTGATGAAAATGTTGCCCGCATTCCCACTGGCTCCTGACTCCACTTCGCTAAAAATACCACTACGATTTCCGTCTGAATCGCGACCAGCAATCCTAACAGTGCCACTAGCTTGAACAGTTATGTTACCAGCATCACCCTGTTGTCCGGCGCGAACTAAAGTTTGCAGTTGGGCACCATCAGTTAGGGAAAGATTTCTGGTGATAATATCAATTTTCCCAGCATTGCCCATTCCTCCAGACTCCACCGTACTGAAGATGTCACTTCCGCCAGCAAAGGAAATATCTCCATTTTCTGCCCGAAGTGTCACATCACCAGCATTTCCTGTGCCAGAGATGCTGGAACTGATTTGAGTACCATTTGTTAAAGCGATCGCATCACCAACTTGTAATGATATATTGCCGGCAGATCCATTACCTTGATTTCTCGCTCTTAATAAAGCATCATCAGTGAAGATAGAGCCAGCGTTGATGAAAATGTTGCCCGCATTCCCACTGGCTCCTGACAGCACATCGCTAAAAATACCACTACGATTTCCGTCTGAATCGCGACCAGCAATCCTAACAGTGCCACTAGCTTGAACAGTTATGTTACCAGCATTTCCTGTGCCAGAGATGCTGGAACTGATTTGAGTACCATTTGTTAAAGCGATCGCATCACCAACTTGTAATGATATATTGCCGGCAGATCCATTACCTTCATTTCTCGCTCTTAATAAAGCGTCATCAGTGAAGATAGAGCCAGCGTTGATGAAAATGTTGCCCGCATTACCGTTAGCTTCTGACAGTACACTGGCATCTATTTGAGCGTTTGTAAGGGACAGTGAATTACTAGTGATAGAGATGTTTCCTGCATTCCCTGTTCCTCTAGACAGTACAGTATTTTGCAACTGCGCCCCTGATGAAGCATTAAAGGATTTGGTCTTGACGAAAATATTACCCGCATTGCCAGAAGCACCATCTACTACTTGTTGAGCGATTTGAGCTCCAAGTCCACTTTGCAGACCCACACCAGAGATGTTAAACTCATTGGAATTGACAGTAATATCGCCTCCGTTTCTTGTTGCGATACCTTCAATACCACCTACCAATCGTCCACCATTGGTTGCTGTAAAGATATTCGTGTTAACTGCAATGTCTCCTCCCCCATTGCTCCGCACGGCTACTCGTGCATCATCAAGTAAACTGACATTTGACAAACCATTTGCAGGGAAGTTCAACCTAAAGGTATTGCCATTCGTCTCTAATCCGACAGTTCCCGCTCCTGCCAAACCTCCTAACTCAATTCTTCCTCCTGCTGCTGTCAGTCTTCCACCTTGTTCTAAACTGACGTTACCACCTACCAGCGCCAAGGAGTTTCCTGGATTTACCTGAAGACCTACAGGAGAATTAGTGTTATCCTGCACCACAGATTGATTAGTAATATTTCCCGGATTATCCCGAAATCGCAAGCCAATGGGAATATTTACGGTTAATAATGGTGCTTGCGGATTCGTGGCACTAAACTCAATCCCGTCACCAAATAATAAACTATCAGCTGTGGTGGCAAAAAATGAACCACCAATACTTAAACGAGCATTTTGTCCAAAGGAAATACCAGCCGGATTGAGTAAAAATAAGTTAGCGCTACCTTGAGCTTGAATTAAACCATTAATTTGAGATAAAGAACCTCCCGTCACACGGCTGATAATATTCTGCACATCCGCAGCATTTTGGAAAACAGCCGAACCACCATTGGGGACAGAAAATTCTCTGAAGCTGTGAAAAAGGTTTCCTCCAACGCGATTCCCATCATTGATGGTGAAATTTAAGTTATCTGGGTTGGTAACAGTCGTAGATAATGTTCCATCAGGGGAAACTTGCGCTCTAGCGGTGGTCATCAAACCCAGAGTGCAACATGTAGTTAACAGAAAGAGCCTTTTCCAACTCCGTTCCATAGAATATGACCTTTTTATGTCAGAGATCATATTACATTTTTTTTGTCAATAAAATTGTCAAAAAATGTTAACGCGCTGGGCAAGCAGCAGCAGTGCCTTTTTAAGGCTCTTTTATTACTCTCGCCAAATTAAATTTGAAACCCTATTTCCAGATTAGTCCGCGCACCATCCGGACTTTGTTTGTGTAGCCAAGCCAGTGCGTTGCGCGGGTTAAGCGCGTTGAAGCACCTGGCGTGCGATTTTAATCGTCGGGGCTTTTTGCGGAAAACACCCAAATGAGTCAGTCAAAGCTTATTTTGAGTAAGTCAAAGCTGCTTTTGCTTGCGGAAAACACCCAAATGAGTAAGTCAAAGCTTATTTTGAGTAAGTCAAAGCTGCTTTTGAGTAAGTCAAAGCTTATTTTGCTTGCGGAAAACACCGAAATGAGTAAGTCAAAGCTGCTTTTGAGTAAGTCAAAGCTTATTTTGCTTGCGGAAAACACTCAAATGAGAAAGTCAAAGCTGCTTTTGAGAAAGTCAAAGCTGCTTTTGCTTATTAAATTCGACTTTAGGGAGTTACTAGGTGGATAAAGTACAAAACCTCACCCCCAACTCCCAATACGGTTCGGATAAGATTTTTTGATGAAAATTATACATCACAAAGACGCGATAAATCGCCGTCTCTACAAAGGACTTTTTATTGTAAAGACGGCGATTTATCGCGTCTCTTGCCTTAACACCAAGCGTATTGTTACACGAAAAACATATATAAACTGGTAGTCCCGACGATTAAAATCGCGGCTACACAAACAAAGTCCGCCTGCGCGGACTAAATTGTTACACGAAAAACATATATAAACTCGTAGTCCCGACGATTAAAATCGCGGCTACACAAACAAAGTCCGCCTGCGCGGACTAAATTGTTACACGAAAAACATCAATACAGCAAATTTCCGGTAGATGAAGTACATGGGTAAAACCCAAAACCCTGTAGAGACGTAGCACTGCTACGTCTTTATATATATTCGATTAGAGTGATAGGCTGCTGTATAAACTCGTAGTAAGCGCAAAGAGCGCTTATTTTAGGCACTGAAGTGCCTACTACAAATTTAACGGGCAGGGCAAGCAGCGGCAGTGCGAAAAGAACGTTGAGAACCTGTGTTGGTGGGATCGTATGCTGTGAGAACTACTTGACCTTTGTCGTTGAATATCCATCCTTGGGCAGGTACGCGTCTGGCAGTAACAGTGGTTACGGGTTTTTTAGTTACACTACGAGAATTGCCGGAACTGGCAACAGGTTGTAGCAAATCAACGCGAACATTATCACTGCTGAGAGTTTCATTGGGAGTTGTTGGGAAACCACCGCGTCCGGTGACAACAAATTCATTGCCGAAACCTTGTCTACAAGGATTTTGAGCAATTTGTTGTGTGCGATCGGTGACAGCTTCTGGTAGTTCAACTAACCCGCGACTGGGGTCAACATCTGGAGAATTAACTTGTACGTTGTCACCAAAGTTTAAATTTTGCTCTGAAAAGGCAGTGATGTCACTTGTGGGTAGATTTCTCGGATTTAAACCTGGAACATCTGCTCGACGTCGTGGGGCTATCCCAAATAGATTAGCGCTACGGTTGATTGATACTCGTCCACCGTCACCACTAACAGCGTTAGCGATAATGTCATTATTTTGGGGAAAAGCGACAATGAAAGGCGTGTTGATTGTGATGCTACCGCCGTTTCCACCTTGTTCACCGCGTGCGTTAGCAGAAATGAGGCTTTCGTTACGCAACCGGATAAAGTTTCGTAAGTTCAGTGTAATATCACCACCATTACCTGATTGAGTTGAGGCGTTGATAATTCCGCGATCGAGGGTTAAGCTATTTCCTGTAATGGATAGATTACCGCCTTGTCCTGTACCCGTGCTATTGACAAATATTCCACTTTCTGGTTGTACGGGGTCAATAGCTCGTTCGGCTATATCCCGACTAAACTGTTGAGCTACTTGGTTAAATCGAGTATTTAAAGTGGGATCAGCACCGGAAATTGTTATGTTATCCGCAGTCACATCAATATTACCTGCATTGCCTCCATTGAAAGCTGTAGCCAGAATTTGACCACCACCTCTCAATTCTACGTTTTGAGAATTAACTGTAATGTTGCCGGCATTCGCCGCGCTTCTGCTTCTAGCGCTGATAACGCCTCCATCTAATATTCTTAAATTAGGTGTTTCCACCAAAATTTGACCTCCAGCACCGCTACTTGTATCTTCAGAGCTAGAGAACAAACCGCTAGAAAAGCCACCAGCCCTGGCATCGGGAAGTACTATGGGAGCAACGCCATTTAGAAAAATAGAATCTGTGGCATTAACTTGAATGTTTCCTGCAATACCATCTCCACGAGTTAGGGCTAATATTTCAGCACCATTAGTTAAAGACAGGGTTCTTGTTTGGATATTGATATCACCACCTTTACCAGTAGCTCCAACTTCTACAGAACTAGAAATAGCACTACCAGCCCCATTCAATGAAATATCAGAGGCATTAATCGTGACGTTGCCTGCATTCCCTATTCCGGAGGTGCTGGAATCTATTAGAGAACCATCTTTGAGACTCAGAGAATCAGTGACATTTAACTGAATATCACCAGCACTGAATAATCTACCAGCTTCTGCCTGTCCAGAAAGAATTGTTTGAACTTGTCCATTTGTTGCATCAAAGGTCTTGGCATTTATGGTAATATTGCCTCCGTTATTACCATTCGCAGTTCTAGCAGTTATAATTCCAAAGTTTGTTAAACGAAAAGCACCAGTAGTAATATCTATACTACCCCCAGGTCCCGTTGAGCCTGTTTCGGCGGGAGCAAATATTCCACTTTGGAGTCGTGAAACAGGATTGAAACCAGAAATATCAACAAAATCTGTGGCATTAATCTTGATACTTCCTCCTGTACCAATACCACCAGGAATATCGTCTACTTGACGAAAAAGACCAGCTTGGATTTGCGAACCACCTGTGAGGGTAAGCGATCGCCCCCGAATATCGATATCGCCACCTATGCCTGAACCTCCTGCCTGTACATTGGTGATGATAAAACTAGAGTCACTTAAAGCGATCGCGTCACCAACTTGTAGTGATATATCGCCTGCATCTCCTATTCCGGAGGTGCTGGAATTTATTTGGGCACCATTAGTTAAAGCGATCGCGTCACCAACTTGTAGTGATATATTGCCTGCATTTCCTCTGCCAGAGGTGCTGGAATTTATTATAGAACCATCTTTGAGACTCACAGAATCTGTGACATTTAACTGAATATCACCAGCACTGAATAATCCATCAGCTTCTGCCTGTCCAATAAGAATTGTTTGAACTTGTCCATTTGTTGCTTCAAAGGTCTTGGCATTTATGGTAATATCGCCTCCGTTATTACCATTCGCAGTTCCAGCAATTACAATTCCAAAGTTTGTTAAACGAAAAGCACCAGTAGTAATATTTATACTACCCCCAGGTCCTGTTGAGCCTGTTTCGGCGGGAGCAAATATTCCACTCTGGAGTTGCGAAACAGGATTGAAACCAGAAATATCGATAAAATCCGTGGCATTAATCTTGATACTTCCTCCTGTACCAATACCGCCAGGAATATCGTCTACTTGACGAAAAAGACCAGCTTGGATTTGCGAACCACCTGTGAGGGTAAGCGATCGCCCACGAATGTCGATATCGCCACCTGTGCCTGAACCTCCCGTCTGTACATTGGCGGTAATTAAACTAGAGTCACTTAAAGCGATCGCGTCACCAACTTGTAGTGATATATCGCCTGCATTCCCTTGTCCGGAGGTACTGGAATTTATTACAGCGTTTGTTAAGGATAGTAAATTACTAGTGATAGAGATGTTTCCTGCATTTCCTGTTCCTCTAGACAGTACAGTATTTTGCAACTGCGCCCCTGAAGAAGCATTAAAGGATTTGGTATTGACAACGATATTACCAGCATTGCCAGAAGCACCATCTACTACTTGTTGAGCGATTTGAGCCCCACTTCCACTCTGCCCAACACCAGAAATGTTAAACTCATTGGAATTGACAGTAATATCGCCTCCGTTTCTTGTTGCGCTTGTTGCGATACCTTCAAAACCCCCTACCAATCGTCCACCATTGGTTGCTGTAAAAATATTAGTGTTAACTGCAATCTCTCCTCCCCCATTGCTCCGCACGGCTACTCGTGCATCATCAAGTAAACTGACATTTGACAAACCATTAGCAGGGAAGTTCAACGTAAAGGTATTTCCAGTAGTCTGTAATCCGACAGTTCCCGCTCCTGCCAAACCTCCTAACTCAATTCTTCCTCCTGCTGCTGTCAGTCTTCCACCCTGTTCTAAACTGACGTTACCACCCACCAGCGCCAAGGAGTTTCCTGGATTTACCTGAAGTCCTACAGGAGAATTGTTCTCCTGCACTACAGATTGATTAGTAATATTTCCCGGATTATCTCGAAATCGCAAACCAATGGGAATATTTACGGTTAATAATGGTGCTTGGGGATTGGTGGCACTAAATTCAATCCCGTCACCAAACAATAAACTATCAGCTGTGGTGGCAAAAAATGAACCACCAATACTTAAACGAGCATTTTGTCCAAAGGAAATACCAGCCGGATTGAGTAAAAATAAGTTAGCGCTACCTTGAGCCTGAATTAAACCATTAATTTGAGATAAAGAACCTCCGGTAACACGGCTGATAATATTCTGCACATCCAAAGCATTTTGGAAAACAGCCGAACCACCATTGGGGACAGAAAATTCTCTGAAGCTGTGAAAAAGGTTTCCTCCAACTCGATTCCCATCATTGATGGTGAAATTTAAGTTATCCGGGTTGGTAACAGTGGTAGATAATGTTCCATCAGGGGAAACTTGCGCTCTAACGCTGGTCATCAAACCCAGAGTGCAACATGTAGTCAAGAGAAAAAGCGTTTTCCAATTAAGTTTCATAATCTTTTTTGGTAATAAATTTTAAAAAGGTGTGTTGTTGGTTTGAAGTAATGTACGTAGGGAGTGCTTTGGGGGTTAGGTTTGACTCCTCAGTTGACCAAAAAATCCTCGTAAAGACGTTCCGGCGGAACGTCTCTACAATCGTTGGTAAAGACGTTCCGGCGGAACGTCTCTACAATCGTTGGTAAAGACGTTCCGGTGGAACGTCTCTACAATCGTTGGTAAAGACGTTCCGGTGGAACGTCTCTACAATCGTTGGTAAAGACGTTCCGGTGGAACGTCTCTACAATCCCTGGTAAAGACGTTCCGGCGGAACGTCTCTACAATCGTTGGTAAAGACGTTCCGGCGGAACGTCTCTACAATCGTTGGTAAAGACGTTCCGGCGGAACGTCTCTACAATCGTTGGTAAAGACGTTCCGGCGGAACGTCTCTACAATCGTTGGTAAAGACGTTCCGGCGGAACGTCTCTACAAAAAATTAGGATTTTCATTTATTTACCCACGCCTAAAAAGGACTGTAATTAATTGAAAAATACAAACCTTGCTCTTGCAAAGTGCGATCGCCTGAATTAACCTCAACTAAGGGAAAACCATAATCAAGACGCGCATTGAGATGATTGCCCATTTGAAGAAGCAAACCTACCCCCGTACCCACCAAAGTGTTCGGATTCGGATTGCCATTGGGATTGCGTGAATTATTCCAACCAATGCCAAAATCGATAAAGGGGACTATTTGCAAAACTCCGTTTATCTGATTTACCCGCAGAATCGGTAATCTAAATTCCGCTGAAGCAAAAAAGCCATTATCAACCAAATACTGATCCTGACGATAACCCCGGACGCTTTGCAATCCTCCAATGCTAAATTGCTCTAAAGGTACAAGGGATCTCGTTGCAAACTGTGCGTCAGAACGAAATACAAACAAGGTGTCTGGTGCTAAAAGTCGCACATACTGTCCTTGTCCCCTCCAGGAGAAATACCGACTATCAGGTGGTTGGCTGTTGACAGTAGAATCAAACAACCCTATCCCAAGATTAAATTGAGAACGAAGGGCTACAACTTGCTGGGGAGTGCGTTGTGTATATTCCTGAAAGAACCGCAACACTGATAAGCGAGTTGCCCCATCATCGTTAGCTCCAGGAGAAAGCTGAAAGTTATCTCCTAAAATTTGGGTCTGGCTTTCCTGTCGAGATAAAGTTAGACCTAATGCTAATTCTTGGCTAGCAGTTTCAATTATCGGCTGGCGATAACTCAAATCTACGTAAAAATAGTCACCGACGATGTTAATGCGATCGAAAGGTGGTTCAATGACGTTAGTGTCTGCAAATCCCCCTGATAAAGTAAGTGTACCATTGCGAGGATTGAGTGGTACTGAGTAACTCAAATCTAAAGTGTTACTACCATCGGTATTAGTATATTGTGCCGTCGCGCGATCGCCAAACCCAAATAAATTGCCTTGGTTGAGCCGCACACCTCTACGAAAACTACCTACACTAGGAACACGACCATTATCAACAAAAAATTCTGTTCTAAATGAGTCTGCTTCTACTACCTTGACTTCCAGTAAACTCTGTTCCGGACGCGATCCTACAGACAGTTCAACCGAAATATTTTTAATCAAGGGGTTAGTTTGCAATACTTGCAGCGCTTTCAACAAGCGATTTCGATTCAAAGGTTTAGAAACACCAAGTCTAATCCGACTGCGGATGTACTCTGAGTTCAACCGGCGATTACCTGTTACCTTAATGTCTTCTATTCCACCTTCAACAACCTCAACTTTGACTACCGCACCCTCTCTAGAAAAGGCTTGGTCGGCTGGAATCAAAGCACCAGAATTGATGTACCCAGCATCCGTGTAGAGCTTTGTAATTACAGCTTCAACTTGTAATAATCTCGCAAAAGTAATCGGTGTATTGGTAAATTCCTCTGTAACTTTTCTTAACTTTTCATCATTAAATGCTGTGTTACCTTCAAACTCAAAGCTTTTAACTGTGATACTTCCAGGAATCTCTGGGCGTGGTTCAGATGAAGGAGGTTTGGCTGGAGTTTCCTCGATAGGAGTTTCTGGTAATGGCTGGGGAGTCGGAATTGGCTCTGGAGGTGATGGTATTGGTGGAACAGGATTGGGAACTTGAGATAAAATAATCGGCGATGCTGTACTGTTATAATCAGGAGTCAAAAATTCCTGAAAAGGTATTTCAGCCTCAAGAAGTTCATTAGGCAAGCTTTCAGCTAAGGCTTTGTGACTACAGAAGGTGATTAACGCCTGCACGATCAACAAAGCTGTTAGATTGTTTAAGCCCCTGTTATGTTTGCCCCGAATCATAGTATTATGTACTCCTCAGCAAAAGTTTTATTATTCAAGGCGCTGTATAAAAATGAACGGGCTATGATTAATTTTAGTTAAAGTTTATTTACCACATATTGTTATTTCTAGTCACTAGAATCATAATAAAAATTAACTAAGTATTCAGGGGAAGAACGTAGAAGTGTATTTGATTATTTGTAAGTTAAAACTAAAAATTAATTGTTAAGCTGAAAAATGATATATAGTCGTCACTTAACATAGATTTGGATTCGGGTTATATAAATAAATTGATTTCTGTGTACAAAAAGGAAAGAGGAGAACAAAATTATACGATTAATGGCTCGGAAAATGCTTAGTTAAAGGATATCGCTTGAGCATAAAAAACTAAGTTAACTAAAAATGGCGAAACAGAAGGAAGTATTATTAGTTGGACGCTACAAAATTATCAGAGAATTAGCAAGAGGAGGCTTTGGTATAACATCTCTTGCTGAAGATACCATGTCGTCTAACTGTCCTTGCGTGGTGAAACAACTCTACCCACAAAACTCGGATATTATTGAAACAGCAAAACTCTTATTTAAAAGAGAAGTTGCTATTTTGAAATATCTGCAACAAAAGCAACAGATACCAAAATATTTTAATTATTTTGAAGACGTACAAAATGGACAAACACATTATTACTTAGTTCAAGAATATATAGATGGTGAACCTCTGCAAAATCTAATTGGTCAGCAATGGACACAGGCAAGAGTTATTAATTTTTTACGAGAAATTCTCTCTATTTTAAAATATCTGCATCAAATAAATGTGATTCATCGTGATATCAAACCACCGAATGTGATGAGAAGAGAGGAGGACAAGAAGTTTGTCTTAATTGACTTTGGTGCAGTCAAACAATTAGATATTAACTACTCATCTTTTCACGAACAGCATACCCAGACAATGATTGGAACTAGTGGATATGCTCCTCCAGAACAAATGGCAGGAAGACCAGGTTTTTACAGTGACATATACGGTTTGGGTATTACGGCAATCCAACTTTTAACTAAAATACCACCCAAAAATTTAAAACGGGATACAAAAGACAATATTATCTGGACTGATGGACTTGATATTGATGAATCTTTCTCTGCCATTTTAACAAAAATGGTCTACCGTAATCCGGAACAACGTTATCAGTCGGTAGAAGATGTTCTCGATGATTTGAGTGACTTCAGAGCAATCAACGAAGAGGATTTTATACGTAGTTTATACGAAGCTTATAATAATGTAAATACAATTAATCCTTTCAACATACCTGAATTTGCAACTGTCAGTCAAAGTAATCTTCCTAATAATATTTTAAATACTAGACAACCACCAACATCTCATCAGAAGACAAGACTAGCTAGTTTGTCAGAGTCAAAATTGGGGAAGATTGCAATTGTAGTGAGTGCATTAAGTGCGATCGTATTATTGATAGAATTTATTCATCCATTTATTAGACCCTTATATTATTCTTATGAAGGTAATCGTTTACTTGATATACGTCAACCAGAGAAAGCTCTGGAACAATTTAAAAACCTGATAGACATAAATCCCAACTCTGCCGCAGCTTGGAAAGGAAGAGGTGATGCTTTTTTAAGTATAGGTCGCGATTTGCAAGCTTTAGAATCTTATAATAAGTCGCTATTTTTTGAACCTAGCGATCCAAAAACTTTAAATAACAAAGGTAAAGCGCTATATAAGTTACGCAGATATCAAGAAGCTTTAGAAGTACATGAAAACGTACTTTCAATTAACCAAAATAATCCGGAAGCTTGGAGTGGAAAGGGATTAGCTTATATTGGCTTGAAGAAGTATAAAGAAGCAAACGATTCCCTTGAAAAACTCAAGCAAATCAATCCTGGTGAACCAAGTGTTTGGCAGCAAATAGGTTTGGTAACAGAACTTTTGAAAGGAGCACAAGCTGCAAAGACATCCTATGAAGAGGCAGTGTTATCTTACGATGATCTTCTTAGAACAAAGCCGAACGATGTGGTTGCTTGGACAGACAGAGGATCTGTCTTACTAAAATTAAACCGTCTTCCAGAAGCGCTTGATTCTTTTGAAAAGGCACTAAAAATTGACAATAATTTTTATGAAGCTTTAGTTGGTAAAGGTAATGCCCTTAGTGGTTTAGGAAAACCTCAAGAAGCACTTTTCGCTTTTAATCGAGCTACTGAAATTCGTCCGCTAGATTATCAAGTATGGTTTACGCGAGGAAGTTTGCTGGCACAATATATGAAAGACTATAACGAAGCTTTAAAATCCTTTGAAAAAGCAATTGAACGCAGATATGACTCATTTGATGCTTGGGTGAACAAAGGTGCGGTATTGTTAGAGCTAAACCGCTACGATGAGGCTTTGGTTGCTTTTGATAGAGCCAAAGAGCTTCAACCGAAAGATCCTTATGTCTGGGCTAACCGAGCATATGCCTTAGAGAAATTGGGAAGAACTCAAGAAGCACGCATTTCTAGTGAGAAAGCCGTTGAACTTGGGCTTCCTCGTGAAGGCTTAAACATGACGAAATAGACATCTGTTGTAAATGAAATATGCGTTATCCACAACCCTTGTAGAGACGGCGATACAAAGAGCGTCTCTAGGTCTTTTTCAACTGGTCGCAAAAGAGGAGTCCCCCACCATACCGTTCGCGTAGCGTTCCGTAGAACGGCGATTTTTGGGTTAAAGAGCAGTTTTATTTTTGTAACCCTTACAGAGTAGTACTTTCAAGCATTGCGTGGCGGCTCATGACACGCTTGCTACTTTTACCCCTAAGAAACCAAATCTCCGTCTCGATTGGCTTCTGCCTCAATTTGCTTAACCCGAACTCAGGTTATTACTAAATTTTAAATTGCGTGCGGCTGATTGCCGAATCGCAAAAGTAGTTACTTTGTGCGTAAAAAATCAGAAGTTATGACTTTAAAAGTCCTATTAATGCAGCCGCAATAGCAAACAGACCACCAAGAATAGCTATTATCACTCTTTTTCTAAACTCTTTTTCATCCCGTTCTTTTATTTCCTTCTTATTTTGATTATTTCTAATTTCATCCCGTTCTTTTATTTCCTTCTTATTTTGATTATTTCTAATTTCACGTGCTTTATTTCCCGACACTACTGACACCACAGCACTAGCTATAGTTATAAATATGTAAATTCCCATAACCTTATTTATATAAATTCTCTTTATCAAGAAGGCAGAAGTACGGAGGCATTCCCAATGAAAAATTTTTTTCACTACCATGTATGAAAGTTTTCTCACCCTGTTTCCCCTGCTCTTTCAAGCTAGAGGGCAGAAGGGAATCTGCCTCCGTGCTTCTTGCAACCGGAGGGAGCAAGGGTTTAAGACCCCCGCCAAAACAAAGGAAGGGCAGTCTGAATCCTCCACTAATTGTTCCTTCTACCCTCTGCCTTTTCTAAAGTATTGTTTGTTGTCTTATTAACTGCTTTAATGAACGAAAAAGTTGCTATTATTGCAAATATTGCAGCTATAACTTCATATACAACTGGGTTTTCATTATTTTGGGTAGTACTGTTTTTACTTTCCACCGTATCATCAACGCCCAATTCATTATTAACTTGATGATTACATACCATGAGAATTTTGGCGTTGCTTCATGAGAATTTTGGCGTTGCTTCATGAAAACTTTATCTTACTGTGGGCGCGCTTCGGCGAGGCTCAACCATACTCTCTGCGTAACTTTTCGCGATCACCCTTAATTATACTCCTGCGAGAGTGACAAAAGAGGGTTAATGTTCACCACGTTTGTCTATTAGACATCTCCGAAAAAGAATGTAGAGACGTAGCATTGCTACGTCTCTACAAGGGTTATGGGTAATGCATATTTAATTTATGGAGATGTCTATTGTAGAGATGTTGAATTTAAGGATAAAGTCCTCTGTCACTCAGCGCTTGCGCTACACGACCAACCCCTAAAGTATAAGCTGCTGACCTTAGAGAAATTTGCCGTACCTGGGATTGTTGCATCACTCTTACGTAAGCTTGCACCATCAACTGTTCCATTTCCCGATTGACGCGTTCCTCATCCCAAAATAGGTAAGAAAGACCTTGTACCCACTCCAAATAACTCACCACAACACCGCCCGCATTTGCTAAAATATCCGGTAAGACGGTTACACCCCGCGCTTCTAAAGACTGGCTCGCCTCAAGCGTCACAGGACCATTAGCCGCTTCTGCAACAATTTGCGCTTGGATTTGATTCACATTTTTTTCAGTGATTTGATTTTCCAAAGCCGCTGGAATTAAGACATCACAGGGTAAAGTTAGCAACTCGTCATTGGTAATTGCTGACGCTTGCGGGAAACCAACAATACTTTTACGGTTCTGTGCCGCATAAGCTTTCAATGCAGGGATATCAAGACCAGTTTCCCAAAAAACTCCTCCTGAACCTGTGGAAACGGCGATAACTTTCGCTCCCGCTTCATGTAGCAATAAAGCCGCTGCACTACCGACATTACCAAAACCTTGAATTACTATCCGCATTCCTGCCAGGGATTTCGAGCGATCGCTTAACGCCTCACGTATAATAATCATTACACCGCGTCCGGTTGCCATTTCCCGTCCCCGCGAACCCCCAATAGAAAGCGGTTTACCAGTCACAACCCCAGGTACAGCATGACCAACATTTACAGAGTAGGTATCCATCATCCAAGCCATCTCACGAGATGAAGTACCCATGTCTGGTGCAGGTATATCTACACTCGGACCGATATCTTTAATCAACTCGCTCATGTAACGTCTGGTAATTCGCTCTAATTCACCGACGCTGTAACGTTTTGGATCTATCGCAATACCTCCCTTTGCACCACCGTAGGGAATACCTAGCAACGCACATTTCCAAGTCATTAACATTGCTAGTGCTGACACCTCCCGCAATGTCACCGCTGGATGGTAGCGAATGCCACCTTTATAAGGTCCCAAAATATCGCAGTGCTGTACCCGATGTCCTGCAAGAACTTGCACTTCACCATTATCCCGTTTTACAGGAATGGAAACTGTTACTACTTTACGCGGGTGGCTAAGTATTTCCAATAGACCTGGATCTAAATTTAATTCTTTTGCTGCTGCCTCTAAGTAACTACAGGCTTGGTCAAATGGGCAAATATGCGCTGGGGAAGCAGTTTCCAGCGGTGGCAGAGATGTTGTAACCATAAAATCTTCTCCCAATCGCGGTATCCACGCGAACCGGATATATATGATATGGATAGCTTATCCTTTTTTTCGAGATAAAGTAGAAAATTTGTAACTTTCGTTACAGTTTTTCATACAGTTTTAACTTTCAGAATATGAATAATCAAAAAAGGATAAGGTTAGTGTTAAGTGTTTCTAGAGTAAGCTGTGTAAAACCAGACTCATTATGTTGACGAATACCGCGTTGTAATAAATTAGGTTCTATCAGCCAATTAACCGCTGCAAAAAACTCTTTTCCTTCTTCGATTGTTTGAGGACAAGTTATAGATATATCTGTGTATAAATTTAAATTATAGTAATTTGGATTCAAATGTTCTGTTGGGTTCTCGAAACTAACTACTGGAGACGACACTCATAAATCAAGAAAGCCCTTTATTCTTTTCTCTACTCAGTGTCAATTAAAACTGTCACAGATGCCACAGCGATCAACATTTCGTCATTTTTATCGTTGAGTGAAGGAATTGCCCGTCCTTGGACAATCATACCCCCAGACTCCACGGTGAGAGTTTTGCGACCAAAGGGGAGTACAGCTAGTACTTCTGCTTCTCGCACTTGTTCGGGGTAGGGGACTGCTACTTGTACTTCCACAATCATTTCATCTGGATCGTTTAAACCAGCAACTTCCCAAACACCAGGCAAAGCATTGTGAGCGATCGCATTTCTCACAGCTCTTGCCGCTGCTACTGTCGGTTCTTGTCCATGTTGATCTATCCCCATCCCCATCTCAATAATCAAGCGTTTACGTGCCACAGTTACCTCAAGTTATGAAAAATTTACTTGCCTGCATGTAAAAATTAATTATCCGTTGCCGGAAACCCTTGTAGAGACGTAGCAATGCTACGTCTCTACATCGCATGTACGTCTCTACATCTTTTTTACCAGATGTCCATTGAAATGTTTCCGCGTAATGCATGAATTTGCATCAACCGAATATTGGTGGCAAATGTTACTATAGCTGCCATCATGAGCATAAATCGCCGCCAATTTATCACAACCTTTGGGCTAGCTGCCTTAGCTACCCCGATGCAAGCGCTTATAGCCCAAGGTAAGATCGCGCCTAACACCATCATTAAACCACCCCGCCTGCAAGTGGGTGATACCGTAGGATTAATTAGTCCTGCGGGTATCGTTGAGCTTAAAGATGTCGAGGAAGCAAAACTTGCCATACAATCACAGTTAGGGTTAAAAGTCAAGTTAGGAAAGCATATTTTAGATCGTTATGGGTATTTAGCAGGTAAAGATAGCGATCGCGCAATTGATGTCAACACCATGTTTGCAGATAAATCTGTCAAAGCGATTATTGCCATGCGCGGTGGTTGGGGTTGCAATCGTATTTTACCTCTACTTGACTACATCCGCATCGGCTCCAATCCGAAAATCCTGATGGGGTACAGTGATATTACATCGCTATTGTTAGCAATTAACGCCCGCAGTAAAATTGTGACATTTCACGGTCCTGTTGCTACATCTACCTGGAACGAATTTGCCGTGAATTACGTCAAGCGCATCCTATTTAACGGTGAAGCTGTAACAATGAAAAATTTGGATACTGAAGAAGGAAAAATGCAGGTCATAACGCCAGGAAAAGCTAGAGGTAAACTAGTTGGTGGTAACTTATCGGTACTATCTGCAATGGTTGGGTCGCCTTATTTACCTTCGTGGAATAAAAGTATTTTATTTGTTGAAGAAGTAGGTGAAGATGTTTATCGTGTAGATCGAATGCTAACTCAATTAAAAAACGCCGGAATTCTTAATCAAATAGCTGGCTTTATCTTTGGACAATGCACTAATTGTAGTTTAGGAGATGAACCTTCATTTACTTTAATGCAAGTATTGCAACATCACATACTTCCTTTAGGCATTCCGGCTTGGTACGGTTCAATGATTGGTCATATTAAAGATAAATTTACCTTGCCAGTAGGTATAGAAGTTGAAATAGATGCCAATGTTGGGACAATCCGAATGTTAGAGTCTGCTGTCACATAAATTTTAATTTTGAATGAAAGCATTTTTCCTTTCAACTGCTAACAGCTTAATCAATCAAAAAAATGCAGATAAACTATATTTCCAACCATCCTATTCATCAAATACCATTCATTACCGCTGCATCCAGTGGTGCCGGGATGGTTGATAAAGTTTTGCCGGTTTTACCAGCAGAAGTTGATTCACTACCACCTGGTTTAGAAGCAATAATTGCCACTAGCGATTTACAAGGTAGAGATCCAAATAATCAACGTCTTCTTGGTCATCTTGTCGCTGAAGAACTAGAAATATTAGCTGAACAGGGAAAAATTCCACCCCCAAAAACAACAGGAATTATTTTAGCAGGGGACTTTTACGCCAAAATAGATAAGCGCGGTGGTGTAGGAGATGTACGTGAAGTTTGGCAAGCTTTTAGCAGTCGTTTTCGTTGGGTAGTTGGAGTCGGAGGAAATCACGACAGTTTCGGCAAAACCCCAGAAAACATAATGGAATTTCAAAACGAGCAAGGTATACACTATTTAGACGGTAATACTATTTCTGTAGATGATATTCGCATCGCTGGCATTTCTGGCATTATTGGCAAAACAAATAAGCCTTTTCGTCGCTTAGAAAAAGACTTTAGAAAAGCCATCCAAGATATCGTTAAAGAATTACCAAATATTTTAATTCTCCATGAAGGTCCTAATGATGCAGAAGCGAAATTGATGGGGAACGAATCCATACGTGCCGAACTAGCAACAGCAGCTGACTTACTAGTAATATGCGGTCATTCTCATTGGAAAGTCCCCATGACCACCTTCCCCAAAAAAGTACAAGTTTTAAACGTAGACAGTCGTGCAGTAGTTCTCAGAGTTAATTAATCTTTCGTAGTAAGCGCTTCAGCGCTTAAAAAAACGTCATGTCCTGACTATAAATCATTCTTTTAAAATTTAGATAAGTAGTTACGCAAAATTAATTATATATTCTTCTCCCAAATTCTTAAAGATATATTCCACACCTTTTACTAAACCTTTGTCTGGAATTGGAATTAACCCCATATTATCTGCAAATCCAAAACAAACCCTGGTAATATATCTTCCCCAGATAAGCTTGTGGGGGACTCTAATACTTCTTTTGATTGCCCTTGTCGATAAATTTCAACGCGACGTGTTTTTCTATCAATTAGCCAACCCAATTTTACACCTGCATTCATATATTCTTGCATTTTGTCTTGTGTTTCCCTCAAACTATCGGATGGGGACATTAACTCCAAGACAAAATCTGGAGCGATGGTCGGAAATTTCTCGCGTTGTTCTGGTTTAAGTGCGTTCCATCTTTCTAATTGTATCCAGGATACATCGGGGGAGCGGTCAAAACCATTGGGGAGTTTGAAACAGGTGGACGAGTCGAATACCTCTCCGAGTTTTGTTTGACGGTTCCAAATTACAAAATCCGCAATAATCGATGCATTACGTTTCCCAGTTTCTCCCCCCGTTGGTGGCATTACAATTATTTCTCCAAAAGCATTACGTTCAAATTTGACATCGGGATTATCCCGACACAGTTGGTAAAATTGGTCGTCGCTAAGTTTGACGATATTATTAAAATTGATGGTAATTGCAGTCATGGCAATAATATGATATTTGGGATCAAAGCTATAAATTCCGAAAATCAATCATCGTTTGCAAATAAGCATCTGGCAACCCAGTATCAAAACACTTCCCATTAACAACATAACCTGACATCTTCTCTTTCTGTCGCAATTTATCCAAACAAGTTGTTAACTGAAACTCACCCTTTAACCGCACATTATTTTTAATATCTTCCGCTAAACAATCAAAAATTGTCGGTGTGAGTGCATACAACCCAAATATACATAAAAACTGATCGTCTGGCATCCCTTCCACATGCAAATGCTGACGTGCATAGTCAATACTGGGTTTTTCAGATATTTGTGTAACCGAAAGTATCGTATTTTCCTCTTCCCAAACCCCTGTAACACAGCCAAGTTTCTGCAATAACTCTGCTGGCATTGTCGTCAATCCTACCACATTATGATTGACTTGTTCGTAAACTTCTAAAACTTGACGCGCACAAGATTTGCCAATATCAGATGCATAAATGTGGTCGCCTAACATTAACAGAAACGGCTCATCTTTAACCCAATCTTTTGCAGAATATACTGCATGACCATAGCCTTCTTGTTTATCTTGAATTAGAATAGTAATTCTATCACCCAAATCTACTAAATATTTGCTGTATTCCTGATTTTGTGGTGAGAGCTTTTCAAACAATTCTGCTTTGGGTGGTCTTTTAAATAAAGTTTTAAAAGTTTTTTTATCCTCTGGTTGCACCACAATTGCAACTTCTTCAATTCCCGCAGTAATAGCTTCTTCAATAATCGCTAAAATGACAGGTTTTGCCCTACCATCTTTATCAATAATTGGAAAAAGTTCTTTTTTCACAACTTTGGTAGCTGGAAATAAACGAGTCCCAAAACCAGCCGCTGGAATTACAGCTTTTCTAACTTTATTTTTTTGCATAAATAGTCAGTGGCAAACATTGCATTTGAGGAAAGTTATATTCAATAATTTCTATAACTTTTTGTTGACTTTCTTTATCTTTGACAACAAATTGTGCAGTACCATCGCCTTGTGAACCAACACCCTTACCACCATAAATGTAAGGTTGAATTGGTTGATAATTAAGAAGTTGGTGCAAGACAAATGCCGTCAATTGTTGGGGACAAGCAGGTATGAGATGCTTGTCAAATTCAGCTTGTGCTTGTTTCATCAAAAAACCAATTTGTTCAGCATCACCTTTTTGCAAAGCATCAATTGCTGAAGAGGTAATTTGATAACTAATTTCACCGAGATATTTTTGCACATTTACTTGTACTTCGGTTGTGGCGAAGGGATAACACTCATTCAAATTGCTAAGAATTTCTTGGGTATTTTTAGCAGCACCGAGGTCTACAATGACAAAAAATAAATCCTGGGGAGTATTAAGCTCAATGATATCAGTATCAGTGCCATCAAATATCATTGTAATTGGGCGATCGCCATAAGCACAAGCTTGATCCATCCTTCCACAACGCGAAGGTGTCGTAATTTCCCCCAAATAAGCAAACTCCATTTCACCCCGCTGCGTCATTTTTAAGTTATACACTTGATTAAACGCCCTAGCCACCAATACGCAAATTGCCGCACTTGAAGATAATCCTTTTTTTATCGGCAAATCTGTAAAATAATTGTCAATTTCTAATCCACCCACATGAAAGTGTGTCATAAATTGGTAGGCAACGCCAGCAGTATAACTGAAAAAACCGCCGTTTTTCGCTTCAGTCAGCAAAGCCAGCTTGGACATCGGCATTAGCGTTTTCTCGGTAGATGTGCGTAGCACTAGCCAATCTGGGTGAGACTTCACTTCGGCATAAAGTCCTTGATTCGTGCCTACAAGCAGCGTGTAGCCGGCTTTCAGTTGCGGATTGATACGGCGATAACCTCCAGCCCAATCAGTGTGTTCACCGAATAAACACAAGCGTCCCGGAACAAAAATTTTCATAAAAACTATCTCGAAATATTTGGAAAACCGTCGCATTTAGGCACGGGAGGAAAGCGTCAATTACGTAGTGAATCATTTTTTTATTACATTAAGGTGCGTTTACCCTACCCCAATAAGTGGAAATAAGTAAATTCTAGAATCAAACTTGAACTTACACAAGTTAATAATTCATGACAATGTTTGACAATCGAATTTTGTTTCATCTAAAAGAATGCAATATCCAATTCTTCCAAAATAGGAAAAAGACTTTAAGACGTTCTAAGCCTTTCAATTTATATTTATCCATTTTGGCTTTTTGTAGTTCTATATTTTGAATTGTTTCCAGTGCAGAATTAATAGAACTTAAATCATTACGTTTGCGAACAACTTCACGAGATTCTGGTGGTATAGAAAAAGTAATTAATGGAGCAACAGTTTTTTCATATTCATTTATAGATATTAAGGCATTTTTACTAAATTTGTACAAATAATTATAGACAGCAACTTTATAGGCTTGCCACTTTTCATTTTCATATTCTTGATCTAATTTTTTTCGATTTGCTCCGCCATTAAAAATGTCACCAATCCACTGTCCAGCATTTCTATTTTGACGCTCAGGTAATGAGGTATTGGGATAACTAGGAAATGATGTATTAATACTACTAGGCTTGCTTTTATGAAACTCTTTACAAGACTGATTAACCCATTCTTGTATGGTTTGAGTATAACCAAAAGTGGTTGATTGAAATTTGCTATTTTTCCAGTTCTCAAATTGATTTTTTTCTAAAGCTTTTGCTGCATCTATTTGATAACTCGCCACGAGGGTGTTTAGGGATAGCCAATTTCGATAAGTTTCTACTCTTTTTTTTAATTCTTCTCTCAGTGACGTTTCTCGTTTCTTTCCTTTTTCAATAGCAATATTTCTGATATTTTCAGCATTCTTAATTTCTACAGTCAAGTCATCGGCTTGTTTTTGTAAAATAGATTTTACTTTAGTCGCTATGGCAATTACACGAACCAACCTAGTTTTATTAGTTTTTTTTCGGTGTAGTGAGATTATAGTAAATAAATTCACTTCAAAATTAGTAATACCGCTTTTAAACATTTCTCCAGTTTTTCTTTTTTGTTTTGCAT
The DNA here is from genome assembly GCA_019358985.1 of Tolypothrix brevis GSE-NOS-MK-07-07A. Classification (GTDB taxonomy): domain Bacteria; phylum Cyanobacteriota; class Cyanobacteriia; order Cyanobacteriales; family Nostocaceae; genus Hassallia; species Hassallia brevis. The sequence goes on along the minus strand of JAHHIJ010000024.1, from coordinate 57,991 downwards.
TTAAAGCGGGAAGTGCATCAACACGGTATAGGTTTTTAACACCTTTAGGTAAATCAGATTTAAAAAAATTAGTTGTCAAAAGAATATCGTTATAAACTTCATTTTTGTCATTTTTTGTTTCTAATTCATTCATGCGATTTAGGACAAAAATAACTGTTTTGATTCCCCTATCAACTAGCCATTGACGTAAAGTTTCTTGTTCACCCATAGTAAAAGGTTGTCTAGCATTTAATATTTGAATAACTAAATCAACCTGTAATAATTGGTCACGAACTAAAGCATCTTGTTCTTCTCTATCATTTGTTCCAGGTAAATCTAAAAGTTCTATTCCATTTTTTAGCAAGGAATGAGGATAAAAGACTTCTACAGAGCTAACGTCTTCTCGTCGTTGTCCTTTTCGATTCAGTACAGCAAATTCTTTGAGGATTTCTGTATCGTTACTCCTAATTACTTCCCCAGACTTTAAGGTAATAATAGTAGTTAGGATTTTTCCGTATTTAATTCTAATCACTGTTCCAGTAGTCCTGACCATTTTAACAGGCATTATTTCTTTACCTAATAGAGCATTAATTAGGGTGGATTTGCCAAAGTTAAAGGGTGCAAGCACAGCTATTCCAAAGTTAGGATTAACTAATTGTTGACAGACTAATTCTACATCGTTTATAGTTTGTTGATGTTCTTGTGCATCAAGAAATTGACAAGCGGCTTTGAGAGATTCTGAAATAAAAATAGAGGATTTCATTTTTATGAAAAGTTCAATAAAATAAGGATTAATATGGAAAAACGTAGCCTACTAAATAATAATCATTTTAGTAAACTACGCTCACGCAAGTAAAAAAGATAAGATGTTTACGTTATTTTGATTTAGCAGAAGCTATCTCCGTATATTTGGCGTTGATGCCTTCCCATTGAGCAGAAATATTTGCTTTTAAAGCTTGTAAACGTTGTGCTTCCGCTTCATAGTCAACTTCTTTTGTCCTTTTTGATTCCAACAAATTTTTAAGAGAAGTCTGTAAAGATTGAACATCATCTTTCATATCTTTAGCACGGTTCTCAAAGTGAACAAATAACGCCCCAACACTCTCTTTAATACCCGATACCTTATCAGGTTCAAGCAGTTTTTGGAATTCTTGTGTTAGCTGTTTCTGCATTCCTTTTTTAAATTTTTCTTTTTCTGAACTTCCTCCCCACCTAGCCGCAACTCCTCCTCCTAGGAGACTAAGACCTATTAAACCCCATCCTACTGGAGTTAAAGCCAAACCTGCTCCAATTGTTCCTAGTAGTATATGTCCGCCAGCAAGATTTGCTAGCGTTGCTACTCCAATTCCTGATGCTATTGTACCCACTGTAGCGCCTCCCCCAGCCAAAATCATTTTGCCAGTTGCACTACCATCGATTACTTTAAAAGAAGTTTCTACCGTAAAGCTAGTTTGATAGGTTAACGACTGTGTTGGATTCTGAACACTAAGGTCTTTTTCGCTAAGAATTTCCTTAATCTCCTCTCTTTTTTCCTCGTATTCTTTATTATCTTGATTAAATAATGTTGTTAAATCAAGATATGTATTTTTTACTATACCTTCACTTATTTTTTTCCATCCTTTGAGCTTCTCTTGTTGATATTCTTGGAATTGCTTGTCTAAATTTTTTAGATACTCCTCTTTCTGATTGTCTTTCAAACCATCTACTGAGGGCATTTGAAAATCATTTTCAATTTTGCTGAGTATTTGGGCAAAGTAACTTTGGTACTCTCCCTCAATTTCTTTAATACAAGCTTTTTTTTGACTTTCAGTCTGAGTTTCCAAACCTTTTACAATCCTCTTCATCACATCAATATGAGGATTGACTTTTTTGATTTTTTCTTCTAAAGATTTTACTGTTTCATTAAGAACGAGTGATCTCTCGTCAACTGTTTTATCTACTTGATTTGTAACAGATGTGGCTGTCTGAACAGATGAAAATAGTTCAGCAATTAATCGCTCGTGAATCAGAAATTCATCAAGTCTGTTGCTGAATTCTATAAACCCAGTACCATCAAGAGGTTCTTTTTTTGTTAATTTACTTAAAGCTGTTTGGGCATATACATCAAATATTGTATTTCCCCACATTTTTTCCACCTTGTTTTCTTCTATTCCCAAACATTTAGATAATTCTTCAACAAAGACATCATGTATTTCTTCCTTGTCTGATTCTTTTACCAGTTCCCATTTATTGACTAAAAAGAATACGGTTTCGACTTTATCCTTGATAAATTTTTCTAAGTAATCTTTTTCCGTAGCAGTCAATTGTTGCTCTGCACTTAAGACAAAGAGAATGGCGTGACACTGGGGAATATACGCCAAAGTTTTTTTATCTTCTTCTGCCGTGTGATTCAGCCCTGCTGTATCAATAAATTCTACTCCTCTCGATAACAATTCGACTGGATAATGAAAATCAGCATAATCTAAAGGATTTAGCCAATCCCCTACTGAGTTATAAAGACGCTTAATTTTATCTTTTACATCCTTTGAATTAAGCGTATATTTCTTTTTGTATTCCTCTAAGCTGAGATTTTCTTCTGTACCATCTTTTTTGTGAACTAAGACCTTTTGCCGTTCACCGTATCGAACAAAAGTAGGAATAGCTGTCGTAGCTGACACTCCCATTGGGAGTAACTCTTGCCCAAATAAAACATTTAAAATACTACTCTTTCCACGATTAAAGTCACCAATGATTAAGAAGCGAAATTTTGCATTTCGTAATTTCTCGATTTCCCTGTTTAAGTTATCTATAAGGGAAAATAATGCTAACTCTCCTGATGCTCCTTCTCCTTTTGCTTTTTTTTCTGATTGGGTTAAAGTTTGAGCCATTTTATTAAGCTGATCAGCAAACCACGAACGAACTTCAGTCGCCTCTAAATTAACCGAAAAATGTTGATTTTTCATGCAAGTTTTCCTCATTGTTATTTAATGAATTTCACATTCAGAGAGCATTATTGTTTCTCATTTCTGTGATGTATATTTTTTGGAAAAAGAAAATTCTAAAGGTCACTCGTCTGAAGACACAGCATTTCTAATTCCTGTTCACTTACTAACTGTAACTGTAGCTAAAATTTTCTGTTTTACAAGTAAAAAAAGTTAGTTTATCAAGGTTTTAATTCTTTATTAAAAGTAAATTAAATCTTCATTTGAAGTTAATATAACTTTTATTTAATCTAAGTCTAATCTTCATTTTCTCAAAAATAAAACTCCAAACTGGGGAAGTATCCAGCAGTAGGTATCACCCTGTGTCTCAACGATCTAGTCAAACACGTAAGACTTAGTTGTTACAAGCTCCGTCTCGCTACTAGTGGAGTTATTGATTGCTTTTTATCCTGGAATATGTAAAATTTAATGTGTAGTGTATGTAGTACATTCATTGGTAAGTCCCTTATGAATCAGTATCGCTTTCAAAAGTCATTTGCTGAAGATCCAAAATTAAGCGATCGCCTTTTCGACTTATTGGAAATTGTCTTCCCCCAAATCAAAATTAGCGACGCAGCGCAAGTCGGTAGAATGCTCGGTGCCTCGTGGGAATCTGCTTCTACTCCCTTCATCCGCTTGCATGATAATGTTGCAATTAGCCATGTGGGAGTGCTGGAAATTCCCATGCAACTTATGGGACAAAATATCACAGTTGGGGGAATCCACGCAGTATGTACCCATCCGGAATTTCGCCGGCGCGGTTATTACCGTGAAATTATGGAAGAAGTGCTTGATTATTGCCAATGCCGTTACGATACCCTTGTTCTCACAACAGCACAACCAGAGTTATATCAACCTTTTGGCTTTCGGGTTGTTGGAGAACACATTTTCATCGCAAAATGTGACTCAGTAGGTAGTCAAGGCTTCAGATTAATTGATACTTCAGATACTAATGATGTTAAATTGCTACACAGACTTTTGGAAACACGCGAACCTGTGTCGAATATCGTCGGAATAGTTAATGAAAAGGCTGTATTCTGCGTCAATGAGGGAAAAAACCCTCTATGCTATGCGCCAGACTTGGATGTTATCATTTGTATGGAAATAAAAGATACAAAACTTCAGCTTTTCGATGTGGTTGGGACGAAAATCTGTACTTTAGCTGAGATTCTCGAAAGAATTAATGTACGCATTCAGGAAGTTGCGATCTATTTCAGCCCAGATCGCCTAAAAGCCGATGTGCAAGCATTGTCTCACATTCTTGATGGAGATTCTCTGCTGATGGTTCGGGGCAACTTTGCGGCAGAGGGTGAGAAATTCATGCTACCGCGTTCTGCACGTTGTTGATGATTGTCGATGTGCGATCGCCAACCATCAAATTAAATACTGACTATGTTTTTATACTTATCCCCTAAATTATCAACAGTTAAGCTTAGTCTTGTTTATCACCATCAATCATAAGTTATGTGAGATAAACAAGTGTCAGTTAACAAAGTGTCACTCACCAGAATCCCGTCTTGAGGGCAGAAGAGATATTCTTGATATTGCAAGGAGTGATACCACTTCATAATATGTTTGCTACATGTTATCTTTGCAATCTTCTCTAATTAAGGGATATTGCTAGTTCCAAATGTTGCATCAAACGAGTGGGTTGGTATACAGTTATACGGAAGAGCGCTTGAGTGAGCAAAACTCTCAAGCGCTTGTTCGTGTTTGTATAAAATGATCAGTTTATTTTTAGTTTAATTGGGCATCGTATCACCACGATTCGGATTTTCTAAATAAGTTAAAATTCGTTCGATGTTTTCTTGCTGTTGGTTCATGGTTTCTTGCTGTTGGTTAATGGTTTCTTGCTGTCGCACGACTGCTGATTGTGTTCTCGCTGATATCTCGGCAAGTTGTCTTACTGTGCGCTCTAACCTTGCCGTTGATTGTGAGGTAGCGCGAACTTCAACACGAACACCGTTTTGAATAGTTCCGATTAAATCAAGACTTTCAAGCACTTGCTCTAACTGTTCTTCGATTGTCGCTACTCGTGTTGTTAAATCTTCTGGTTGTGAGTTAGTCATTGGTACAATGTCCTTAGATGCTTAATCAAAATCGTTATCTTGAAATTTACCCGATGACGAAGTTTACCAACTTCCCAGGCACCACAATCACCTTTTTAATTTCCCTACCCTCAATGTAACGCTGGGCAACTTCCGATTCACGAGCGTACTTTTCCAAAGCTACTTTATCAGCTTGCGCCGGCACTTGAATTGACCCGCGAGTTTTGCCCATAATTTGAATCACCAAAGTAATTTCATCAGCAACCAAAGCAGCAGGGTCAAATTTTAGCCAAGTTTGAGTGTGAACTGAATCACTATTGCCCAACAAATGCCACAATTCTTCACTAATATGTGGTGCGAAAGGTGCCAGCAACATGACCAAAGTTTGAATCCCTTCAACAAAAATTGGTGAATCTTTGCAGCTAGCATCAGCAAGAGCATTACTCAACTTCATCAATTCGGAAATAGCAGTATTAAATTGATAATCCCCCTGCAAATCTTCCGTCACTTCCTTAATAGCAGTATGAATTGCCCGTCGCAATTCCTTCTCAGCCTTATTTAATTCCCCCGTAGTGATGCGATTCATCGCATCCCTATTATCAACAGATGTCACTAAACGCCAAACTCGATTCAAGAACCGAAATTGACCTTCAACATCAGCATCTTCCCATTCCAAATCTTTTTCTGGCGGTGCTTTAAACAAAATAAACATGCGTGCAGTATCCGCACCATACTTCGCTAAAACTTGCTCAGGATCGATGCCATTATATTTCGATTTAGACATCTTTTCGTAGAAGATTTGTAACGTTTCCCCGGTTTCTGGATCTCTCGGATTTGCGGGGTCAACTTGTGCCGATGGGATATACTTCCCAGTGATCGGATTTTTGTAAGTTAAACCCTGCACCATACCTTGAGTCAACAAACGTTGGAAAGGCTCATCAAAATTTAACAATCCTCTGTCCCGCAATACCTTAGTAAAGAACCGCGAATATAATAAATGCAAAATCGCGTGTTCAATACCACCCACGTACTGATCTACAGGCATCCAATCATTCGTCTTCGCTGGATCGAAAACCTGCTGTTGATTCTTCGCATCAGGATACCGCAAGAAATACCACGAAGAATCAATAAAAGTATCCAGCGTGTCAGTTTCTCGCTTTGCGGGAGTGCCGCAACTCGGACAAGGCACATTGACAAAAGATTCCAACTGTGCTAAGGGTGAACCACCACGCCCACTAAATTCTACATCTTCCGGCAACTGCACTGGTAAATCTTCGTCTGGTACTGGCACCGTCCCACAATTAGGACAGTGAATTACTGGTATTGGCGCCCCCCAGTAACGCTGCCGGGAAATCAACCAATCCCGCAAGCGATATTGTACCCGCGCTTTCCCAAAACCTTGTTTTTCGGAGTATTTTACGATCGCACTCTTGCCTTCACCAGATGCCATACCATCAAAGTCACCAGAATTAATCATAATTCCTGGTTCTGTATATGCTTGTGATGTTTCTTGTTCGCCATCTTCTGGTATAATAACCACTTTGATGGGCAAATTCTGTTCTTTAGCAAACTTGAAATCGCGGACATCGTGTGCCGGTACACCCATCACCGCCCCAGTACCATATTCATACAGTACATAATCGGCAATCCAAATCGGAATTTCTTCCCCAGTAAACGGGTTAATTGCCTTACCACCAGTGGGTATACCCCGTTTCGGCTTATCTTCCGCAGTGCGTTCCAACTCAGTTTGGTTGGTAACTTCTTTAACAAACGCTGACACCGCTGCTTGCTGTTCTGGGGTTGTAACCTGCTTGGTTAAAGGATGTTCCGGTGCTAAAACTACGTAAGTAACGCCATAAACTGTATCCGGACGGGTGGTGTAAACGCCGATTTTCTCATCCATCCCGACGATGGGAAATTCCAAATACGCACCTGTGGATTTACCAATCCAGTTTACCTGCATCAACTTGACGCGATCGGGCCAGCCTGGTAATTTATCTAAATCATTTAACAATTCTTCGGCGTAGTCGGTAATCTTCAAAAACCATTGCCGCAGCAACTTGCGCTCGACTATGGCACCGCTACGCCAAGAACGTCCTTGGCTATCAACTTGCTCGTTTGCCAGTACAGTTTGGTCAATTGGGTCCCAGTTAACAGCAGCTTCTTTTTGGTAAGCTAACCCCGAAGAGAGAAATTGCAAGAAAATCCACTGCGTCCACTTATAATAATCAGGGGAACATGTAGCTACTTCCCGTTCCCAGTCGATTGACAAACCCAGACGCTGCAATTGCTGCCGCATCTGAGGAATATTTTGATACGTCCACTTTGCCGGTGGAACACCTCGATCAATGGCGGCGTTTTCTGCTGGTAAGCCGAATGCATCCCATCCCATCGGCTGCAGTACCCGATAACCTTCCATCCGTTTGAGGCGGGCAATCACATCAGTAATCGTATAATTACGGACGTGACCCATGTGTAGGCTGCCCGATGGATAGGGAAACATGGATAAAGCGTAGAATTTTGGCTTGTCGCTGTTTGTAGGTGTTTTGTCTAAGCCTGATTCAGTCCATGTTTTTTGCCATTTTGCCTCAATTTCTGCTGGGTTATATCGGGACTCCACAATGAAAACTCCTTCCATGTATGCGATCGCTTCTGTTTCGCTATTGTGGCATAATCTAGAGTTACCTGACGACTTAGGAACTCGATAAAACTTTGTCTGTCAAAGAGCAGGAGTGGAGTAAATGAAGCGATCGCTCTTTTATGTAGCTGCCTTAAGTATACTAGGTGGCGATCGCTCTTGAAACAAAACCTTTTTGGTAAGCTATCATCAGCAGCTTTCGGTACGCGAAATCACAGTGAAAACAGACAGCATTTTCTATAGCTTATTTCAGACATTTCCTAGCATCTTCTTTGAACTAATTAACAAATCCCCAGCGGAAGCAGTTGGCTATGAATTTACCTCTTGCGAAGTCAAACAACTTGCCTTTCGACTTGACGGTTTATTCTTACCAACCAGCAACCCAGAAAAACCCTTCTATGTGGTTGAAGTTCAGTTTCAAGCCGATGAGGATCTATATTATCGCTTATTTGCTGAATTATTTCTCTACTTGCGGCAATACAAACCTGTATCACCTTGGCAAGTTGTAGTTATTTATCCCACTCGCAGTATAGAAAGACAACAAACTTCACAATTTAGTGAAATGTTAGCTATAAATCGAGTAAGACGCATTTATTTAGATGAGTTAGGTGAAGTTGCAGAAACCTCCCTTGGGGTTGGTGTTGTTAAACTTGTTATTGAGGCTGAAGAAACCGCACCGCAATTAGCAAGACGTTTAATCGACCAAGCAAAACAACAGTTAACTGATGAAGTTGGTAAGCGTGACCTCATCAACTTAATTGAGACAATCATCGTTTACAAATTACCACAAAAAAGCCGCGAGGAGATTGAAGCAATGTTAGGTTTAAGTGAATTAAAACAAACCAAAGTTTATCAGGAAGCCTTAGAAGAAGGTAAGCAGCAAGGCTTGGAAGAAGGTTTAACACAAGGTAAGCAGCAAAACAAGTTAGAAACAATACCGCGAATGGTAGAGTTTGGGTTGAGTGAAGATGCCATCGCTCAATTGTTAGATTTACCTTTAGAAGTAGTTCAGCAAGCAGTACAGCAGACTGATGGATAGATTTTGATAGTTTTTTAGCCTTTAGGCGATCGCCTATGTAACCGCAAAACGCTACCCTAGAGGCTGAAGATGAGAAAAAACTATGAAATTTGATGAAATAGCGGTAACGCTGGCAGAGTTATTTGGTGAAGCAGCTGTTGTAGCGATCGCACCGGCATCTTGGCAAGTAGAAACTTCTGGTTTTCGGCTATTGGTGCTAGTTAGCGAAGATAATACATGGTTGCGAGTGTTGCTGCCAATTGTACCAATACAAGAAGCTCAACCTTTATTAGAACAGTTGTTAGAGGCGAATTTTGATGAGACTCAAGAAGTACGCTATGCCGTGTATGAAGGTGTAGTCTGGGGAGTATTTCATCATAATGGTAGCACCTTGGTGAGTGCGGATTTAAAGAGTGCGATCGCCAGATTAGTATCTTTATATGAAGCTGGTTTAGATGATATCTTCAATCGGCTAATTGAAAGCCGCATTCAACAAATTATCCTCGCAGCAAAACAGCAAGGACAATCTCTACAAGCTACTATGCAAACTTTAGAACGCTTTTACGCTGAAGGATTGTTAGGTGAAATAGAACAAACTTCAGAAGCGCAAGCAGAAGTTATCGCAGCTTGGCAACGTCAGTTAGAACGTCTTTGGAACGAAGTAAAACCATAAAAAAATCACGCATTCAAAATGGATATTATTCAAATTCTCAAAGAAGACTATCAAAGATTTCCCGTAAATCAAACTTACAGCATTTACGCTGAAGATGTTTATTTTCAAGATCCGCTTAACAAATTTCGTGGGGTTAAACGATACAAACTGATGATTAAATTCATCAAGACTTTCTTTTTAAATCCAAAAATGGATTTACACGATATTCAAAAAGAAAGAGACACAATTAAAACTAAGTGGACACTCAACTGGAATACACCTCTACCCTGGAAACCACACATCTCTATCCCTGGCTGGAGTGAGTTACGCCTCAACTCTGATAATCTGATTATTTCTCACATTGATTATTGGAATTGTTCGCGTTTAGACGTGCTAAAGCAGCATTTATTTCCGTTAAAAAGTCGATAATGTAAATAAATGTAAAAAATCCTCAGCTAGGACAGTGAATCCATGCGTGTAATTTTGATGACAGGCAAAGGTGGTGTAGGTAAAACCTCCGTTGCCGCAGCTACAGGACTGCGTTGTGCAGAACTAGGCTATCGCACACTTGTTTTAAGTACAGATCCGGCACATTCCTTAGCGGACAGTTTTGATTTAGAGCTAGGACATGCAGCACGACAAATTCGCCCAAATTTGTGGGGTGCGGAACTCGATGCGCTGTTAGAATTAGAGTCCAACTGGGGCGCCGTCAAACGCTACATAACCCAAGTTTTGCAAGCACGGGGTTTGGATGGGATACAAGCCCAAGAATTGGCAATTTTACCAGGCATGGATGAGATTTTTGGTTTGGTAAGGATGAAACGCCACTATGATGAAGGTGAGTATGATGTTTTGATTATTGACTCAGCCCCTACTGGTACAGCATTGCGTCTGTTGAGTTTACCAGAAATCAGTGGCTGGTATATGCGCCGATTTTACAAACCGTTTCAAAACATCTCTGTGGCACTTAGACCTTTAGTTGAACCTTTTTTTAGACCAATCGCGGGTTTTTCTTTGCCAGATAAAGAGGTAATGGATGCCCCATATGAATTTTATGAGCAAATTGAAGCTTTAGAAAAAGTATTAACTGATAATACTCAAACCTCTGTGCGGCTGATTACCAACCCAGAAAAAATGGTGATTAAAGAGTCTCTTCGCGCTCATGCTTATTTAAGTTTGTATAATGTGGCAACGGATTTAATTATAGCTAATCGCATCATTCCCGACGAAGTACAAGATCCATTTTTCCAACGTTGGAAAGAAAATCAGCAGCAATATCGTCAAGAAATTCATGATAACTTCCTTCCTCTGCCTGTGAAAGAAGCACCGCTTTTTTCTGAAGAACTTTGCGGTATAGCAGCGTTAGAAAGATTGAAGGAAACGCTATATAAAGATGAAGATCCAACTCAAGTTTATTACAAAGAAACGACAATTAGAATCGTGCAGGATAATAATCAATACAGTTTGGAACTTTATTTGCCTGGGATTCCCAAAAACCAGGTTCAACTTAGTAAAAGTGGAGACGAATTAAACATTACAATTGGCAATCATCGCCGTAATTTAGTATTGCCGCAAGCTTTAGCAGCATTGCAACCATCTGGTGCAAAGATGGAAGATGATTATCTAAAAATTCGCTTTGCTGACGCTGGGAAAATTAGTTAGGTAGAGACGTTCCGGATCGAACGTCTCTACGCAGATGTAGAGACGCGAAATTTCGCGTCTCTACAATTTCAATTTTTACGCTCTTATTTAGGATTGTTATATATAATAATTGATAGGATGTTGTCTTGTGAATATTAGCAATTAATCAGATTTATATAAATATAATCAGTGATTTTGCTGACGACTAAATCACTGATGAAAGAAGACAATACTTATATATATTTTCTAGCAATTATCTTAGTAATTTTACTAAAAGCAATGACCTTTACCAGAGAAGAAGACTTGCGGATAAGTCGAAATCAAGAAAATTTGCTGCATCGCATCACAAATCGTATTCGTCTGACGCTAGAACTGCAAGATATTCTCATAGCAACAGTGGGAGAGGTGCGTTGGTTTCTCGGCACAGATCGAGTGATGATTTATAAATTTAATGTCGATAATAGCGGTCAAGTCATTGGTGAATCTATAAACGATCGCTCCTTACCATCTTTGTTAGGGCTTAATTTTCCGGCTTCGGATATTCCACCTCATGCACGGGAATTATTTATTAAATCACGAGTGCGATCGCTTGTAAATGTGGACGAAGCCAAAATTGGTCAAAGTCCTGTGTATGACAGCCAAACCAAAGAAATAATATCTGAAGATTTTCGTTATCGTCCTGTAGACTCTTGTCATGTTGAATATTTGACCGCAATGGGTGTACAGTCATCTCTAGTAGTGCCGATTCTGGTAGACGAAAAACTCTGGGGACTGTTGGTATCTCACCACTCGCAACCGCGTTCTGTTGGGGAAGATGAACTGGAAATGTTACAGATTGTGGTAGATCAGTTAGAGATAGCGATCGCACACAGTACACTTTTAACTCAAGCTCGTGAAAAAGCTGAACGAGAAGCGATCGTTAGCCGCATTGCGACTTTATTACATTCACTGCCGACAATTGTATTACAGCCAGCTTTAGAAGCAGCTATTGTTGCTTTTGGCGGTTCTGGTGGCAGACTTTGTATTAGAAATGAAGCTTTTAATTATCAAAATCGCAGCTTCAGAAGTTTCGCGGAATGTTTAATACCTGGAAGCGATGCTGTCAAACTTTATATTAGTGGAAAACAACCTGCAATATCAGAACAAACAATATATCCATTGATGGAGCAGTATAACGTTTGGCAGGAACACTACAAGTCTGGTAAATATTATGATATTTGGGCTATTTCAGATATATATAAAACTCCAAATTTACGAACTTTACAAGCTGCTTTTCAATCAACCAAAATTCGCAGCATCTTGATGATTCCGCTTCATTATCGTCAGCAATTACTCGGTTATTTAAGTATTTTTAGAGATGAAATAGACACAGAAACTCTGTGGGCAGGTCAATGTGATGGTGACAAGCGGCAACTCCAACCCCGTCTATCATTTGATATTTGGCGTGAATTTAAACAGGCACAGGCTCAGGAATGGACGTTTGAAGAGATTCAACTAGCTGAAGAAATCGGTAAACATTTTTCCTCGGCATGTGAGCAATATGAATTATACCAACAAGTACAAACCTTTAATACCGACTTAGAAAATCAAGTTAAAAAGCGCACCGTTGAACTGCGACGGACAAGTCAACAGCAACAAGCTGTGTTTGGAGTCATTGCCAAAATTCGTGAGTCTCTTGACACCGATACCATTTTTCAAACAACTGCTAAAGAGGTTTGTCAACTATTAAAAACTGATCGTGTTTCTGTTTATCGCTTTGATTCTGATTGGGGTGGTGAATTTGTCGGTAATTTTGAAGCTGCTAGTCCCAACTGCTTGAATGATGAGTACAAACTAGGTCTTAATACTGTTTGGAACGACACTTACTTACAAGCTACACAGGGAGGACGCTACCGCAACGATGAAACATTTGCAGTAAATGACATCTACAAGATGGGGTTTACTCAGTGTCATATCGACAATCTAGAGCAGTTTCAGATTCACGCTTTTGTGCTTGCTCCCATCTTTGTCGGACAAAAACTTTGGGGTTTGTTAGCAACTTATCAACACTCTGGATCTCGCGAATGGCATGATATTGAAGTTAATTTCTTCAGTCAAATTGCGGTGCAACTTGGGGTAGCGCTCCAGCAAGCTGAATTGCTTGCCCAAACCAAGCATCAAGCAGAACAACTCGCTCAAGCGCTAGAAGAATTACAACAAACTCAAACCCAATTAATCCAAACTGAGAAAATGTCCAGTTTAGGACAATTGGTGGCTGGTGTGGCACACGAAATTAACAACCCCATAAACTTTATCTATGCCAATCTTAGCCCTGTCTCTGAATACGCTAACGGTTTACTTAGTACGTTAGCTCTTTATCAACAAGAGTATCCTAACCCTAGCCCTGAGATTTGCGATCGCTCAGAAGATATAGACTTAGAATTTATTGCCGAAGATTTGCCCAAAATACTGTCGTCGTTGAAAGTAGGAACCGATCGCATTCGTCAGATTGTCCTGTCTTTACGGAGTTTCTCCAGGCTTGACGAAGCCCAGATGAAAAAAGTTGACATTCACGAAGGTATTGATAGCACGTTACTCATTTTACAGCATCGTTTGAAACCAGCACCAAACAGTCGCGGTATTGAGGTAATTAAAGAGTACGACAACCTACCTTTAATAGAATGCTATGCCGGACAATTAAATCAGGTGTTTATGAATGTTTTAAGCAATGCCATTGATGCTTTAGAAGAATCACTGGAAAAAAGCCCTGGAATTATAAGCGATCGCTCCCAAATTCGCATTAGTACCGAAGTTATAAACAACGATCAAGTGGTGATTCGCATCAAAGATAATGGTTCCGGAATGCCCGAAGACATCAAAACGCGAATATTTGATCCGTTTTTTACCACAAAGCCAGTGGGAAAAGGTACTGGCTTAGGTCTATCAATTAGTTACCAAATTGTGGTAAACAAGCATGGTGGTGTCTTCAAATGTAATTCGCAACCAAAGTCAGGTACCGAATTTTGGATTCAAATCCCGATTACATGTAAAGTATGAAGGGTAAAGGATAAAGGATGAAAGAAGAAAAGAAAATGAGTCTTATTTCATACTTCATATTTCATACTTCATCCTTCTTTAGCTTCTCAATTGCACCGGCATTGCTAAATAAGTCATCTTTAAACCGCTTAATGGTGTAAAAATCACTGGAGTGAGATTTCCATTTAGCTGCATTTGAATTTCTTGAGATGGCAATGCTTTTAAGCCTTCCATTAAATATTTGACGTTAAAGGCAATATCTATATCTTCCCCTGATATTTGTGCCGGCATCGACTCAATAGCGCTACCCACATCTTGAGATTCTACAGATAAGGTAATTTCCCCAGCATCACCGTCCATGCTGATTTTGACAATATTATTTTTTTGATCGGCTAAGACACCAATTCGTTCTAAGGTGCTAACTAATTGTTTGCGATCGAGCGTTAATTGTCGCTCAAATTGACGAGGAATAAGTAACCGATAAGCGGGATATTGTCCTTCTAAAATTCGGCTTGTTAAGCGTTGATTTTGCCATTGAAAGACAATTTGACCTTGATCGAAGTATAAGGCTACAGTTTCTTCTTCAGAGGAACTATGAGCCAACATCCGCTCTAGTTCCCGCATGGCTCTATTTGGTACTGTTACTTCTAGTTGATTTTCACTGCTAGCGATCGCACTTTCGTTGAGTGTTTCGACAACTGCTAAACGATGTCCATCTGTAGCTGCAAATTCCAGCGCGTCTTGTTTAAGTGTTAAATGGACGCCCGTAAGCACTTGCTTAGTTTCATCGCTACTGGTGGCAAATAAACAACCGCGCAATCCTTCAATTAATGCAGAGGTGGTCAGATGAATTGCTTCAATATTTTCGATTATAGGTAATTCTGGATACTCTTCGGCACCCATTGCTCGAAGCTGATAACGTCCACTTTTGGGTGTGAGTGTAACAATTATACCTTCACCCCCTGGGGCTTCGGCAGTATTTGCAGATTCATCTTCTAGGGTGATTTCGCCTTCGGGAAGGCGCGAGGTAATATCTACGAGTAGTCTAGCAGGAAGTGCGATCGCTCCGGATTGAATAACTTCAGCGCTAAAGGTTGTGCGGATACCCAAGCTGAGATCGAAGGCTGTTAAACTTACCGAGTTAGTTTGAGCATCCGCTTGCAGTAAGATGTTAGCAAGTACCGGATGAGTTGGACGTGATGGAACTGCACGACTAACAATTGAGAGGTTGGTACTGAGATCGCTTTGGGAGCAAACTAATTTCATGGTCAGGTCTAACTGGTGAACAAATATGTTAGCACCATTGTTGCGAAGAATGTCACCTTTGGGAAAGTGTGCGATCGCTCTTAAAAAATAAAACGTAAACAAACCGAATCAGTTTTCTAAACCCTTCTAGAGACGTAGCACTGCTACGTCTTTCTACATTAGACATTTGGGAAAATAAACTATGCGTTGTCCACAAAGAATGTAGAGACGCGAAATTTCGCGTCTCTACATTGTTTTAACTCCTATGCCTATTGCACTGCTATGTCTTTCTACGTTGATTTTTACGCACATATGTAATGTAATAAGTCTGTTCTCATTTTGGGAAGACGAATTATTTATGAAGTCTTAGTAAAGTTATCAAGAAGCTTTTTAACACATATTTCCCTCAAGTGACAAGTGTAGTAATGTCTTTATACATCTTTTACTTTTGAAAAAGGATTTAGCAAAGACTTAATATGGAAACCAAATTAATCAACTTTTCAAATAAAGGTTTGTCTGCGACTATAATCGCTGCATTTACAGCTTTAGTTGCTGTTTTCCCACTACCAGTTAAAGCCCTGACATTTGTTACTGATAGGACTGCTTTAAAAGGTAACGATCAAGTAGATTGGTCTAATTTAGGTGAAACGAATCCTTTCAATATTTTACCAAATTCTTTTTCAACAAAATCTCAACGCGGTTTAAATTTAAATGTAGATATTCCGCTTCCTCAACCGGGTATTAGCGCACCATTTGTTTTTCATACTTTACCTGCACCTGGTATAGCAAGTGATTTTGCTATTGGTGATTATATCCTGTTGTCAGGCGCTAAATTCAATCCTCCCCTAGATGGAAATTCGAGTCCTTTAAGTATTACCTTTGACAAACCTGTCAAAAGCGCTGGTACTCAACTAGCTGTAGCTTTTGAACTAAATCCATATAAAGCATTTGTTTCAGCTTTTGATGAAGCAAATCAAGAATTGGGGACTTTTTCTTTAGATGCAACTTCCTCTTTAGCGTTGGATAATTCTGCTGTTTTTCTTGGTGTTAGCAGCGATATTGCTAATATTAAGCGGCTGGCTTTTAGCAGTTCTGTGTCAAATCGTCCTTTTGGAATTAATAGATTAAGCATTGCGACTGTTCCTGAACCTAGTTTCACTTTTGGTTTATTAGGTTTTGGTGCTTTAGGTGCAGGTTTGACATTAAAGCGCAAATTAAACAGAATTATTTAATATTTGAGATTTTCACTTGCCAATCAAAGGACAAATTGTATCTTCTGACTTGATTGGCAAACTTTCCCATCCTGATAGTACTCCTTTTAATTCGCTTCGCAAGGTTAACAATTGTTCTATCTGGTGGTCAATCTCTAGTATTTTATCTTCTAGCTTTTCATGAATGCGATCGCACGCTGGTTTCCCGCTATCGTATACTTGCAATATCTCGCCAATTTCTTCCAAACTCAGCCCCAACTTTTGAGCGCGTTTTATAAATGACAACCGCGTAAGTACATCTGCGGTAAATTGCCGAAAGTTTCCCTCGGTTCGTCCTGATGGCTTGAGTAAACCGAGACTTTCGTAATAGCGAATCGTCCTAATGGGAACTTCGCTTTTGTCTGTTACCTGACCAATTAACAACAGTTGATTATCTTTAGTTAACATGGTGGATTTCTCAACTTATCACACTACAGATAGATAAAAATCAAGTTCAAATCTGATAAAAAAATTCACCTTCGTCAGCTCCCCGACTTCTCCAAGAAGTCGGGGAGCTTTTTTTGAGAATTGCTTGACTCTCCACCTAACTAGAGATTTTACAATAGTTTTAGTCAAGCTGACATTCGTAGGGTACTTTAATCTAGTTTAACGTACTAGACATAGGCGTGGAAAAGACGTAGCATTGCTACGTCTATCCAAGGGTTCTTAGTACAGCTTTGCGTAAAATCGTGGCGAATTGAGAATTGAAATTTAAACGCAAAGATTCGCAAAGGTAAACGCAAAGGAGCGCAGAGAATTCGCTACAAATTAATGAAATTTTGTACTTAGGCATTTTGGATTTGGAATTGTTGAATATGGATACTCTCACACTCAAACTTAGAGGCATGAGTTGTGCTTCTTGCGCTAAAAGAATCGAAAAAACGATTATTTCCGTTACAGGTGTAACTGAATGTAACGTAAACTTTGGTGCAGAACAAGCTGTAGTTAAATATAATCCCCGCAAAGCTAATTTAAAGCAAATTCAAGAAGCTGTGGAGTCAGCGGGATACTCGGCTTATTCTCTAGAAGATGAAGGCATGATGAGTGGGGAAGATGATACCCAAAAAGCTATTCGTCTTGCCGAATTACGCAACTTGAAAATTAAGCTAGCAGTTGCAGCAGTAATTAGTATTGTACTGGTAATTGGTTCACTGCCAATGATGATTGGCTTGCATTTACCTTTCATTCCTGCGTGGTTGCATAATCCTTGGTTCCAATTAATTGTAACTACACCTGTACAATTTTGGTGCGGTTACAAGTTCTATATCAATACCTGGAAAGCTTTAAAAAATCGTTCCGCGACGATGGACACGCTAATTGTTTTGGGTACAAGTGCAGCTTATTTCTATTCTTTGTTTGCTACTATTTTTCCTCACTTTTTTGTGAATCAAGGCTTGATGCCAGAGGTTTACTATGAAACAGCAGCGGTAGTTATTACCTTAATATCTTTAGGAAATTTGTTAGAAAGTCGCGCTAGGGGACAAACTTCTGAAGCAATTCGTCAACTTATCGGCTTGCAAGCTAGAGATGCGAGAGTAATTCGCAACGGCAAGGAAATTGATATCCCCATTCAAGAAGTAAGAATTGATGATGTCATTTTAGTGCGTCCCGGCGAAAAAATTCCGGTTGATGGTGAAGTGATTGAAGGCAATTCTACAGTCGATGAATCGATGGTAACTGGTGAAAGTTTACCTAATAAAAAACTACCAGGTGATGAAGTAATTGGAGCTACAATTAATAAAACAGGTCGCTTTAAATTCAAAGCAACACGAATCGGCAAAGATACGTTTTTGGCACAAATTGTTCAACTGGTACAACAAGCACAAGGAAGTAGCGCACCAATTCAAAAATTAGCAGATCAAGTAACTGGGTGGTTTGTGCCAGCAGTAATTACTATTGCTATTTTTACTTTCATTATTTGGTTTAGTGTCACACGAAATTTGAGTTTATCTTTAATTACTACCGTTGGTGTGTTAATTATCGCTTGTCCTTGTGCTTTGGGTTTAGCTACACCAACTTCTGTGATGGTGGGAACTGGGAAAGGTGCAGAAAATGGCATCTTAATTAAGAATGCAACTAGCTTAGAAATGGCGCACAAAATTAAAACGATTGTGCTGGATAAAACGGGGACTTTGACTGAGGGGAAACCGACTGTTACCGACTTTGTAACTGTTAATGGGACTGCGAATAATAATGAAATGAAGCTTTTGCAGTTAGTCGCAGCAGTGGAACGTAATTCTGAGCATCCTTTAGCTGAAGCTATTGTGAATTATACGCGATCGCAACAAGTCAATTTTCCCGAAGCCCAGAATTTTCAAGCTATTGCCGGTAGTGGTGTTCAAGGTGTTGTGGGAAATCAGCTAGTACAAATTGGTACACAGCGCTGGTTGGAAGAATTAAGTATTAATACAAGTTATTTTCAGCAGTTGAAAC
The DNA here is from genome assembly GCA_019358985.1 of Tolypothrix brevis GSE-NOS-MK-07-07A. Classification (GTDB taxonomy): domain Bacteria; phylum Cyanobacteriota; class Cyanobacteriia; order Cyanobacteriales; family Nostocaceae; genus Hassallia; species Hassallia brevis. The sequence continues at coordinate 39,112 of JAHHIJ010000024.1, read as the reverse complement.
CCGTCTGGGAAGCGGCTGGTAAAACAGTTGTCTGGATTGCTGTTGATGGGAAAATAGAAGGGTTGATGGGCATTGCTGATGCCTTAAAACCTTCATCACAAGAAGCGGTGAAAACACTACAAAAGATCGGTTTAGAAGTGGTGATGCTTACCGGAGATAATCGACAAACCGCAGAAGCGATCGCTTCTCAAGTTAATATTACTAATATCTTTGCCGAAGTCCGACCCGATGAAAAAGTAGCGGTGATTAAGTCATTGCAAGGAGAGAGGGGGAGAGGGGGAGAGGGGGACAAGGGGGGCAGGGGGACGAGGAGAAATGTCAATCCAAAATCTCTCGTTGCGATGGTGGGTGATGGTATCAATGATGCGCCAGCATTAGCACAGGCTGATGTGGGGTTTGCGATTGGGACGGGAACAGATATAGCGATCGCATCTTCTGACATTACTTTAATTTCGGGAGATTTGCAAGGCATTGTCACGGCGATTAAATTGAGTCGTGCTACCATCGGCAACATCCGGCAAAATCTCTTCTTTGCTTTTATCTACAACGTCGCGGGTATTCCTATCGCTGCCGGCGTTTTCTATCCTATCTTTGGATGGTTGCTCAACCCAATGATTGCTGGGGGTGCAATGGCTTTTAGTTCTGTTTTTGTGGTGACTAATGCTTTACGTTTGCGGAATTTTCATAATTAACAAAAAAGGCGTCCAGCTACGAGTGGTCAGATCCCCGACTTCTCCAAGAAGTCGGGGATCTAGTTTGTCATTTTGCAATATAAGTATCGGCAATCTGACAAGCAATCGCATTGCATCGAGTCACAATTGCATTAGACATCGACCGAATTGAACTATGCGTTGCCCCAAACCCTTGTAGAGACGTAGCACAGAATAGTCTCTACATTGTTTTCTGGAGATGTCTATTGTATGGGGATGCGATTTGACAGAAATTTGTGAAGAAAACCTGACAGATGCAGAGAGACGAATGTGGTTCGCTAATTCCCCTATTCAAGAGCAGCAACAGTTTCCAGCCGAATGGGGGTTGGAAAAAAATACTCACAAAGCAAAACCTGCGATACTGTTTTAGAGTGGCTTTGCGATCGCAACATTTTGAGGACTACTAAATTAGGAATTATATAATCAGCTGCTTCACCAGAAGCGAAAACCTCAACATGAATATCAACTCGCAGATTTTTAGCGCAAGAAGCCAAAAAAAGACTTTCAATAACCCACAGCGCTTTATCGAGGGGTGGTATTGGGTATTACCCTCGCGCAATTTAAGGAAGGGAGAGGTAAAATCTGTCACTGTTCTCGGTCGCGAATTAGTTATTTACCGAGGGCAAGATAAAAGAGTAATTACCTTTGATGCCTACTGTCCCCATATGGGTGCCCATTTAGCAGAAGGCAAAGTTGAGGGTAATGAATTGCGCTGTTTTTTCCACAACTGGAAGTTTGATGCTGATGGGGTTTGTGTTGATATCCCCTGTTTGGGGGAACCGCTGCCGATGAAGTTGAAATCTTGGCACACGGGAGAGAAATATGGGATGATTTGGGTTTGGGCTGGGGAAACTCCACACCAACCGTTACCCTTTGTGCCAGAATTGGAAGATGAAGAATGTTACAGCGCTTTAGGTTCTCGCTTCATCAAAAACTGTCATCCCAATGTGGTGATGATTAATGCAATTGACGCTCAATACTTCAATACAGTTCACAATTTGCCGTTAGAAATTGTCTTTCACAAAGACGAACTGAATGAGAATGCGATCGCCTTTAGCAATACTACACGCGGTGGTGACGATTCGTTTTTTATCAAGTTAATTCGTCCTTTCTACAAAAACGCCGTTACCTACAGTATGTGTTATTGGTATGGTAGCACGGGTACAGTTACAGTTGGACCCGACTTTTTGCACTTCCACATCATGTTTACCCTGCGGATGACCGAAGGAGGAAAAGCTGAAGGTCAAACTTTGTTCATTACGAAAAAACGCAAAGGTCTTTTCGGTTGGTTGTTTAACAAAGTTGTCCTATCACTGACGAAGATGGTAGGCAACTACTTTGCCAAAGGTGATATGAAGATTTTCCAAACAATAAAGTTTGAGATGAGAACCCCGATTAAGGCAGATCAATCCATTATGCAGTTTATCAATCATGTGGAAAGACAGAAAGCCTTATCTTGGGAAACTTGGCTAGAAGCGCGATCGCATGAAGGAGAAATTACTGATCGCTCAAGATTGCGAGATGAGATGACTAGTGACTGATAAAGTCAGAAGCACTCTCCCCCAACCCCTCTTTGAAACGAAGAGGGCAGTGTAAAGACGTTCCGACGGAACGTCTCTACGACGGTAGGTAGGTTTTTCTTGCTATTAATTAAACGGACATGGTATACAGCAGATTGCTTTGTTATGAAATACACGTAGAGACGTAGCAGTGCTACGTCTCTATAGGGTTTTGGGTTTTACGCATGTACCTCATCTATCTGAAATTTGCTGTAAGTCCTGTTCATAAAAAGAAGTGGCAAAATAAAGCCACTTCGTAATTCCCAGGTAGAACCTAATAAATATTATAAAGAAAATTTAATTTTCAAATGGTGTAAAGTGACACTGTTTTTTAAAATGTTATACCAATTATTTCTGAAGCTGCGCTAAATAAAGCTTCAAAAATAAAGTTGTAAGAGGTAAGGAACAAAAATTAAATAATATGCCATTTCCTGCGATCTACCTCTTTTTACGCTCGTATTTTGGGCTTAACTGAACCGTATTGGGTTATGTCATTCTTGCTAGCAGGAGCTTTAGCTTGGTGGGTTTGGGCAAGACGCTGCCGTAATTTAACCCTTTCCAGACGGTTGATGATGCGAGTGACAAGTTCTGGTCCGACAATTGGCTTGCTTACAAAGTCATCTGCACCGACTGCAAACACCTGATTAATAATATTAGCATCGCTATGAACTGTCAAAAATAAAATCGGCAATTCACTCCAACGCGGATCGTTGCGTACTACCTGGCAAATTTCCATACCATTGACATCGGGCATTTCCACGTCCAAAATCAGAAAATCTGGCTTTATAGATTCCAGAGTTTGCCAAAAACATTGTGGATCGTTGACGGTTGTTACCTTGATTCCCCAAGGAGTTAGCAATACTTGCAATAGCGCACCTATTTTCGGATCGTCGTCTAAAGCTAAGACATGAGCATCTGCATCAGGTGCATGTTGCAAGACTTGTGTCACTGCCTCTAGTATCTCTGCAATGGATAAGGGTTTTTGTAAAAATGTATGTCCACCGTGACGAGCAACTTGTAATCGATGGCTAAAATCGCTAAGTTCTGTAAATACTATCACTGGGATTGGGGGTTTGCGGTCTTTCAACTCAGAAAGAAAGCGCAAGCTGTCCTCTTCAAGTGGGGAAACGCTGGGGTCTAATAATACTACACTGGGATGTTCTTGGTATAACTTACGGATGGCAGTTTGAATATTGGTAGCGATCGCAACTTTGAAATTTGAGTTTGCATCAATTGCAAGTTGCTCTGCAAAAGAGCGATCGCGATCCACCACCAACAGTAAAGGATATTCATCTTCTGGAAGTGACACTGAAACACTCTCATCCTGATTTCGCTCAATTTCCTGACGCAATAACTCTACCCAACTTTGAAACTGCGTCGTTTCCGTGAAGGTCAAAACTTGATCAGTTTTCAGTAGATGCTCCATTTTTCGTGCCAACATTGAACCTAGTGGAAAGCCAAAAGTACCTAATGATCCGGCTAAAGTATGAGCTTCTTTAAATGCTTGTTTGCGGAGTTCTTGATTCAAAGCATTGTGACTAGATGCAACAGCAGCTTCCTCCAGCAAAGTTACCTGTTGACTTACCCGTCCTTTAAATCGGTTCCAAACTCTAGCAATGGCTAATAATGTCTGGTTTGGAGTGGGAGACGAGAACGGGGGGAAAGAATTATTCTCATTGTCTCCCTGTCCCCTTGTCTCCCTGTCCCCCTGTCCCCTTGTCCCCTCTTCCTCTTTCCGTAGCTTCAGACGATAGCCAATTCCATAAACTGTTTCAACCAGATTTCCTGGTGCCCCCACACTTCTAAGCTTCATTCGCAATCCTTTAATATGAGTGCGAACAGCTTCTTCACCTGGAACGTCATCATAAGACCAAAGATGATCTAAAATCATGCCACAGCTAAATACGCGGTGAGTGTTTCGCAAAAAAAGTTCTAGCAACGCATATTCTTTCTTTGTTAATGATAGTGGTTGTTCCGCGTAAGTGACTTCACAACTTGCCGGATCGAGCCGTAAATTACCCCATTCCAACACAGGTTGTGACGGAATAACACCCCGACGCAACAGCGATCGCACTCGTGCAATTAATTCCTCTTGATCAAAGGGTTTAACCAGATAATCATCTGCACCTGCATCTAATCCTATAGCCTTCTGGTGACTACTATCGCACCCAGTCAACAACATGATTGGCATTTGCAAACCACGAAGTCTTATTTGACGGCAAAGACTAATACCATCTAACTTCGGGAGGATGACATCTGAAAGTATTAAGTCATAATAATAACTTCCCACTAAATCCAAAGCTGTTTCACCATCGGGGGCAACTTCTACTACATAGTTTTGGTTATTAAGAACTGCAACGAGAGCCTCAGCTACAAACTCGTCATCCTCCACAAGTAATATTTTCATAAAATAAATTTGAATTATGGTTAATTTAGATGACAAAAATAATTCAAATGCAAGTTGTGCAAAAGTTACTATTAATATTCATATTAAAAAGATACTATACTTTAATAAATCTTGTTTGACCAATCGAATAATTGTGTTTACAAATGTTCAAAAAAATATGTAAATCAAATCATACATATAGAAATCCGGTTTGATTTTTGAAAAAATATAAGTATACGTAGGGTGTGTTATGGACGACAGTACAACACCACCCTTTATGTTTTGGTGCGTTGCTATAGTCCCTAACACAACGCCAGTTGCTACAACGCACTAGCTCCCCTACGTATCTTTTGAAAAATCAAATACGAGTCCTATCTTATACATAAGTATGAAAAAGTAGAGACGTAGCACTGCTACGTCTTTTCGCAATGACTCTTAATAAAAAAGGAAAAATATGAGGTATGGGTTTCAGGCATTCAAACCTGATTTTTCAACGATCGCTACCCATAATAGAGATAATTGTCAAAAGCCTGGAACGAGCAAATTACCTCTATCCACATGATGTCGCATTTGTCAAGTGTGTAAATCCGATAAAATATAAAATATAATTGCTTACAAGTAATTGAAAAATGAAAGCAGACTTGATATTTTAATAAGATAATAATAGTAAAAATCGCAGAAATCACGCATGGACTGGATTACCCTCCTGCGATCGCTACAGTCTGATTTTATCAAAAGATTGTCATCCGGTTGTTTGCTGCATTGTCAAACTGAAGGTCAATATAGTGAATTGACAATAATATCTGGAGAAAGATTAAAATCATTGCGAGATTTTTGCTGGTTAATGGCAGAAAAATATAAACGTACTTCACCAGTTAGGGATGTTTTTATCAACAATTTGAAAGGAAAACTAGGTGAAGAAGTTGTTAAAGAACGTTTAGCCGATTTTATCACCGAAGTAGATTATGAAAAACGATTTGGTGGTGATGGTAACATTGATTTTACACTCTCGTGCGATCGCGCGATCGGTATTGAAGTAAAATCGCGTCACGGCAGCATTGAGAGAGTTAGATGGTCAGTTAGTTCCGCAGAAGTTGAAAAAAATGCCGTTGTCGTCTGTATTTTGATTCAAGAAGAAGTCAACGAAGCACAACCCGAATATCACCTTTTTGTCGCTGGGTTTCTTCCTACTCAGATGATTAAGCTGAAAACTGGTAGAATTTCATTTGGGATAGAGCAATTGTTATATGGTGGTGGCTTATTTGGCTATTTAGAACAGTTGCAATCTGCTGAAAATAATCATTTATCTAAACAATATAAAAAAAGTCAGTTTCAACAAACTTATATATATACTGAAGAAGATTTAATTCAACTTCATGTCAAACAGGGTGATGAATGCTTTCAAAAAAGAGAATATGAAGCGGCTATTAAAAATTATAACACCGCATTGCAACTTAATCCTGATGATGCTGAAGTTTATTATAAACGTGGTTTAGCTCGTTATTATTTAGTCGATGATGAGAAAGCAATTCAAGACTACAATCAAGCAATAAAAATTAATCCTAAATATGCCAAAGCTTACAATAAACTTGGTTTGGCTCGTTATGAATTAGGAGATTACGAACAAGCAATTGAAGATTACAGCCAAGCGATTAGAATTAATCCTTATGATGCAATTGCTTATAGAAATCGTGCTGACGCTCGTTTTCACATAGGAGATAATCAAGGAGCAATTGAAGATTATAATCAAGCAATTAAGATTAATCCAAATTGTGTTGATAGTAATGCTCTTTCTCAGCAGAGAGTTATTGATATTTTTACTCAGTCAATTGAAATTAGTTCTAATGAAGTTGTTTATAACCGTGGTAATGTTGTTTATGACTTAGAAGATTACGAGAAAGCGATTAAAATTAATCCTGATGATGCGGAAGCTTATTATAACCGGGGAAATGCTCGTTTTGATTTAGGCGATCGCACGGGAGCAATAGAAGATTATACTCAGGCAATTAAGATTAATTACAATTATGGGGATGCTTATTATAACCGGGGAAATGCTCGTTATTGTTTAGGAGATAAGTTGTTAGCGATCGATGATTTTCACAAAGCAACAGATTTATATTGGAAAGAAGGAAAGTTAGCAGAACATAAAGATGCAAGAGAGAGGATTTTAGAGTTAGAAATAGAGGAATCGTTAGATATTTTAAACTTTTAGGAGTTTGTTTAGTGGCACTAGTATAGATGAACTTAAACGCCGAAATTTCTCACAAAAACTCTGCGTTACTCTGCGCTTACCTCAGCGTTCCTCTGCGTTAAAAAAACATTCCCAGGTGGGAACCTGGGAACGATAATAAACTTAATATCCGCCTTCTTCTTCGTATTCAGGCTGTCTTTCTTTAACTTTCTTAGGAATATTTAGCGGTTTTGGTGCATCATCCCAAGCGTCGGTGTCTAAATCGTCGTCGTAATCGTCGTAGTCGTCGGTGTATGGCTTGTTGTTGACGGGTTTGGCTTCGTAACTAATGGGTTTTTGATATTTATCTTTACCCGTTGCCTCACTCCAGTTATCTTCTTCGTCGTCGTCTTCTTCGTATTGAATTGACTCATATTGCCGCGCTTCCACAGCACGACGCACGGGGACTTCCTCTTCGATATAGTCTTCGTCCCATTCTTGCACTACCGGTTCGGGAGTGCGAATTTTGGTCTTAGGTGGCTGTAAAGGTACTCCGCTGGGCAGTTGTTTGTCTGGTGTGACTGCGCGAGGAGTATAATCATAAGCCTCGTCTGCGTCGCGTTCCCAAGGTGCTTTACCGATACCCAGACGTTCCAGCAAACCGACTGATAACTGATTTATTCTTTCTTCGGCACCTTCAAAGACAATCAATCTGTTAGGACCGGTGCTGACGATTTCTTCAACTGGCAATTCGTAGGTGCTGAGAAATTGATCGGGAATTTGTGGTAATCCTAAAGAGGCGATGACGATTGAGTAAATTTTACCTGTTTCGCCGTTGAATTTGAAGCCCCGCACTCTACCTAATACTTCGCCGGTTTCTGTAATTACTTCCCAGTTTACCAGGTTGCTGTAAGTATCAACCTCTACATCTTCGATCGCATCCTCGTTATCCACAAGAATAGCATCACCAAACTGACTGATGCTGTTGAGGTACATGTAGCGCGGAATACCCGAAACAGAGATCAGGTTATCTCGCAAACTAAGAGCCACAACCTCTCTTTGGTCTATATCTACCCAAACTTGACTGACGATTCCTAGCCGTTTGGCGTTGTCGCGGGTAATTACCTGGGTGTTTAAAATATCAGAGCGTCTAATTATTTGTTCAGAGGTCATTCGCTTGCCGAGTCCTGATCTCGAATCCGGTTATTAATATATATACTATTGTACAGACGCAATTAATTGCGTCTCAAGCCGATGTATGGTCAAATGGCAACTTAATGCCCAAAACTTGGGTGTAAGCTCCTCGTGCTTGAGTAACGCCAATTGTGCGTTCGGCTGATTCTATCATCGGGCGCCGCAAACTAACAACTATAAATTGTGCTTGTTGCGCCTGTTGCTTTATCATTTTAGCTAATCGTTCTACGTTTGAACCATCTAGAAACATATCTACCTCGTCAAAGGCGTAAAATGGCGATGGGCGGTAGCGTTGCAGAGCAAAAATAAAGCTCAGTGCTGTCATCGATTTTTCTCCCCCAGACATGGAAGCTAGTCTCTGTATGGGTTTACCTTTGGGATGTGCGACTAAATTCAACCCGCTGCTAAATGGATCTTCGGGATCGTCAAGTTGCAAATAGCCGTCACCTTCAGAAAGTGTAGCAAAAATTGATTGAAAGTTTTCATTCACCGCGTCGAAGGCTTCTTTAAAAGCGTGTTGGCGCAATGTGGTAAAATTCTCTATCCGGAAAAGTAATTCGGTGCGTTCCCCTTCTAGTGTATGTAACTTTTCTGTAAGTTCATTCAAACGCTGTGAAGTGCGTTCGTATTCTTCCAGCGCAAGCATGTTGACTGGTTCCATCCCTTGGAGGCGTTTGGCAAGCGATCGCAATTCTTTCTGCAATTCTTCTAAGTCTACTTTATTTGGTACTTCTGGTAAAGGACTGGGCAATTCTGGGGCTAGAATTTGCAATTGCTCCCTAACTGCGACTAATTCCTCCGCCCTTGTTTGTTGAGTTTCTTGTAGTTTTTCCAGTTCCCATTGTAATTGTTGCTGACGCAGTAAGGCAGATCGTAATTCTTGTTCTGTGCGATCGCGTTTTTGTTTCTCTTCTCCTAAATTCCCTTCTAGTTCGCTCAATTTAGCGCGAATTTGACTAATTTCTTCATTAATCGCGGTCATTTGTGTAGAGACGCCATATATCGCGTCTCTACATGATGTCTGTTGCGTTTGATACTCGCTTATTCGCTGTTCCCCTTCTTGAATTTTCTCATGCAAACGCTGCTGCTGATTTTCGAGATTTTTTAATTTTTGTTCAACTTCTCTTAACGCTGTTTCCCGTTGTTGCAATTGTTGCTCTTGAACTTTAATTCTTGCTTGAATTTCTTGCCATTCGCTGGGAGTTTGCGACGCTTCCAACTCCGATAAACTATGTCGTAATTGTTGCAGTTGATTCTCTTGACCTGGTAATTCCCGATCCAAAATTTCCAAACGGGTTTGAGCAGTAATTAACTTTTGGCTATTTTGAGCAAGGTGCGATCGCGTTCCTTCTAATTGTATTATCAAAGTTTTGATTTCTTTTTGTAACTGCTCTAATTGCAGTTGTTGTTCTCTTTTCCCTTGACGTGCTTCTGTTACCTCTATTGAAAGGGTTTTACTCCTAACTGAGAGAGTATTTATGGCTTCACCACAACGTTCTAAAACGCGCTCAATTTCATTTAAGCGACTTTTCAAACCAATAACTTCATCAGATTCCCCAGCTTCCACCGTACCAAATCGCAACGCCGATCGCTGGGTATTACTTCCACCAGTCATTGCACCGCTAGTTTCCAACAATTCGCCTTGTAAGGTGACAATGCGGTATAATCCTAACTGCTTGCGTGCTTGCTCAATGGAGTCAAAGACGACAGTGTTACCGAAAACGTAGTTGAATATATCTCGATAACGGATCTCGCACTCCACCAAATTCACCGCATAATCCACAAAGCCGTTCGCATAACGCAGCGTTGCATCTTGAACATATTTAGATGCGTGAATTTTATTTAACGGTAAAAAAGTCGCTCTCCCCGCACGTTTTTGTTTGAGCAATTCAATTCCCGCAGCGGCGATGCTATCATCTTCTACCACAATATGTCCCAAACGTCCACCACCACAAATTTCTAAAGCGAGTTGATAGCGCGGTTCTACTCTTCCTAACTGTACAACTAACCCGCACAATCCCGGCATTCCCGATTGTAAAATAACCTTACTTGCTTGAGTTCCTTGAACTTCTTGCTGTGCGGCAACTTGCGCTTCTAACTTATCTAAAGAACGTTGTTTTTCACGTTGTTCAGAAAGTAACCGCTTTTGCGTTTCTTGTTGAATGACTAATTCTTGATCTGTAGCAGTTAAAGTTTGCGCTAAAATTTGAATCGGTTCGGTAGAAGCATTAAATTCTGCTTCCACTTCTCTACATTCAACTTGCTTTTCTGCTAAGTTCGGTTCATCACGCTCAACTAACAGAGTTTGTTCTTGAATTAGTTCTTGTAATTGATTATTGCGTTCTCTAAGTTGCGCTTGTTCAGTGCGTTGCGGTTCCAAAGTTTGCAGCAAAGTATCAATTTGACGATTCAGCGCAGTTTGTTGCTGTACCCAAACTTCACTTGCAGAAGCAATTTCCGCAGCAGCTTCACGAGAACCTTCCAAACATTGTCGCGCTTCATCTCGTTCTTCCCGTAAAGACGCGATAAATCGCGTCTCTACAATTTGTTGTCCTGCGAATTCCCCCAAAGAAACTCGATATTGTTGAATTTCTTGCGTTTGTTGTTCCAGACGCTTTGCCGTTTCTTGAAAAGCCGCTTCTAACTCACCTTGTTGACGTTGAAGTTGTTTGCGTTCCGCTTCTTGAGTCGCGAGATTAGATTGTACCGCTAAAACTTCCTCTTCTCCCAACGCCTTGACAAGTCGATTAAGTTCATCTAATTCAACAGTTTTTTGAGCGATTAGAGAAGCAAGGGTTGTTAATTGAGTTGAAATATCCGTAGAAGTGCGATCGCCTGATTGAATTTGATTCGCTAACCTTTCCTGTGATAATTGTAAACTACGCCATGACAACACAGCTTCCCAAGATTGCTTTTCGAGAAATTCCGTGCGAAGCTTTTGATATTTTTCAGCTTTAGCACGATCTTGAGAAAGGCGATCGCGTTGTGAAGTTAACTCAGTCTCAACAATTCGACAACTATCTTCTTTATCCTTAACTTCGTCTAAAGTACTTTTAGCTTGTTTAATCTTGCGATCGAACGATGCTACCCCAGCCAACTCATCAATAATTTCTCGCCGCTCCCGCGCATTCATTGAGATAATACTGGTAACATCGCCTTGCAAAACCACATTATAACCATCAGGATAAATCCGCAATTCACTTAATTGCTCATGTAAATCCGTCAGTGTACAAGCTTCACCATTAATATAATAATTCGATGTATAAGTTCCTTGGTGAGTAACCCGCAACCTGCGAGTCACACTCCAATCTGACGATTTGGGATTTTCTTCTTCCGCAACTTCTCCACTTTGCTCTACTTCCCCATCTTCCTCACTTTGCGTCTTAGCGACTTTGCGTGAGAAATCCTCATTCCCCAAATCAAGTGTCACTGTCACACTAGCTTCGACAGTAGAACGTCCTTTACCCGTTTGAGTATTATTTACCAAATCGGGAAGGCGATCGGCTCGCATTCCCTTAGAACTAGAAAGTCCGAGGCAAAATAGCAGCGCATCTAGGATATTAGACTTTCCGGAACCATTAGGACCAGAAATGACAGTAAACTCCGGCAGCAAAGGGACAGAAGTAGTACCGCCGAAGGATTTAAAATTAGTAAGTTCAACGCGCTTGATATGCACCATAAGGCGCTATCTGTAGAAGTGCTAATAAGGTACAAGTCTATCAATTAAATCAAGATTCGCAACATTTTGCCACAGGAAATTAAGAATTATTACATCATGACGGCTTTTCTCTGGCTAGAATGCTGTTCATATAATCAAAAAAGAGTAAAAGTTACCAGATAACAATATGCGATACAAAGTTAAGTTAAAAAAGACTGAAGAAGGTTATGCTGTCTGGTGTCCAAGTTTACTAGGTTGTTGGTCACAGGGAGACACCGAAGAAGAAGCCTTAGAAAATATCAAAGATGCTATCCAAGCGTATCTCGATACAGTGGAAGAGATGATCCCGGATACTGAAGCTCGTTATGTAGAAGTAGTATAAATATGCCCAGCTTACCAAGAGTAAATCATCTAGAAGCGATCGCCGCATTTGAGAAAGCTGGTTTTATTATTTTACGGCAGAGTAAACATGTTGTCATGACCAATGGAGAAAGGATTATTGTCTTTAACAGAGCAAATCCTGTCAATGCTTATGCGATCGCTGGAATTGTCAAAGATGCTGGATTAACAATTGAGAAATTTCAGCAACTTTTGTCAAACTACTAAAGCCTGACTTATAAGCTTTTTCACCATTGACTCTCGACTATTAGACATCTCCATAAATTAATTATGCATTGTCCGAAACCCTTGATTAGACGTAGCAGTGCTACGTCTCTACATTGTTTTCCACTCCTATTACCATTGACCATTGACTTGAAAAATTAAACAATGACCACAACTTTAGACGCAAGAAATCTCAGCCTAAAAAATGTCCGGCAGCTTTTCAAATTTGAAGAACAACTCAATAATTCATTTACACCATTACTCTCTCTAGAATCTTTAACAGAGTTTGAACAACAAGAACTGTTGCAAATCCAAAATATCTTTCGTAGCTACTACTCAGAAGGTAAAATTTCCGAAGGGCAAATAAAGTTTCTTTTTCTGGCTCCATTAATGAAGTTAGCGGGCTTTTATCGGACTAATATTCAAATAACTTTAGAAGAAAATATTGCGGAAATATCCGTTGAAGATGAAGATAGAATCATCAAAGGAAGGATGGATATTTTAGCAGTTAATCAAACTGAAGGTAGAACCACGAATACACCATTTTGGATATTGGTAATTGAAGCTAAAAATAGTAGTCTGAATGCCTTTGATGGTTTACCCCAATTGCTCAGTTATGCTTATCAAGGCATAGAACAACAATCATCAGTTTGGGGACTAACTACTAATGGTATGGATTATCAGTTTGTCTATATTCAGCAAGGAAATCCCCCAATTTATCAATTACTACCAAAACTAGACATTACTCGTGTTGAATCTTCAATTGAACTACTACAAGTTTTGAAAGCAATCTCTCAAATCATATCCGGCAAATTAGATATATTGTAGAGACGTTCCGCCGGAACGTCTTTACGAGGGTTACGATGTTTTTATTAGTGTTAATTAACCGGACATGATATCAAATATTTAATCTATAGAAACCTGGTTTTTTGTCGGTAAGCCCGGATTTATACCCTCAGAACAAGGGCGGATAAACCGATTTATGCTGGTGTTAAATTTACCGCTAGCTCGGTATAACTTATTAACTTATGTAACACATCTACCAATATCGGAATGATACGCAGGATAATAGAATAATAACATTATGGTTTGGGTTTGATCCTTTGAAAATCGCCGTTGTAAAAATTACAACCCGGTCTACTTATAAGAATTAAATAAGCATTTTAGGAAGGCAAAACTGGTATGACTCAAAATCATCTACAAGATTTTTGGAAGTTGAGGGTAATGAGTGCTTTAGTGATGAGTGGAGCGATCGTTGCTTTAAGTGGAGGGTATGCTTTTGCAACCCCCTGTTTGCCTGGGCAGCCATGTCTCAAAATCACACCAAGATGGACGCCCGAGCCGGGGAATCCACGAGGGATACCACCATTCCAACTACAGCGAATAAACAAGCTCAACCCACAAGCAATAGAGCAGCTACAACGGGAAGATCCACAAGCAATACAGAAGCTAAGACAAGGCGATCCAGCAACATTAAATAGGCTGGAACAACTGGCTCCAAACTATAGACAGCAACTACAGCAGTCTGCCCCTAGAAACCAGGTGCGGTAATTAGTGTAGACATTTTGCAATCTGCTTTTTGTTGCGTGCGATCTTCACCATTACAGCAGCCTATCGCTCTAATCGAATACACGTAGAGACGTAGCATTGCTACGTCTCTACAAGGAATATCCCCGACAACTTTTACGGATACAGCTATTGCGATTCAGGGGTATCACCCCTTATCTCACGATTTTTCGACATTCCATACAATTGTAGAGACGTTCCGCCGGAACGTCTCTACGAGGTTTTTTAATGAAATGAGGGGTCAGACCTACCATTCGCAATAGCTGTATCCTTTAAGAAGTCGGGGATATGAAGATCGATATTTTCAGTTTTTGATTCAGAGACAAATTCTGATATGTTTCAAAATAAGAACAGTTGTTTTTGGCAACTGGGATTAGCAATTTATTTCGCAATTAGTGGGGCAATTGCCTCTGGTTTTGCAGATAGCGCCTTTGCCCAAAGCCTGATTATTCCTGATAGCACTTTAGGAAATGAAAGTTCTCGTGTTGTACCAAACGAGTTTGGTGGTTCTACTGAAGTGCTGATGGGTGGTGCAACTAGAGGTAACAATCTGTTCCACAGTTTTTTGGAACTTAATGTCAGTGAAGGACGCGCTGCCTTTTTCTTGAATTCCAGTAATATTCAGAATATTATCACAAGGGTGACGGGTAGGAACCGCTCGGAAATTCTCGGTCCCCTTGGGACTTTCCAGATGATTGACGGCAATCTTGCTTTTTCTAATGCCAATTTATTTTTGATTAATCCCAATGGAATTGTCTTTGGACCAAATGCTGCACTAAATTTGGGTGGTTCCTTTGTGGGTAGTACAGCTAGCAGCATCAAGTTTGCTGATGGCACTGAATTTAGTGCCACTGCAAGCCCTACAACACCCTTGCTAACGGTCAGCGTACCCATTGGGCTGCAATTTGGCACGACTCCAAGAGATATTCAAGTGCAAGGGGGAATAGCGGTAGAGCCTGGTAAAACCTTGGCATTAATTGGTGGCAATGTCACCCTAGATGGCGGACTTCTAACAGCTCCACTTGGTCAGATCGTTTTAGGAGGGATACTTGGAGAGGGAACGATAGGATTAAACCTTGATAGTAACAACCTGCCCTTTATTTTTCCCAATAACGTATCGCTAGGTGATATATCACTTAGTCGCCATGCGTTAGTTGGTATTAGTGAGGAAGGCGAAGGCAGCGGTAATATTCAGGTGCAGGGCAACCGTGTCACCCTTGCTAATGGGTCAGGACTTGTCGCACAAAATCTGGGAAGTCAAAACGGCAAAGGAATCTCTATCCAGGCTGAACAGTTAACTATTAAAGATGGTTCCCAAGTATCAACTTCTACTTTCGGTGCTGGATCAGGGGGAAGTTTAACAGTGAATGCCTCTGAATCTGTGCAAGTGACGGGAACTGATGCAGATGGCTTGCCTAGCGCTTTGTTCACTCAAACTCGTGGTACAGGTGCAGCTGGCAACTTGACGATTAACACAGGGAAGTTAATTGTGGAAGACGGGGCAAACATAGCAGCTAGTGCTTTTGAGGGTAGCCAAGGTTCGGGGGGAACGTTGAACGTCACAGCCTCAGATTTGGTAAAACTCAGTGGAACTTCCATGATTAATGGGATGTCTAGCGGTTTGTTTACTCAAACTCTAAGTAGTGGAGATGCGGGTTCCTTGACGATTAACACAGGGAAGTTAATTGTCGAGGATGGAGCGCAGGTAACAGCTGGCACTGGTATAAATAGCACGGGCAAGGGGGGTAATCTTACAGTACGCGCCAGCGATTCTGTAGAAATAAGTGGAACAGCACCAAATAGTCAGTCTGGCAGTGGCTTGGTTGCTCGGACTCGCGGTACTGGAGATGCGGGTTCGTTGATGATTACCACACCTCGGTTGATTGTTAAAGATGGGGCACAAGTAACTGTGGAAGGTTTAGGATCGGGGAATGCAGGTAATCTTCAAATACAAGCCGGCTCCATCCGTTTGGATACAACAGGAAAATTAACGGCACAAACCACATCCGGTCGAGGTGGGGATATTTCAATAAAGGATACAGATTTATTATTGTTACGCCGCAACAGTCAGATAACTACAAATGCAGACACTTCACAGCTTGGTGCGGACGTTGCTGGTGGCAATATAAATATCGATTCCAAATTGATTGTCGCTCTCCCAGAAGAAAATAGTGACATTACTGCCAATGCTTTCAGAGGTCGGGGAGGAAATATTAATATTACAACTCAAGGCATCTTTGGCATCCAACCTCGTCAAGTACAAACTCCCGAAAGTGACATTACTGCCAGTTCTCAACTGGGGGTAAATGGTATGATACAAATCAACACGCCGGATATTGATCCCAGTCGTGGGATACTTAGATTACCAGCAGAAGTCTTCAATGCCTCAAGACAAATTGCTCAAAGCTGTGGCGATCGCAACGCCGGAAAAACTAATGAATTTATCGTCACCGGACGCGGTGGCTTACCCCTTAGTCCTGACGACTTTCTCAGTAGTGATGTGGTGTGGTCAGATACTCGCTTAATTACTACGGGTCAAAAGCCTAGTTCAAAAACTACAGCAACCATATCCTCTCGCCCTGATCCCGTGGAGATTATACCCGCAACTGGCTGGGTATTTAATGATCAGGGCGAGGTGACGCTGACTGCCGATGCACCCAATGGACTTCGACCGAATTTCATTATGCATTGCCCGAAACCCTTGTAGAGACGTAGCGCTGACTGCCGATGCACCCAATGGGCATCGACCGAATTTCATTATGCATTGCCCGAAACCCTTGTAGAGACGTAGCAATGCTACGTCTTTTCTGGATGAGAAACACCTGCGTGGGCTAAATTAGACGCATCTTCAGAAAAAACGCTTTGAGCGATTAATCGCTCACTACGAACAATATTTAGAAATATTATTAATACTTTAACTTATTTATACTTATGCCGGAAAATAGGGTGGAAATTACACCTTGATATTATCACATGTGTAATTGCGGAATCACAAGAGCCAATTTTGTAGTAAAGTATAGAGTATCAGTAGCGCTACTAGTAGCGCATCAACCGTGAAATACCAAATCTGGACAAAATATATCAGCGTTGTGGCAATTGTTGCCTTGGTATTACCTGGTGGCTGCTCCATGAAGATGGCAGCAAATGTTCCCACAATGATACTGGTGGAAGCGAAATCTAGCCAAAGTAACTACAGCAAGTATATGCTACAAGGTTATGATGCCACAAAGCTTCGTAATTACCCAGTTGCTTTAAATTATTTCCAACAGGCATTAAAGGCAAGACCTGGGGATACATATGCGACGATCGCTATCAACAATATTCAAAGTTATATGGAACGCGATCGCCTCCTCGGTAGCAAATCAAGACGCAATATTTTATATATACCTGCTAACTTCGACTTCGGGCAACCCGGACGATTGATCCCCGCAGGAACGCGGGTACAAAAGCTACCAGACAACGAAACTGCAATAGCTTTAGGTAATAATGTCAATCAACCTGCTAGTACTCAAGCAACTCAGTCCGGTGCTGCCGTCAATACTAGTCCTCAGGCAACTCAGTCCGATGCTGCCGTCAATAGAAGAAATGCAGATAATGTAAGAAGTAGAAAATTCACTCCTCCAGCCGCGTTAGGTACACCAGCTAGGCGGGTATCAGCAGGAACTAGGGGAGGAAATTCCTGCACATCCAGCAATCAACCAATTATTGCTCTTGCACCCTTAGAAGATCCTCAAATAACAACTTTTTCTTCTCCGACATTGTTTTTCTACGTTCCCCAAACTAATGCTCAAGCATTAGAACTAGTTTTACAAGATGAAAACCAGCAAATAATTACTAAATCAACTTTTAAAACTCCCGCAAAATCAGGAATTGTCAGCGTAATACCTGCTAATTCAACTCCAGAACTTAAGGTAGGCAAAACCTATCGTTGGTTTTTCTCAGCAGTGTGCGATCAAAAAGAGCGCAGTCGAGACTTAGTTGTACAAGGTTCAATTGTTCGGCTAGTACCCGATGAAAAATTGCAAAGAGATTTAGCGTCTTCAGATATACGGCAGCGTGCTAGTATATATGCATTGTCTGGCTCTTTAACCGATGCCTTGACAAATTTGGCGCAGTTAATGCGTCAACGTCCTAATGATGCCGAATTAAAAACTGACTGGCAAGATTTACTGCGTTCTGTAAATTTGGGGGCAATTACCGATGCACCATTAATAGAATGTTGCAAAAATCAATAATTTTTGAAATTGTTTGAGAAAAGTTGTACTATTGTCTCAACTCTTGCTTTCATTTTTTGAAAGCACCTGAATAGTGGATTATTCTACCTACTGTGCATAAGATCAGGGTAAAACTCTCCTCTTTTGTACAATATCATGACTGTTTTTCATGTCTTACTATAGAGAAGCTAAAACAGATGATTAGTCAAGTTGAAGAAAAAAAAATGCATCTCGTCAGGTGGGTACTAGCGATAGGCTGGCTGACGTTAATATTCTCTTTATTCTACGATCCAATTTCGATATCGTTCACAGATCCAAGTAATCTCATTAGTCCTTTTCATCTCCATCCAGAAAAATACCTCGATCCCTCAAGTTGCGTCAAAGTTCAGGGTGTGTGTCTACCCGAGCAGCCATATGGTATGGGAGGACGCATATTTTGGGCAATGGTTCTGCCGATAGGAATCATGGTGTTACTAGTGTTCGGTCATGAATTTTGGCGACGGATTTGTCCATTGTATTTCTTCTCGCAAATTCCTCGTGCCTTAGGCATTCAACGCAAGCAGAAAGTCGTTAACCCAGACACAGGAAACGTTCGCTATGAACAGGCAGGTGTAGAGAAAGAGTCTTGGCTGGGACGCAATTATCTATATCTGCAAGTAGGTTTATTTTACTTGGGTTTGAACATTCGCATCCTTTTTGTGAATGGCGATCGCACGGCAATGGCGATTTTTCTGCTATTTACCATCATTTCAGCCATTACAGTCGGCTTTCTCTACAAAGGAAGAAGCTGGTGTCAGTATTTTTGCCCAATGGCACCTGTACAAATGTTTTACACAGGTCCACGGGGCTTATTAGGAACTGATGCTCACGACAAACCACCCCAAAGCATCACCCAGTCAACTTGTCGGACTGTGGATAGTTCGGGTCAAGAAAAAAGTGCTTGTGTAAGCTGTCAATCTCCTTGTATGGACATTGACGCCGAGCGTTCATACTGGGAGGGAATCACCAAACCAGACCAAAAGATACTTTTTTACAGTTACTTTGGTCTGATGTTCGGATTTTATTGGTTCTACTTTCTGTACGCTGGCAACTGGGACTACTATTACTCTGGTGCCTGGACTCATGAAGAAACGCAATTACGCACACTCTTCAATCCAGGATTTTACTTCTTTAATCAACCAATTCCCATTCCCAAGTTAATTGCCGCACCTTTGACTTTAGCAGTTTTTGCGATCGCTAGCTATTTCTTAACTGTAGGCTTAGAGAAAGCCTATAGAGCTTATCTGCATTCTAAAAACAAATATTTAAATGAAGAACAAGTACTACACGTCGTTTTTGTCTTGTGTGTATTTGTCTCCTTCAACGGCTTCTTCATGTTTGGCGGACGTCCGAATATCAGCTTACTGCCAAATTGGGCTATCCTTGCATTGAACGGTATTATCATCGTCGTCAGCAGCTTGTGGATGTATCGCAGCTTAACTCGCAGCCGAGAGCGTTATTCTCGCGAAAGTCTAGCAAGTAATTTGCGTCGTCAACTGAACAAACTAGCAGTAGATTGGTCAAAGCTACTTGAAGGACGTTCGCTGCAAGATTTAATTCCCGATGAAGTGTATGTTCTCGCCAAAGTATTGCCTGGTTTTAAGCGTGCAGATCGAGTACAAGTTTATAAAGGAGTTTTGCGCGAAGCCTTAGAAGAAGGACAAGTAAATAGTTCCGCAGACAGTTTGGAAGTTCTCAAAGATATGCGGAAAGAACTAAACGTAACTGATGAAGAACATTACGGCGTTTTAGCAGAACTGGGAGTTGAAGATTACACCCTTCTCGAACCGACAAAACAACGCAGTCGAGAAACTCAATTGCGGATCGAAGGCTATCGACGTGCATCAGAGTCGCTAATTCAGCAATTGCTCGAAAGTGGCACACCCTTACAAGAAGCGATCGCACGCAGGCAAAAGGAAATCATCGCATTAAGACAAGAGTATGCCATCACAACAGACGAACACGAACAAGTGTTCGCAGAAATGTTTAATCAAGATGGTCCACTTCTCCAAAAAGCTGAAGTTTTATTAGCTCAACTGGAAGATTTAGCCGTGTATGGGCAAATGCTGTATAACTCAGTGCCAAACCCCCACGCACCTGTTTATGTCTTGCTGCGACAAGCCGTACAAGAAAAGAAAAAACTCATTGCCATTCAGTTATTCCGCATTTTAGAATTGCTCGGAGACTCACCAGAAGCGTTTAATATTGGTCGTTCAATCGGTGTATTGGCAGCAAATGTCACCGAAGAAATGCTGCACGATGAGCAGTCAAGATGGCAAAACCGTTTGAGTCAAAGAGTAATCTCTTCATTACGACAACAGGATCAGCTAACTCAGCCTGTACCCATATCAACACAACTTGGTGTCACCAACAATTACTCTGAGCAACCAACACAATCTTATTCTTTTAACTCTGCTCCTACTTACTTAGGTAATAAAGCCCCTCAGAGTACAGAGGCAATTAATAATGTTTTGCTTGCACTTTTACAAGATGTAGATCCTTTAGTACAAGCTGCCTGTCTTTATGCCTTGGATCAATGTAATCCTTCTCTCGCCTTTGAGGAAGCTCGCTTACTGCTAGATAGCAAGCAAAATAATGATTGGCTTGTGCAAGAAACAGCACAACTAATTGTCGGTCAAAGTCCCGAAGGAAATGGTGGTGCTAGTGTACCAACTCTAATTGCTCAAATCAAAGCAACGGGACGCCCAGAAAAGAAGACTTTCCAGCAGTCAACAATTCAAGTTGGACGGGGACAGGAGAATGATATCGTTATTCCCGATAAGCGTGTTTCGCGACAGCACGCTATATTCTATCTGGATGAAAAAGGACTCAGCGTTAAAGATTTAGGAAGCAGCAACGGTGTACGTATTGGGAAAGAACACATTCAAAACCAGCAAAAACAACTGAAATCTGGAGATTTAGTTCGTTTTAGCACTGGAGATGATTTAGTTATCCACGTCCAGTGGGAAATGCGAGCTTTGCCCCACAATACAAGCAGCGAATCTGTAGGAACTTTAAAAAAGCTGTTATGGCTTTATGGCAGCAGCTTCTTCCAAGATATCAAGGCAAATGCTTTAATTGAACTTGCAGGTAATAGCGAAGTACGCATTTATGAGCCTCAACAAGAAATCTGTAAAGAGGGAAGACCTGCCCTTGAACTGATAGTTTTAATTGATGGTGAGGCAAAAGTACTTCCCAGCAATACAGGCAAAGGTATGACAATTTCCTCTGGGCAAACTATTGGTGAATTAGAAGTGTTGACCCATAGCCAATATGCAACAACTGTTGTTGCAGGTGAAGCCAGAATTCGGACTTTAGCTATCAAAACAAAAGATTTCGAGGCAGTACTTTCACAAGACCCATTACTAGCAACGAATGTCTTAAAAATGGTCAGTGTTCGCCTTCAGCATAGTTTAGGGCAAATAGCTGCCGTTACACACATTTAATTTGATTTGTGGTTGCGTTGTTGAGCGCAACCACAAATCAAATTCGTATCATAAAATGGGCGCTACAAATGAACTAAGTTTTTTGATAAACTCTCAAGAAAATCTGATATTATTTATAGTGGTTTTCCGTAATTGTCTTTAGTTAGACTGTAGATACTTCTTAGCAACGTTAAGGAAATAACTTTCAAAGCCGGTAGCGATTGTAATATCAATTCGCCATTAGACATCTCCAGAGTCATAGGTAAAGACGTAGCACTGGTACGTCTCTACACGGGTTTGGGATAACGCATAATTAATTTCTGGAGATGTGCATTGGGGTTATTACACAATTTAACTAACATTCTTGGAGGAACAATAGGCGTGATTAAAATTAAAGTAATAGATCCAAAGAAGCCAGAACAACTGCAAGAAGTAGACTTAAATCTAGAAACAAAACTCAATCAGGAATGTTATGTTGGGCGCTTATTGAACTGTGATTTAGTTTTAGAAGGCACCGAAATCAGCCGGATGCATGGGAAAATTTCCCAAAAAGATGAAGGTTATTATTATGCTGACCTTGCAAGCAGCTGTGGCTCACGGCTGAATGGTGAAAACGCCCAAATCAATCATGATTATCTTCTCAAAGCTAATGACTTAATTCAAGTCGGTAGATATTTCTTGATGGTTGTAGAAATTAGTTCAGTAGCAACAAGTTCAAACGAAGACACGATAGTAGAAATACCACAGGCAAAAAAAACAAGCCCCCAATCAGACAATCAAGAAATAATTGAAGCAGTTGCTTCGTCGCAAAAAGTTGAGACGAAACCAGTAGAAGCACCTTTACCCGCTGCTGTTGTCGCTCCTCAAGAATATATGCCAGTGGCGATGATAGAACCCACTGACCTCCAACGCTGGACAAAAGGAGATTTAACAGTCCGCTGCATCAGTATTATCGATGAAACACATGATGTAAAAACCTTTCGCTTTGCGTGTGTTCCTCCGGTGTTGTTCACTTACAAACCAGGTCAGTTTATCAACCTTGATTTAGAAATCAATGGTGAAGAGATATCGCGTTCCTATTCCATTTCCTCAACTCCCTCACGTCCCCACACTTTAGAAATCACTGTCAAACGCGTCCCACCTCCTGGTGGTAGTGAACCAAATACACCAAAAGGTCTAGTTTCTAACTGGTTGCACGACAACGTTACACCAGGCAGTATCATCAAGATCAATGGACCTTTGGGTAAGTTTACCTGCTTCGCCAATCCATCGCAAAAACTTTTGCTAATATCTGCCGGTAGCGGGATCACACCGATGATGTCTATGTCTAGGTGGTTATGCGATACTGGCGCTAATTGCGATATTATCTTTTTTCACTGCGCTCGCAGCCCCCGTGATATCATTTATCGGCAGGAACTAGAGATGATGTCTTCGCGGTATCCGAATTTTCATTTAGCAGTCTCCACAACTCGTAATGAACCGGGTCATAGTTGGTTAAGTTTAACTGGCAGACTAGATGCAGCTATGTTGCAAGTTGTTGCGCCAGATTATCGAAGTCGCACTGTTTATGTATGTGGACCAGATACTTTCATGGAAGGCACTAAACAAATGCTCGAAAGTATCAGCTTCCCCATGCAAAACTACTATGAAGAAAGCTTTGGACCTCCAAAGAAAAAACCCAAGTCTGTTCAGCCTAAACAAGAAACTGTCCCTAGCAGCACAGCTAAAACTCCCGCTGCTGGTTTCATGGATATGATGAGGAATTTGTCTACAGAAACTATTCCAGAATCAAATGGTAGCGATCGCGTTGCCGTAAGTGCATCAGTAGCCGCACCAACTCCCAGCTTACCCAAGTCAACCTCCTCTGGAAAGACTGTTGTCGTTTTCTCTAAGTCAGGCAAAGAAGTCGATGCTGATGGGGAAGAACCCATTTTGGATTTGGCTAACCAGGAAGGGGTGAAAATTCGCTGGAGTTGCCGTGTTGGAAATTGTGGTACCTGCAAGAAACGCAAGCTAGAAGGAGAAGTGAGGTTAGAAGGTGAACCCGAAGGTTTGGATGAAAGCGAAGCTCAAGAAGGCTACATTCTCACTTGCATTTCTTACCCTGTTATTGGTAGCAAAGTTGTAATTGATGCGTAGATTTTTGGAGGAATGGGGCATTGGGCATGGAAAGAATGGTATTTATTCACACATGAGCGTTCTTGAACTTCTTTAATTCCCATTACCCTATGCCCTATCCCCATTGCCCATTGCCCAATTACCTTTGATAACGATCTATGAAATTTATCTACCACCTGGCTTTGATATTGCTACTATTAATATCAGCTTGTAGTTCGTCTGAAGAAAATGTCAGTAAAAACGTGCAAGCAAAAGCTGCGATCGCAGGTTCTGGTATCACAGGAACCTTTAAAGCAATGCAGACGGAAAATGGTTCTGTCTGGGTTGCTGTTGAACTTCAAGGCGATCCTAAAGTTATAAAGCCTGGACTTCATGGCATTCACATACATGAAAAAGCTGTCTGTGAACCTCAACTAGAAAAGCCTTTTAGCTCTGCTGGCGGACATTTTGACCCAGGTCCATTCGGTTCATCAACTCCTGTAGAAAAAAATCATCCTTATCATTTGGGGGATTTACAAAATATCGAAATTAATGTTGTCGGCAAGGGGAGAATGGAAACTTTTTCTAGCAGTTTTACTCTTTCTAATAGTCCCACAAGCTTATTTGATAGTGATGGTAGTGCGGTGATTATACATAAGTTAGTCGATCAAAAGAAAGCTGGGGGTACAGCAGATGAAGCTGGTGGTGGTCGTCAAGCCTGCGGTGTAATTCAATTAGTCAAATCTTAGAAAAAAACTCTTTTACAAGCAAGGATTTATGAACTGCTATAAATTTTTGGTAGGAGCAATTGTTGTAATTGTCTCTGGTGTTTTTCTTGTGATCAATAGTGATAAATCTCGGTCAGAAATTCGACCTGATGGAAATATTGCGATTAAAGTCAGTGGCGGTTTATTGTTGATGTTTGGCATCCTGCTTTTTATTGGCAGTTTCATCGGTATGTCATCTGGTTGTCAACCACAAAGCATACTGTAATCAGGTAAAACACATTAGATATCTCCAGTAGAGACGTAGCACTGCTACGTCTCTACAACGGTTTCGGGCAACGCATAATTAATTTTTACGCCTATGTGTATTGTAATACAGCAGATTGCGTTTTTATTGAATACACGTAGAGACGTTCCGCCGGAACGTCTTTACAGGGTTTTGGGTTTTATGCATGTACCTCCTAAGGAGTGAAATATGCTGTAGATGTTGAGAAGGCGATCGCTAACTCTTTAAAAAGCTGTTTCTAAAGAAATTAGTTCCCTACCATTCTTAAACAAGAAAAGCAACGAGTATGACAACCTTTGAGCAGCAGCCCATCCCAGTGCTTGTAGATACAGATGGAGGTGTTGATGATGCCTTGGCGCTAATTATGGCGTTGAATTCACCGCAATTAGACCTGAAAGCAATTACCGTTTTAGCTGGTAATATCGATGTGGATCAAGCAGCTAATAATGTATTGCGGGTATTAAGTATTGTAGAACCCAATACCTTACCTATTGTTGCGAAAGGCTGTGAAAAACCACTGGTTAAACAGCCGTTTAATGCCGCAGGTATTCACGGTGTTGATGGGCTTGGTGAATTAGATCAATTTAAAGAAGCTAATGGCACACCCCGCTATCCCAAATTGACGATTGAAGCATCTACAGAGAATGCTATTGATGTCATTCTCAAGGCAGCCCAAGAGTACGGCGACAGTCTGAATATTGTGGCTTTAGGACCACTAACAAATTTAGCAACAGCAATTCAAAAAGATGCCGCCACGATGCAAAAAATAGGGCGAATTATCATCATGGGTGGGGCTGTTACCGTACCTGGAAATATTACAGCTGCGGCTGAATTTAATTTTTTTGTAGATCCTGATGCGGCTCAAATCGTAATGGAGTCAGGCATTCCTCTCACTTTAGTGGGTTTGGATGTGACGATGAAAGCCCCTTTCCCGCGTCAAGTTGTTGAAGATAATTTACAGCGCCATCCTTCAAAAGTCACCCAGTTTATTGCCGATTGCACGGGAATTTATATGGCTTTCTATCGAGATAATGAAGGCTTTTATGGTTGTTATTTACATGATCCTTTGGCGATAGCAGTTGCTATTAATCCGAGTCTGGTAAAGACTGAGTTACTCTATATGATGGTGGAAACCCAAGGACGATTTACCACTGGGTTATCACTGGCAGATAGGCGATTTCGCCGAAATGAAAAAACCAATCCACCTAATGTAGAAGCCTGTTTAGATGTTGATACCGAAGAGTTTTTAAAGTTGTTTGATCAACTTGTCAGATTTAAGGAAAGCGCTTTTTTAAGAAACTGGACATGAATGGTCGCTCAAAGACTAAATAAAACCAGTAGGCAATTAGTAACGACATCCCTACACCTCCCAAATAGCATGTAGCCGCAAACATAAATGGAGATATTGGCAGATTAAAAAGAAAGTAACGCACTAGCACTAATACTGGTCCATGAGTTAGATACAGACTATAAGAAAATGCTCCTAATAGAAGCACCCAAGGATGCTCCAATAGCCTGATAATTGAGGGCAAGTTTTTGCCCTCAATTATCAATTTGGTGCAGTAAATAAATAGACAAGCACCCGCTA
Source organism: Tolypothrix brevis GSE-NOS-MK-07-07A (assembly GCA_019358985.1). GTDB lineage: Bacteria > Cyanobacteriota > Cyanobacteriia > Cyanobacteriales > Nostocaceae > Hassallia > Hassallia brevis. The sequence goes on along the minus strand of JAHHIJ010000024.1, from coordinate 12,892 downwards.
ACCCACAAAAACTCTGACCAATCCACATATCTAATCCTAGTTTTTTCCACTCAGTTAAAAAAGCAATAACAGTGAAGATAATAGCAAGCATTTCCCACCGCAGGGAATTTCTTATTGTTATTAACTGAGGTTTTTGAGAGAATCCAATATCTGCTGCTGCCATCCCCAAGGTAAATAAGCCGATAAACCAAGAACTAGTAGACATTGAAAATCCATTTAGCAGATAAAATGGTGCTATCCCAATTACAAAGGCGGCTATCACAACTGATAATAAACCGAAGCGCCGCCAAAGAGGTAGTAATAATAGCGGAAATAAAAAGTATAATTGCCACTCCGTAGCCACACTCCACATAGGTGGGTTGATAGTTAAAGATGTGCTGAGGCTGAAATTGTGAATTAGTAGCAGATGGGATAAAACATCAATCAAGGAAAAATTTGGAGAAAATGGACCTTCTCCAGCAACTTCATTCCACTGGAAATCTGTAAATTTTTCTAGTGCAAATATTGTAATTGCTAGGAACAGTGATAAAAAAAGAGCAGCGTAGTAAGGGGGCAAAATTCGACGCGATCGCCTTTTAATGTAATCAATCAAACTTCCTGATATATGACCATTTTGAGAGCGAGCTACTGGCAGCATCAAAACATACCCAGAAAGCACAATAAAAATTACAACACTAAATCCACCATAACGCAGTAATTTTTGAAAAAATAACCAAAATATGGGCAGATTTTCTCCTAGAGATGGCTCAACGTGGACAAATACTACATACAAAGATGCAATTCCTCGTAAGCCATCCAAATAATGAAGATGCAACCTCTGATTCATAGGTCTTTCAGTTAATTGATTCATTTTTTAATATTGTGCGGTAGATCAACCCCAAGAAAAAACTGTAAAACCCAGTTGAGAGCGTAAAAGTTGAAGGGAAAGCGCTAAAACCTTGATTTGTCAAGGGCTACTTTAATTGGCTAATCATCTGAGAAGGTAAAATGATAATAGAACAATACATGTCTAATGTAAAGATATCGAAAAGATTTCCCGATTGTGCGATTTTGCTTCTGGACGACTAAATTAGCGCTCTGGTTCCCCTTTCCTTACACTGCGTAGAGGGGAGGGGTGTCTGAAACTACCAGGGTGAGGTTTTATGTACCTCACCTAACCGAGAACCGTTATATAGACTTCTCAGAAGGTATTACAGCAGATTTCAACTACATGAGGTACATGAGTAAAACCCAAAACCCTGTAAAGACGTTCCGCCGGAACGTCTCTACGTGTGTTCAATAATAACGCAATCGGCTGTATATTTAAAAAACAGAATCAAATCAGAAATTTATATTTTTTATTTTTAATTGCTTATGCTTACCAACTTGAGAAATGTGCTGACACAGCCTGTAGTTATTATTAGTTTAATTACAGGTATATTGCTGGTTGGAGCTCAACGGGTGGAAATATTAGAGGATGTATTAGAGTCGGCAGAACTGATAGCTTTTGACCAGATGATGCAAAGACGTGCTCCTCTAGCTCCAGATCCCCGTTTGTTGATTGTGGAATTTAGCGCAGACGACATTAAAAAATTGAACCAGGGATCGCCAAATGGGGAAACTTTAGACAAAGTATTGACTAAACTAGAGCGCTATCAACCAAAAGTCATTGGTTTAGATTTATTTCGCGATCGCCCAGTTGAACCTGGTCATGAGAAACTATTAGCACACATCAAAAATAGTTCCCGCATTATTCCTATTTGTACAGTGGGTGCAAACAATGTTGAATCTGTACCACCACCGATGGGTATACCAGCGGAGAATGCAGGATTTGCTGATATCCCGGAAGACGGAGATACATTAATTCGGCGAAATTTACTAGTGGTGACACCCGATTCTAAGTCAAACTGTAAAACTCCAGCTTCTTTTGGATTCCAATTAGCACTTCAGTACTTAAATATTCAACCAACATTCAGTGCTAAAGGAATGCAAGTAGGGAAAACGTTATTTAAACGCTTAGAAGCTAACTCAGGTGGTTATCAAGACATCGATGCCAATGGCTTTCAAATACTGTTAAACTACCGATCGCAGAATAACGTTGCTCAACAAGTCAGTATATCAGATGTGCTAGGCGATCGCATCAAACCAACTTGGGTAAGAAATCGTATTATCTTGATTGGCTCCACTGCACCAAGTTCCCAAGATATTCGTAATACACCTTATAGTAATGGCAAACGGGACGATTCTGGCAAAATGCCTGGAGTCACAATTCATGCACATATGGTCAGCCAGATTCTCGATGCAGCTTCAGGAAAGCGACCTCTATTTTGGTTTTTACCTGAATGGGGAGAAATTCTCTGGATCTGGGGATGGACTTTCGCCGGTGGTATACTCGGATGGCGTATTCAGCATCCACTCCGTTTAGGACTCTTGGGCGTCGGTACTTTAGTAATACTATTCTTTAGCGGTTTTGTTATTTTTACTTATGCAGGGTGGATACCTTTAGTATCCCCAGCCTTAGGCTTTATTATAGCAACAGTGGGCGTTCTGGGTTATACCTCATTTCAAAACAAGCAAGAAAAAGAAAAAATAGCACTTCAAATTAAAGAACAAAATGAAAATATCTCCCTATTGCAAGCACTTTTAAGGGAAGGAGGAAATTCCAGAACGCAGATACCCACGGGGTTTCATAATGGCTTACAACCAGAAAGAGTATTAAACAACCGTTATAAAATCACTGAGACCCTTGGTTCTGGAGGATTTAGTTATACTTATTTAGCTGAAGATATTCATCGACCAGGTAAACCGTTGTGTGTAGTTAAGCATTTACAACCTGCTCGCACCGATGAAGTATTTTTAGATATTGCCAGACGTCTATTTAAAACTGAAGCTGAAATTTTAGATGTTTTGGGTCATCACAATCAGATTCCCCAGTTGATGGCTTATTTTGAAGAGTCTCATGAATTCTATTTAGTACAAGAGTATGTTAGGGGAGAAACTCTCCAAGAAGAATTGACCCCCAAAAAGTTGGTTCCAGAAGCTGAAGTTGTAAGTAGCCTTAAAGACCTTCTGCACGTACTAAAGTTTGTTCATAATCGTGGTGTCATCCATCGAGATATCAAACCTAGCAACTTAATTAGACGCAAACATGATAGACGAATCGTTTTAATTGACTTTGGTGCTGTTAAACAAATTCAGCCTCAGATCCCAGGAGAAAACCCCACAGTAGCGGTGGGTACTGCGGGTTATGCACCTCCTGAGCAGTTTATGGGACAACCTAGATTAAACAGCGATATTTATGCTGTTGGAATGATTGGCATTCAAGCTTTAACTGGAACACCTACTAGAAACATCGAACGAGAATCGACAACAGCACTTGCTTGGCAACATCTTGCAGTAGGAACTTCTCAAGAGTTAGTTGATATTTTAAACAAAATGGTGGCTTTTGACTTTCAAAAGCGATATCAGTCGGTAGAGGAAGTTTTACAAAGTTTAGATAATTTATAGCCAATTACCTACCAAAACAAAGGGTGCCCAATAATATGGATGCTCATAGAGAGGATTTTTCAACAGGCTAACTTGAGCGTTCTTAATCGCTTGTGCTTTAGTAATATTACCTTGCTTTAACTGTGTGTAAAACTCACGCATGAGGAGAGAAGTTCCTTCATCGTCTACAGTCCAAAGCGATGCTAATGTACTACGTGCTCCAGAACGCACGGCAACTCCAGCAATTCCTAAGTCAGATCGTGTGTCTCCTGTAGCTGTTGAGCAAGCACTGAGAACAAGTAGCTCAACAGCACCTCGTTGGTTGGTTTCTCTGCTTTGGAGTAAACCATTCAAATCTCTAACATTGATGACTTGATCACCATATGTCAAAATAAAGGTATCTTCTGCTTTGGAACTAAATTGACCATGAGTTGCTAAGTGAACTACAGGCACACTTAACGACTGCACGGCATCTTCGATCGCATTTTTGGTAAATTTGTTATTGAGCAGCACACGAGTATCGCTAACTTTTGATTTGATGGCATCCAGTTCAACTTTCACGTTGGGCAACGCTGGAAAGTTCTGGCTAGCTTCGGTTAATCCACCGGCAATAATTCGCAAACCTTTACGTGGGATGGGTTTCGGGCTAAGCAGTTCTAAACCTGGTGTAACAGCAACGTTATATTTCTCGATCAGATATTGCTTACCATCATACAATGCACCCATGGGAATATTTCCTAGAGGATCGTCTAAGATAAATACTAAGTTTTTGATTTTACGCTCTGCTAATTCAGCTGCGATTGGTGCAATTATCCAGTTGTATACTTCTTGGGACTGTTTTTTAAACTCATTAGTAGAGCGAGTTTCTAAATTTTGCCGCAGTTGTTCGACAGTTTTTCTAACTTCATCCTTGGAGAGATTTTTTGTGCGATGAATAAACGTCTGCTCGGCTTTTTGGTTAGCTTTCTGGTTAGATAAAGAGGAAGGTAGGGAAACGATTAGTTCCAAGCGATCGCTCAAAATTACTGGATAAATCACTGCTGCTGTCCGATCCACTTCGTCAATCTCGACGCGTTGTGCGTTAATACAAGCTAGCCGAAAGTAGTTATCTAGTTCAGCCAATCGCAGTGATTCAATGACATTTCTCGCTGACTTGAGATTGTCTTGACTAGGTTCTTTAGATTCTAATAACAAGCTGACAAGTTGACGAAAGATTGGCTCAACTCCCTGTTTAAAAGAATACTGCACATCCGGATTGATGGCAACTAAATCACGACGTATAGACTTGAGGTTGTCTACAGCTTTAGTATATGCAGCGATCGCTCCTTTTTTCTCCCCTTTGGCATTTAATATTCGTCCTAGCTGCCATTGCCAACGATAGCCGATATCTGGTGCTTCAATACTTTCAGCTATTGTCAAAGCTTGCTGAGTTTGTGTTTGAGCGATCGCTAATTGGTTAGTTTGTTCATATATCCCTCCCAAAGTACCTAAAGCATAAGCTTCAGCACGCTTGTCTCCTAAACTCTTGGCTTGATCTACGGCTGTTTTTGCTATCTGAGCAATCTCTAGCCATTCGGGAGTCTCTGATGCTTGAGCGTTGATAATTGGTGTAGCCTTGCTTTTATCACTGATTTGTGCTTCTTTTTCCTGAATATCTGGACTCAGACAAGGTAAATTCATTGCCGTTGCTTCAGTTTTCAGTTTAAGACAAGCTAGACTTTGGCTAAGATTAATCCTCGCATAAATAATCTTGCGACTAGGTGCTAAAGTGGCAAGTTGAGATTGAATTTCCCTCCAGGAAACTTGGGAAGGAATTGGTTTATTTGTTTGTATCGATAAACGCAGTTGATTCAGTTGTGCTTGCAGTCGTGTTGTGGGTAAAACAGCAGTTGCAGCAGCTTTCTGGTAATATTGTAATGCAAGATTAGTATACTTTTCCTTATCTTCAGTAGTATTTCGCAGCGCTTGAGCAGTGTTTCCTAAATTTAGCTGAATTTCTCCCACCATTTCTGGAGAATTGAGTTTTTCGGCTACTGTCAAACTTTGCTCTAAAGCTTGTAGCGAACCCAGTCGGCTGAATTGCAAGGCTATTGAATCTTTTTCTTCTAATCTTCGCAATATAGCTTGCCCAGTCACAAGGCTATTTATGCTAGTACTTTCTCTGTTCTGATCTAAAACTCCCGCAACTCGTAAAGCATTACCCAAGCTCAATAATCCATTTGCCTTGAGCAGAGAGTCGGGTTGTTGTTGCAACTGTTGATTTACCTGGTTTAGAGTAATCAAAGCGCGTCGATAAAGTCCCAAGGTTTGCAATGCTTGGGCTTGGTTCATTTGACTACCAATTTTACCAGCATTATCCTTATTTCTACTATATATAGAAGTCGCTTCTTCCCAACTAGCAAGAGCTTTGTTAGATTGCCCTTGAGCTAGTTGTATCTGACCTTGGGTATTAAAAGCTTGCCCGCGTACTGATAAATATTCTGGAGAATTTCTTTGATTTTTTGATAATAGCAGTAAACTTTCGGCGATCGCTTTACTTGCCTGGGGTAAATCACCTTGTTGCTGATACGCTAATGCGAGATAATTTAACGCAAAAGCTTGATTTAAGCCATCCCCCTGACTCTTAAAGGCTTGAACTGCCTTTAGTAAAATTTCCACAGATTGGGAAAACTGTTCTGTTTGATATAATTTCAAACCTTGCTGCAACAGTTGTTTCCCATTACGAGACTGAATTTGTTGACTAATCTCAATTGGATAATTAGGTTTAGAAACTGCATCAGCCGTTAAAGCAAATGTGCTACTAACGACTGCTATTTGAGCAAAGGCGAGAATAATAACTTTAGACATAAATTATATAATATAAAAAACGTAAAATACTCTACCGTAGTGAGCGCAAAGAGCGCTCATATCAATCGTTTTAAGGACTGAAGTCCTTACTACCTTTTAAGAAAACTTTTTCTCAAAAACTTGATTTACAAAAAATCAAAATGGTTGCCTATAAACTATAGAAAAATGCAAACCATCTTCTTGCAAAGAATTCCTACGTGAATCTACAGAAACTAAAGGAATGCCCCAGTCAAAACGAGCATTGATTCTGTCGCTTTGCCACAATAAACCCAACCCAGTTGAAGCAAGACTATTAGGAGCATTGGCAACCTCTGTACTAGTACCACCCGAACCAGTACCAAAATCAACGAATGGAGTAATTTGTAGCACACCTCCCACTTGTGGAACGCGCAAAATTGGATATCTTAATTCGATAGAAGCTAAAAAGGCTTTATCAACTAGCAACAAATCTTGACGATAACCGCGCACAGTGCGTTGACCTCCCAAACCAAACTGCTCTAAAGGCACTAATGGTCTATCTGATAATTGAGCATCGGCACGGACTATGAGTAATGTATCTGGAGCTAAAAGCCTGACCCACTGTCCTTGTCCTCGCCAGGAGAAAAATTGACCATCGGGTGCATTTGGATTAATTGTAGCATCGAATGCATCTATTCCAAAACTAAATTGCGATCGCCCTGCCAAGACTTGTCGGCTATTGCGTTTAGTCCAATCTTGAAAAAAGCGTAATATTGATAACCGTGTCTCTCCATCCCTAGCACCAGGAGAAGGAAATGGCAATCTTTCACCGATAACAGATTCCAAAAAACCAACATCACTTTCCCGACGAGATGCAGTTACTCCCAAAGCAAATTCTTCGTTGGGGGTTTGCACTATTGGTTGACGCAATGTGATGGAAAAGTCTTGTGATGTTCCCTGGATATCTAAAGCGTCAAACGGTTCTTCAATTACACGGCTATTTGTATAATTATAGCTAAATTGCAACGTTCCATTATAAGCATTTATCGGCAGAGTGTAACTTGCCTCAACATCGTTGCTACCATCAGTGTTGGCGTAAGCAACATTTAAATTATCTCCCAATCCCGACAAGTTATTTTCGTTAAATTGAATTTGCCGTTGAAAGCTGCCAATACTGGGGGAACGATTATTATCTAAGCTAATTTCAGTTGTGAATGTCTTTGTTTCACTTGTTCTGACAATTAATATACTACTACCAACATTTGCCCCAGTTGCTAGTTCCGCAGAAATATTTTTAATTAATGGATTGAGTTGAAGCAGTTGCAGTGCTTGTAAAAGTTTATTTACGTTCAGGGGTTTGCCAGTCGCTACCGCAATCCGACTGCGGACATAATTAGGGTTAAGTCGCCTTAAACCATTAACTTGGATGCTTTCCAAACCACCTTCCACAACTTGAATGGTGATGATACTTCCCCTACTTCTAAAGGTTTGGTTAGCGGGGATAAATGCGCCGGACGTAATATAACCTTTATCGCGGTATAGTTTAGTAACTGCTTCCGAAGCTTGTAGTAGTTGAGCAAAGGTAATCGATTTATTAACAAACTCTTTGGTAACTTCCGCAAATTCTTCAGGGCTGAATACAGTATTACCAACTACGTTAAAGCGGTCAACTCTGATATTTCCAGAGAACTGATTGGGAGGTACTTCCGGAGTCGTCGAAGGTGCCACAGGTGAAGGAAACAACTCTTCTGGAGGTGGGAGAGTTGGAATCTTTTCTGGTAAAGTAGGCGGATTGTCTTCGTTTGGTCGGCGGAATATACTTGGTGGAACCGTGGGATTATTCTGGTTACGTCGGCGAAGTATATCTGATGGTGGCTGAGTTTGGGCAGTTTCAATTGGCTGGAGAAGTTGAGCCGTATTTGCTGATGCTGGTGGAAACAGCACAGAAGCTGCATCTAACTCTAAAATCTCCCCAAGTTGAATCTGAGTACTTTCGTTAGATGGCATGGTGCTTTCTGCCAAAACACTGTTTGCGACAGATAAAGCTTCTACCTCCCCCAAAATTATCAATAATCCCAATCGAATACATAAGAGTTTCCAACTGTAGGTCATTGAGAGTTACCTCTCCCTAATAATACTTCTGTAATTTCACGTATTGTCTTCACTTTCTGCTGATTTTTACTAGCAATCTTCAAATTGACATTCACAGTATATTCCCTTACACAAGGAATTTTTGTTAACTTTTCTAAAAAATCATACTTTCTTCGAGCGATCGCATGTTAATAAACATGTATTTTCTTTGCATTCTCTGCGTACCTCTGCGTTAAAAAAATAATCCAGGGACGAATCGTAGAGACGTTCCGCTGGAACGTCTTTACAATACGTTAAAAAAACATCCCCTAAATATGCAACGCCAAAAAGATAATCTCCCTTTCAATTTGAGCTTGACAAACTACCCGCACAAGTACCAAAATCCTGAGGAACAGCATCAGATACTTGAGAAATCAGCGTTACTTCGCCTTTGTTGTTAAATATCCAACCAGTAGCAGGTGCGATCGCAACTGGAGAACGGTCAACAAACTTGGCAGTGGTAGTGTTCAAATTTTGCCTTTGCGTCGTCATTGCCGAGACGCGAGTATCAGACCACACTACATCACCGCTGAGAAAATCATCAGGACTAAGAGGTAAACCACCTCGTCCGGTAATCGTAAATTCGCTACCTTTTTTGCCAATAAAGGCATTACAATTAGAGGCAGCTAGCCCTGGTGAATTGACTACAACTGCGGGTAGGGCGTTTAATCCACGAGTTGGGTCTATATCTGGGGTAATAATTTCGACGACACCAGCAACACCTAATGTGGAACTAGCAGTAATATCACTTTGTAAAGTTGGTTGGGAACGGAATTGAATACCATAAACGCCATTTGCTGTAATGTTTACTCTGCCACCTCTGCCACTGAAAGCATTAGCCAAGATGTCACTATCTTCATTAGGTACAGCGATGATGAATGGTGTGTTGATAGTTATATTGCCACCATCACCACCAGCTTGAACTGTACCCGCATTAGTAGAAATTCGGCTGTTATTTCGTAAGAGTAAATAATCCTGTGCCTGTAGTGTAATATCTCCGCCGTTAACACTCGATGTATCCGCAGAGAGAAACCCCCGACGGTCTAAAGTAACAACACCTGCCTGAATTTTCAAGTTGCCTGCATTTCCTCTACCTTGGCTACCAACTGCAACACCAGCACCATCGGTGATGGTTAGCTGCATGGGATCAATCGATATTGTGCCACCATTCCCTGTAGATTCAGCAGATGTGTTGGCAAATAGACCACTAGCAGATCCTGTATTGGCAACGACATCTCTACCAAATTGAGCGAAGCGATTAGCAAAGTTGGGGTCAGTGCCTGAGAGGACGATGCTGTTAGTGGCATTAAGAATAATATTACCTGCATTACCACGGTCAAAAGTGCTAGTGAGAATTTGTCCACCACCATCAGCCTCAAAGGTATTAGCATTTATGGTGATGTTTCCTCCGTCACCAGAATTTAGAGTTTGGGCAGTTACTACTGCACCATCTGCTATACGAAAGGCATTGGTATTAACTGTAATGTCTCCGCCCTGACCACTTGCCCCTCTTTGAGTGTTTGTAAACACTCCACTTGAGAACTGACCATCTGGATCGACCCCAGAGATATTAACTGCTTCAGAAGCATTAACTCGAATATTTCCACCCCTACCTCGTCCACCAGGAATATTTCCTTCTTGACGGGAAACAGAAGCTGCTATTTGACCACCGTTTTTCAGAGATAGTTGGCGCGTCCAAATATCGATGTCACCCGCTATACCCTCTGCTCCCTGTTGAATGATGCTAAAGATTAAGCCTTGGTCAAGCTCGACAGAGTTATTAGCTTGCACAAATATGCTGCCAGCATTTCCCTTACCAAGAGTAGAGGATGTTACTATTGCACCGTCTCTAACACTTAGTCGCCCAGTAGTAATTGTCAGGTTTCCAGCATTGCCTAAGCTATTTACTTCAGTAACTAGGGCGCTTCTTCTACTACCTCGTCCAATTAAGTCGATGAACTCAGTAGCGTTGATAGTCAAGTTACCTCCATCGCCTCCTAAGCTTCCACTACCAGAGTGACCTGATGAAACCGCTGCGCCATTTTTGACAATTAACTGCCTAGTATTAACCGTTAAATCTCCCGCACGACTAGGGCTAGCAGTTTCAGTGAACAAACCGCCGCGATTTTGATTACCTTCCCCATCTAATTCTACTAAGTCAGAGACATTGATGGTGATGTTTCCACCTCGCCCAAAGTTTCCGGACACGTTTTCTCTTCCAGAACCTGCCGAAATTTGTCCCCCGTTTTGTGCAACCAGCTTTTCCGCCGTAACTGTTATATTTCCTCCGGTTCCCTGTCCAAAGGTTTCAGCACTTATCAAGGCATCATTGAGCAAAGAAACTGCATCTCTAGCTCGAATGTTTACATTGCCTGCATTCCCTTGTCCAAAGGTACTGGCATTGAGTTGAGCACCATTTGTCAGAGAAAGCGATCGCCCATTAATATTAATGTCACCACCTCTTCCCGTACCAACAAACCCTAGTCCTGTTCCCACTAAGGTGAATACCCCACTAGTTACCCCAAAGGAGCCAATGCCATCAAAAGATACTGCACCACCAGCTTGAATCGCGATATTGCCTGCATTTCCGTTGCTAAATGTATCTGCTCGTACTAAAGAACCGTTGTTGATAGAAATGTTATCAAGTGTATTAATTTGGATATTCCCCGCATTACCTGTACCAAGGGTGCTTGTAGCTAGTTGAGCACCGTCAGATAATGAAAGCGATCGCCCTTGGATATTAATATCACCTCCATTGCCAATCCCTGAGAAATCTACTACGCTCAATATCGAGCTTCCTGACAGCGAAACTGCATCTCTAACGCGAATAGTCACACTACCAGCATCGCCTTGTCCGGTAGTCACAAAACCTATTCGGGCACCGTCAGATAATGAAAGCGATCGCGCTTGGATATTAATATCACCTCCATTGCCAATCCCTGAGGAATCTACTCCGCTCAATATCGAGCTTCCTGACAGCGAAACTTCATCATGAGCGCGAATAGTCACACTACCGCCATCGCCTTGTCCTTGAGTCACAGAACTTATTAGGGCATTACCAATAATATTTAGGGAACCTGTGTTAATCAAGATATTCCCCGCAGTTCCAACTCCTTGTACAAAATTAGCGATACCACTAGGGGATGCTGTAGAAGTTGTCCCATCAAGTGTCACCGTGTCAGTAGCATCAATCTCTATATTTGCTGCTCTACTATCAAGTGCTTCCAAACCTTGCTGTATAGCAGCAGCAATCTGACTACCTCCAGAAATATTTAGGTTGCGGGCATTGACAGCAATATTACCTCCACCCCCAAATACATTAACTGTAGCCCCATTGGTAAGTGATACATCTGCTCGTTGCACTCCCTCAGGAAAACTCAAGCGCAGATTATCAGCATTCAGCCCGACAATTCCCGATGCTGCTAAACCTCCCAACTCTATTTGACCATTTAAAGTCCCAATAATTCCCCCATTTAAGCTGACATCGCCACCAACCAACGCCAAAGTATTACCTGGCTGAACTAGTAAAATACTAGATTGATTTTGGATACTTCCGGCATTTGTGCCAAACTGCAAGCCAAGGGGAACACTGACTGTTAACAAAGGTGTATTTTGAGGTATTGTTGCACTGAATTTTGTCCCATCAGCAAAATTCAAGCTACTTGCTGTACTTGCAACAAATGAACCGCCAAGATTTAATCTGGCATTGGGTCCAAAAACAATTCCGTTAGGATTGAGTAAAAATAGATTAGCCGTACCATTTGCCCCCAGGATACCGTCAATATTGGATACAGATGAACCTGTTACCCGACTGATGATGTTTTGTATCGTCTGGGCATTGTTAAAAAAAGCAAAACCGTTGGTGGGAACAGAGAATTCACTAAAGCTGTGGAATAAATTTCCCCCTGCTTGAGTTCCACCATTAATTATGAAGTTGTTGCCATTGACACTTACTGTTGAGTTGAGCGGTAAAGTAGCATCTGGTACTACTTGTTGAGCTTGGGCATAATGAGGTATGGCGATCGCTCCTTGAACCCCCAAAACCATTACCAATCCCAACCGCAAGCAACCGTGTCTCCAGTTTCCAGTCATAGAGCCTCAGTCCCTACTATCTGTAATTTTACCCTCCGGGTTCGCCAGTGACTCTCTTAACACTGCGCGAACTTATACTGTGGATGCACCGAATTAATACTCACAGTATATTCCCGGATACTTTGATTTTTTGTTAATAATATTGAACAATATTTCTGACGTTGCTGATTTGAAATATGAAGAAAAAAAAATTTGCGGATGATTGTAATATTAAAACCCTTATTTGTACAGACGTTCCGCCGGATTTGTACAGACGTTCCGCCGGATTTGTAGAGACGTTCCGCCGGATTTGTACAGACGTTCCGCCGGATTTGTACAGACGTTCCGCCGGATTTGTACAGACGTTCCGCCGGATTTGTACAGACGTTCCGCCGGATTTGTACAGACGTTCCGCCGGATT
>JAHHIJ010000037.1 GCA_019358985.1 Tolypothrix brevis GSE-NOS-MK-07-07A | reverse complement strand
TTAAATCTGCGGCTTTTATTCCCTCTCCTAATAGATGTTCTATGGCTTTATCCTCAAAAAATTGAGAAAATAAGTATAATGGTTTTGAGACAAAACCAAGTCCATTCAGAATGATGGCTTTGACTACTTCTCCTGTATTGATTTTTTCTCTACTATCTCGACATAATATCTTATTGATTTCTTCTACAATTCCTATCTCATCTATTATTCCTGCTATTATTCCTAAGTGATCCAAGTTTTTACTTTCAAACTCTTCTGTTTGGTAAGTCATTTTTTTGGCAACTTTATTTAATTAGGGCTAATTTTCACTCATTCTCCCATCTTTTCTCCGGCATTTACTATCAATACCTTATGGATTTCAAACAGTTGGCAATCTCTCTAATACTGTTTATATTAATTACTAGCTAATTTATGTATTTATACTTCAATTGAACTCGTGTTCATTAGTACTAGTAATTGTACTACAAAATGAAGTGCGGAATGTGGGCTAAATCATTTGTTAAAATTATATATCTGTTTCTTCTTTCTTCCCTTTGCGTCCTTGGCGTTCTTGGCGGTTCGTTTCCTTATCTATATTTTTCACGAATCAAATAGGACTGCTATATGAAAGCGATCGCCTAAATTTTACCTTCCAATAACTTTCAACAAAAACCCTACCACAAAGCCAATAATTACCCCGGAAGTATGTCCAACAAAGCTGATTTGTGGAGTTGTTAGATCGAAGATTGCTTGTAGCAGAATTAGTGATAAAATTCCTCGCAAACTCTTAGATGCAATCCGAGTTTTATGTCTTAGCCAGTCGTAAAATAAGATAGCGGCAAAAGCACCAACTAAACCCATCACACATCCAGATGCACCAACTACAAATTCAGTTTTAGAATATCCCATTACTGACATAAAAGTCACGGCTAGCATTGAGCCTAAACCAGTGGTGAGGTACAATATTAAATATCGTGCTATTCCTAAATTAAATTCTACTAAACGACCAAACACATAAAGACCAAACATATTCATTAATAAATGGAGAAAACCAAAGTGCAAAAAAGCAGCAGTTAATAAACGCCACCAATCTCCATTGATAACTTCTGTTGGGACTAATGCACCTAAACCGTACAAAGTCAAGAAATTAGTGCTACCGCCAAATTTTATTTCTAAGACAAAAGCAAATAAATTCAACCCGATAATTAAGTAAGTTGCAATTGGTTGATATCGCGTTAAATCAGCTTTACCGCTGTATTTAGATTCTTGCAATAATTCAGCAGTGATTTGAGATAAAATTTGTTTAGATTTATCAGTTAATATTGTTTCAGCTTCAACTACAGGCTGAGATAAACGTCTTTCAATCGCACCATGAAAGCGAATATCATTGTTGTCACGGATACTTAATAATTGTTCTTTACCTAATAACTCATTTCCCGCTGCTAGATTAGCTGTTGCTAGCCAAAATACTTGCATTGTTGGCGAATAAATTCTGAGTGAACCATTAATTAATTTTGTTACCTGTTCTATTTCACCGCAAAAAGCTAACACAAACATACGTGCTAGATTACGTGTAATTAAGTTAGGTATTTGCTCGATGCTGCGTTCATAATATTCCCATGCGTGCAGTAAACTATTTAAATCGCCAATTTCACCAAGCGATCGCAAATAGTAAAGCAGCATTTCGCTATCTTTGTGCAATCTTCCTTCAGATAGATTTTCTTGTATCCACACCAACATTTCTTCCCAATGAGCATCGATTTGGTAAAGTGTAATAATGGCAGATCGACCAGTCGGTGTATCCGTCCTTTTGTAACAGTTTAAAATAGAAATAGCTTCAGCGATCGCTCCCCGTTGACCTAAATCCAAAGCGCGTAACATTTCCGGTTTTTGCCGCAAACCATCCGCAGGATGCAACCAAGACACAAATTGAGCTAATTTGCTGGCTTCATGGTATCGTTGTTGAGCAACCAGTTGATTAACTTTTCTGTTGACAAGGTTGGGAAACGCTATGAAAATCACCCAAAAGCATCCACCAACCAAACCACCTAAATTGGGAATTAGATAAGATGTGACTGCTGTCAGAACAAAGATAAATATAGAAACAAAAATCCAGCCACGATTGTGATTAGCAGAAGTACGAACAGCAGAAATCGTGGTAGTAACGCATGATAAACAAACTATCCAAATCAATAAATTATTAATATCCATAATCGGATTTACACCACGTTAGAGAGGAACTACTATCATAGTTCTCTTTTCAACATGTGTTGATAGCGGCAACATGAATTAATTAACAACTTCGGTTATGGAAGTATCCCCAGCATTTACTCATTTATTAACATCTCAGGTGATTTTTCCTTACCATCTACATTATCTGAATAATCAGATATAGAAACAAAATTATCTGCTGCATCTTTAATAAAACCAGCTACAGGTACAGCAATCAGTAATCCCAACAACCCACCAATATAAGTTCCTACCAGCAAAGAAACTAACACCCAGATTGGTCTAAGTCCTGTGAAACTACCTAAAAGACGAGGAGCGATCGCTTGGTCAATTAACTGGTCAACTACAACAGATGCAGCTAAAACTTTTACTGCTAACCAAAAATCATGTGATGCTATTAATAAAGTTATAACCGCAAGACTTACCACATCACCAAAAGGAATTAAACTCAAAATTCCTACTCCCAAACCAAAGAGTAAAGCGAAGGGAACATTGAGAATCAAAAACACTATTGTCAGTGAAATTCCCATTAGCAAAGCCAAAGCTACCTGACCAATTAAATAATTTTTAAAATTCTCCTGAATTGACTGTCTTACCTTCTGACCAAAACTCAAAGGAAACTTTTTAAATATCCCATCCCATATTCTCTTTCCATCAGCTAAAAGATAAAAAGTTAGCACTATTGTAATTAATGCTTCAGAAATACTATCAATAGTATCTAAAATAACGCTAAAAATTTTATCTCCGATAAACTCGAACTCGCTAGGCAATCGGTCTGTTATTTGCGTAAATATTTGACTAAAATTTACTTTTAATCTGTGATTGATAGCCCAATCATTTAAAATCTGGAGTTTTTGCTCATTAGAATCAATCCATTGCGGAAGCTGTTGAACCATTTCATGAAACTGCTCTAATATAATAGGAATTAAAGTAATCCCCAAAGCAGCTAAAATTATAATACTAGAGAAAAAAACTAATGCGATCGCATAGCTACGCTTAACTCCACGTTCCTCAAGTATCAAGACGGGGTAATTCAAAATGAATCCTAGCAAACTTGCCAAAACAAAAGTTGTCACCAAAGGTTGAAAATATTGAAAAAATCGAAATACTAGCCAACCATTGAGAAAGATTAAAGGAAATAGCAGCGTTATAATTAACCATTTAAGTAGTTGATTGAGTGAAACAGTCATAATTAATTCCAAATTAAAACTTAAAATTTAGCAGATTTAGGATAAGCATTGCCCATCCTACAAATTTTAGGATATAAAAGCTTGTTTAGGCGATTGAAATCGCACCTACACAGAGAAAACCCGCGATTAGGTGGGTTGGAAAACCATTGATTTTGTAGCTTCCCTTCAGGCTGAAAGCCGCTGGTTCAAATACAAAGCCAGACGAGCGCAGGCTTCAAAACCCTAGATTTTTCTAGTCCGCGAAGGTGGACTTTGTTTGTATAGCCGCGACTTCTAGTCGCCAGGGCTTACAATTTAAAGACGTTCCGCCGGAACGTCTCTACGGCGTTACGATATTTTTATTACTGTTAATTAAACGGAGATAATATTATACATCTTTCAAAGCTGAAAATTGCTCATCATCTATCCGTCCAGCTTGATGCAGCGTTTGTGTAATTTCAGAAATAGTTAAAACTGCATGAGCTTGATAACCATTTTCTCGTAATCTGTCTTTTACGCCATGTTCATGGTCAATAAAAACGACAATATCATTCACATTTAATCCTGCCGATTTTAACTTTTCAGCCCCTTCCATAACACTTTTACCACTGATGAGAATATCATCAACTACCGCAACTGTTTCCCCCGGATGAAAATCACCCTCAATTACCCTGCGGGTTCCGTGTGCTTTCACTTCTTTACGAGGGAAAATCATCGGACATTGAAGACGCAAAGATAAACCAGTAGCAGTAGGTAAAGAACCGTAGGGAATACCTGCTATCCTATCAAAATTTAGTTTGACCAAAATTTCTTCATAAGCAATAATAACCTTATTAAAAACTTGCGGATTAGAAATTATTTTGCGTAAATCGACATAATAAGGAAATGTGGCTCCCGATGCTTGGACAAAGTTGCCAAACATAATACAGCCAATATCATAAAGTTGCAAAATTAAATCTTGTTGCGGATGCTGATCCAGAAAACAAAT
Organism: Tolypothrix brevis GSE-NOS-MK-07-07A; assembly: GCA_019358985.1. Taxonomy (GTDB): domain Bacteria; phylum Cyanobacteriota; class Cyanobacteriia; order Cyanobacteriales; family Nostocaceae; genus Hassallia; species Hassallia brevis. The sequence continues at coordinate 70,115 of JAHHIJ010000037.1, read as the reverse complement.
ATCTGGCAACCATAGAGAACAGCTAGAAACATCTTGGATAATTTCAGTTTTTGCCTGATTAATTTGAGCATTTAAAGACTGAACTTCTTGAGATAATTCTGTTGAACTCAACATATCTTGAGGAACAGGAATCAGCAAACCATCACCATTCTTATTCAAACCAGCCGCTAAGACTTGATTAAGGTTGCCACCTTCTGCCCAGATGCTACGAGCCATAATAATTCGTTCCGGTGCATCTGCTCGAATGCGGGCAAAAATATCAGGCTTTGTTGTTCCGATTTCTAAACCTAATTGTTCTGGAGTACCCCAATTTTTTGATTCTTTTACTACTTGTAAATAAAAGGGTTTTTCGGCTGTGGGAAACTGCTGTAAAGATTCTGCGGCTGAATTAGAAGTACAACATAAAACAAACACCGCTTTACCAGGATAAACCAAAAACGGTGCGACATTATCTTGTCCAGCATAAGGACTGAGAGTGATTGCATCCACATTCCATTCACTAAACACAGTACGGGCAAAAATTGTGCTGGTATTTAAATCACTGTGTTTTGCATCTAAAATAATTGGAATGTGAGCCGGGATAGATGCTAAAGTTTTTTGTAGCAATTCTAAACCAGGAATACCCAAAGCTAGATAAAAGCCGAGTGTGGGTTTATAAACGCAAACTTGTTCGGCTGTTTCGGCAATAATGAATTGCAGCCAATCCGATAAACTAGAGATGATATCACTAGAAGCGTAGCGAGCAGGCATCATTTCTGGATTAGGATCAAGCCCGACAAATAATAAGCTTTGATTTTGGGCGATCGCCTGACTCAATTTATCAAAAAAGTTCATATTAAATATTGAAAACATTCCAAAAAACTAAGTTATGAGTTATGAATTCATAACTCATAACTCATAACTCATAACTTTCTACAACCCTGCATACCATTCATAACCCTGATCTACCCAATAACCTTTCATTGCTGGCAAATCACTAATCAAAGTAACCTTAGTCACCCATTTACTCTGCTTATAACCAAGTTTAATTGGCGAAGCTAAACGTAACGGGGCACCATTTTCAGCTGGCAAAGGTTCACCATTTTTCTGATAAGCTAACAAAGTCTGGGGATGCAATACTGAATCAATATCCCAACTTTCGTAATAGCCATCAGCAGATTTAAAGTAAGCAAATTTGACATTTGTTTTCGGTTGGGCAAGGGCAATAAGTTCCCGCAGACGTATACCACCCCATTGCACAATTGCTGCCCAACCTTCAACACAAACATGACGAATAATCATGGAAGTTAGCGGCAAAGCCTGAATATCTGCCATACTCAAGTTGAGAGGTTTGTTGACATCACCATCAACAATTAAGCGAAATTTTGCTTGGTCAATAATTGGAGTACCTTGGAAACTATTAACTAGCAAATCCTTCGGTTGAATATCACTCTTAGAGAATTCAGGTACAGGTTTTTGAGGATTAAATAATAATGTTTCCACCTTCTCATTCAACGGTTCAGAAACTTCGTTTACAACATCACTAAATAACGGTGTGCCGCAACTACTAAGAAGATAACCCATCCCAGAAATGCCCGAAACTTGTAAAAACTTTCGGCGTGTTAATTGAGAACGAGGTACGCGAATTAAATTCATAAAATTAGTCCTTTGTGATTTGTCTGAATAACCGTCTATTTATCTATTCAACTCAAAACATCGAATCAGTCAACTGTTCACCTCCAGCTTTGCGCCCTAATTTTCGGTGAATTAATACGAACAGGATAACACTTGGTACTGAAGAAAAGTGAACAATTCTTAATGCTTCCCAACTGCCAAATGCATCAACAATCCAGTAAAATTGTGCAGGTTTATACATGCCTATTCCTGTGAATAAAGCCAGCAGTAAGATGGGAATAATCGCTGTATAAACGATTCGATGCCAAGCATAACTTAAACGCTTCGAGTTTTGAGTTTTTTGTAATGCTTTGATATCATTTATATTTACAAACCGATGTCGCCAACGGCGGGTAATTACAACATAAATTCCATACCACAATAGATTCAACGAAAATAACCACATTGCCGCAAAATGCCAATGTCTGCCTCCCGCAAGCCAACCTCCTAAAGTAAATAGGGGAGGAATATGTAAACCTGCACGTCCGCCAAAAACAGGGTTAGCGTTGTAAATTTGTAGCCCACTAGTGAGCATGATAAATAAACTAATGATATTACAAGAGTGGAAAATTTTCGCACCTATTGCTTGGGTTGGTAATTTGCGACTTTTAGCAGGAACCGTCGAATCCATAGATATTTATTGTTAAATTTTCTTTTGGGTGTGTTAAGCATTACTCAGCAGATTTGTGCCTGGATAATGCTCACTCTGCTTTTTCCATCCTACCGTTGAGGGGAGTAGTGTGCGACTAATTTTGAAGTATAATCATATTTTGCACCTACACCCTGGAAGGGTGAGGCTATACAAACAAAGCCTCCCTTCGGAGGCTAAATAATTTAGAGGTTTTGTAGTCCACGTAGGTGGACTTCGTTCGTATAGCCACAGGCTTCCAGCCTGTTGGCGGTGTAATGTGTGAATGAAATTATTCAGTATGTTCAGGTTGCCACAGATACTCACGCAAATTGATTTTTCCTTCAGAATTAAATTTTATTCCTTCTTGTTCCAGAAGCGATCGCTGTTTGTAATCTGTGCCATTTCGCTGCATTGAGTGGGATATCTCGCCTTTGGCATTAATCACTCGATGCCAAGGTATATCTGATAAACTTATATCAACTTGATAGAGAGCATATCCAACTAAACGGGCTTTCCCGTACAAGTGAGCCAAATCTGCTATTTGTCCGTAAGTTGCCACTGTACCTTTTGGTATTTGGCGCACAATCTCATAGATGTTGTCATACTTAGACATTTATCTTTTATATCATTTTTAGGGCGTTGCTGTTAAAAGCAAACTTGGGGAAGTTAAAACAAAAACATCTCTTGTTCCTTGAGCTTCAATCTGAGGTTTTATCGGAGTAGTAAAATGATAAAATTCATGGTCATTAACCAATACTAATTCTCCAGAATTCAGAACTTTATTAAAAACTGGCTTTTCTTTTTTAGCAGTGTAAAGATGCGTTTCTCCACCTTGAATATTGTCTCTGGCAACAGAAAATATCCCGATAAAATCAGTACCATCCTGATGAATACCTTCAGGTGCAGGATTTCCTAAATTGTTTGGTGAACAAGTTGTTCTAATTTGATGAACTCCTATTTCGGCTTCTGGGTGAAGTTTACAAGAATCACTAAATGCCAAAACCATATACTTGAAAATATCAAGTTCTATCAATGCATCATCTAATTCTGCAAACTCTCTTTTAACATCACCCACTAATGGATTGTATTCTTTGCTTTGAAAAAGGTAGCCATGAGGTAATTTGCTTAATTTATTCTTATCAACTATAAAACGAGATAACCTTCTAAATCGATAGTTACCTTTAATATAAGGATCTAGAGGCAAATCGTTAAAAAACTGCTTGAAACCTTCTGGATTTAGAGAATTTACCTTTCGCAATGTAAACATAAAGGCATATTCTAATTGCATGGATTCCGATACTTTTTGCATAATCTTTTCCTGATTGCAGAGACTTCCCCAAGTTTTCTATTGGGAGATTTATAACACTAAGTATAAATTATTTTTTTGGTAAATGTCGTTAAATAGACTACAGAAATTTACATTTTATGATATAGGCTATTCAACTATCCGCCGTAAAGACGTTCCGGCGGAACGTCTCTACAATTTTCGTCGTCACGTCCTGACTGCGTTCGTAAAGACGTTCCGGCGGAACGTCTCTACAATTTTCGTCGTCACGTCCTGACTGCGTTCGTAAAGACGTTCCGAACGTCTATACAATTTTTGTCGTCACGTCCTGACTGCGTTCGTAAAGACGTTCCGGCGGAACGTCTATACAATTTTTGTCGTCACGTCCTGACTGCGTTCGTAAAGACGTTCCGGCGGAACGTCTCTACAATTTTTGTCGTCACGTCCTGACTGCGTTCGTAAAGACGTTCCGGCGGAACGTCTCTACAATTTTTGTCGTCACGTCCTGACTGCGTTCGTAAAGACGTTCCGGCGGAACGTCTCTACAATTTTTGTCGTCACGTCCTGACTGCGTTGACTAAATTCTCACAGGCTCTTAAGAAGATGCTCACATCCACACCTAGCCCGATGTATTGAATTCCTGCATCAATCCACTGCTTGGCAACTTCGGGGTTGTCAGCAAAGGTGCCGACTGCTTTGCCAGAGTCGCGAATAATAGTGATGCATTGCTGCATCAACTCAATAACACGCGGATCTCTTACCTGACCAGGAATACCCAGCGACTGCGATAAGTCGTAGGGACCGAGAAAGATAACGTCAATGTGCGGTACACTAACAATCTCTGCAATGTTTTCCACACCGCGCTGACCTTCGACATGAACCACAACCAAAGACTCTTCGTTTAACTTGTCTGTGATTTGCGTTCCCGCTGCTGTGTACATACCCGATCGCGTGGCAAATGAAAGTCCCCGCGAACCGAGAGGGCTGTATTTGGCTCCCTTAACGCAAGATAAAGCATCAGATTTCGTTTCAATTTGCGGCACCTGCACCCCAGCACTACCGATGTCAAGCGCTCTTTGAATTTGCGGTGCATCATTCTTCCTGATGCGGATCACTGGGGCAATTCCGACGCAATCTGCCGCACGGCAGAGGTCTTCCGCAGCCAGTGTATGCAAGGGTCCATGCTCCATGTCAATCACCGCAAAATCAAATCCTGCATGTCCGCAGATTTCGATAAACGCTGGATAAGCGCAGTTCATAAATGGACCGAGAACAACCTCTCCCCGCTTGAGTTTTCGTTTAAGTTGATTTTCACGCATTGTTTATCGCCTGATATCGATTTTGAGCTACCTTAGGCAAAATTACTGCAAAATCAATGTACATCTGCAAAAATTAATTATGCGTTAACCAGAATTCTTGTAACAGACGTAGCAGTGCTACGTCTCTACATCTTTTTTACCAGATGTCCAATAGACATAGGCGTGGAAATGAACTATGCGTTGCCCCAAACCCTTGTAGAGACGTAGCACTGCTACGTCTCTACATTGTTTTCTGGAGATGTCTAATGTACATAGTGCCTTTTAATAGAAAGGAAGGTGAATTTGATCAATGCCCCATGCCTAATAATAAAATGATGAATGATTGGCTTTACCGCTACCCGCTTTTATATCCTGGTATCTTGTTGAAGCGTTACAAACGCTTTTTTGCAGATGTTCAACTTGCTTCTGGGGAAATAGTAACAGCGCACTGTCCGAATACTGGACCGATGACTGGGGTTTCAACTCCTGGGAGTGCGGTACAGTTATCTTTAAGTGATAATCTCAAACGTAAATTGCCTTATACTTTGGAATTGATTCAGGTAGATGATAATGAGCCGACTTGGGTAGGTGTTAATACTATTTTGCCAAATCGAGTAGTGAAGCTAGCTTTAGGAAAATACCTTTTTCCTGAATTGGGTGGATATAGCCAAATTCGCGGTGAGGTGGTTTATGGGCAAGATAAAAAAAGTCGAGTTGATTTTTTCTTGACAGGAAGTGATGACGATCGCACAATCTTTTTAGAAGTGAAAAATACGACTTTCGCGGAAGGAAGATTGGCATTATTTCCCGATACGGAGACGACAAGAGGACAAAAGCACCTGCGGGAATTGATGGCACTATTGCCCCAAAGTCGTGCGGTGATGCTTTACTTTATTAATCGGGGTGATTGTACGCATTTTGCCCCTGGTGATATTACTGACCCTATATATGGTAAGTTATTGAGGGAAGCGATCGCTCTCGGTTTGGAAGTTTTACCCTGTCGTTTTCAAGTCACTCCAGAAGGTATTCAGTATTTGGGTTTGGCAGAATGCAAATTTTATTCCTGAAGTTGGCGAATTAAGTCAATAATTTGCTGATAATACTCTGTATTTCCTTCTTGTTGATATAGTTCGGCAGATTTCTGAAAATCAGCGATCGCACTTTCAATATCTCCCAAATTATGGCGGATATCAGCCCGAACGATGTAAGCTGATGCGAAATGTGGTTGTAAATACAAAGCTTGGTTTAAGTCTGACAACGCTTGTTGAAAGTCTCCCAACAAAGAATGGCTACGACCTCGATTATACCAGTTTTCGGCAACTCCCTTGTCTATAGTTATTGCCCGGTCATAATCTTCCATCGCACCTTGAAAGTCTTCTAAAGCATAGCGAGCATTACCGCGATCGCTGTAAAATGCAGCGGTATGCGGATTAATTTTTATGGCTTTGGTGTAATCCGCGATCGCTCTTTGATAATCTTTATTAGCAAAGTAGCTAGAACCCCGATTATAATAAGCTTCTATCAAATCAGGATTTAGTTGTAATGCACAATTATAATCTTCAATCGCGCCTTGTTCATCTCCTAAATTGCGCCTAGCATTACCTAAATTGCAGTATGCTTGAGAAAAGTTAGGATTCAGGTGAATTGCTTTTTGGTTATCTACAATTGCCCCTTGGTAATCTTGCATTGCATCGCGAGCAATAGCTCTACCATAGTATGCTTCTATTAAGTTGGAATTAATTTTTAATGCACGATCATAATCGGCGATCGCCGCTTGATAATCTCCTAAACTACGATGAGCCGTAGCGCGATCGCAATATCCTTCCGCTAAATGCGGGTGGAGTTGCAATAATTCGTTACAATCGGCGATGGCGCCTTGATAATCCCCCAGTTGACAGCGTGCATTCGCCCGAAAGCCGTAAACTAAAACTAGGTACGGATTTTCCTCTAAGGAGCGATCATAATCTGCGATCGCTCCTTGATAATCTCCCAATGTAGCACGCACAAGACCGCGATTGTAGTATGCTTGTACATCCAAAGGATTCAGTTTTAAAGTTTGATTAAAGTCAGCAATCGCTTTTTGAAGGTCTTTCAGGGAAGTATAAACCAGACCGCGATTGTAGTATGCAATAGCATAATTAGGGTTAATTGTCAATGCGTGGTTGTAATCGTTAATGGCTTCCTGATAATCTGCAAGAGCATAATGAGCATTACCTCGATTATGATAAGCTTCTATGAAATTGGGATTTAGTCGCAGTGCCAAAGTTTGATCGGCGATCGCATTGTGATAATCTTTTAACTGATAGCGAACATTACCGCGATTGCTGTAAGCTTCGCCAAAATTAGGATTTAGCTCCAAAGCTGAGTTAAAATCCTCAATTGCTTTTGGATAATCGCCTTGTTCACAAAGGGTCAAACCTTGATTATAGTAGGCAATAGACAGATCAAAGTTAACCTCGCCAGCTAAGTGAGGATTAATTTTGATTGCCTTGGTGTAATCAGCGATGGAGGAGTGATAATCACCAATTGCAAAGTAAGCATTACCCCGATTTTGGTAAATTTCGGCAAAATCGGGATTGATTTGCAATGCCGAATTAAAACAAGCGATCGCGCTTTGATAATCTCCTTGGGAATTCTGATTTATTCCTTGCTGTAAAAATTCTTCCGCATTCATTCGATTTTCGATTCAAAAAGCTTGAATCCACTCTTTGACAAGATATTCTGTCCAGATATTATTTTGCCAGTAGGGGTCATTTTCAATCAACTCGCGGACAATAGCTTCATCTTCGGCTTCGTAAATAGCGAAAATTTTCGTTACATCCTTGGTTGGACCAATGGTAATCAACACACCGGATTCTTTTTGTTTTGCGAGTCCGTCTAAATGCGCTTGACGATGAGGCGCACGTTTTTCTAAAACGTCTTCGCAATAACTTCCCCACATTATATATTTTGCCACAGATACACCATTTCAAATTACAAAAGGTCTAAATTAAGTAAATGAGTGTAAATAAACACTCTTAAAGTAGTAAGCACGAAGAGTGCTTAAAATTGAGCGGTGAACCGCTCACTACGTAAATACAGACGTTCCAGCGGAACGTCTCTACGTAAATACAGACGTTCCAGCGGAACGTCTCTACGTAAATACAGACGTTCCAGCGGAACGTCTCTACGTAAATACAGACGTTCCAGCGGAACGTCTCTACGTAAATACAGACGTTCCAGCGGAACGTCTCTACCTAACTTCTCAAACTGACGCCGAATTTGTCAACTAATGCTTCACGAACTTTGTTGTGTACTGGTTCGACTTCAGCATCAGTAAGAGTCCGATCGCTTGTCCGATAAATTAAACGAAAAGCCAAACTGCGTTGTCCTTTTGGTACATTATCACCGCGATATTCATCAAATAATTCCACAGATTGTAATAAATCTTTACCAGCTTTGGCGATCGCTTTTTCAATTTCGGCAACAGTTACCTTGACTGGCGCAAAAAAGGCGATATCGCGATCGGCTGCTGGATAAGTGGAATAAGCTTTAAATTGCGGTGCAAGTATTTCATCTCTTTCTAAAGAATCTAACAGCACATCTAAATCCAGTTCAAACACGTAAACTGAATCTGGTAAACCTTTTTCTCGCCGTACTTGCGGATGTAATTGTCCGAAAGTACCGAGTCGATTACCGCGTATCCATAAAGACGCAGTGCGTCCTGGATGCAAGCGAGAATTTTGATTATCTGGTTGATATTCTACCTCCAAACCAAGTCGCTGAAAAACACCTTCTAAAATGCCTTTGGCTTGAAACCATGTTAAAAGTTGTTCGCCACTTCTTGACCATTTCCCAACAGTGCGATCGCCTCCGATAATTCCAGCTATGGCTTCAGCTTCAGCTAAACCGTCTTCTTCTAGGGAAAAAATTCGCCCAATTTCAAAGCCGTTTAGCGAACCGTTTCCTTGCTCTAAATTATATTGAAAAGCATCAATCAACCCAGAAATTAACTCGGTTCGCAGTGCCGAATATTCTGCAAATAATGGATTTGACAACACTATCTGCCTTTCTCTCTGTGGTTTAACCAAAGAATAGTGTATTAGTTCTGTCAATCCTTCGGCACGGAAAGAAGCTCGCAATTTGCGTATAAGTTCTTGATCTAAAGGCAGATAACCAGCTTCCGATTTATCTGGTAAAGTATCAGAAAAGTTATCGTAACCATAAAGACGGGCAATTTCTTCAATTAAATCGATTTCCCGTTCTAAATCGCGATAACGATAGGGGGGGACAGTTACCGTCCAAGTATTCTCACCGGAAGATCGTAGCTGACATCCCAATGCAGTGAGAATGCGCTCAACATCTTCCCCTTGGAGTTCTCCAGTTTTCTCGTCCATCTCGATTGGTCCAAGAACTTCATTAACCCGCTCTAAACGTAGTGCGATCGCTCGACTCCAAGTTGATGGATCGGGGCGCGTATCGGCAATTTCTTGATTTACAATAGTTCCCTGTGCTATCTCCACCATCATCGATAAAGCGCGGTGTGTGGCTTTTTCCAACTCAGCGCGGTTTACACCTCTTTCATACCTTCCAGAAGCTTCTGTTCTTAAGCCAATACTACGGGAAGAACGGCGAATTGCTACAGAATCAAATAAAGCTGCTTCTAAAAAGATATTTTGTGTACCATCATATACTTCCGTTTCCTCTCCACCCATCACCCCAGCCAAAGCAATGGGTTTATTGTTGCCAGTGATTACCAAATTTTGGGTATTTAGATTACGGGTTTGACCATCGAGAGTTTTCAGAGATTCTCCTGCATTCGCGAAACGCACCCCAACTTGGGCTTTTTCACCCAAGCGATCGCGATCGAATGCGTGCAGTGGTTGTCCCCATTCCAACAACACATAATTAGTAATATCCACAACATTATTTATCGGACGCGTTCCCGCAGCACGCAAACGTTGTTGCAACCAATCAGGAGAAGGCGCAATTTTTACCTTTTCAATTACCGTACCAATGTAAGCCGGACAAGCTTGAGTTTCATCGATTTTTAAAGTGAAATTTCCCGTACTTTGAGGAACAGACACCTCCGCAGGTTCCGGAATTGTCAACTTTCCACCTGTGAGAGCCGCTACTTCCCGCGCTATCCCTACCATACTTAAAGCATCAGCGCGATTAGCAGTAGCAGTGACATCTAAAATCACATCATCCAAACCCAACAAAGGACGCACATCGCTACCCAGTTGGAGATTTTCCTCAGGAAAAATATGAATTCCGTCTACATCAGTGGGTAAACCGAGTTCCTTCAAAGAGCAAATCATACCTTGAGAAGGGACACCCCGCAGTTTCGCCGGCTTGATTTTTAAATCGATATTTGCTAAATAAGTTCCTATGGTTGCCACTGCCACATAAATATCTGCTCGGACATTCCCAGCACCGCAGACGATATTTAAAGCCTCAGAAGCACCGATATCAACCTGGCAAACACTCAATTTATCAGCGTTAGGATGAGGTTGTTTTTCAACCACTCTGCCAACAACAACGCCCGAAGCCCAAGTGCGGCGATCTTCAATATCTTCTACCTCAAACCCTGCCATTGTCAAGGTTTCGGCTAAATCTTCCGGGCTTCTTTTTATCTCAACTAGTTCCCGCAGCCAACTTAAAGAAATACGCATAAATAATTTAAACTTAACGCTTTCAGCCTTCAATATTTAAATATCCTACCCGAATTAAACGAATTCCGTATCTCGTCTTACCTGGGATTCGACTGTTTTAAGTGCAGTTTGGCGTAAAAGCGTAGCTTTTTTAAATGTAGGGGGGACGTATTAACATAACAAGGCTCTGCATTGGCATAACATGGCTCTGCATTAACATAACATGGCTCTGCATTGGCATTGTAGGGTTTAGCCAACTACTACCCAGTTGTCAAAGTTCTAACTTCCGCTCGGTTAAACTTACCCAAAACTACCCAAGTCTAGACTTAACACAGACATTAGTAGTCTTGGCGTTAACTTCCTGTTTCATTGCGGTCTTACAATGACTTCTAAGGGGCTTGATTGTACCCATATCAATACAATCTAATATATACCCAATCAGTTAGATTTGTCTATTTTTGGGCAGAAATTACCGAACAGTTTCAAGCCCCGTAATTACCACGAAGCGATCGCACGGGCTAAAGCTAGAAATGAAATCCACGCGGATACAGATAGAGTCTATATCTTTTAAGTTAATCTGAAAATAGAGCGCGATCGCACTACCCCATCAGGGGTTAATATTTTGTCTTTAATAAAGTTAATATCTTATGCTTGAACATGATGTGATTATTATCGGGGGGGGATTGGCTGGATGTCGTGCAGCAGTGGAAATTGCCAGAACCGATCCTAGCTTAAATGTGGCTGTGGTAGCGAAAACTCACCCAATTCGATCGCACTCAGTAGCTGCCCAAGGTGGAATGGCAGCGTCGCTGAGAAACGTAGATACAGAAGATAGCTGGGAAGCACATGCTTTTGATACTGTCAAGGGTTCCGATTATTTAGCAGACCAAGACGCGGTAGAAATACTGACTCGTGAAGCACCAGATGTAGTCATCGACTTGGAACACATGGGTGTTTTATTCTCTCGTTTAGACGATGGTCGCATTGCCCAACGCGCTTTTGGGGGACATTCTCACAATCGTACTTGCTACGCTGCCGATAAAACCGGTCACGCAATTTTACACGAATTGGTGAATAATTTGCGGCGTTACGGTGTGCAAATTTATCAAGAATGGTACGTAATGCGCCTGATATTAGAAGAAGGTCAGGCGAAAGGTGTAGTGATGTATCACCTTTTGGATGGGCAAATAGTCGTAGTGCGGGCTAAGGCGGTGATGTTTGCTACAGGTGGCTATGGTCGCGTTTATAACACCACTTCTAACGATTACGCTTCTACGGGTGATGGTTTGGCAATGAGTGCGATCGCTGGTTTGCCACTGCAAGATATGGAATTTGTCCAATTCCACCCCACTGGATTATATCCCGTCGGGGTGCTAATTTCCGAAGCAGTGCGGGGCGAAGGAGCTTATTTGATTAACTCCCAAGGCGATCGCTTTATGGCGAATTACGCACCTAGCCGCATGGAACTTGCCCCTCGTGATATTACCTCACGAGCGATCGCTTATGAAATTCGCGCCGGTCGTGGTGTTCATTTAGATGGTAGTGCAGGTGGTCCATTTGTCTATCTTGACTTGCGTCACATGGGCAAAGAAAAAATTATGAGTCGCGTACCCTTCTGTTGGGAAGAAGCACACCGCTTAGTTGGTGTTGACGCGGTAACGCAACCGATGCCAGTACGTCCCACAATTCATTATTGTATGGGTGGTATCCCAGTTAACACTAATGGTCAAGTCCGCAGTAGTGGGAATGGAGTTGTTGAGGGCTTCTTTGCTGCTGGGGAAACATCTTGCGTATCCGTACATGGGGCAAATCGACTTGGTAGTAATTCTTTGTTGGAATGCGTGGTTTACGGAAAGAGAACCGGAAGTGCGATCGCTCGATTTGTCCAAAACCGCAAGTTACCCACAGTAGACGAGCAACCTTATATAAAACAGGCAAAGGAAGAAATTCAAGCTTTGCTAGATCAGCCTGGAAAGTATCGCATTAACCAAGTGCGTCAAGCCTTCCAGGATTGTATGACAGAATACTGCGGTGTTTTCCGCACTCAAGAATTAATGTGTCAAGGCTTAGAAAAAATACAAGAGCTACAAGAAAAAGCTTCGCAAATATACTTAGATGACAAAGGTAATTCTTGGAATACAGAAATCGTCGAAGCGTTGGAAATGCGAAGTTTAATGGTGGTGGGACAGACAATTCTTTCCTCAGCTTTGAATCGTCAAGAAAGTCGCGGCGCCCACTTCCGCGAAGATTATCCGCAGCGAGATGATGAAAACTTTCTCAGACACACACTAGCTTATTATTCACCAGCGGGAATTGATATTCAATATCGCCCCGTGACTATTACCATGTTTGAGCCAAAAGAGCGGAAATACTAAAATATTGACATTGGTAGAGATGTTCAGGTGGAACGTCTCTACTAGAGCGATCGCATCACACGCGAGTCTGATACACTACGGTTGGTGTGTTTCTATGGAGTTGTCAATTGCCGACACAGAAACAATCGGATACAGCGATATACCTTTGCCAGTTATTGTCTAATTTGTATCAGCCGATCCAGGTTTTCCGCTATGACCAAAAGTTGAAAACACTCTATATTCAAGCTGGTGTAACTGATGAAATTGCACTAATAATAAAAGAAGATGGTAATTGGAACTTTGTGCTATGACGCAGAACTTACACCAAATGACAAATACTGAATTAAAACAGTATATTTCCAAACACAGAAATGATGAAGAAGAATTTCGGGCTGCATTGGAAGTTTTGATGAGTCGTCGTGACCCTTCTACAGAGCAACCTTATCCCTTTGATCTTGCCGACCCTGACAGCGAGGTAAAAGCTTTGTTAGTGGAAAAGCTGAAAAAACCTGAATAGCACACATCGAACTCAGGTAAGATCCCATCGCTTATCGCCCATAGGTTGGATAACGCTTAACCCAAGGCAGAAATCCTAATTTTTAACGAATTGTAGCGATAAAGGTTTCGGCACAAACTACAATCACTAGTATTTGATGGAAACTGCCATGTCTTCCCTAAAAACGCATTCCCAAACGTTATATGATACTGACTACTTGCAATGGATAGAAGCGACTGTGGAAAAATTGCAAAGTCAGAACTACGCAAACGTAGACTGGGAAAATCTGATTGAGGAAATTGCCGACATGGGAAAAAGTGAGCGTCGGAGCCTCAAAAGTAATCTTATTGTAATTTTAGTACATTTGCTCAAATGGCAGTTTCAGCCGGAAAAGAAAAGCGGTAGCTGGGAAGCAAGCATTATTGAGCATCGTAGACGTGTTAAAGAAGCTCTAGATGATTCACCTAGTCTCAAATCTTATCTTGAAAGCGTTTTTGCAGAGTGTTATGCACAAGCAGTTAAGCAAGCAAAAGCCGAAACTAATTTGCCAGTGGAATCTTTTCCTCTGATGTGTCCATACGATCTACCAGAAGTGACAGATGATGAATTTTTACCTCATTGACACTGCCCAATTCATACTTGCTTGACTCGTACCTGGTAAAGATGTATATTAGTAAGTTAATAGAAGGGGAGTAGCTGCTGGCAAAAGATATAAAAATATAAAAGCCAGTGCATTTGAATCAACATACTGGCGATGAGCCTGGTTCAGATGGCAAGTATTTAGATATTTGAAAGCGAGACCTTCACTGAGTTCACACAAATAAAGTGTGAAGCTTAGTGAAGTTTCGCGACTCTCATTTAGCTTCACACAGGAAAAAAATCCTTAGGAGCAATAGAAGAGTGTTAACAGGTTTTACCGCAGCTTTATTATTAATCACAGTTTCCGAGTTAGGAGATAAGACCTTTTTTATCGCTGCTATTTTAGCGATGCGTCACTCACGACGGCTGGTATTAATCGGTGCGATCGCGGCTTTAGCTGCAATGACAATAATTTCTGTAGTAGCGGGGCAAGCGGTATCTTTATTGCCAAAGCTTTATATTCATTACGCAGAAATAGTTTTATTTATCGGCTTTGGGATCAAGCTACTGTATGATGCCAGCCGGATGGCTGCAAGTAGTGATTCAGAAGTGGTTGATGAGGCAAAAGAAGCCGTAGAACAGGCAGAAAAACAACTACCCAAGAAAAAAACGCCACTGTCAATTATAGCAGAAGCCTTTGTATTAATATTTATGGGAGAATTGGGCGATCGCACACAATTTGCCACCATTGCTCTAGCCGCTAGCAACAACGCTTTTGGCGTAACCGTCGGTGCCATATTAGGACATTCTATTTGTGCAGTCATTGCCGTCAGTTGTGGACGACTCATCGCTGGACGAATTTCTGAGCGTCAACTTACCCTAATTGGTGGATGCTTATTTATCGTGTTTGGTGTAATTGCAGCAATGGAAGGGAGTTAGGAGTCAATAGTTAGTTTAATTATCCCCCACTCCCCCCGACTCCTCACGGATACCGTTGGCGAATGGTAGGTCTGACCCCTCATTTTATTAAAAAACCTCGTAGAGACGTTCCGGACCGAACGTCTCTACAATTGTGTGGAATGACGAAAAATTGTGAGATAAGGGGTTGGAAGCTGTATCCTCACGGTGTTGGAGAAGGGGTTGGACTAGGTGAGGGTGTTGCTTGTTGGTTAATTTGGTCTTTGTATTGAGCAGGTGCTAAAGTGGCAGCTTTGTCAAATAAAGGTTTTGCCTCATCAATTTTGCCTTGTTCTTTGATGAGCAACGCCTTTGCCAAAACCGGGCGAAAATCTTTAGGATCGCTTTTAGTTGCTTGATCGTAAACAGAGATAGCTTGAGTGTAGCGTTTTTGGAAAGCGTAGACGTTGCCCAAAAGTACTTCTACAGCGATCGCATCCACACTTCCCGGTTGAATTTTATTAGCCTGAGTTGAGGTTGTAAGAGTATCTTGCAGCAAACCGATCGCCGCTTCTGGGCGTTTTTGAGATAACAAAAGAGCCACCATTCCTTGTAAAGCTTCAATATCCCCTGGTTTAGTTGCCAAAACAGACCTGTAAGCCTGAGCTGCTCCTTCTTTGTCGCCTATTTGCTGTTTTGCTTGCGCTAGTAGCACCGCGTATTTCGTTTGTTCTGGATTCAGCTTGACTAGCTTTTCTAAAGGTTCGATTACCGCTTGAATGTCAGCTGGCTGAATTTCACCTTTTCCTTTTTGACTCAGGAGCTGTAACCTAGCTTGTAATAGCCCTTTAAGCGCGGCTTGATTTTCTGGTTCGCGTTGTAAGACTAATTCATAACCCCGTACTTCGTCTTCCACTTTTGATTTTGGATCAGAAGCAGGTGAAGTGGCGACTTTGGCACTGGTGGTGTTCTGAGTTTGGCGTTGCGTATCATTAAATGCCGTAATTAAGGGAACTACAGAAACTGCGACAAAAGCAACTACTGCCAGCAACAGCACTACCTGAACCATCCAACGATTAGCTTGTTTAGACACAAAACCGTCCTTCTCCTGAATAATGACACTATCAGTAAAACAGATGCGAAAGTTAAAAATTTTAAAAGTTTACGGAATACGGGTATTTAGCTGTGAAATTTATAACAATTAGCAATTTACACTGCTAAACTAGGCGATGATTTTCAGGGAAATTCTCTGAAATTGTAGCTATGTTAAGCTGTCGAAACTGGTGTAAAAGCGTTAAATTACACATTTAGCATCTAAATGGTAAGTTTAGCGTTTAGAGTATCACACAGAGCGCTCTTCTGCGTGGCTAACTTGAAAGAAATATACTTTTAAGCGCCGCACAAACGCTCTTTTCAGCTGCCTTAGTAAAATCCCACAATGGGATGTGTCTCCGCCGCAAGGAGTTTATATGAATTCCGACCTGATGCCGTCTTCTGAACCGTCCAAATCATCTGCTTCTAATCAAGATCCAACTCCTATAGAGGCAACAAATCAAGTTGAAACTAAAAAACCAGAACACGTCTCTAAACCTGAGAATTCTTTGGTTGAGGAGTCCGAGAGTGTCTCAGATGTAAACTTAAGCAATCGGCAGCAACCGATTCCCCCTCCGAGCGAACCGATGCAATATCGAGCGATCGGCTTAGTCCGAGGTCGCTACGTTGCTAGTAGTGAACAATTCACTCAAGGAATGCTCCTGACTAAAGATGGTGTAGAACTCAATGCCGTCCTGCTTGGTCGGATAATGAGTTTAGTTAAGAATCATTTAGATTTAGAAAAAGAACACTTGTGGGTAGTATATCCGCGTACAAGGCAAGAAAATGATGCACTGCACCTACAAATTGTTGGGGTTTGGGAGCCAGAAAACCTGGCGAAACATTCCATAGAAGATGATGAAAATCAAGACTCAAAGTCACAAGAATTAGTTTCTAGTCATGAACCTCCATCAGAATCGGCAGAAACTACCAGCGATCTTAAACCTTCATCAGAAATTACAGATG
Organism: Tolypothrix brevis GSE-NOS-MK-07-07A; assembly: GCA_019358985.1. GTDB lineage: Bacteria > Cyanobacteriota > Cyanobacteriia > Cyanobacteriales > Nostocaceae > Hassallia > Hassallia brevis. The sequence goes on along the minus strand of JAHHIJ010000037.1, from coordinate 53,231 downwards.
GTGGTTTTTCGGTTCGTGGTGAAGTAGTTTACCAGTCTTTTGACGCTAAAAGCTTGGTGGTCAAGATTAAACAAGCCCCTCGCAAGACAGATGACAAACCCAAGTATTTCAAGTTGAAACTTACGGGTGTACTTGGGACTAAAGCTGTCGGTAAGTTTTGGGACTTCCAAGCCAAGCGAGAAGCTGATTTATTGATGATAGAAAACGCTACGGCGATCGCTGATTTGCCCAAAAAACGCAGACCACCTGAAAAAGGCGGTTTCCGTGGTGGTGGTGGTGGTGGTGGCGGTTTCCGTGGTGGCGGTGGCGACAGAAAACCATATCCGCCCAGACGCAGTAGCGGTGAAACCCCCCGCCCAATCAAGAAAGGCGAATCCTCGCCAGTGCCAAATCCCGTACCCAAAGCACCGGCTCCTAAGCCAATAAAACGACCGAAGCCGCAGGAGTAGTGGAGTGGGGGAGGGGGAGAGTGGGGGACAAGGGAGACAAGGGAGACAAGGTGACAAGGAGAATAATTCTTCTTTCCCCCCCTCTCCCCCTCCCCCCATCTCCCCCTCCCATAAATCAAAACTCCGTCCAGCGATCTTGGGGCAGAAACGATCGCTCCATCGGAATTGGAGAAACTGCTTCTGTCAGGGTAAATGTCCCAGCTAAAATCCACTGTTTCAATTCTTCAGCTACTTGCAAAGAAAGAAACATACTCGCTAGGGGAGCAACACGCACTGTTTTACCCTCAATAGTGACTCGCCCAGATTTAAGTTGGGCGTAACTCACTAACCCAAAGGTAGGACGGACGCGCCGAGGGATAGAAAAGTCTACTATCGGCGCTACTAAGTCTTTGTCAGTCACGCTAGCACGTTCTACGACTTGTTCGTTTAATACCGGAAGTGGTACACCTACGCCCAACATTAGGGAAGGTCCGTAACTTTTGAAGTAACAACCCCGTACCCAACGTGCATCCATTTGTTTGGCATCACCAATTAAGGCTAAAGTGGCGGCAGGACCGATGGGTGTATGATTAGGCAATCGCTTTTGTAAGGGAAAGTGCTGAGTGCCTTCCCATGAGACATAGCCGACACCGCCGCCTAAGAAAATTCGCGTACCAATGCCGATAAGTTGTAGTTCGGGGTCGTTAAGTAAAGGGGAAATGGCACCTGGGTTAGAGTAAACTGCATTCCCCAAACGCGGTTGTAGTGGACCGAGATAAGTGAAAAGTGGGCGATCGCCTCCATTCACCCCCACGATAAAATTTTGATAAAGATTGCGCGGATTAAATAAATAAAACTGATTTATCGTTTCACGGGTAATTGTGGTTTCAAAGGTGGCACGGGGGTAACAATCTGTTACCTGTCCTTGTGCGCGTACATGTACGGGTTTACCGGCAATTAAATCTTCAATTACATGTCCACCACCGCGTTCCCTAACTTCTTCCCCGTCCATCGCTTCCACAGTACAACTTGCACCTATGTATAAATCCACTGCACCAAAACCGGAATATGCGGGGACACCATCTAACCAACAGCGGCGAATTTTAATTGGTGGGTCGGTGTGACCTAAGTTAATAATCGCACCTGATGATTCCATCGGCTCAAATGTGCCGGTGGTAATGACATCAGTTTCTTTGGCAACTTGAGTGATGCCAACTTCTGCAACTCGTGCTTTGAGTTCTTCAACAGTTAAGACTACAGCACATTTGCGGCTAATTTTATCGTTAATTTCAGCAAGCGATCGCATATTTAAATGTAACTTCAGAATCGTTTCTGTGACACACTCCCAACGCTAATTTAGATTATCAAATATAGCAATGTATATATAATATAAATTTGACACTCAGTTATTTTACCTTAATAAGGAACACGATAAGCAGGAAAAAAACTGGTTTGCAGTAGCTTCTCAACTTCAATTCTCAAAGACTTTGCCCGCAATTCAACTAAATAGTTATATTTCTCTTCGTCTGTAATGATTCCCAATTTTAGCCAGCTGTGCCTTTGTCGAGAAAAGCCCGCTTTAAAATTATAAAGACTATCTTTAACTCCTCCTACACCACTTCCTAAATGCAAAAATTCATTCCCACGTTCTTTAGCCCAGTACCTAGCGTAATCTAGTAATAAATTAAAAGGAGATTGATGTAAAAACTTGGTTTTCGTTCCCCCCAAATGTGCTTGAACTATTCCACAATGTTCAAAAAATAAACAAGCGGCAGATATTTCATCTTCTAATTCCACAATACATAAATGTAAATTTTTACCTACTTTTAACAAGTCTGCAAAGTATTCATGATTAAAATAATACGATTTGTGCGCTTGGACACGATTCATTGTTTCGTCATAAATTTCCGTAAATTCATTTATATATTGCCCACAACCTACCATTCTGGCGGTAAAACCAAGTCGCTTACACTTATTAATTGTACTTTGATGTCCCCTTCGAGTGTGTGCCCATATTTGAGAATCAGAAAGTTTTAAATCTACAGATACTGTTGTACCAATTTCTGTGAAAGTACCAGGATTGAAAAGTGTATGAAAGTTATGACTAAGTATAGGATGCAATCGAAAAAAAGCGGAGCCTACGCCTTTTTCTTTTAACAGATACTTTAATTGATTGATAGCGAAATTAGCAAATATTGGGGAATTAGCCGCTGCTTCACTTAACAAAATGCCAGAATAACCGTAAGGTGACAGCACATCAAAAATATCTTTTGTTTTTGATTCTTGACTTATGTCATCACATCGGCGTAATAAATAAGGCACAAAGAATATTTTATCACCATCAACTATCAAAAGAGCTTCAGGAATAGTTTTGGTTTTTTTGGCTTCTAAATATAGATATTCAGGCAAATGATAAACATCATGGCGCAGTTTTTGTAGCGTTTGCATCCATAATGGATTTTGCCAATTAATTACTTCCAGATCCATAAATGAAAAATATTACTTTATGTCTTGTTAAGGTGTAACTTGTAAGCAGTCATTTTGCTGATATATGTCCTTTTCAACAATTTGATAATTGCTATTATTCCTAGAAAAGGTTCTGACAATAAAAGTTCCCGGCATTTGATTGCATATTTTTTAGCATTATCTAAATCGCCGTTATCTTTATAAGCTAATGCTAAACCTTGATATTTATAAGCTTTTTCAAATTTAATAATTTTGTTATATTTAAATTCCAGATATTTATTTAAGTATTCATAACAGCTAATTACTTCGTGCAACTGTTTGATTTTGCTCATACCACTAAATACACCATGACTATGAACTCTATAAGCAGCCATATCTGTGTTAATGTATCCAATTTTTCCCTGCTGTGAATTTAATATATGAAGTACCCAATCCCCACAAATTACTGAATCATACCAATCGGGAAATTCATCAAATAAACCTCTTCTGTACATTGTTGAACAGGTAGGAATAAAGTTACATTTCAAAAGGTTTTCGATGGTGGAAATTTTCTTTGGTTCAAAGTCATTATATTTACGAGGTTTTTGACTTCTATCCTCAAAAAAAGTAGTAACATCATGAAAACATATTGCACATTCGGGATGGCTATCTAGAAAATCTACCTGTTTTTGCAATTTCTCAGGATCAGTCCAGTAATCATCACCATCCAAAAGGGCAATATACTCACCTTGGCAAGCTTGAAGTGTTTGTACAAAAATCTTTTGACCACTGCAACCCAGATTTTGTTCTGGCAATATTAAGCGAATTTTATCAGAATATTTTGTACTATAATCAATAACAATATCTCGCGTTGTATCGCTAGAAAAATCCTCACCAAGTATTATTTCATAGTTGAAGTTGACTTTTTGCATCAATATACTTTCTATTGCTTGCTCGATATATTTTTCATGATTAAATGTGACTAAAGATATGCTGACTTTGATATTTTTGTTGAAAGATTGTAAGTTATTAGCAGACATTAATTTTATCCTAACTTTGGTAGAGCGACTTTGAGAATGTGATAATTTATTAATTGCATCTAATGCAATAACAAGAACAGAAAAAGCACTTGTGATTCCAAATGCTTTCTATTGAGTAATTATGTTGAACGTTGAAAAAAATGCACTTTTATGTTGCTTTCAGTTTAAAAAATAAACTGACCCTGCGTAAATACAGGGTTATAAAAGAGATTTCTAGGTTTTCTCAGTCTATCGATTCATGTTGAATACAAAAATGAGCATTTGGATAGTTTTAACAGCCAAATGCTATTTTCATATGGTTTTCAACAAACTTTTATAACAACATTAAAATTACCTTGACTCGTTTATGAAAAATACCAGATATCATAGTGAGCTATTAAATATAGCAATTAAAAATTTATTGGATATAAATTCTTTCTTTGTAGGGTTGAAAAATCTCAATCCGTTACTAAGTGTTGTATCCAAACGGGAAAAGCTATAAGAAAAAGTCACTTAGAAAAGTGAGAAATTAGTATTCTACAGGTAGTGATAGAAACTCTAAATTAAATAAAGACACTGAAAGCGGGCTAGCCAGTGAGTTTTGAAGGGAAGATGGACAATACTGTAGAATAATCAAATTTGTACGCGTAAACAGAAATTACATTGTTACCGTCTCTTTAAATTATTATATTTTTATTCTCTGCCCATATAATTACATAAATCTTATATTTAAGATATTAATATTTCGTGAAGAATTAATCAAGAATATAAAGATAATAATTAGATTCGCTGATACTGATGCAGTTTATCAAGTTACATTTAATTGTAGAGACTGACAAGGTTGGGACACGTAGCGTACAATCTACTGCCAATCCATGACCACCAAACTGTTAGAAACAAAACAACAAAGCCAAAAAAAATCAGATAAAGTGACATAATTATGGAGATTGTGTGCCAGTTGAAAAACTGCAACTACAAATACCAAATCATAAAAAAGTTCCAGCTAAGTAGCGCGACGTTCTTCTTTGGTGTCCTCACCAATGCGTAATCTTGGGGGTTGTAGAAAATTTGCCATACTGCTAAATGTGATTTGTGTTTATTTTCTGTCAGATTTATCTACTTTGTAAGACTGTAGTAAATATTCTCCATTGAAGTGAATCAGATGAGTAGCATCTTCTGCAACCCAGACATCTGTTTCCCAAGCAATTTCAGCCAAATACTCCACAATAGCTTTACGGCTAAGAAAAGTCGTCACCATTACAAGAGGAATTTTTGTATTAGCAAAGATAGTTTCAAGTTCTTTCTTTCGCTTAGGGTTAATTGGACCGTGAGAAGTTACAGCTTCAATTAAAACTAACCAGTTATTTTTTAAATAATGGATAATTACATCAGGCATTTTACCGTGAGAATCGACAGTAACACCTAAATCTAATAATGCCGCTTCGTTGAAATGCGCGAATTTTTCATCTGTATCGCCAACATAAATTAGTTTTCCTCCTGGTGTAAAACGTGGCGCAAATTCACTAATAATCTTTTGAATCAGAACATTTTGACCACCAGGCGAAAGAGTCTTCAATTCCCCCTCAATCATTACGGGAATACGCGATAATTCACGCTCTTGAGCATATCGCTTTTTCAGGGTTTCAACTGAGGCAAGGTAGGTACGAACACTCTTTTCCCATTCGGGGGTTTGATAAGTACGTAATAATTCAAGTACACTTTCTTCAATCTGATATACGGTTTTCGGACTGTTAATGGCACGACGCGGATTATCTGGATTTACAACTATTAAAGCAGCGTCTAGGAATTGATGAACTGTTTGGCGGCGAACAGTTTCCCGCGTATTTGGTTTATATGTTTTGCTATAATGCTGTGCCATAAATTGCATCATTGGCGTGATTCCCATTAAAGGAGATACCGCAGATTTCCAAGAATCGGTTGGCTTTAAATCAAGTAGTGCAAGAAGGGTTAATGCTGAACGTTCATTAAGCTGTGCCCGTGGAAGTCCAAGTTCAACTAGTATTTGCAGTGCTTCATCAATACGGTATTTAATTGTGAATAAATTATTTTCAGACTGATTTGTCATACTCAAAAATTCTTCCCAAAATTCATCAATTTGTTTTTGTGAGGGGAACTTATCTCGAATTCGTACACCCACCGACATCAGCTGCTGCATTGTCGGATATTTTAAATTTCGTAAATCAGTTGCATTAACTTGAGTATGCCCATTAAATAGTCGAAAAAAAGCGTCTACGAGGCTGGAGTTAAGATAAGCAGCAAGACCGCGTGCTAGGGTAAGATCAAGTCCCCGTCCAGATGCGTGAAAGTAATTTAAGTGATTTTCAAAAGCAACCCAGGAAGAGTTAATTCTTTCAGCATCGTATACAACGGCAACTACTCTTTTTTTTTCTTCTTTTGAGGTGAAGCGTTTGCTTAAAACATAATGTTCATTGGGTACTAAAAGTGAAGCTGTTTCTTGTACATGCACCAAAGCTTGATGTTTTCTAGTTGTCTTTGGATACTCAACATATCCTTGAGATAAATTCACAGGATAAATTAAAGGAACAGTGTTTTCCTTTGGAGTTAAACGCAGATATTCTTTTGCCCGAAAATCTACCACACGTCCAGTTGATACTGTCAATTCGAGGTCTTTCAAAGTGCAGGTAAAATTCGCCATTTTTTGAACGACCTGCTGACTAAAATTATCTGGAATAATATGAATAAATTGTTCTGAGTCGTTAGGATGAACTATCTCTGTATAAGATAAATAGTTTGACATAACAAAATCGTCATCAGCACTTGAGCTTGTGCTGATGAGTAGATGATCAAATTTTTGCTTTTGTTTTGTAGCATGAATGATGACTGTTTCCTGCAAAACATCATCATCGCTAAATGCTTTTTGTCGGGATTCAAAAAGATGTATCTGGCGTAAAGACATCATCTCTAAAAACATTTTGCGGAAGTCTCTAAAATACAGTCCATTACAGAAACTACGCGGTGAGATGGCTACAAGTTCTCCTCCTGACTTGAGGAGATGTGCTGTAGCAGCGATAAAACCCGTATAGAGATTGCTGGTTTCTAATCCTAAAGAACGTAACAATGTACGAACCTTAGAATTAGCTTTGATTTTCAAATACGGAGGATTGAGAATAGCGTGAGTAAATATTGAATTGTCGTTAACAATTCTGACGGCATCCTCAATAAAGTCTCTTTCACGGATTTCATAATTAAAGGAGATACCAGCTATCTGACATTCGCTTGCACATAATTTTAATGTCTGACGCAAATATTTAATTAGAAATGGATCTATTTCATAGGCAACAATGTCTAAATTGGTTGGGTGTTGTTGCTGATGACAAAGGTTAACTACAAATGCTGCAAGTAATGAACCAGAGCCGGCTCCAGCATCAAGCAGAGATATTTGAGGAGAATCAAGCTTTTGAAACATCCCAGCCATTAATTCTGCTACGCTCGCTGGAGTCAAAAATTGACCGAGTGTTTCTTTATTTTTTTGCTTTTGTTTCGCTCTGGCGATAATTCTTAGAAGGTCTACTTCATTAAGCAAGTCTCTGGGAAGGGATTCTGCCAAGCTGTTAAATTGCAACAGATGATAATGATTTTCTATTAAATATTTACTACTTGATTGCAACATTATGAGTTATTTTTTAAACCAGAAATCAACTTTATCAGCTTTTTTTAATGTGAGTATGCAGTGTCCAGATCCCCGACTTCTTAAATAAGTCGGGGATCTAATTATGACACTATAATCGCCCACATACTAGCGCCTAGTGTAATAGCTGATAAGTGTTGCCAAAAAAGTGTACGCATCGGTTGACGAGCAATTTTTTGGGTTAACAATATAGTTAACAAAACTGAAAAAATCAGAGTGAAACCTTGCAAAAAGTCAACCACCGCTGGATGAGCGACGAATACAGGCAATTGTTCACCATTTAGACCAAAAGTGGCAAAAGTTACCGGGAGAATGCGTCCGCCTTCTTCTAGGCTCAAACGCAGATAGTGAGCTAAGTTACCACCCAAAACTAATGGCAGATAGCCATAAGCAAGTTCTATAAATGCTTTTGGCTTACGTCCAAAATTTATTACCTTCATCAAAGCATATGCCGCAAAGGGAACAGCCACCGGGATAATTAAAGCTAGCAGCGATAATTCTAAATGTTGCCAAAATTGCGTTAAATCGAAATGTAATCCTAACCAAGATTGCAATTCCGGTAAACGATGCAGATACACTCCACCCAATAGTAAAAATAACAGTGCTACTTCATAAGTGTGAACTACATGGGTTGTCCACAATTCAACACCAGGTGGACGCAAATTAAACTCAACGGAACGATGGGGACAAGCTTTAAGACAAGTCATGCACAGTACGCAGTCTTTGTTATCTTCTAATTGTGCGGGGTGCGAGTATAAAGGGCATCCATTAGTTTTCATTCCTTCGCCTTTTTGCGGTCCCCCTTTGTAACACTGATAAGTAGTGCAAGTTGCGGAACAAATGCCTTGTTGCGCTCGAAGTTCGGTCATTGAAAGTTTAGCAAATAAACCATTCATTCCACCGATGGGACAAAGATATCGACACCAAAATCGCCGTTCAAAAATGGCAGAGAAAATCATCGCCCCGGCGGTAATTAACAGCAGCAAACAAGCAGAAAGATAAGCTGTATTTTCTAAATCCCAAAGTTCTTCCCACAGAAAAATTAGGACAAATAGTCCAAAAAGAAACCATCCGCCCCATTTTTCAGCTAGCTGTCGATTCCAGCGTTTGAGTTGTCGAGGAAACAACCATAAAGAGAGCTTTTGCGTAATTTCCCCATAAATCATGAAGGGACAAACAGCACACCACACGCGACCGAGAAAGGGAAAGAGAAATAGGAAAAAAGCCCACCACCAAGCCCAGAATATATTGAGAACGAAATTGCGATCGCGTGTTTGCGGTCCAATAAATAACACTGCGACAATCAACGCAAAAGCAGTGGCAGTAAAGCCATAATTAATGCGATCGGTCCACCACGGACTACGGAGAAATTTCCGCAAATCTGGATAAACATTCAACAAATTCACCCGAAATCGCTTTTTCTTCGTATCCACTGACCAAAAAATTTCTTCTGTTAACTCCCGCGCTTCCCCAGCTTGGACGATCGCTCTTTCTACTAAATTTTGTAATTCTTTTAAGTTACCAGGAAAATCATAAGATTGCAAACGGCGCAATGCTTCTGGTGTTAATTTTTGTTTATGAATACCCCTAGCCTGAGTATAAAGACTGATGTAATAATCTACCTGAGCCTTGATATCAGTTTTCCGCACTCGTAGCGGTGGCACTTTGATGTTATGACCGATACAGCGTTCCATTTGCGGCTGATTTTTTTCGGAAACAATCAAAATCCGGGCGCGAGAAGTGCGGGGTGCGGCAGGTGGTTCCTCGGAACGACTTACGGGATTATAGGTAGAGTTTTTAAATAAATTAACTAATTGTGGCAGCAACTCTGGCGGAGTTTCTTGAATGTTGTTGAGGATGATAGTACCTTCACCCAACCATTCTAGGAGTCCAGGTTTGCCGCCACTACGCCCAAACAAATCTGCACCGCTGTGTTGCAGAATACTACAGTTGATTTTGATAATCGGTTCGCGTCGCTGTTTAGAACTAAAGTGAATTAAAGTAGCTATATTGTCTTTTTCTAAGCCTGGTTCGCCGAAAATCAAGACAGATTTGCGATCGCTCCCAGCTTGGCGAATTTCTTCGCGCAAACGCACCGCATAACGACTTGTACCAACAATTCCCCGTAGGGCTTTGGTGACTAAATACGGACGTAAGGCGATCGCTCGTTCTTGTTCGTAGGTAAAGGCTGATGTTAAATCTGCCAATTCCTGCGCCAATTGACGAGAAACAGCTTGAAAAATTGCTGGGTATTCACGCAACTTAGCGCGAAATTTAACCGCAGGCACAACCAAAATATGGCATTCTGTAAGGGTGGTGATGGTGCGTTGCGTCGGCTGGTCTAACAGCAATTCTTGCAGGTGAATCACGGCACCCTTAAGGAAGCCAATTGCTAACGTTGGGTTGGATTGATTGCTGCTATCGCTTTCGAGTTGACCTTCGATCAGAATGTAAAGTGCTTCTGGGGAAGTGTTTTCTACAACGAGGTTGGTTTGAGGTGGGATGATTTGTTCTTCGATTTGTTGGGCGATCGCATTTAACACTTCAGCTTCGAGAATTCCTAAAGCTGTGTGTTCTTGTAGCCATGTTACTGTTTCTTTTGGTGTCATATAAATTCCAAATTCAAACTTAAGAAATATATAAAATAAATTATCCCTCTTCTGCTGATTAATTTGAAATTATGAGTCTATCAGATATCCCTAATCTCTGGGTTCCTTTGATGCTTTTGAGTTTAATTGTTATAGCTGCTGTGTTTTTTAGTCGCGGCAGCTAAGAATTTATTTTCTAAATGAAAGTTTTATCAATATAACACCAGCGCCATTCTTTGCCCAGTTCAAAGGATTTAACAATCGGATAATTGGTTCTGTTATTGATTGATCAACTGGGTGAGGCGATCGCCCAAAACTTCTGATTTTTTGCTACTTACCATAACCGCTGAATCGGATAAGCATCAAAAGCAGAATCAGCACTTAAAATCGGTATTTGCTCAACCATTGCTTGTGCAATTAAAAGTCGATCAAATGGGTCACGATGATGAAGAGGTAAGGTCGAAACAACAGTGAGATGTTCTATTTTAATGTCCAGCAAATTGAAGTCGTTAAGACTGAGTTGCTGTGTGATGAATTCCTCAAATTGCAGATGAAAACTCAGCTTACCGATGCTTTGTTTAATCGCCATTTCCCATATGCTGGCTGTACTAATTAGCTTTTCGTTATTTTCATCCTCAATTAACACCCGTATTTGATTACTAAGTTGCGTATTGCCCTTAAAAAACCAAATAAAGGTGTGAGTATCTAGTAGGAATCTCATTACATATAATCCTTAAAGTCTTCTAAAGGCTTATCAAAGTCATCAGATATCGTAATCAAGTCTTTAGCGCTTCCAAATAGGGGGTGACGTTTCACTGGCAATATAGGAGTGAGTTTCACAACTGGTTGCTCGTCTTTTGTAATCACGATTTCTTCACCATTAATTGCGGCTTCAATTAATTCGGGCAAATGTTGAGATGCTTCAGCAAGAGTAATTTGTTGCATGGATTTTACTTCTCTATTTTTATTTCATTGTGGCGTAAATGTATGTATATAGGCAAGTTGGCGAGACATCTCTAGAGATACTACGCCAACTTACTTAATAAAACACTTAATTTACCTTTGCTAATTAAGCCGCAATTTTCTCCTCAAGCGGTGTAAAACTTTTTTTGTTCGCACCGCATATAGGACAATGCCAATCATCGGGAATTTGTTCAAAAGGTGTACCCGGTGCAATTCCCGAATCAGGATCGCCAGCAATTGGATCGTAAATCATGCTACATATTTTGCAAATCCATTTACGAGTTTTTGCATCGTCACCAGCTGCTTTGGGTGCTGCATTTCCTCCATTTAATACTTCTAAAGCTTCTGCGTAGCGATCTGCATGGTAATTTTCTATGAATTTCAGTAAGCCAAAACGATGGGCGGCTTCGTGAAATATATTAGCATGATCGGCAGATTCTTTAGCTTGTTTGAGAAATTCTTCTGTAGCCGGATTATCTTTATCTTTCTGGGCAGCGGCGGCAAATTCGGGATACATTGTAGTGTATTCATAGGTTTCACCTTCAATTGCCAAAGATAAACAACGAGACATAATTTCTCGCTTTTCTTCTTCAGTTAAAGCTGTTGGATCTTCTACAACAAGTTCTGGATGTAGCAAAACAAAATGTGAGAAAGCATGTTGAGTTTCTTGTTCTGCTGTTTCTCTAAAAAGTTTCGCTAAGTCTGCAAACCCCAGTTTACGTGCTACCTCAGCAAAAAACAAATATTTGCGATTTGCCATCGATTCACCACCAAAGGCAGCTTCTAAGTTTTGGTGAGTAGTAAAGTTTGACAGATCCATGATTTTGGGAACCTTCCAAAGTGATATTTATAGCGAGTTGCTGTTGAATGAATTACAGATTGCTAAGTTTGTATAAACTGGAGAATCGATGTAGTTTATTCAAGCATAGAGCCGCTATAGTTGATGGGAACAGCCTTGAAAATTGGATAATTAAGAAATTAGAAAACTTACGCAGTAGTGAATGCTAAAGCGTTCAAAAAGGCACGCTTCGTGCCTACTACGAAAGATATTTCAGTCGTCCGTTTTGTTAGCTGTTCTATGGATAATTATAAGACGGAAAAGATTTTGCGGTTTGTTAGTTATGATGGTTGACTAATTGGATAACTTGTGAAATATTTAAGTATTCTGAAGTTCTAAAAATGGGTAATCAGTGTATCCTTTGGCATCTGGAGCGTAGAATGTCTTTGGATCTGGTGTATTTAACTGGGCGTTTAGTTGAAAGCGTTTTGGTAAGTCAGGATTGGCGAGAAATAATTTGCCAAAAGATACTAAATCTGCATCGCCACTAGCTAAAATGCGATCGCCTTTTAAGTTATCATACCCGCCGTTGGTGATTAAAGTGCCTTGATATATTTGGCGGAAGTAAGGTGTGACGGGGTTCATCACGTCGCGGGTTTTCAAATCGACTTCATTCGGTTCCATGAGGTGAAGGTAAGCCAGTCCGAAGGAGTTGAGCGCATTTATGGCGTAAGTAAATGTCTCTTTCGAGTTGGAATCATGGATTCCGTAGAAGGTGTTACTCGATGAAAGCTTGATGCCTACACGGTTTGCACCCCAGACGCTAACGACGGCTTGGACTACTTCTAACATAAATCGCGATCGCTTTTCAATTGAACCGCCATACTCATCTGTGCGTTGGTTGGAACCATCTTGTAAAAATTGATCTATCAAATAGCCAAAAGCACCGTGTAGTTCCACCCCATCAAAGCCGGCAGCTTTCGCATTTTCTGCACCGAGGTGAAATTGTGCGACTATTTCGGGTATTTCGTGAGTTTCTAAGGCGCGGGGTGTTTCTAAAGATACTTTGCCTGCGCTTGTGTGGAGTTTGCCAATTCCAGCGATCGCACTCGGTGCAACTGGCAATTGTCCATCAAGCAAACTGGGGTGCGAAACTCTCCCACAATGCCAAAGTTGCAGGAAAATTCGTCCCCCTTTTTCATGCACTGCATCTGTTGTCAACCGCCATCCGGCAACTTGTTCATCTGTGTAAATGCCCGGACAACTCATGTATCCTAGGCTGAGGGGTGAAACCATCGTGCATTCGGTGACAATTAGCCCCGCACTTACTCGTTGCGCGTAGTAATTCGCCATTAAGGAGTTGGGGATACTTTCAATTGCTCGCAAACGTGTCATTGGTGCCATTATGATCCGGTTGGGGAGGGTGTAATCACCAAGCTGGATGGGTGTGAAAAGATTGCTAGGGGAATTCATGTTTATAGTGGATGGTGGATGGTGGATGGTGGATAGTCGTTAAGTACAGTTTTGCGTAAGTTCGTAGCGTTTTTTTAACGCAGAGGAACGCGGAGGTAAGCGCAAAGTGACGCAGAGTTTTTGTGATAAATTTTCGTCATGAATTAATGCTCTTCTGTACTAAGAGTTATTTGGGACAACTAACAACCATCAACTAACAACCATCAACTTACAACTAACTCTGTTGCTGTGTAACTTGTGGAATTTGCGCCAATTCTTTTTCTTTATCTTCTCTGCGCTTTTTAGCGTAAAGTTGAATAGTGGCTACCATTGCAATAATCATTGCGACAATTACCCAAACGGTAATATCTGTAGGTAGATTATCTTTAAATATGGCTAGCAATACAATCACGACTAACATCAAGCTGGGTGCTTCATTCAAAGCGCGTAACTGTTGACTATTCCAGCGACACTCATCTTTTGCTAACTGCTTCATTAGCCTTTTGCAATAATGATGATAGCCGAGTAAAAGAGTAACAAATCCTAGTTTGACATGCAACCAAGTCTGTTTTAAGATTTCTGGTTCAGTACTTAATAAACCGATCGCCATCGCTACTGTTAACAACATTCCCGGAGTCGTGATAATGTTGTAAAGTCGTTTTTCCATGATTTGATACTGATTTTTCAGTATCGTGCGTGCTGGTTCTGGTTCTTGATTGGCTTCGACGTGATATATGAAAAGGCGTACTAGATAAAATAACCCAGCAAACCAGACTACAATGCCGATAACGTGAAACGCTTTAAACCATGAATAAGCCATGAATCGTAACCTGCCTTTTTAAAACTCTGTTCAAGGAAGAAGTGCTTGAGTTGGTGTGACTAAATACTAGGTTACGTTAAAATGCTTCTTAGCTTGTATTGCAATGAGCATCAATTTGCAACAAACGAATTAAATTGTATGGATTTTACCTCAACTTTCGCTTCTACTTCAAGTTCTGCCAATAAATAATTATCGCTACACTTGTATCTAATCGACGAATTCCTTTCACTGCAAGGGTTACGCGCTTAGTATTGGTGATGCCTGCCTTGTGCGTAGCGATCGCTCTTGGAGGAAAAACTTTTTGGTTTACTGATTTTAAGCTGGTTTCCAAGTACCGTGAAAGCTGTGAGGAATGACACTGGGTAATCTGAGTTTACAAACAGGTTCTTCGTCTAGCCTATCAGCATCAAATACCCAAACTTCACTATTATTAATATTGCCGTCGTAGACAACTGTTATCAACCAAGCTTGGTTGATATTCTCAGCATCTTCAACGTAAATCGGTTCACTCGGATAGCGATTTTCTCCACAATCGGAAGACGTGAATTTTTCGGTTTGGTGATCGAAACGTGCGATCGCATTTAATATTTCTTTACTTATATCCGTTCCCTGCCGATATGTGGAAAAATAAGTATACCGAGAAGCTTGTCCCACGTTTTGGGGTGGTACAGTCGGAAATTCGCACTGTCTATCTAATATTTGCTCAATTGCGGTAACTTTTCCACTTTGGGGATTAAGTTGCAATCTTGATAATGAACTCTTGGCAGCTGTTTTAGCTGTACCTGTAGCTACTTCTTTGAGGAATTGGTTGGTTTGAAAGTCTTCATAACGAGCGATATCGACATTTACCAAACCGCTATCATCTACATAACCGTTGCTAAAATGCCATTGATACCAAGGTTCAGTTTCACTGCGACTAATTAAGGTTAATGTTTCACGATCAAAAATTAAAATTTGAGTTCCTAATTGAGGTTTCCATTGAAAAGCATCGCTGTAGCTGCTTAATCCCATCAATACCGATAAAGGATTCATCCGCACTGGGGGAATGCAAAATATTAAATATTGCCCCGCTAAAACAAAATCATGCACCAATGATGTCCCATCAAGTTGGAATTGCACTTTTTGAATTATTTTGCCAGTGCGATCGCTCTTATAAATATTCAGCATCGCATTTAATCCGGAGATAACACCAAAGTTAAAAATCTCCCCTGTATGCAAATCTCGTTTGCAGTGTGCAGAATACGTTAAACCGTTACTTAACCCTTCTAAATCATCTTCCCCGAAAGTTTCCAGATTTTGCAAATCTAAAGCGTGAGGTTTACCACCTTCCCACAATGCTAAGAGTTTATCTGGCAGTGCTAATACTGAGGTGTTAGCCGCATTTTTAACTGCTTTAGACCATTTATTCCACCCTGGCGCAGTCATGCCATAATTACCGTAAAGCAGCTTATTTGCCGCTTCTTCTTCTTTGTAACCAGTAGTTTGGACGTAGCGATAAACACCTGTCGCACCTTCATCGGTAAAATGTACGGCAAGAATTGCCCCATCCCCATCAAACCAATGTCCCATACGGATGTTACCGCGTTCTAGCCGCCCAGGTCCGTTACGGTAAAGTGTACCGCGCAATCCTGGGGGTATTTCACCAGAAATAACTTGTAGTTGGGTGGGAGAAAATTCTTGTGCTGGTTGTGCGATCGCACCAGCCCAATCTGAAGAAGTTGACTTTTGGTTAATTGTATGCATAGGATTCAATGCTAACTACATCGAGAATTGATGGTGAAAAACCTGATATTATTTCTGGCATTACAGATATTGTAGAGACGTTCCGCCGGAACGTCTTTACTACTGGAACGTCTTTACTACTGGAACGTCTTTACTACTGGAACATCTTTACTACTGGAACATCTTTACTACTGGAACGTCTTTACTACTGGAACGTCTTTACTACTGGAACGTCTTTACTACTGGAACATCTTTACTACTGGAACATCTTTACTACTGGAACGTCTTTACTACTGGAACATCTTTACTACTGGAACATCTTTACTACTGGAACGTCTTTACTACTGGAACGTCTTTACTACTGGAACGTCTTTACTACTGGAACGTCTTTACTACAATTTGCCGGAACGTCTTTACTGAGTATTTTTATACTGCAAAGCTTGACCAAGGAAAATATTTATAGTATAAATGTACTAGTTGAATTTCACAAATTGTACCTCGTCAGTAGGAGAGTAAAATTAATGAAGCTATCTAAGGTGGACTTGAGCAGTTTAATAGCGATCGCTCATTCTGAAGGATACTTACAATTATTACTTGATCGAGGCAATGAGTTAGAATTTATAGAAATTCCTGCACCAATACAAGCTTACGACGGACTGCAAGATTTAAACGAAATTATCGCTGATTCTCTTGCACTTCCCGCAGAAAACGAACCAATTGCCATGCTAAGTGTGAATTCATCAATGGCTGTATCTATAGGATACGACAAAAACGAACAACTATTGCAAGTTGAGTTTCACAACGGCGCAATTTATCAGTATTCTGGGGTAGAGGAGGATACTTGGTCTGATTTACATGACGCTGATTCAATTGGCAGATATTATAATCACGAGATTAAAGGTAGATATGAGTGCGATCGCATAGATAACACAGAATATTTTGATGATTGTTGCGATTAATATCATCTCCGTTTAATTAACAGCAACCTTCGTAAAGACGTTTCGACGGAACGTCTTTACAGGATGTGTGATTTTCCTTAAATTTGTCCTTGAGCTTCTTGGATATCGTTTTCTGCTTGCTCCCAAATAGCTGAACAGACTTGATTTAATTGAACGAATTTTTGCGTAAATATATTAGTACTTTCTTTCAGCTTATATTTTTTAGTTAACGGAACATTGTTTATTTTAAAAGAATCAGGTATCCATAACACATTTCTGAATTCTATAATCCCAGCAGATAAAGTATTCTGGCATTTTCCTTGTTGGCAATATTTCCAAACAATTAAAGCATCATTATATCTATTTAAAGCAGTTTTCAATGCCTTAGCACTGGGATGATTTTTTGTAACTGGAGCTTCTTTGAGAATATCAGTATACTTTTTATTCAAACTCTTAACTTTGTTTGCATAATCTTGATATTCAGTATTACTATCAAGGGAATCAGCAAATTTAGAAAAAAGCTTTACCAATGGTTCTAGAAATCTAGAACCCATTAGAGAATGAATCCCTTCTATTTTCTCTTGATAAATTAATATACTATCTTGACTTTTTAGACTAACAGTTGTTCCTTGAGGAATAGTTTTTATAAGTTTAATAGCATCTTTAACTTTTGATTCTGCTTCATTTAAAGTTTCTAATTTGGGAGAATTACGAGTAAGTAAATCGGCTTCCTTTTTCAAGTCTTCGGCACGATTAAAAGCGTTAACTGCTGTTTGTTCTTGCTGAAGCCTTTGATTTACTTTTGAAAATTGATTTTGATAAATTTTTAGCGCTTTTTGAGATTGAGGATAGGTATTTACATCCTTAGGAATAGTTTTCAGTAAATCGATAGATTTTTCTAAATCTGAGCGTATTCCCTCCCATTCTTGAACTGAAAAAGTGGTTTCATCATCAATACCTAAAGCTTTTGTACTCAGCCTTTTTGCTTCAAAAAAGTTTTCTTTGGCATTAACGATTTTTATGCATGTAGAAAAAACATTCAATCCCGTTTGAGCTTGTTGATAACCTAAACCTGGTAGATTTGGAATGCTATATAAAAGCTTGGTTGCTTCATTAACTTTTTTAGAGGCATCTAAAAAATTAGTATTTGCAGAAATATCAGTTTGACATGCTTGTGCCAACAAAGTTTGAGATTGCTGAATTTTTTTATCCTGTTCTTGCTTGAATTTAACCCAGCCAATCAAACCACCTGTAAGCATAACTACCGAAATCAATCCAACTAATACGAGCTTCTTATTTGGTATTTTATTGTTATTGTTTTCAGCAATATTCATTGTTTTTATTTTTATTCCGAATGATGGCATAGAGACGTTCCACCGCAACATCTCTACTTTTTTCTTGGGACTACTGCAAAATATAAAAGTCTCTATTTTTAATTTAAGAGTAAATGGTGCCTAATTTATCAAAAAGTACACAAATGTATAAAAAAAACCTATTGCCAAGTATACGATGTCGCTACTGTTATAGCGACATCGCAGCAAACAGTAGAGACGTTCCGCCGGAACGTCTCTAGGATTCATGGTAAAATTATACAACGCGAAAAATTAAATGCAATAATCAGCCTAATCTGCGGGAAGCGACGCAATTAATTGCCCAAAGCGCTTGTCTTGTGCAATCTCATCAAAATCTATGTCAGTTTCTGCATCTTCCTTATAACTTGGATTCAAGTCAATTGCTGTTTGCAGATTTTCTATGGCTAATTCAACTTTTCTTTGTAGCGCATAACAGGCTGCTTTGTTGTAATATGCATTAGCATAGTCAGGTTGAATTGAAAGGGCTTTATCGAAGCATAAGAGCGCTTCCTCATCATATCCTAGTCTAACTAAGCCATAACCTCGGTGATTCCAAGCTTTGTATGAATCTGGCTTCAATTCTATAACTTTATCAAAAGATGCGATCGCAATATCATATTCTTCCAACTCTTCTAGCGCTAAACCTCGATTTAACCAAGCTACTGCATCATCTTTTTTAAATTGCGTGGCTTTATCAAAGGAGATAAAAGCTTCTTGATGGTGTCGCAAATTTCCCAAAGCAACACCGCGATCGCGCCATGCTTGATGATAATCTGGTTTCAGTTCAATTGCTTTATCATAGCAGGCGATGGCATCATTGTATCGTTTCACCCTCGAATTAGCAATACCTAGCTTAAACCAAGCAACAGCTTTCTCCGGTTCGATTTTAACTGCTTTATTATAGCAGGCGATCGCGTCTTCATAGCGTTTTTCTGATAAGAGAATCTCTCCTTTTTCCAGGTAATCATCCGCAGTTAATTTCAGCCGAGGAGATACAGCTTCTTCTAATACTTCTGGCTGTTTAGATTCGTGTATTTTTTCTTCAACTGCACGATTTAGCGTTTCTTGAATTAATGGTTGTAAACTTTCCGAAACTTGTTCTTTTTTTTCTTGAGCATTTATCTGTAATTTATAAATTTGAGCTACATCTGACTCTAATTTCTCTAGATTTTTCAGGATTATAGACTTTTCTTTTTCTGCATTTCTTTGGAATTTAGAAATAAAATCTAAACCTGATTTTTCTAAATTATCTATAATTAACTCTTTTCGATGTTCAGCATTTTCTTGCCAGTTAGAAAAATATTCCAAATATGTTTTTTCTAAAGTTTCAACATATTTATTTTTTTGCTGTTGAGTTTCTGACTGGAATTCTAACACTTGAGATTGGAATTCTACTTCTACTTTTTTCAGATTCTCCAGGGTGACATCTTTTTGCTGTTGAGTTTCTAATACTTGATATTGTAATTCTGCTTCTACTTTTTTCAAATTCTCCAGGGTAACATCTTTTTGCTGTTGAGTTTCTGACTGGATTTTTGATATTTGAGATGTAAACTCTGATTGTATGCTTTGTAAATTCTCCAGGGTGGCATCTTTTTGTTGTTGCGTTCCTGACACTTGAGATGTCAACTCTAAATTGAGATGTTCTAGATTTTCCAAAAAGCGAATTTTTTGTTTTTCAACATCCAACTGTAATTCGGAAACTTTCTCTGCACCAGAAGATTCTAAAATTAATAAATTATTTAACGTTATATCTTTTTGTCTTTGAGCATCTGACTGTAACTGAGATAATTGAGAAGCAAAATCAATTTCTAAATTTGCTACTTTTTGTTTAGCCGTTTTGATTTTAATATCTAATTCTACTAATAATTTTTGTCTTGATAATAATTCCGATGTCAATCCAGATAAATTATCTTTTTCTACTTTGATCTTTTCTTTTAGTGCTGCGGCTTCTGTTTCTAATTGATGGGTAGTATTTTTAACTTGTTGTATAATATTTTCCGATGATTGCTTAACAGAACTTAATTTATTTTGTAATTGTTCAACTCCCTGTAGCTGTTTCATCACTCTATCAGCGATCGCACGAATTACAGCTTGACGAAATAGCCAAAGTGAAGCGATCGCACTCACCGGAAGTAAAGTTAATATAACTAGCCAGACGTTGCTTTGGATAGTTCTACGACTTAGAGCGCGATGGACTTCAGATTGCACTTGCCGTTGAATTCGCACCTCTTCGTCTCCATTCGATATAGTCGTTGGGGTTCGTGGGGGAGAAACCTCTGACGCAGGTTGACTTCTAGCAACACCAACAGACAGCACAAAAGTCGAAAAGGCGATCGCGCTTCTCAATATTAAAGCAGAAACGCGCCTAGAGCCGCTTTGAGTTGATTTTCGTATAGAAGCTCCACGGGGAAAGCCCCAGACTAGGTTAGAGTAGACGAGCGGATTTTTGCTCTTCATACAAACCATCCGTATCCGTTGGTAAGTTTTTTTAGTGGCGAACCTATCTCTAATCTAGCAGCCCTGAGTCAATTACCCACCACACTCTGCGGAACTCCGCAAAGCGTTGAGCAAATAAAAAATATTTAAGGAAAGTCTAGAGATGGAAGATGCGGGAATATTTTCTCTTCCCGCATCTGCTATCTTCTAATCAGACATTAGACATCTCCAGAAAACAATGTAGAGACGTAGCACTGCTACAAACAATGTAGAGACGTAGCACTGCTACAAACAATGTAGAGACGTAGCACTGCTACAAACAATGTAGAGACGTAGCACTGCTACAAACAATGTAGAGACGTAGCACTGCTACAAACAATGTAGAGACGTAGCACTGCTACGTCTCTACAAGGGTTTGGGGCAACGCATAGTTCAATTCGGTCGATGTCTATTATAACGCTATATCTGCTTGCGCTTACACACCAACAGGTGTTTTGATTCCTGCTGCTTGCTGACTACCATCTGATTGCAATGCTTCCCCTTCGATAAACGAGCGCAGCATCCAAGCCATTTTTTCATGAGCTTCCATCAATCCAGTCAAGAAGTCAGCAGTTCCCTCATCATGGAAATTTTCACTAGACTGGTCTATATGGTCGCGTAAATTGCGAATGACCTGCTCGTGATCGTGTACCAGTAGAGCCACCATCTCAGTTGCTAAGGGAACGTTATTAGGTTGCTCTTTAAGTGAAGCAACCTTCAGAAATCCTTCCATAGTGCCAATTGGATAACCACCCAAAGCACGAACCCGTTCTGCTACTGAATCGATACTTTCAGTTAATGCTGTGTAGTGTTCTTCCCAAAGTAGGTGCAGACTGCGAAACTGAGGTCCGACGACATCCCAGTGAAACTTCTTCGTTTTCACTAAGAGTAAATAGGCATCTGCCAAATCTTGATTCAACAGGTTGATTACACCTTGACGTTGTTCTTCTGTCAAACCAATGTTTAACTTACGCATAATTTTCAATCTCTAGGCTAACTCTCTTTCTAGGTTCACCAATTTACCCCCAACCAACATCAACCTAAGGAAGTATTATGAAAGCCAAATAGATTCTCAAAGGAATAATTATATATTTGTAAGTATTTTAACATTTCTGATGCCATTTATTCTTTAGACGTCTCCAGAATTTAATTATACGTTGCCCTAAACCCTTGTAGAGACGTAGCATTGCTACGTCTCTAGTTCTTTTATAGATTTGCTATAACAAATAGTAATAGACACCTCGATTACAATCAGTAATCAAGATGTCTGCAATAAAAAACACTAAAATCTACTTTGAGAAAGATATTTAGATTGTGAAGGATCTAAACTCGCTTACTTATTACCTGTAACCTTTTCCAGAAAATTCTCCACTTCATCTTTCACAGTGGTAGCATTTTGTGAATTCTCAGGACGCTTCATTTTATCCATGTCAGCATCTCCCTGAACTTCGTTAAGTCCCTGAGATGTTTCTGCTTGAGTCTCTTCCCGTCCAAGAGGAGGCTCTGTAGCTTTTTCATCAGTCTTACGCTGAATTTGATTTAGCTGATCGGTAGCTTCAGTCGGAGCGCTTTTAGTAGTACCGATCGCCAAAGCCGGAAAAGCGTTAGTTAAAAGCAATAAGGCACAGGTAAAAGCAACAACTAGAAAGCGCACGGGACGTACTAGAGACGAAACAAAAGCAATTATTTTCATTTTTAAATCCTCGATAACAGAACTAACGCAGAACTTTTAATTTGATAGAGGAGCCTATGCCTTTAGCTAGTCAATTTGATTGCTCAAATTATCAAGCTGTACTTCTATCTTTACGTTCTTGCTCTACAAACCTTGTGAAGAGAAGGGCTGTATGTTCCGCATCGGCTAAGTAAGTGTAAACAAGCAAATCAACCGTGACTTTTCTCTAAAAGTATTGCGGGTAACATTAAGATTCTTCTTTCAAGGTTCGCTTATTTTTTTATACTTCTAAAACCCTAACATTTGAATCGACCCGTAGACTGAAATTTTATTTGTTTATATTCGCAACAGAATCACTCTATAGATAGATAAACTTAATTCGATTTTGGTCTGTCTACTATAGATATAGATGTAGATGATATTAAACTTAATTGATTTATAGTCATAAAGTAATTATTTATCAACTGCTTAACAGATGTAATAAAGATGTCGCCTCTAAATCATTTTTCGTTTAGAGACAGATAATTTAATTGTAACCGTGACAAAAGTATTTTCTCTAATCTAAAATTTAATCCTAAAAATAAAATTAAATTCTATTAATTAAAAATGGGTGGTATAGGAGTCGAACCTATGTAGTGCTGGTTAAAAGCCAGCTGCACAACCGTTATGCCAACCACCCATAAATGGAGATACTAAGACTAGTCTGCATCCGGCAGACAAGGGATAACGGGATCGGAGGGACTTGAACCCCCAATTATTCGGGTAGAAGCCGAAAGCCTTAGCCATTAGACGACGATCCCAAATCCACCTGGGAGGTACGCTCTCGCCTAACTCTGTGTTATCAGTACCGAGCCACTGTTGTTCTATCCCCGCGATATCACCAATACCCCTGACTGGACTTGAACCAGCAACCTCTTCGTTCTAAGCGAAGCACCTCGTTCCAATTGGGCTACAGGGGCATATCGGGATGGCAGGATTTGAACCTGCGACCTTCGGCTCCCAAAGCCGCCGCGCTACCAAGTTGCGCCACATCCCGTTCATGCTCCTGACTGGATTTGAACCAGTACCATCTGATTTTTAAGATCAGCGCCTCGTTCCAATTGGGCTACAGGAGCATAATTTACCTGCTCTCTCATGTGATAGAGCAGAACTGGGGAGGCAGGACTCGAACCTACATTTTGCCGCTTTATCTGACTTTGAACTAATAAACGCATCTAATAAAGTGTGACTACAGCTTATGATTGGGTGAGTTTTTGGTAAACTGACGTGACAAACAACCATTCAAAGCGACAAAAGATATTCGGTGTTGTCGCGATCGCCTTTTCTGTAACAGCTTGTAGTATTGCCCCAAGCAAAAAAGAGCAATTAACTACAAGTAAGCTTCATGCTGCCCAAACTCAACAAAGCCAAGACACCCAATCACCAGCTAAACTAGAAAACCTTACCTTCAGCGTTCCAGCTAAATATCAAGGCAAAACAGTTTATAAAGGGCAACCCAGCAATAATGAGAAAGTTATCGCTCTAACTATTGATGATGGACCCTGGCAAAACACAACCGTACAAATACTGGATATTCTGAAAGAAAATAACGTTAAAGCGACATTCTTTTGGGTAGGACAAGCCTTACAACAACATCCCGAACTTGCTAAACAAGAGGTAGCTGAGGGACACGCCATTGGCAACCATACTTGGCATCATTGGTATAAGCGGATGGATGAAGCCACGGCAAAGAGTGAAATTGAGCGGACTGCTGATTTGATGTATAAAACTACAGGAGTCAAAACTTCTTTATTTCGTCCTCCTGGAGGCATTTTAAATAACGGATTAGCCGATGTAGCCAAAAGCCAGAAATACGCTGTAGTCATGTGGTCGCAGACTTCCGCCGATACCGATCCTCACGCCAAATATCAAGTATTTGTGAAGAATGTATTAAGAGATGCCAAACCAGGTGGGATTGTCTTAATGCACGATGGTGGAGGCGATCGCCAAAGAACTGTGCAAGCCTTACCACAAATCATCAGCGGACTTAAACAGCAAGGCTACCGATTTGTCACAGTTCCCGAACTCCTTAAAGAGAGTGGGGGATAGGGTGAGGGGGGGATGAGGGAGATGAGGGAGATGAGGGAGATGGGGAAGCAAATTCCTCTTTGTCCCCCTTGTCCCCTTGTCCCCTTGTCCCCTTGTCCTCCCCATCCCCTCTTCACTCGCTCACGATGGAAGCACTTTTTTGCGCTTCTTGCCAAAGTTTGTGTACAAAGAACTCAGTGCGTGTCGCAGACAAGCTATCGCCGTTAGGCGAATCGCTCATTGCTGTGACGAAGACACCCTCCGCATCCTCGGAACCATTTGATATCCAAGAACCCCGCAGAGTAACTTCTAAATACTCGGCATCACAAACTGACAAAGCCATGATTTCTGACACGTCACCTTTTATCTGAGCTTTTAACACCTCAGCTTTTAACGCTTCTACTCCTGGTAAATCCACAGGAAGCAAAAAGGAAGCGGTACTGGGTTCTACGCAGAGACGTTGCCCGACTCGTAGTGCCAAAATCACTCGCCCTTGCACCCATTGCTCCAGTGACTGATTTAAACACTCTAAGTAAAAACTTTTTTCAGTGTAAGTTAATTTCAACATTCCTTATGCTCTCCTGTTATTCCAGGTTTGCTTGTTCAAAACGCCAGAACTGTTCGGCAAAAGATATAGCCGGATGAATTGGCGCTTTTGGCTTGGTACGCAGTTGCATACCAGTCTCAAATAGAGTGCGATCGCCTTTACGGGAGTTACATTTTTCACAAGCTGTGACTACGTTATCCCAAGTGTGCAAACCACCTTTAGATCGCGGAATCACATGATCCAGCGTCAGATGTTTGCTGCTACCGCAATATTGGCAACTGTGATGGTCTCTTCGCAACACTTCGCGCCGATTTACCGGCGGAATTTTCCATACACGCTCACTAGAAGTGATTTTCAAGCGAATGTGTTTTGGTACATAAAGTACCAAGCTAGGTGAGCGGACTTGCCATCCGCTTTCTGCAATAAAATCTAGCGGTTCAGCTTTATCCGCTACTAATAACACGATCGCCCGCTTGATATTTACCCGACACAGTGGCAAGTAATTTTGCGAAAAAACCACCACAGATTGCTCTAACACTTGCCTAAAAGCGATCGTCACAGCTTGACTCCTTATTAAAAAACCCCCGCTTCTTCTCTTTGTGAAGCGGGGGTTGGAAATTGACCGGAAAGTGTTCTGGTCTTATATCGGTACAGCATCTTGCTATCTGTACCTCCCGCTTGCTTGGTTTGGTTTTAGTGCTGCATTCAGCCCACTAATTCTCTGAAATCTAAAATCATGATTACCCTCTGTGATTTGCCGTTGATTATGGCGATGGTCACCCATAAATAAATACTCCACTCCCATAGCGGCTGATTCCCAACTGAATCGGCAATTGGCAGCACGCGAAGAAGTAGAGTTTGGGTAAACGAATTTCACAGAAAATTTCACCTATTGAACATTCCTTTAAACATACTACACTTGTATTACTATCCTGTCCATACCTATAAGGAGAAAAAGTGATGCATACGATCGCTCGCACGCCAACCACCGATATGGAAGTTACCAGCATCCGTCTGGAGCGCGAACTAAAAGATAAACTCAAAGAATTAGCCGGCAGCCAGGGATATCAGGCATTGATCCGAGATATACTCTGGAATTATGTCCAGCAAAAATCAGGTGAGTGGAAACCCCGATTTTCGCGATCTGATATTCGAGCCAGCATAGCCGCTACTGCTCAACAAGAAGAACGCTGTGTGCTTACAGGTCAATTAATTCAACCCCAACAACCTATGTTGTTAGGACTGACGAGGAATGGCGATATGGTTCCTCTAAGTGTCGAAAGCTTGGTTGGATAACTCTCGTTTCAACTAAATACGGCTCAGTTACCCATGTATGTTTGGTGGTAACTGGGCTATGCCATAAATTAAATTTTTATTAATAAAATAAATTTCATCAAATCCAAATGTTTGTGAGCAATTTGGTGACTTACCACATGGCAACCATCATCGTAATCAGTAAATGCCTCAGTTTTCTTTGATTTAAAAAAAGAATAATCGCCCAGCTAAGTAAATAGAAGTTGAAACAAATATTACAATACCCCCGAAATAGCTTCAGTGTTAACCCGGAAAGAAAATATGTAATTTTTGTCTAAATCTAGAGAAATTACTGTTTATGTATACTTACAGACAGGATATTCTAAATCAAAGTTAGTAAATTAACTCAATACATAAAATCCAGAAATTAACCGATTTTGGAGTTTGACTCTAGAAGTGGTATTTTTGAAACTAAGTATACATTTGTTTAATATATCAGTAATTTGGTCATCTGAAGTGGAAAGAGGCTATAACAGGTGAGAGAAAGTTTTCATCGCAAAGAAAGCGAATTATCAGGCGCAGCTAGTTGCAGGACAAAGGGTAAAAGAAATGCTAGGAGGTTAGGTAAAAACAGGATGGGGTCATTATCAAACAGTGTGCCAGAAATTAAAAAAACTTTATCATCGCCACCACTGCGTCAAGATGAAGTAGATCGACAACAATACCCAGTCAAGCTGATGCAGCATCAGGAAGAACTAGCCGACCAGTTATCACATGATATTCATCAAATCATTACCAAAAGCTTGGCTCCAGCAACGATGTTGCAAGAAATTGCTGAACTGTTAGGAACCGCATTTCAAGTTGATTCTTGCTACTTAGTTCCAGTAACTGATGAAACATTTGATCAGGCAATTACTGCTAATTGGTGTGCCTCAAAGTATTTAGGCTTGCCGCATCCAGATGAGATATTCTCAACCGAACAGTTGCAGTGTGCCTCAGAACCAACAATTGAGGACATTTTAACTATTGAAAAGAGTCTGAAAACAGGATATCAGTATTTACCGTTACCGATTAAAGCCGTTTTAGCAATTCCCACACGCTTTGGTGGCAAAAATAATGGGGTAATAAGTCTGATACAGTTTAATCCCCATGATTGGAATGAGTCAGAAAAACAACTCCTAAAAGCGGTGGAATCGTCTTGCGCGATCGCTTTTTCCCAAATAGCACAAGCAGAGGTAATTGCTTCTCAACAAAAATATATAGCTAAGAGCGCCCAGCATGAAAGCTTGATCACGCAATTGACAATACTCAGTCGCAGCAACCTGGAGCTAAATCAAATGCTTCAGTTAGCGATCGCTTCCACAGCAGAATGTCTTCAAGCAGATCGTGGTATGCTGATACTGCTAAAATATATAGATCCGCTATTTAGGACTCAACCTAAAAAAGAAATTCCTAAAGCAAGAGCAACTGTTATTGCTGAATGGTCTAAAGACGAAAATTCCCGCACCACTCAACTAGAAACTTTGGATAAGTCTTTCTCTGTTTCTGAGTGTGGTTTATGTCAGCGCGTCTTCACATCAGGAAAAGCAGTAATTATAAATGAAAATATAGAGCAAAGTGGTATTTCAATTGCTCCGGTGTTTGCTTTGGGTATACTGCCTGCGGTCTTATTAGTACCATTGGAGAATCAAGGCAAAGTCATAGGGTTTTTAGTGCTTCAGCAAGCAGTGCCTCGCAATTGGGACTTTGCAGAATTAAATATGGTGGAAATGATTTGCGCTCAAATGAGCAATGCCATAATTCAATCACAGACACTGCGCCAAGTACAGATGTTGGTAGACGAGCGCACAGCAAAACTACAAAGTAGTCTGGAATTGCAGGCAAAATTACACGAAAAAATGCGCCAATATGTTGAGCAATTGCAAGAACTAAATGAACTCAAAGATGAATTTTTGAGTAATATGAGCGATCGCTTGCGTTATCCCTTGACGAATATGCTGATGTCAATTCGCAATTTACGTCTACCAGGAATAGCACCAGAGCGTCAAGCTAAGTATGTGGATATCTTAGAAAGCGAGTGTACTAAAGAAATAAACTTGATTAATGATTTGTTGACGCTTCAAAAGCTAGATACTCATCAAGAACGCCCACAATATGAAAATATCGATTTAAATACAAAAATTCAAGATGTAGCAGCATCTTTTGAGCAAAAAGTCGCAAATAAAGGATTAAGTATTAAGGTGAATCTACCTGTAGAATCACTCACTCTACAAACTGAAATAGAAAGTTTTAACCGCATTCTGCAAGAGATGTTCACGAATGCAAGTAAATACTCAAAACACGATTCTGTGGTTCAACTGCAAGTCTATCACCAAGTTGAGCAACAAATCGATCAAGTTATTATTAAAATAACTAACACCGGACTTAGTATCTCTGATGAAGATGCGACTTACATATTTGACAGGTTCCGTCGCGGTAAAGGAGGACGAGGAGGAGGATGGACTCCAGGTACAGGCTTGGGGCTTGCTTTAGTTAAGTCTTTAGTGCAACATTTAAATGGAGCGATCGCTGTTGAGAGTATTCCAATTGAGGATTCTAACTTGAGCACAATTTGCTTCACCCTAACTCTGCCCCAATTTTCAGAAGTCTAGTAAACCATATTTTAACAGTGACTGAGCAACGCAACACAACACAGGACTTTGATTTGAACTCTGCTAGTGACGACACCAACCTAGAAGAGAATTTAACAACCGATGTGGAAGTCAAAATTGAGAAAATAGCAGAGCGAAAGCGACAAATCACTGCTACAATCCAAATTCCCCAATCAGTTGAACACGTTTGGAAAGTCCTGACAGATTACGAAGCTTTAGCTGAATTCATTCCTAATCTTGCCAAAAGTTGTCGATTAGCGCATCCTACCGGCGGTATTCGGCTAGAGCAAGTTGGCTCTCAGCGCGTGCTAAATTTAAACTTTTGTGCGCGTGTCGTTTTAGATTTGGAAGAATGCTTTCAGCAAGCAATTAATTTCCAAATGGTAGAGGGAGATTTTAAAGACTATTCTGGTAGCTGGTGCTTAGAACCTTACTGCGTCGGTGAAGATGTGGGAACTAATCTTTGCTACACAATCAATATTTGGACTAAAGTTATTATGCCAGTCACACTGGTTGAGCGTCGGTTAAAAAATGACCTACAGTTAAATCTGCTAGCGATTCGTCAGCGTGTAGAAGAGTTAGCTACTTAGTTGCTATATACATTGAATTATCCCAACGGAAATTGTCAATATTTTGATAAAATAAAACCCATTTTTTCGGTAAGATTATGACTCAAGCCTTGCCCAAATTGCTCACCTTCAATGAATTTAGCGAATGGTATCCCAACGATGGTAAACGCTATGAATTGCACAAAGGAGTAATTGTTGAAATGGCACCCCCAACCGGAGCGCATGAAAAAGTTGTAGGATTTATAGCCCGTAAGCTAACTGTCGAGTTTGATCGCCTGAACCTTCCCTACACTATACCCAAAACCGCATTAGTCAAAACTCCTTCTGCCGAATCCGCTTATTCACCTGATGTGTTGCTGCTAAATCTTAATAATCTCGACAATGAACCGCTTTTTCAAAAACAGTCAACAGTAAGCCTTGCAGCATCAGTTCCAATAGTTATTGAAGTTGTTTCAACTAACTGGCGAGATGATTACTACAATAAACTTAGGGATTATGAGGAAATGGGTATTCCTGAATATTGGATTGCCGATTATGCTGCGTTGGGTGCAAAAAAGTTTATCGGCAATCCCAAAGAACCCACTATTTTTGTATGCGAATTAGTTGATGGTGAATACAAAATGACACCATTTCAAGGCAACACCGCGATTTTATCACCTACTTTTCCCCAATTAAATTTAACGGCACAACAGATTTTTGATGCGGCTAACTAACCCACATCCTGCCATAATTCATTATTAATCTGCACCAAAATCTTTGACAACTTCCCATTAAAAGCTTTATTTAATCTGACAAAACCTCGTTGGGATTTAAATTAACCTTGGTCTAATGCCTCCTGAACCACAATAATTTATACCTTAGATGTCTAATTTTTATCCTTAATTTAGATTTTTCCTTCAGTAATTACCGCTTGTGACAGTGGGGGTGCGGAATCTGGGATATATCTAATAAGCCTGTCATGATATGAGATAGCACAAAACGTGCTTATTATGAAATGATATTATTGAACGCTTCAAATAACTTTACAGTTTCTTTAAATTAAATGCCGAATATTGACGGATGACTGAAACCAGAAGTATCCGGCAAATTGGATTGAGGAACTTGAACTCAATTTTATGGAACCAATACACCAACCACTACCCGATTTGAAATCGCTGAAATGGACTGGTAATAAAATACCACAACAAGCTAGCCAGATATCGATTGATCCTACAAAATTTAAGCTGCTACTAGGTTTAGTTTATGGTGACAGCGCGATCGCGCTTCGTTTGCTTGACCAACAACAAAAACTACACCCAGGTAAGACAGGTTGTTGGTATCTAGAGAAAACTATCCAGGATGTCAAGCGCGATCGCAACTGCTGATGGGTGTGGTTATGCGATCGCATTTCTGAGATGGTGGGAAAGAGCGATCGCATAACCGTTTACCTCAATTTCTCAACTAAGTCTCGAAATACAAAACATTCGATAACTTTTGACTTAGTATTTATTGGTTATACCAAAAATACCCCCAGGGGAATTCGAATCCCCGTTACCTCCGTGAAAGGGAGGTGTCCTAGGCCTCTAGACGATGGGGGCATCAATTGCCAGACTTTTATTAATATACAGCGTTTTCGTGCTGATGTCAACACCCTTTGGCGAAAAAATTCTCTACTCATACAGCAATGCCTTCCACAAGAGATTTTGAGAAGAGCGGAAATCTTATGTGCGTAGTGCTTTTAGGGAGGTTATCGGGTCATGCGATCGCATAACAATTTATAATGAGTCGTACTTTTATCGGCTATGATTTGTTTTTAATTCTGTCCTCGTTGTCATGGGTTTATCACAAGTTGAATGCTGCCGTACATTCGCCTTTTTCACTAGGCGCACACTGGCAGAATGTTTTCTGTATTTTATACACTAAGGAGCGATCGTCACTTTTTCATGAATAATTAATAAATATCGTATAAAAAAATACCATTCATGAAACTATTGGAGAATTTAGCAAGTCACAATAGGTTAGGTATGGTATTGCGCCCGACAACGTTAAGATTAACTGTTCTTTACCAAAGATTTTGAAATATATCGCTCAAAATCTAAAACATGGAAGCATCATTTGAAATCACCCAACAGATGGTGATTGCCGTCTTTGCAGGAATTACCGCTCAAGTGCTGGCTGCATATCTGAAGCTACCCAGTATCGTTTTGTTATTGGTGTTTGGCATTCTCCTTGGTTCGGATGCACTTGGGCTATTGCACCCTCATTTACTGGGCACAGGATTGGAAGTTATTGTCGCTTTAGCAACGGCAATAATTTTGTTTGAGGGTGGACTCAACTTAGATTTGCGCGAGTTGGGTAAAGTTTCCGTTAGTCTGCAATTGCTCGTCACTTTGGGAACGCTCATCACTCTGCTTGGTGGTAGCATGGCAGCTCACTGGTTGGGTGAATTTCCCTGGAATATTGCTTTTCTCTACGCTTCCATAGTTGTAGTCACAGGTCCAACCGTCGTCGGTCCCTTGCTCAAACAAATCAATGTAGATAGACAAGTTGCAACACTGCTGGAAGGGGAAGGAGTTTTAATTGACCCAGTAGGGGCTATCCTCGCCTTTGTTGTTCTTGATACAATTTTGAACGGCGATACTGACCCCATCAATGCAATTATCGGTTTGCTGTTGCGTCTGGGAGTCGGTGCATCAATTGGTGCAGCAGGTGGTTATTTGATGAGTTTGATTTTCAAACGTGCCGATTTTCTCTCATTAGAACTAAAAAATTTGGTAGTGCTAGCGGTGCTGTGGAGTCTGTTTACTTTAGCGCAGATGATTCGCAATGAGTCGGGAGTAATGACAACCGTAATTGCCGGCGCAGTTTTTGCTAACTCCTCGGTGCCAGAAGAACGTTCCTTACGCCGCTTTAAAGGTCAATTGACGATTCTCAGCGTCTCGGTGCTGTTCATCCTGCTAGCGGCTGATTTGTCTATTGCCAGTGTATTTGCGTTGGGTTGGGGCAGTTTATTTACAGTTTTGGTACTAATGTTCATCGTTCGCCCGATTAACATTCTCTGTTGTACCTGGAATAGTGACCTCAACTGGCGGCAAAAGTTGTTTTTAAGTTGGGTTGCACCTAGAGGTATTGTTTCTGCTTCAGTGGCTTCTTTATTTGCGATCTCACTCACAAAACGCGGTGTCAACGGTGGTGAAGCGATTAAAGCTTTGGTCTTCCTGACAATTCTGATGACAGTATTCTGTCAGGGACTAACAGCAGGTACAATCGCCAAATGGTTACAAATCACCTCTAAAGAAGCAACCGGGTTGGTAATTGTTGGCTGTAATCCCCTGAGTCTCCTGGTTGCCCGATTCTTTCAAGAACGGGGAGAAGCGGTGGTCATGATTGATACTGACCCGAAATGTTTTGCAGAAGCGGAAGCACAAAACCTGCGGGTAATTGCTAGCAGTGCCTTAGATACAGGAGTTTTGGAAGAAGCGGGACTGGCTTCGATGGGAACTTTTTTAGCTATGACTAACAATGGTGAGGTAAATTTTGTTTTAGCTCAACGTGCTGCTGAGGAGTTTAACCCCCCGCGTGTCTTGGCGGTTTTTCCTCGCGACCCCCAAGCATCCACATCCGCAGATAATAAAGTTGACCAGGCTTTTGTCCAGGACTTAGGAATTAAGACTTGGAATGAGTATCTCAATAGTGGACGAGTGAAGTTAGGGACAACTACCCTTGATGAGTCGGAACTTTCTAATCAAAAAAATCGCATCCAAGAAAAAATTCGGGCTGGCGATTTGGTGCCATTGTTGGTAGAAAGAGAAAAACGTCTACAGATAATCCCGGCTGCTATTGATTGGCAAGCAGGCGATCGCATTATATATCTATTGCATGATCCCAGATCCAATCTTTTAAAACGCTTATCTGGTGCTAGTCAATCTACCCCCCTATCTCTAGAAAAGTTACCAGAAGTCGAACAAGTCCCTGTAGCAAAATTAGCTGAACTTTCCGCTAGTGATTTGCCAAGTGTTTGAAAGCACTGTTGCTATTGATAACTTAGGAGAATTCCCCCGATTACCAAAATAATTACAATTGCCCATTTAAGAGCATCGGTTAGGAACTTCCAAAAAATAAAACATTCCAGTCGCGCATATCCGCCAAAGCTGCCAAGCTACTATTTAAGGAATTAGTTAAAGCTCTAGAGTGAATTATTCAACGAATCCAGAGGTATGTGCTTCACTGTTAATGGCTATGAAAGAACGTGACTGGAAAGCAATGGCAGAATTGTTTGACACAGAAGATGGTGATGAAATTGAAGCTGATATTAATACTAAATTGCGGACAGTAATACCAGAGCCGTGTTGGGAAGATGACACCTTTGACTTTTTGCGGGAGTATCTTTAACAATTGTGACATCTCCTACACCGATTTGAGTACAAATTCGGTGTAGGCTTCTGAAGCCCGATAAAGGGTATTCAAAATTTCCTTCGTAGTTTTAATAATAGACATCTCCAGAAAACAATGTAGAGACGTAGCACAGAATAGTCTAATCAAGGGTTTGGGGCAATGCATAGTTCATTTTCGGAGATGTCTAATGATGTTAGTGGTGATGTTAAGACTTTGCGAGTGGCGAATGAACTTGCTTTTCCCCCTTTTGAGTTTAAGGGGGAAGGTGGTAAGTCCCAAGGCTTTTCGATTGATTTAATGAATGCGATCGCACAAGCGGCTAGCTTTAAAGTTGAGGTGCGTTGGTTAGCGAGGGCATATATAGATTTTTTCCGGGAAACGCCTTTACTTGTGCAGATTTTTATGATTTACTTTGGATTACCTGCGATCGCTCAAGAACTTGGTTTCCCTCTTAATTTTAATCGTCTTGCAGCAGCGGTGGTAGCATTAAGTTTAAATAGCGCTGCTTACATTGCAGAAATCATCCGTGCTGGTATTCAATCCATTGAAGTTGGACAATCGGAAGCTGCACAATCACTAGGTTTGAGTTCCTCATAGATACATGAGCGGTGATAATACTCGCCATTTTTCAGATCACAAAAAGCTCAAAGACAAATATGCGTACTCAATTTCATCAAATTCTTGCCCAATTATTTAACTTTGACAATAAATAACAGTATGTTCAACGCGACTGAAATTTTAATTGATGCTTTTGTCAAGCAAATTCGAGAAGGCTACCGCCGAACTTACGGCTGCTTAAAAATTGACTACCAGGACATCATAGCTTGGGCAGGCAACATGGCTTTAGAAAACATTGCCAATAGCGATGCTTTATATCACAATGTTGAACATTCTGTCTTAGTCACTCTTGTGGGGCAGGAAATTCTCCGAGGCAAACATATCCGTGAGGGTGGTGTTTCTAGTGAAGACTGGTTGCATTGTGTCATCTCCTTAGTGTGTCATGATATCGGCTATGTCAAAGGAGTTTGCCGACAAGACCGAGAAACAGAAAACTTGTATGCCACAGGTAAAAATGGGCAAATGATTACTCTTCATCCTGGGGCTTCTGATGCCAGCCTCACACCGTATCATGTTGATCGAGCAAAACTATTCATTGATGAGCGTTTTGGCGGTCACGCGCTGATAGATTCTGAGATAATTAAGACTAACATTGAATTGACTCGGTTTCCAGTGCCTGCGGCAGACGATAATCAAGGTACAAGTAGCTTTGCAGGCTTAGTACGTGCTGCCGATTTGATTGGACAATTAAGCGATCCGCGTTACTTGCGGAAAATTACTTCTTTATTCTACGAGTTTGAAGAAACGGGAATAAATAAAGTTTTGGGTTATAAAACTCCTGCCGATTTGCGAAAGAACTACGCCAAGTTTTATTGGAATGGCGTATATCCTTATATTAAAGAAGGACTGCGTTATTTATCTTTGACACAGCAGGGAAAACAAATGGTAGCTAATCTTTATTCAAATGTATTTGTTGTAGAACACGAAAAACAACAAGAAGAACTATATTTAGAAGAGTTAGGAGAGACGCGATTAATTGTGTCTGTACAGGAACACCGGAGCTAGAAGTTAAGAATTATGAAACATAAATTACGAATGAGTAAAAAAGTTTCATAATTCATATCTTGCAACTAACAACCAACCACTAACAACTAACAATCTATTGTCAATAACCCCGATCCTTAGGCAGCGGCTTGTAAGAAGCAAATCTTACGTGTTTGACTAGCCCACCGAGACTAATCCTGACACGCACCTCCGAATACTTCTCCAGTTCGGATAAGTTGCAAGACTTTTTGTTGAGTCGTTGGGTAATGCCAAGCCATTCTGGATTAGTTGGGCGAGGAGACTTACAACTTTACTCTGAGGATTATATCCAATGTTAAGAGTACCAGTATTATCGAAAAAAGGATTCCCTTTGATGCCTACAAAGGCTAGTAGAGCAAGACGTTGGTTGAAAGCGGGGAAAGCCAAAGTAGTGCATAAAGATCTTGGGATCTTCCAAATTCAATTAACCAAATGCGCCAAGGAAGAAACGCAACCAATAGTAGTAGGCGTTGACCCTGGAAAAATGTACACAGGCATTGGAGTCCAGTCAGCCAAATTTACGTTGTGGTTAGCGCATCTCCAATTACCTTTTAAATCAGTGCGGGAACGCATGGAACAGCGCGCCATGATGCGTAGAGGTCGGCGTGGACGCAGAATTAACCGCAAGATTGCTTTTAAGCTTCGCGCACATCGCCAGAAACGGTTTGATAATCGTCGTCAGCGCAAAGTCCCTCCCAGTATTCGGGCTAACCGAGAATTGGAATGGCGCGTATTGGATGAGTTAACTTTAGTCTTCCCGTTTCAAACAGTTGTCTACGAGGTAATTAAAGCGCGTGGCGACAAGGGTTTTAGCCCGGTGATGGTGGGACAAAAATGGCAGCTAGAACAACTAAAAGCCTTCGGCGAAGTAAAACAACTACAGGGCTGGGAAACCGCAAACATTAGGAGGGAATTGGGATTACATAAGCAGAAGCATTCAAAGGGCGATGCAATTCCGGCAACCCATGCACTAGATGGAGTAGCTCTTGCCTGTAGCGAATTCATCCAGTACGGCATTATTGACCGCTACTCACAAGGCTGGAAAGGCGATGTATCTGTAACTTCCGCACCTTTTGCGGTTATTCGCCGTCCTCCGGTATCGCGCCGCCAACTTCATCTCATGGTTCCCGCAAAAGGCGGAGTGCGCCGTAAATACGGTGGTACTGTTACCAGGCATGGTTTCAGAAAAGGCGACTATGTTGAGGCTACTCAAGGTGATAAGACCTATCGCGGTTGGGTAAGCGGCGACACCGAGAAACAGGTTTCTGTATCTGACCAGAACTGGAAGCGGCTTGGTCAGTTCAGCAAAAACAAAGTTTGGCTAATTGCACGCTCAACCGGACTAATTGTCACTGCGGTTAAAACCGCTTGAGGCGTGTTTACTAGGAAGGGCTAAAGCCACGCTCGTTTCCACACTTACCAGGTTTTTTTATGAATTGGTGGCAAAGACTCAAGAAAAATCCGTTGGCGCGATTTGGCGCAATTTTGCTATTAGTTTTCTATGTGGCAGTAATTGCAGCTGATTTCATCGCTCCTTACGACCCATATATCACACAACCAAATGGTTCGCTCCTGCCACCTACTCAGGTTTCTTGGTTTTCTAAATCGGGGCAGTTTATCGGTCCTCATGTTTATCCGACGACCCAAGGAGACACAAATTTAGAAACGGGTAAGCGAGAACTAATCGTAGACCAAAGTAAACCTTCACCTTTACGTTTATTCGTCCAAGGTTCAGAGTACCATTTGTTTCAGCTTAGTTTTCCCGTACCGCCCAAATGGGACGAAGTAACAATAATTCCAGGTATTCCACTCAATTGGCATTTGTTTGGCACAACCGATAATGTCAAATTCAATTTTTTGGGTACTGATGACCAAGGTCGCGACCAATTCAGCCGCTTGTTGTATGGTGGTCGCATTAGTTTATTTATTGGAATTATCGGTGTCCTGATTACTTTTCCCCTTGGTCTGTTCCTTGGGGGAATTTCTGGCTATTTCGGTGGTTGGACTGATAGCATAATCATGCGTTTAGCTGAAGTGTTGATGACGTTTCCTAGTATTTATCTTTTGGTGACTTTAGGGGCAGTATTACCAGTTGGTTTAAGTAGCACGCAGAACTTTTTGCTAATTGTGTTGATTACTTCGGTTATTAGTTGGGCTGGGTTAGCGCGGGTAATTCGCGGACAGGTACTCTCAATTAAAGAGCGAGAGTTTGTCCAAGCTGCACGGGCAATGGGTGGTAAGCCAATTTATATTATTCTCCGTCACGTTTTGCCGCAAACTGCTACTTATATAATTATCGCTGCTACGCTTTCAGTTCCTAGCTTTATTGGGTTAGAAGCGGTACTTAGTCTGATTGGTTTGGGCATTAAGCAACCTGATCCGTCATGGGGTAATATGCTTTCTTTGGCAAGCAATGCTTCGATTTTGGTACTGCAACCTTGGCTAATTTGGCCCCCTGCTATACTGATTATTTTGACGGTGCTGGCTTTCAATTTGCTCGGTGATGGATTGAGAGATGCGCTTGATCCGCGTAGTTTGCGAAGGTAAGTTTTTTGTTGTAGTTAATAGTTGAGTAGAGGGCGATCGCACTTCATAGGAAGGTAAGTTTTTTGTTGTAGTTAATAGTTGAGTAGAGAGCGATCGCATTTCATTAGCTTATAATGTAGTTAAACAAAATTAATTACACAAACTTAAGACATCAAACCCTTATTCAGACTATAAACTCATGTGTAAATAATTCTGTGCGATTATTTATCTTGCACCTATTAGGGTAAACTATGAACAGGCAGATAAAGAGTACAGAAAAATAACACTAAAATAAGGAAGTAGCTTCAGCAATAAATAGTCACGAATAAAACTTATAAACACCCTCTTACGTAGTTAGGGAAAATAGTACTGTTCAATTAATGCGTTAGCGTTCGCCCAGCGTTCCGCAGGAAAGCTCGCCGTAGCCGCGTCCCTCTCCTAGAGAAGGCATCGCGCATTTTTCCCAAAGCCGCAAAGCTACTATTTAAGGAATTAGTTAAAAGGATTTATTTAGAGTGAAAGGTGCAATTCAATCTCCTTATAGCAACGATCAAATTGCCGCTTGGCTGCGTGGATTACTAACAGTTGCGTGGGCAGATGGTAACTTTGATGCAAAAGAACAAGAATTAATTGCTAATATCACTGACACAGAATTGGCACCTAAAATCAAGTTTGAGTCATTAGAGCCAATTGAACCAGAGGAATTAGCTGCGGTATTGGGTAAAAATACAACAGCAGCGGAAAATTTTTTGAGAACAGCCGTCATGGTAGCGATCGCAGATGGAATTTATTCTCCCACTGAAGACGACCTTTTGCATAAGTTGTGTCTCGTTTTAGGGCAGCCAGAAGAATTACTCAAAGCGCTGCGCTACACTATAGAACACCCACAACAAATACAGACTCCTTCCGCCGATTTGACAAAACGGCAACTTGATGGATTGCGATCGATACGTGAGTGGCTAGACAAACTGGAGATTCACGACCCCACACTAGCCCGCTTTTTGTGCAAAATGATACCTTCGCAGTGTCCCTTTGAGCGCGACGTCAAACTCTTTGGGCGGAAAATAGTTCACATTCCACCGATGTGTAAAATCAATCCACTTTATGAACAACTTGTGGGTTTGCGTTTTCGCGCCCTTTCCTATCTAGCAGATGATTGCGGTGAAGATGTTTCACCTTATATTTAGGTACGTGGGGAATGGGGCATTGGGCATTGGGCATTGGGCATTGGGCATAAGTCCCTTTTCCCCTCTTCAAATTCCCACTAACCACTAACCACCAACAACTAACAAATAACTATGCAATTTATCGATCAAGCAAACATTGAAGTTGAAGCCGGTAAAGGTGGCGATGGTATTGTCGCTTTCCGTCGGGAGAAGTATGTGCCGGCTGGAGGTCCCTCTGGCGGAAATGGGGGACGCGGTGGTTCGGTCATTTTTGTGGCAAAGAACAATTTACAAACTTTGCTGGACTTTAGATACAACCATCGTTTTCAAGGCGAACACGGTGAACGTGGGGGACCAAATAACTGTACCGGTGCAAATGGCAAAGATTTTACTGTGGAAGTTCCCTGCGGTACGGCTATTTATGATGCGGAAAGTGGCGAATTGTTGGCAGATTTAATTGAGCAAAACCAGATTTTTGTGGTAGCTAAAGGTGGTAAAGGTGGCTTAGGAAATCAACATTTCTTGAGTAATCGTAACCGCGCTCCAGAATACGCGCTCCCAGGATTAGCGGGAGAAATAAAGCAACTGCGTCTGGAGTTGAAACTGTTAGCAGAAGTGGGAATTATTGGAGTACCGAATGCGGGAAAATCAACTTTAATATCAGCTTTGTCAGCAGCGCGTCCGAAAATTGCTGATTATCCTTTTACTACTTTGATTCCAAACTTGGGTGTAGTCAGGAAACCGAGTGGTGATGGTACAGTTTTTGCTGATATTCCCGGATTGATTGAAGGTGCTTCTGGTGGTGCGGGGTTGGGACACGATTTTCTGCGTCACATTGAGCGGACGCGGGTACTGTTGCACTTGATAGATGCTACCAGTGAAGATGTTATAGGCGAATATAAAACGATTAAAAAAGAGTTAGAAGATTACGGACGAGGTTTAGCGGAGCGATCGCTTGTTTTAGCACTGAACAAAATTGATGCAGTCGATCGCGAAACTGTAGATTTGGATGCACTAGCCATGCAACTTAATCATCTATCCTTTGCGCCAGTTTTCTTGATTTCTGCTGTTACCGGCGCTGGGTTACAGCCAATGTTACAGGAAATTTGGCGAGTTCTTGATGAACTTAATGTGTTGGAAGTAGTGGAGGTTTTGGGATGATGTAAGTAAGGACTGAAGTCTTTTTGTTAATAAGATGAGGACTGAAGTCCTCACTACCAATTCACAAATACCGCATAAATATAAGCGATCATTTCCGAAGTTACCGTTCGCACACCTTCGCTAGAAGTCCACCATTTATTTGGATTGTAACTTGCTGGTTTAGCGGCAATTATTCCGACTTTGATTTTCGGGGCAAGCACTTGTTGAAATATTAGCCAACTTCTACGAGCATGGGCATCAGAGGTTAACAAATTCATTGATTTTATCGGGGAATTTGAACTTGCTAGCCACTGACGAAGTGCGATCGCATATGAATGAGTCCGATCCTTAATTACATCCGGTGCAGGTACAATTGTCACTTTTTCTGGTTGCATACCCAGCTTTTTTAAAGTAGCGGCGGCAATTGTGGCAAAATTATTATACTCAACTAGATAAAATCCTTTTTCTACCGGACCTCCTGTGGTGAATATTTGTCGATAGGAACCGCTTTTAAATTCGGCAAATGCTTGTTCTACTGCGTAGTCTTTTACCCATCCTTCCACTACCAAGACATCGGTTTTGATGGGAGAGGTGACGGCGAGAAACGGGTATAAATGAGTAATGCTGAAAAATATTACATAAATCATTAAAGCCATCGCTATTACCCATCCTAGCACCGTCAGTGTCCACATTTCTTGGCGTTTTATCAGCCTGATTTTTAGGATTTTGGGATTTTGATAGTTTTTTCTGGACATTAAGCTGTATTTATGCTTTGGCTGTGCGTTCTGCTTTCAAATAAGCAAACACGGATTTGTCGCCAATATCCGGAGGAATTTCTTGTACAGCTTTCCGCAAGGCAAATATGACAAAGAAAATCGCCCAAACTCCTAATAAAATCCGTTCTGCTTGAATTGGCAAAACTCCTCCCAAATGTCCTAGCAACAGTATTGGCACTGTAAAGGTTAATACTTTTGTTTCCAAACGATTGAAGCAAAAAGCTTCTTTGAAATATATGCCTGTTAAAGCTGCGAAGGTAAAACCAATTCCCAACAAACTCAGTGGATGAGTGTAAACTGTGACAGCAAAAGCTTGAGTGTCAAAATGTCCCACTGCAAATGAGGAAATGCAACCGATGAACCAGAAAGCTTGTAAAAGCCGATGCAGCGGTGCTAAGTAGATATGAATAGTCAGTAAACTTACACCCAGAGCAAGACAAAAAATAGTATACAAAGGTGTAATTACTTGGATGGTAGTTTTATTGGTGTAAAACAATACCAAAGCGCTGGCGATCGCAAAGCTGAGTGCGGCTACCATTAAGGCAGTGCGATAGATAATTACGCTTTTGCGATCGCTTTGATTAATTGTAAATTCGCCAAACTGACCTTGATAAACGGATGCTGGAGATTCTGTTAGAGTCATAACAATCTGGGATTTGAATCTATATTTCCTATGCTAGGAGAGATTGTCCACTTTTTTGCTCATTGATGGTGTTATTCACACTGACTGCGATTGAGAACGGACAAAGCACTGCATTACCTTTCAATGAAGAGCCTTTTGATCGAGCGCCGGTTTGTTTTAACGTGAGAAAAGGCGTTAAAGATAAATTAAAAGCCGTCCCAGACTGGAAGGAACGGCTTAGAGAATTTGTCGATAGTCTCATTGAAAGTGTAGGAGAATAGTTGTCGATAATAGTCTAGACTTGTCTATGTTATTGATGGCTTAGGACAAGCTCTTATTGTCCGACCTTTCAATGGCACTACGTTTGGTTCTGTGTAAACATGATGCAATCTGTATGAGATCGTTGGTCTACGTAGCTTTTGAGGCGGGCTGATGAAGGGCTGGGTTAAAATAGAGAGACTCCCAGCCTACTTCGTATGAGTGAAGCGGTCTACATCGAAACCAGCATCTTGGGCTATCTCACTGCTCGACCTAGCAGGAACCTTGTCTTGGTTGCAAACACTGAAGTAACGCGAGAGTGGTGGGATACGCGCCGTAATGCCTTTAGCCTCTATACCTCCCAAGCCGTTCTAAAAGAAGTAGCCCAAGGAGACGCTGAAATGGCATCTCGACGGCTAGAGATCCTTCGTGACTTTCCGTTACTAGACTTAAACCAACCTGTACTTGATTTAGCAGAACGGTTCTTAGAGCGGAGTAACCTCCCTTCAAAAGCTGATGTTGATGCTCTTCACATTGCAGCGGCAACTATTCATGGCATGGATTACCTGCTGACATGGAATTGTAAGCACATTGCCAATGCTCAGATTCAGGGAAAGTTGGCAGAGATTAGCCTTGATTTTGGATACGAGTTACCGATTCTTTGTACACCCTATGAACTTCTTGAAGGTTGATTATGTTGCAAGATGAAATTGTAGAAGAGATTCACAGAATTCGTGAAGAGTACTCCCGGTCATTCAACCATGACTTGAAAGCAATCTTTGCTGATTTGCAAAAACAGCAAGCTGAAAGCGGACGAGCGGTTGTAAGCTTGTCGCGAAAGCGTGGTCTAACAACACGTTGGAGCGGACGGGCGAAATATCTTGGTGGCGATGACTAAGTATCCCACTAAATATACCATTGTCGGGTCTCACCAAAAACCCATCAGGTAATTGTAAGGCGATCGCTCTTTGAAATCCTCCCACCCCCGGATCTACCAGGTTTAGCAACTCCCAATTCTGATGATTAACGTAACCGAATGACGCGAGGAGCTGCACTGACGCATAGCGTACTTTGTTTGTCAGACATTGCACATCCTTCTTGCTGTAAATATAAAGGATATGGGGTAAGGTCATAGGCTCCTGACCATACAGCCACTAACGCATCAGCTAATTCTATCATCTGCTTGCAGTTACTCAGTCTTGATGTTGCCGAATTTGGTGCAGATAACTTCATCTGCCAACTTACGGGAATGCTCGTTAAACTATTGTAAGCCCCTGATAAAGCACCAGTAATTGCACCTGTAGCAGGCGAGAGTGGAGTAGCCCGCAAAATTGACAAACGGAAGTCTTCTAAGGTACTCATAAAGCAGTAGAACGCCATAGCAATAACTTTAGTTAGCTTTTCTTCTCGACTTAATGACCCTTGTACTCTTTCTAATCCAGCACCCTGAAGTAATAAATTATTGACTTTTAATAAGGTTTGTGGTAGTGCGGTTGGCGTTTCGCCAATAAAGTCAATTGTTTGGGGTATGAGGGTTTTTATATCTAGTTTTTCAGTTAAGCATTGAGCGATGGCATAGCCTACTGCTAGTGTCCCATCCCGAACTATTAAGTCTCGATCCCAGATTGCGATCGCCTGACTCAAATTTTCTCGCAGTTTAACTGTATTGTCAAAGTAAAACAGCGCCACTGGCAAAGTCGCAATAATCGCTTTCAAGGAAACGTCATCGCTAATATCTAAATGAGGAAATTCTTTTTGCTGACGTTGAATCCAATCATCTAAATTCAGTTGCGATCGCAAAATTAGACTTTCCATACCTAAAAGCGCAATTTCATGCCAATTTTTCGGCTGTTCTTTATTGCCAGAGGCTAAATCCCCAATAAATGCCCCGATTATTGTACCTCTAAACCGACTTTCCAGAGAATAGCGCATAAATTAGGGGCTGGGTATTACCCTAAGCCATATTCCGAATATAAGCGGGAGAACCCCGCTCATATTCGGAAATTTTAAGTTTTATTTCTTAAATGATCCACTAACGCTTGTAGACCTAATAAATAGCTTTGGACACCAAAACCACTTATTTGTCCCATCGCCACTGGTGCAATATATGAATTATGGCGAAATTCTTCCCTACGGTAGATGTTACTTAAATGTACTTCTACTGTAGGTAAATTAACACCAGCGATCGCATCTCGCAATGCCACACTTGTATGAGTATACGCCCCGGCGTTAATTAAAATTCCTTCATGTTGCCCTAATGCTGCATGAATCGCATCTACCAAAACTCCTTCATGATTTGACTGTAAGGGAGAAACTTTCG
Source organism: Tolypothrix brevis GSE-NOS-MK-07-07A (assembly GCA_019358985.1). GTDB lineage: Bacteria > Cyanobacteriota > Cyanobacteriia > Cyanobacteriales > Nostocaceae > Hassallia > Hassallia brevis. The sequence goes on along the minus strand of JAHHIJ010000037.1, from coordinate 8,998 downwards.
CCTGTAGTTTTTTTCCTTCTTCTTCTAACAGGCGATTAATTTCCGCCAAATTGACTGAACCGTAAATTCCTGGTTCTCGCTGTCCTAGTAGATTTAGGTTTGGTCCATGTAGTACCAGGACGCTTAAATATTCTAATGTCAATACAACCACTTTTAACTTTTTAGCGACGGCGCGATCGGTCATTTACAGGAATCGGAATTAGTTCCGGTTCTGCCTCAGCCTCTGGACCTAGCAGGGCTTCAATCAGCTTCCGTGCCCATTCTTTAAGCTTTTCCAGTACCTTATCTATATAGTCCATCTGACTGAGCGCTCCTGAGATACTACCTTAATATTTGATTCACAGTTAAGCGGAAACTGGCGTTCCAACGCACCTCTGGCTTGAAACTGGCTTGATACACATCACTTTATTTTAGGCATAAGCCATTAGTCAAATTCTGTGTTGTGATCTCCAATACTTACTACATTATCACATCAGAAACCTATAGGGTTACATCATATGAAGGAAAGCTATTATGTCACAAGCCAATAGGAAATTTTGTCGAGGGGTAAAAGGGAAATTAGCAATTAGCAACTTCGCTATTCTCCCTTTCGCTCAGTTTTTTTCGCAGTTGTGGTAGTTGACTTAGCTTTAGTAGTAGTTGATTTAGGTGTGGTTTTGGTTGTAGTTTTACTCGTTGTCTTACGTGTGGATTTTGCCGACGATGCTTTACTTGCTAACAACTCCAGTGCTGTGGAAAGCGTCACATTTTCGACCGATTGACCTTCGGGGATACTCACGTTTGTTTTGGCGTGCTTGATGTACGGACCATAAGGACCATCGTAGATGTTGATTGGTTCGCCATCTTCTGGATGTGCGCCTAATTCGCGTAAAGCAGCTTTAGATTTACTGTTGGTGCTGCTGCGTCCTTTTTTTGGTTCAGATAACAATTCCAAAGCCCTTTCTAAAGAAATTGTTAAGACATTATCGCTAGCTTTTAAAGAACGATAATCTTTGCCTTCTTTACCTTGGTCATGAACAACATAAGGACCAAAACGTCCTAAACTGGTTTGAATTTTGCCACCTATATCCGGATGAACTCCCAATGTCCGGGGTAGTGCCAAAAGACCAACAGCCATCTCCAGAGTGACATTTTCGGGAGTAACACCTTTAGGTAAAGAAGCTTGTTTAGGTTTGGGGTTTTCTTCGGTCTTGTCACCCAACTGAACGTAAGGACCGTAAGCGCCAATTTTCACATAAATTGGTTCGCCAGTTTCTGGATGACGCCCTACTTGGTCGGGACCTTCAGTTTTTTGCCGCAGTAAGATTTCTACCTTTTTCGGGTCGAGGTCAGCGGGGGTGAGGTCTTTGGGAATTGAAGCAGTGATAACACCATTACCATTTTCGACTTCGATGTAAGGACCGTATTTCCCAATGCGGACTTTCGCATCGAGATTTTCTAGTTCTACTGTCCTAGCTTTGGTAGCATCAATATGTGCGTCTTGTTCTCTAACCAGAGTTTCTAGACCTTTGGCTCCCGAATAGAATTCCCGCAGATAGGGTAGCCATTTAGCTTCGCCGGTAGCAATATCATCTAAAGTTTGCTCCATTTTGGAAGTAAAGCTAGGATCTACGATGTCGGGAAAGTGTTTTTCTAGCAAGTCGGTGACGGCAAAAGCGGTGAAAGTCGGAATCAGGGCGTTACTCACCAATTGGGCGTAACCTTTATCAAGTATGGTGCCGATAATGCTGGCGTATGTACTGGGACGACCGATACCTTCACTTTCTAAAGTTTTCACCAAAGTAGCTTCAGTGTATCTAGCTGGTGGTTGAGTTTCGTGATCAACTGCCTCTAAGTTGGTACAATTTGGATGATCCCCCACTTTCATCGGCGGTAAAATTACTTCTTGGTCTTCCAACGCCGCATCGGGATCATCTGACCCTTCAACATAAGCGCGTAAATAACCGGGAAAATCAATTCGCTTGCCAGAAGAACGAAAACCCGCATCCTCAACTTGCAACTGGACGGTAATTTGAGTTTGGCGAGAATCAGCCATTTGACAGGCTACGGTGCGCTTCCAAATCAAGTCATACAGCGCGAGTTCTCGACCGCCTAAACCAGTTTCTTGAGGCGTGCGGAAGCTGCTACCCGCCGGACGTATGGCTTCGTGTGCTTCTTGTGCGCCTTTGGATTTGGTGGTGTATTGCCTTGGTTGGGGGCTGAGATATGATTTTCCGTAAAGCTTTTCTACACAATCACGGGCAGCTGAAATTGCTTGTTCTGACAAATGCACCGAATCTGTACGCATGTAGGTAATATACCCTTGCTCGTACAAATTTTGAGCAATTCGCATCGTATCCCGCGCCGAAAGGCGCAATTTCCGGTTAGATTCTTGTTGCAGGGTCGAGGTGGTAAACGGTGGTGCGGGTTTCCGTGTTACCGGGCGTTCTTCAATGTCTGTAACTGTCCAGGGTTTACCTGTCAGGCGTTCCTTGAGCGAAGACGCTTCCTCTTCACTAAGCAGCACGACTTTGCGCCCAACAATAATTTGACCTGTAGTTGAGTCGAAATCGCTGCCTGTTGCTACTTTGGTTCCTCCCAGGGTCACTAACTGTGAGGTGAAAGCGGCTTTTTCATGCTCCAAGTAAGCCTTCAAATCCCAATATGTACCCTCATGGAAAGCGCGGCGTTGCCGTTCCCGCTTCACCAAAACCCGCACAGCAACCGATTGTACCCGCCCCGCAGATAATCCCCAAGCGATTTTTTTCCACAATAGCGGTGACAGGGTATAGCCCACCAGCCGATCTAAAATTCGCCGCGTTTCTTGAGCGCGAACCAACTGCTCATCAATATTGCGGCAGTTTTTCAACGCTTTTTTAATTGCCTCTGAGGTAATTTCGTGAAATACCATCCGCTTGGTCGGAACTTTCGGCTTGAGTATTTGATATAAATGCCAACTTATGCTTTCACCTTCCCTGTCTTCGTCCGTTGCCAGAATCAGTTCAGTTACGCCTTTCATGGCTTCTTTGAGCTGGGTGACAATTTTCTTTTTGTCTTTGGGGACGATATACAGCGGTTCAAAGTCGGCATCTACATTTACTCCCAGTTGCGCCCATTTTTCCCCTTTGACACTAGCGGGAATATCTGTAGCCGACTGGGGAAGGTCACGTACATGACCCATAGACGCTTCCACTCGATAGTCCTTCGGCAGGTAATTGCGAATGGTACGAGCTTTGGTTGGAGATTCGACGATGACGAGAGTTGACATGGAAATTTCAAAAAAATAATAGCTGCAAAGCTAGACAGTTAAATTAACATTACTGAGGGCGGAGGGATGTGATTTCATCCTCCCACAAACTGTCCGTTCAAGATAAAATCCCTGCAAAGAAAGCTCTTGAGAGCGTAGCCCTTCCCGTAGGATAGTCCTTTTTTGAGGATGTGCCAGGGAAAGCAGAAGTGTAAATTTAGTGTTATCTCAATCATTAACTTATATCTGGCATAATTGACGACTACAGTTTTGGAAACCAGAGGGGGGGAGACAAGGGGACAAGGGGACAAGGGGGACAAATATTTCTTTTTTCTTGCCCTTTCCCCTTTACCCCTCCTCAAATTACTGATGCCTGATTCCAAAAAGATTGTGCCAAAATTAAAGCAAATTTCAGAGCAACCGCAAAGTGGGATTTTACCTACATTTATAGAGGTAAATCTATGCAACCCATTCGACAAGGTGATGTTATTTTACAGCCTCTGCTCTAAAGAGATACATAAGTAGGCGATAATACTTGTTGGGAGTGACTTTTACCTCAGATTCACAGTTGAGCAGCTAAACCTTACCCAATAATTAATTCTCGTGTTAGAAGCGTGCATATTCGCAACAATATTTTGCGGATTTTTTGGCATCATACTTAAAAAGAACCTCGTGATGAAGATCATCTCTATGGATGTCATGAGTACCGGGGTTATCGCCTATTACGTGCTGATTGCATCACGAGATGGCTTGTTCACACCAATTATTTCCAACGCCAAAAATGTCAGATACGCCGATCCGGTTCCCCAAGCGGTTATATTGACGGCGATTGTGATCGGATTTTCGATTCAGGCGTTAATGCTGGTCGGCGTTATGAAGCTATCACGGGATAATCCGACCTTGGAAAGCAACGAAATCGAGAAGAATAATACGCCATGAGTAACATTACGATCGCCTGGATTGCACTACCGTTGTTTTTTGGGTTTGTCATTTATCTGCTACCCAAGCTTGACAAATATCTCGCACTGTGTGTGGCTTTGGCTTCCGCCGGATATGCTTTGCAGCTATTTGTAACTCAGTCCCCACTGACACTACAGTTACTAGATAATTTTGGCGTTATCTTAACAGTCGATCAATTAAGCGCCTACTTCATATTAACTAATGCGCTGGTGACGGCAGCAGTCGTCCTCTACTGTTGGCACAGCGATAAGACAGCTTTTTTTTACGCACAACTGATCATTTTGCATGGCAGTGTTAATGCCGCGTTTGCCTGTGCGGATTTAATTAGTTTATACGTGGCGTTAGAGGTAAGTGGTATTGCCGCGTTTCTGTTGATTGCCTATCCCCGAACTGACCGTTCGATTTGGGTTGCCTTACGCTATCTATTTAGCAGCAACGTGGCAATGCTTTTTTATCTGGTTGGCGCGGTGCTGGTGTATCAGGCACATCATTCATTTAGTTTTGCCGGTTTGCGCGTAGCACCTCCAGAAGCCCTTGCCCTGATTTTTTTGGGACTCTTGACAAAAGGAGGAGTTTTTGTATCGGGATTATGGTTGCCCTTGACTCATTCCGAATCGGAAACGCCAGTTTCGGCGATGCTGTCGGGAGTTGTGGTCAAAGCTGGTGTTTATCCATTAGTGCGGTGTGCGCTGATGGTGGAAGAGATTGACCCGATTGTGAGAATCTTTGGAGTTGGCACAGCGCTTCTGGGAGTATTTTATGCAGTCTTTGAAAAAGATACCAAGCGGATGCTGGCATTAAGCACGATTTCCCAGTTAGGCTGGATTCTTGCTGCACCGGGCGTGGGTGGTTTTTATGCGCTGACGCACGGACTGGTGAAATCGGCGCTTTTTATGATCGCCGGGGCTTTACCGAGTCGAAATTTCAAGGAACTGCAACATCAACCGATCGCTACCCCAATTTGGATTGCCTTGGTGATCGCTAGCTTGTCGATATCGGGCTTACCGTTGTTATCCGGCTTTGGGGCAAAGGTGTTGACAACGAAGAATTTGCTACCTTGGCAAGAGATAGCAATGAATATTGCAGCCCTCGGAACAGCAATAACCTTTGCCAAATTCATATTTTTGCCGCGTGGGGGAAAAGCGGATTTAAAGCCTGGTTTCTGGGCTGCCATGATTCTATTGCTCGGTGGGCTAATTCTGGCTAATGTTGTGTATTACGAAGCGTACACCTTGGCGAATATCATTAAACCCCTTGTAATCATCGGCGTTGGCTGGTTGGCGTACTTACTAATTTTTAAACATTCAATAATCAAGTTACCGCGTGTCCTTGAACAATTTGACCATTTGATCGGTGTCATGAGTTTGATTTTAATCCTATTGTTCTGGAAGGGTTTTGCATGGTTGGGTATTTAAATATAATATTGCGACTGACTATCTGGTTTTTGCTCACTGCCGATTTCAGTGTGGCAAATATCATCATTGGTATCAGCATTGCACTTCTATTGCCAGGTGGTAAAACAGGTAGGGAATCATTAAAAGATTGGGTGCGTGTGCTGGGTGAAATCATGGTGGCGATTCCCCAGGCGTATATTGAGGCATTTCAAATCATCCTCCGCCCGCATAACCACGAAGATATAACGATGGAACAAATTAAACCAGGACGCACGCCAGGGCTTGTATTTCTGGATATATTCTTAATTACCTTTACACCAAAGACCGTTGTTTTGAAATACCACGAAGAAGGCTGGTACGAGGTACATTGGGTGCGACTGAGGAGAAAAGTATGAATCTGAATGTGGTATTGATTGCCATGATTTTGGCACTGCTCATCCCCATGTATGAGGCATGGCAAGATGATGATATTTGGCAAAAAATGCTCGCACTTGCCAGTGCTGCCACCAAAACTTCAATTATGATCCTGGTCGTATCCGTCTTGCGTGATGATTGGATGATTGGTGTTTGCGGGGTCATCATCCTCAGTGTGGGAAATGCTGGATTAATGTTGCTGGCTCATGTACTCAAACGAATGAATGAAGTATGATTGACTTTTTCAGTTATACCTGCATAGGTTTAGGACTTTTCTTCTGGTTTTGGGGAACCTTTCCCCTACTGGGCAAGCGATCGCTATTGTTCAAACTCCATAGTCTTTCGGTTGCAGATACTCTTGGATCAATGAGTATCATCATCGGGCTACTCTTAAAGATACCCAGCAGATGGCCGCTACTCATCCTTGCTCTCATCTCCTTGGCCATCTGGAATACAGTACTGGGGTATGTGTTGGCTTACTGTTCTACTAACGAGGCTAGCCATGAATGATAGCTATCTCTATGTGATCATCGCCCTGTTGCCGTTGGCTGCGTCTATGGTAGTATCTCAGGTCAATCCATACAATGCCTTAGTTATTCGCGGCATCTTGGGAGCGGTGGCAGCAATGCTATATGCAATTTTGGGGGCGCCAGATGTTGCTTTAACTGAAGCATTGGTGGGTACTATGTTGGCAATTACCCTTTATGCGATCGCCGTGCGTTCATCCCTGGTGATGCGTCTTGGCTTAGTTGAAAATGAGGCGATGGAGCCAGATGACGAACACCATTTTGGGCAACTGATGGATGACTTACGCAAAATTTTTGGCAAACGCCAGATGCGTCTAGAACTGGTTCCCTACCCAAATACCCAAGCTTTGGAACGAGCGCTGATGGATAAAGAAGTCCATGCAACCTGTGTCAGGCGAGAACAGGTAACAAGTGAGGACGAAAATCAATTTTATCACACCGCCATTAGAGTGAAACGTATCTATGAGATTATGCAAACCGAACTTGCATCACCAGCGACAATCCTGAGTTATGTAAGTACACCAGATTCAGGGGAGAAGCATAAATGAAGTGGATCTACATTGCAGCAGGGATAGCGCTGTTTGTAAAAATGCTTATCTTGCCGAATTCAGCACCAGTGGTACCGGATTTCTCCATCGTTGAATCGATTGTTAAAGATGGTGGTATGCCGAATGCGGTTACAGTGATCATTCTCAGGAATCGTTTATACGACACTATCTTCGAGGTGGTGGTATTTACGATCGCCATCATGGGAGCTAATTTTATGCTGGCGAATGAAAAGCCGTCCTGCGCGATTTATCGTTTCACCGATGAGCCATCCATTGTCCTGGCGCGTCTGGGAGCGACTATTGCCGCGTTGGTAAGTATCGAACTAGCTATTCGGGGACATCTCAGTCCCGGCGGTGGTTTTGCGTCTGGGGTGGCTGGTGGAACAGCGATCGGGTTGATTGCAATTACCTCTTCACCAGAGTGGATGCAAGAAATCTACCAGCGCTACCACGCTGCTATATGGGAGAAAGTTTCGGTTCTGGTTTTCATTGTACTGGCGGCTATAACTCTGGCTGGAATTGAGTTACCCCACGGAGAGATGGGCGCACTTTTTAGTGGGGGGGTTGTCCCCTTGCTGAATATCCTAGTTGCAGTTAAAGTCGCCTTGGGGTCGTGGGCGGTGATTTTAGTTTTTATTCGTTATCGGGGATTGTTGTGAGAATTGACACTAGTAAACCTAAAGGTATGAGGATTCTTGGTTCAACGAGTCCACTTAACTTAGACCCCTTGCGGTATCTAAGCCAGAGGTGGTTCTCTCCCCAAGCGTTGACTTTTGGTCTGCCCGACCATAGTCGGTAGCACATCTTAGTCTTTTAGTGCGGTAAAGTATCTAAAGTTAGGTTGACATCCTCCCCGCCGTAAACGGTCGGGGATTCCTAACACTCACGAATTAGGTTTCTGCTTCATAGCAACCGCCTGCACCCCCTAAGAGGATTTGGTCTTATGTTCGCTCCACAGACTTTAGGCTTATGCCTTCCCGCAAGAGAAGAGCGGTATTCAAGAAAAATGTTTGTTTAGGACTTGGTTATCGTCCCAACTTCTTAAATATACAACATTACACCAACAATATAAAGCCGTCGTAGAACGACGGGGTTTTAAACCCATTTCTCTGATAAAATCTAAATGAAGTGAGTTCGGCGATATGGAGCTTGTACTTAGTAATAATTGCAGGCATCTCTCCGAATGAACATATCTGCATCAATGGATTTTGGAGAATTTCATGTCAATTTACGTAGGGAACCTGTCCTACAGCGTCACAGAAGACGACCTTAGTAAGGTATTTGCAGAGTACGGCACCGTCAGCCGGGTTCAATTACCGACAGATAGAGAAACAGGTCGCGCACGCGGCTTTGGTTTCGTAGAAATGGAATCATCAGCCGCAGAAGATGCTGCGATCGCAGCTCTCGATGGTGCAGAATGGATGGGGCGCGCAATGAAAGTTAATAAAGCAAGACCACGGGAGGAGAAAAGTTCTCGCGGTGGCGGTGGCGGTGGTGGTGGCAATTGGGACAGAGGCAACAGACACTATTAAGTCTTCAAGTCAATAAGAACAAGATTGCTAAAAGCATCGAGATGCTTTTAGCAAGCCTAATTTAGTCCACAATAAGCAATTCAGTTATCTGCTGAATTACTTATTGTTATTTTTATTTTTGAATTACCAAAGATAAATTTCAACATAATTTAATTAGAGAGCATGGTGCGATGTCTATCGTAGAGACGTTCCGTCGGAACGTCTTTACAATATGCCGAATTTACTAACGTGTTTAGTCTAAAACAAGCAGTTCAGCAGATAACTGAACTGCTTATTGTTATTTTTATTTTTGAATTACCAAAGATAAATTTCAACATAATTTAATTAGAGAGCATGGTGCGATGTCTATCGTAGAGACGTTCCGTCGGAACGTCTTTACAATATGCCGAATTTACTA
>JAHHIJ010000053.1 GCA_019358985.1 Tolypothrix brevis GSE-NOS-MK-07-07A | reverse complement strand
ACGTGTATTGTCAAATCTGTAATGCTGCTGTTTTTTATGCAACTTTGTTCGTGAAAATTGCTAGAGTGAACGTGTGTTAGCGTGAATATCTAATCGCCAAAACCTATACATATCATGGATTTTGCTAATCTTGCATCAGCGTTAAATGCTGGAACAATTCTGCCAGAGGGGATTGTGATTATCACCCTTATGACGGTTTTGATTGTTGATTTGATTTTGGGGCGTACATCCGCACGCTGGATTGGATATCTGGCGATCGCTGGTTTATTTAGTTCCATCGTCGCCCTCTATTTTCAATGGGATAATGTCAATCCCATCTCTTTTAGCGGTGGCTTTAACGGTGACGATCTGGGCATCGTCTTTCGCGGAATCATTGCTTTGTCTGCGATCGCTACCATTCTCATGTCTATTCGCTACGTTGAGCAGAGTGGCACCGCTTTAGCAGAATTCATCGCTATTTTGCTCACAGCTAGTTTAGGAGGGATGTTCCTCTCTGGAGCAAATGAGTTGGTGATGACTTTCATCTCCTTAGAAACTCTGAGTATCTCCTCTTATTTGCTCACAGGTTATACCAAGCGTGACCCTCGCTCAAATGAAGCGGCGCTAAAATACCTGTTGATTGGAGCCTCAAGTACAGCAGTATTTTTGTATGGTGTTTCACTACTGTATGGGTTATCGGGTGGACAAACAGAATTTAGTGCGATCGCCGAAGGTATTGCCACAGCGAACCTTGGTCAATCTTTAGGTTTGGTGATGTCGCTGGTTTTCGTAATTGCTGGTATTGGCTTCAAAATCTCTGCCGTACCCTTTCACCAGTGGACACCAGACGTTTACGAAGGCGCTCCCACACCTGTGATTGCCTTTTTATCTGTCGGTTCCAAAGCCGCCGGATTTGCCTTAGCCATGCGCTTGCTAATAACAGTCTTCCCCCTAGCTGTGAACGAGTGGCACTTTGTTTTCACCGCCCTCGCCGTTCTAAGTATGATATTGGGTAACGTAGTCGCCCTCGCCCAAACCAGCATGAAACGGATGCTAGCTTATTCATCTATTGCCCAAGCTGGGTTTCTGATGATTGGCTTGATTTCTGGGACGCAAGCGGGATATTCCAGTATGATTTTTTACATGCTGGTTTACCTGTTTATGAACTTGTGCGGCTTTACTTGTGTAATTCTCTTCTCCCTGCGGACAGGAACCGACCAAATTGCTGAATACTCAGGTTTGTATCAAAAAGATTCACTTCTGACTCTGGGATTAAGTATTTCCCTACTTTCCTTGGGTGGTATTCCACCCCTAGCGGGATTCTTTGGCAAAATTTATATCTTCTGGGCTGGTTGGCAAGCTGGGCTTTATTGGCTGGTCTTGCTAGGCTTAGTTACCAGCGTTGTTTCCATCTACTACTACATTCGCGTAGTCAAAATGATGGTGGTCAAAGAACCTCAAGAAATGTCCGACGCGGTGAAGAATTATCCCGAAGTGCGTTGGAATTTGCCTGGGTTTAGACCTTTACAAGTAGGTTTGATAGTAACTTTAATCGCGACTTCTATCGCGGGTATTTTGTCAAATCCCTTGTTTACTTTAGCTAACAATTCCGTTGCTAATACTCCTTTTTTACAACCAGGAATGGTTGTAAAAGCTCAGGTAAGTGCTGTTAATCCATCTCAGCCAGAAAAGTTGTAAATCGGGAATGGGGAATGGAAAAAACGCGTTACCAATTCCCTATTCCCTATAAAATTTAGGTAAGCCTAGAGAGACGTAGCATTGCCACGTCTCTACATTCTTTTTGACGCTGTTTATCTATTAGACATCTCCAGAAATTAATTATGCGTTGCCCGAAACCCTTGTAGAGACCTAGCACTGCTACGTCTTTACCTCTTTTCTGGAGATGTCTATTGGGCATTGGGCTTTTCCCCTCAACAAAATTCCCCATGCCCAATTGTCTGTTAAATTACATCTTCCAACACACTGCGGGTATTTTGCCAAGCCCAAAAACCGACACCTGCAACAACAATACTCATCCCTACTAGCACAATTCGCAAGCCGAAAGCATCAGTAATCGGACCTGTAATCGCTAAGGGTACAGAAAGGGCAATATTCACAGCATGATTTTGAAAGCCAAATACTTTACCAAGCATTGTTGGCGGAGTTTGGTGTTGAATTAGCGTTTGCATCGGCACACCAATTAAAGAAGCACCAATACCAAGCATTGCACACAGTCCTAAAGCCAGCGCTAAATGGTCTATAAAACTAAACAAGCCTAAAACCAGCGCCATGATCAAAAAACCAATTAAAGGTAAAGGCTTGCCATGTAATTTTTCGCCCCAGTTACCCAAAATCGCTGCACCCAAAACCATACCAACCCCAGCAGCGGCTAAGAAAAAACCAAATTGTTTCTCTTTCAAACCAAATTCCGCCGCTAATCTAATGCTTAATACCATTAAAGCTGCAAATACGCAATATAAAGTCACAAGTTGCAACATGGCATTCAACACTAAACGGTTTTTCTTCAGGTAGCGCAACCCCTGTTTGAAGTCAGTCCAAGGGTGAATTACCGCCTCAGCGTCGTCTGTTGCTTTGTTTTCTTTAAAGTTAATCGGCTGCATAATTATAGCCGATAACAAGTACAATGCACCGACTACAAGCTCTTGACCATATTTTTCTCCCAAGAAATCTTTCGCCAAACTCAACATCGGCTCTCCGACTGCAAAGCCAACAATTAAAGCGCCCATCATTGTACTGCTAAATAGCGCATTAGCTGCTAACAAATTCTCTCGGCGCACGATTAAAGGAATTACAGCTTGTTCAGCTGGGGCAAAAAATTGGGTCACAGTCGAGATGGCAAAAGTGACTATCAACAAAATCAGAAACTCTCGTGGTAAAAACGGTAGACACAGCGTCAATATACCGCGCACCACATCAGAGCCAACCATGATTAGCTTTTTGGGAAAGCGATCGACAAAAATGCCACCAGCAGAACCGAACAAAATTGCTGGTATTGTAAACGCTACCATCAAAGTTGAGTATTTGGAGTTTTGTGCTAACCCAGGAGATGGGTAGTATTCCAGCAGGGCAATCATCAAAACGAAGAAAACCTTATCTGCTAATTGGGACACTAGTTGCCCAATCCACAAAAGCATAAAAGCACGATTTTTGAGAAGGGCGCCAAACCCGTTATTAACAGCCGCAGGTTCAGTTGGGAACATTAGAGATTTGGGGTAAGGACTACGGTAGATGGGGAGTGGGGAAGTGGGGGAGGGGGAGAGTGAAGTAGGGGGGCAAGGGGACAACTAACCACTAACGACTAACAAACAACTGACTCCTCACTCCTAACCCCCCTATTTCTCACTCCTGTTTGCCTACTCTTTTTTCCGGACTATTTTTATTGATAACGATTTAAAAGCATCTGCAAAAATTCTGCCGCAGTCAGGCGACTTTTGGGTGGGGAAATTTCATTAGATGAGTCTACCCATCTGCCTTGGATAGTTTGGGGCGATCGCCACATCGATAAATGCTCTACTGGTGGATCTGCGTAAAAATTATCTTGCCCACTTCCCAATATTTTAGAACTCCAGTGGGTGAAATAATCATGACTCATTCTATGAATCGGGAAACTACCCCACAGAGGTACTCCCCATCCATCTATAGCAATAAATGCTTTGATATTACCACCATAAATTTGCCACCAATGCGCTGCGGCTATTGCCCCAACTACACCTCCACTAAAACTTATGAATATAACTGGCGATTTAGTGCGATCGCTCAGGCGATCGCTTAAAACCTGTAATATATTAAAACCTGATAACGCCGAAAAACCATCAGTGGGTACTTTCAGTATATTCACTGGATTTTCTTTACTTTGAGAATATATCTCTAACCCTCCTGAAATAAAGTTTTCCGTTAAGGCTGGCTGATGAATTCCAGGGCAAATAATTATGTTTATCTTCTGGGCTAGCATTTTTTACACATAATAGTTATTGCAATACGGTTCGCTGAAGGCAAGAGATGCCGATTTATCCCGTCTTTGTGATCTATAATTTTCATTCAACTTACCTTATCCGAACCGTAGTGATAGTTATTGTTAGAGTGCCTTTTCCCGTCGTCAATATAGCATTTTTTACCTAACTATCTAAAAATATTAGATTTTTAGCCAAACTCAATGTATTAAAGCGCACTCCTAGATTTAATATGTTTGAATTTTTCAGTCCACATAAATGCTATCCCCCTGGATGGGATACTAAAATACGAGTAAGGGAAAAAACAAAATCCCGTAGATATAATTGAGGAATTCAATCGTGGTTGCTACCCCGGAAAAACTGGATCATACACACGAGCATCTATCAAGTCAAGAACGAGTAGCTGTATTGCTTATGGGCTATGGTGAAGTCGAAAGCTACGAAGACTTCGCTAACTATAACGAACAAGCTTTAAATCTACTGACAGCAAAATTTGCACCAGTACCAACCTGGATTTATCCTCCTCTGGCACGTCTTTTAGCATTATTCGATCGCCATGAATGGGGACACACGCATCATGATTTTATTTCCCCACATAATGCTATATTTGAAAAGCAACGCGCTGGAATTGAGAAAAATTTACAAGAAAAATGGGGCGATCGCGTTCAAGTTTTCAAAGCTTTCAACTTCTGCGCTCCCTTTCTCCCCGACCAAGTTTTAACAGAAATTCGTGAAGCAGGTTTTGACAAACTACTAATTTATCCCTTGCTGGTAGTTGATTCTATCTTTACTAGCGGCATAGCGATAGAGCAAGTTAACAATGCTCTTTCCCAAGTCACTAATGGTGAAGAACACTGGGTTAAAGCACAGCGTTACATTCCTTCTTTCTACAACGAACCAGCTTACATCAATTTGATGGCTCATCTGGTTGAAGAAAAAATTAACGCTGATTTGGCTAACACTTACCTGCCTTCTCAAATCGGTATTGTCTTAATGAATCACGGTTGTCCCCACAAAGCGAAAGGCTTTACTTCCGGGATTACCGAAAGTCAGATACTTTACGACTTAGTACGTGATAAACTAATTAACCGCTATCCTCTCATCTCGGTAGGTTGGCTCAACCATGACACACCTTTAATTGATTGGACGCAACCAAACGCTGAACAAGCAGCAAAAAACCTCATCCAATTGGGTGCGAAGGTGATAGTATTTATGCCAATAGGCTTTGCGACAGAAAATCACGAAACTCTCTTGGATGTGCATCACATTATTCATGACCTAGAGAAAAAACACCCTGACTTAGGCTATGTACAAATGGCTTGCGTCAACGACGATCCTCAATTCTTAGCAGTGGCAGCACAATGGGCAAATGCTCATATCGCTGAACTCTTATCGGAGGACTCTGTAGCAGTTAACCCCCAACTAGCTAGCGGACATCATCACCACCATTAGGAAGATGGGGGAGCAGGGGGAGCAGGGGGGAAACAAGAATTATTCTCCTTATCCCCCACTGCTCCACTCCCCCACTCCTCGATTCCCCTAACTCACACCTCGCAACTTGCGGGTATTTTCAACTAAACTTTGGGCAAATTCGTCAAATCGTTGAGATAGTTTCTCATCTAGTAGCTTACCTTCAGGGTTGAAAGCTTTCCAAACTTGTCCGATTGCTACCTGTTCAGGTATACACCAACCATGAACCCATCTGAGAATTAATCTCATATCGTTTAAAGCGTTGCTGTTAGGTTGTCCCCCTAAGACGCTAATTAATCCTGCTACTTTACCAGAAAGCTGATCGAAGCTCATCAAATCTAGTGCATTTTTTAATACACCACTGACGCTGCCGTGATATTCTGGTGTTGCTAAAATTAATCCATCAGCAGAACTGACAGCATCCTGCATCCGTTTGACGTCGGGGTAATCTGGATATTCTTTTCCCCCGTCGCAAAAAGGTAACTTCATCTGCCTTAAGTCTAAAATTTCGACTTCGGCACCTAGCACTTCTACTCTTTGCGCTGCTAATTGTAAAGCCATTTGGCTGTAAGAATCCGGTCTTAAACTACCTGCAATGCCAACAATTCTCACCATAAACCAACATCCTAATATAGATTCAATAGCATTTTATTAAATGCAAGTCGAAGTCATTACGACTAAATCTATTTTAGCGATTATTATCAAAATGTGTACAATAGACATCTCCAGAGTCATAGGTAGAGACTATTCTGTGCTACGTCTCTACAAGGGTTTCGGGCAACGCATAATTAATTTATGGAGATGTCTAATATCAAATCCTCTATAGGAGTACGATATAAGCGCAAATATCTACAAGTGATCCAATGATGCCTATACGTCAAAGTTTATCGAAATCTGATATCCAACTATCTTACTTAGAGTGGAATCAAGGTAAAGAACCGTTGCTGCTATTACATGGTTTAGCTGACAATGCCGTTGTTTGGTCAGGCTTGGGAGATTACCTAGCGGCAGAATACCATATAATTGCTCCAGATATGCGCGGTCATGGTGAAAGTAGTAAGCCTGAGACAGATTATACTTTTGAGAGTGCGATCGCTGACTTAGAAGCACTGATGGATCATTTGGGATGGAAATCTGCTCATGTTGTAGCGCATTCTTGGAGTGGTAAATTAGCTTGCATTTGGGCAAAGCAAAATCCAGCACGTTTGCGGAGTATGATTCTTGTAGATCCGATTTTTATTTGGAAAATACCGAGTTTCTTCAAAGTGACATTTCCGTTGTTGTATGGTGTCTTGCCATTTCTCAAAGGAATGGGACCATTTGCTAGTTTAGAACAAGCGGAGATGCAAGCGCGTAAATTAAGTGAATATCAGGATTGGAATTCTTTACAGCAGCAAGTCTTTCAAGCTGGAATCGAAGAAAAAGCCGATGGTAGTTGGGGTAGTAAATTTACAATAGCTGCACGCGATCGCATTTTTGAAGAAGTGATGCGAGTTCCTGGATTAACAGTTATAATAGATACCCCTACTCTGTTTATCCAACCAGAAAAAGGTGTTAATCGTCAACAATGGCAACTTAAACCCTACAAAACTTATCTAACAAACTTACACATCTGCCAAGTTCCCGGTAATCACTGGGCATTTTTGACAGAAAGTCAAGCATTTAACTCAACCGTAGCAGCTTTCTTAAAACATTCGTAGTAAGCGATTCATCGCTTCTTTTGAGCACTGAAGTGCTCACTACGATCTAAAAATATTCTAAATTAATCTTTTTACTTTCTTAAAGCAGCATAAGTCAGAAAAATAACATTCGTAGTAAGCGATTCATCGCTTATCTTGATTACTGAAGTGCCACTACGATCTAAAAATATGATAAATTAATCTTTTTCCTTGGAGCGAAGCGACATTCATGAGCTTTTGTATTAATCCAGTTTGCCTGAAACCAAATCACCCAGACAACGATGAGAACCGCTTTTGTCAAAGTTGTGGTTCCCAACTTGAGTTGTTAAAACGCTATCGGGTGTTGCGTCTTTTGAGTGACAAAACTGGTTTTGGCAAAGTTTATGACGCATACGAACAAGACACACCGAAAATCCTCAAAGTACTCAAAGAGGATTTATCAACTGATGCGAAAGCAGTAGAATTATTTCAACAAGAAGCAGCAGTGCTAGGAAATTTGAATCATCCGGGTATACCCAAAGTGGATGGTTACTTTCAATATCAGACCAGAAATGGCTTAGTATTACACTGCATTGTCATGGAAAAAATTGAAGGTTCCAACTTAGAACAATGGCTAAAACAGCAGCAAAATAAACCGATTTCTCAAGAACAAACTGTAGCCTGGTTAAGGCAGTTGTTAGAAATTTTAGCTCTGGTACATGGGAAACAGTATCTGCATCGAGATATAAAACCATCTAACATCATGATTCGTCCTGATGGGCAGTTAGTGTTAATTGACTTTGGTACAGCCAGAGAAGTTACTAGAACCTACTTAGCCAAAATTAGCAGCGGTGGTGGAGGGATTACAGCAATTATGTCATCTGGCTACAGCGCACCAGAACAAATAAGCGCTCAAGCTGTAGCGCAATCAGATTTTTATGCATTAGGACGCACGTTTGTATTTTTGCTCACAGGGTATCATCCTTTGGAGATGTACGACAGCCACCATAATGTATTGCATTGGCAAAATCATGCGATGCAAATCTCACCTTTACTGTTGAATTTGATTGATTCGCTGATGGTGCGGGATGTAAATCAGCGTCCAGCTACCGCTCAGGATATTATAAAACAGTTGGAGGCAATTGAGCAACAATTAACAGGAACTATTGCAACTGTAAATATTGTGGGAAGTCCAAAAACTGCCTTGTTAGCGCAACCAACTACGACGACTTTACCACCGCAGCCAGAAAAGCAGCCAGAAAAAGTTCCTTTATTAGCATTGTTTGCCGCGTTGCTGATATCGTTAGGATTATTAGGTTTAGTAGCCTTAGCAACTCGTTCTTCTAAATTAAGTTCTTCACCTCCAGATTATGGACAAGCACCAGAAAGAAAAGGCAAAGTTGATTACTTTCCTTATGAAGAAGGTAAAGATAGTCAAGGTAGAGTTGCTGAATTTAACGTTGCTGTTTTATCAGTAGAATATAAATGGCAGCTTGGCAGTAATTATCAAGTTAAATATAATAATGAACTGATTAAGTTGAATTCTTTAAAGTCTAATTTAGAAGAAGAAGGTATTCAGAGAATCATGGAAAATCCCAGTGAGATTATCTCTGTAGGCACAGCTTCTTGTGAGGGTAATGTAGAAGTAGAAGAAAAAAGAGCTTTTGAACGTTCTCAGCAATTACAACTTTTAGTGAAGAAAATATTTAGCAATACGAAAAGTGTGCAAGGTTATCGATTGTTAAATATGGGTCAATTTCAGCGGAGTGATTGTCAGAAGAATCAAGATTCAACAGATTATCAAAGAAGTATTATTATTATTGGTGTGAAGAAGCAATCAGAAGGTGTAATTTTAGATGAAGCGTTAAGAAATAGGTTAGAGAAGAAGCCTTTTGCTGATTTTAAATTAGAGGATTATTCCTTGGGTTCGGAAAATAGATTTAAGACGATACCGAGTAACTTATAGTAAGCTAATTATATGATGTTTTATCGACAAGGAACCTGTTATTTTCAACTTTAACCAAGACACCGATACCCGGTAATGGTTTGCGATCGCGTAAATTATTAAATTCCACCTTTGCACTCACACCATCGGCTGAAAAAGTAGGCTCATTCAACACTTCGTAGAGCCTCTGACGAGTATAATTACCCTGACTGCGTTTGAGTGCTTCAACCATTGCCATCGTAGCATCATAAGACATTGCAGTTCGCCAGTTCACGTCTCCAGTTCCCCAAAGCTTCACAGATTCCTTCTCAAACTTAGAATTAGGACTATTACTTCTATGCCAACGAACGGCTATTCTCAGTTTATCAACTGGAATATTAGCTTGGCTGACAGTTTCGAGATATGGAGTATCTGCACCGAGTATGGTGATATTTTCACTTTGGTTAATGATAAGTGTTGCCGCAATTCTTGCCACTTTATCGCTAAAGGCTAACATGATTACTTCTGCATTACTTTCTTTTGCTTGTCGCAAACAATTTAATACTTCAGTTGTGCTATGAATTATCGAACACTCGTTAACAAGGTGTTTTCTATTTAGAAAGACAACACTTTCAAATTCTTTCTTCAAAGATTCAGCAAATTTCTCATTAGGCTCATAAAAAATAGCTACTTTATTCAATTTTTGATACACGATATATTTCATTAGTTTATCAGCCGCAGCCGAGTTATCTGGAGATACGCGAAAAATGTAGTTATTTAATTGAAAAGCAGAATCTCTAACAGCTGTACTCGTAGGAGATATAGCCACCATTTTCCCATCATAAGCTGGGGCAGCTTCTTGTATACTATCGCTGGTATAATAACCGATGACTCCTAAGATATTTTCTTTGCTAGCGATGGCATCAGCTATTTGCCTAATTTTATTCTTCTGCCAACCTGTACTCATTATTTCCAGAAACAGCAGTCTTCCGTTAATGCCCTGATTCTGATTAAAATTATCTTGAACGTGAGCAAATCCACGTAACATTTGTTCGGCAATGTCATTTGAACCATTAAGTTGATCGTCAACAATTGGAACAGTAACGGCAATTTTTAGAGGTTTTTTTGTCATAGCTGCTTTAGCATTGTTTAGATAAATACGTGCTTCAGGGTCATTTTGATTAGAAGCAAGGTATTTTTTAAAATATACAATAGCTTGGTTAAAATGAGTTTGCCCAAATGCAGTGATTCCTCTTTCCTTGTCAGCAAAAACTGCCTCAGAAATCATGGGATTTTTGGGAATCAAAATTGCCTCACCGCAACTGAATCCATTTTGATTTTTAAAATCGCAAATAGGGGGATGCATCCACCAGGGAATTAACAATGCGATCGCACTTCCTAATACAACTAATCCAATAGGTAAAAACAGTTTCTTCATCAGCCTCTTGAGCCTCAAAGAAAAACTTATACTCTCGCGAATTGTAGTATAATTGAATTCTTGAGATTCACGCGGATTTTCCCTATTTACCGAAGAATTTGGATTTAGCGATATTTGCCCAAAAAGAGCAGTAGTTACTGACTCAGCAGACTCATAACGATCCTCTGGTTGATATGACAACATCCGATCTAAAATGTCTGCCAAATTATCGTTTACATTAACGTATTCTCTCCAAATCCACCTATTTTCATTCCAAAGCTCATTGACATTTCTACCTGTAAGCAAACAAATACAGGTTGCAGCTAAAGAATATAAATCTGATGAAAAAAATATTCCTTTACCAGCTAATTGCTCTGGTGGTGAAAAGATGGGAGTTCCCATTGCCATTGATTGCTGAACAGGGATTTTTGGCTCTAATTTACGCTTCACCGCAGCACCAAAATCTATCAAATAAAGCGTTCCATTTTCGTGACGAATAATATTAGAGAGCTTGATATCTCTATGAATAACTTGTCTTTTTTCATGTATGTACTTGAGGACGTTCAGAAGTTGTCCTAAATCCTGTAAAACTTCAGTTTCTGAAAAACGACCTTTCTGATTAAGTTCCTTCTCCAAAGTCTCACCTTGGACATATTCTTGCACTAAATAAAATAATTCTTTGGGGAATTCTTCTTGTGAATCAGAAGGTACTGGCAATTCAAAGTAATCATAGAGTAGAGGAATTTGTTCATGCTTGATATCTCTCAAGGCTCTTGCCTCTTCCTCAAAAGACTTTTTTATCGATTCAAGCTCCGAGTGTGAAAAATGATTTCTATAAGTATTTCTCGGCTGCAATTGCTTGACAACGCACTGCTGCTGAAGGTGAGCATCCCATGAGCGAAATGTCTTGCCAAATCCTCCCCAGCCTATTTGCTCTAAGGGTATGTAACGAGTCTTCAGAATTAAAGTCATTCCACAGCTACTACAGTACCTCTGTTGGTGGCTCCTAAGATTGCGGAACTCATCAGGGACTGGGTTTTCCGGATACCGACAGTTAGGATTAGTGCAGTAAATGTTCATTTGAACTGAGTATTATTTCAGTATAATAAGCCATTATATCTAGGATGCAACACGGAATGTAATAAAAAAGTTGGGCATTGCATACTACTTTTGAGGGTAAGTAGTAACACCTTTGTGACTAAACACCTAGTCTGTTAAGTATAGGCGATCGCTTGCTGAAATTAAAAGAGCGATCGCTCTTTTCCCTGTCTAATAAATCTTCGCTTAATTCCGTATTTGTACTGAGCTAAAATTATTTAATAGTGCATATCTTAAAATATCCTCTTTGTATTAAGAACAAGTAAAGCGTCTCCTGATTGGATTGAGGAACTTCACCTGATAGTGTGTAATCGCCGAAAATTTATGTGTATCCTATGCAAAAGCAACAAAATAAATTCACCCACCTCACTGCAATAGAAAGAATTTACTTATCATTTCCAGCAAAGTTTTTATTGGAGAAAAACTTGCTGAAAGGTAAAATCTTAGATTTTGGTTGTGGGTTGGGGAATGATGTTAAATTATTACAAGAAAAAGGTTTTGATATTACAGGATACGATCCTTATTATTTTCCAGAACATCCTCATGAAAAATTCGATACAATAATTTGCTTTTATGTTTTAAATGTTTTGTTTACCGAAGAACAAGCAAATGTTCTCATGGGTATATCATACCTTTTAAAACCGGGAGGCAAAGCTTACTATTCCGTTAGACGGGATATAAAAAGAGAAGGTTTTCGAGAGCATTATGTCCATAAGAAACCTACCTATCAATGTAGTGTGAAACTTCCCTTTAATTCTATTAAATTAGACGATAATTGTGAGATTTATGAGTACATTCATTATAATCACCAAAGAAATTCAAGCAATAATTGTCTATTTTGTAATCCTTATACGCATCTAAGTTTCTTAACCGAATCTGCTACTGCTTATGCAATGTTTGACGGTTATCCTGTAAATAAAGGTCACGTTTTGGTTATTCCCAAACGTCATGTCAGCAATTATTTTGAGCTACCATTGAAAGAGCAATCTGCTTGCTGGCTAATGGTTAATAAAGTACAAGAAATTCTCACTCAAAAATTTCAACCTGACGGTTTTAATGTGGGGATGAATATTAATCGAGATGCGGGTCAAAATATGATGCACGCAAGTATTCATATCATCCCCCGTTACAAAAGTGATACCGTTGGTGCTAAAGGTGGGATGAGAAATGTGATTCCGAAAAGAAAATAGTTTGTCGCATTTATATAAATCTTACCCGTAGCAGTTTTTTATAGCCGTAAAAGAAAGAATGTAGAGACGTAGCAGTGCTACGTCTCTAGGGGTTTTGGATAACATTTAAATTCGGTCAATATCTAAGATATGTGCTTTCTCAGATATGAGATTATTTTTGAATCGATTTATTCTGAAAGTAAAGTATTAGGATCGATGCCTTGAGATTGCAAATAAGCAATAAGTTTTTCTTTTTGCTGACGTTCTTGTTCGGCACGATGGTGTTCAATTTCAGCACGTTGACGTTCAATTTCAGCACGTTGACGTTCAATTTCAGCGCGTTGACGTTCTTTTTCTACCCTTTCTATTGCCCACGGCAACAAATTACCTGACTCATCCCACCAGCGCAACCAATAACCCGTTCTCGCTTCTTTTGTTCCTTGCCAAGTACCTAAAAATAAGCTCATTGAATCAATCCAATGAAGTCCATCAGAGTTAGGTTGCTGTAATTCATATCGCTCATTTTCCAGTTGGTAAAATTCTAATAACCCTCCATTTTGGTCAAAAATTATGTAAATGGAAACCTTGATAATTTGTTCGTAGAAAAACCATTTTCCAGGTGGATAAGTTCGTTTAACTGAATACTCTCCCCCATCGTTATCGGAAATAAATTCCATCACAATTGCGGGAATATCACCTTCTAAATTAGGTGTATAGCTTTTGCGTTCTCCTAAATTTTGATTTACAGTTGGAATATAAAGCCAATCTGGTGCTTTAGCAATAAATTGTCCGTTTAAAGTAGCGCAAAGAGCAAAGTTTGACGCAATCAACATTTGAGGTTGAATAAATCCGGCAATTTCTAAACTTTCACGCAACGCACCTGCTAAAATTGGCTGTGATGTATTTTCCACAGGTTCATCCTCAAGCTGAAAATTCTCTGGTAAAGCTTCCCAAGAAATTACCAGTTCAGTCAAAGATTTTCCTTCACCGATTTGGGTTGCCATAATTGCTGCCTTTTGGTGTAATTGTTTTTATTTTATCGGGATGAGGTTGATGCGTGGCTTTTTTCAACGCAAAGGTGAATCAGTCGGCGGAGTCGGTTTCCGTCCCGTCGAACTGATGAACCCGAAGGGTACGCTAAGGTAAGCGCAAAGTAACGCAGAGTCTTTTTTGAGGTTTTCTTCCTGATGAATCTTGACTATTTGCATCACTCGTGCATCATATATATATGTGGTATTCACAGAATCCAAGAGCGAAAATAGAAGATACAAGCTTTGTTAAGAAAGCCTTGCGTTAAAATTGGAGTCTGTAGAGAGTGGTATTACAAGTAGAAAAAAGTGCTTACGAAGCGAAAACTCAAGAAATTGCCAAAGAGCTTTTAGCTGCGACGCAAGAAAATCGCTCTTTTTTGGGTGCTTTGCGCGATCAAATGCGCTGGGATGATAAATTGCTAGCTTGGGCTATGAGTAATCCTGGATTGCGGGTGCAGTTATTTCGCTTTATCGATACTTTACCTGCTTTGAATAGTAAAGCAGAAATTGCGGCGCATTTACAAGAATATTTAGGGGATGAGTCTGTAGAGTTACCGGCTGCTTTGAAGGGGATGCTAAATTTTGCTAACCCTGATTCTATGCCGGGACAAGTTGCTGCGACAACCGTAGGGACTGCGGTTGAAACTCTAGCGCATAAATATATTTCTGGGGAAAATATTAAACAGGTCATCAAGACGGTTGAGAGACTGCGTAAAGAAAAAATGGCTTTCACCATCGATTTGCTTGGTGAAGCGGTAATTACTGAAACTGAAGCGCAATCTTATCTGGAACGTTATTTGGAATTGATGCAACAACTTGTGGAAGCGTCTAAGGGTTGGAGTCAGATTCCGGCAATTGATGAAGCGGATGTGGCAAAAGTTCAGGTTTCTGTCAAGTTAACCGCGTTTTATTCGCAGTTTGACCCGTTAGATGCTATAGGTAGTGAGGAGCGAGTAAGTTCGCGCATTCGTACTTTGTTGCGTCGTGGGAAAGATAATGGTGCTTCTGTTCACTTTGATATGGAACAGTACGCTTATAAAAACTTAACTTTCAGTATCTTGAAAAAAGTCTTGTTGGAAGATGAGTTTCGGCAACGTACAGATATTGGGATGACGATTCAAGCGTATCTGCGCGATAGTGAAGAAGATGCACGAAACTTGATTGCCTGGGCAAAGGAGCGCGGTTATCCGATTACAATTCGTTTGGTGAAGGGTGCGTATTGGGATCAGGAAACGATTAAAGCTGCACAAAAACACTGGCAACAACCAGTTTACAATGATAAGGCGGCAACGGATGGGAATTTTGAAACGATAACGCAGTTGTTGTTGGAGAGTTATGAATATGTGTATGCTGCTATTGGTAGTCATAATGTAAGATCGCAAGCTAGAGCGATCGCTATAGCTGAGAGTTTAAATGTCCCCCGGCGTTGCTTTGAAATGCAAGTGCTGTACGGTATGGGTGATAAACTAGCTTCGGCGTTGGTTGATAAGGGTTATCGAGTTCGAGTTTACTGTCCTTATGGGGAGTTGCTCCCAGGAATGGCGTATTTAATTCGCCGTTTGTTGGAGAATACCGCAAATAGTTCGTTTTTACGGCAAAATTTGGAGAATCGTCCGGTTGAAGAGTTAATTGCACCCCCAGTTGTCAAATTAAAAGAAAAACAAGAAGACTTCCCCTCCTCTTTCCTCGGTGTGGCTGATACAGATTATGCTGAGGAGGAGAAAATAAAGCTTTCTCAGGAAGCTTTGCAAAGTGTTCGTCAGCAGTTTGGGAAAACTTATTTACCTTTGGTGAATGGGGAGTATGTCCAAACTCAGGATGTTGTTGATTCTGTTAATCCGTCGAATTTCAGGGAAATTGTGGGGAAGGTTGGACTTCTGAGTGTGGAACAAGCAGAAGAAGCGATGAAAGCTGCAAAATCTGCTTTTCCTGGTTGGAGGAAGACTCCGGTGAAGGAACGTGCGGCGATTTTGCGGAAGGCTGGGGATTTGATGGAAGAACGCCGTGCTGAGTTTTCGGCTTGGATTGTTTTGGAAGTCGGTAAGCCTTTGCGGGAAGCGGATGGGGAGGTTTCTGAGGCGATTGATTTTTGTCGCTACTATGCGGACGAGATGGAACGGTTGGATGAAGGTGTTAATTATGACGTTCCGGGGGAAAATAATCGTTATATTTACTTCCCACGGGGAATTGCAGTGGTGATTTCTCCTTGGAATTTTCCGTTAGCGATCGCTTGCGGAATGACGGTTGCTGCTTTGGTTGCAGGGAATTGCACTCTCCTCAAACCGGCGGAAACTTCTTCTGTGATTACGGCTAAATTTACAGAAGTTTTGGTGGAAGCGGGAATTCCTAAAGGTGTTTTTCAATACGTTCCTGGCAAGGGTTCCCAAGTTGGTGCTTATTTGGTGAATCATGTAGAGACTCATGTCATCGCTTTTACAGGTTCCCAAGAAGTAGGTTGTAGGATTTACGCAGAAGCAGCAATTCTCAAACCCGGTCAAAAGCATATGAAGCGGGTGATTGCAGAGATGGGCGGGAAGAATGCAATTATTGTGGATGAAAGTGCTGATTTAGACGCGGCTGTGGTGGGGGTTGTGCAATCGGCGTTTGGTTACAGCGGACAAAAATGTTCTGCTTGTTCCCGTGTAATTGTGGTTGAACCGATTTATAATACCTTTGTGGAGCGCTTTGTCGAAGCGACGAAATCGCTGAATATTGGGGAGGCTGAGTTACCAAGTACTCAAGTTGGACCTGTGATTGATGCTGCGGCACGCGATCGCATCCGGGAGTATATTGAAATAGGTCGTCAATCAGCGAAAGCTGCTTTGGAAATGCCAGCACCTGATCAAGGCTATTTTATCGGACCTGTGATTTTTAGTGAAGTATTGCCAGATTCCACAATTGCTCAACAAGAAATTTTTGGTCCAGTTGTGGCTGTAATTCGCGTGAAGAATTTTCAGGAAGCGTTGCAAGTGGCGAACGGGACAAATTATGCTTTGACTGGAGGACTTTATTCGAGAACTCCTTCCCACATTGAACAAGCGCAGTCAGAGTTTGAAGTCGGGAATTTGTACGTTAATCGCAATATTACAGGTGCGATCGTTGCTCGTCAACCTTTTGGTGGGTTTAAGCTTTCGGGAGTAGGTTCTAAGGCTGGAGGTCCCGATTATCTGTTACAATTCTTGGAACCGCGCACGATAACGGAAAATATTCAACGTCAAGGTTTTGCTCCCATTGAAGGTGCAGATTAATTAGACATTTCCCGAAAAGTAGAGACGTAGCAGTGCTACGTCTCTACAAGGGTTTCGGACAACGCATAATTCATTTTCACTCCTAGCTACGTCTCTACAAGGGTTTCGGACAACGCATAATTCATTTTCACTCCTAGCTACGTCTCTACAAGGGTTTCGGACAACGCATAATTCATTTTCACTCCTATTATTTGGTATAGGTGGGTAAGCGGGAAAATTTATAACTATGTCATTGCGAACGGAGCGAAGCGAAGTGAGGCAATCGCAAGGCTTTCAAGCATTTTACATTTTGTAACATAGTTGGGTTTATTTGTGCCTACCTACTAAGGTGGGGGAAACCCCCACCTTAATTTTATATCGAGGCGCCAAGGACGCCAAGAGAGTTTGATGAGGGATTTAGTGGTTAGGTTAGCGGATTTTTCTGAGGATTTTTCGCAGATTAAAGCGATTAGAAAGGTCGTTTTTCAAGAGGAACAAGGGGTTGAAGAAGCTTTAGAGTTTGACGGTAAAGATGAAATATGCGACCATTTGATTGCTTATTTAGATAATCTTGCTGTGGGAACGGCGAGGATAAGATATTTGGATGATAAAACTGTCAAGATAGAAAGGCTTGCTGTTTTATCTACGGTTAGGGGTCAAGGTATTGGTAAGAAAATTATAAATGAGGCGTTGTTGATTATAGCAAACAAAAAGATTCCGGAAGTTGTGATTAACGCCCAAGTGTATATAAAAGGTTTATACTACAAATTCGGTTTTGTCGAAGAGGGAGAAATATTTATAGAAGCGGGCATTGCCCATGTCAAAATGAGGAAAAAGTAAAGAGGACGATTTATCGCGTCTCTACAGAGTTAAGATTTTATATACAGCAGATTTCAGGTTTAGAAAGTATATATATAAAATCCAAAACCTTGTAGAGACGTAGCAGTGCTACGTCTCTACGTGTATTCGATTAAAGCGCAATCTCCTGTAAATTTATAATTTATAATTCTTCACTTTTAACCGATCGCAGAAGCGAAGCGATTTATGACTGTCAAAACAAAGCGAAATAAATATAATAGTATACTGATTCTGGGGATAATTTGGCTGTTAGGTGCTTTATGCGATCGCATTTGGCTGACACTAGATCGCTCAATTCCAGGTTGGGATCAAGCAGATTACTTAACCGGCACGTTAACCTATCGGCAAGCGTTACAAAATGCTCAATGGTGGGATGTAGAATGGTGGCGAAGTTTTTGGCTGCTATCTTCTAAAATACCGCCTTTAACTTACATCATTACTGCTATTGTTCAAAATATCTTTGGTACTGGTGCAGATCAAGCCATTTTGGTAATGCTGTTATTTAGCGCGATTTTGCTTTGGTCAGTCTATGGCTTGGGTAAACTGCTATTTAACGACTCTGTAGGTTTATGTGCCGCTGCATTATGTCAAATTTTACCAGGTCTTTATCGCCTGCGTTTAGAATTTCTCTTAGATTATCCTCTCACATCTATCGTTACCTTAAGTTTTTATTGCCTCACACTTTGGAAGGTTAGGGGAGACAGGGAGACTTGGGGACAAGGAGACAAGGAGACAAGGGAGACAAGAGACAAAAAGAATAATTCTTCTTTCTCCCCCTCCTCCCCTCCCTCCCTCCTCTGGGCAATTGCTTTTGGTTTATCTTTAGGATTAGCGTTTTTAGTGAAGCAAACTGCGTTATTCTTTTTATTAACGCCGATCGCTTGGGTAGGATTTGCAACGCTAAGTCAACGACGCTGGGGACGTTTAGCACAGCTACTAAGTAGTTTATGCTTGTCAGTGTTGGTGTTTGCTCCCTGGTATCGCACCAATTGGTTAGTTATCCTCACTTCTGGTAAACGAGCTACAATAGATTCTGCGATCGCTGAAAATCAAGCACCGATAAATACAATCGAAGCTTGGACTTATTATTGGCGTCAATTACCAACTCAAGTTTCTTTACCTTTATTACTAGTACCTATATTTGCTTTACTACTCTATTGGGGACATGTTAAAGAAGAAAGACTTGAAAACAAGGAGAATAATTCTTCTTTCCCCCCATCCTCCACTCCTCCTCTTTCCTACTCTCTGAAATGGATCGCAATATTTTGGCTGGGAAGTTATCTATTATCATGCCTCAACCCTAACAAACAAGATCGCTATGTCTTACCATACTTACCAGTATTGTCATTATTCTTGGCTTACGGGTTAACTTGTTCTCGTGATCTTTGGGGAAAGCGTACCCGCTTTTATACTGTTGGTTTGGCAATAATTTTGATGTTATTCAACTTGTTTCCTGTGGGAGGTGCTTTGGGTGGTTGGATGACGCAAACTTTAAGTCCGCGATCGCAATTTTATCCTTATATGGGACAACAGTACCCACATCGACAAGTAATTGCTCAAATTATCCAAACAGAACCATATCTGCATTCTACCCTGGGAGTTTTGCCTTCAACCGGAGAAATTAACCAGCACAATTTCAATTATTATGGGGCATTAGAGAACTTTCGAGTTTACGGACGACAGGTAGGAACAAGGAAAAAGTTTCTTGAACAAGATAAGCGATCGCTTTCTTGGTTTCTCACCAAAACCGGCGATCAAGGTTCAATTCCACCAAACCAAGCTGCCATAGTCGAAGCTGTGCAAACATCACCAGATTTCCAGCTAAATAAGTCTTGGAAGTTACCCGATCGCAGTATTCTGAAACTTTATCATCAAAAGCTGCCACCAGTAGAAGTAAAATCTCTTTCAGCAAAAACTCCCCGCCGGATTATTCTATCACGAGTCAAAGTCCCAGAAAAAGCGCCGCCAGGAATACCTATACCTGTAACTTATGAGTGGTCTGGCTCTTCGCAAGAGTTACAACAAGGTTTGGTATTATTAACTTGGCGAAACACCGATAATATCAAATGGTTACACGATCACGGAATCGCGATGGGGAGTTTGTATTCCACCTCAAATCAGCATTTATCAGTTATTGAAAGAATGGCGATGCTACCAAGTGCTGATACAGTAGCAGGAACTTACACCTTAGAAGCAACTTATTTGAATCGAATTTCTGGAGAAACTTATCCGATTAAAGTGCCAAAAGTTACTTTGCAAATTGACCCCAAAGCCACTGCCATAGCGGCACCAGAGTTAGATTTAGTCACGCAATTACGCATATTAGGAGCTAATTTACCCAAAGGTGGATCGGCACTAGAAAAAGTATTTGATGAAGTAGGACGTATCAATCAGTACGACCCAAATCAGGATTATTTGGTACAAGGAAGATTAAGTTTAGAATATAGATTAGAGCATATTGCTGAAAATCGTGATTGGGTGTATGCTTTAGCTTTAGCAAACGTATTGCAAACCAGAGTGAATGATGCGATCGCCTCTTTTACTAAAGTAACTCAATTAGACCCAGTAAATCCCTACGCATACGGCTATCTAGGATTTGTCCATCTCTACAATTGGCAACCAGCAGCAGCACAAAAATCCCTACAATCTGGTTTAGCCAAAAATCCTAACATCACTGAATTAAAGGGACTTTCAGCAGTTGCCTACCTCATGCAAGGAAACATAATTAAAGCATGGCAGATTTATCAAGAATGGGGACTGGGGACTAGGAATTGAAGATTAGATATCTCCATAAATTAACCATGCGTTACCTGAAATCCTTGTAGAGACGTAGCACTGCTACGTCTTTACGTCTTTTCTGGAGATGTTCATTAGACATCAACTTAATTTAATTATGCGTTGCCCGAAACCCTTGATTAGACGTAGCAATGCTACGTCTCTACATCTTTTCTACCATATGTCTATTGCCCAATTTAACTCAAATATTGCATCAATATTGACTCTAATTGAACGATACGAATCGGTTTACTGAGATAGTCATTAGCACCAGCTTTCCACAAGCGTTCGCAATCTACAGTCATTTCCATTGGTGCCATAATTACCACTGGCAAATCTTGCCAAGAAGGTATTTGTCGCACAAGATTCAGTAAATCCCATCCGCTGACATCTCGATTTAAATGCATATCCAACAAAATTAAATCTGGTTGAAAATTTCTTATCTGATGTAAGAAGCTGTTTGAATCGATACTTTTTTCCACCTCATAACCAATTGCCTGAAGATAATCTTGCAACAATATGGCAGTGTTTTCCTCGTCTTCCACTAGCAAGATGCGTTTATTGGTTGTACTAGCGGGGAGATTGAAGCTAGAAGAAGAATTATTTTCTTTCCCCCCCTCCCCCCATCCCCCCCTCCCCCCCTCTTCCACTGGAGTTGAATCTGGCAGAAATAGCATAAATCGACTACCTTCTCCCAAAGTGGATTCTACTGTCACATCTCCACCATGCATTCGTGCTAACTTGCGTGTCAAAGCTAAACCTAAACCAGTACCTTCGTACTCGCGATTTAAGCGACTATCAAGCTGTTTAAATGGTTCAAACAAAAATTGAAATTGACTTGAGTCAATACCAATACCCGTATCAGAAACTGTAAACATCATCCCTTGCGGTACTTTTTTCACTGTCAGCGAGACTTTACCCGCTGCGGTGAATTTTATCGCATTCGTCAGCAGATTTAGTAGCATTTGTTTAATTTTTCCTTCGTCAGCAATGCAAACATCTGCCTCTGGATATATTTCGGTTGTGAGTTGCAATTTTTTTTCTGAAGCGCGATCGCACACTGTCGATATTACAGAGTTACAAATATCTTGCACTTGCAAAGGCAACAGGATTAATTCTTCTTTCCCGGCTTCTATCTTAGACAAATCAAGAATATCATTAATCAGTGCCAGCAACTGTTCACCACTACTGTATATATAATTTATATATTCTTCTTGCTGCTCATTGAGTGTACCAACTATTTTTTGTTGCAGTAACTGAGATAACCCCATAATTGCATTTAGAGGTGTACGCAATTCATGACTCATAGTTGCTAAAAATTCACTTTTTGCTCGACTACTTGCTTCAGCTGCTTCTTTAGTTTGAAGCAATTTCAACTCAGTTCGCTTGCGTTCTGTGATATCTTCTACAGTGGTGAGGAAAAACTCAGGTTGATTATTTGTGTCGGAAATCAAAGAAACCGAAATGTGAGTCCAAACTAAACTACCGTCTTTATGTTGAAAAGGTAATTCCTTCTGGAAGCGATCGCCATTTTCTACTACTATTTGTTGATCCTCTAAATATGTAGTCAAATCTTCAATAAAAATATAATCTGTGAGACGTTTATCGTATAGTTCTTCTTGATTGTAACCTAGCATCTGACATAACACTGGATTACTATCTATTATCCGTTCATCCATATTTGCCAAGCTAATACCAATAGAAGAATGCTCAAACAAAGCTCGACATTTTGCCTCACTTTTTCTTAGTGCTAATTGTGCAGCATGTCGCTCGCTCGTTTCGATTGCTAGTTTAACTAAATCTGCAATCGAGGCAGCAAAATTCTCTTCTTCCATTGTCCACTGCCGAATACCTCCAACGTGCTGGTAGCAAACTACCCCAACGAATCGATTTCCTAACCAAATCGGTGTATACAGCACCGATGTAACCCCAAACTTAGAAAGATAAGATTCGGCAAATTCTTGGGTTATTTTGTGATTGTAAACATCATTTACTGCAATGATACGTTCCTCTTCCAGAGCTTGAAAATAAGCTGGACAATTTGCTTTTAAAAGATAAAGACCGGCGGTATGTTGGTTTGTGCTGACATCATATAAATCAATGCATTCAATTTTTGATTGGTCTGAATTGTATAACCATACCCCAACTCGCTGCACTAAAAGCGATCGCGCTGCTGTTTCGGTGATTTCTCTTAATGCTGCGTTCAGATTGCCTTGGGAGAATGTATTGCTTTTTGCCAGTCGCATCAGTGTCTGACTTTGCGATCGCAAGTAATTTTCCCGTATGAGCAAATTCTCTTCCGTTTGCTCACATTCTATAACATCTCTCACTGCCAATACTCGCATTTGTTGCTCCTGGGAATAACTCTGCTTTGCAATTTAATAGTCAAAGTAGAACCGTTTTTTTAACTACAACGACTTCATCGGGTTTTTCATAATTAGAAAAAATATTTTTTCTGATTAACGCGTCTCGCAAGTTCAAAATTCTTTTTGCCAATCAGTTCCCTAATTTCATAACTAGTCAGTTATTGAGTTTGCGATTATACATAGTAGAAAAATATAATATATTTCTCTTCTTAAATAATAAATGTTATGTAGCTCTCTGGTCATATTTTTATCTTCCCATTGACACTTGTCCATTCTCCTGAAGGAAGATATACAATCAGGTCAAATTTTGTAACAATTAAAATGATCAGCTGTTGCGAAGGTGGAGCAATGAGAGAGAGTAACGTGAGAATTGTCTCCCTAATTCCCAGTGGAACGGAGATTTTAGCCGCATTGGGTTTAACTGATATAATTGTGGGGCGATCGCATGAATGTGACTACCCTCCAGAAATCACAAATCGCCCTGTTTGCACCAAAGCAAGGCTAAACACCAATGCATCAAGTGGCGAAATTCATGATAAAGTTAACAACTTGTTGCAATCTGCCCTCAGCATTTATGAAATCAAAACAGATGTTTTAGAACAATTGCAACCCACTCACATTGTCACACAAGACCAGTGTGATGTTTGTGCTGTCAGTCTGGGCGATGTCGAAAAGGCAGTTGCTACCATAACTAACAATTCACCCCAAATTATTTCCTTGCAACCCAATGTTCTCAAGGATGTTTGGACGGATATTGAGCGAGTCAGCAAAGCCTTCAACGTTGATTCAGTCAAGCTGTTAGAAAATTTAGAAGCTCGTGTCCAAATTGTCAAGCAAAAAGTCCAAGGACTTTCTTTAGCAGAACTGCCCAAAGTCGCTTGTATCGAATGGACTGAACCTTTAATGGTTGCCTGCAATTGGATTCCCGAATTAGTCAACTTAGCGGGAGGACAATCGCTCTTTAGCGTTGCCGGTCAGCCTTCATGTCAGTTGCAGTGGGAAAGGCTCATCGCTAGCGATCCAGATGCTATCATTTTTATGCCTTGCGGCTTTGATTTAAATCGCACTCGTCAAGAAGCGCAGCTATTAACTCAAAATCCAGAATGGCAAAAACTCCACGCCACCCAAAGTGGTAGGGTGTATATTACTGATGGCAATGCCTATTTCAATCGTCCAGGACCACGATTAGCAGACTCTTTAGAAATTTTAGCAGAAATTCTGCATCCCGAAATTTTCCAATACGGTTACAAAGGAACCGGCTGGGAAGTTTTGTGAAAAAGAGGGGGAAGAAAGAAATATTTACCCCTTTCCCCCAACTGCTTCACTGTGTCGGTGCGTTTTTCAGCCATTCAATTAGGGATTTTAAGTTGCCAGAAAGTGCAGATTCACCTATGGTGATGGTATGTTGCTTACCGTTATCATCTATAGTCAGCGTATATTGAAAGCGATCCTTTGATCGTGTATCCGAAGTGATTGTTTGCGGTAATTCAAAGAAACCCGCAGATTGAATTAGTTGAGAAACTTGGTTAGATTCGTTTGGTGACAGAGTAGTTGTGTCAATGTTTGTTGTTTTGATTATTCCAGCAAAGCCACCTGAGCGTTCAAAGGAGATCCGCATTTTTTAACTCTCCGTCGTGTTGTATGCGCTGGGAAAAATCCAATAACTAGGAGGAAAAAATTATTATATCTTAGTTTAACAATAAAAGACAACATGCAGACAAATAGAAGTTATGAATTATGAATTTCTTGCTTCCAAACTCCCGCACAGACGTAAATAGTGGAACGTCTGTACATAATAGACATCTCCAGAAATTAAATATGCGTTACCCACAACCCTTGTAGAGACGTAGCACTGCTACGTCTCTACATTCTTTTCTGGAGATGTCTAATAGACATAGGCGTGGAAAAGATGTAGGGACGCGAAATTTCGCGTCTCTACGCTCGTATTTCAGGCAACGCAGAATTAAATTCGGTCGATGTCTAACACAGACGTTCCACTCCTTACGTCTCTACATAACTCCTACCTTTTGCCAAGCATTCTGCACAGCTTTCTGCTCCTTGCTATTATTGCCGTAAAGTTCACCAGCAACTAGGATAGTTGTTTTCCCAGCGGTTTTAAAATTGGCTTTAGAGCGCAAGCGATCGCGTAAACTTATATACCAGATTTTGCCTGTTTTTTCCCAAGCATAACCACCAATTTCCATTGCCGCTAAGTAAAAAGCGTTGTTGGGGATACCTGAGTTAATATGCACTCCAGCGTTATCCTGCATCCCTCTGTAAAGGTCTTTATAATTCGCTGGTTGTGGGTCTTTACCCAACACAGGATCATCATATGCTGTTCCCGGCGCTTTCAATGAGCGGATACCTACACCCTTGACATTTGGCATAAATAGTCCTTCCCCAATAACCCAACTCGACTTATCTACCGTCTGATTATTTACTCTTTGTTTGACCATAATACCAAAGACATCAGACATTGACTCATTGAGTGCGCCAGATTCCCCAAAGTATGTTAAAGCAGCTTCATACTGAGTTACACCATGAGTTAACTCATGTCCAATCACATCAATTGATTTAGTGAAGCGTTGAAACAGCTCTCCATCGCCATCACCATAAACCATCTGACTGCCATTCCAAAAGGCATTGTCATACTTCACACCGAAATGCACGGTAGAATCTAAACGCAGCCCCTTATCATCAACAGAATTG
Organism: Tolypothrix brevis GSE-NOS-MK-07-07A; assembly: GCA_019358985.1. GTDB lineage: Bacteria > Cyanobacteriota > Cyanobacteriia > Cyanobacteriales > Nostocaceae > Hassallia > Hassallia brevis. Next base: position 4,025 of record JAHHIJ010000053.1, on the reverse strand, counting down.
CGCTCGAAGATTTCATGAAATAACTCATAAGTTGCCCCAGCAGCATCATAAGCTTCATTAACTGCCTCATCACTGCTAGCAGGATCACCTTCACTACGTACTAACTTGCCTGGAAGTTGTTCGCTATTTTTGGCATCGTAGATGGTGCGACGCTTTTCACCAGGTTGAGCTGTCAAGTTAATACCACCTACCACATCGCGACGTCCACGAAGCTGTGCGGAAATATTTAATGTATGAAAAGCCCACTGACGCTGTTCAGGATTGCCATTGACAGCAACTTTTTCTAGCATATGTGGGGGGACGATGCAACAAATAGGGCATCGAGAATAAATTTGATGCTTGCAGTCAAACCCTAATGATCTTTTATTGCTTCTAGCCATGCAAGATGTTCTCCTTTTTAAAACTAATTGATGAGAAGTGGTTTAAACTCCAAAGAGTGAAAGGAGTAAAAAGTGGAAATTAATTATGCGTTATTTGAACCCAAGAGAAGTTACATGTAACGTCTCTTGGGTTCTTTCCCACAATTCCAACAGCATATCCAGCGTATCCCTGGTTTATCTGTGAAGAGAATCTTCTACTTTCTATTTTCAACACATCCTATAAGATTTTACAGTACCCTCAAAGGGTACTTTTGTGTTAGGGTTGGCTGCTGTTCACTAAAAAGTCTGCATCTCTGGGTAAATAAGAAGGATAATAATTGCCCAGATATTTGATGATACAATGCAAGTTGTGGCTAAACACATCCGATAGTAACGCCTAGTTAACCGTGAAGGTTAAAAAGCTCGTACTGGGGCTTGTGAACCACGAACAAACAACCGAATAAATTTTTAAGTCTCGTACTGAAATGAGTTTCAGTATCTCTAACTGGGGATTAGTGGTCAAGGAACCTGAAGCTCGGAGCAAAGGAACCAAGCCTTTAGGCGCTTCTAGTTGAGCGAACTTATACCGTGGAGTTGAGCTTGCCCATATTTACGGACTAATGCCTAGATATGTGTAGGTTTTTAGAAGCGGTGTTGCATCAAGGCATAAGGGAAACGTTGGTGCGGCGAGTTTAACCGGAAAACACAAACGTCATCAGTAATTGTAGAGACGTAGCACTGCTACGTCTCTACATCTTTTCCGGAGATGTCTAATGCCCATGATCAACTCTACAACAAGGATAGTGATGTCGGTGAGTAGAACACGCTACGATTGGGACTATAAAGAGATTTGGACGTTACATAATACACCATTATTAGAGCTAGTTTATCAAGCTGCTAGCGTGCATCGCCAATATCATGACTCAACAAAAATTCAAGTTTGCAAGCTAATTTCCATTAAAACAGGAGCTTGTCCAGAAGATTGCAGCTATTGCGCTCAGTCTTCTCGCTATAAAACAGAGGTGAAGCCACAAGCACTTTTAGAAAAAAAGACTGTAGTTGGCATTGCCCAGAAAGCTAAAGAAAGTGGTATTAGTCGTGTGTGTATGGGTGCTGCTTGGCGAGAAGTACGCGATAATTCCCAATTTGATGACGTATTGGAAATGGTTAAAGAGGTGACAGCATTAGGTTTAGAGGTGTGCTGTACTCTGGGGATGCTGAGTGAATCTCAGGCAAAGCGCTTAGAAGATGCGGGATTATATGCCTATAATCATAACTTGGATACGTCAGCAGAATATTATAATACCATCATTACAACTAGGACTTATGGCGATCGCCTGAACACCATTGATCATGTCCGCTCAACAAATGTAACTGTATGTTCTGGTGGTATACTTGGTTTAGGTGAAACAGTAAGCGATCGCATTTCCATGTTGCAGACTTTAGCAACACTACAACCACATCCAGAGTCCGTACCAATTAATATTCTCTCCCAAGTTCCCGGCACACCATTAGAAAATCAGCCAGATGTCCCCATTTGGGATGTCGTGCGAGTGATTGCCACTGCTCGTATTTTAATGCCTGCCTCTGATGTCCGCCTCAGTGCCGGCAGAGCAAGACTTTCCCAAGTTGAACAAGCCTTATGCTTCATGGCAGGGGCAAACTCCATCTTTTCCAGCGACGACGGTCACATGTTAACCGTCACCACTCCTTGTCCAGGATACAACGCCGACCAAGAAATGCTCAACTTACTCGGTTTAGAAATGCGTCCTCCGAAAACTCGCGATAACCTACAACCTCAAGGTGGAAGTCAAAAGTCACGCATTCAAAAGTAATATGGAGTAAGCTTTTTAGCGATTGAGAATGGGTGATTTATTTACGTCGTGCTGTACTAGATTAAATCGTCAAATTCTTGGAAGACAGTTATTCATGGTTGCTCAAAGTGAGAAAGTTGACGATGTAGAGACGCGAAATTTCGTGTCTCTACATTGTTTTTTAACAGATGCCTAATAGACATCGACGGAATTTAATGATGGGTAATCTGAAACCCTTGATTAGACGTAGCAGTGCTACGTCTCTACGTTTAAATAATCTTCGCACTACGCAGACCAAACAGCAGAGCAACAGCAATACCAAAGAACAAACCCAAAAAGCCAATATAAGATATCAAAGCAAACATTTACGTTTCTCCATAAGACTTCACTAATATCTATTCAAGCATTAGTCAAGAGTTATTAATCACTTTTCCCCCTTGTATTCTTGCCTTCACCTGCGTAGAATGCGAGAGCATAGGGCATAGGGGGGTTTATTGATGACTATAATTAATGTAAATTTACCGGAGCAATCTTATGAAATTGCGATCGCATCTGGTACTCTAGATCATCTAGGCGAACAAATGAGCAGTTTGTCCCTGGGTAAAAAAATACTCCTGGTTTCTAACCCGACGATTTTTAAGTATTATGGGGAAAGAGCAGCAGCATCTTTAAAAGCTGCTGGTTTTGAAGTTGCCAATTGCACCCTTGCACCAGGAGAACGCTACAAAAACCTGAGTTCTATCCAAAAACTCTACGACGCTGCCTTAGAAAATCGCCTTGAACGCTCCTCAACTATGGTAGCTTTGGGGGGAGGTGTCGTTGGGGATATGACAGGCTTCGCGGCTGCTACGTGGCTGCGCGGAATTAACGTTGTACAAGTGCCGACTACACTTTTAGCAATGGTAGATGCGGCGATTGGTGGCAAAACTGGCGTAAATCATCCCCAAGGTAAAAACTTGATTGGGGCATTTCATCAACCACGCTTAGTTTTAATTGACCCAGAACTGCTGAAAACCCTTCCCATGCGTGAGTTTCGCGCGGGAATGGCAGAAGTAATCAAGTACGGCGTGATTTGGGATGCTGAATTGTTTGCCGAACTCGAAGCGAGTAAGAACCTAAATCAACACCGCTACGTCAAGCCGGAATTAATCGATAGCATTTTAACTCGTTCTTGTCAAGCTAAAGCTGATGTTGTCAGTAAAGACGAAAGAGAAGCGGGACTGCGGGCTATTCTTAATTATGGTCACACTATCGGACACGCGGTAGAAAGCTTAACAGGCTATCGTTTAGTAAATCACGGTGAAGCTGTTGGTATTGGCATGGTAGCAGCAGGGCAAATTGCTGCCGAATTGGGAATGTGGCGTCATGAAGATGTACAAAGGCAAGACGCTTTGATTGCCAAAGCCGGTTTACCGACAAAATTACCCGATGGGGTGGATATAGAAGCGATAATTGAGGCGTTGCAAACCGATAAAAAAGTCAAAGACGGTAAAGTTAGGTTTGTTTTGCCAACCCAGATTGGTGTAGTTAACGTGACAGATGAAGTACCATCCGATATTATCACAGCTGTGTTAGGGAAAATGCAAGGTTAGCGATCGCTTACATATTCGTAGTGAGCGCTTCAGCGCTCAAAAAGGCACGCTTCGTGCCTACTACGAATCCCCAGTAAAGCGTTTAGCTTCTGGCAACATTTGACCTAAGTATCCCCCGACACCTACCTTCGCTAAGTCCCCAAAAGTCGGACGAAAATTATCGTCAGCTATAGCCAGTGCAAACGCCCCGACAACCAAAATAATTACAACCACCGATCTAACTGTCAGGCGTGAAAACACATGCTTAACCCTCAGCTTTT
>JAHHIJ010000020.1 GCA_019358985.1 Tolypothrix brevis GSE-NOS-MK-07-07A | reverse complement strand
CCTTAAGAATATCGGGAGCCGGATGCAGGGAAACCCGCACGTCCGGTTCTAACAGAGAGGTGCGGGGCATAATAGCCCCCATCGACTCTACCAATTCAGATGGGGGACGAGGGCGTAATAGTTAAATCAAACAAACGAAGATTGATTGTTCCTTGCAGCGTCTGAGTCCGTCGGTTGAACCTCACGCTAAAGTTTTGTCTAGCAATACCGCCAGTAGAACCTTCAGATCCTGATAAAGTAAAGTTTAATGTCTTAGCGGTAATCTCACCATTTCTACACTTCCAAGCGCCTTGTGAATTGGTGAAAGGATTGAAAGCACCCACTACACCACCTTGGTTCGAGTCAGCAACCAAGGTGAAAGGATTAAAAACACTGATGTACATTCGCAAATTATATGTCGCGATTCGCACATTAATGTCGCTTTTTCCAACTATTTTGCAGAAGTTCAGTTTTACAAAGATGAACAATTTGATGACAGACTGTATTGAAAATGATACCAATTTTCCTGGAACTAGGATTAACTGTTCAACAAATTGCTGAACGTTTAGAACTAGATATAGAGGAAGTAAGAAAAGTTTTACAAGAGATGTAAAAACATAATCCACATCAATTTTCATGAATCATTTAGGATTGCTATAGGTAATTTAAGTTTGATAATACTTGTGAAGTTTTGCCATCTTCGCAAAAGGTAACAAACAATGAGGGCATTCTCCTTTTACCCAATTAGTGGAAATTGGGAAAGGAGTCTCACGGTTAGTAGATTTGGTTAGCAGACCTAACTGGTAGCGATCGCACTGACGCTAAATTAATAATAGAAACAACCTGATCGTCATCATCCTCGTGTTACCACTGTCATCCAACATCCCGAGCCCAGATTTATAATATGGGATAAATAGCTTATGATACTTACACAATATAGCTTCCGGACTTTAAAGGCAGTTACAACCTGGTTTGCAAATTGCGACATATAATTTGCGAATGTACAGAAGAATAAACATCCATCGCAAATTATTCAGAACTAGCCCAAGACTTTACGGCTCTACCTCAATTGGACATCTGGTAAAAAAGATGTAGAGACTACCAAGTGCTACGTCTCATCAAGGGTTTTGAGCAACGCATAATTAATTTTTACGCCTACCTCCATTACTGACAGTCCAGGCAGCAGTTCACATGAAGCATTCTCAATTTCCGGCTGAAAACGAGACAATCGCCCATCCTCATTCCCTAACATCTGGTAAAATTTGTAAGGTTTCTATAAGCTTTAGCAATGGAATCGACTTGCGTGCGGATCGCAATTGATGCAATGGGAGGGGATCACGCACCTGGGGAAATCGTCGCCGGCGCACTGCGGGCACACGAAGAACTAGGTGTAGAAGTATTGTTAGTTGGTGATCCCCAGCAAATTGAGGCTGCCCTGCCGTCAAAAACAAATTTAGGGCAGATAGAGATAGTCAGCGCAACTGAAGCGATCGCAATGGATGAGGAGCCTTTAAGCGCCATTAGACGCAAACCCAAAGCTTCCATCAATGTGGCGATGAACTTGGTCAAAAATCAGCAAGCAGATGCTGTAGTTAGTGCCGGTCACTCTGGCGCCGCAATGGCAGCTGCTTTGCTGCGTTTGGGACGACTACCGGGAATTGATCGTCCCGCAATTGGCGCTGTATTTCCTACCTTAATAGCCAGTAAACCAGTATTAATCCTTGATGTCGGCGCAAATGTAGATTGTCGTCCGAAATTTTTAGAGCAGTTTGCCGTTATGGGGTCGATTTATAGCGAGTATGTGTTGGGTACACCCAATCCCAAAGTAGGTTTGTTAAATATCGGCGAAGAAGATTCTAAGGGAAATGATGCAGCCGTCCGCGCCAACCAAATGCTGCGGGAAAATTCGCAAATTTCTTTTATTGGCAACGCTGAAGGACGTGACGTCCTCTCCGGTCGCTTTGATGTGATTGTCTGTGATGGCTTTGTCGGCAATGTCTTGTTAAAATTCGCCGAAGCCGTGGGGGATATCGTCTTGCAAATTTTGCGCGAAGAGTTACCCCAAGGATTGCGTGGTCAAATCGGCTCGGCAATTTTAAAACCAAACCTGAAGCGGATTAAGCAGCGAGTAGATCACGCCGAACATGGTGGCGGTTTGCTTTTAGGTGTAGCCGGAATTTGTATAATCGGTCATGGCAGTTCCCAAGCGCCTTCGATTTTTAATGCAATTCGCATTGCCAAAGAAGCGGTTGATAACTCTGTGCTGCAACGAATTCAGTCTCAATATCAAAGCCTTCAGCAGGAGAGTAGTTAATAGTCAAGGGTCAATAGTCAAGGGTCAAGGGTCAATAGTCGATAGTTATTATTGTTTAGAGGCTAATGGCTAATGACAAATGGTATAGACGCCCCAACGGTTTAAGGTAAGGCAGGACAAAAAGCTGATAGCTGGAGAAACTAGGAGTGCAAAAGTTAGGTGTAGCAATTACAGGAAGTGGTTCGGCAGTGCCGATAACTTCTTTAGATAACGAGGGATTGACTCAACTGGTTGACACATCAGACGAGTGGATCGCCTCGCGTACCGGGATTCGTCATCGACGATTAGCGGGGGATGGTGAATCTTTGAAGACGATCGCTACTATGGCAAGCGCGAAAGCGATCGCTGCTGCCGGAATTACCGCAGCCGACATAGATTTGATTCTGCTCGCCACCTCTACCCCTGATGATCTGTTTGGCACTGCTTGTCAAATTCAAGCTGAATTGGGAGCCACCCAAGCAGTTGCCTTTGACTTGACAGCAGCTTGTTCCGGCTTCGTCTTTGGACTTGTTACCGCTGCCCAATACATCAGAACAGGCGTTTATCAAAACGTCCTTTTAATTGGGGCAGATATTCTTTCCCGTTGGGTAGATTGGCAAGATAGAGGTACGTGTATATTGTTTGGTGATGGGGCTGGGGCGGTAATATTACAAGCAAACGAAAGCGATCGCTTGTTAGGATTTCAACTTAAAAGTGACGGCACTCAAAACCACTATCTCAACCTTGCCTACAAAGCCTCTCCCGAAGAACTTATCCCCGGTGTAAATGTCAATAAAGGCAAGTTCCAACCCATCACCATGAACGGCAAAGAAGTCTACCGCTTTGCCGTCCAACGAGTGCCGGAAGTCATCGACAAAGCTCTATTTCACGCGAATCTCAGCGTTGACCAAATAGACTGGCTGATATTACATCAAGCAAATCAGCGCATTCTCGATGCCGTAGCTCAACGTCTGAATATTCCAGCACATAAAGTTATCAGTAATCTCGCGGAATATGGCAATACCTCCGCCGCCTCTATCCCCCTTGCACTAGACGAAGCAGTCCAAGAAGGCAAAATAAAACCAGGTGACATCATTGCTACCTCTGGCTTCGGTGCCGGACTCACTTGGGGGGCAGCAATTTTTCAATGGGGAAGGTGAAACCAATTCGCAATTCGCAATTCGCAATTAAACTAAGCCACTTAACGTCGGGAGGGGTTTCTACCTCCCTTACGATACAAGGATTATTTCGCTTAACGTCGGGCGAGGTTTTTACCTTTTCCCTTCTCATAAAAATTTGTTGGTTGATAGTTGTTAGTTGATAGTTGTTATTTGTTAGTTGTTATTTCTATCCGCTATCCACTAACCACCAACCACTATCCATTATCCACTATCTACTATCCAAAATACGACAAATCGATGACAAAAACCGCATGGGTGTTTCCCGGACAAGGTTCTCAAGCAGTAGGAATGGGAACCGACTTATTAGATTTACCATCCGCTCAAGAGAAATTTGCCCAAGCGGAAGAAATTTTGGGCTGGTCTGTGACGGAAGTCTGTAAAAATGAAGAAAAGTTATCAACTACACTTTATACTCAACCGTGTCTTTACGTAGTCGAAAGCATTCTCGCGGACATTCTCCAAGAAAGAGGACACAAACCAGATTTACTTGCCGGTCATAGTTTGGGAGAATATATCGCCTTTTACGTCGCTGGAGTTTTTGAATGGTCTGCGGGGTTGCGCTTGGTGAAACGTCGTGCTGAATTGATGGATAGTGCGGCAGGTGGTATGATGGCAGCTTTGATGAACTTTGACCGCGAAAAGTTAGAACAAGCGATCGCCCAAACTCCCGATGTCGTGTTAGCAAATGATAATAGTGCCGCACAAGTTGTCATTTCCGGCACACCTGATGCAGTACAAACATTGATATCCCAAGTTAAGGCAAAGCGTGCTACCCCTTTAAAAGTTTCTGGAGCATTTCACTCACCTTTAATGGCACCTGCATCTGCCGAATTTCAACAAGTTTTAGAAGCTGTGGAATTTCAACCAGCTATTATACCAGTATTATCTAATGTAGAACCAGTTCCCTGTGTTGATGCCGAAATTTTAAAACAACGCCTTATTAAACAGATGACTGGTTCGGTACGCTGGCGAGAAATTTCTTTACAATTACCACTAAATGGCATTGAGCGGGTAGTAGAAATTGGTCCGGGTAACGTACTAACTAATTTAATTAAACGCACCTGCTCTGACTTAATCTTACAAAATGTCCGCAATGCCGCTGAAATACCAAACTAGAGAATAGTTAATAGTTAGGAGTTAGGACTTGACTTTTCACCGAAAGTCCTCAAACCCCCGTCAAGGCAGGGTGTAGGGTGTAGGGAAAAGAAGAAAGTCTTACGAACCTGTAACCTGCAACCCCACCCCCTCTGACTTTTCCACATACCCTGAAAAGTCAGATTATTCACCCCATCTCCCCACCTCCCCCTCTCCCCCTCCCCTATGGGCAAAAGTCGCGAACCGTTTATCAGTCTGGCAATTTACCACGCCTTTAAGTGGTCTGTCGTCAACCCTATGCTTTACACTTACTTTCAAGGTAAGGTTTATGATGCCGAAAACGTCCCCAAAACCGGACCAGTGGTGATAGTCAGCAATCATGCAAGTAACTATGACCCCCTAATTGCTTCTAATTGTATCGGTCGTCCTGTAGCATACATGGCTAAGGAAGAATTATTTAAGATCCCGATTTTACGGACTGTAATTAAATTATTTGGTGCTTATCCGGTAAGTCGGGGAACTGCCGATCGCGCTGCTATTCGTTCAGCTTTAGAGTATCTTGAAAATGGCTGGGCTGTGGGTGTATTTTTGGAAGGTACCCGCACCCCCGATGGACGCATTACAGACCCCAAACGAGGTGCTGCACTGCTAGCTGCCAAGGCAAAAGCACCACTATTACCCGTATGTTTGTGGGGTAGTGAGAAAATTGAGGTCAAAGGTTCGGCGATACCTCATGCAGTTCCTGTTACTATCAGAATTGGCAAGTTGATTGATGCACCTAGTTCTACTAATAAAGAAGAATTAGAGAGGATAACACGACAGTGTACAACAGCAATTAATGATTTGCACACTTTAGGGCGATAAGTTGAGACATTAAAAAAGAGGATGCAAGATTTAAGAACTGAATTAACCCAAATCCTAGATGAGGCTGAGTGGGAGTGGATAATTCCTCATGTACAGCGTGATGCGGTGATATTAGTGCCAATTGAACTAGATTTGCTTAATGTCGGAATCGCCATCGCTAGCGATGACACACCCCAAGTAGAGCAATGGATTGATCAACAATTGCTTGTTAAACCCTCTGTTACACAAATTGGCGAATGGAATGGCGATCGCACAAAGCTATTTTTAACTTTGATTATACAGCCATACGTTCTCATTCAAGAAAAAGCCACCACCTAAGCTTCTATTCTGATTTACCGCTTATTTTTGGCTTCATCTGCCCCTGTGTAGCCAGTTGTCATCCAAACTAAAGCTCTAGCACCATCGCGGACTGATTTTTCAATTGGTTCAGGCGATCGCTCAGAAGGAACTGACACTGGTTTAAATATAATACCACGACTACCTAAGACAATCTCACCAATCACACAGGCGCGGCGCATATGATAATCTGATGTAATCAAATACACACTTTTAATGCCGCGTTTTTGCAAATCATCCACCAACGTGGTAAAATTTGTAACTGTGTCTACTGCTTCATAGTCCAGGTGTAAACGTCGGGGATCAACTCCGGCTTTGGCAAACACTTTTTCAGTAGTCTTTTTTGGGCTACCACCAGTAATCCAAATTGGTAAATTTGGATTACTACGGGCAAAATCTGCTGTAAACTTCTCTCGTTCTAATCTCGCAGTCGAACCACCCAAAACTAACACCGCTTGGGGTTGTACAACTTGGCTTTTAACTTCCTTATATCCCAACCACATCAACAGCGGTAGGGCAATAATCATAAATCGAAATGATTTATCTGTAAAAAGTAACTTATTCAAGGTTCTATTACTTCGTCTGTTCAGAGAATTTTCTCTAATTAAGAAAAAACAATTAAATTATTTTGGGCAGCATTTTCAAAAAACTACCCAAATGTGAACTTAGATAATTTATCGCAAAAACCCACGCTTGTCGCCAGTTTTGCAATATCCTACCGTGTATCGAACTATCTATAAAGAAAATTCGACTACTTTATTCATTTAATTGTTTCCAGACGACGGGACTGGCCAGGTTCGAACCGGCGACCTAGCGCTTAGGAGGCGCTCGCTCTATCCAGCTGAGCTACAGCCCCAAGTTCAGCTACGAAGCATTTACTATCATAGCACTAGTTTTAGCTAGATTGCCACGAATTGTTCCAAGAACCGCCGCCTACTTCTAATCCACAGAGAAAACTATGTGCTTTCAGGATTGTTTTGGAATTTGTTCCACTGACTTCGCGTAACTCTAAATCGAGTTTTCCTTGCATAGTGTCCCGACAACAGAATATCAAACCGTTGGCGGTAGGCGCACGCAACGGTGTACCTGGTAGATGCGTAGTCCCAGTTAATTCAATTTCATAATGTAAGTTTCGCCCTTGCATTTGCCATCTACCCCAAGGCTGAATATTCCAAGAAACTTGTGAATTCCAAGGCACAAATTCATAAAACTTATCTTGATAATGTAAGCCAATCATCGCCACAGATTCCATCCACCACAGCACACCACGTCTTCCACCACCTGCGGTTAGTGCTAAGTCGGGTTCAGAATCAAAGCTATTGCAATTTAACCAAAACCATTTTTGCGGAAAAGCACCGCCCCAATTTTTTTCGCTGTAAGCTGGGGCATTAGTGAATTCATAAATTTTACCATTCCAGTCAATCCAACCGCTAGCAAAACCGTGAGCCATCAAAATTTGCCATCCTGGTTCAAATATTGGCAAAAAGGAGATTATGCCTGCGGTAGATTGTTGTAATTGTCCTTTATTTCCCCAGCCATATACGGGTTTAATTTCATACTCCCAACGGCAATAATTCCCAGTTGCCGGATCGCGAATTATTCCTTGATTTAATGTGGCTGTAGCTTGATAACCTTCTTGAATATAGCGATCGAACTCTGTACTTAAGAGGTATAAGGGTTGACTTTGTAAATCAGTTTTACCCCAATGACCTAAAGCCAAGACATCGTTTTTTGCCCAAAATTTGTTAACATCGGGAAAAGTCCGCAACAAATATTCATCATTGGGACCAAGGACTTGTGCAGCACCACCGCTGTGGGGTTTCCCACCGATGGGATCTTCGATAGAGTACATAAAGGCGAAAGTTTGCTCAATTTCTGGTATAGTTACGCGATAATACCAACCTTCAAAGAAGCGTCTACTACTACGATCCCAATGATAGCCACTGTGAGGGGTTTGAGTTGAGTCAAAAGGATTTGTAGAAATAGATAACATAGATTTATACATGTGTTTATTTCCCAGTATGCCCGATGTCTAACGACAACCCGCTACCGCATCTACATCTGGATGTTCATCATGCTTATAAAATTCTTGGTTTAAAAGCTGGTGCATCTCAGATAGAGGTGAAACAAGCTTACCGTAAGCTTGTTAAACTTTGGCATCCAGATCGCTTTTTTGATCAGCAGGAAAAACAAAAAGCGGAGGAAAGAATTAAAGAAATTAACGAAGCTTACAACCAATTAAAGCATTATCAGCCGATCGCTGCAAATAAATCTTCGTCATTTAATGATACAGAAGTTCACGTTCATCGCTTTGATGCGGAGGCATTCTATGAATTGGGAAGGGATAATTTCAGGAAAAGAATGTATACTGAAGCGATCGCTAATTTTACCCACGCTATTCGCCTGAATCCCAAATATATTAAAGCATACAAATATCGGGGGCTAATCTGTTCAGAGCTTGGATATGAGTATAGAGCCACTGCCGATTTAAATAAAGCGGCAGAGTTGGAATGGGAATTAAAATACCCAGGCACAAAAAAACCATCACCAAAATCTGTATCAAAGTCTGTATCACTTAAACATCGACTTTGTCAGAAGATAAAAAAGTTACTGCGGTTTAGGCAAAAAACTTAGCTCTACGACTACTTTACGAAGTCGGGGAGCTAGTTTCGTTAGATATTACTAATACTTGGGAATACTAAATATCGGCAATATTTGCTACTTATTTTTTAGTATTCGTTTTATGAGCGATCGCCTTAACATCCATCATGCCTACGAAATCCTCGGACTGAAATCTGATGCATCACCGACCCAGGTCAAGCAAGCTTACCGCGAGTTAGCGAAAACTTGGCATCCAGATCGTTTTCTTGAACCTCAGCAAAAGCAAGAAGCAGAGGAGAAAATCAAAACAATTAACGATGCATATGAACAACTAAAGTTTTATCAGCCAACTAATACAAATCATTCTTTTCAAAACAATAAAACAAACATTTATACGCACATCGTCAATGCTGAAACATATTATCAGCGCGGGATGGATCAAGCGCAACGAGGACAGTACGCTGAAGCAATTGAATCTTTTACTCAAGCAATTTGCCTAGATCCAAACTACATTCAAGCATACAAATATAGAGGACTTGCTTGCTCAAAACTAGGATATGAAAATAGAGCTTATTCGGATTCTAAAAAGGTAGCAGAATTAGAATGGAAGCAGAAAATAACAACGCCAAAACCTGCATCACCACCGCCAAAACCACCAAAACCTGAATCACCATCGCCAAAACCACCAAAACCCGAATCACAACAACAAACATCACCTTGGAAATGTCTTCATACCTTGAGTCATGTCAATTGGGTTTATAGCACTATCATCAGTCCAGGTGAGCAAATCCTTGGGAGTGCCAGTAGTGACAATACTATCAAGATTTGGCATCTCGCCACCGGAAAATTATTACATACTCTTACTGGTCATACAAAGTGGGTAAGATGCCTTGCTTTCAGCCCAGATAGTAAAACTCTCGCTAGTGGTAGTGATGACGGTAGCGTTATGATTTGGCAGGTGTCTACAGGGAAATTACTTACCACACTAAAACTACATTCAACACCAGTTTTGTCTGTTGCCTTTAGTCACGATGGTCAGACTCTCTTCAGTGGAGGTAGAGATACTACCATCAAAATTTCACATATAGGTATGGGACAACTGCTACACGTCCTCAAAGGGCATTCCTACTTAGTTAACTCTCTTGCTGTTAGTCCGGATGGACAGATTTTAGTTAGTGGAAGTGGTGACAATACCATCAAGCTATGGAATTTGAAGAGTAAGAAACTTCTGCATACTCTCAATGGTCATTCAGGTTGGGTTACTTGTGTTGCGATTAGCCCAAACGGGAAAATTTTGGCAAGTGGCAGTTATGACCAGACTATCAAACTGTGGGATGTAAATACGGGTAAGCTTATTAACACTCTTCCCGGACACGACAATTATATTTTGTCTATCTCCTTTAGTCCTGATGGTCAGCATCTTGCTAGTGGTAGCGCAGATTGTACAGTAAAGCTATGGCAAGTTAGCACAGGAGAACAACTTTACACTCTAGGTAATCATTCAGACTGGGTTAATTCTGTGGCTTTCAGTCCCGATGGTAAAACTCTTGCTAGTGGTAGTCGAGATACGACAATCAAGATTTGGCGATGCGATACCCTTTAGACGGTAGATACCGCTTTATCTCAACAAGCAAGATAAACCAAGTTGCCCAAATTTTAAGAAAGATTTTGCAATTGTTGCGATAAGTTAATGGTAGTAAACTTTAGTAATATAACTGTTGCGCTTGAGAAGAATACTGCTAACTTATAAACAGGTACAGAGAAGTTAAAACCTTCAACCAAAACCCTTCAGATTAGAGCCTGTGCCTCCTGCTCTAACATCCTCGCAATAACTGCTCAATTGTCGTATCCTAAAGAACGTGTTTTAGCCTTAAGTTCATATAAAGTAATTTTGGAGGTTTTTGAACGTACAGCCAAAAATGCCTGCCTAGTTGGAATTTAAGGATGCACAATTGTTGAGTATGGTATGTTGCGAGTATTGTCCACATTAGTTGAGTTATTTACTTCTGATTTTTTACTATTCTCAATCTATTAAATCGCTTATAAACCGTCCAAGCTGCTGATACGTATCCATCGTAGCTTTGGGCGGTTTAGTCTATTAGAGTTGGTGGATGGTGAAAATTTGAAGAGGGGGAAAGGGGAAAGGGGAAAGAATTATTACCAATGCCCAATGCCCAATGCCCACCTACTTAACTAATGAGCGTAATTACAGTAACTTCTGGTGGACAAAATAAGCGTCCTGGGAAGTAAGTTCCTAAGCCGCGATTGACGTATAATTGATTTGCTCCTACGTGATGAAAACCTTGCGCCCATTCCCAATATCGGACTACTTTAGAACAGTCTCCGCGTAAAAATGGCACCCAACGGCGCAGTTTTTTGGGAAGTACTTTTAGAACCTTTTTATAATAAACTATCACAGGACCAACGCCAGGAATGACGATGTGACCACCGTGGGTATGACCTGATAGTTGCAAATCTACTCGCCATTGTTGTAATATTTTGGCTGTATCTGGATTGTGGGATAAAACGATGCGGGGTGTTGCAGAATCTATTTGATTCATCACTGGTGCAGGATTAAATTCTCTTGACCAATAATCGGCTAGTCCTACTATTGGTAATTCTTTTCCTAGTGGATAGGCAATTTCATTCCAAAGAACATGAATGCCGATGCTATTTAATGCGGTGGTAATTTCTGTTTTGGATTTGTTGTAATGTATATCGTGGTTGCCTAGTACGGCATAGATACCGCAGCGACTTTGGAGATGTTTGAGTCGATGTACTAGTTGATGAATTGGGGTAGGATCGTCGGTTACGAAGTCGCCGGTTAATACAACTAAATCGGGTTCAGCTTCGTTGCTAAAAGCGATCGCTTGTTTTAACATTTCTTCACTTAACCGCAAACCATCGTAGTGAAAATCTGACAATTGCACTAGTTTTGTGCCTTGTAAAGATGTTGGAAGTTCCTCTATCTTTATGGTTAGGTTATCTACACTTAAAGGTCCTGTTAACAACCAATGCATAGCGCCACAGACTCTCCTCATATTAGCGCTTATAGCTTACCAAAATTTAAATTATTATTTGGTATTTGTTGGTTGTTAGGTGTTAGTTTCGGGTGAAGGGTTAATTAAAGCGCTCTTCGCGCTGACTACGGCTGTTCTAAGGTGATTACTGTAACTTCTGGGGGGCAAAATAAACGTCCTGGGAAATAAGTTCCTAAGCCGCGATTGACGTATAATTGATTTTTTGCGACTTGATGCAATCCTTGCGCCCATTCCCAATGTCGAACTACTGAATATTCTTTTCGCAAGCATGGAATTCGCCGCCGTATTTTCATTGGTATTTTTCGCAGGATTTTGCGATAATAAAGTAGCGCGGGACCCATCTTCGGAATCTGAATTTGACCGCCGTGAGTATGACCTGATAGTTGCAAATCTACTCGCCATTGTTGCAATACTTCGGCTGTGTCTGGATTGTGGGATAATACAATGCGAGGTGTTGCCGGATCTAGTTGATTCATAACTAGTGCGGGGTTAAATTCTCGTGAGTAGCGATCGCTTAATCCGACTATTGGTAGTTCTTTTCCTACTGGATAAGCGATTTCATTCCACAAAACGTGAATTCCGATACTGGTTAGAGCGGCTGTAACTTCAGCTTTAGAGTTGCGATAGCATATATCGTGATTTCCTAATATAGCATAAGTTCCTAAGCGACTTTGGAGATGTTTGAGTCTTAACACCAGCTGGTGAATTGGTGCTGGGATGGTGGTGATATAATCGCCGGTTAAGAAAATTAAATCAGGTTCGGCTTCGTTGGTGAGTGCGATCGCTTTATCTAACATATTTTCACTCAGCCGCAAACCATCATAGTGAAAATCTGACATCTGCACCAGCTTTAGGTTTTGTAATGATGGGGGTAAACCAGCAATCTTAACCGTCAATTTCTCTACGCTTAACGGTCCAGATAACAACCAGTGCATAATTTACTTCATATCATAACTTGGCGCTTATAGCTTAACGAATAATTCGGCGATCGCCTGTCACAAGTGCAACAACTTTGTCAAAAATTCATCAATCATACAGATTGCCGCGTATTTATACTGAGCTAACTTCAATGCAGCTTTACTTTTGAACTCATATCAGGAGCTTACTTACAGGAGTTTTCACCTTATTTTGGTCTTTCGTAGTAAGCGCTTCAGCGCTTATTCTAGGCACTGAAGTGCCTACTACGTTTTTAAGTTAAACTGATCCTGGTTGTGAGTGTTGATTTGGCTGCAAATATTCAATAATCAGCAAGCGTAAGTAATCTAGCATTTGCATATAAGCTTTGATTTGTCTGTATTCTCTTCCAGTTGTTAAGTAAAATTGAGCGATCGCGGGAATGTCAAAAAGTCGCATACTTTTTAATTGATTAATTGCTTGTTGTTCATTTTCAATCCAACCCCGTCTTTTAATTTGACTGGCATAACCTCGGATATCTACTGTTAAAAGTTCGATTTCTTCTAAAACAGTGAATTCTTCCTCAAAATTAGGATCTAACGCAGCAACTTCTTTTCTTTCTTGCTTGGTATTTTGATAATCGACGGTTAACTGTTCTAATATCTCAATAATATAGTTTCTTTTGATTTCCGGATTTTGAGTATTTAGGGTTGTTTTAGTCATTGTTTACACCATAAGTAACAAGTGCGATCGCTTCATTTAATCTAGGTTGGTGTTCCTCGTCCGTATAACCCCAACCCCGACGATTAAAATCGCGGCTACACAAACAAAGTCCGCCTTCGCGGACTAAACTGATATTAAAAATAGACGTGCGATCGCTTCATTTAATCTAGGTTGGTGTTCCTCGTCCGTATAACCGCAACCCCCGACGATTAAAATCGCGGCTACACAAACAAAGTCCGCCTTCGCGGACTAAACTGATATTAAATATAGACGTGCGATCGCCGTTCTTTAGCCCACGAAGGTGGGCTTCGTTCCTGTAGCCGCGATTTTAATCGTCGGGGTATATTAAAAATAACCACCCGATCGCTTCATTTAGCCCACGCAGGTGGGCTTTGTTCGTGTAGCCGCGATTTTAATCGTCGGGGTATATTATAATAGAGGCGCGATCGCAATAAATACTGTGGCTAATCAAGAAGAAGTTATCACTACCCTGGCACAAACACCTTTATATGAGCTTGCTGTGGAACTGAAAGCAAGATTAACCAGCTTTGGTGGTTGGGAAATGCCTGTACAATTTACTGGTATCAGTGGGGAACATGAAGCGGTGAGAAATGCTGCGGGAATGTTTGATATTTCCCACATGGGTAAGTTTACATTAGAAGGTAAAAGCGTAATTTCCCAGCTTCAGGGTTTGGTTCCCTCAGATTTGAGTCGGTTGCAACCAGGTCAAGCGCAATATACTGTGTTGTTAAATGAAAGAGCGGGAATTATTGACGACATCATTGTATATTATCAAGGTGAAGACGGCACAACAGGGATAGAAAAAGCTGTAATTATAGTCAATGCGGCAACCACAGGCAAAGACAAAGCATGGTTATTGCAAAATCTGGATGTTGAAGAGGTGAATTTTCAAGACTTGTCACCAGAAAAGGTCTTAATTGCCGTCCAAGGACCAAAAGCAAGCAGCATCCTTCAGCAATTTGTGTCAGCAGACTTAACCCCAGTCAAAGCATTTGGTCATTTGGATGCAACTATATTCGGGAAATCGGCATTTCTTGCCCGCACAGGTTACACGGGGGAAGATGGATTTGAGGTGATGCTAGATCCAGATGTGGGGGTGGAGTTGTGGCAAAATCTGATTCAAGCTGGTGTCATTCCTTGTGGACTTGGTGCGAGAGACACTCTGCGACTAGAAGCGGCAATGGCACTTTATGGACAAGATATCGATGAAAACACCACACCTTTAGAAGCGGGTTTGGGTTGGTTGGTTCATCTGGATAGCAAAGGTGATTTTATCGGACGTTCAATTTTAGAACAGCAGAAAGCTGATGGTGTGCAACGTCGGTTGGTAGGTTTGCAGATGCAAGGACGCAATATTGCTCGTCACGGCTATCAAATATTATCAGCAGGTAAAGTTGTGGGGGAAGTCACCAGTGGGACTTTATCACTTACACTTGCTTATCCCATCTCCCTTGGTTACGTTCCTACTGAGTTAGCAAGTGTTGGTCAGCAGCTAGAGGTAGAAATTCGGGGGAAAGTTTACCCCGCAGTTGTGGTGAAGCGTCCGTTTTATCGATCGCAAAATCGTCTGATTTAGATTGTAGTTCATCAGGCGCCCTCTAATTGCAAAAAATGCAGTTGTCCTGATTTTTCCCCCGCAACAATTGATATACCATCGCTTGCAACTGCACAGCACTTTATTGCACTCTCACCTGTGAAACTGGCAATTACTTCTCCAGTTTGCCAATCCCAGACTTTGAGTGTGTTGTCATATGAACCAGAAACCAGGTATTTGCCATCTGGTGATAAAGCGATCGCATTAACCCAGAAAGTATGACCACTTAAGGTACGCACTTCTTCCCCAGTTTGCCAATCCCAGACTTTGAGTGTGTCGTCATCTGAACCAGAAATGAAGTATTTGCCATCAGGTGAAAAAGCGATCGCATTAACACTGGAACTATGACCCGTTAAAGTCCGCACTTTTTCCCCAGTTTGCCAATCCCAGACTTTTAGTGTCTTGTCATCTGAACCAGAAATGAGGTATTTGCCATCTGGTGAGATAGCGATCGCTTGAACACTGTGAGTATGACCAGTTAAAGTCCGCACTTCAGCCCCAGTTTGCCAATCCCAGACTTTGAGTGTGGAGTCAGATAAACCAGAAACCAGGTATTTGCCATCAACTGAAAAAGCGATCGCATAAACTCTATAAATATGACTTTTTAAGATACGCACTTCAACCCCAGTTTGCCAATCCCAGACTTTGAATGTAAAGTCAAATGAACTAGAAACCAAGTATTTGCCATCAACTGAAAAAGCGATCGCTGCAACTAAGGAAGTATGACCAGTTAAAGTTCGCTCTTCAACCCTATTTTGCCAATCCCAGACTTTAAGTATCGAGTCAGATGAACCAGAAATGAGGTATTTACCATCAGGTGAAAAAGCGATCGCTATAACCCAGGAAGTCTGACCAGTTAAAGTTCGCTCTTCAACCCTAGTTTGCCAATCCCAGACTTTCAGGGTGTTGTCATGTGAACCAGAAATAAGGTATTTGCCATTAACTGAAAAAGCGATCGCCATAACCCAGTCAGTATGACCCTGTATAGTTCGTTCTTCAGCCCCAGTTTGCCAATCCCAGACTTTGAGTGTCTTGTCATATGAACCAGAAACCAGGTATTTGCCATCAACTGAAAAAGCGATCGCTAGAACACTGTCAGTATGACCAGTTAAAGTTCGCTCTTCAACCCCAGTTTGCCAATCCCAGACTTTCAGGGTGGAGTCAAATGAACCAGAAACTAGGTATTTGCCATCAACTGAAAAAGCGATCGTATAAACCTTGTCAGTATGACCCTGTATAGTCCGCACTTCAACTCCAGTTTGCCAATCCCAGACTTTCAGGGTCGAGTCAGATGAACCAGAAATGAGGTATTTGCCATCAACTGATAAAGCGATCGCATTAACCCTGTCAGTATGACCCGATATGGTACGCACTTCAACCCCTGTTTGCCAATCCCAGACTTTGAGTGTGGAGTCAGATGAACCAGAAATGAGGTATTTGCCATCAACTGATAAAGCGATCGCAGTAACACTGTGAGTATGACCTGTTAAAGCCCGCACTTCAACCCCAGTTTGCCAATCCCAGACTTTGAGTTTGGAGTCATCTGAACCAGAAATCAGGTATTTGCCATCAACTGAAAAAGCGATCGTATTAACACTTTCAGTATGACCTGTTAAGGTTCTAATTAAGTTTCCATCTGGGCGAGTTAAACTAGCTGTCAGGGGACGCAACCAAGTAGTTTTATTTTGCTTTGCTTGTTGCAACAATTGTTGAATCTCCGACGTTGGAAAACACTGCAAACGTCCCCAAAATTGCCCAGGTAGCAGTCTTTTATCTTTAGCGAGAACATGTCCTGACATTAGTAACGTCCGTTGCAGCAATTGCAAGTTCGCATCTTCGGGTAATAAGTTATAATCTGCGATTAATTCATTGATGTTACTGTTATCTAACTTCGCTTGCAACCAACGAAAGTCAAGCAATAACTGTTGTAACTCGGTTGCGCGTCCGGCTTTGATTAAATGATGTGCTAAATTTTGGAAGATGTAGCCGTCATTCTCTAAGCTATGCCAGCCATTGGGGTATTTTTGAGTGTAAGCGTTTAATAGGCGATCGTGTAACGATGATAACGCATATGATCCCCCCGCCTGTGGCGACCCCCTTTTTAAGGGGGTGTTAGAAATATAGCCATCCTTTTCATAGCTCCGCATGTCTTGAGAGGTTTGGGGGATCTCAAGATCATAGCCCCCCTTTTTAAGGGGGGTTGGGGGGATCTGTTTTCTGACATAATCAAACTGCAAGTCATGCAAACTCAAATTTCCTTTTTCATCCCACGATGCGAGAGACTTACTCACCAACTTATTAATTACATCTTCGGTATCAAACTTATTTAACCCCAACGGTTCCCAAAAAGTCTGCAAAACTGCTTCCGGAATTGGTGTATCTTCAGGAAATACAGCAAAATCTAAATATCTTTCTCTCTTTTCTGGTTCCAGCGCTTCGACACTTACCTGAATTGCCTTGAGTAAATCGGGATAAGGGTAATCTGGAAACTGTTGACGAATCTTGTCTAAGTCTGCACAACGCAGCTTTTCTAATACATTCTGCCAGCGATTTGTCGGTTTCCCCCGCATCATCGCTCCCACTATTGACAATGCTAATGGCAAATACCCGCATTCATGCGCTACCTCTAATGCTATCGGTGGTAACTTATCTACAGCTTGATTTGCCCAATCTGCCAATAAATCTAAAGCCTGTTGTTGATTTAAAATCGAAAGCTGATATTCTTCCGCTCCCAACCCCGTAATTATCCCCGCATCACGGGTAGTAATTAACATCTGACTACGTTTTTCTAACACGTTAAACGCGCTGACGTGTTCCAAATTCCAGACATCATCTAAAATTAGCAAACAAGCTTTATCCGTCAACAACTTTCGCAACTGCGTTTTTCCCGAATTAATCTCGGTAAACGATGCTTGCTTATCCCCCAGCGCTTCTACTACATCCGATTGCAAAGTTAAAATTTGCGGCGTTTGTCCGAATGTTATCCAAATCACCCCATCAGGAAATGCCCGTCTGACTTCTTCATCCCGTGCTAATGCCGTAGCTAGTACAGTTTTGCCAATTCCACCCATACCTTGCACCCCCACACTGCGACTTTTAGCCGTGATAGCCACAGCTTGATTCGTATCAGCTAACACTTTGTTTTTCAGCGGGTTGAGTTGTTCATCACGGGGTAAAAAATGCGGTGGTAAATTAGGTACATCACCTATGAGTTGACCAAGAACTAAATTATCAGCTTCGTCATCAACTAGTTTTTTTTTAGCTCTTTAACTAAATCATCTCGCCCAATGTCACTTAAAGCAACTTCTAATTCACCAAGTCTGCTTCTCTGTTCTAACCATTCCCAAATTCGATATGGCTGTCTTCCCGCTTCAAAACTAGCGCGTTGTTCTAAGGGAATCTCAAAATAATCTGCTAAACCTTGCCAATCTTGAATCAGGTTTTGGCAGACTTTCATCTTAAGTTTACCAGAATAGTGCTTAATAGCTGGATTCATACGTCTTAAATTAGTAGTATCTTTAGGTTTTGGGTTAGAATTTTTTATCAGCACTGGAATAGATGCACCCAAAACCCCAGCTAG
Source organism: Tolypothrix brevis GSE-NOS-MK-07-07A (assembly GCA_019358985.1). Classification (GTDB taxonomy): domain Bacteria; phylum Cyanobacteriota; class Cyanobacteriia; order Cyanobacteriales; family Nostocaceae; genus Hassallia; species Hassallia brevis. The sequence goes on along the minus strand of JAHHIJ010000020.1, from coordinate 89,780 downwards.
TGAAATCGAACTGCAAGCAACCTTGAAAGCAAACTCTATAGCCGAATCTCCATCATACTGTTCTTCGTAACGTGCTAAAGCATCGTAAAAGCCAACGGAAAATTCCAGTGCAGCTTTATCAGCGATCGCCTGATTCATTCCTATGACATAATCAATATGTTGAGCGATCGCATCAGCTTGTACTTCAGAATAGCAAGCATTGAGCAGCACACACTCTACATCCTTAGCAAAAAGCTGAAAAAATCCACCCAGCGCTTCTGCTGTGACAAACTTTTCTTTACCGTTTTCATCCTCAAAGGATAATCCCTCAGTTTCCGAACCATGTCCAGAAAAATGAATGATATTTGGACGAAAATCTAACACTGCACGACTTATATCTCGCGATCGCACTGCCCACTTTTGCTGTAAACTAAATTTGTCACGCTGCGCCGCAAGCTGTAACCCTTCTTCAATATCACGCACTTCTTGATCCAGTCGCAAGCGCACTGTATTTTTCGGATTCGCTGCCAAAATCAAGATTTTCTTCACGGTGGGATTATTGCTCATGGGCATCTGCGGATATTATCAAGCTTTTAGGATCAAAATTCAATAGGATTACGTATAAATAACTTGACATGGGAAACTTAAATCAATTAAACTCACCCCGACCTCAAAATCCAACATGACTGCGATCGCTAATATTTTTGACGAAAATCGCAAAATATGCTTAATTATCTTTCATATGTTGGCGATCGCGCATTCAACATTAATTTATTTCACATAAGAGAGGAACTAATATGTCTTTGGAATATCCTGAAGATTTGAGATACCTGGATAGTCACGAGTACGTGCGGTTAGAAGGCGAAATTGCCACCATCGGCATTAGTGCCTTTGCCATAGACCAACTAGGTGACGTTGTATTTTTAGAATTACCCGACGTCAGCGACACCGTAACTATGAATGAAAGCTTCGGTACAATTGAATCAGTCAAAGCCGTGGAAAATTTAAACTCACCAGTTACCGGCACAGTCATCGAGCGCAACGATGCCATGACAGAATCTCCCGAACAAATAGCCGAAGATCCCTACGGTGAAGGATGGTTGCTAAAAGTGCGCGTCAACGACCCAGGTGACATCAATGATACTTTAACAGCAAAAGAGTATAGCGCCCTAGTCGCTGGCGTGTAGAGGGGACAAGAGTCAATGGTCAATGGTCAATGGTCAATATGAGTGACTATTGACTCTTAACTCTTGACTATTGACTCTTGACTTTTAACTCTTGACTATTGACTCTTGACTATTGACTCCCCATCCCCCCATCCGGAAATAAATCATGAAATTTAGATAAACTCCTAAGCAAATGCCGACGCCATAAATATAGTTGTTGCAAAATATTAAATAGTCGCGTCTGGAGAAGACTTTGTGGTCATTTCTGCTTATCGTCCTCAGTCAAGCCATGAGCCGATGCTGGGTCAAACAAGTCAAAAGTCAAGTGAATTTACAGAACGTCACATCGGACCTAATTCCCATGACATCCAAAAGATGCTTGAATTATTGGGGATTTCCAACCTCGATACACTCATCGACAAAACAGTACCCCAAGCAATTCGGCTCAAACAACCTTTACAATTGCCAGAAGCATTAAGTGAGTATGCAGCACTGGCAAAGTTAAAACAAATCGCTGTCAAGAATGAAGTTTACCGCTCATTCATTGGCATGGGATATTCCGACTGTATCACCCCGCCTGTAATACAGCGCAATATCCTAGAAAACCCCGGATGGTATACCGCTTACACTCCCTATCAGCCAGAAATTGCCCAAGGACGACTCGAAGCGCTGCTAAATTTCCAAACCATGATTATCGATTTGACAGGTTTGGAAATTGCTAATGCTTCCTTGCTTGATGAAGCAACCGCAGCAGCAGAAGCAATGACTATGAGTTATGGTGTTTGCAAAAATAAGGCAAATACCTACTTTGTCTCCCAAGACTGTCATCCGCAAACTATCGACGTGTTGCAGACACGGGCGAAACCTTTAGGAATTAACATTATAGTTGGCGACCATCAAACTTTTGATTTTGCAGAAACTATATTTGGGGCAGTTATCCAATATCCTGCCACCGATGGCACAATTCACGACTACCGCGCTTTTGTTGAAAAAGCCCATGCTGAGGGTGCATTGGTAACGGTAGCCGCAGATCCTTTAAGCTTAACTTTGTTAACGCCCCCTGGCGAATTTGGCGCTGATATCGCCGTAGGAAGCACCCAGCGCTTTGGTGTTCCCTTGGGGTTTGGGGGACCTCATGCAGCATACTTTGCCACTAAAGAAGAGTATAAGCGGCAAGTTCCAGGGCGGATTGTCGGTGTATCAAAAGATTCTCAAGGTAAAGCGGCATTGCGTCTAGCTTTACAAACCCGCGAACAGCACATTCGTCGCGATAAAGCAACTAGCAATATTTGTACAGCGCAAGTACTGCTAGCAGTGATGGCGAGTATGTACGCAGTGTATCATGGTTCTGCTGGACTTAAGGAAATTGCTGAGAATATCCACAGCAAGACAATGATGTTGGCAGAAGGATTAAAACACCTCGGTTACAGCATCGTTAGCGAAAATTTCTTTGATACTCTCAAAGTCGAGTTGGGGACACGCAGTCAAGAAGCAATTCTTTCTGCTTGCGAAGCGCAAAAAATCAACTTGCGGATTTATAATGAAACTGCGGTTGGCATCTCTTTAAATGAAACAACGACATTACAAGATTTGCAAGACATTTTAGAGATTTTCGCTCTTGGGGATGAATTACCCTCCCTCCCCCCCTCTCCCTCTCTCTCCCAAAAGCGCACAACCAGCTACCTAACTCATCCCGTCTTCAATTCCTATCATTCAGAAACTGAGTTATTACGCTATCTGCACAAGTTAGAAAGTAAAGATTTGTCCTTAACTACATCAATGATTCCCTTGGGTTCCTGTACGATGAAGTTGAATGCAACATCGGAAATGATACCTGTAACTTGGGCGGAATTCGGTAATATTCATCCCTTTGCTCCAAAGTCCCAAACCCAAGGTTATCAACTTCTATTTGAGCAACTTGAAGAATGGTTAGCTGAAATCACCGGTTTTGCGGGAATTTCTCTCCAACCAAACGCCGGTTCTCAAGGTGAATATGCGGGACTTTTAGTAATTCGAGAGTATCACGAAAGTCGCAACGAAGGACACCGCAATGTCTGCTTAATTCCCACATCTGCACACGGAACAAATCCCGCAAGTGCGGTGATGTGCGGGATGAAAGTAGTACCAGTTGCTTGTGATGTGGACGGGAATGTTGATTTAAACGACTTGAAAGCAAAAGCCGAAAAGCATAGTCAAGAACTTGCTGCTTTAATGGTGACATATCCCTCAACTCATGGCGTATTCGAGGAGCAAATTCAAGAAATTTGCGCTGTTGTTCACTCTCACGGTGGACAAGTTTACATGGATGGGGCGAATATGAATGCACAAGTTGGTCTTTGTCGTCCAGGAGATTTTGGTGCAGATGTGTGTCACTTGAATTTGCACAAAACCTTCTGCATTCCTCACGGTGGTGGTGGTCCAGGTATGGGTCCAATTGGGGTTGTACAGCACTTAGTGCCGTTTTTACCTGGACATGTTGTGGTGGAAATGCACGAAGATAATCCCAAATCAATTGGTGCGATCGCAGCGGCACCTTGGAGTAGCGCCAGTATTTTGGTAATATCTTGGATGTACATCGCCATGATGGGTGCGAATGGTTTGACGGATGCAACGAAGGTAGCAATTCTCAATGCGAATTACATCGCCAAGAAACTTGAGCAACATTATCCTGTTTTATATAAAGGGAAAAATGCTTTAGTGGCACATGAGTGCATTTTAGACTTGCGATCGCTCAAAAAATCTGCGAATATTGACATTGATGATGTTGCCAAGCGTCTCATGGATTACGGTTTCCATGCACCCACTGTTTCTTGGCCCGTAGCTGGTACAATCATGGTGGAACCCACCGAAAGCGAATCGAAACAAGAGTTAGACCGCTTCTGTGATGCCATGATTGCAATTCGTCAAGAAATCGCCGAAATCGAATCAGGCAAAGTGGATGTTGAAAATAACCTCTTGAAGAATGCACCCCACACTGCCGAAAACCTCATTACTGGAGAATGGAATCATCCCTATTCTCGCGAACAAGCTGCATATCCTGCACCCTGGACTCGCGAATATAAATTCTGGGTATCTGTAGGTAGAATTGACAATGCCTATGGTGACAGGAATTTTGTTTGCTCTTGTTTACCAATGGAAGCTTATTCACAGTAGTAAAATTATGTCCGGTTAATTAAGGCGAATAAAAACATCGCAACCCTCGCAGAGACGTTCCGGTGGAACGTCTCTCAATACAGTTCTTAGAAGAAGTGGCTTGCCCCCAGTTTGCTATACTAAAAATACATTTGCTCACGCAGGATTTTTGGAGCTATGAACGCTACAACTGCCCAACCCCTCACCCTAGAAGGATTTCGGCGTTGCTGATTAGATGTATGAAAATGATTCTGCGCTCTGGTCAAAACCCTTGATTAGACGTAGCATTGCTACGTCTCTACATGCGGATTCATACCTGAATTCAGCAACGCCAGAATTTCTTCAGATTCCAGAAACTAAACCTGGTAGCGAATATATCAACAGTGAAATCATTCAAAATACACAGATTTTATAACTCTCAAAAAGTGGCAAGACCTTATGGAGATAGACCAAATCCAGATTGGTGTTCAATCCCCTTGATTTTCCGCATAGCAATATTTAAGGAGCAAGGGAATTCCTCTTGCTCCCTATTTTTGCATCTAAGAAGAAACTGATGTGTAACTTACCATTACTTGGATCAGTTTCTACTGTTGAACCCACACCGAACACCTCACGGATTAAATCAGGTTGTAGTACATTTTGAGGCGTTCCTACTGATCTTATTGTTCCATTATTGACAACATAAATGCGATCGCAATAACTAGCAGCCAAATTCAAATCGTGCAACGCTGCAATAGTAGTCACACCCAACCCCTTCACCAGTTCCAAAAGTTCCAACTGATAGCGAATATCAAGGTGATTAGTCGGCTCATCGAGAATCAAAAACCGTGCTTGTTGGGCTATGGCGCGTGCAATTAATACACGCTGTTTTTCTCCACCAGAAAGGGAAATGAAATTACGTTCTGCAAAGTCACTCATTCCCACCTGCACCAAAGCATCGAAGACTATGGAGTGGTCTTTTTCTGTCTCGCGGTCAAATAACCCTAGATGGACGTTACGCCCCATCAACACCATCTCTGCAACAGTAAAGTCAAATTCAGTAGATGCTTCCTGCAAAACAACTGCGGTAGCTTGTGCCATTTCACGGGCACTCAAATGCCAGATATTCTGACCATTGAGGATTATCACCCCACTATCTGGCTTGAGGACACGATACATACATCTGAGCAAACTTGACTTCCCACTGCCATTAGGACCAATCAGCCCGACAAACTCACCTGATAACACTTGCAGATTGATGTCATGTAAAATCTGCTTTCCCTCAATACTCCAGGATAGTTGTTTTACCTCTAATTTCATTTTCCACCCCCTTTACCTTGTATCAACCAAATGAAAAAAGGAGCGCCGAAAAGTGCCGTAATAATCCCAATGGGCAGTTCCTCTGGGGCGACAATGGTACGTGCTAGGACATCTGCCCAAATTAAGAAAATTCCGCCCAGCAGCAGACTCACAGGTAACACCCGGCGATGATCTGAGCCGACGAGGAAACGGACGCTGTGAGGAATCATTAGTCCAACAAAGCCAATGACACCACTGACAGCAACTATTACACCTGTCAACAGTGAGGTAACAAAGAATAACTGCTTACGGAAGCGATCGGTGTCAGTTCCTAGAGTCCGAGCTGTTTCTTCACCGATGAGGAGTGCATTTAGCGATCGCGTCTGGAGTAACAAATACCCGATTCCCAAGAACAAAGCCAGCATCGGCAGGATTAAGTCTGTCCACGTTGTTCCCGAAAGTCCTCCCAATAACCAAAACAATACTCGTCGTGTGGCTTCACCACTTCCAGCCTTGATAGCCAAGAAACTCGTTACCGCCTCAAATAGAGACGATACTGCTACACCAACTAAAATTAAGCGGGTGGAAGAGAGGTGTCCTTGTCGTCGTGCTAAAAAGAAAACAACAAAAAATGCTAACAGCGCACCAAGGAAAGCCCCAAAAGACAGGGCATACACACCAAAAAAGGAGAAAATACCAAATAGGATAACTAAAACAGCACCCACCGACGCGCCAGAGGAAATACCGAGAATAAAGGGGTCAGCTAGGGGATTTCGCACCAGTGCTTGCATGATGACACCAACCACTGATAGTCCAGCACCCACAAAAAAAGCCAATAGCACACGCGGAAAGCGGATCAGCCAGACAATTTGAACTTGTGCTTGCGTCCAGTCTCCTGTAATGTTTGGAAACACTTGGGATAAAGCTATCTGCCATACTCTCAAAGGAGGGATAGGCACTGGTCCAATCATCACCGCCAACGTTAGAGAAATCAATAATATCACAACCATTGCTACCATTAGTAGCTTGTAGCGTTGCTGCTTGTTTTTTCTCAATTGCTTTGGGAATAGATTTTTCATTTGTCATTTGTCAGCAGTTTTAGAGTCAATGAATTGATGGAGGAGTAACTTTATCATAGTTTTGAGTTGCACATAAAAACTGAGGGAGTGATAAACTTTAAAAAGTAAAAAGAAATGTAAATAAGATGTCTATTTCTTTAACACCTGAACAAATTCAGCGTATCCAGCAGCAACTCCATACAGGTCATTATGCCAGTGCTACCGAGGTAATCGATCAGGCATTGAAACTCCTAGAAGCCAGCACGGAAGAGCCTCGACGCGGTGAGAAAATGCTTAAAATGTTTGAGGAAACAGGGTTTCTCGGCTCACTACCAGATGCTAATCCAGACCTTTCTAGTAATTATAAATCCATTATTCATACCGAAATTGGATCGCAACATGATTCTTGCTGATACAGGATTTTTTGTCGCTATTGCCAGTACAAAGGATCGATATCATTCTCTAGCAATTGCTGCCCTGGAAACGATCAATGAGCCAATCATTACTACTTACCCAGTTATCACTGAAACTTGCTACTTACTATTAAGAGAAGCAGGTAGCAAAGTTCCGCCCAGATTTCTCAGGAATTTCATTGAAAGCAAAGACTTGACTATATTTAATTTAGAAATTATTCATTTACAGCGAATTGCAGAGTTGATGGAAACCTATAGTGACATACCAATGGATTTTGCTGATGCTTCTTTAGTAGTTCTAGCGGAACATCTTGGAGAAGGGCGAATTCTCAGCAGTGACAGGCGAGATTTTTCGATATATCGGTGGCAGAACAGCCGTCGATTTAGTAATTTGATGTTTGCAGATAGTTAAGAATATTTTCAGGAATTATGAAATGATGAAACAATTTTCTTTAGCATTAGTTATTTGGCATTGATTATTTCTCCCTCATCCGCCTCATCACTTAAACTTCTCTGGATATAAAGCCTCTGCTAACTGTCTGACCCCTGCAACATTCCTAATTCCTGGCATCGTGTAACTAAAACCTATGACAATGAATTTATCCTGTTGTACTGCTTTTAACTGAGAGTAAGCAGGGTTAGATTTAAGTAATCGACGCTTCTCTTCGGCAGATGACCAGTTAGCATCAATGAGAACAATCACATCTGGTTGACGTGCAATTACGTCTTCCCAATTAACTGTTACCCATGCTTTTTTCTCTTGGATATCTTTGAATATATTTTCTCCACCGGCTAATTCAATAATATGATTGGGTATTCCCCAGTTAGAAGCAGTTAGGGGAGGATCTTCAGAATCATACCAAAAAATGCGCTTTTTGGTTGTCACTTTCCCTAGCTTTTGTTGGGTTGCTTGGAGTTGCGATCGCAATTCTCCAATTAACTTTTCTGCTCGTTGTTCCACTGCAAAAATCTGCCCGATTTCTCGGATTTCTTGATATAAATTCTCCATCGTCACACGCTCAGGTCTAAGTTCTGGGCGATCGCATTCAATGGGCAACAAATAAGAAGAAATACCTAGTTTTAGCAACTCTGACTGTGACCCAAGTGCTTCTTTGGCAAAAGCGCTTTCCTCAGTGGAGAAGACAAAATCTGGCTCAACTCCCAAAAAAACTTCCCGCGACGGGTACTTAGGCGCTAATACGCGAATTCGGGAATATGCTTGTTGATACTCTGGCAAAATCGGATTATCCAGGTAGGCTGTACCAACCATCTGCTTTTCTAAACCCAGCGCTAGCATGACCTCCGTCGCCGATTGCGTCATGGTGACAGCGCGTTGTGGTGGTTGTTTGTAAGTAATCGTCGAATCACAGTTCTTAAGTGTAAATGGGGTATATTGTGTCGCATTAGAGGTAGTATCAGTTGGGGCAGTGACATTTCCTGCACACCCTGAAAGCATTCCCAGCATCAGCACTGCCAAGACTGCAACAAAGGGTTTAAATATCCAGATCCGGCGATGTAATTTACTCACACACAACCCTCTTCAAATCCTCTTAAGACAACAAAATCGTAACGAATTAACTTTAGAAACCTCTGCGCTACGCCAGTTGCTACAACGCGGGTAACCCGCGTAACGCAATGGCTTAACTTTGCGTTCCTCTGCGTTAAAAAAATTTAACCTAATAATCAAAACTCAACTGACATTGTTCCCAACACTGTAAACGGAGCAGTCGGGTCAATACTAAACCCATCCACCTCATAATATTTAACATTAGAAATATTCTTAAAGTTGACCGCAAATCGATAATTTTGCCGCCGATAAAAGATAGAAGCATCGGCTCGTAAATAACTTGGAAGTTTAAACGTATTCGGTAAATCCACCTCCTGCTCCCCAACAAAATACAACCCAGCGCCAAATCCTAATCCCTGCAAACTACCACCTTGCAGTTCATAAGTTGTCCACAATCCAGCGCTATGTTCTGGGACACCAAATAATCTGTCTCCTACAGGAATCCGATTATCCTTTGTCACTTCGCCATCAATGTAAGCATAGTTGACAATCACTTTCCAACCTGGTGATATTTCACCTGCAATATCTAATTCAATACCTCGACTGCGTTGTTCTCCGGTTTGGATACTGAATAAATCGTCTACTGGATCTGGTGTTAATACATTCTGTCGAGTAATTTGAAAAAATGCCAAAGTTGCAGAAAGTTTATTGTCCAGAAAACTTTGTTTTACCCCCACTTCAAATTGTTGGCTAGTTTGCGGTTCAAATTCTTCATCTGTTCGACTTCTGGCTTGAAATTGGGGAGAAAAACCATTAGACCAATTGAAGTAGAGCGAAGTAGCATCACTTGGTTGATATATAATTCCTACTCGTGGCGAAAATCGAGTATTTAATTGTTGATTAAGAATTTCATCACTCACACGGTCTTCAGTGCTGTAGTCATTAAAGTCTAACCTACCACCTAATAAAACCTTGAAATTAGGTGTAAGTTCAATTAAATTCTGGGCGAATAAACCGACGTTCTCGGAGACAATTTTCCGCCCAAATGCCGAACCATTTTCTACAGGAGTAGGAGTTCCACCATATTGGGGGTCAAAAATATTTATTGATAGTTCTAAGTCTGGGGCAAAAATATAGTTAAATAAATTTCGGGCTAAATCTACTCCAAACAGCACATTATGGCGAATAGAACCGGTAGAAAACTTACCAGAAATTTCGTTTTGCAGGGTGATATTTTCGTGTTCTTCATCAGAGGCGAAAAAAGTCCGGTCTAATGTCTGTCTATCGTCTCGCAAAGAACCAGGAGATACCTGTCTGGCGTTATTTAAATTAGCATTAAGAAGATTAAATCCTTGGCGAAATTTCCAGTTATTACTAAATTCGTGTTCTATGTTATATGTGAAGGAGTTAAATGTTGCTTCGCCGTTAGCAAAGTTGGGTTCTCCTAAAAAACGACTGCGCGGAAGTTGGAGAACTTCTGGCTCGATGGGAAAACCATTATCAAAAACAAAGTTGTATTTTTGGCGTTCGTATTCAAGGGTGAGTTTAGTGCGATCGCCTACTTTTATCTCTACCACAGGCGAGATAAAAAAGCTGTCATACTCGACAAAATCACGAAAACTGTCAGAACTTTCATAGGCGACGTTCAAACGATACAGCACTGATTTATCATCTGTCACTGGACCGCTAATATCTAAAGTCGGACGCAAAAAGTTGTAACTTCCATAAGTTACACTGGCGCTGTAATAAGGCTCTGCAAGGGGTTTTTTGGTAGTTGTGTTCACCACACCACTTCCACCTGCATATTGTGTGGGACTACCACCATAAAGAACTGCCCCCGGACCTTTGAGAATTTCCAACCTCTCGATATTAGCCACATCTCGCGGACTGAAGTAACCATAATCGGGAAAGCCATTGCGTAAAGTTTCAAAATTGGTGAGAAACCCACGCACCCGAAATCCTAATGACGACAATCCCCCATATCCCCGTTCTGGTTGTACACCACTAACATTATCCGCCAATTCCGAAAGACGCACAACATTTCGATCTTCAATCACCTGACGAGGAATGACTTGAATTGATTGGGGAATATCCCTAAGTGGTGTATCTGTCCTTGTTGCAGTGCTAGCATCGGGTACTGAATATGTATCGCTCTCCCCTGTAACTGTCAGTTCAATCGGTTCATTTGCATCAGCCAATGGTTGAGTTGGCGGTGTTTCACTACTAGGTTTAGATGCATCCGGCGCTTGTGGTGTCGAGGATGTAACTGGCGTAACGACAAAAATTAAACCTGTATCGCCGTCATCTAACTCGACTTTTGGGATACCTCCCTCACCCGTTACCGTCACTCGGATACTATTTGTATCTACATTAGTAACTATTACTTCGCTAATTCCTGCAACAGGCTTGTCTTGACGGAAAGAACTATCACCTGTTAATTGCAGTTGAGCATTAGGGATATCTGCGATAAAGCTATTGTTTTCGTTCTTGATGGTGGTTTGTAACTTGTCAGATGTAGAAGTTTCTAAGAGGATTTCCAATCCGCTAGAAGTTCGGTTCAGGCGCACTCCTGTTACTACTGTGACTTCAGTCTGTTGATTCTGCTGCGCTAGCCAGTCCTTAACATTGGTGTGGGGACGTGGAATATCACTCAGTTGGGGAATCTTTGTGATTGGTGGTTCTGCTGACTGGGCTTTTACAGGCTGAGTCCCCAACACACAAATAGCTCCAACAATCCCTAGATAGATCATCTGTCTTAGTTTCAAAATTTTCCTCCACACCACAATATTGATGAAGACAAGACACACCTAATTACACGCGATCGCAATCCGCTTTTACTTTCAAGTGCTACAATAAATTATTGAGAATCTTTATTAATTAGTTATTTTCACATAAATTACCACACTTTAAAAATCCCATACTAACCTCAGCCACTTTTTTCAGAATTATCTTAAAAGCAATCAGTTATATCAAAAATTAGCAATTTGGACATATCAAAGTGGTAAAAATTAAGCACTTCTATAGCAATATCAATAACTCAAGATTTGCTTTGACTGAGATTTTATTAGACTTGAATTGGATAGCCTGTACATGAAAATACTTTCTTTCATCCGCTACTCTAATTGTTTGTGTAAAAAGGTTATGAATTCATTGAACATTGTTATATTTAAGTATTCATCTACCTTTGAAATGGAACTTAGCAAAGCTTGGCGTAAATGAACTTACCATTCTTAGCCTTTAAAAAAACGATCAATCTCTAGCCTTAGAAAAGGGTAGACGTGTTTATGCTGCACGGTACTAGAAGTGTCTGAAATTAGCTTTTATTTTATTTGAATGCTTTGTAAGTTTTATCTCCATTAGATTACTTTTATCACAATTAGACTATCAGGTTACTACTGATAAATATACTTTATATAAGTTATACAAAATCCGACAAGTCGTCATATTCATGTTTTTTTATTTATATCTTAGAAATGAATTTCTATAGAATGCCTTGAAAATATTGCTATACATAGCTTTTTCCAGTTTAAAATAAAAATATTCATATTGATAAGTGTTTTATAGGCATAATAAAAATGCTATATTTATTTCAATAAATAAAAGCTTTAAACGCGATGGGCGTAACCGCCCAGCGTAGCTGATCGCACTTAACACAACTAGGCAGTTTGGCTCCACATAGATAGTTGTATAGATGGAGTAATATAAATGGGCAAAAACTTTTCCGAGCTACCGAGGGAATTCACCTCGTTGGTTGAACTTCTCCATTGGAGAGCGGTTTTGAAACCTGAGCAAAAGGCTTATTCTTTTCTACTAGATGGAGAAGTAGAAGCATCATATTTGACTTATGGAGAACTACATCGCCAAGCTCGGAGCATTGCTGCCCTACTTCAAAGTTATGGAGTCAAAAGTGGAGAGCGTGGACTACTGCTCTACCCACCTGGTTTAGAATTCATTGCTGCGTTTTTCGGATGTCTCTATGCTGGGGTAATTGCAGTTCCGGCTTATCCACCCCGACCGAACCAATCCCTGTCCCGACTCCAGGCTGTTGTGGCAGATGCACAGGCAGCAATTGCCCTGACCACCACAACTGTCTTTGCCAACATTGAGCGGCAATTCGCCCAGTATCCGAGTTTACAAACTTTGCGATTACTGACTACTGATAACATTACTACCGACCTAGCATGTTTGTGGCAGCAACCATCTATAAATAGCGATCGCCTTGCCTTTTTGCAGTATACTTCCGGCTCTACGGGTACACCTAAAGGCGTAATGGTGAGTCATGGAAATTTGCTGCATAACGAACTTTTAATTAAGCAGGCAATGCAGCACACAGAAAATACCCTTTTCGTGGGTTGGTTGCCCCTTTTTCATGACATGGGTTTAGTCGGGAATCTGCTTCAGCCCTTGTACTTGGGCATACCGTGCATACTCATGTCTCCCGTGGCATTTCTGCAAAAGCCCTTGCGGTGGCTACAGGCGATTTCGCAGTATAAAGCAACAACTAGCGGTGGTCCCAACTTTGCCTATGACCTGTGTGTTCGCAAAATTACGCCCGAACAACGAGTCACCCTGGATTTAAGTAGCTGGGAAATTGCTTTTAACGGCGCTGAACCGATTCGGAAAGAAACTCTAGAGCAGTTTACCGCTACCTTTGCTGAATGTGGCTTCCGGCGTGAGAGTTTCTATCCTTGTTACGGGATGGCAGAAACAACGCTGATTATAACTGGTGGCAGCAAATTAGTTCCACCTGTGTTATTGCCAGTTCAGTCGGCGGCACTGCTGCAAAATAAAATAGTTCCAGCCAGTGAAAATGAAACTGGTGTACAGACCATAGTCGCTTGTGGTCATGCCTTACAAGATTTAAAGATTGCCATAGTTCATCCTGAGACTCTAACCCTTTGCCAGCCTAATGAGGTTGGTGAAATTTGGGTTGCAGGGTCTAGCGTCACCCAAGGCTACTGGAATCAGCCAGAGCAAACAGATTACACATTCCGAGCCTACCTGAAAGATACTCAAGACGGGCCTTTTCTGCGGACAGGAGACTTGGGCTTTCTGCACGAAGGAGAGCTATTTGTCACAGGTCGCCTGAAGGATTTGATCATTATTCGGGGTCGCAATCATTACCCGCAAGATATTGAATGGTCGGTAGAACAAAGCCACCCATCACTGCAACCTAGTGGTGGTGCAGCCTTTGCAATTTATGTTGCTGGTGAAGAGAGATTAGTTATTGCTCAAGAAGTTAAGCGCAGTTTCCTACGGAATTTGGCGACTGAGGAAGTTATTGGGGCTATCCGTCAAGCAGTAGTAGAAGAACATGAACTGCAAGTTTATGCAGTGTTACTCCTCAAACCAGGTAGTATCCCCAAAACTTCTAGTGGTAAAATTCAGCGCCATGCTTGTCGCACTAGTTTTTTGGCAGGAAGTTGGGAAAATTTGGCTAGCAGCGTTTTAGAAGAATCTAAGACTACAGTCAATACAGTCAGCCTGACTCATGCAGCCGTCCTCGCATTAGAGCCGCAAGAGCGTCAGTTACAGTTAACTTGTTATCTTCAGCAGGAAGTAGCTCAGGTTCTCAAACTAGTTCCCTCACTCGTCAATCCACAGCAACCCTTAAATACTGTGGGACTCGATTCGTTAATGGCAATAGAACTCCAGCACGCCATTGAAACTAACTTGGGTGTAGTCTTACCGATGACTAGCTTTCTGGGGGGTTCCAGTATTAACCAACTAGTAACCGCAGTACTTGCTCAGTTAACAAATGTTTCTTCTGTCCCAAAAAGCGCTCCAGCCGAAGTTAATGAGACTGTCACTGAGTCCCCTCTTTCCTACGGTCAACAGGCTTTATACTTTTTACACCAGTTAGCACCAGAGAGTCCTGCTTACAACATTGCTAATGCTCTGCGTATTCATGGCGAGCTTGATATTTCTGCATTGCATCAAGCATTTCAGAGTTTAGTGGAACGCCATACAATTCTGGGTACGACTTTCACAAATGTTGACGGACATCCTATGCAGCGAGTGCATAAGCACGTAGGAGTTTGCTGGCAACAGGAAGATGCTGCAACATGGGATGAGGAATTTTTGAGCGATCGCCTCTTTAAAGAAGCATACCATCCCTTCAATTTGGAGCAAGATTCCTTGATGCGGGTGAGTCTGTTGACTCGCTCACCAACAGAATATATTTTGTTACTTGTTGTCCACCACATCATCGCCGACTTTTGGAGCCTCACCGTCTTAGTAGATGAATTAGGCAAACTGTACCAAGCCCACAAAAATCATACACCTGTTACTCTGCCGCCTTTGGTCTGGCAGTACAGCGACTATGTGCGAGAACAGGCTCTAATGCTAGCGAGTCCAGAAGGCGATCGCCTGTGGAGCTACTGGCAAAAGCAGTTGGCAGGAGAATTACCTGTATTAAATTTGCCAACTGACCGTCCGCGTCCAGCCATTCAAACCTATCAAGGAGCTTCTTTTAGCTACCAGCTGAGTGCAGAATTAACTCAACAGCTACAAAACTTCAGCCGCAAACGTGGAGTTACTCTCTACATGACCTTGCTAGCAGCCTTTCAAGTGCTGCTTTATCGCTACACAGGTCAAAAAGACTTCCTAGTGGGTTCCCCCACGACAGGTAGAAGTCGAACTGATGCAGCAGGATTGGTAGGGTATTTTGTCAATCCGGTAGTATTGCGATCGCCTTTGGCATCCGCGCAATCGCCTTTATCAGAAAATCCCACCTTTGACGAGTTTCTCATTCAAGTACGTTCCTGTGTGCTGGATGCTTTTGATCATCAAGACTACCCCTTTGCCCGACTAGTTGAGCAACTACAACCAGTGCGAGACGCCAGTCGTTCACCATTATTTCAAGTGATGTTTGTTTTGCAGAAAGCGCATCTGCTCAATGAAGAAGGTTTGGCAGCCTTTGCATTAGGGGAAACAGGAGCAAGGATAAAATTAGGAGAACTAGAACTAGAGTCTTTAGCCCTGGAACAGCGAATTGCTCAGTTTGACCTCAATTTAATCATGGCTGAGGTTGATGAGACATTATCTGCTTCTTGGCAATACAACACAGACTTATTCGATGCTGCCACTATTGCGCGGATGGCTGGTCATTTTCAAACCTTACTAGAAGGTATTGTTGCCGACTCACAGCAGCAAGTCTCACTTCTACCACTCCTCACTGAATTAGAACAGCAACAATTATTAGTCGAGTGGAATCAGAATCAAATAGATTACGCCAGCAAACCTTGTCTCCATCAACAATTTGAGGCACAGGTAGAGCAGACACCAGATTTAGTGGCGGTAGTATTTGAAACACAAGAACTCACTTATGTCGAATTGAATCGACGAGCCAATCAATTAGCGCATTATCTGCAAACTCTGGGAGTAGAGGCAGAGGTGTTAGTTGGTATTTGCCTAGAGCGATCGCTCTTAATGGTGGTGAGTATCTTGGCGACTCTCAAAGCCGGAGGAGCTTACGTTCCTCTAGATCCCTCTTATCCTCAAGAACGTCTGGCTTTCATGGTGGAAAATGCCCAGGTTTCAGTGTTGCTGACTCAAGAGAAATTCCTTGCAGCTTTGCCTGAACATGGGGCGCAAGTGGTCTTAGTGGACAAAAACCAGGAGATTTGGGCTAGTAAAAATGTGGACAATCCAGTGAGCCAAGTGACAGATGATAATTTAGCTTATGTGATTTACACCTCCGGCTCGACTGGCAACCCAAAGGGGGTAATGAACACCCATAGAGGAATTTGCAATCGTCTATCTTGGATGCAGGAAACTTATCGACTGACAACAGTAGATAAAGTGTTGCAAAAGACACCTTTTAGCTTTGATGTTTCCATTTGGGAATTCTTTTGGCCTTTGACTACCGGAGCGGTAAGCGTGGTAGCTCGTCCAGGAGGTCATCAAGATAGCTCCTACCTTGTTCAGATAATTGCCCAGGAACAGATCACTACGCTGCATTTTGTTCCTTCCATGTTGCAAGTTTTTCTTGAGGAACCTGGTCTGGAAACTTGTCACTGCTTAAGGCAGGTGATGTGTAGTGGTGAAGCCCTACCTTTGAAACTACAAGAACGATTTTTTGCGCGTTTGAATGCAGACTTACATAATTTGTACGGACCAACGGAAGCTGCGATCGATGTCACATTCTGGGCTTGTGAGCGTGAGAGTAGTAAATATACTGTTCCCATTGGTCGTCCCATTGCCAATACGCAAATTTATTTGCTAGATAATCACTTGCAACCGGTGCCTATTGGCGTACCGGGGGAACTACACATTGGCGGTGTGGGTTTAGCGCGGGGTTATCTCCATCAACCAGAATTAACAGATATTAAATTCATTGCCAACCCGTTTAAAAAAAGCAGGGGAGCAGGGGAGCAGGGGAGCAGGGGGGGAGATCGTCTTTACAAAACTGGGGATTTGGCACGCTATCTGAGGGATGGCAACATTGAATATTTGGGACGACTTGACGATCAAGTTAAATTGCGGGGGTTCCGGATTGAGCTAGGAGAAATTGAAGCGGTACTGAGTCAACATCCAGCATTGCGGGAAGTTGTTGTTTTGATGAGAGAAATTGAGAAGAAGGAACAGAACCGGGATTTCACACCACTGGTTGACGTAGAAAATTCATCAACAATTACTGGTTTGCGTCGCTTACTCAAGGGAGAATTAGCTAATTCTCAGGCTGATTCTAGGAATCAGCAATTAGTTGCTTATTGTGTCACCCATCATCAACCAGCACCCACTACTAGCGAATTGCGTCGCTTTCTCTTAGAGAAGCTCCCTGATTACATGATTCCGGCGGCTTTTGTCATACTGGATGCACTGCCTTTAACGCCGAATGGTAAGGTAGATCGGCAGTTTTTACCAATTCCTGGTAAAGTCAGACCTGAATTGGAAAAAGCTTTCGTAGCACCTCGCACTCCTATCGAAAAGGCACTCGCAGAGGTTTGGGCAGAGGTGCTGGACATTGAACAAGTGGGCATTCACGACAACTTTTTTGAGTTGGGAGGAGATTCGATTCGTAGCATTCAAGTGCTAGCTAGAGCCACTGCAAAAGGTTTAAGCTTCTCGTTAGCGCAGATTTTCCAGCATCAGACTATCGACTCGCTGGCACAAGAAATTACCTTTGTCGAACCCAGTGCTTTAGTAACTCGCAAAACAGAGCCATTTAGCCTGATTTCTGATGCGGAACGGCAAAAGCTACCCAAAGATGTAGAAGATGCCTATCCTTTGGCTAGAGTTCAGGCTGGGGTAATTTTCCACAGTCAGTCCATGCCTGATGAGCCGATGTACCATGATATTTTCCTTTATAATTTGCAAGTTCGTCTAGATATTCAGTTGTTTCAAAAAGCTCTACAATACGTTGTTGATCGCCATGCTATTCTGCGGACATCCTTTGATCTGACTAACTTTAGTGAACCTCTACAGTTAGTTCATCAACAAGTTACTGCTCCCTTTCATGTCGAAGACTTGCGCGATTTCTCACCAGAGCAACAACAACAAGCACTTTCCACCTGGATAAAAGCTGAAAAACGACGAAATTTTGATTGGTCTTCCCCACCATTTATTCGCTTTTTCATTCACCGCCTTACAGAGCAGTCTTTTTATCTCACTTTTAGCTGTCACACTTCTATTCTTGACGGCTGGAGCAAAGCTTGTTTGCTGACGGAATTGCTGCATCATTATTATGCTCTGCTCAACGGTAAAAGCGAAGCCATTGAACCAGCCCCAACCATAGCTTATCGAGATTTTGTTGCCTTAGAGCGTTCAACATTGGCATCGCCAGACTCTCAAGATTTTTGGAAACAAAAATTAGCCGATTGTGTAACCACGAGAATAGCCCGTTGGGTAGGGCTTCACCACAGCACAAATACCCCGGAAATTGGCTTTTTAGATGTCCCCATCTCCCCTGAACTTTCCAAGAAATTGCAAAAACTGGCTCGGTTAGCAGAAGTCCCCCTCAAAAACGTTTTGTTAGCTGCACATATCAGGGTGATGAGTTTGTTAAGTGGCGAGAGCGATGTCCTCACAGGGCTGGAGTCTAATGGTCGATTGGAAGCAGCTGATGGAGAAAAAACTCTGGGAATCCATTTGAACACGGTTCCCTTGCGTTTACAGCTAATGGGGGGAACTTGGCTAGAGTTAGTACAGCAGGTTTTTGCAGCTGAACGAGAGTTGTTGCCCTTCAGACGTTATCCTTACGCAGATTTACATCAACTTGTTGGTCGTCAGGCTCTCCAGCCTCTATTAGAAACTGTTTTTAATTACACTAACTTTCATGTTTATGAGAGTCTGCAAAGTCTCAAAGATTTGGAAGTTTTAGGGGCGAGGGGTTTTGGTGAAACTCATTTTACCTTGCGGTCTGAGTTTAATCTCAATCATGCCTCAGATTGCATCCAACTCGATTTAGAGTGCGACTTGACACAGATAAGTCATGCTCAGTTAGAGACTATTGGCAATCATTTTAGAGAAACACTAACGGCAATGTCTGCACAGCCGTTGGCACGTTACGAGTCTCAATGTCTTTTGGGCGATCGCCAACGGCAAATGTTGCTCGGAGAATGGAATAACACCGCCACTAAATATACTCAAGACTGCTGTATCCATCAACACTTTGAGGCTATGGCAGCACAAAATCCTGATGCGATCGCGATCGCCTTTGCCGATGAACAACTCAGCTACCAACAGTTAAATCATCGAGCTAATGCCCTAGCTCATTACTTGCAACGTTTAGGAGTAACGTCCGATGTGCCGGTGGCTCTCTGTGTAGAGCGTTCCTTGGAGATGATAGTGGGAATTTTGGGAATCCTCAAGGCAGGAGGAGCCTACGTACCTTTAGACCCAACATATCCCCAAGAAAATCTCGCTTTTATACTGAAAGACGCTCAAGTGCCAATCCTGCTGACTCAGGCACGGCTAATAGCAGATTTACCTACCCACACAGCCCAAGTTGTCTGCCTAGACTCAGACTGGCAGATCATAGCGGGGGAGAGGAAAGAAAATCCCAGCAGTACAACCACATTAGAAAACCTCGCCTACATTATTTACACATCAGGCTCCACAGGTCAACCCAAGGGAGTACTCGTTACCCAGCAAAATTTAGTCCATTCGACCTTTGCGCGGATTACTTATTACTCAGAACCCGTTACCAGTTTCTTATTGATTCCCTCCTTTGCTTTTGATAGTTCAGTAGCCTCTATATTTTGGACATTGTGTCAAGGAGGTAGGCTGGTGCTGTTAAGAGAAAATTCCCAGAGAGATATTTGGGAATTAGCCAAGTTGATTGTTCAACATCAAGTTTCACACTGGTTGAGTGTTCCCTCACTCTACAGCGCTCTTTTAGCACACACAGATATAACTGGGCTTGGCTCTTTGCAAACAGTTATTGTTGCTGGGGAATCTTGTTCTACAGAGTTGCTTGAACGCCATCATCAGTTACTACCTTATACATCCTTATTTAATGAGTATGGCCCCACAGAAGCAACAGTTTGGAGCAGTGTATATAATTGTCAAAACCATGATTTAAACAATTCTGTGCCAATTGGTCGTCCAATTGCCAACACCCAGATTTATTTACTAGATTCTCATCTTCAACCAGTACCAATTGGTGTATCTGGTGAAGTTTATATTGGTGGTTTGGGTGTAGCGCGGGGTTATCTCAATCGTCCAGAACTAACTACCCAAAAATTTATTCCCAACCCGTTTAAAGGAAGCAGGGGAGCAGGGGAGCAGGGGAGCAGGGGAGCAGGGGAGAAAAATAGTTTCCCCTGCCCCAATCCCCAATCCCCAATCCCCAGTCCCCGCCTTTACAAAACTGGGGATTTAGCGCGTTATCTTCCAGACGGTAACATTGAGTTTTTGGGGCGTATCGATCATCAGGTGAAGATTCGCGGGTATCGGATTGAACTAACGGCGATTGAAGCAATTTTACTCCAACATCCTGTAATTCGGGAAGCGATCGCCACACTTCTAGAAGACTCCGGTAGCAAACGCTTAGTCGCCTACATAGTACTACAGCAAAAACCAGCACCTACAACCAAGGAATTTCGGGGTTTCTTGCGGCAGAAGTTACCAGAATATATGCTTCCTAGCACCTTTGTCATCTTAGAAGAATTGCCATTGACACCTAGTGGCAAAGTTGATCGTCGTCGTTTGCCAGCACCGGAGCAGGTACAATCCGATAAGGAAAAAATGGCTTATACTGCACCCCGCACGTTAGTAGAAGAGGCGTTAGCTACAATCTGGAGTCAAGTTTTGGGAATTGAGCAGGTGGGTATCCACAACAACTTTTTAGAGTTGGGAGGTGATTCGATTCAAAGTATTCAGGTTGCGGCTAAAGCTTATGAAGCGGGGTTGAAATTCAGTATCAATCAGTTATTTGCATATCCAACAATTGCAGAGTTAGCAACGGTTGTGGAGACAATTTCCGTTCCCCAGGAGGAAGTTCAGCCCATTGCTCATTTTTTGTCCACCGATACGCCAAGCTTTAAACCTTCAGACTTTCCAGAAGCTGAGTTAACTCAGGAAGAACTAAATAAGCTTTTTTTGAACAACAGGTAAAAATTTCAAGATATGCAAGCTCAAAATATCGAGGACATCTACACACTTTCGCCGACGCAACAGGGTATGCTGTTTCACATCCTCTCGGCTCCAGATTCGAGGATGTATGTGGAGCAAACAGTATGTACCTTGCACGCAACTCTCAACATCTCAGCTTTTGAGCAGGTTTGGCAGCAAGTAATAGACCGACATCAGAGTTTGAGGACAGCTTTTGTATGGCAAGGTCTGAATCAGCCAGTTCAGATAGTACACCAACAAGTTAGACTAGCGATCGCGCATTATGATTGGCGTGATCTGACAACGACCCAACAGGAAGCACAACTACAAAGTTACCTGGAAGCAGACCAAAAAAATGGCTTTGATTTGGCTCAACCACCCTTAATGCGGCTGGCTTTAATTCAGACAGAGGTGGATACTTACCAATTTATTTGGAGCATTTGTCACCTAGTCTTAGATGCGTGGTGTGTGAACACAATCCTCAAAGAATTTTTGTCTTGCTACGAGGCACTTTGTCAAGGTCGGATTTTCCAGTTGCAACCAAGCCGTCCTTATCGAGATTACATCAGTTGGCTGAAACAGCAAGATTTGTCAGAGGCTGAGGTCTTTTGGCGAAAATATCTTCAGGGCTTCACAACACCAACTTCTTTGACAGCAGATTGGAAAAGTCAACAAGAAGGTTTCAATCAACAACAAGTCCAACTTTCGCTAGCAACCACAGAAGCACTTAAGTCTTTAGCGCAACAGCATCATTTGACTCTGAACACCTTGATACAAGGGGTTTGGGCTTTGCTGTTAAGTTATTACAGCCATGAAGCAGATGTGGTGTACGGAACCGTTGTATCTGGACGACCACCAACATTATTAGGGGTTTCCTCTATGGTGGGGCTTTTTATTAACACCCTACCAGTGCGCGTACTCGTGTCTGGTGAAGCTTCGCTTTTATCTTGGCTGAAAGAACTCCATTCCCAGCAGCTTAGTATACTTAGATATGAATGTACCCCCCTAGTTCAAATCCAGAATTGGAGCCAAGTACCTCCAGGCATACCTTTGTTTCAGAGCATTTTAGTATTTGAAAACTCCTCAGCCAATATTTCTAGTTTACCTACAGGAAACTTGAGAATTGATAATGTTCGCTCTTTTATCAACTCTAACTATCCTCTTGTTCTTTTAGTTAAACCTGGGTCGCAGTTATCGTTGAATATATTTTATAACTTACGTTACTTCAATAAAATGACGATAACTAGAATGTTGAGTTATTTGGAAGTGCTGCTAAACAATATAGTTACAAATCCCGACACTAAACTGGCAAATTTGACCCATAGTATCGTCGATATTGAACAACAGCAACTACTAGTTGAATTCAACAATACAAAAAGAGATTATGTCAATGACAAGTGTATCCACCAATTAATTGAGTCACAGGTAGAACGTACTCCCGAAAATGTAGCTGTGGTGTTTAAAAATGAGCAATTAACTTACGGAGAATTGAACACCAGAGCCAATCAACTAGCACACCGTCTTCAAGCTTTGGGAGTTGAACCCGATGTATTAGTGGGGATTTGCGTAGAACGCTCTTGGGAAATGCTGGTAGGTATACTAGGCATTCTCAAAGCTGGAGGAGCTTATGTACCAATCGATCCAATGTATCCCCAACAGCGATTGAATTATCTGCTGGAAGATTCTCAGGTATCAATAATATTGACCCAAGAACGGTTGGTGAAAAATTTACCTGATATTGGAGCGCAAGTGCTTTGCTTAGATACCCTTTGGAATGCAATTGCTCAAGAAGGTGATGAAAATCTCAAAAGTGAAGTGAAGACTGATAATCTGGCTTACTTAATTTATACTTCTGGATCTACAGGAAAACCCAAAGGAGTGCAGGTTACGCATCAAAACTTAGTTCACTCGACGACTGCTCGGATTTGTTATTATGAGCAACCTGTGACAGGTTTTCTCTTAACTTCACCTTTTGCTTTTGATAGCTCTGTCGCAGTCATTTTTTGGACACTTTGTCAAGGGGGTTTTGTCTCTGTTTTACCGGAAAATTGGCAATTAGATATTAAACAGATGATAGAGGCGATCGCTCAACAACAAATTTCCCATTTATTATGTCTACCATCTCTCTACAAGCTGATTTTAGAGCAAGCCAAATCACAGCAACTACTCAGCCTAAAAACTGTAATTGTCGCTGGAGAATCCTGTCCAAAAGAGCTTGTTAAGCAACATCGTGAATTATTTCCCCAGACACGCTTATTTAATGAATATGGCCCAACAGAAGCAACAGTTTGGAGCAGTGTATACAATTGTCAAAATCATGATTTAAGCAATTCTGTTCCCATTGGTCGCCCAATTGCTAATACTCAGATATATTTACTAGATTCTCATCTTCAACCAGTACCAATTGGTGTATCTGGAGAGATATATATTGGTGGTTTTGGCGTAGCTAAAAGCTATCTTAATCGCCCAGAATTAACCGCCCAAAAGTTTATTCCTAATCCATTTAGCGATGAACCAAAGGCACGCCTCTATAAAACTGGAGATTTAGGGCGTTATCTCCCAGATGGAAACATTGAGTTTCTCGGTCGTCTCGATCAGCAGGTTAAGATTCGCGGGTATCGGATTGAGCTACCTGAAATTGAAACCGTTCTGAATCAACACTCAGCTGTGCAAGAAGCGATCGCGATCGCCCCAGAAGATATCAACGCTCACCGCCGTTTAATAGCATATATTGTCCCCAAACAAGAGCAAGTACCCACAGTTGATAATTTGCGTAGCTTCTTAAAAAATCACTTGCCAGAGTATATGCTTCCTTCGGTGTTCGTAATGCTAAAAACCCTACCACAAACTCCCAATGGTAAAGTAGACCGTCAAGCGCTTCCCATTCCCGACCAAGAAAGACCAAATCTAGAAGCAGTATTTGTCCCACCTAGCACTGCGATCGAAGTAACACTGGCAGAAATTTGGTCACAAGTTCTTAGTGTCGAACAAGTGGGCATTCACGACAACTTCTTTAAGTTAGGGGGTCATTCCTTGCTGGTTACTAAGTTGGTATTGCGAGTGCGAGAAACTTTCCAAGTAGAACTTCCCTTACGCAGTCTGTTTGAGATGCCTACCGTAGCAAGTTTAGCCAAGAATCTTGAGATCGCTCAAAAGACAGGAGCTTCTACTATTGGTACGAAAACTGTTACCGATCTACAGACTGAAGCTGTCCTTGACCCCACAATTCGTCCAGAGGTTATACCCATTGAGTGTACGACTGAGCCTGCTCACATCTTCCTAACAGGAGCCACAGGCTTTTTGGGAGCTTTTTTACTTTCTGAACTTCTTCAGCAAACCCAAGCGGATATCTATTGTCTGGTACGTTCGCCTAATGCCGAAGAAGGTAAAAAAAGAATTCAAAGCAGCCTTGAATCTTATTTACTCTGGGATGAATCTCTAAGCCCTAGAATTATATCAGTTGTGGGAGACCTGTCTGAGCCGCTTTTAGGTCTTAGTGAGGAACAGTTTCAAGCAATGGCTGAGTTACTCGATGTCATTTATCACAATGGAGCATGGGTTCATCATACTTCTCCTTACTCTGTACTTAAGGCAGCTAATGTTCTGGGAACACAAGAAGTTTTGAGATTGGCAAGTCAAACTAAAGTCAAGCCTGTGCATTTCATTTCTACCATTAGCGTTTTCTCCTCAGTTGGTCATTCTGGAGTTAAAGTGGTTCGAGAACAGGACAGTCTTGATGATTACCAAGTACCAGGGGGTGGCTATTCCCAGAGTAAATGGGTTGCCGAAAAGTTAGTAACTATTGCGCGTGATCGAGGTATTCCTGCTTGTATCTATAGGCTGGGACGTGTATCAGGGCATAGCCAAACCGGTGTCTCTAATATAAATGACTTTTTGTATCGACTGATAATAGGTTGTATCCAGCTTGGATGTATGCCAGAAATGGAGATGATTGAGGACATGGCTCCTGTGGATTATATCAGCAGAGCGATCGTCTATTTATCGAGGCAACAAGAATCTCTAGGAAAAGCTTTTCACTTGGTTAATCGCCAGTCTTTCAACTCAAGTATGTTGAGCAACTTAATCTGTTCGTCTGGTTACTCTCTTAAACAAATTCCTTATGACCAGTGGCAATTAGAACTGCTTAGAATTGCTCAACGAGAGCCAGAACATGCCTTGTATCCGCTGGTGCCGCTTTTGCTGACCAAGGAATCTCAAGAGAAAATTCCAAACTCAGCAGTACTACAGTTTGACTGTCAAAATTCACTAAATGGGTTTGTAGACACCTCTATTATCTGTCCACCAGTAGATGAGCAGTTACTTCGTACTTACTTTTCATCTCTAATTCTTAGCGGCTTTTTTGAGGCTCAACAACTGAGTAATAAGTCGGAAAGTTCCTTGGGAAAAACACTTAGATTTACTTCCAAGCAAAGCACCTAAAGATGCGTAAACCATGCCTCACTTCTTCAAGCTTACTCTTAAACATAGTAGTCATCTTTACAAGAAAAGTAATTGTTAGATGACTAAACGACAACGCCGATTAAGAACGAAAAACTTATTGAACTCAAACAAAAAAATGAACAGAACTCTCATAAATGAAGAAACAACTAACTTACAACAGAGGTATTTAAAAGCGTTTATTGAACGCTACACCAAGCGTACCGAAACCTCAAAACAACTTACACAAACCTACCGTCCAGTTTTAGCAAATAGCCGAGCTTCATTCGGGTTCTGTTTGTCCATCAAGGAAATACTCTATCCCATCATTGGCAAGCAAGCACAAGGCTCCCGAATGTGGGATGTTGATGGTAACGAATATATAGACTTAGGGGGATTTGGAGTGAATCTCTTTGGTAATAATCCCCCCTTTATTAAAGAAGCTTTGGCAGCGCAACTTGAGCAAGGAATACAGATTAGTCCCCAAGCAGAGTTTGCTGGTGAGGTTGCTTTGTTAATCAGTGAACTGACGGGGATGGAGCGGGTCACTTTTCTTAATTCAGGCACAGAAGCCGTTATGACAGCGCTACGACTAGCACGTTCCGCCACAAACCGCTACAAAATTGCTCTCTTCTCAGGGTCTTATCATGGTCATTCTGATGGCACGCTGATGATAGCGCACAAAGGCGCAGAAAATCCGCGTGCGGTACCTCTTGCTCGGGGCATATCGTCAAATATTGCTGAAGATGTGTTGGTACTGGATTATGGTAATTTTGAGTCACTTGAGGTAATCAAAGCTTATGCATCCGAACTAGCAGCGGTTCTGGTTGAACCCGTACAAAGTCGCCGACCTGAGTTGCAGCCCCAAGCATTTCTCCAACAATTGAGGGAATTGACTCAAGAATCCGGGATAGCATTAATTTTTGACGAGATGGTTACAGGATTCCGCATTCATCCAGGAGGAGCGCAGGCATGGTTTGGTGTTGAAGCCGATCTCGCAACCTATGGAAAGATTATTGGTGGCGGAATGCCGATTGGTGTGGTTGCTGGCAAGGCGACTTATATGGATGGGGTTGACGGCGGTATGTGGAATTATGGGGATGAGTCCTACCCTCAAGCGAAAACGACGTTTGTTGCAGGTACCTTCTCCAAGCACCCGCTCGCTATGGCAGCAGCACGGGTCGTTCTACAGCATCTCAAAAGTCAGGGTTCTGGACTACAGCAGCAGTTGAACCAACGTACTTCGCAGTTCGTTGAAACCCTAAATGCTTACTTTGAAGCCAATAAAGTGCCTTTGGGAGTTGCTAATTTTGGCTCGTTTTTTGGCCCTGTGCTTTTGGGAAACGCTACCTCAAATCATTCTACTGTTTCAGAAAATATCGACTTGCTACTCTATCATCTGCTCGCTAAGGGAATCTATTTACGAGGAGGATGTTTTCTATCTACAGCTCATACCGATGAGGATATTGACTGTATCATTCATGCCATCAAGGATAGCGTAGAGGAAATGCAAGAGGGAGGCTTCTTGGTAGATTCCTATTCCTAACTTCCTTTGTCTCTCTCGGCCGTACTGATGACTGAAACTTTAGCTATCGTAGAATGCGAACCTTCATCCTGATCTGGTTTGGCCAGCTTGTCTCATTTATCGGCTCTGGGCTGACTCGATTTGCTTTAGGTGTCTGGGTATACCGAAATACCGGGTCAGTCACGCAATTTGCCCTGATTTCTTTGTTCGCAATACTGCCAAGCATCTTGTTATCACCCTTAGTTGGTGTGCTTGTAGATCGCTGGAACCGACGCACTTGCATGATACTTAGCGATGCTGGAGCCGGACTGAGTACGCTAGCTATTGTGCTGTTGCTCTTGGTTGGTCGGCTTGAAGTCTGGCATATCTACTTAGTTGTAGGAGTTAGTTCGATCTTTAGCGCTTTCCAGTGGCCAGCCTATGCTGCTGCTACTACAATGCTTGTCCCAAAGCAACACCTTGGTCGTGCCAGTGGTATGGTGCAATTTGCAGAGGCAACTTCACGGCTGCTTGCACCGATGTTAGCAGGTGTGCTGGTTGTGACTATTCAGATTCAGGGCGTAATCTTGATCGACTGCGTTACTTTTCTCTTTTCTCTGGTGACGCTGCTACTCGTCCGATTCCCTAAGCCGAAAACTACCGCAGAGAATGAAGTGAAGAAAAGTTGGCGGCTGCGGGAGTTCACCTATGGGTGGACATACATCACTGCTCGACCCGGACTACTGGGATTATTGATTTTCTTTGCTGCCATTAATTTCTTAATCGGAGTTGTCAGCGTATTAGTTACACCACTGGTATTAGCCTTTGCTGCGGCTAATGTACTGGGTACGGTGCTGTCCATTGGTGGAAGCGGTATGTTGGTTGGTGGTCTGGTGATGAGCGTTTGGGGCGGCCCCAAGAACCGTATCCTTGGTGTGTTTGGTTTTACGCTATCAGGTGGACTCTCTATACTACTTGTGGGGCTTATGCCCTCTGTTCCCGTCTTCTTTGCAGCTGCTTTCATCTACTATTTCGGGGTGTCGATGATTAATGGCTGTGACCAAGCCATCTGGCAGAGTAAAGTTGCACCTGCTGTTCAGGGACGAGTGTTTGCCGTGCGAAGTATGCTTGCTTTGGCATCACTACCGCTTGCTTATCTGATTGCAGGGCCTTTAGCTGATCAAGTTTTTGAGCCATTACTTACGCCTACAGGGTTATTAGCTGGAAGCATCGGCAAGATTATTGGTGTCGGTCGAGGATATGGTATTGCTTTGTTGTTTGTTGTGGTGGGAATTTTGACTATGATAGCGATCGCTTTTGGCTATCTATATCAACCTCTACGGCGACTAGATGAGCAACTGCCAGATGCAATTGCTGATGAGGCTCTCCCCTAGCGGGGAGACAAAAATGCTAGGACGCAGACAGGATAAGCTCCATAGCCCTTTGACCTCGTTGATAAAAGGGGAGCTTGTTGGGATTAAATTTTATTAATTGGGTGACTAAATCTTGCCGTGGCTCCACAAGGTTAACCCAATTTCGTCCGTATAATCCGATATAAAAACTGCTATGATGCCTTTCAATACGCCCAGCCTCTTTAACACGACCAACATAATTTTGTATTCCTTTGCGTTTAATTTCTTGTCCAGAAATTGTCGCGGATGTATAGGCGATCGCTATCAGTAAAATCAGAGATATTAATCTATCTCCACAGACATTCCTATCCTCCAAATTATAACCACCCTTCTGAAAATCACGGAACATTTCTTCTATATCAAACCTTCTTTTATATGCTGCGATCGCTAATTCAAGAGTCTCTAAATTTGTTAAAATAAACGGCGTTGCATAATATAAATATGAAACCAGGGTAATACCAATAGACATCTCCAGAAAACAATGATTAGACGTAGCAGTGCTACGTCTAATCAAGGGTTTGGGGCAATGCATAGTTCATTTTCGGAGATATCTAATATCTTGTTACGCTCCAGGGATATAGCTTCACCCGATTACAATCTTGTTGATCGCACAATCAGGTATCTAATATCTAATAACCATCGATGAATGTAATGTTTCCTGAATTGCGTTCCAATCCTCAGTTGATTCATTTATCAAGAGTAGGGGGTTTAATACCCCGATGCCACAGCGATCGCCAGTTTTGAGTTGGGGTCTGAATCCCCATCTCAAAACCCCCCTTCTTCCTTCTTTCTTCTTCCTTCTTCCTTCTTCAATCTTTGGAAGTCCCTACATTATGGGGATGCGGGAATAACTTTCAGACTTGGAGCAGAATAGATGGAGAGAAACACAACATCTTCCGATCCCTCATTAATTGCCCCGTGAACTTGCAACGGTTCCGCGATATCAATCTGTCCACTGGAAATAACTTTCTTCTCTCCATTGCCAAGATAGTAAGTCAATTCTCCCCTGATCATGATCCACGTATCTTGTCCGTCGGGATGAGTGTGTGCAGGAACTTCTTGACCTGGGTGTACACCCCAGACAGCAATGCCTGAATATTTCGTGATGGATATTTCCGTAACGATCGCTTTCTCTAGTGAAAAGCGAACCAATTTTTCCACATCAAATATGCGATCGGTGGAGGATAAGGTATCCTTCATCATCATCTCCATATAATTTCTTTATATTATAGGGGAATTTGTTACCCCACAATACCTGAGCAAGTTTCTTAGAGGATGTTTTAAAAGTCGAAGCGGGTCAAAAATTATGCGAGTCGCCTAACCATAATACGTATCATCGCAATATAAATAAAAGTCTCAGAGTTTTCTGGTAGCCTTTCATAATCTTTACTTAAACGCCGACACCAATTAAGCCAACCAAAAGTTCGCTCTACAACCCAGCGCTTAGGTAAATGAACAAAACCTTGGCATAGTATATACAGAATGGCATTCATGACCCCATACAATGCTGTGGTACGAGGGCGACCACCGGACTTTGCCTCTGGAAATAAATCGGCAATTAATTCCCACTGCTGCCATGTTAAATCATTAGGATATGCTTTACTCATGCGCTCATAAGGTGCTGATGTCTACAAATTTCAGCTTAAGCCTTGTGAGCTTTCTTACAATAGCCCCTCACTTTTAAAACATCCTCTAAGTAAGTCGGCGTGGTGATACCTTAGGATGCTGGATACGAACCGTCACTATTGAACCGTCCTCAAATCCTGAATAAAGTTATCAATTTAGCTGTTAGTGAACTTGAGATAACCTGAGGTTGAGATCAAGAAAATCTGAAAATTGTAAAAACCCTAATTCCAAAACCCCTTCTATGCTTAGTTTAGAAAAAATGTTCTAGGCGATCGCACTCAGCACTTATAAAACCTGACAAGAGAAAAATAAGTACTTCTACAGAACTGCAAAATACTGTATGATTCTCGTGGAAGTAATTTTGACTCTCCTGTTTTTGGTGCAACTTCAGTGTTTTGCCTGATAGTTAGGCAAGCGCTTTTCTTGGACTGTTTCCATCAAGAATTACACCGCCTCTATTTTTGGGGAAGGTAAACATTGTCATGGTTAACCCCATAGAAACACACCAGCAGAGACTGTAAGAAGACAAGACCATTATACCTTGTTTAACGAATCCTTATGAAAGTTTTAAACAACCAAAAAGGGAGAGGCTTGAAAAATAAGGCGCTCTTCAAAACTAAAGTAATGTCCGTGTTGGCTATAGCTGTAGCCGTCATTATAGCCATTGGTGTAACGGTAGGTTTTTTTCTCGGCAAGGAAGCGAGCGCACAGTTTATCGATGCTACCTTACCAGGGAGATTCGGCCGGATGTTTCCCGCGCTGCGACCCTTTGCCCCATCAACTGACACCGTTAGAGCATCTCTCATAGAAATGGGTCGTGCTGGTGGCATCTTAGATGCTAATGACAACCTAGCCGCAGGTCCCTTACTCCTGATTACTGATCCGGATCTCAACGTTAACAACCCCAACAACCCTACACAGACTGCAGGTACTACATTCATGGCCCAGTTTATGGATCATGATATGACCTTTGAGAATACCAGTCGCCTGGGCGTTCCAGCAATCCCAGCAACTCTACCAAATGTCCGCACAGCAGCCTTTGACCTTGATACCGTCTACGGTGATGGACCTTTTGCTGCACCAACCTTCTATAACCAACAAGACCCCATCAAGCTGAGAATTGAAAGTGGCGGTTTGTTTGAAGATCTGCCCCGCGACGCAGACAACCAGGCAATCATCTCTGACCCACGTAACGATCAGCACCTGATTCTTACTGGACTGCTAAGCGCGTTCCACCTTTTCCACAACAAGGCGGTAGATTTGGTCAGAACCGAGAACCCATTTATCTCCAACAATGATGCTTTCAATAAAGCCCGCAGATTAACCACCTGGCACTACCAGTGGATGATCCTCAATGAGCTTCTGCCACAGATCATCGGGCAAGATAGGGTGGATGATATCTTAACCAATGGGCGTAAGTTTTACAACCCCTTGTTTGGCAAGGGGTTCATACCAGTTGAGTTCCAAGTATCCTATCGTTTTGGTCACAGCATGGTACGTCCCTCCTACCGAGGAAACTTGGCAGGCGATAATGGAAAGCCCTTCTTTGCGTTCATTTTTGACCCTTCTCAGCAGGGACTGCCTGATCCAGATGATCTGAGCGGTGGAGCCAGAGCTCCACGACGCTTTATTGGCTGGCAGACATTCTTCGACTTTGGGGACACTGAAATAAGACGGAACAAATTGATTGATACGCACATCTCTAGCGCACTGTTTAACTTGCCAATTCGGGCGATCACTGAAGCTACTCCCCCCACTTCACTGATGGAGCGCAACCTGCTCCGACACCTGACTTTTCAATTACCATCCGGTCAAGCCGTCGCCCGCAGGATGGGTGTATCTGTCCTCAGTAGTAACAACTTTAAAGAACTGCGGAGTATTAACCGCACTTTTGATACTTCCACACCACTCTGGTACTATATCCTCAAAGAAGCTGAACTGATGGAGGGAGGCTTACGTCTGGGTCCAGTGGGCGCTCGTCTGATTGGTGAGGTGATTATCGGTCTGCTCCAGGTCGATCCAGAATCATACCTGAACGTCCGTCCTGCTTGGGTTCCAACTCTACCCACCAGAACAGGTAGACCGCAAGACTTCAGGATGATCGATTTCCTGACCTTTGCTGGTGTAGATCCCATTAGCCGTGGGCAGTAAACAGTGCATGGCTGAACAATGTTCCCTCTGGGAGCAGTGCTATTTTGTGGGATCGAATTTTTATTCTCAATAAAAACGGTTTTTTCACTACGATCGCCGCCTAAAACAGGTGATTGTTTCATTTAACACCTGCCCCTCCTCGTTTTCGTGCCTGGAGGGGATTTTATTACCCACATTCTGCACTTCAAGTAGTAGTATAAAAACACTACATTTAGAGAAAATCTAAAATTATAATTTGGACACCTAAGTAACCGTAAAAAAAATAAATTATGCAGGAAAAATCTCCAGCTTTATTCTTTAGAGGGTGTTTGAAAAGTTTTAGAAGGTATAAATTGTCATTCTAATCGCAATGAAATGGAGCGTTCGCGCAGCGTCTCCGTTCGCGCAGCGTCCCGAAGGGAAGGAGAAGAGAAGAATCTAGGTTTTCAGCGACAATCTAGATGTTTCATTCCGCTACGCCGAATGAAACATGACACATCCTCTTAGTTTTATTCACATACATGTTCAAAAAATAAATGTAGAGACGCGAAATTTCGCGTCTCTACACCACGTACTGCACGTTAATTATTGACCAACGCTTCTAATTCTGCTTTCACGGATATTGGTTGATATCCTAACGCAAAGGCTTTGGAACTATCCAAAGAAACATCACTAGGTCTTGGTGCTGCCATTTTTACATCTTGTTGTCGGCAAGCTTTCAAATTTGTAGAAGGCAGTTGAAATACTTCTACTAATAATTTACCAAAATCATAGCGCGAAATCCGCTCTTTCCCACCCAAATGAATTATACCGTTGACTTTCTCCAACGCTAATAAAAGTCCTTTTGCCGCAGTTTTTCCGCTGACTGGGGTACGAAATTCATCTGTAAATAACTTTAATTCTTTTCCCTCCTTTAAAGTTTGCATAAATGGCTGGATAAAGCTTGTAGCTGTGGCTGTAGCCATCCCAAACATTAACGGCATTCTACATACTGCTGTCATCGGATATCGTTCCAACATAGCAGTTTCTGCCATAACTTTTTGCTCACCGTAAAGATTTACCGGACATACCGCATCTGTTTCACTATAAGGTGCATTCAACCCATCAAAAACTAAGTCAGTTGATGTAAAACCACACTTGATATTATAATCTGCACAAAGTCCAGCGATATTACTGGATGCTTCTACATTAATGGCAGATGATTCAGAGGGGTGAGTTTGACAAAAGTTTGGTTGAGATTGTGCGGCAGTATGAATAACTGCTGCTGGCTGAATTTCATGAAATATTTGTTTAATTTCGGGAAAATTTGTTAAGTTAACTTTCAGGGTGTTTATACCGGGAATGTTGAGAGAATGAGATAAATAGGTTCCATAAACTTCCCATTCTTGTGCCAACTGACAAATATTCCATCCTAAAAAGCCGCTGATTCCAGTAATTAACAGTTTTTTCATCGTCTTGAGCAATAAATATTAAAATTCTACATCTTCATAAACCTCAGCGATCGCCATTTCTAAACCGACTGATGACAATTTCATTATATCTGTGGCAATAAATTGCTCCAAAAACCAAGTTTGATGATTATATTTACGGTAAATATCAATTTTTTGCTCTGATTCCGAAATTAACACATACTCTTCTAAACTTTTTATTTGCTGATAATTCATCAGCTTTTCGTTGCGGTGTATGCGTTCTGTTTCTGGGGAAATAATTTCTATTATTAGACAGGGATTAACTTTAAAAAGTTTTTCTCGGTCTGAAAGATCGCAAGTCACACAAATATCTGGGTGATAAAATACATCAAGCATTTGGATTTTAATTTTCATTTCTGATGAAAAGACTCGGCAGTTTTTACCCAGTAAATATCCTCGCAATCGAGTTAATATATTTCCAGTAATTATTTTTCTCTTTTCACTGTTTGCCACCGTTGGATATACTTGCCCAGCAAGGTATTCATGGTGATCTACGCTTTCCAGTTCAAGTTGCAGATATTCTTCCACTGTTAGATGTAAAATCTTGGCTGTGTTATACATATTCTTATAACCATGTAACTTGCTTGATTATAAGATACTCGGTATCTATGGGGTGGTTATATCTGTCTTTAGTTATATTGTGAGGTGATTGTATCTGTCTTTAGTTATATTTTTGTGCTTTTAACTAAATTAATCTGGCGAGAAAATTTATAAATTAATAAATGTCGATAATTTCAATGTATAGATGTTTCTCTATTCTCAGAATAGGTTAGTGCAGTAATTGCAGAAAGCGTTTGTCGCGACGCACTTGATCAAAATCTGGATCGTTTTTTACTAATTGCTGATATTTATGAGGATAAAGTTTAATTGCCTTTTGGAGATTCTCAGTTGTTAATTTTGTAAAGCATAAGAACAAGCTTTATTGTAGGTAGCGATCGCATCTTCGTAACGTTGCAAGGACAGTTAAAACATTACCTTGATTAATCCAAGCTTCATACTTGTCTGGGTTGATTTTGAGCGCTTTGTCGTATGTTGTCCGAAACCCTTGATGAGACTACCAAGTGCTACGTCTCTACATCTAAGACTACCAGATGCTGACACATATTGAAAGAGCGATCGCCACTCATAACCTATGATTCCTGCCCAAGCCGACCCAATCGCGGCTACGATAAAACAGCTGTAGAACTCAAGTCTGCTGGGGCAAAATAGAAAACATGACAATTGAAACCAACTCCAACTCATCCCATCTACCAACCCCAGATCCGATTGCGGAACACGACTTGGAACCAGATGACTTTGACGGTGCCAAGAGTGAAAATTCCCTGACCCCAGAAAAGCTTGCCACTGAACAAGCGATCGCAATGGGTGCTTCTTTGCAATCTCAGCAAAATCGAGTTGCTCTCAAACAAGCGCGTTCCAACCTGAAGCAACGCATTACGAAGACTGTACCAGTTAAACCACGGGTATTACTGATTATTTTGGTAGCGATCGCCATCACTTTCATCGGAGTTGCCATCAATAACTGGATAATTGGCATCTGTGGCACACTATTAACTTTAGTGCTATCCCTGGCGATAGTGATACCTTGGTTGCAAGTTGTCGTCAACGATTGGTTTTCATTTCAAGAACGAACCCTGCTTGTTGCCTTTTTGGGAGTTTTAGTATCCATTTTTGGCTTAATCAAATTCGCTGGTATTGGTTCGCGCTTGCTAGCTTGGGGACGCAAAATTAACTGGGAAGCTTTCGGAACACTCGCAGACTGGTTTGGTGCGTTGGGGCAAATTTTCATCGCCATTATCGCCGTTTATGTTGCTTGGCGACAATACGTTATATCCAAAGACTTGACAATTCAGCAAAATCTGCTGACAA
This sequence comes from Tolypothrix brevis GSE-NOS-MK-07-07A, assembly GCA_019358985.1. Lineage (GTDB taxonomy): Bacteria > Cyanobacteriota > Cyanobacteriia > Cyanobacteriales > Nostocaceae > Hassallia > Hassallia brevis. The sequence goes on along the minus strand of JAHHIJ010000020.1, from coordinate 54,242 downwards.
TACAGCAAAACGTCATCACCCAGCAGCAAACAATAGATTCGTATTTCCAAGGCATTTCCGACTTAGTATTAGATGAACAAGGATTATTAGAAGATTGGCCCCAAGAAAGAGCGATCGCAGAAGGACGAACTGCGGCAATATTTAGTAGTGTAGATGGCAATGGTAAAGCCAAAATTCTCCGCTTTCTCTCCCGGTCGAAATTGCTCACACCCCTAAAACGCGATCGGCACCTCGGTAGAGCAATTCTTGATGGTAGCGGTGGTTACGCTGAAGATCGTCTTTCCGGTTTGCGTGTCATCGATTTAGGCGTCATGCTTGCAGGTGCAGACCTTTCCGGTACAGATTTACGTTGGACAGATTTGAGCGAAGCTAATCTTGTCCGCGCTAATCTCAGCGAATGTGACTTAGTAAAAGCAAATATGAGCCGCACTATTTTATATGATGCCAATTTCAATCAAGCCGACTTAAACAGCATTCGTCTATTTTATGGTTCAGCAGAAACCGCATCCCCGCGCAGTCGCAGCGAAGCCCCAAAATACGAAACTGGCGAATATACCGGCGCCGTCATCGAAAATGCCGATTTTACCGATGTCCAGCGGATGTCTGACGCTAATCGTTACTACTGCTGCGCTTGGTGTGGCGAAAAAAGCAGAGATAAAATTCCCGGTGGTTGTGAAGGTATTCCTAATAAATTGGGAAGATAATTGGTTGTTGTTCTATTCCTTGATAATAGTGCGTTACGGATTTCAACAATCACGCACCCTAGAAGACCTAATGCGTGTTCAAAAATCAAATAGTAGTCCTATCTTGCTCAATCAATTGGCAGACAATATCTACTTCAGACTCAATTCAAATTTACAAAATTTGATGAATACTCTCTACAACCTGCTCAAGAAAATCAACTGTATCACCAATCATTGATTCATCAATATACCAGCGATTACCTATGTTGAGGGTAGGATCTATATCTGCTTCGTGAGCAATTTTGTTTCTACGATCCACAATTAAAGTAAGTTGTTGCTTAATATCTTTAGGAGGTTTACTCATTTTAATAGCAACCTCATCCCACAACTTTTTATCCGAAATTTGCCTAATTGCATCAGCTATTTTGTCAGGTTGCTGGAAGCTTTGATAACTTAGACGTTCTCGAATCTCATCTTCTAACCATGAAGTATTATTTAATCTGTTCAAAATACTATTTGATATAGCTGGAATTAAAGCAGAAATAGTATGAGACTGCTGTAAAAAGTTAGCTCCATAAACCTGCTGTATGTCACTCTCTATCCAAGAGGCGATATCTATGGCTATTCTTCTATCCTCACGAGCGCTTCCCAAGGAAACTTGAAAACGGGAAAAGGCTGATTGAGTGGTATTAGCTGAAGATGCTGGTTCAGCACGTTGTCCTCGATGAATTTCCAGCATACCCAATGTGACAATCTCATGGATATAATAATCCAAGGCGCTAACAGTTAGAACTAGGGCAGCTCGTAAAATGTCTGAAAGATCCAGAGCAGCAGTAGCTTGAGCCTTAACTGAATTATGAAGAGCAATCAGATCCCGAACACGCTGAATGCTAATGCGAAATTGGTCAAGCGCTGACTGCATAGCTGGATGATAATGCAATAATTTTATCTGCTAAGTCAGAAAAAGTTTCTCTAAATTCATTTTGCTTTCTTTGATTAGCTTCTAATACTATGCCTTTCTGGTTTAATTGTTCAGATGTTAGAGCATAAACTGGTGTACTGTGTCCCTGTGATAGAGCAATTAAGCTGCTAACATTAGGAATTTTTGTCAGGGTAAAACTATCATTCATACCCTGCTCGGTATAAACTTGCTTTGGTAATAACAGATTATTTCGCTCTAGAACTGGTACTAGTTTATCAGTAACTGTATTCTCTATTTTTTCTATCCATGTTTGAAATGCTGCTGTTTCTTTACCCCTAATAATTCTATAGTTTTGAACTATAGTTCCTAAAAATTTCAAGGTAAATTCTGGAAATGGATAAACAGCTTCCTTTAATATAGGGTTTACGCTTGCCATCCTTGCCCAAGCACACCACTTTGATAAAATTCTAGACAGAGAATCAATTGCCATCACAGAGATAAAATCAGCATTTGTAGGCACTAAGAAAAAGTCACTTGTCATTAGTAAGTTCTGATTTATGGCTCCTAAACTTGGACTCATATCAATCAGAATATAGTCAGCATTAAATTTATTAGCAGTTTTTTCCAAGAGATCAGAAATAGCACCTGGCAAGTTTTTGAGTGTCTGAATTGATCGACTGAGTTCCTGCGCGATGCCTAATGTTACTTCGTATTCAGCAAAGCCAACATGACCAGGTAATAAAAATAAACCTTCTTGTCCTTCTATCGGAATACAATCTACAGCTTCAATAGCCCGTGGCTGTGACTCAAAAGCAGGAGCCAAGCCAGTTTTGATATTTGAATGTGTGTTGTAGATGTTTTCTATCCTTGCCTCGTCATCTTCAGTTTCTTCTTTGAGAGCTATTCCTGTTAGATTACATTGAGGATCAGTATCTACAAGAATAACTCTCTTACCTTTTGAAGCAAGCATCCAACCTAAGTTAAAAGTCGTTGTGGTCTTACTGACACCACCTTTGTGATTGAACAAGGCAATTTTATGAACCATTTAGACCTGCCTCTAAAAGTAGTAATGTTATTTCTAGAAGTCGTGAATCCCGTTCTTACTGAATTTTTAGACTGCGTAACCAGATGTATTGCGAGCATAACCATCGAAAGCATCCAGCAAGCGATCGCGCCAATTATAAATTGGATCGTCTTTGGCGATCAACTGAATTGGACTGACTGATCTTGCCCATTGAAATTGTCCAAAGGCAATATAGTCACCAAAATAAGGTTGATCGCCACCTAAATAAGGCTGACGTTCCACAATTTTCCTCAGAGGAGATAACGCGGTTTGCAAAGCAGTTATGGTTGCATCATTGGGTGTTGCAAATTCTTCCAGCGTCATTCCTAAAAGCTTCTCTCGGCTTTCGCGAAAATAGGCTTTGTCCTTTTCGTGTAAACTCTCAAACAAATCTGAGAGAATAATCCGGAAAATCAGTAGATTAATAGCTTGTGCAGACCAAAACTTGATGAATAAAGCCCCCGATTCGCCAACCTTCCCGTTAAATAAACTTGGGCGATCGCCATAAGTTGTTTCCAAATAATGAGCAATTTCCCAACTATCATTTACAATTTTCTCGCCATCAACCAAGACAGGAACCAATCCTTGCCCGGAAAAAGCGATCGCCTCTTTCTCTGTAAACCGCCAAGGAATTTCTTCCGCATCCAGTCCTTTGTGTTTTAAAGCCATCTTGACTTGCCAACAAAAGGGACTAAAGCGGCAATCGTCCTCTGCTCCAGCTAAATCGTAAAGTTTAATTGGCATATTTTCTTTTTGATCAACGTGTTACTAACCAAGCCTGTAAATCAGCCACACTAGTAAAATCTAACAGTGCCTCACTCAAATCTTCCAGAACAGGCAAACTATAGCTGGAAATGTGCGATCGCGTTTCCTGGGTAAGTACTCCAAATCGCTTAGTTAGCAATCGAATCACAAGATTAGCAGCCTCTTCCTGTCGTCCTTCTTCTCGTCCTTCTTCTCGTCCCTCTTCCTTAATTTCCCTGTAAACTCGCGTTTGCTTGAGTGTAATTCCTAACATCTCTTCTACCTCCATTCGGCTTAATTGTTCAAACTTGTACACCATTATCGTTGTTAATATTTCTATTATGGCGATACTTGATGGAGATGGTACTTCTTGACGGGTTCTTGTTAACAAATACCTTGCTTCTTGGGGTGCTTGTTCTTCATCTATCGTAGTTAATACCATCAACGCTACCCACACAGGTAATTGACGAATATCTCCCAACTCATCTAGATAAACACGATACACTTGTTCACCATTCAGAAATGAGCGATGGGGATAAATATCACTTTGTTCGATACTGCGCGATGGGTAAATTATGACTACTTGCCAATCACTAAATCTGTCGCGGTTACGGTAGAAATACAATGAAGATTCTGCAAATACCCTTTCATATAGCCTTTCGTCTTTCTGGAATTGCACCTCACAGAAATATACAACACCCGGACTTTCGTTTTCTGGTGGGAGAAATACTCCATCGATTTCAAATTTAGGTTCCTTGACAGCAACTGAATCAAAACGATAACTATCTGCATTTATTGGAGGATTTGTCAATAATTCAAATAGTAAACTGGGGGATTGTTGAAACAGTTTGTAAAATATGGAGTCTCGACGCATGAAAGAATTTTACTAATTTTTTGTCTATGGCTAATCGTAAGATAGCAAAACTCAAGACTTGAGCAATTCGCAGACAGACTTTTAAATTATAAAAGCGATCGCTTCATCTGCTGACGATTCCCGACCATTGGACTTTCTTTTGTTTCTCGCGGCGATAAGAAAAGAAATAATTTGGGCTTTGAAAGGTACAATAAGGTGCGATCGCTATTTGTTCAGATGCAATTCCCAACATTTCCATCTGTAAAGCATTTACCTGTCGCACATCTAACCGCACTCTTCCAGGATTTGGATCGGGTAATAAAGGTGAATTTGGTAGCTGATACATGGCATCAATAATAGTTTTTTCATCATTATGTGGTATAATGGTTGCGCCTATTTCTGCTGCTACCTGTTCTGAAACTTGGTATACTTCACCAGCGATGGCAGGACCGAGGGCAATTCGCAAATTTTCGATTTTGCTGCCTTGGGCAATCAATCGGGCGATCGCTTGCGGTACAATCTTAGATGCCGTACCCCGCCAACCTGCATGTAGTGCTGCCACTTGCAGAGTCTTTTCATCGGCAATCAGCACCGGTGTACAATCAGCGCTAGCTACCCACAACGCTTGTAGGGGTTGTTCGCTCATCAAACCGTCTCCCAATACCAGGGCAGAATCACCTTCTCCTTCAATATCATTTCCACCCGCACTTAACTTGCTGGTAATTTCTTGAGGTGTGACGACAATGTTGCCATGAACCTGTTTTAAGCGATAAGAATTAGATGCTTCTGGTTCTAAAACATGAGTCAACTCTTGCAGAGAAAGTGACCAAAACTGAGAAGTGAAAAAACCGTGAGGGAAACCTTCCAATAGACTGCAAGTCAAGTAGGGAAGTTCTTCCCAAGTGCGCCAGTGCCAAGTGTGCATCTTACACCAAACCTCAACAGAAAATCAACTTCAGCCAATTAATGTTAACTTGTACAACGGGATTTAGGTAAGGAATGTGGAATTTGATCGGCAACACTTAGAAACCGCCCTCCGTCGGCGTCAGCATAAATATTTACCATTGTCTCTACATGTTTTTGACACCGTAGCCTCTACAAACGTTACTGCGTGGAACTTGCTAGAACAAGGCGCAGCTTCTGGATGTGTAGTAATTGCGACTTCTCAAACAGCAGGACGCGGACAATGGGGGCGTCAATGGAGTTCTCCTGGTGGGGGATTGTATCTTTCAGTGGCTATAGCTCCGCAACTAGAGGCAAGCAACAGCTACCAATTAACCTTGGCACTTTGTTGGGGAATTGCGAAACAATTGCAAAAATGTGGCGTGAATGTCGGAATTAAATGGCCCAATGATTTAGTCTTAAGTAGCCGTAAACTAGGCGGCATTTTGACTGAAACCAAGGTACACAAAGGAAAAATCACACAAGCAGTGGTTGGTGTAGGCATTAACTGGTCAAACTCTGTACCAGAAACCGGAATCAATCTGAAATTCTGGCAAGCGAAAGAGCAAAAAGGTGTAATTGATTCTCTGGAAATGCTAGCTTTGGAGGTTTTGTTAGGAATAGAATCTGGTGTTGAGTGCCTTTGTGAAAAAGGAGTAAATATACTATTGTCAGATTATCTAAATTTGCTGACGAATATGGGCGATAAAGTAGACATCAAAAATCATTCGGGGACTGTTGTAGGTGTAACTTCTACAGGGGAACTACGAATCAAGATGGAAACTTATGATACCAAAGCAGTAATAACACCAGAAATTTGTCTTCAACCCGGTACAATCAGTTTGGGTTATAAGGGACTAGGGGGATTTTAAGAGGGGAAAAGGGTAAAGGGGAAAGGGTAAAGGTATGGAAATAAAGAGTTATTTAAATCACTCATGATATTTTTCCCCCTTTCCCCCTCCTCAAATTGCCCAATGCCCAATTTTCAGTATAATTACACACAGCACGCACTTTAACAAATGACGCAACGCAATCAAAAAAGCGATCGCCGTTTGCACAACTTATTGCAGCGATATCTTGTGACAAAACGTTTAGCATCTTCTTTACCAGCACAGAGTCTGTGTTGGTTAAGTAGTTTCAGCTTCCTCAGCGGTGGCTTTGTTTATGCTCAGGTAGACACATCAATAGATAATATCGTTCCTACTGTCGAAAATTCACAGCCAGTAGTGACAAATCCAGTTAAAAAAGAGGTTGTGCGCGATCGCACTGTAACTAGTGTAGAATCGACACCGGATTTTTCTGAGCGTCGAGCTAGACTCAAAAAGCGACTACGCAATAAAACAGAAGTTTCAAAAGTCTCACCAGTTAGACGTTCAACGTCTCAAAGCGAGTCTGAAGAGCCTGTAACACTTATCAGACGCTCAAGACCAAGTGTTGAGACTTCTGAACCTGACACTACCGCTAGACGCTTCAGACGGCAGGTAGAAGCTTCGCGGGTTAAGCCTGTAAGAATTAGACAAGAAGATTCTGAAGCCACATCTAGCAATTCTAGCACCATAGAAAGACCCTCAGAAGTTTCGCGACCACCAAGTAGTGGAACAGAGGGCAAAAAGGATTACAATAACGCCTATATCGACCCCAACGATTATAAAAACGATGGGACGAATTATCAAGCACCGAATTCTGTAGTACTCACAGAACGCTCTAGCGGTTGCCGAACCATTTTAGCCCAAGGTGCGAATGGTATTTGCGCGAAAATACCGATTACTCCTTATGGAAATCAACGTGTTGCTGATTCTAATAACGACGTAACAGGTAAACAAGCGCCGAGTTGGATTAGAAGAAGTCAAGCAACAACTGCGATCGCTAGCGTTTCATCATCACGCCGTCTTGCAAGTGAAGAGAATAACACAGGATGGCGGAGAACGCGGGTTGGTCCAATTAATCTTAACAATGGCAGTTGGCGTGAAAAGTCAGTTGCTTCTAATGTCAGCAAAAGCGCTTTTCGTCCGAATCGATTTATCCCCAATGTCGGCAGTCTCAATACTAACCCCATAGTTGGTTCGAGTGCGATCGCCCCCGTATCTGGGGAATTATCAGCACCAATGACCGCTGATAATACGGCACCCCGCGACAGCACTGTAGCATATGACATTCCCCTAGCATCAGCATTACCACAAATTCCTTATACTGGTGCGATCGCGGCTAATCCTGGGGGAATGATGTTCCCGTTATCTATTCCCTCACCAATTACATCATTGTTTGGTTGGCGAGTGCATCCAATTACAGGCGATCGGCGTTTCCACGCCGGTACAGATTTGGGTGCAGCGATGGGAACACCAATTTTAGCAGCTGCTACTGGTCAAGTGGAAATTGCTGATTGGGTAGGCGGTTATGGTTTAACTGTTATTTTGAATCACACTTCCGCTCAACAAACTCTCTACGGTCACATGTCAGAAATCTTCGTCCAACCTGGTCAGTTGGTGCAACAAGGAACTGTAATTGGACGAGTTGGCAGCACCGGCAATTCCACAGGTCCCCACCTGCACTTTGAAGTGCGTCACCTCACATCCCAAGGCTGGGTTGCAATTGACCCAGGTGTAGAATTAGACAGCGCTCTCAGTCAGTTGATTAAAGCTACACAGACAGCGCGAGTAATTGGGCAACCGGGAAGTTAGAGGCAGGGGGGCAGGGGGAGCAGGGGAGGCAGGGGGAGAAATATTTCTTCTTTCTTACCCTTTCCCCTTTCCCCTTTCCCCTTCTCCTAATTACAAATACCCGTGTTCGCCTAAAAATGAGGGTGTAATTTCATCAAAGCTGGTATCATTCATTGTATGTTGCTTGCCGGGATAAAGCAATTTTTCCACGTATTTGCCGAGAATATCTCCTTCGAGATTAACCAAACTGCCGGGAAGGAGATAGCGGAGATTAGTTTCGGCATAGGTGAGGGGAATAACTGCCACTTTGAATTGCGAAATTTCTGGTTCATATTCGGCGACTGTCAGGCTGATGCCGTTGACGGCGATGCTGCCTTTGGGGACAATGTAGCGAGCGATCGCACTTTCTGCGATAAAAGTCATTTCCCAGGAACTTGCAGTTTGTTCTACCGCTTGCATTCGTCCTGTGCCGTCCACATGACCCATGACAAAATGACCGCCGATTTTGCTGCCTACTCGCAGCGACGCTTCTAAGTTAACATACTTCTGGTCTGATTGTTGACTCAAAGTCGTGCGGCGAAGAGTTTCTGGGGAAGCGGTGGCGACAAATCCCGATTTTAAAATTTTTTCTACCGTTAGGCAAACACCATCCACGGCAATACTGTCACCACAAGCTAAATCTTGCATAATTAACTCAGGTGACTGGGGTAGACATGTAATTTGCCAAGAATCGCCCCCCAAAGGTTTGATAGTTCCTAATGACTGGATTAATCCTGTAAACACGGCTTTTTCGCAAAACTAACTCTATTTATTGCCTAATTTTGACTTAAATCAATTCGTAATTCTCACAATAATTTCCAACTCATGAGTATCATTTTAGACAATTTATTGCATAAAGTAATCAAGACATTTATATCATTTACAAGCCATACTTGGTTAAGAAGATTATTGTTGAAATACACCGATTTGAATTGCCAGGAGCATTCACCACTAGCAGGGAGTTTAATAGAAGTGATTATAGAAAACAAACGCCTATGTTTATTCTTTTCGCCGTCCTCGTCGATAATGGGTACTATTTATCACATAGTTACCAAGCGCTCAAAAGATTGTAGAGGCTTCGCCAATGATTGAAATGAAAGTCGCTGGCATAGCATTAGATGCTATCACCCGCAGCCCAATTGTACTTTTGAAAGATGCTTCAGATCGCCGCGCTTTGCCAATTTATATTGGTCAAGAACAGGCTAGGGCAATTATGGGTGCGCTGGAGAATCAAAAGCCTCCCAGACCCTTAACCCACGATTTGATCGCGAATATTCTAGAACTATGGAATATGACTTTAGAAAAAGTCATTATCCATTCGCTACAAAAGGACACATTTTATGCAGCTTTGATTGTCCAGCAAGGGGATGTCAAAAAAGAAATTGATGCGCGTCCCAGCGATGCGATCGCCGTCGCTCTGCGTACCAACGCTCCTATCTGGGTTATGGAAGAGGTGATCGCTAATGCTTCCATCCCCGTGGATCGCGATGCTGATGAAGCCGAACAGCAAGCGTTTCGCGAATTTATTTCCAATCTTCGTCCCGAAGATTTGATCAAGCGCTTCGGTCCTGACAGCTAGCAATCCGTCGTAGAGACGTTCCGCCGGCAATCCGTCCTAGAGACGTTCCGGCGGAACGTCTTTACTAGCAATCCGTCCTAGAGACGTTCCGGCGGAACGTCTTTACTAGCAATCCGTCCTAGAGACGTTCCGGCGGAACGTCTTTACGTTGTAAGTAATTTACCGGATATGATCTAAAATATGCAATATCGGCGTTTTGGAAAAACAAATTTGCGCCTTTCGGTGCTTTCCTTGGGGACAATGCGTTACTTGGCTTCGGAGGAAAATGCGCTCTTAACGATCCAAAAAGCGATCGCAAATGGAATTAATCATATAGAAACTGCCAAAGGCTATGGCAACAGTGAGGAATATCTTGGTGCAGCGTTGATTGCGGGACAAATACCCAGAAATCAGCTTCATATTACTACCAAAATTCCTCCCACGCCCGATGCTGACACCATGCGTCGGCATATTGATGAATCTCTGACGCGATTAAAGCTAGATTATGTGGATTGTCTGGGAATTCATGGTTTAAATACGAGTGAGCATTTAGACTGGGTTCAATCCAAAAACGGTTGTATGCAAGCAGTGCAAGAAGCTGTGTGCGATCGCCGCATCAAACACGTAGGCTTTTCTACTCACGGTTCCCTTGATCTAATTCTTGCAGCTATAAATACAGATTTATTTGAATTTGTCAATCTGCATTATTACTATTTTTTCCAACGGAATGCACCAGCGATTCAGTTAGCTAGTCAAAAGGACATGGGTGTTTTTATCATTTCCCCGGCTGATAAGGGAGGAAAACTTTACACCCCACCGGAAATTCTCAAAGATTTGTGTTCTCCGTTTTCTCCCCTAGAGTTAAATTATCGTTTTTTACTCAGCAAACTAGATATTACCACCCTCAGCGTGGGAGCAGCAAACCCCGACGAATTGCTAGAACCGATACAAGCAGCTAAGTTCGACGGTGAATTAACATCAGAAGAAATTGCCATTTTTCAGCGTTTAGAAAGTCATAAAAATACAGCTTTAACAACTGACAAATGCAGTCAATGCTATGCTTGTTTACCTTGTCCAGAAAATATCAATATACCGGAAGTATTGCGTTTGCGGAATCTTGCGATCGCATACGATATGAGCGATTATGGACAATATCGCTACAGAATGTTTGAAAACGCCGGTCACTGGTTTGGTGGAATGAAAGGGAATAAGTGTACAGAGTGCGGTGATTGTTTACCTAAATGTCCAGAAAAGTTGAATATTCCCGCTTTGTTAAAAGATACTCACCAAAGATTAAATGGGAAAGCTGGTAGAAGATTGTGGGGATAAATCGTAGTCAGCGCTTCAGCGCTTTTCCTAAAAGATAAAGCGCTGAAGCGCTTACTACGGCAAAGTTAATTGCTGGTGCGATCGCTTTCGTTGAGGCTGGTACATTAAAAGATATGATTCAAAGGATGCTTGTATGAGCCAAACTAACCAAGTACGTTGGACAACTGCTGATTTGGAGTTGTTGCCAGATAACGGCAATCGCTACGAGATTGTAGACGGAGAACTATTTGTGACACCATTACGACACTGGGATCATCAACAGGTTGCTGATAGTGTTTGTATAGAGTTGAATCTTTGGTCACGTCAAACTGGTTTAGGAGAAGCTGTAACAAGCGCTGTAATTATTTTTACCGATGCAGATAATGTCATCCCTGATGTAGTTTGGATCAGTAAAGAACGGTTAGCATCTGTGTTAGATGATGCAGGACATTTAACTGCTGCACCAGAATTAGTAGTTGAAGTTCTTTCTCCTGGTCAGGAAAATGAACGACGCGATAAGCAAGTAAAATTAAAGCTGTATGCTAGCCAAGGTGTGCGAGAATATTGGATAGTCGATCGCTTGTTACAGCAAATCCAAATTTATCGACGAGAGCAGGCAACATTAGTGTTAGTCGCAACGCTGTTCAGCAGTGACAATCTAAGTTCACCACTCCTACCTGGGTTCAATTGCCCTGTTGCAAGTTTATTTACTTAGTAGACATCTCCAAAAATTAATTATGCGTTGCCCAAAACCCTTGTAGAGACGTTCCGACGGAACGTCTTTACCTATGAATACGGAACGTCTTTACGTATGAATCTGGAGATGTCTAGTACATGATTTGGAATAAAGACTCTACGTCACTTTGCGCTTACCTTAGCGTCACTCTGCGTTTAAAAATGCTAAGATTCAAGCTGGAAATACTCGTACCAATTTCAAAGATGAATCTGGAAAACCTGGAAGTGTTACCGACTCATGACTAAGGAAAATCTGCTTAATGCGATAGCCAAAATCACCCTGAGCATCTTGGTAAGGTTGACTGTAACGCTCTAGTTGATTAGCTAACAAGTTAATAATCCAATAGTCGCTAATTTGAGCTTCAGCGTAAAGTTCTAGTTTAGTCTTCTGGTCATATTTAAGCGTCGAATCTGAGACTTCGATAACTAATAAAATATCTTCCGGTAGAGGATGATTCGATAAATAATCATCAGCTTGACCCCGTGCAATAACAACATCTGGCTCAGGTTCACTATCACTCTTGAGTATAATAGGCTCTTGCCCCCGCACAACGGCTTTATCTTTAATTAATTCATATAACTCTTGATATAACTTAGTATTACAGACAGAATGACGTGTGCCTTTTGCTGCCATTTGCATCAATTCTCCCCGGATCAATTCAACTTGATCGTCCTCAGTTAAAAATCCCAATTCAATCAAGCGATGATACTCAGTTATAGTAAAGCGTTTCGGGGTGACAAAAGTCATAAAACTTAATTTTTTATCCTAATGCTTGATTGTGGCTTAAGCAAGTGCTTGACTCAACACTTCACGATGTATAAGCGCTCTATCTACTAAAAACTGAATTTTTTCTGTTGACAACGCATCTCCATTGGCGTAATGTTCAATCCAAGTTGTGCCAATCAAGTTGACATCATCTGGTAAACTAGATAAATCCCAACCTGGCATATCTAAATCTTCCATCAAACGATTAACTTTGGGATCGTAACTCAGAGCAAAACAGCGACAACCTTCACTAGCTGCCATAATCAAGCTGTGCAAACGCATTCCAATTACCATTTCTACACCACGATACACACCTTTTAGAAGTTGCGGATCTTCCAAACACATAATCTTGCTGACATCTGCTAAATGTGGTTGGATAGCTTCGGCAATGCTTAAATCTTCACTTCTTTGAAAAGGCAGTAGTAAAATAAAAGTTTGCGTAGCTTTTTGGAAATCAACCAAAGCGCGAGTTAAATTAGCAAGGCGCCTTTCTGTGAGTTGGGGATGCGATCGCAATGTAACTGCAACTCTCGGCGCAGGTAAATCCCAAAGTCCGGGTACAGGCTTACTTTCTAATGCCCAAACCGGATCGGGAGCGAGAATAAAAGGTATTTGCCAATCAGATAATAAAGCAGCAGAAGCGCGATCGCGTACACTAACTTTAGTACAATGAGAATAGGTGTTCCGCGCCATAGAACGAGTTAAAGAACGGTTTAACGGACCAATTCCTTGTGCCCAAGCAACAGTTTTTAAGTTCATTTTTTGTGCCAATGCCATCAAAGAACCGTAGTAAAATGGGCTAATACTGCTGGTGACATCTTGAATTAAACTACCACCACCCCAGATGAAAGCATCGCTGGAGCGCAAAGCTTCAATTAGAGATAACGGTGCCATGCGATCGCTTGACTCAACCAAATAGCGATCGCGTGTCTCTTGTGGATTCCCAGAAAGAACCACAGGCGTGACATGTTCTGGTAGCATTTGTAGAAGCGTCGCTAACAAAGCTTCATCACCACCGTTTCCCTTACCGTAATACCCTGACAACAACACCCGCATCTTAGACATTTTGGATTCTTTAATTTTGAATGAGCGAATTTTGAATTAATTATGCACGTCCTTTCGATTCCTACCTGGATTATTCATGTTTCTAGCGTTATTGAGTGGATTGCCGCCATTTGGTTAATCTGGACTTACGGTGAAGTTACTGGCAACCGTACTTGGGGAACATTGTCTTTTGCTATGTTACCAGCTTTGATTAGCGCCATGTGTGCTTGCACCTGGCATTATTTCGATAATGCCGAATCTTTAGAATGGTTGGTAACGCTCCAAGCTGCCATGACCTTAATTGGTAATTTTACACTTTGGGCAGCTGCTGTGTTAATTTGGCGTTCCACTAAATCGGAAAAGCCTATAGAAACAGATTCTCAAGAAACTATGACATCAAAGTTGTGATTTATTAACATTGCAAATTCCCGTAAAGACGTTCCACCTCTACCTAAATCTAGACGTTCAAAAAGACGTTCCACCTCTACCTAAATCTAGACGTTCCACCGGAACGTCTCTACCGTCAAAACCATGATTTCAAAAGAAACTTTATTTGCCTTATCACTGTTTCCCTACTTGGGATTTTTGTGGTTTATTAGACGTTCTGAACAAATGCCACGTTTGGCACTTTATGGATTTTACGGCACTTTGGTCTTTGTTGGAGCCACGATTCCGGCAGGGATTTATGCCCAAGTGCATTATGGTAAATCTTTAGCAAATGTTGATTGGTTACACGGAGGAGCAGAAGTTTTTTTAACGCTTTCTAATATATTGATTGTGTTAGGTTTTCGGCAAGCTGTTATGAAAGGGACGAGGGATTTGAAGAGGGGGAAAGGGTAAATTTAAGAGGGGAAAAGGAAAAGAATTATTACCAATGCCCAATGCCCAATGCCCAACAACTATCAACCAACAACTAACAACTATCAACCAACAATTATGGATGTAATTCCCGCGATTGATTTACTAGAAGGTCATTGTGTGCGACTTTATCAAGGAGACTATTCGCAGTCGCAAGTTTTTAATGAAAATCCGGCTGATGTTGCCAAACAGTGGGTTGATGAGGGTGCAACCAGACTGCACGTTGTTGATTTAGATGGCGCAAAAGCAGGTAAAATAGTTAATTTAGAGGCAATTGAAGCGATCGCATCCAGAGTATCAGTGCCAATTCAAGTTGGTGGAGGTTTGCGCGATCGCCAAAGTGTGCAACAATTATTCAACATAGGTGTCCAGCGGGCAATTTTAGGAACCGTCGCTGTAGAACAACCTGAGTTAGTACAACAACTCTGCCAAGAATTTCCCGAACAAATTATTATCGGTATTGATGCACGTAACGGACTAGTCGCAACTCGTGGTTGGTTAGAAACTTCAGAAGTTTTAGCTACCCAACTAGCCGTACAAATGCAAGAATTAGGAGCAGCAGCGATTATCTACACAGATATCCACCGTGATGGTACATTGTCGGGACCGAATTTAGACGCTTTGCGAGAACTTGCCGCTGCTATTTCTCTACCGATTATCGCTTCTGGTGGCGTTAGTTCTGTCACAGATTTGTTAAGTTTGCTTGCGTTGGAACCTCAAGGTGTAACTGGTGTGATTGTCGGCAAGGCGTTGTATACTGGCGATATATCTTTGAAAGAAGCATTACAAGCGATCGGATCTGGACGCATTCAAGATATTCCCCCCAATCTCGATTTTTCTGCCTTTGCGTGAAATCCCCTGTTTGCAAGAAAAGACGTAGAGACGTAGCATTGCTACGTCTAATCAGGGGTTTTGGACAACGCATAATCTTTTTTTCGACGTAGAGACGTAGCACTGCTACGTCTAATCAAGGGTTTTGGACAACGCATAATCTTTTTTTCGACGTAGAGACGTAGCACTGCTACGTCTAATCAAGGGTTTTGGACAACGCATATGTTTGTAAGAAAAAACGTAGAGACGTAGCACTGCTACGTCTAATCAAGGGTTTTGGACAACGCATAATCTTTTTTTCGACGTAGAGACGTAGCACTGCTAAGTCTAATCAGGGGTTTTGGACAACGCATAATCTTTTTTTCCGCTCCAAGCCGATTTTTTTTTCTATATTTTCCGGAACAGTAACTTACTGACTTGTATCTCAAGTTGTAGAGAGTTCACAATCGGATATCTTGTTATGACTCGTCTAAAAGTGCCTAATAATGGCAAACCAATAAAAACTGAGAATGGTGCTACTAGATGCCTATCTAACAAGCAAATCGATACCAAACCGCAGCCGAAAAAATTGGATGAAACACTATAATTCAGCCTGCATTCAACTTGAATAACATCTATCAAATTGCTTGCAGAGAAGTTTATGTTGTAATTTATTATTTTTTAACTTTTAAATATAATGGGTTTCCTCTGGTTAGAGACGTAAAAATAAATGCGTCTCTATTTTCTTTTTTAAACCAGTAGTAAGGACTTCAGTCCTTTCATTTGAGTACTGAAGTCCTCACTACGAGATTATAGCGCTTCTCAGTTGGGTGCAATACATCAAAGAATTAAGGAACCGCAGATGAACGCAGATAAATCTGTATTTGATTCAAACGAGAAGCGCTATATTAAAATTATAAACTAGTAATTGATTTTTACTAGTTTATAAAATTACTTATTTTTCGCTTGAGTTTTTGCTTGTTCCAGAGCAATTTCTTTTATCGCTTGATATGAATTGACATTTGCCGAACCTTCAATAGCTTTAACTGCCAAATCTTGAACTTGTTTGAGAGCAGAGTCAAGTTGTTTCGCGAGATTTTGAATTCGAGAATCTTGATTAGATATTGTCTGCTCTAAAGATTGTAGTCTTTGTTCGTAAAAACGTTTTTGTCCTTCTACATCTTTAGCGTATAAATCTGATTTTATCTTAGCTTGGTAATAAGCAATACCTTTGCCTTCTTCTGTCGCTTTCTTAATTGCCGCTTCTTTTTCTTTAGGAAATACTTCTACCTTAGCTTTCGCTTCTTCAATTTGCTTTTCTCGTTCAGAAATTTCTTTTTCCTTTTCACTCCACTGTTTATTTATTTCTTGTTGTACCTCTTCCAACTCTTTATATAAACCTTTCTGCCGTTGTTCATGTTCATCTGCCTCTAATTTGCGTTGCAGTTCTAAATCATACTTATATTCTGCCGTTTCTCT
Source organism: Tolypothrix brevis GSE-NOS-MK-07-07A (assembly GCA_019358985.1). Lineage (GTDB taxonomy): Bacteria > Cyanobacteriota > Cyanobacteriia > Cyanobacteriales > Nostocaceae > Hassallia > Hassallia brevis. The sequence continues at coordinate 37,781 of JAHHIJ010000020.1, read as the reverse complement.
TTGACGAGTTTTATGAATGTTTTCATTTCGTTCTTTTGTCGTTACTTTGTATTCCTCTTGTTCTTTCCCCCAAGTATTTCTTTCCTCTAATGTTTCTTGAGATAACTCTTCAAAACGCTGGCTAAACTCCTCTTGATAAGCCTTAGCATTATCTTCATAGGATTTGATAAGCGTATCTAATATATCTTCGGAAACTTCTAAATTATGTAACTGTTTTAATTCTTCAACTTCCTTATCTATATCTTCCCTAACTTCTGCTAATTTGAAAGCTTGGTTGGTGAGTTGTTCAGATAATTCACTTGCAGCACTACCAAAACCTAACTGAATTTTTGTCAAGCTTTCAATAGTAGAGTTCATCTTTTGCTGAACGTTAGATGACTGGTTCATAGCTGTTTTTGCTTCCAATTTAGGTTTTTCTAGTGTGGCAGATTGACTGCCTTTCTGTACTTGGTCAATTTGTGATTGGAGCGCTGCTTTCTCTTTTGTTAATTCTTCATATGCTTGAAGAATTTCGACTTTGGTATTTTTCTCATTTGGCTTTTTAGCTGACATAACAAACCTCCATTAGTTGAAAACTAAAAATCATGTATAGTGGGCATCCCAATACGGTTATTTTAAGGATTTTTCGTGGTGATTTAGGGCATGTAGAGACGCGATATATCGCGTCTCTACAAGGTTTTTGATGTATCGAATTTTCTTAACCGTATTGGTGGGCATTCTCTCATCCGTAGAGCCTGGAAACGAAACTATTTTGTCGAACCGTCAAAAGCTCTCATTGCCAAATCTTGTGCTTGTTTTAATGCAGTTTGTAATTGAGCGGAAATACCCTCTATCTGCTCAACTTGCTTCTGAATTGTTTGTTCCAAAGATTGAACTTTAGCATCATAGCTTTGTTTAGTAGATTCCCAATCTTTTTCAAACAAATCAGCCTCAACTTTAGCCTTTTGACTTGTATCTTTAATTGCTTCTTCTCTAGCTTTCTTAATTGCTTCTTCCATTTCACTAGGAAAGGCTGTAATTTTCTTTTGATATTCTGTAAATAAAGGTTGACGTTCTTTAAGGATTTTTTCTCGTTCTGCCCAATCTTTTTCTTTATGTTGCGTGTTTTCTTGTATTTCTCTTTCTGAATCGCGCTTTATCGCTTCGTAAGCGTCTGTGTTAAGCTTGCGAGTAGTTTCTAACTTATATTGATATTCGTCTGTTTCTAAAGAGCGTTGTTTGGCTAATGATTCGTTGTATGCTTGTAGCGCTTCTTCATACTCTGTTTGTTCTTTTTGCCATTCTTTACGCTTTTGGGCAATTTCTTTTTCTAGTGTTTCTCGCTTGCTTCTGATATCTTCTTCAAGGGTTTTTAACTTTTCTCGATGTTCTTGAGTTAAGATATCTAAGGTATCTGCAACAATTCTAATTTGCTGAAGTTCTTGCAAATTTTGAGTAGCAATTTCTCTAGCTCGATTCAGTTCATCTAACTTAGAGTTCTGTGTAGCTAACTTTTCAGATAGTTGATTGACAATGCTGCCAAACTCTAATTGTAAATCAGCTAAACCTTTAACAATACTATCAACTGTGTAGACAGAAGCAGCTTCGAGTGTTTCTTTATTTTTTGCTTTTTCTGCTTCTTCTTGTTTGGTTGCTATTTTAGTTTCTAGTTTTTTCCTTTCAGAAATAATTTGCTGAAAGGCTTGCATTAGTTGTTGTTTGCTGTCTTTGACTGCTATGCTCATACTTGACTCCTTTAAACATGTAATGGTTTACTGTTATTGCAAGCCATACTTTCTCTATGCAGACATCACACTAGCCTTTAAATCAGCGTTTTTAACCCAGTGTAATTACTGAAAGTACAATTGTTGAATTTAGGCTAAGTAACTTTTTGGTGAGAAAATAAAATTACACCTATGTTTGCAATCCAGTTAGTTGTCAATAACTCTCGTTAATTGAGAACAAGTTAATAGATGTCTGGTAGAAAAGACGTGGAGACGTAGCATTGCTACGTCTCTACAAGGGTTTCTGGCAACGCATAATTAATTTATACCAGATATCTCAATACAGTTCAGTTAAGGAATTGGTGCTAAAAAACGGTATGTATGTAGAGACGTAGCATTGCTACGTCTCTACGAGGATTTGGGGCTTAACTGAACGGTATTGCCAGATATCTAATAGGTGATGACTTTGGTTTGAAAAACTGATATCCTTGGTTTTTTAGATGTTTCTGGCTGATTTGCCAAAAAAACAGCCAAAGCAAAGCCGAAAATTGCAGAATATCTGCGTAGATAAGAAAAGCTTCATTTGAGGTGCATTTTCCTCGACTTATTTATATGGTACTAATGTACTATATGAATTTACTCATATTTTGAGAATTTTGTCAAGCAAGGAGCGATGGGCGGTAGGTATTGCGTCGAATCAAACAAAATGATAACGTGAATATGATTGAGATTGTGGTGCTTAGTACCTCTAATTAATCCGAAAGATATTGAAGTATGCTGCCGATACACAGTCAACAGCTGTATTGTTAAGCCGATCAATTTTCCTTAACTAAAACGAGATATTCAAATGCTGGTAGAGTATTGATTTCAAATGACGACGCTACCCGATCGCCCGAAGGATCAGTGATGAGTAATATATCACGCATAATCTTAATTGTAGATGACTCGCCGGAAGACCGAGAACTCTATCGGCGGTATTTGCTACGCGATCGCAAATATTCCTACACTATCCTGGAAGCAACCCTGGGACAGCAAGGGCTAGAACTTTGGCAGCAACATCAGCCTGATGCCGTTTTGCTTGATTATCGACTGCCCGATCTGGACGGACTGCAATTTCTGGCACAATTGCAGCCTTCTACCCAACAGCCTTGCCTACCTGTGATTGTCGTCACGGGGCAGGGCAATGAGGCGATCGCAGTTCAGGCGATGAAAGCGGGCGCACAAGATTATATGATCAAAGGGGAAATTACCCCAGAAAGGCTGCAAATAGCAGTCAATGGGGCAATTGAAACAGTACAGTTACGCACCCAGCTGCAACAGCGTATTGAACGAGAGCGCGTAGTCGCACATATTACTCAGCAAATTCACCAGTCGCTGAATCTGGAGGAAATTCTGCAAACCACTGTAACTGAAGTGCGGCAGTTTCTCCACAGCGATCGCGTCCTGGTTTCTCAGCTAGAACCTAACGGGGATAGCACAATAATAGCAGAATCGGTTGGGGCAGAGTGGCGATCGCTCCTCACTTCTAGGATTTATGATCCCTGCCTCGCTGAAAACTATCTCAGATTTAGTCACCCGGAATCTGTGATCCACGATCCCGCTTTTGTCGAGGATTATGTCAAACGCTATCGTCAGGGGCAAGTCACGGCGATCGCGGATATTCACGATAGCAATATCGACCCTTGTCACGTTGAATTATTGGCTCAGTTTCAAGTGAAAGCCAATCTGGTGGTGCCTATTCTACATGAAAACCAGTTTTGGGGATTGCTAATTGCTCATCACTGTGCTGCACCGCGATTTTGGCAGCCCTTAGAGATTGAGTTGCTCAAAGAACTGGCAACCCAGATGAGTATCGCGCTGCGGCAAGCGAAACTCTATCAGCAAACACAGGATGAATTGGTTGAACGCAGACGGGTAGAAGCAGAACTACGGCAGAGCGAAGAACGGCTGCAATTGGCACTGGCAGCCTCTCGGATGGGAACATGGAACTGGAACATCCAAATGGGAACAATTACTTGGTCGGATAAGGTGGAAGCCTTATTTGGACTGGAACCAGGAGAGTTTGACGGCTCATTCGAGATGTTTGTAGCACGGTTGCACCCTAACGATCGCGATCGCGTACTAGCAGCCATCGATCATGCTGTTGCCACCGGAGAAAACTATGACATTGAATTTCGCGTAGTGTATCCCAACGGCACAATTCGGTGGGCATTGAGCCAGGGAAAGGTGTTCTACGACCAACACGGACAACCGATTCAGATGGCAGGTGTTGATCTAGATATCACCGATCGCAAACTGTCAGCCGAAGCTCTGCGGGATAGTGAGGAACGTTTCCGGCAGCTTGCAGAAAATATTGATGCGGTTTTCTGGATAAGAGAGATACCCGAAAACCGAGTCAGCTACGTCAGTCCTGCCTACGAACGACTGTGGGGATTAAACCCGCAGGAATTATATGCAGGACAACAAAGTTGGGTTGATCGTATTCACCCGGAGGATCGAGAATCTACTGACAGAGCGTTTCACGAAAAAGCTAGTACAGGTCAATTTGATCAAGAGTACCGCATTATTTTACTCGATGGTAGTATTCGCTGGGTAAGAGATCGCTGCTTTGGGCTTCGAGATCAAGGAGGAGAGATTTATCGGTTTACTGGCATTGCCGAAGACATCAGCGATGCCTATCGGCAAGCTACGCAACGCAAACAAACCGAAATAGAACTCCAGGAAAATCGGGCAAAACTGCAACAACAATTAGCAGAAATTGAAGCCATTTATCAGACAGCCCCCATTGGTTTAAATGTCTTAGATAGTGAACTGCGGTTTGTACGAGTTAACCAGCGACTAGCAGAAATAAATGGGTTTCCTATTGAAGCCCATATTGGTCGCACGGTACGTGAGTTGCTGCCGGGACTGGCTGATGGTGCCGAGGAGATTCTGCGTCCGATTCTCGAAACAGGACAACCCCGGCTGAATATGGAAATCCGGGGAGAAACCCCTGCACAACCCGGTGTGCCGCGCATCTGGTTAGAACACTTTTCGCCTCTCAAGGATGGCGATCGCGTAATCGGCATCAGTACCGTCTGCGAAGAGATTACCGATCGCAAACTTGCCGAGGAAGGACGCGATCGCTTATTGAAATTGGAGCAAGCGGCAAGAGCGGAAGCCGAACGTGCTAATCGGATCAAAGATGAGTTTTTAGCAATTTTGTCTCACGAATTGCGATCGCCTCTCAACCCCATTCTCGGCTGGACAAAATTGCTGCAAACCCGCAAATTTAATGAGACCAAAACGGCAGAAGCCTTAGCTACCATCGAACGCAACGTTAAGCTGCAAACTCAACTGATTGATGACTTACTTGATGTTGCCAAGATTTTGCGAGGCAAACTCAGCATGGATGCTGCTCCTGTCAATCTAGCATTTGTCATTGAATCTGCCATCGACACGGTAAAGACAGCAGCCTTTGCCAAATCAATTGTGTTACATCCCGTACTGTCGAATATTGGGCAAGTTTCTGGAGATTCCAACCGCCTTCAACAGATCGTTTGGAATTTACTTTCCAACGCTATCAAGTTTACCCCCAAGGGAGGACGGGTAGAAATCCGACTACAGCGAGTTGATGATCAGGCACACATTATCGTCAGTGATACTGGTAAAGGCATTAACCCTGATTTTCTCCCGCATATTTTTGAGTCATTTCGTCAGGAAGATGTTTCAATTACTCGCAAGTATGGGGGGTTAGGATTGGGGTTGGCGATCGTCCGTCAGTTGGTTGAGGCTCACGGTGGCACCATCACGGCTGACAGTCCTGGTGAAGGGTTGGGAGCCATCTTTACGGTCTGTTTGCCACTGCTGAATGTTGAACCGGAAATTAAGCAGACAGATGATTTGCCACAAGAAGCACTCGATCTTACGGGGATTCGAGTCCTCGCAGTTGATGATGACCCGGATGCTCGTGAATTATTAACTGTATTGCTTGCTCAATACGGAGCCGAAGTCCTCACCGTTGCTTCTGCGGCATCTGTGTTGGCAAACCTGGAATCCTTCCAACCCGATGTCTTAGTTAGTGATATTGGGATGCCCGAAGTCGATGGCTATTCCCTAATTCAACAAATCCGAACTTTGACCCCCGAAAAAGGCGGACAAATTCCGGCGATCGCTTTGACTGCTTATGCAAGAGTTGATGACCAACAGCGAGCCATAAGCAGTGGCTATCAACGGCATGTTACAAAGCCCCTTGATCCAGAACAGTTAGTTCAAGCTGTGGTGGCACTAGTATACAGGAAATTACTTACAATTTAGAGACACAATGTAAAGACGTTCCGGCGGAACGTCTCTACGACGGTTGCGGTGTTTTTATTACTATTTGTACCTATTGATCTGGAGATGTCTCAATACGGTTCGGTTAAGGCAAGAGACGCGATAAATCGCCGTCTTTACAATAAAAAGTCCTTTGTAGAGACGGCGATTTATCGCGTCTTTGTGATCTATAATTTTCATCAAAAAATCTTATCCGCACCGTATTGGGAGATGTCTAATGTAAAGACGTTCCGGCGGAACGTCTCTACTACGGTTGCGGTATTTTTATTATTATTTGTACCTATTGATCTGGAGATGTCTAATGAACCTATCCCACTATTCTAAAAATCCCTACTTTTTTCGTAAAATGTGCTTGAAAACCTTAATGTTTCGTTTTCATTTCTCAAAAAGCCTAAGCTTTGTAACACAAATATCATTAGTGGGATAGGTTCATGTAAAGACGTTCCGGCGGAACGTCTCTACGACGGTTGCGGTGTTTTTATTGTTATTTGTACCTATTGATGTAAAATGGGGATTGTTTTAGTCTGATAGGCGTTTTTAACAGAAAACCAGTTACTAGCGATCGGCATTCTCCAACCCGTACCGAAAGCGCGATCGGTGATTTTTAAACCTGGAGGTGCTTGTCGTCGCTTAAATTCGGCACGCGCTACCATCTGAATTACTCGATCTACAATTTGTGCATCGTGATCGGCATCTACAATTTGTGCGGCTGATTGGTGGTTGTGAATTAAGCGTTGCAAAATGTCGTCTAATATCTCGTAAGGTGGTAGGGAATCTTGATCGACTTGACCTGGTTTAAGTTCAGCGCTGGGTGCTTTGATGAGGACGTTTTCGGGAATTGGGGAGACGCGATTAATCGCGTAAAATGTAGAGACGCGATTAATCGCGTCTCTACAAGAATGGTGATTCAGCCAGTGGCAAATTGAATAAACGCGGGTTTTGGGGACATCGGCAATTACTGCTAATCCACCATTCATATCACCGTAAAGGGTGCAGTAACCAACTGCCATTTCTGATTTGTTGCCGGTAGATAATAGGAGATAGCCGAATTTGTTAGCGATCGCCATCAATAAATTACCCCGAATCCGAGATTGAATATTCTCCTCTGCTAGCCCAAATTGCGTGCCAGCAAACAAGTCTGCTAAAGTATTGTCATAGCCTTGCATTAACTCCCCGATGGGTAACGTGGTAGTCTTGATTCCCAGGCTTTCCCCCAATGCTAAAGCATCAGTGATGGAATGTTCGGAACTGTAGGGTGAAGGCATCAGCACACCGAAGACATTTTCTTTACCAAGTGCGGCAGTTGCGATCGCTGCGACGAATGAAGAATCAATTCCCCCACTTAAACCTAATACTACTTGAGAAAAGCGGCATTTTTGAGCATAATCTCGCACTCCCAAAACTAAAGCGTGCCAAATTTCTTCATCTTCACTTTCATATTCAGCGACTACAGAACTTTCTAGTAAATCTCGCTGTACTTCGTCAAATTCAACTACTACTAAATCGGTTTCAAACCCACGAGCGCGACATACTAATTCACCTTGACGATTCAAAGCAAAACTTCTCCCATCAAAAATCAAATCATCATTTCCACCTACTTGATTGGCGTAAATAATTGGTTGTTTAAAACGAGCTGCACTATGTTGCAACATCGTTTCTCGAAACTGCTGTTTATTAACGCTGTAGGGTGATGCAGATAAATTCACAATGAAATCTACACCCAAAATTGATAAGTCAGCAATCGGATTATTGGTGTAAGTACGCTTACCCCAAAATTCTTCATCATTCCATAAATCTTCGCAAATAGTTACACCAACATCAATATTATCTAAGGTGAAATAATTGGCTTGTAAACCCGGTTCAAAATAGCGACGTTCATCAAATACATCATAAGTTGGCAAAAGTCGCTTATGAAAAATTTGTTTTATCCCATTATCTAATAATGCCATGCTATTAAATAAAGGTTTACCACCATTATTTTGTGCGTGTAAATTTTCTTCAACTGTTCCCACTAATACGGCTAAATTTGGCGGTAAATCTTTAACTAATTGCTGCAAACTTATACGCATTGCTTCAATAAAGCTAGGATTTAATAATAAATCCCTCGGAGGATAGCCACATAAAGAAAGTTCTGGTGTTAACAGTAAACGCGCACCTTTTGCGGCTGCTTGTTGTGCCGCACAAAGGATTTTTGCAGCGTTTCCTGGTAAGTCACCAATTATCGGGTTAATTTGAGCGATCGCTATTTTCATTTTAGATTTTGGATTTTGGATTTTGAACCGCAGATGGACGCAGATGGACGCGGATAAGATTAAGAAAATTATTATCCGCGTTTATCTGCGTTTATCTGCGGTTGTAATTATTGATTAGTTAAATAAAGACCAAAGGTTTATCTTTAAAGGGAGCAAATGCTTTTGCATCAAACTTATACAAACTAGCTGGACGACCGGCACCGCGTGATATTTTAATTCCAGTATCGGATAAAAAACCTAATTTGAGTAGACGCGCTCGAAAATTAGAATAATCAGCAAAATTATCTCCTAAAACTGTGGTGTATAGCTGATATAAATCATTTAAAGTAAATGTTTCTGGTAACACTTCAAAAGCTACCGGACTATATTCTAATTTATTTCGCAATCGGCTGTGTCCATAGGCTAAAACTTCGTTATGATCAAAGGCTAATTGCGGTACTTGCTTCACCGGATACCAAGCTATACCAGTTACTTTATCGGCAATTAATTCGGCTTCTTCAAAGCGAACAAGGGCAAAGTAGCTAACTGATAGATAGCGGACACCAAAGCTATCGATTGCTTCGCGAGGATCGCGATTAGGTCCACCAAAGGTATACAATTGCTCTAAATAGAGATTGTTGACTTTAATTTTCTCCGACATGATGCGATAAGCCGCATCTTCTAAAGATTCTCCTTGACGTACTAAAGTACCGGGAAGACTCCATTGATTTAAAAATGGCTCTTGCTGCCGCATTATTAATAAAACTAGTAGCCGATTTTGGACGGTATCTACAGAAAAAATTACATTGTCAACACCTACTTTGAAGTCAGCCAAAGGTTGTTGATTTAACAGATTGGGAATTTTTTTTTGCTTGTATCCTGGCATTCGTACAAATGCTTTTGATGAATATAGTTAACAACAGGGGCAGTTAAAGCTTGAAGGTCTTTATTTTCACGATACGCTGTTGAGGAAACATCTAGACCGATGAGGTTAGCGATCGCAATTTTTCCTCCCAGCTTTTGCACTCCTGACAAACTAGACTCATCTATGGCATATCCCGGTCGCGGCACTACTAGTAATTGTACTTGTCGCAACAATTCTTCAATATGATACCAACGCGGCAGTTGATTTAGCAAATCTGAACCGATAATTAATGTTAATTCTACGTCTTCACCTACATTGAGTTTCGCTTTTTCCACCGTTTCTAGTGTTCGGAAGCTACTTAATTCTTGTTGTAAAATAATGTTACGCCGTGGCGGATTCATATCAGCAATCAATAATTGCAACATTGCCACCCGATGTTCCAAAAGTGTTTGATGCGATTTAAAGGGATTATTTGCTGCCCAAACTACCACGCGATCGTAATGTTCAGATAACCAAGTTAAAATTGTTTGATGTCCAGCAGTTGGCGGATCGGCACTTGTACCAAATAAAGCAATCTTCAACATTTTGGATTTTAGATTTTGGATTAGTCAAAATTTGTAGAGACGCGATTAATCGCGTCTGTACAAGAGTCAAGATTCCCCCTCCCCCCATCTCCCCTAGTCTGCTGGGTGAGTTTTTCTAACTCTGCGGAAATTTCTACTTGTACGGAAACAGGATGATTTAATTGTCTGGTTTCTTGGGGTAAACTGGCGACAGTGGCGGTGGTACGTTGGCGAATTTCTGCTAAAGTTTCTGATGCTCGCATTCGTTTACCGTCTTTAACCATTAATTGTAATAAAGGTTGTTCTGTGCTATGATTTTCATCTGCTAATCCCAAGCGATCGCTTTTCACTTTACCTTCATCAAAGGAGCGAAAAATCTGCTTGCGTCCCGGATAAGTGATTTTGCCGCTAGACTGTTTCATCACGGGGATACCATCAATTTCTACTAGTTTATAAACTCCATTTACAGGGGAACCGGTAACTAGTCGCGTTCCCAATCCATAACCGTCAATTTGGGCACCATTGGCTTTAAGTCTGGCAATTTCCCACTCATCCAAGTCACCACTCGCGAAAATTGACACATCAGGAAGAAGCGATCGCACTTCTAGTGATAAGTTAACTAAATCCCCAGAATCTAACCGTACTCCTTCTAGTTTCATTTCCCCTGAATTCACTTTTTGAGCTAACTTTTTGGCAGCAGCGATTGGATCGTAAGTATCAATTAACAATGGCGCACCCGGAAAATATCGATGAAATACTGTAAATGCTTCTTCTTCACTGCCTGCCATTGCCGATAAAGCCATGACCAAGGCGTGAGCCATTGTACCACTTGGCTTTTGTTTTAGTTGTAGCGCAGCTAACACATTAGAAGTAGCATCTAATCCACCTGCTAAGGCTGCCCGCGCCGCCCACAAAGAGCCTTGGGGACTAAATGCCCGTCTAGTACCAAATTCTAGTAAGGTGGCTTTCTCGCCTGCGACATCGCGAATCCGTGCGGCTTTTGTGGCAATTAATGTTTGATAATTAATGGTATTTAACAGGTAAGTTTCTACTAACTGTGCTTGCCAAAGTGGTGCTTCTACACGTAATAAAGGTTCATGAGCAAATACTGCTGTACCTTCTGGCACTGCCCACACATCGCCGGTAAAACGTCCTTCAAGCAGTAAAGACCAAAAGCGATCGCTTGCACCTTCAAAAATCCCCGTTTCTTGCAAAGCTGCCACTTGAGAGGAACTAAAGCGGAATTTTTCTAAATATTCTAACGCTTGGGCTAAACCCATCGCAATTAAATAGCCAAAACCTTCCGGTAAGCGTCTCACAGACAATTCAAAGCTTGCCGATGATTGTTCTACACCTTCACCTGTGTAACAAGCTGCCATTGTTAGCTGGTAAAGGTCAGTCAGCAAACTGTAATCAGCCGCAGAGAAGTTCAATTCTTGGTTCTCTTGCTGAGTGTTGGTATGTGCATAGTCCAGGTTTGGCAAAGTTATCATGCTCGCGTGCCTTTAGAAGAATGCTTTTATTTATGGTAAAACTTACCATAAATAATGTCAAGTGTCCCAGGACTTATGTCATAAGAGTGTTTTAAATCAGGTTTTCCCAGTCAGATTAATACTATATTTATCAATTAGTTCATATTTCTTTATAGTAATTGTGATAAATAACTTGATAATCGTTCAAAACTTAATTCGTATAATTTTACGTTTATAAAGCGTGGAATACTTGTTATAATCAAAGGTCAAGATTTATTTATATAAACTATTGCAAAGGCACCTTAAGACTTATTGCGTAGCTTGTCAATATATTGAGAATATGAACCAGTCGAGAATAAGAGAATTAAAGTAGATATATGGCAATTAAAAACACTGCGAAAAAAGGATAATTTAACATGACGGTTATCTCCAGTATTTTAGCAAGGATTACCCAGTATATTTCTGAAGCAGCGATGCGGATTTTTGGTCCTAATGATGATGCTTATCCTGTTATTGGTATACAACCCTTTACAGGTGAACCTTATAAGGAAAAGGAAGGTGAAACCGACAGTTGGTAAATCATGATATGAAACGTGTCAATCAAACTCAAAGTCGGCGGAAAAGTAAGCTCCACCGACTTTTTTTGTTGGGAGTTAGTTGTTAGTTATTCCTCTTTTTACTATCTATTATCCATAGAGATCTGCTATAAATTATTTATGCATTATCTACAATCCTTGTAGAGACGTAGCATTGCTACGTCTTACTATCTATTATCCATAGAGATCTGCTATAAATTATTTATGCATTATCTACAATCCTTGTAGAGACGTAGCATTGCTACGTCTTACTATCTATTATCCATAGACATCTGCTATAAATTATTTATGCATTATCTACAATCCTTGTAGAGACGTAGCATTGCTACGTCTCTACACATTTGAATATTATGGAACGCCTTTGTCAATTAGGAATGAGCGCAAAAAGCCACTTAAAGCCTTGATTTCCTCTAGGGGCAATTCATGAATTGCCCCTACATTTCGTACTCGATGCGTAAGTCCTATAAATGTTATAAAATAATTAATATTTATGAGAAAGTGAAAGAAGCGATCGCCTGGATACTCTCTTAATAATACTAGCCGTGGTAAGTCCTAACTAAAGGCTTTGTTTATTCCTCGTGCAAAAAATACGCTAGGGATAAATTTAGCCATTTCATTTGCTAGAGAACCAAAAACTAGGAACACTTCAACAATGTTTTGGAAATTCGTAGTTAGTGCTTTACTATTGCCCAGTTTCCTGGGATTTGAGACAGCAGCAGCACATTTAGTAAATAAAGTGCAGAACCAGCCACAGTCTCAAGAATCGACATTGCCAGTTACTTCCACCCTTGCCAATAAAGAGGATTCATCAATTCAGGGCAATTCGGAAAGTGATACAACCCAAGTAAAACAGACCAAATACGAGTATTATCAAAACATCCAACACCAGCGTCTTCGTCGTTATAGACAAAAGGTGCGTTCCCACAGCTATCGATATCATCGCCGAGTGCGTCATCATCGCAGGTATAATCAAAACCGCGTTTACTATCGTCAAAATCGTCATCCCAGACGGCATTACTACAGATACCAGCGTCAATATCAACCCCAAAATTATCACAGACGACACAACTACAGATGCCAATATTATAGTCATGGCAGATGTCACAACTAATGCGGCTTAACTAAAAAAACCTCTGCGTAACTCTGCGATTACTCTGCGTTTAAAAATCCTATTTATTCTCAACTAAGTAATTGAATTAACACAAAAGCAAAAGCCGCACTACCCAGAGGAACTGTTAAATTGTCAACTCCCAAAAAAGAAAAAGCTTCTAAAGCAGTAGCTACCAAAGCAACCAGCAGCGATACCAACCAAGTTTGCCACACATTGCCCAGTGTGAAGAGTAAAATCAAACTACAGACAATATAGCTGACAATAGCCATCGTCAAAGAGCCTTCCCAGCTTTTTTGCCCTCCAAACACTTGATATTTATGTTTACCAAATCTCTGTCCAATCAGCGCTGCTAATCCATCACCCCATGCCATTATTAAAATACCTATAGCTGCATACTGAGGTTGTTGCAAGTGCCAGAAGCAAGCAACTAAAACCCCTATACTAACAGCATAAAAAAATGTCCCCAAACTTTGGCGTCCGACACTATTAATAGCTGGAAGAATCGGAAATATATAGGACAATAAAGTAACAGCACTTGCTAAAATCGAAGCTGCAATCCCTACACTCGCGGGGATATCTAGTAACCAAGCAAATAAAATCACATTGCCAGTACCAATATGAACTATTTTTCGCAAAAGTTCTGCATCGCTATTGACAAAACGATTTGTCAGCCACGCAATCAGGAGGATGAGTAACACCCAAACGGCAGCGATCGCAACTTGCAGCGACAAAGATGCACTTGACTGTAAATCAAAAAATGAAGTTAACAATACAACAATATGAAAAATGTTGACGCTTATTACCAATGTATAAGATTTGGGTTACTGCGATGAAATTATTATTTATTTGGTTAATAAAAGGTTATCGCATTTTCATATCACCACTGTTTCCCCCTAGCTGTCGCTTTCAGCCCACTTGTTCAATGTATGCTATTGAAGCAATTGAGCGATTTGGTGTTCTGCGTGGGACGAGTATGGCAATTTGGCGTATTTTACGCTGTCATCCGTTTCATCCTGGTGGATACGATCCCGTTCCAGAAGTGGGAGGGGAGAAGGGGAGAGGGGAAGAGGGGGGAAAATAATAACTTATAACCTCCTGAGAGCAAACGGGAGCCACAAATGCTATTTCTTATAAAAGATAACGTACAGTTGTAGCTAAGGTAAATCACAGTGACTTCCCGCTTTGAAGAAATACAAAGACTAATCGCAGATATTGAGGACTTATTCGCTAAAACCGGCAAACGCTTACCCAGAGTTCTATCCGGTCAGGCAGCACAAGAGCCAAGACAGGTTTTAGAACGAATTCGCGACTTTCTCATCAAATTAAGAGAAAGCGAATCAGAAAACAAGCTTGCCGAACAGCCACAATTATCGCCTTTATTAGCAAAATTTGCCAATCAAGGTAATAGTGAGTCTTCACCACAGCCAAATCAAAACCAACAACAGAGTGTCCAGATCCCCCAAGAGCAAAAAATTGATTTTTCCGCACTGCTTCAGCCGTTGCAAGGAGAATTACAAGTTTTGTTGCAAGAGCGAGCCACTTTAGTACAAGAAATCAGACAATTAGAGCAACGGCGATTGCACAACTACTCCTTAACCCAGCAGATAGCAAATCAGGAGCAGATGATTTCGGAATTTTTGCAGGTGTTGATGAATCGCATAGTGCCAATAACGCCACAAATAACAGATAATTTAGCTTCCTGTACCAGCCAGCATCTCGATACTAATTACTCAACAGAACTAGAATCTGCCTCGACTCCACCATTTTCAGAATCAACACAGGTAGAACAGTTAACACGTTTTGCTACGGAGTTGGATCGCCGTCTTTTATCGTTAGATGGAACTGTGAATATCGTCTTTGAAGCACTACAGCGTAACATTCACACTTACCACGATTCATTATCTCAAGCATTAGCGAGAATGCACAGCCAAGGAGTGCAAACAGAACACTTGATGAGCAGCTTTGTCAACAATTTGACTTCTCACTTGCAGCAATCTTCTTTAAGGGGAGAAAACGAAACCTCTTCATCACCAACAATTATTCAACAAGATGCCCCCGCGACAACGGATTTAGATACAGCACTTTTTGCTGTGGATGAGCCAAAATCCCAAGTTACTGTTAATCCTCCAACAACCGCATTACAGCCGAATACTCAGTTAGTTGTTGATGAAGTAGATCAGCTTTATGCCAGTTTGTTTGGTACTGAAAATCTCGCCGAACAAAGCCAAAAAATTGACACAAATCAAGATTCGGATATAACAGATAATTTATCTGTTACTGCTTCAACTATGTCGGCAGAAAGCCCTACAAAATTGCAACCAGAGGTTATTCAGAATGATGTCACCCCGGAAATAATTAATCGAGAAATATCTGTTACTGCTTCAACTATGTCGGCAGAAAGCCCTACAAAATTGCAACCAGAGGTTATTCAGAATGATGTCACCCCGGAAATAATTAATCGAGAAATATCTGTTACTGCTTCAACTATGTCGGCAGAAAGCCCTACAAAATTGCAACCAGAGGTTATTCAGAATGATGTCACCCCGGAAATAATTAATCGAGAAATAAATGTTATAGATGATGCATCTGCTTTGATCACAAACGAAGTCCAACAACTGGATTCTCTCATTGTTCCAGAAGATCCTTGGCTGTTAGAATTAAACGCGGATCTTGGGGATGCAAGCAACCCAACATCAGCAATATCAGATACTTCGGAAATATTAATATTTGATAATGATACTGATGTTAGTTTGCCCGAAGTAGAAGATTTAACAGTTCTTGGGGATGCAAGCAACCCAACATCAGCAATATCAGATACTTCGGAAATATTAATATTTGATAATGATACTGATGTGAGTTTGCCCGAAGTAGAAGATTTAACAGTTGTATCTGTTCAAGAGCCGACAATTGCCGATACAATCACAGTCTTGGGCGACTTGTTCATTTATGTGGCGCCAAATACTTCAGAAATTAAAAGTTCGGAAGTAGTGACCAAAGATGAAGAACCACAGCAACCAAACTATATTAGCGCTTCTCCCCAGGAAAATTTACTCTCTCAAGCTGAAGCGATCGCTGACTCCGTTTTTGATATTTCCTTAGACGAAGACCAGTTAGAGCAATTAAATCAAGATTTAGCTGATTTTGATCGGCAGTTAAATTCGGAATCCCAACCAGAAATCAACTTAGAAAATCAATTTATAACAGAAAAGACTTTGACTGCGGCTGAGTCTGTTGTTGAGGTGTTAGAGATTTTCCCCGCGTCAAGTGAAAAGACTGAACCGACAGATGAAGCAAGTTCCGGCTCGACAAATCAAGTAGAATCCTTCAATCTTGATGGTTCAGTTTGGTATCTGGGAATCGATTTGGGTACAACTGGAATTTCTGCCGCACTGTTGAATCGCTCCACAAATGTAGTCTATCCTCTTTATTGGTCAGCAGAAAAACAATCGGCAGCAACTTCATTAAAACCATCATTTCGTTTACCAGCAGAAGTTTATTTACCTGCGGCTTCTGTATCTGGTAACGAGATGTCAAATCCAGAAACACTCCACTCCTTAGCACCAGTAGCTGTGGCTTCTGAATCTCAGTCAGAAACGCAAACAAACAGTGTTTATTCAGCCCAGTTGAAGCCTTATTTACAAATAGCGATCGCCTACAAAAACGAACAAGAAAAATGGGAACCTGTATTGCAATTAAATGAATTTTCCGCAGGTCCTTTGATTTGGGTTGTGCGATCGCTCTCCAAATTGTTCTTAACTCTCAAATGCGATCGCACTAGCACCACACCAGGTTTAACTGCGGCAGTTGTTGGTATAGATGAACAAAGTTTTCAGACAATTATCAATAATATTGCTGGTGTAATTTGTACTTGTCCATCTAACTGGTCGGAACAATATCGCTTTAATGTCCGCGAAGCTTTGCTCACCAGCAAAATAGTCCAGCATCCACAGCAAGTATTTTTTGTGGAAGAAGCGATCGCTAGTCTGCTCAGTGAACTTGACGGTGCTAACGGTGAAACTGTACAATTTAGCGTTCCCGAAGGTTATTCTCCACCAATTCAAAGCGATCGGCGTCCCATTGGTAGTACTCTCACAATTAATATTGGCGCAACTTCCACGGAAATGGCGTTAGTCGATTTGCCAGAAAACCTGCAAGAACTTACACACAGTAATTTTATGCTCCACGGTTTTGCTTATGCTGGCAAAGGAATTGAGCAAGATATTGTCTGTCAGTTACTGTTTCCCCAAAAATGGCGACAACCACACCAACAAATAGAAGGCGATCGCAAAACTACTAACAATAATCCTTTGCATTGGCAACCAGCAATTCCTGGTTTAGACCAAATGCACCTGTCAAGTTTGAATTTAGAAGAATTAGAACTTCCTCGACCTGGGGAACCCGATATCACAACTCGCATTCGTCTTCAGCAAAGGCTCGAAAGTTCTCTTTTGGGACAAGCGGTATTAGATACAGGACTTGCTTTAAAATTGATTTTACAGCACCAAGAATCTTTTACTTTGGAATTTGCAGATCAGCGGTGGGTGTTACATCGGCGAGATTTAGAGGCTCAGGTATTTGTTCCGTTTGTGCGGCGTCTCAACCGAGAACTTAACAGATTGTTAGTAGCCAAGGGAATTCCGACAGAAGCTATTAATCAAGCTATACTCACCGGTGGAGTAGCAAATTGCGCTGCGGTGAGGAGTTGGCTGCGGCAAAAACTCCCCAACGCTAAGATTATTCAAGATTTGTCTACAACTGACGGTGTTCCCACTTGTAGCCGAGTTGCTTATGGTTTGGCGATGTTGCCTTTGCATCCCCAAGTTGTAGACGTAGCCAAGCAACAGTATACAGATTATTTCTTGTTTAGTGAATTGCTGCGACTAATTCCAGAGCGATCGCTATCTTTTAACGAAGTTATTCAGTTATTCGAGAATCAAGGTATTAATACCCGTGCTTGTCAGCAACGCTTGCTGGCTTTTTTAGAAGGTGAATTACCTCCTGGTTTGATTCCTTCTGGGCAAGATTCCAACTGGTTGACTCAGACTTCAAAAGAAAATCCTGACTATAAAGCGATCGCTGCCCAAGCCCTTTTTGACAAACAAGGTAGCCTTACCTATCGTTCTAATTCCCAACAACTACAGGCTCTACGTCGCTATCTCGATGCGATCAAAGCCAGTACTCAGCAATCCTTTGAGGAACCTTACACAGTTAACTTCGTACTTGTCAGTAACTAAGTGTAGTCACATTCCCGACTTCTTACTTAAATAAGTCGGGAATCTTGAAAGTTCATAATATCGTGACAGTGTTATTACATATGACGTAGAGACGTAGCAATGCTACGTCTTGGATGTTATTGTTTTTTTCAGTATTTTCTGACGATAAAATACTGAAAATTTAAAAAACTCTGCTTAATTGAAAGATTAGATGAAATTGGTGTTTCAGTATTTACTCAAGAAAATTTATTGTTTATATTGGCATTTATAAAATCAATATCTAAATCAGTAAAAACCGAATTATAGCCGTGTCCATCTGTACTTCTGATCCAAAATCTTTTGTTGTGGATGATTCCGTAAGTATGAATCATTCTATACACGCATCAACAGTAAGCACTGTAAAACGATTAATTGACATTTTTGGAGCCATTATCGGGTTGATGGTTACAGCTGTGGTAGCAATTCCAGTAGCGATCGCCAACAAAATTGACAACCCAGGTCCCATATTTTATTCTCAAATTCGCTGCGGTCTTAACGGAAAACCCTTCCGCATGTGGAAATTTCGCTCTATGATTGTTGGTGCCGATAAACTCAAGCATTTAGTAAAAAACGAGGCAAAAGGTCACATTTTTAAATGTATGCATGATCCTCGCATTACTCGTGTCGGGAAATTTTTGCGACGCACCAGTTTAGACGAATTTCCTCAATTTTGGAACGTCTTAATCGGAGACATGAGTTTAGTTGGTACTCGTCCACCCACTCTTGACGAAGTAAGCCAATACGAACCACATCACTGGCAAAGATTGCGAGTTAAACCAGGCATTACAGGCGTTTGGCAAGCTAATGGTCGTTCCTCCATTAACGACTTTGAAACTATCGTCAACATGGATATTGACTATCAGCGGAAGTGGTCTATTATCTACGATTTAAGTCTCATAGTTAAAACTGTTTGGGTCGTCTTTAAAAAAAGCGGTGCTTATTAATAGGACTTACCTAAAAACTCTCTCAACCTACAGCATATTTCAGGGAAATGAGGTACATGCATAAAACCCAAAACCCTGTAAAGACGTTCCGGCGGAACGTCTCTACGTGTATTAAATAAAAACGCAATCTGCTGCTCGTTTTCCATTAACAAAGCCTAAATTCTTCCTATCTTCCAATTCACGCATTAAATAACTTTGAATTATTCAACCTTTCACACCCGAATCAGTTTCCGTCGGTACAATATAACGTTGTAAAAACAAAAATAATATCAGCACCGGCGCAATCGAAATTACCGAACCAGCAGCTACCAACCGCCAATCTAGAGAAAATGTACCCGCTAGTTTCGCAACTCCCAAAGGTAGAGTGTATAACTGTTCATCTTGGATAACAATTAGGGGCCAAATAAAGTCACTCCAAGAACCAATAAATACGAAAATAGCCAAAGTTACCAGAGCAGGACGAATCGCTGGCAACATAATATGCCACCACAAGCCTAACTCTGAACAGCCATCCATTCTACCAGCTTCTTCCATCTCTTTAGGAACACTAATAAAAGCTTGCCGCAACAGAAAAATCCCAAATGCAGAAGCCAAGTTAGGAAAAATCATTCCCAAATAAGTGTTTCTCAAACCCATTTGCACTGTCAAAATGTACAAAGGAATCATCACGATTTGGAAGGGAATCATAATCGTGGAAACGATCGCCACAAAAATCCAATCTCGTCCTGGAAAAGACAATCGAGCTATCGGGTAAGCTGAAGCAGCACAAAACAGTACATTTAAGCCCACAGTCAGCACCGCCACTAATGTACTGTTAAATAAGTACTGCCCAAAAGGTAGAGATTGCCAAACAGAGACAAAGTTATTCAAAGTAGGTTGAGCCGGCAATAATTGCAGCGGTGTCGCAAAGATATTTTCTGTTGGCGATTTCAACGCGGTACTCAAAAGCCACAGCAAAGGAAACAGCGTAATTAAAGCGATCGCTCCCAACAACACATACATCCATAACCAATTTTTACTTTTAATTAAAGTCATTTCCCTTTATCCACTGTCATTTTTATTATCATAAATTCTTTACTGCTTTTATAACGTTTTATCCGGCAAATATCTATCCTAAAATCTTTTTAATTGCTTGTGTTTATTAAACGAACATAGTAATATAGTAAGTGTATTTTACTAACTACATAGCGTTGTTGGTGCGTCGAGGACAATAGTCCTCGGCGCGGAATTCAGAAAGTTATAAAATGAGAATTTATTGGTAGTTTATACCGTTTTTAATGATGCTCCTAATTTAGCCCACGCAGGTGGGCTTTGTTCCTGTAGCCCCAAGCTTCCAGCCTGAGGGCATTTTGAGAAAATTCCTTGTAATTCCCGTAAAGACGTTCCGCGTAAAGACGTTCCGCGTAAAGACGTTCCGCGTAAAGACGTTCCGGCGGAACGTCTCTACCGCGCTTTTGTCAACCCCATTTCAGTACAAACATTTTGTAACGGCTGATCCCAAGGTTCAATTGGTAGCTGTGGTAGATAGGCAAAATCAAATACAATTCCAATAGTCGGCTTTGTAGTCCACTCAGGAGAGCTCAGCAGGCGATCGTAATATCCACCCCCATAACCCAAGCGATATCCAAGACGATCGCAAGCCACACAGGGAATAATCATCAAATCGACTTCCGCAGCCTTTATAATTGGTGCGTCGGCATGAGGTTCGATAATACCATAAGCGCTTTTTTGTAAGAAATCTTTGATGTAGAGATGCCAGGAAAGCGAGTCACCAACGCAGCGGGGAAATCCCCATCTTTTTATAATATGGGTATCTTTACCAGAGTCAAAAGAAATATCTGCAAATAGTGGACTCAGATCAGGTTCTTGGCGGAAACTGAAATAAGCCAGGATTGTTTTTGCTTGGGTAAACAGCGGTGAAGTAGTTATGTGAGTGCAGATGCGATCGCTATAAAGTTTCCATTCTGCTACCGACATTGATTGACGTGTTTTGAGAAGCGATCGGCGTAATTCTGCTTTTTGCATTTACAGAAATTTTCTTTTAGTCTAATTGGCGTCCTGTGAGATCCACGAAAATATCTTCTAAATTAGAAGCACGCACCATCATCCCGATTTTATCTTGTTGTTGATCTAGATAAACATTAGCATCTTCCAGAGTCGGGAAAAACTGATAAGAGGTGCGATCGCCAACTTGCTTCATCACTAAACCTTGACCATGATCCGAGCGCAACTGTTGTAGAGTTCCCAAAGAAATCAGCTTTCCGCCATCCATAATACCAATGCGTCCTGGCTTGTCACCACCAAAAGCATCGCACAAATATTCGACCTCATCCATATAATGGGTCGTTAATAGCATCGTCATTCCTTGCTTATTCAAATCTCGAATAATTTCCCAAAGGCGCCGTCTTGTTTGCGGATCTAGTCCTACCGTCGGTTCATCTAAAAACAGAATTTGCGGTTGATGCAACAAAGCTCTCGCTATCTGTAACCGTCGCTTCATCCCCCCAGACAAAGTTTTTACTAAACTATCGCGTCTCTCTCCTAGCTCTACATAATCTAGCCATTGATTAATGACTCGCTGTCGCTGTGGATTGGCAATGTGATGTAGTCTTCCGTGCAGTTCCATATTTTCCCATACTGTTAAATCTGCATCTACACTGGTTTGTTGCAAAACTACACCAATGCTTTGCTTTGCCAATATCGGTTGTTTTACCACATCATATCCAAATACTGAAATCCGTCCTTGGGATGGTTTCGTTAAAGTGGTTAACATCCTAATTGTCGTAGATTTACCTGCACCATTGGGACCAAGTAGACCAAATATTTCACCAGCTTCTATTGTGAATGAAAGGTCATTCACCACAGGCACCTTATTATATAGCTTGTAAACGTTTTCTAGGTAGACAGCAGCGGTCATGAATACTTTAAATGTGAGTGAATTCATCCTTAAAGTAGCATTTTTGCCGCCAGTACACTTACTTCTATCAGGAGAATTTTTAGTGATGAAAGCGGGAATTGGGCAATAAAAATCTACAATAAAAGACGTAAAGACGTAGCATTGCGTCTCTACAAGGGTTTCGGGTAACGCATAATTAATTTCTGGAGATGTCCAATAGACAAAGAATGTAGAGACGTAGCACTGCTACGTCTCTAGGAATTTTGGTTGACTATTTAATTTTCTAGGGATTTGAACAGGGGGAGCAAGGGGAGAAATATTTCTTGCCCCTTTCCCCCCTCATGAATGGTTTATGCTGGGAAAGCCTTGACTAAATCATCGCCGGGAATGATTGTGGTGTAGAAAACATAGTTAGAATTAGTCCGATAACGGCGATCGCCTTTTATTATCCTCATAAACTCGCGGTGTCCTTCACGTCTGCGTCCCACTAAACAACCTGCACTGGCAAGGCGAATATCATTTTGCGGAAAATCAAAGCCATAGTGTTGATTAACCCCGAAATGACGACCTGTATCAAGTTTGTCGCCAGTTCGTTTAAAATCTTGGTTAAAATCTCGGCAAACAGTGATATCATCAACCTGGACTAATGCTTCGTGAGGCTCTGCTGTACCGTGGGTTCCTACAGACCAAGCTTTGTATTGCCCAAATTGAATTCTTGCAGCTCCTTGAGAATTCATCGGCTTGAAGGTGTAACCGCTACCTGGTTCAGTGGTAGCTCCCCAGTGGTTGACGATTTTAGGGACACCATCTGCAACTTCAATGACTATCCGTCGATCATTAAATTCATTCGGTGCATCATCATTGAGGCTGCCGTCTTCATTCATACCCTCAATGTAAACAATATTATATTCTTTCGGTTCGGTGAATATGGTATAATTTTTGGATTGCATATATTTAACAATCCGGCTTGGAAGGTCATTACTTAGTTTTAAGGGAGTTTTAGGTAGGGATCCAGGTTTGGTTTCAATGAGTGCTTCAGCTGTGACTTTTCCTAAAAATTCCGTTTCTCCTGTCTTGGTTAAATCTTGAAATTTTTTGAGTGCTGCTCCTGAAAGCGGTCCAAACTTGCCATCAGCAGGAGGTTCCAACAGACCTAAGCCAATTAATTGTATCTGAACTTGACGAGCCAAGTCTGATTCTTGAGCGATCGCTTCAAAGCCATATTTCTGATCTGTTCCTAAAAACTCTTGTAGTCTCATATTGCCCCTTCAACTCTTAAATTATCACATCTGCTGAGTAATAGGTGCAAAGCTCAATAAATTATGCACCCACTCAGTTTGTTTTGTAAAATTTTTCAGTGACGATGACTAGTTATTATCCAAAAACCAGATTTTCTATTGTCTGTAAGTTGGTTTGGGAGCTTATTTAATAAGGCTTCTCTGAGAAAATATACTCTTGAGTAGATAATTTCGTCAAAATTATTACTTTTTATTAAACGCAAATATTTAGTGTAAAACAATACCTTTTTTGGGTAAAAATATTTAAATTTGGTCAAACATTGGTTAAATTATTCAAGTATTTACGTAAATTTACGCGAATAATGGATATGAAATTTAAGAACTAAATTGCCAGTTAGAGCGCTATTTGATCAAGGGAGTGGCAGTAAAAACCAGAGCTTTGCAAATTTAGGAATATTGCTGTAAAAAAGTTAATGATTTGTATAAATAACATCTAATTCTAAGTAACTTATTAGCCGAAAAAATCAGGGAAGGTTAATTTTTTGGATAAAAAAATCAATTTGTTCAGAAATAAGCTAGTTTCAAAATACGGAGGAAACTATGTATTATCATTTGAGGCAATAAAAATGACAGAAGCATTAATTCGTCTTCGCGATCTCAAACCGGAATATCAGAAGCTTTGGCAAAGCTGTCAAATCAAATTTGACGAATTAGATAGTACTAAGCAGATAGTTGGGAAAATCAGGGCAAATCGCGATCGCTACCTCGCTGTACAACAAAAAATTAATGTACCTTGGTACTTTATTGCGGTCATCCACAATATGGAGTCCTCCCTTAGCTTCAGCAAACATCTGCACAACGGTGATCCACTAAAAAAACGCACCGTAAATGTCCCAAAAGATAGACCAGTACCTGACCCCATTAAAGGCTGGGATGTAGGCTACACATGGGAAGAAAGTGCTATAGATGCTTTAACAAAAGGAGGCAAAGATTTAGACAAGGTAAAAGATTGGAGTTTACCTGCACAACTTTGGCAAATTGAGCAATACAACGGTTTTGGTTATAGACAACACCATCCAGATGTTCTCACCCCTTATCTGTGGTCGGGCACTAACCACTATACCAAAGGGAAGTATACCTCTGACGGAAAATGGGATGCGAATGCAGTTTCTAAGCAAATCGGTGCCGCTGCTTTATTAAAAATTTTGATGGAAGAGGAAAATCTTCCCATTCTTATGGCTTAAGGGAAAGGGGAAATAAAGACGCTCGATTTTTGATGCGAATTACAACTCATATCTTGCACCATTCTTAATTAGCAGCATAAACCGCCAGGAAATTAATTTCCACAGCTTATAGCGCACATTCCACGCTTTGTGGACTCAAACCCTTGTTCAGTCGTTTTTAGACGAGTTTAGCTATTAGCCTTGGAATTCATTCTAAGGCGGTTGTTGGGATTGGTGCAAGATATGAGTTACAATGCAATGATTTACAATTTTAAGCATGTGATTTCGGTCACAAGTTTTTCGGAAATTTCTTTAACTTTAGTGCTGGCACTGATATAAGATAATTGTATTGATACAGGCACAAGCCCCAAACTTTGTGATCCCGATGTATACAAGTGAGTTGACTAAGTATTCTCCTAGAACAGAGATTGCAAACACAAGCCGCATTCTCGTGGTGGAAGATGAAGAATTAATTCGGGAAATGTTGGTTGTCGCTTTAGAGGAGGAGGGTTACGGGGTTGTAACTGCCTCAGATGGACGAACGGCTATAGAATATCTCAAAAATTTTGAACCCAACTCAACAGAGGCTGTTTTTGACTTAGTTATCCTTGATTTGATGCTACCGCAAATAAATGGACTGGATATTTGCCGCTTGTTGCGTCATCAAGGGAATCCAATACCAATTTTGATGGTGAGTGCTAAAGGTAGTGAAACTGACCGGGTTTTGGGTTTAGAAGTCGGGGCAGATGACTATCTGACTAAACCCTTTAGTATGCGGGAGTTAGTCGCTCGTTGTCGAGCTTTACTTCGGCGTCAACGCTTAAGCACTTTGCCAGTAGTGCCAGTTTTACATTACAAAGAAGTAACATTAAATGCTCAAGAGTGTCGCGTCATGGTTCGCGGTCAAGAGGTGAATCTATCGCCAAAAGAGTTCCGCCTGTTAGAATTGTTCATGAGTTATGCTCGTCGGGTATGGTCACGAGAACAATTGCTAGATCAAGTTTGGGGACCAGATTTTGTCGGGGATAGTAAAACTGTAGATGTTCACATCCGCTGGTTACGCGAAAAATTAGAGCAAGATCCTAGTCGTCCAGAATATATCGTGACTGTGAGAGGTTTTGGCTATCGATTTGGATAATTGATTCAGATAGTTGTTAGTTTTTAGTTGTCATCAAGTAACTAAAAACTTGCGATGCTGGTATTAGTTTTTTTTCTGGGTTTAGGTATGGGACTTGGGTTTTGGATTTGGCAACAAATTCAACTAAATCGTTATTTGGGACAAGTCCTGCGACCTTTTGCCCCCCACTCTTCTGGGATAATGCGATCGCTGATTCCTGGTTTGCGGCATAAAATTGCCTTGTTTGAGCAGTATCAGCAGGATTTACAGCAGTCGCTGCAAAGTTATGAAAAAGTGCTAGATTTTGCACCAGTGGGATATTTGCAAGTTGATGAAGAAAATCAACTGCTGTGGTGCAATCAGCAGGCAAGAGAGATATTGTATTTGCAAAGGTGGCAACCAGGACAGGTGCGCTTATTGCTAGAGCTGGTAAGATCATATGAGCTTGATCAGTTAATTGAGCAAACGCGCGATCGCTCTTCTTGCCAAATCAATGAATGGGTGTTTCACCCCTCTTGTGAGGATGCCGCAGGCATGATACAAATAAAATCTCTAGCTTTGCGAGCGTCCAGCTTTCCCTTACCCAATGGACAAGTGGGGGTATTTCTGGAAAATCGCCAACCACTGCTAGATATGAACACAGCACGCGATCGCGCATTTTCCGATCTAGCACACGAATTGAAAACTCCCCTAACTTCCATTCGTCTGGTTGTAGAAACGTTGCAAAACCGCTTAGAATCACCTTTAAATCGTTGGGTTGAACGATTAATGCAAGAAGTTGATCGACTAATTAATTTAGTGCATAGCTGGTTAGAACTTACCCAAATGGAAACTAACCCAGCAATTCAACTACATCTAGAAGCAGTGGAAATGCGATCGCTAATTGCCTCTGTGTGGGCAATGCTAGAACCGATAGCACAACAACAGCAACTAACTCTTGATTCTTCAGTCAGCGAAGAACTGTGGATTAAAGCAGATAAATCGCGGATTTACCAAGTATTTCTCAATTTGCTCGATAACAGCATCAAATACAGTCCCGCTGGTACAAAAATTTACCTAGAGGCGAAAATCGTCCCCCAAAATAATAACTATAGTAACAATTCTTCTCCCCAATGTCTGGAAATCAATATAGTAGATTCTGGATTTGGTTTTTCGGCAAAGGATTTGCCTCATGTTTTTGAGCGGTTTTACCGGGGAGATACAGCTAGAAGTCGTGAATCACAAGCAGAGGGGAACTCAAAAACAGGAATTGTTGGAACAGGTTTAGGTTTAGCGATCGTGAAACAAATTATCCAGGCACACGGAGGTTCCATTAAAGCTATGAATCATCCCCAAACAAAAGGAGCATGGCTGCAAGTCGTATTTCCAGAAGTAGTGGTAAACTCCCAAAGCCAAGACTATAGTTAAATAATATCTTCATGTTTGAGACAGAAAATGACCAAAGCAGTCCTTGATAGTCCCAATCCTGAAAGATCCCAGCTAGCACGGGCTATGAAACGTTTAGAACGGGATGTATTATGTATGGGTGCTTTGGTCGAACAATCGTTTCGGCTTAGTCACCAAGCTTTAATTGCCCGGAATTTAACCGCAGCTGAGGAACTTCCCCCATTAGATAAAAAAATTGACCGCTTTTATAAACAAATAGAATTAGATTGTACCGCAATTATGACCCTGCAAGCACCTACAGCTAAAGATTTGCGTTCCTTGAGTGCTATTATGCAGTTGGTACGCGACCTAGAACGCATCGGTGATTATGCTGTGGATCTAGCGGAAATTTCGGTGAAAATCTTTCCTTATCCACCTCATCCTACTTTACCAGAAATTGCCATCATGTTTCACCATGCCCAGGCAATGCTAGCTACTAGTTTGGTGGCTTTGGCAGATTTGGATGAAGTTAGTGGACGCAGCATCAAACGTTTAGATGATGCTGTAGATGATGCCTACGATCGCGTTTATGAAATTTTAGCTTACCAACGAGATGTCCCCGGCGTAGTTGAACCAATTGTTTTGCTAGCTTTAGCAATTCGTTGTCTCGAACGAATGGCAGATCATGCCACTAACATCGGTCAAAGAGTAGCATACATCGTCACCGGTCAACGCGGTTAAAGAAGTAAAAATTTATCTGCGTCCATCGGCGTTTATCTATCTTCCGAAGCGGTTAATTCTTTTTCTACCTCATGAATGTGGGAATCGCCATAATAATCACCTAAGAAAGAAAATTGATTTTTATATTACGGAAACGTAAGTATAGAATAAGATATGTAAAGCGAATATTTTTGCTCAAGCAAATGAAATATTTGTTAAATAACATACATTTCATGAAAAGCTTACCTGTTCTTAATCTTTGAAGTTTAAAGTAACCAAAGACGAACGTGCAGAATGTTCCCTCATGTCTCACTAAAGTTTATGCTGTAATCGATAAAACTGATGAGTATCAAACGTCGGGAATTCTTGCTGTTATTGGGAGGAAGTGCAGGTGCAGTAGCACTTGGCTCATTAGGTGGATGTGACAAAAAAAATACATTACAGCAAGTAGCTACCACCGTAAGTTCATTTTTATTTCAACCGATAAAAGGTGCTATACCCTTAGAAACGTCTGGGTTCAAACCAGAACAGCAAAAAGAAATTTATAGCACCTATGAAGTGGTAGATGATTTAGTGCTACCACAAGGTTTTCAATACCAAGTTATTGCCGCTTGGGGTGATAAAGTCGGCGATTCCCGGTTTGGTTACAACAACGATTATTTATCTTTTGTCCCGACATCTGAAAACGAAGGATATCTTTCAGTTAACTTTGAATATATCAGTGCAATACCCTGGATGCAGACATATCAGCAAGTAATCGGCAAGTCATTACCATTTGCAGAGGTAAAAACAGCACTGAAAAAGAATAGTAAAAATGAAATTAATGCCTTTGCTTTGCAAGATTTTGACCCAATCAAAGCGAAAATTAAGGAAATCTGTTCAGAAGCACTTTTAGATCAAGGATTGGGGATTATCTCAATTCGGAAAACAGAGAAAGGTAAGTGGGAAAGAACTAATTCTATAAACGATCGCCGCATAAGTGGAATTTCTGGCTTAGAAGACAAGCGTTATTTAAAAGCAACCGGTCCTGGGGTAACAGTGTTTCGGAAAAAGCAGGGACAGGGATATATTGATAAATTAGGCGATCGCATCATCGGATCTTTCGCAAACTGCGCCGGTGGAACAACACCTTGGGGTACAGTGTTGAGTGCAGAAGAAAACTTTCAATCACAAGTGCCAGAACCAGTATATGCTGATGGAACTTCTTTAGATCCAAGTAAACGTCCTTTTTCTTTGAGTGATGAAGGACTTGAAGGACAAGGTAACGTTTTCGGATTAGCGGGAAATAAATACGGTTGGATTGTTGAAGTTGATCCAGCAAACCCCAATGATTACGGGACAAAACACACTTGGTTAGGACGATATCGTCATGAAGCAGTTGGTGTGCGGGTTGAAACGGGGAAACAATTAGCATTTTATTCTGGATGCGATCGCCGGGGAGGACATATATATAAGTTTATAAGTAGCGATCGCGTCACCAACCCCAAAGATAAAGCTAATTCCCGACTATTGCAAAAAGGAATGCTTTATGCTGCCAAATTTAACGCTGATGGTACCGGTCGCTGGATTCCCCTCAAAGCAGACACACCGATAGATCCAGATGTTCCCAGCAACATCGGTGGAAACCTCATCCGCTTACCAAAAGGTGCAACAAAAGTCAAAGCCGGTTTTCAACCTTTACCAGAACCAATCGAAGGATTTAATCTAAAAATTACCAAAGACGAAGAAATTAACTCCTTTAAACAAAACTACAAAAAGTTAGGCGACCTTTACACAGGTAATACTCAAGAACAGCAAGGTGCAATTTTAATTGACGCACATTATGCCGCAAATGCCGCCGGTGCAACCTGCACAGCGCGTCCAGAAGATACGGAAATTGCTCCTAATGGCGATTTGTATATTAGCTTTACCTCTGGTTCCTCTGATAAAGAGGGTGGTTCAGATATCAGAATTTTCAAAAGTCCTAAAGGTGAAGCAGCCTATGAGTATGGTTGGGTAATGCGTTTAACTGAAGACAACAACGAACCCGCTGCCGATAAATTTAAATGGCAAATGTTAGCAACAGGAGGGGAACCCTCAGCAGGTGGGATGGGCTTTGCGAATCCAGATAATTTGCTCTTAGATCGTAGCGGAAATGTCTGGATGGTAACAGATATGTCCAGCAGTAGTATGAATAGCGCCATCAAAAGTCGCGTTAATGACCAAGGTAAACCCGCTAACATATCAGGTTTGTTTGGTAATAACGCTATCTGGTTTATTCCCACCAGTGGCAAAGAAGCAGGTAAAGCGTTTTTATTTGGTACAGGACCGATGGAATGCGAAACCACAGGTCCCTGCTTCAGCCAAGACGAGCAAACAATGTTCCTGGCAGTCCAGCATCCAGGTGAAATCAACGGCATCCGTAAAAACCAAGCTTCAGAAAGCAGAGAAATTTTAGTTACCAGTACCACAGGTGAGGAATTTATGCAAACTCGCCAAGTTCCCATTGGTTCTAATTGGCCCAGCAAAACTCCCAATTCTCCACCCAAACCAGCAGTTGTTGCCATTACTAAATCTTCAGCTACTTGACAATTATTTTTAATAATAGTAGGGTAATCATAATTTAGTCAAAGAATTTTTATCCAAACCATTACCAAAATTTCATCTGTACCTATATATAAAATTCCCATGACAATATATGCTAATTCCATGCAAGAACTTCTAAAAGCTACTATCCAATCCTAATAACGCTTCCTCAGGCGGTTTGACTAGATCAAATTATTAGTTGAATAATTTCCAGACACTATTTGGCAATCTAATTTCAGATTTACCCATGATTCAAACCTTAAAGCGGTTTTTCCATGAAAACATCTATCCTTTGACAGAAATTTGTGCTTGGAAGTGTTCTAGCTAGTAAATACCTTGCATAGATTGGGTTTTGCCCATCCTCTCCTAATTTTTAAATCTACCAAACAACTTCTATTAACTGAGATAACTTTCATGACATATTCGCCGATTAATACACCAAATCCTATATCTAATAATCCCTTAACTATTGCAAATGAACAACTGCCCCAGAGGTTATTTAACCGTCGAGAAATAATTCCCCAACGGAATGATGTACTTTGGCGGATTGATCGGGGTACAATTCGTACCTTAACCTGGAGTGAAGATGGAACATTCATTACTCTGGGTTATTGGGGACCTGGGGATTTAGTTGGTTATCCTTTATCTACAGTCAAACCTTACCAAATTGAATGTTTGACAAGTGTAGAGGTAAGTATTATACCACCTCACCTTTGGCATCAAGATTTGAATGCTTTATTATCCCACATTCAACAAGCAGAAGAACTATTAAGCATAGTACATCGTAAGCCAATTTCTCTACGTTTGTGGCAATTTTTAGTCTGGTTGAGTGAAAAATTTGGTCGTGAGGTGGAACAAGGCAAGCTGATTGACTTGAATGTTACCCACCAAGAAATTGCCGAAGTTTTAAATACAACACGGGTAACAGTCACACGGCTGCTACAACAGTTTGAAGAAGAAGGAAAAATGTTACGCTACAAACGCAGGATTGTTCTATGTTTTCCCAATCAAGGGGCAAAAAAATAGTGCGTAATGTGTGGTAGTGAGCGAAATTCAATGTAAAACACTCCCCCTGATTTGTAGTGAGCGGTTTACCGCTCGTCGAGTCGTGATTTTAACGGCTTAAGCCGTTACTACGTTATTGAAGGTGGGGACTTCCGCGACACGTTAAATAAGAGCGTGAAAAGCTAGATTCCCGACAACTTATGCGAAGTCGGGAATCTGAATATTGCGAATTTTCACATGGGATCTAGCATTGCTTAAATAAGAGCGATCGCTTACAGGCAAGTTGTGAAATATTTTGTGTCTTATCTAGTTACTTTACTTGACAATAGACACAACCTTAATGTAATAAGTTATTGCTCCCGTAAATATCCTCTGACGGTAACTATAAAAAGACCTATTGACAATGCTTCAATTTTAGGGAATGAGCAAAATCGGTGCAGAGCAATTGCCTTATCATTCAACGATTTTCTTGTCAAGCCACTTGTTGGCATTGCGGCAAAATATCAATTTTACCTAAACTTAACCTAACTAGCATTTATCGGCGAACAGGTAGTTAAAAGAAGACTTTTAACTTTTTCAGTGAAGCCGCCAACAATATCACTGATAAATTCAATATCTCAAAGTGAATATTAATCATAATATCTGCTACTATTACTATAAAATGATTATCGGAATTTATTCCATTAAATCAATAGGTGTGAGTGAGAGTTAAAAAAATGAAAAAACCTCTGTGGAACGTTCTTAAACTAAGTCCATTAGTCGTTGCTGCCTCATTTTTAGCGGCAAACACTGCCGTAGCAGAAGAAGTTAAAGAAAAGACAACTTCTGTTTCCCAATTGTCCCAAGAAGCTAACAGCATCGGTCAGGTAACATCCGTTTCTCAATTTTCTGATGTGCAACCTACAGACTGGGCATTCCAAGCATTACAATCTCTAGTTGAGCGTTATGGTTGTATCGCTGGTTATCCAAACGGCACTTATCGCGGCAACCGTGCATTAACTCGTTATGAATTTGCGGCTGGTTTGAATGCTTGTTTAGACCGCGTTAACGAATTGATAGCCACTGCCACCGCTGACTTGGTGACAAAAGAAGATTTAGCGACCTTACAGCGCTTGCAAGAAGAGTTTTCCGCTGAATTGGCAACTCTGCGCGGTCGTGTGGATGCCCTAGAAGCGAGAACCGCTGAGTTGGAATCTAATCAATTCTCAACTACCACCAAGTTGAATGGGGAAGTCATCTTTAGTGTGGCTGACGTTTTCACAGAGGAGCGAGCACTTCCTTACAATTTTAGTCAAGGTGACTTCTCACCAGCTAACTTAGCTACTCCAGCGGCTATAAGTGCAAGAATACAGCAGTTAAATCCTCGTTTTACAGCTGCACAAGCAAATGCCATCAGAGACGCTTATGGTACAAATGGTGCCAACTATGCAAACTCAAGAAGAGACACAGCGGGTAATACTGTCTTTGCAGACCGGGTACGTCTGAACTTTGATACCAGCTTTGCTGGCACAGACCGCTTGCGAGTCCGTATCCAAGCCCGAAATATTAGCCAATTTAATACGAGTAGAACGGGTACTGACTTGACCCGACTTTCCTATGACGGAGATGAGAATAACGCCGTTGTTCTTGATGACTTGTACTATCAGTTCAACCTAACCGATGCGGTACGGGTGAATATCTCCGCTGCCAGAAGTGAATTCTACGACTTCGTTGATACCGTCAACCCTGCCCTTGCAAGCAGCGGTTCTGGTGCTATCTCCCGCTATGGACGATTCAGCCCCATCTACCGTCAGGCTTCTGAAGGCGCAGGTATAACTGTAGTATTAGCTCCTAAAGGACCTATTACTGCTACTGTGGGTTATCAAGCAGGTTCAGCTGAGAACCCAGATTTAGGTCGCGGTCTCATCAATGGTTCTTACTCTGCTTTTGGTCAACTAGCTTTTAAACCCAGCAAAGCCTTCACTATTGCTGCAACCTACGCACGCACCTATCAAAATAGTGAAGGTGCAGGTGGTGTCAATCTATTTAGTTCCACGGGTAATGTTAATGCCAATCGCCCCTTTGGTAACTTTGCTACTACCGCTAATAATTACGGCATAGAAGCGCTCATACGTCCCAGTTCTAGATTCACTCTTGCCGGTTGGGTAGGTTATACAACCGCAGAAGCTGAAGCTGGTCCATTTTCCGGTGCTAATGCAGACATCCTCTACTGGGCTGCTTCTCTGGCTCTCCAGGACTTTGGCAGTGAAGGCAACACCTTGGGTATAATATTTGGTCAACCACCGACAGTGACTAGCAGCGATGTCATTGAAGATAGAGATTCAACCTATCATTTAGAAGGTCTCTACAAGATGCAACTCAACGACAACATTGCTATTACTCCCGGTTTGTTGGTGATTTTCAGCCCAGAGGGTAATAGCGACAACGATACTACCTATGTTGGTACACTCCGCACCACCTTCACTTTCTAAAACTTTTCACAGTTCTTAATAGCTAATAGACACGGGAAAGTGAAAAAAAATGTAGAGACGTAGCAATGCTACGTCTCTACGGGTTTTAGGTAACGCATAAATTCGGTCGATGTCTAATAACAATTTAGAGAAACCTGAGTCCGCTTACAGAGTGAAAAAAATGTAGAGACGTAGCATTGCTACGTCTCTACGTGTATTTAATCACAACGCAATCTGCTGTATGAGTGCTATATAACAATTTGAGGTTGTATGATAAAAATTAGTTGAGGTGTGAGTGTGAAAAACTTTGAAAAAATTATTCTGGAACGTTTTTAAACTAAGTCCATTAGCTGTTGTTGCCTCATTTTTAGCAGTAAACAGCGCTTTAGCATCTGAAGTCAACGAAGAAATGACTTCTGTTACCCAGTTGGAGACAACTGACACCATGAGTCAGGTAACATCCGTTTCTCAGTTTTCTGATGTGCAGCCTACAGACTGGGCATTCCAAGCATTACAATCTTTAGTTGAGCGTTATGGCTGTATCGCTGGATACCCAAACGGCACTTATCGCGGCAACCGTGCATTAACTCGTTATGAATTTGCGGCTGGTTTGAATGCTTGTTTAGACCGCGTTAACGAATTGATTGCCACTGCCACCGCTGACTTGGTAACAAAAGAAGACTTAGCGACTTTACAGCGCTTGCAAGAAGAGTTTTCCGCTGAATTGGCAACTCTGCGCGGTCGTGTGGATGCACTAGAAGCCAAAACCGCTGAGTTGGAAGCCAATCAATTTTCCACTACCACCAAGTTGATTGGAGAAGCGATTTTCGTTTTGTCTGATTCTTTCGGTGATAACGCAGCAATCAGCGCTGCTACACTCAGAGCTAATCCAAATGCTCCAGAGCGCGACTTAGACAACAATGTGACTTTATCTGAGCGGATTCGTTTGACCTTAAACAGCAGTTTCACCGGAAAAGACCAGTTACAAATTCGTTTGCAAGCAGGGAATGTAATTGCCAACAACAGTCCTAACATCGGTAACGCTTCAACGGGTACTGCTATGTCCCGCTTAATATTTGAGAACGACACTGGTAACACTCTCCAGGCAGAGAAAATCAACTATGCTTTCAACCTAAGTGACGCAATACGTGTCAAGGTTGATGCAAACAATGGTGAATTTTGGGAAAACATCAACAACTTCAGCCCCTTCTTTGCCAGCACTAGTCAGGGTGCTATCTCCCGCTATGGTCGCTTCAGCACCATCTACCGTCAAGGTCAGGGTGGTGCAGGTGCAACTATAAGTCTTAACCCCAAGGGAGCTTTAAGTGCCTCTGTTGGTTATCTAGCTGGTGGACGTAATAATACAGCTAGCAATCCTTTGGATAGAAATGGTCTTCTTGATGGTAACTATGCAGCTTTAGCTCAGGTAGCTTTCCAACCGAATCCAAGGTTCAATATCGGTTTAACTTACGCACGTACTTATCAAAATGGTGTTACTACTGTCAATGGTGTGACTAGCGGTAGTGGCATCAGCATGTTTGAATCCAATGGCAGCAGCATTGCCAATAACCCTTTTGGTAATGTTGCCACTAGTGCTAATCATTACGGTGTACAAGCTGCTTTTAAACTCACCCCTAAGTTGCTACTTAATGGTTGGTATGGTTATACTGATGCTGAAGCCCAGAACACTGCTAACTCAAACGTCAGCGGTGTTCCTGTAACCGTTAGAAGCGGTGATAGTGCAACATTCAACTACTGGGGTGCCAGCCTCGGTTTGCAAGATGTTGGTACAAAGGGTAGCGTGCTTGGTTTGATATTTGGTCAACCACCCAGAACTGCCAGCAATGATGCCAATGTGACTTCTAATGGTAGAGGGCTAAGAGATACAGATACCTCTTATCATTTAGAAGGTCTTTACAAGTTCCGACTCAACGACAACATTGCTGTTACTCCCGGTTTATTGGTGATTTTGAATCCTGAGCATAACGATCGCAATGATACTATTTATGTAGGTACAGTGCGTACCACTTTCAGTTTCTAAAACTTCCCACAGTTCTTAATAGCTAAAGACATGCGAAAGTGAAGAAGAATCTAGAGACGTAGCATTGCTACGTCTCTACATGTTTTGGATTAGGAATGAGAAAAACTTTGAAAAAATTATTTTGGAACGTTTTTAAAGTAAGTCCACTAGTTTTTATTACCACCTTTTGTGTAGCAAACAGCGCCTTAGCAGCTGAAGTCAATGAAGAAACGATTTCTGTTACCCAGTTGTCTCAAACTGACAGCATGGGTCAAGTTACATCGGTATCTAAATTTTCTGATGTGCAGCCTACAGATTGGGCATTCCAAGCATTACAATCTCTGGTTGAGCGTTATGGTTGTATCGCTGGATACCCAAACGGCACTTTTCGCGGCAACCGTACATTAACTCGTTATGAATTTGCGGCTGGTTTGAATGCTTGTTTAAACCGCATTCACGAATTAATTGCCACTGGCACCGCTGGTTTGATGACAAAAGAAGACTTAGAGACCTTAGAGCATGTGCAAGAAGAATTTTACGCTGAATTGGCAACTATGCGCGATCGCGTAGATAGGCTAGAAGCTAGAAGCGCTGTCATGCAAGCTAATCAGTTTTCAACTACCACCAAGTTAGTTGGAGAAGCGATTTTCGTTTTATCTGATTCTTTCGGTGATAACGCAGCAATAAGCGCTGCTACACTCAGAAGCAATCCAAATACTCCAAAGCGCGATTTAGACAGCAACGCGACTTTATCTGAGCGAATTCGTTTGAACTTGCTTTCCAGTTTCACCGGAAAAGACCAGTTACAAATTCGTTTACAAGTAGGGAATATCATTCCCAACAACAGTAGCAACCCTAACATCGGTAACGCTTCAACGGGTACTAACATGTCCCGCTTAATATTTGATATCATCAACAACGCTGATAACACTCTCCAGGCAGAGAAAATCAACTATGCTTTTAACCTAAGTGATGCAATACGTATCAAGATTGATGCAAACAATGGTGAATTTTGGGAAAACATCAACACCTTCAGCCCCTTCTTTACCAGCACTAGTCAGGGTGCTATCTCTCGTTATGGTCGCTTCAGCCCCATCTTTCGTCAAGGTCAAGGTGGTGCAGGTGCAACCATAACTGTTAACCCCAATAAAGCTTTAAGTGTCTCTGTGGGTTATCTGGCTGGTGGACGTCTGAATACAGCTAACAATCCATTGGATAAAAATGGTCTTTTTGATGGTAACTATGCAGCTTTAGCTCAGATAGGTTTCCAACCAACTAAAACCTTTAACGTCGGCTTAACTTACGCACGTACTTATCAAAATGGCACTACTACTGTTAATGGTCTGCCTAGTGGCGGTGGTGTGAGCATGTTTGAAGCCACAGGCAGCAGCATTGCCAATAACCCCTTTGGTAATGTTGCCACCAGTGCTAATCATTACGGTGTAGAAGCTGCTTTTAGACTTACTCCTAAGTTGCTACTTAATGGTTGGTATGGTTACACTGATGCTGAAGCCCAGAACACTGCTAACTCAACCGTCAGCGGTGTTCCTGTAACCGTTAGAAGCGGTGATAGTGCAACATTCAACTACTGGGGTGCCAGCCTCGGTTTGCAAGATATTGGTACAAAGGGTAGCCTGCTTGGTTTGATATTTGGTCAACCACCCAGAACTGCCAGCAATGATGCCAATGTGACTGCTAATGGTAGAGGGCTAAGAGATACAAATACCTCTTACCATTTAGAAGGTCTTTACAAGGTGCAACTTAATGACAACATTGCTATTACTCCCGGTTTATTGGTGATTTTGAGTCCTGAGCATAACGATCGCAATGATACTATTTATGTAGGTACAGTGCGTACCACTTTCAGTTTTTAAAGAAGCCCTAACGAATGGAATTCGCGGCTACACAAACTAAGAAGCCCTGACGAATGGAATTCGCGGCTACACAAACCAAGCCCGCCTTCGCGGGCTAAAGAGTAAAATAGATAAAGATTAACCCGTTTGTAGGGATACACAAGTAACGTAGTCAACCGAAGTCAAACAGCGTCAATTCCTCGTAGTTCGCTCTCTGATTGACCTTACTCGTTCGTTGTCTTTTAGGTTCTAGAGTCTGGGGTTTATCCGTACCCGTT
>JAHHIJ010000019.1 GCA_019358985.1 Tolypothrix brevis GSE-NOS-MK-07-07A | reverse complement strand
TTAAAACAATGTATATTAGATTTAATAGTAAGTGGTGATGGAGATATCCCCTTATTTTTTAGAGGAGCATCAGGAAATGAATCAGATAAAGCAGTATTTGCTCACATCTTAGTAGAGTATAACAAACAAATAGATTTTGAAATGTCTGTTAGTTTATAATTTAGGACAAAGACAATTAAGAATATCGTTAAAGAATCAAAAAACCACAGTTAAAAATCAACTGAACAAAGACACGCAATCCCCTACTTTGCGTTGGATATTTCAATGCTTTCAAGGGATTCACCTGATGATTGTACAAGGCTGGCAGAGGATTCTGAACTTAACGGAGTCACGTTGTCGAATCTTGCAATTCCTGCCCAAAGCTTGTCAAAAGTATTATTTATTGTCTGATTTTTTAGCTCCCTAATTTAGTATTACTTCGTCTGATGTTTACATAACTGATTCAAAAAATCAAATGAAGTGTTGTTGGAGAACAAGCTTTTTTACACAATAAAAAAGCTGGACTTTTGATGTGGATAATTTATTTATTTTATAGTGACTTGATTGTTCAAATTCTCATCAGTGAATTTTTAGGTTATGTAGTTTACTTATGCTACTTATTGAAGTGCGGAATGTGGGTCGTTCTTGAAAGAAGTTACCTAGCTCTGCCAATTGCAAAGGTTTCATGACAAGACAAGCTATATCTAAGAGATTTTTTGATGTTTCATCCTTCGCAGGTTTCTCTGCTCCTGGAATGTTATTCAACAATACCAAGTTTTTTACATCCATTTCACTGATTTGAGGTTGTAATAGTAAATCGATAAATTCTCGATATACAGGTTCCACATCTTGACGAAAAGCAAACTGGTTATCAGCACTAGTAACTAAATCTCCACGGAGTGACTGGAGTATATTCCATGCTTCAGCGTAAGATACAAGTGCTGCTTTTATATTTCCTTGAGCTTTAAGAATGCGTCCTAATTGGCTTCTCTGACGATATAAAACTTGACGGTTATCAACATTAATATCACTATATAACTTTATAGCTTCTTGAGTAAAGCTTTTTGCCTGAGCAAGGTAGAGTTGCTCTTGTTTTGTTAGTTTTTCTCTATCTGATACTTGCAGTTCGTATAGCCTAGCAAGATTACTTAAAGCAGCAGCTTCTGCTTGCTTGTCTCCGAAACTGCGAGCTTGTTGAATAGCGTCGAATAGAAATTTAGCGATTTTTTGTTGGGAAAAGTAGTCTTTGTTAGTATTACTTTTAAGTTTAATCAGATTATGAGTAAAATTAATCTGCGCGTAAACTTTTTCACGACTCTGCAGTAAGTTACCTAAATGATACTTAATTTTGGGCAACAAATCTTCTACTTTTACTATATCATTATCATTCAATTTTTCTTGTATATCACCCAACCTCTGTTTTGATTCTTCATAAGTATCAAGCTGTTTAACTAGAAAATCTTTTTGTCTGTTAAGCAAATCTTGGTGTTTTTTAATCTGTTCATCCCACCATGCTTGCATTTCAATTCTTAGGCTGAGTTGATTAAGTTCAGCCTGAATCTGTGTTATTAGTAAAGCCTGGGGTTTTGCTGTTGCTGCTTCCTTTGTTGCTTGGTTTGACTACGGTGGCGATCGCTCTCACTGCTACCCCAACCTTCAGCCAGTCAAGTTCTAACAACAGTATTTCATTTGGCTGTGAGACTATTGAGAATACACCAACCACTGTCGTTTACAATCCCCAAAATCAGAACCAAAAAAAAGCGCTGATTAACTGGAAAAAGGAGTATATCAATTCACAGAACCTTGACTCAGATTGTAAACACGCAGCTGAGATATTAAAGAACCGCTACGAGAAAGAAGAATTAGGTTTATGGGCATTTGAGCCTAATTCAAAGAATGGAACTGGTGTTGTTTGCTTGATTAGTCAACCAGGTAAAAGCTGCAATCTTAGTGGTGAGGAGTTGTTAAGTATCAAAACAGTTAACACAGAACAAAACTTATACGACGCTTTCATTACGGTCGTTGATCCTAATTTAATTGAGCTAGATAAAAATACATTTGAAAAGAAATTTAGAGCTAATGATCGAACTTACATCAAAATGAAACCTAGAAGTTTTTGGCAGAGAATATTCAACTAGAAAACATTAGACATCTGGTAGAAAAGACGTAGAGACGTAGCAATGCTACGTCTAATCAAGGTTTTTGGGCAACGCATAGTTCATTTCTACTCCTATGTCTATTAAATATAAGACAAAACCTCACCCTCCATTCCTCTCCTTCTTGAGGGGGAAGCCAAAGGCAGGGTGAGGTTTTATATTTAATCTGCTCCACCTAACTTAAAAAAGGGGGAAAGGGAAAAAATTCATGAGTTATTGCAGCCTATCGCTCTAATCGAATAAATGTAGAGAGGTAGCAATGCTACATCTTTATCAGGATTTCGGACTGAAATGAACAGTATTAAAATATATCAGGGTGCTTATCCTAAGTATTTATGCAGTTGCTTTATTGCATGATTTGCAATAGATATAAAAAAAGTAATATCTTATCCATTTGTTTTACTTAACAAAGAAGAGAACTTATTGACAAAGCCAGTATATTAAAATACAATTTTTAGCTATCACAAAGGCTATAATTATAGCAAATAGAATAACTTGTTTGTAGAATAAAGACAAGTCATAAAAAATAATTTGGATAAAACTTATGAACAGTAAAATCATTGCAGCCTTGGCAATCATCGCAAGTGTGACAAGCTTCGTAAATTCAGTTGACGCACAATCACCACCAACCCAAAACTCAAATACACGACAAGATACCTTAACTGGTGATTTTCTCAACGGAATTAATAATAGAACATCACAGGAGGACTACGCCAAATTTTTTGCACCAAGCAATTCTGTCAGCGTTCCTCGTAATAATACGGAAAAATTTTTTCCTATGGGTATCTTGCAAATCGGTGATCAACTGGAATTAAGAAGGCTTGATGAATCCCTAACACTCACAGACACTCCCATTATCCTGCAACCAGATCAGTCTGATAACAGCGTTAATGATGGGGTGCAAGTGCAGCTTTTTGGTCAATAGACGTAGGTATGAAAAAGATGTAGAGACGTAGCATTGCTACGTCTCTACAAACCGATTAGTAGAACCACTTACTGGGTGGTTTAAAATCTGGTTTGGGACAGTGCAGGTACTGGAAGGGTTGTGCTTTTTCTTTTTAAGCGCTGAAGTGCTTACTACATCTTAACTTCGCTGAAAACCCTTTGTTGTCGGCTTTTTACCTTTATCCTTAGACTTAGATTTAGATTTATTCACATCTCCCAAAGCTTCTTGAAATAAATTATGCAGATGTAAAGGTACACTAGCAATTTCTGGTAACTCTGGCTCAATCAGTTTATTGAATTGTTGTAAAAGCGGCTTCAAATCGCTTTCCAAACTAAAATCCGGACGCTGTAAATAACTTTGCAACACTTTTTCTAACTGAGTTGGGTATTGTTCAGCTAGCCGATACCAAACGAAAGTATTAATACTTTTGTCTTCTAGGAAGTAACGAATTAGTTTTTCTGAACCTTCTAGTTTTTGCCAATCATCAGCTTCTAAAATTAGTTTTAGTTTCCCATATGTTGGGAAAAACATTTGTCCCCAACGAGGATGAGAAAGTGCCGTTACTTGTTCGGCTTTCCTCAGTTCCGCAGGTAAATCAACTTTCGGCATTACCATTTTATTATTGGCAGATTTATTGTTAAATACCTGAGAAACTGCTTTGGAATCAGCACCCAATTCTTCTGCGGCTGCTTTGATTTCTTCTTCGTCGATACCTGCGGCTTCAGCGGCTTCAGCTAGAGATTTAGAAGTATCAATACCTGCTTCTGTCAAGCGTTTTTCAGTCATCAACTCTTGGAACTCAACTATTTTTTTGTTAAGCTGATATCCCGATAATGTGATTTCGTCGCTGCCAAAAAAATCAACAAATTCCTGATGATATTTTTCCACTGATAGCCAAGCTTCTTCTAATAATTCTGGTGCATCACCGTAAAGATTCTTTTTGTAGTTATCTTTGAAATTACCGATCGCTACTGCTAATTTGGGTTTGCCTAATTTACCGAAGAGTGTATGGGAACCAAAAAACATCCATTCAGTATCACTTACGGGAGCAATTCGAGTTAGGAAAATTTCTCCTACTTGAAACCGCAACATTTCTTGAATTGTTAATGCATCAGTTGGCTTGACAATATAGTGTTTCTCTGTTAGCCAATTTACTAATTCAAAGCCATCAGGTAAAATTTGAACTACGGCAAACAAGCCAATAAAACTACGATGCCAACTGCGAATCAGGTTGCGTTCTGTATCTGGGAAATCTGGATGACTATCTAAAAACAAATCAAGGGGTGTTTTATCACCAACTTTGCCTTCGATAACAAAACTATCAATGATGAAATCTTGCTGTTTACTATCCCCAGAACCAGGACGCGATTGTTCTGCTGCATAGGTTTCCAGCGCTGTAGCTAGTTCTCCTTCTGCATCAACCACAAAATCGGTTAAGGCTAGTTTTAGTTCGTGCGATCGCTCTAACATTACATCCACAAGTAAATTTCTCGCTTAAATAGATGTTAAATTATAGCTTTTGTGAGTATTTTAGCAGAAGAGCGATCGCTAGATCTATAAGTTATTTATAGTATCAGGATCAACCCCAAGCGATGTCTAACGACAAGCCGCTTCGCGTCTACGCAACTGTTCTTTTAACCTTTTCACTTGTAACTCAGCTTGTGCTGCTCGCTCCTCAGCTCGTTTTGCTCGCTCTTCAGCCTGTTCTCGTGCTAAAATTTCCTGCTGTAGCGCTTCTACTAACTCCCCAGGAGCCAATAACTTCTCTCCTGTATCCTGTTTGTAAAAGGCAATCAATTGCTCGTCAATCTCTAACCGCAGTTGCAAAGCCTCACTTCGCTTATCTGTAATTAGCTCATACTCTTGTCTAATTAAACGATAACCTCGTAGTTGTTCGGGAATCCATTCTCCTTTAGGGTCAAATAACCAGTACTCCAGTACTCCTAACTGCTCGTATAGAGTTTTTTTGAAACTTATATCTTGCTCTCTAGTTCCCTGAGAAGTCATTTCAAAAATGACTAATGGTACTTGTCCTTCTTCCCAAATCTTATAATTATCTCTAGCCCCAAGTGGGACGTTATAAATTACCATTACATCTGGAGCCACCCTCAATCGAGGATAACCTTGAGCATAGTAGAGAAACTGATCTGCCAGAACAATTGCCGACTTGCCTGCAAGATACTGACGCAAGGCAACAACGGTGTTAATAATTGCATCAGCATGAACAGAAGTTTCTGCCAAAGGTTCACCATCCGAACTTGGATAAAAAATATCAGTTGATTCAGATTTGGGTACGAGGCTAGTCATAACTCACACCAGCAATTTGAGGGGATAACTGAATAGACATCTCCAGAAATTAATTATGCGTTGCCCGAAACCCTTGATTAGACGTAGCAGTGCTAGGTCTCTACATTTTTTCTGGAGATGTTTAATGATTCTATTATATTATCGTTTATATCATCAGATACAAGTCAGCTATTCGTCGTCATTTGAAAGCGGCAATGGTAACAGTTGCAGATATTCTCTGGCAACGATAAATTAATTAACTTGAAACACTTGATGATGGGAAGTTGTGAATGGATGTTTTCTAGCTAATAGACATCTCCAGAAAAGACGTAGAGACTATTCTGTGCTAAGTAGGGTTTGCTGAATAAACCTAGCTATGTAACAAAATGTAAAAAGTCCGTAACCGCAAGCGAATTGCTTTGTCGTGCC
Source organism: Tolypothrix brevis GSE-NOS-MK-07-07A (assembly GCA_019358985.1). GTDB lineage: Bacteria > Cyanobacteriota > Cyanobacteriia > Cyanobacteriales > Nostocaceae > Hassallia > Hassallia brevis. The sequence goes on along the minus strand of JAHHIJ010000019.1, from coordinate 102,333 downwards.
TCCTCTCTAGGAGACGCTCCGCGAACGCAATGACAGAAATATAGTTATGTTTATTTACACCCACCTACTTACGTCTAATTTGATTACGAAATTGAGAAACTCGGCTTAAAAGTAAAAGTGAGCAAAAAATAAGCAGTTTTTGGTCTGGAAAGTGAATAACGCGATTCAATAATGTAGAGCTATTGGAGAAGAGGAAAGGAATATTTTTTTGAGTTCCCTTACTAATAATGACAAATATGTCAGGAGATGCCAAGATGACAGACATAACAACAATAGGTACTAAAAAATTCTTGCATCACTTTAATTTCAAAAATCTGAATCTGAAAAAAATTATCGGACCGAGTGTACTAGCCTTGGGTTTAGCCGTTGCTGCAATAACAGTTATCCCAATATACGTTAATGCTTCCGACCATGATGACGGCGAGGTGGATACAAAAGGTCGCAACCTGAATTTAACTGATTTATATGTGTTTCGGGAAAAAGACCAAAACCCCAGTGCGAGTGGAGATGACTTGATATTCGTGATGAATACCAATCCGCGATCGGTTGCTCGTCAGCAGTATTATTTCAGCAGCAATGCCCTTTATGAATTTAAAGTTACCCGTGTTGGTGATAAAGATGCAACCCCCACAGGTCAAGAAGATTTGATCCTGCGGTTTCAATTTGGAGAACCCAATAGCCAAGGGGAACAACCATTTAAATTAACTGCGATCGCTAACGGTAGAAGAATTGATGCAGATGAAGGTAGAACTACTCCCTTAAATGCAGATAATAACCCAACTCTTAACGAGCTAAACTTAGGAAACTCCAAAGTCAGTGTATTTGCAGGGCTGCGGGAAGATCCATTTTTCTTCGATGTGGAACAATTTTTCCGAGTTCGTGCTGGTGCTTTAGGTATAGGACCCGCAGTTGGTTTTCGTCCTACTAACCAAGCTCTTGACTTTGCTAAAGGATATAACGTCAACACCATTGTTGCTAGAGTACCACGTTCTTTATTACAAGGAAAAACTAAAGCCACAACTTTCGATGTGTGGCAAACTATCTCTGTCAGAAACCCCCGCAATCAGAAATTCCAACAGGTTGAACGTCTCGGACGACCGGCTATTAATGAAGGCTTAATCGTTACTAACGATTTTCTAAATGCCTTTAATAGTATTCCCCCCACTGCTGACTTAAGCCCTGCTGCTGCACCGGTGGGAGCAGAAGCGAAAACTACCCTCAAAGCTCTGGGGAATGACGATACACGGGCTAATGCTTTACTGGGTGCATTCCTTCCTGACGTGATGCGAATTGATACTAGCCAACCAAGTGGTTACGGTAAAGCCCTCAACGCCAAAGGCAGCCCCATCACCGGACGGTTGCTCTTAGATGATGTGGTTGATACAACTTTAAGCGTACTTACGAATGGTGCAGTCACTGCCGATAACGTTTCCTACGAAGGTACTCCCGATAACCCAGCTCAAGGTCATAAACCGTTAGAAACACAATTTCCTTACTTAGCGCTACCGAATTAGAGGGACATAAGAATATTAGGGGAAAGCAGAAGTTACAGCAGATTGCCCTCTAATCGAATACAAGAGACGTAGCAGTGCTACGTCTCTACAAGGAGAGGGGTTTTATAATTGCTTTTCCCCTTTCCCCTCCTTTTGTATGGTTCAAGAAAGAAAAGGAAATAACGGAAATGACGGAAGCTATTCACAAGCACAAACTCAAACCTGTATGGCTGTTACTTCTAGCAGTCCCCATCGCAACTATCGTTGTAGTCTCATACCTCAATTCCCAATCTTCCCAACTTCCAGCACCTTATCGTTACTCTCTTTCTCGCTCTTTACCAGGTACTGACAATCGTCGAGCTACCATCTTACAGGAAATCAGCCTTTACCAAGAAAAAGTCCGCCAAAATCCGGAAAGTGGCTTAAATTTAGCTTCCTTAGCTCAAGCATATTTCAATATGGCAAAGGCAACTGGTGAAAGTAGCTGGTATTTACTCGCAGAACAAGCAGCTAAACGCTCCCTTTCCAGTTTACCTTTCAATAACCAAAGCGCGGTGATAGTTTTGGCTCGTGTTGCCCAAGCTAGACATGATTTTAACGAAGCCATAGGGTTATCCCAAGAAGTATTAAAAACTCAACCTGGCAATCAAGGTGCCCTGGCTATTTTGGTGACATCTAAGTTAGCAATGGGTAAACTACAAGAGGCAAAAACCGCTGCTGATACCTTAGTAAACAAACTTCCCACCCAAGGAAACTTAACTTTACAAGCTTTGGTACTAACAGCACAAGGGCAAGAACAAGCAGCAATTGATACTTTTAAATTTGCCCTATCTATGGAAGAAGCCGGTGAAACAGGCAGTTCTGCATACACGCGGGTATTACTAGGTCAGTTTTACTACAAACACGGACAACTGGAACTGGCAGAAAACTTATATAAAGAAGCACTACGAATTATACCCAGGTATCCCTTAGCCCTACTGCATCTGGCAGAACTGAAAACCAGACAGGGAGACTACAAAGCAGCAGAGAACCTTTATGCCCAAGTTTTACCCAACTCCGAGAAATCATCCACAACTTACGATCATGCTGTTTTTCGGGGTAAAGCCAGAGTAAAACAACTGCAAGGTGAACAACAACAAGCAGTAAAATTATTAACCGAAGCCGAAACCTTACTCAGACAAGAAAATGCTACAGGACATGGTAACGGTTCCTTTGGACATCAGCGAGAGTTAGCACGGTTGTTATTAGAAAAGAATCGTCCTCAAGATACCGCTGAAGCTTTATCCTTGATGCAAGCAGAAATCAAGATTCGTCGGGATGCTCAAACCTTAGATACCCTTGCTTGGGCATTATCTGACTCTGGACGCATCAAAGAAGCTCAACAAGCCATCCAAGAAGCCTTACAACTGGGTACAAAAGATGCTGCTATATTTTACCGTGCAGCCATGATTGAAAAAGCATTGGGAAATAACCAGCAGGCTTTAACTTACCAAAAATTATCTCAACAAATCGATCGCACTTTTGACAAACAAGCGCGATACTCATCAGGACTGGGATTAGAGAATTTTGGATTTTAGCGTTCCTCCAAACTTTCAAAAAACATGAAAATCCACTGGCGTAAAATTAGTATCATTTCCTTTTTCTTATCACTGCTGTTATCAATTAGTTTTAGCGCACCTAGCCTTGCACATTGGGCAGATTTGTCAGTTGCAGAAGTTAGCGTAGGCGAAAAAGAAACTGCAATTACACTGACTTTCCCCACTGATTTAGTAGTTTTTAGTGATGATAACCGGGATGGACAACTTTCCCGTGAAGAAACTGTAACCCATAAAAGAGAACTTGAACAGTTTTTAGGCGATCGCATCTTTTTATCCAATGAGCAAGGTAAAAAAGGCACTGTGGCGATCGCATCTGTGGAAACAAACAATTTGCTACCAACTCTAAAAGTTAACACCAATACCCACAGTACTCTACAACTAAATTACTCTTGGCTACAACCAGTACAAAACCAGAGAATGCATTATGATTTGTTTCTGGCTGAAGCACCGGCAGCTCATTGTCTAGCAACAATATTTCACAAAGGAAAAGTCCAAAACTTTATTTTTAACCGTCAAAACCGGGATTTTTGGTTAATTTCTGGTGCCGTCGGGCAATTTGGCGGTAGTCTTGCGATCGCGCTCATGGCTGCTTTTGTCTGGGGTGCAATGCACGCAATGTCACCCGGACATGGTAAAACCATAGTTGGTGCTTATCTGATGGGTTCAAAAGTAACTGCTCAACACGCTCTGTTTTTGGGACTAACAACAACTCTCACCCATACCATCGGCGTGTTTATCTTGGGATTGGCGACTCTGTTTGCTTCCCAATTTATCTTACCAGAACGGATATTACCTTGGTTAAGCATCTTATCTGGTTTTATGGTGCTGGTAATCGGTTTAAATCTATTTATTAGCCGTCTGCGGAATCATGATCATGATCACCACCACCACCACGATCACGATCATGATCACCACCACGATCACGATCATGATCACCATCACTTACCCTCAAACACCCCTGTAACGATGGGAAATTTACTGGCGTTAGGTGTTTCTGGTGGACTTGTACCTTGTCCTTCAGCTTTAGTTTTGTTATTAAGTGCGATCGCTATCGGACGTGTGGGTTTCGGACTAATGCTGGTTGTAGCATTTAGTTTGGGACTAGCAGCAGTACTAACAGGATTGGGATTGTTGCTAATTTATGCCAAACAGTGGTTTGAGAAACTACAGTTACCAAAACCAAAGCGTCTCCACAGAATTTTGCCCGCACTCAGTGCATTTTTAATTTCGCTGATTGGCTTGGGAATTACCACCCAAGCATTAATAGAAGTAGGAATAGTACGGCTGTAAACTACCTACACCGACCGCTCTTAGGGTTTTGCGATCGCCATGAAATCTCAGATTTTTTGCTTAATTTTTTGGGAGTAAACCAAAAGTTTGAGCAATGTTTTTCATGGTACGGAACAGCTTGTAGGGTTGGTCAGGAAAAGTTTGAAACTCAAACCTTTGGTAAAACCTCACCGCTTTATCGTCAATCGCATCTACTACCACTGCAAAACAACCAGTCCTTTGGCTGACTGCGAGACTTCTGTATAAAGCGTCCATAATCAACAACTTTCCCCAACCATATCCCCTGTAATCATGAGCCACCGCTAATCTCCCAATTAAGGTCACGCCAATAATCGGATATTTTGGCAACTTTTTAACAATACTTTGAGGTAATTGTTCGAGATTTATGCCACTCATGGATAGAGCTAGATTAAAGCGATCCAGTTGTTCGTTACCGCAGCTAAAACTCGCCCTATCGTGATGTTTTTCGAGTTGTTCTATACAAAAATCAACGGATTCTGGATTTAACACTAATATGCGTGACTATTTATTCATCACTTGCTTGTACCATTGGGCATCAGCATAAGCTGTCTCGCTAGGAGCGAGGGGATTTAACAATGAGTTAAAATTGAAGTATCAAACACTTGCAGACGACAAATGTATTTATGGCTTTTTATGTATTGATTTTAAAAGAGAAGGAGGATGAGAAGAGCGTTATTTATCGCTTTGGTCCCCACGAAGATCATCTTGGATCTTTGTGGCTAGATAAATCCAGTGGAGAAGTGGAGCAACTTCAAGAAATACCTGTTAATAACTCGCAGGCATTTTACCAAATGGCAGCAACAAAGGTTCGACAACACTGGAAAAAAGGATCGTTCCCTGAAAAGACATGCTGGGCATCCTGAGGCACGCTTTCAATTGAAAGCCTATCCAGGAACTGCTGACAGGTGCGTCTGGATAGGCTTCTATCAATGCGTTGTCGCTTATCAAAAGTATACTTAGAAGTTATCGAAGTTAGCGATCGCCTCCTTCATCTTCTCCATCACCTCCAAAACAGGTATACTTCCCAACTCCCCTGAAGTCCGTGTACGAATACTCAAGCTGTTGCTTTCAACTTCTTTTGCTCCAATTACCGCCATTACGGGTATTTTTTGCTTCTCTGCATTGCGAATGAGTTTACCCAAGCGATCGCCACTCACATCGACTTCCGCACGGATACCCAAAGCTTGCATCTTGGCTGCTACCAATGAAGCAAAAGGTAGAAACTCATCACTCACCGGCAACAATCTGGCTTGCAGCGGTGCCAACCACAACGGGAAATCTCCCGCGTATTCTTCAATCAAAATACCAATCAGCCGTTCCAAAGAGCCAAAAGGTGCACGGTGAATCATTACTGGACGTTTGCGAGAACCATCTTCGGCAACATATTCTAAATCAAAGCGTTCAGGCAAGTTATAATCTACCTGCACCGTTCCTAGCTGCCATTCTCGATCCAAAGCATCCTTGACGATAAAATCTAGTTTAGGACCATAAAACGCCGCTTCGCCAATGCCTTCAAAGTGATCCATCCCCAAGGTTTCCACAGCACGACGAATCGCACTTTCAGCTTTGTTCCAAGCTTCATCATCACCAATATACTTATCTGAGGCTGGATCGCGGAAACTGAGACGCGCTTTAAAATTCTGATCTAATTTCAGACTCTTAATCACCGACAGAATCAAATCCACCACGTTGAGGAATTCACTGTCTAGTTGCTCTGGTGTGACAAACAAATGAGCATCATCCTGAGTAAAGCCGCGCACTCTAGTTAAACCGCCTAATTCTCCAGATTGTTCGTAGCGGTAAACTGTGCCAAATTCCGCAAAGCGTATCGGTAATTCCCGGTAGGAGTGCAACTCACTTTTATATATTTGAATGTGGAAAGGACAATTCATCGCTTTGAGAACAAAACCTTGCTCATCTGCTGCTGCTTTCTCATCCTCCGCCATCATCGGGAACAAATCGTCTTTATACTTCTGCCAGTGTCCGGATACTTTAAATAAGTCTACTCTACCGATGTGGGGCGTGACTACAGGCAAATAACCGCGTTTTAGCTGTTCCTGCTGCAAAAAGTCTTGTAGAAGAGTCCTTAAAATAGTTCCTTTGGGTGTCCACAAAGGTAAACCGGGTCCGACTAAATCGGAAAATACAAATAATCCCAGTTCTTTACCCAATTTCCGATGATCTCGACGTTGCGCTTCTTCTTTGCGTCGCTTGTATTCGGCAAGTTGTTCGGGAGTTTCCCAAGCGGTGGCGTAAATGCGTTGTAATTGCGCTTTGGTTTCATCTCCACGCCAATAAGCGCCGGCAACGCTTTCTAATTCTATCGCTTTGGGGTTTAAATCGGCAGTGTTTTCCACATGAGGTCCCGCGCACAAATCCCACCATTCATTGCCCAGGTGGTAAATTGTGATTGGTTCAGATTTAATATCTTGGAGTATTTCTAATTTGTAAGGTTCGTTAATTTTCCGAATTCGGGATTCAGCTTCTTCGCGGCTAACTTCTTCCCGAATTAGGGGAATTTTGCGATTGATAATTTTCACCATCTCTTTCTGGATGGCTTTCAAATCTTTGTCGGTAAATGGTTCGGGGCTGTCAAAATCGTAATAGAAGCCGTTTTCAATCCACGGACCAATTGTAACTTGCGCTTTGGGAAACAGCTTTTGTACAGCCATTGCCATCACATGAGAGGCTGTGTGGCGGATTTTTCGCAAATTTTCCGATTCGCTGCTACGCGGTAAGTACATTTTTTCAGGTTGTTCTGCTTGATTATCAGATGATTGTGGCGGCATTGGCTGTTGAATTATTGGCTTAGTAATTACTTTATCTTCTATGATTCCATGCGCGGGTTTAAGAAATACATTTCTTACACTGTATCTATAAGAAGCGATTAGTTACTTTGCCGCACTGCAATACTTGCACATTAACTGTAATATAAATTCTTTTTATAGCGTTGCATTAGGGAATGTTTTTACAATGTATTATCGATAAATTTAACGCATTGTAGAGACGTTCCGGCGGAACGTCTTTACCGGCGGAACGTCTTTACCGGCGGAACGTCTTTACCGGCGGAACGTCTTTACCGGCGGAACGTCTTTACCGGCGGAACGTCTTTACCAGCGGAACGTCTTTACCAGCGGAACGTCTTTACCGGCGGAACGTCTTTACCGGCGGAACGTCTTTACCGGCGAAACGTCTTTACCGGCGGAACGTCTTTACCGGCGAAACGTCTTTACCGGCGAAACGTCTTTACGATTCATCCCACAGTTATCCAACGCTCTTTCTATACTTATAGATTTAGTTAGCAGTATCAAATATATCTTTCAAACAAGCGCTTTTTGCTTATCTCTGCAAGGCATGAAAGATAATTTTTTTAACTGGCTGTATGATTACCTGTTTTCATAAATCAAAATATTCCTAAAATATCATACTTTATCATAATTAACCTTGAATATAATAATTTTTTCTCCATCTGAATCTATCTTAACGCTGCAAGTAAAGCTATACCTATCGCGACTGTACAAACCTTTGGCATCGCTTATATAATAGAAATGTAACGTTGCTTACAAAATTAGAACTCTTTCTGTTCTCAGACAGAAATAAGAAAAGTGTTAAGAAATGTAAATAGCGTTAATATTAGTAAGCAAGTTAGAAATATGCCTCTGATTTATGCGAGACTCGAACTTACCAGAGCCAGAGTTGCTGAAGACGGTTTTGCTGCCGTTGTTGGAAGATTTTCAGTATTGGTTTGCGCGATCGCGTGAATTACTGGAAACAGAGCAACTCTCATTTATGACTCACCAGGAGCAATCCGACCTACTATTGCGAGTCAAACAGGCTCAAGACAAAGTGAACACAACGAAAATGCTGTTTGCGGCAACTGACGGACAAGTCGGCATTGAGATGGAAACCTTAATGCCTTGGCATAAATTAGTCACAGAATGTTGGCAAGTGGGGATGCGCTTTCGTCAAAATCGAGAAGTTTAATGTTTTTTAGATGAGAAGTTTGCTAAACTACTTGGCAATAGCAAAACGGTATATAAGTCGAAGAAATACTAGAAAATCGTTCAAATCCTTTGAATTAAGAAAATATTGTATTTTATGCTACTTAACATTGACTAACAGTCAAAAAATTGTCTCACATCAACATAGGCGCACTTTCTGTGCGTTGAATATTCGCTTTAGCTTCAAGTCATCACGGTATGGGCAAAGCGAATCAATAGAGTAAGGGTGGGGTAAACCCAACCAAAATGACAGTATAAATTTTTAAAACCGCTGCACCTGGAGGAAAAACCGATGTTACATTTACTTTACATTCTTGCTTTTACCATCCTTGCTTTTATAGCCGTTGCCAACTTAATTCGCAACCTGGTGATGTTCAGTTTTGACATAGATCGAACTTATTCCAGGTCATCAATGGCACAGGGAAACTCGGCATATATGTCATCAAGAAAACAATTTATACCCCATCCAGAATTATTAGACAGTTCCGGAAATTTAATTAAAGAGCCTTTATTGGTAATGCGTTCAGTCAACGTTGAAGATGCTCGTCAGCAATTAGATGCTCTTTATGAAGCTTCCCCAGGACAAAAGAGGGAGAAGGAGGAAGGCTAGTATAAAAAGGCTGAAGTTTGAAGTCTGAAGTCTGAAGTTGGAAATAAATAAACCCGTACAGTGAGCCTTTGAAATACTTGTTACGGGTGTTTTATTTACCTCCATTTTTCCTAGAAAGTTAAGAGTTTCCAGCTTTGATGAGTTATGAGTTAATGTTTGCAACTAACTCATAACTCATAATTTTTAACTAAATTAGGCTTCAATAACTACGCGGAGATTACCGCGTTTTTTGGCAACACGACAAGCAGTGGTGTTACCAGAGCGTTCAAATTCTAAATCAAGAACGGTACCACCAACACGTAAATTGTGGAACGACAAACGATTAATCGACTCTGGCAAAGCGGGGTCAATTATTCGCAAGCAGTTATTTTGAGCATCAGGCACCAAGTTGACCATCATTTGGAGTAATTGAAAAATACTGCCAGTAGCCCAAGCTTGAGGACTACAAGCGACAGGATATTGCACAGGTGCGTTATCACCGTTACGTTCATAGCCGCATAAAAGTTCTGGGGGACGGTGGTAGGGCTGCTGACTAGTCATATCGATCAAGCCTTGGTACAATTCTAAAGCTTGATCGATTAAACCGAGCGATCGCAAACCCATTGCAATGAGCGCATTGTCGTGGGGCCAAACTGAACCGATATGATAGCCCATCGGATTGTAAGCTGGTGACAAACTACTTAGAGTGCGAATGCCCCAACCATTAAACATATCCGGTGCCCGCAACCGCTCTGCCACACTGTAAGCTTTTTCTGGGGTGAAAATTCCTAAAAGCAGACAATGACCGGGATTTGAGGTAATGCTGTCTACATGCTTACCCTCTCCATCCAAAGCAAGAGCGCAGAAATCCTGGTCTTCCATCCAGAAATCTCGATTGAAACGAACCTTCAGGTTTTTTGCCTCTTCTTGCCAGCGATCAGCCAAATCAAGCCGCTTTTTCATCCTGGCAATTTCTGCTAGACGCATTTTCGCAGCATAGACATAAGCTTGGACTTCACAAAGGGCAATTGGTCCGCTTGCTAATTCTCCCTTGCGGTCTACAATACAATCACCAGAATCTTTCCAGCCTTGGTTAGCAAGACCGCGTTTAGATTTGCAATAGTAGCTCAAGTAACTAGTTTGTTTAGTATTGCGATCGATCCACTCCATTGCTGCTAGAGCGTGTGACCAAAGTTGCTCTAAAGTTTCTTGATCGTGAGTCCAAGTGTAGTATTCAGCATACAACATCAGCCACAGGGGAGTAGCATCAACAGTACCGTAGTAGGGTGTGTGGGGAATTTCTTGACAACGCGCCATTTCTCCCAATCGCAACTCGTGTAAAATCTTACCCGGTTCCTCTTCGCGCCAATCATCTTCACTTTTACCTTGATATGCGGCTAAAAGAAAAAGAGTTTCTTTGGCGATTTGCGGATTTAACATTAAGCTTTGGTAAGCTGTAATCAGCGAATCCCGCCCAAATAGTGAAGAAAACCACGGGACACCGGCGGAAACAATTTTATGCTTGCCAAAAGACTGCCGCAACAAATACATATCTTGTTCCGCTCGTTCAATGACTCGATTAAACAAGCTTTTATCTGAGCGAATTCGGGTAATTTGTTGTCCCCAGTGCTGTTCTTCCATCACCTCAGCGGCTTTTGCTTGTCCTAAGGTGGCAGGGGCACTAACAGTAGAGCTAGATTTGTTGTTTGTTAACATATTCACCCGATAACCGAGTTTTTCGGTTTCGTGGGAAGCCAATTCCATCCGCCAAACTGCTGTGTAACCTTTGAAAAAATCGGGGATTCGATGCTGGAATTGAATACGCGATTCCATGATTGAGCCATCTAGACCTTGATAGGCAAGTGTCAAAACTTCTGGTGTCGCTGTTGTCTGTATGGACGAGACGCCATCACCTGTTAGTATTGCTTCCTCAATTTTTGGGTCTAGTAGGCGTAAAAGTTTACCGCGTTTCTGTCTGTCATAGCCCCGCACTTCAAATAAATCGACAAAATCCGCATCAAAGCTGATAGTGAGTTCAAAGGTGACGGTAGTTGTGCTATAGTTTGCCACTTCTATTTCTTCAAATAGTGCGCCGTTGAGGACAAGTTCGCGACGAATCCCTACGCTGTCGGCATTTAGGCGATCGTCAATTCTGGGATTTGTACACAAAACTGAGAGTGAAAATCCCTTGTCGGCAGTACTGCTGAGGAGAACAGGCGATCGCCCTTCAATCTGCAACTCCAAACGACTAATAAATCTCGTGTCAGAGCAAAACAGTCCCATACTGGGGTTGCTATCGTTGAGCGAACAACCAGATATATTGCCGATAGTGTCAGTTACGAAAAATAAATCATCATCTTTAACAGTAAGTGTCAGTTGTGGTCTTTCTGTCACCACACAGGGCCATTCTGGGATAGGTATTTGTTCTGCGTGTACAAAACTTTTTCCGTCTAGGGAAATTTTATCAGCGAAGGTCAGCTTATCCGTTGTCATTAGCCAAATTTCCGTGTACAGGTTTATGTGGTGGTTCTAGCAGCATCTACGAAAAAGACGCTTTCAAAATCCATTTGAGCCATTGAGCAAAAATAATACTCATATACAGGCGACAAAAGGACATGCACAAAAGCTATATAATTAAATCTTTATAATTGTATATTTTTTTAAATTTTTGTAATTGCAAATCTCAGGGGAAAAATTAGGAACTTTTAGTTAATTTATTTAAGACTGTAACTGAGAAAGGGTAAGGCACAGAGACTATTCAGCCAAGTTGAAAATAAACGGCTTTTGCTCTCGGTTCTGCGATCCGGATTGTATGAAGCTTTCTTTATATTCATTGATTTTATAACAAAAAAATCCGAATATTGTCTAGTTTGTTGCAAAAAATCCGATTTTTGATTTATTTCGGAATTAGGAAGATAGCGATCGCTTTATCTATTAGAAGCTAATTTATCAGCAATACGAGTAGTTTCTGGTAGTCGATATTTTGGCGTGCAGCGCAATACGTAGTCAATAGCCGTTGGTAGACTGACGCGATGACCGCTGGAGATATATAGTGGTTTTACTTTGGTACGCGATCGCAAAACGGCACCAATGGTTTCACCCTTATGTATAAGTGGTTGCCAACTGCCTTTGGTTTCTGGTAATATTTCATGCTTCCCAACAAACAAGGATTTGGCTACACCAATTGTCGGTATATCCACAAGTACACCCAAATGACAAGCGATGCCAAATCTGCGAGGATGGGCGATTCCTTGACCATCGCAGAGAATAATGTCTGGTATTGTAGTAATCTTTTCTAAAGCGTCGAGTACAGCGGGAATTTCCCGAAATGAGAGGAAACCGGGAATGTAAGGAAATGTAGTCGGACGATACGCTAAACTTGTTTCGACAAGAAGCAAATCAGGAAAACTCAGTACCGCTACTGCTGCACGACTAATCGTCCCATTTGCTTCAAAACCCGTGTCTACCCCAGCAACATACTGAACTGGTTCTTTAAATTTATCTTCGGTAATTACCTCAACTTGGAGTTCTTCTTGAATAGCGATCGCTTCATTGAGTGTTAGTTGCCAACTATGACGTTGATGAATTTTCATGTTTAAATAAGTTTGAGTTGAAAATTTTTTCCGAAATCGTTACTCACAAGAGTGTTTTTACTGATGTTGCTGATGGAAAAATATTTTTAGTCTGACACTAAAGCAAAACTAATCACTCAATTTAGCAGAGAAAATATGGAAAACTTAAGAAACAATAATACTAATAACCATCATCACGCATTGTACCTTGTCGGCGGAATAGGTTTATTAGTTTTAGCAATTATTTTTCGTCCCTTTAGTATCGTAAATGCAGGTGAACGAGGAGTTGTCATGCAATTTGGCAAAGTTCAAGATAGAGTTTTTGATGAAGGTATCCATCCGATTACACCAATTTTCACATCAGTTAAAAACATCAGCATTCGTATTCAAAATACTAGTTTTAAAGCTGATGCTACTTCCAAAGACCTCCAAAAAATGACGGCAGAAATCGCTCTTAACTGGAACATTGATCCGATGCGAGTAAATAAAGTTTATCAAAAAATTGGAGATGAGCAGCAAATCATTACAACAATAATCTCTCCTGCTGTTTCCGAAGTTTTGAAAGCAGTAATTTCTCAAAAAACTACAGAAGAACTTATTACCGAAAGGGCAGAAATCAAAGCACAACTTGATACACAGCTTAAAAATCGTTTAGCACCTTATGGTGTAATTGTCGATGACGTATCTATAGTAAATTTCGCTTTCCCTGAAGAGTTTAGTAAAGCTGTAGAAGCCAGACAAATAGCAGAACAACAAGCAAGACAAGCAGAATTTAATGCTGATAAAGCAGCACAAGAAGCTCAAGCAAACATCAACCGCGCTAAAGGTGAAGCCGAAGCGCAAAAATTACAAGAAAAAACTTTAACCCCAGCGTTTTTACAGAAGCAAGCGATAGAAAAATGGGATGGTAAGTTTCCGATGGTGATGACTGGTGATGGGAAATTACCAATGATTAATATTACAACTGCTACTTCGACAAATAATGCTACTATGTCTTCGCAACAAAAGCAGAAATAAGAAGACGCACAGATGCAAACAATTTTACCCCTACCCCTCTCCGTAGTTGAGAAAGGGGTAATATAATTTCAGGTTAATGAGGTACATGCATAAAACCCAAAACCGGCTCACAGACGTAGCATTGCTAGGTCTCTACGTGTATTTAAGAACAACGCAATCTGCTGTAATTTTCAGGTTAATGCTAGGGAATTAGGCAACAAAGAATCCAATAAAGTATCAATACTGCTATCAGATAAATTTGGTATAGATAGCACGCGAGCAGCTTTGGTAAAGTTCCGTTTTTTTGACTGTCTATAGGTGGGGTCATAATGGTATTGCAAAATATCTTGCACAAATGATTCCCAATTTCCTGCATCAATTAATTGATGCCAGTGACATAATTTGTCCCAACCATAACGAGATTTACACTTTTCCAGCTTCCATTTTAAAATATCGGCACGATCTACTAAATGCGGATATTTTTCTAAAAGAAACTTCACTCTAGCAGCTATGGGTATTTGAATTTCTACACAGTTAGCCTGTTTTATTTTTTCCCATAAAAATTGGGGTAAATAAATATTGCCAATTTTTTGGCTCTCTGATTCTAGCCACACTGGTTGATGCGGATTGAAGTTTTGTAAATGTTGCAGTAGCAAGGATTCAAAGTATTTTTGTGAAGGTTGAGACGAAACTTTTCCTTGCCATTGTTCCCCCAGCAGAGAACCACGATGGTTTGCTAAAGCTTCTAAATCTAAAACTTGAGCGCTACGAGTTAAGCGCATCTGGTGTAAGATATGGGTTTTAGCACTACCAGTAAGACCGCACAGGACTTGATAAGTAAATTTTTGTGGCAAATCTTCGATTTGTTGGCGAACATAAGCGCGATAAGTTTTGTAACCACCTTCGAGTAATGTGACTCGCCAACCAATTTGCGATAGCACTGAAGCCATGCTAGCAGAACGCTGTCCACCGCGCCAGCAGTAGACTAGAGGACGGTAGTTTTTATCTTTTGTAGCAAAGTATTCTGTTAGATGCTGGGAGATGTTTTTTGATACTAAAGCAGCCCCAATTTTCCGAGATGTGAAGGGGTTGATTTGTTTATATATCGTTCCCACTTCAGCGCGTTCGTCATCATTCAGCACTGGTAAATTGATGGCTTTGGGGATGTGGTCTTCGGCAAATTCGCTCTTTGAACGAACGTCAATTATTTCACTATAAGATTCAGACCAAGGTTGTCGGGTATATGTAGGTGAAGGTGTCATTGCAGTCAAACCTATCTTTCTTAATTGTGGCACTCCCATAACTTTTAAGCGGGATGATGGGATATGGCGAATGAGTGCAATTGTAAAGAAAGCTGAGATTAATTGGTTGTTGGGCGAGAGGTATTATTTAATCAAAAGATGATATTTATAGTTTGTTCTGATACAGCAGAATAGACGTGGAAATCCCGTTGCTGCCGCTAACTTATGCTCCCGCACGAGTCTGATTTTACCTAACCATTAATTTAAATGAAGCGGAGGATGTGTCATATGAAAAAGTTTGGATTACCTATATGGTTTCCTTATCCTAATTCCTGGTTAAGTGCTTTAATGTTATCTGTGCTGATGACTGCGTTTGTCAATATTATTAGACGCAATAGTGAATTGTTGTTGAATTTGGCTAGATGGTCAAACAGACCGGAACAATTTATTATCTGGCTAATATTGTTACTTATACTACCAATTCCAGCGATCGCTTTTTTGCATCACTTTTTTCTCGGTCGCTTTATTTCCGCAATTCCCGGCGAAAAAATCAGCAAAATTCAAGGTTTTTTCCCAGGAATCATCAGTTGGTGGGAAAGTTTATCTAGTTGGCTTGTGTTTATTCTCTCAACTTTAGCTGCAACGTTGTTTTGTACACCTTTTCTACCTTTATTTAATCTAAGCTACGAGAAAATCATTACCAACTCAAGTCCAATTGACAGAAACATCCAAACAATCTTTGCCGTAGTCTGGCTGATTAATGCCGCTCTTATTTACCAGATTGGGTATTTATTTAAGTGTCGCTTAGTTTACGGTGATTCTGTTGATCATACAGTAGAAAATCCCAAATTTGATACATCTCCCCAAATTGAGACTGATAGCATGGGAGATGAAACTATTTCAACCCAGATGCAAACTCCTGAAGAGTTACCAGCTAAAAAACCAACTTTTTTGAGCTTTATTACCAAGTATGGTAAATCACCAAAAAAAATATTTACAATTGTTTTGATTCCTTTGGTGGCTGTGTGGATATATTTGTTTGTCAAGTTACCGGAAGTTCAACAAACTGCAAATTTCGCAGATAAAATTCGATTATCTGTTTCTTCGGAAGTTACACCAGTTAATTCTAAGTTTACTGAGGTTGATAATTTCGAGAAAGGACTTAGCAAAGGGAAAAGTGCTGTAAAACTAGCTAGGGTTGCAGAATCTCAAGAGGAATGGAAGATGGTTGAAAATATGTGGAGAGAAGCAATATTTTTGATGAATTCTGTGCCATCTTCAAGTCCTGATTATGCTTTGTCTCAGCAAAAAATTACACAGTATCAGGTTTATTTGGATTTTGCAAAGCAAAGCGCTGGAAGTAAGTAATACCACGACTGAAGTCGCGACGTTGCCCCAAACCCTTGTAGAGACGTAGCAGTGCTACGTCTCTACATTGTTTTCTGGAGATATCTATTAAGAATAAGCCAGTTAAGATATAGAAACAGCTTTTTAGAGATCGTCTACAATTGATTTATCTTCATTTATGGGATTTTCTGAAGAACGTGTTTCAGTTGTTTGGTGAGAAACAACGACTAATTCTGTTTCTCTGTTGGATTTATTTCCCCATTGATCTAAAACATCTTTAATTAAGACTTCTTGTAGCCAAATTTTGGCGACAACAGTCAAGGGTAACGCTAAGAATAATCCTAAAAAGCCAAAGAAGGTAACAAAGAAAAGTTGAGAAATTAAGGTTACGGCTGGAAGCAATGACACCTGACGTGCCATGACAATGGGGGTGAGGAAATTGCTTTCTATTTGTTGAATGACAAAGTAGAGAATCAATACAGCAAGAGACTTCCAAGGTGCATCTAAAAGTGCGATCGCCATTGCTGGAATTACGCTCATTGTTGGACCCAAATTGGGAATCAAGTTCAAAAATCCCGCCAACACTCCTAAGGCAAGCGCTGCTTTCACACCTAAAATTGATAAGCCAGTTACACTTAACAATCCCACTACACTCATCGCAATGAAAGCACCTGTTACCCATCCTTCTAATGAGACTTCACATTGATCTAAAATACCATCTACCCGTCGTCGATAAAATGAGGGAAAGAGCCGTATAAACACTTTGCGATAAGCTGCGGGATCGGCTAAAAACATTCCTGTTAAAACTAACACCAGCAAAATTTTTAGAACTACTTCTAAAGTGCCAGAAACAAAGGTAAAAGAGCTTCCTAATGCGCGATTTATTAAAGGTTGAGCTTGTTGAATTAAACTATTTACATCAGGTATATATTGTGTAAGCTGAGTAGGAACGCGAGTTTCTGTTTGGTCAAGCCAAGTATTAAAACGTTGAAACCCTTGGGGAACTCGAAGCGTTAGTTCTTGGAATTGTTGTGTAAAAGGCGGTACAATTAACCAGAAAAAGCCTACCACGATCGCAAGAAAAATCACTGCCGATAGAACAACAGCAAGCCCACGTCCCATCCCCATGCGCTGCAAGCGTTTCGCGAGCCGATTCAAGGTGGTCGCTAATACAATGGCGGCAAACATGAGTAAAAGTACATCCTTTATTTGCCACAATATATATAAAGAAATAATAAGAGCGATTAAGCCGATCCATTGACCTAGATTCACAGGCTGTCTCCGAACTGTTGACGAGATGCGTTTTCGATTCAATGCAGCTAGGTTAGCTGATTTTAGCAACTTTCGCCTATATCGCTTAACTTATATTTTTTTAAGATCGTGGAAATGGGGCATTGAACTAGAAAGATGCAATTTTTATTATTTATTGTGGAATAAAATTACACAGAAGACTTTTTTGGAAGTCGCAATAATAATGCGATCGCTATAATCAAACTTGGTGACAAAATCATAATTAATACGTTGGTTGTCGTCCCCCCAATCTCCAAACTCGGACAGATATATCTAATCACCAACGACAGCAAAGCCGAGAATACAAACACTTTCACGATAAATCCAGTTTGATTTTCCATAATGAGCGCGTTTTTGAGTGGGTTTGACAGTGAATAGAGACGTAGCACTGCTACGTCTCTACAATAAACCTGAGCGATCGCTTTTTTTCATTCTCTAGACATGTTCATTCCCGGAAACGGCGATGGCATAAGCGACCTCACAGATGGAAGCTATCTTGATTTTAACTGCCGAATGGCGTTTCTCTGTGGATGAAAAATCACAAATCCTTTTTAAACGCAGAGGGACGCAAAGGAAAACGCAAAGGATCGCAGAGTCTTCGTTAACGCTCTTTTATTACTCTCACCAGATTAAACTTGAAACCCTATTTTCAGATTAGTCCGCGCAGGCGGACTTTGTTTGTGTAGCCAAGCCAGTGCGTTGCGCGGGTTAAGAGCGTTGAAGCACCTGGCGCGCGATTTTAATCGTCGGGGCTTCTCTATTTTCAACCTAGCCCTCAACCTGTCGCAGTACCTCCAATTCCTCTGGTGTGAGGGGATTATTTCCTAACTCAAGTGCTTCTATCCAG
Source organism: Tolypothrix brevis GSE-NOS-MK-07-07A (assembly GCA_019358985.1). GTDB lineage: Bacteria > Cyanobacteriota > Cyanobacteriia > Cyanobacteriales > Nostocaceae > Hassallia > Hassallia brevis. The sequence continues at coordinate 84,048 of JAHHIJ010000019.1, read as the reverse complement.
CGTAGCCGGCGCCTCTTCACACCTTCTGAGTAATCAAGTGCGTCACTGTCTACAGCAGCCCGAAAGTCTTCTAATGCCCCTTCCAAGTCGCCTGTAAGTACTCTAGCCAGCCCCCGACTATCTTGACAGCCTTTATTATCAGGGTCTAGGATAACAGCTTTTTCACAGCAGGTGAGAGCATCTTCCGCATGACCGTGTACACTGCCAACCCAGCAAATGCTATTCCAATATTCGGCAGAGTCATTTAAACTAGGGTCGTAGCTTAGGGCTTGTCTGAAAGCGTTCTGTGCTTCTTTAATTTTGCCTTCTTTCACCCAAGTGATGCCCTGATTTAAGGAAACCTTAGCTGCACTGATGCCCTGACTTAAGGAAACCGCAGCTGCAAAAGCTGGGTCTTGCGCTAAATCTGGGGATACGTTTACTGCTTCATGCAGCCCTTTAGCATTAAGCCATTTTGTCTCATTGTCCCCTACAACTGCTTCGAGGTTGGCACCGCTGAGGCTGGCACCGATGAGGTTGGCATCGTTGAGCTTGGCACTGAAGAGGTCGGCATCCCTGAGGTCGGCACCCCTGAGGTTGGCATCCCTGAGATTGGCACCCCTGAGGTTGGCACCCCTGAGGTCGGCACCCCTGAGGTCGGCACCCCTGAGGTCGGCAAGGATTAGGCTGGCACGGCTAAGGTTGGCACGGCTGAGGTTGGCATGGCTGAGGTTGGTAACGATAAGGTTGGTAACGATAAGGTTGGCATTGCTGAGGTTGGCATAGCTGAGGTCGGCACTGCCGAGGTCGGCACTGCCGAGGTTGGTATCCATGAGGTCGGCACCGCTGAGGAATAATCCCAAGTTTTCGTTAAAGGCATCGACACCCAAGCAGTGACTATAACTGATAATAGCGAGTAAGCGTGCTGAGTCAAACTTATTAGTATCAGGTTTACCGCAGGGGTAAAAAATGATTTTATCTTTCAGATCATCTTTTAGTTGAGCATAGCGATTTAACTCTAAAAGCAAAATCATCACATTCAACCCTGTACACACATCCACTTGTCGCAAACCCAAGTGATTTTCTCTATCTGGCAATTGTTCCCTTAATTGCTTTTTCTTTATCTGCGGCAAATTTGCATCTTCCGCATCAATAAATTCCCCATCGCACCAACGCAAGTAGAAATGCTCTAATCTTTTAAACAGTTGACAAAAACGTTCTACATCTTGAAATTCAGAACTCTCCGCAAACAACCCCATTAAATATTCGACAATTTCCGGCGTTAAATTACCATAGCCGAATAAATCGTAAACCTGCTCATCCATCTCCTTTGTGGAAACTGAGTTTTCTTCACGGTGACGCTTGGTTATTTTATCTGTCCAATCTACAAAGCCTTCTATTAACCGTTCTGCGAATAAAAACTCACTAAAACTCTTGTGGACAAACTCCACGGAACCATCTTTATCGCCTGAGGCTGCTTTGATGTAAAATGCGGTCAACAGGTTATTGAGTAGCTTCTTATTTTCCTGAGAATTCTCTCTCGCTTGCGGAATTAACTTTGCTGCTGGGCAGTTGCTAACTTTGAGTCGTGTTTCTAACATTGCCACTTTTGCAGATTCATTCCCCGACTGGACTACACACAAAGCAGCTTCTGTCATAAATTGACGCAAATCTTGTTTTTCCAGTTGAGTCAAGCGCAAGTTTTCACTTTTACGCTGTTCTTCTAATACCCATTTCACCGATTCATCATAAATGCGGATTTTTGCTTTGATACCTTCTGCACCCTCAAACATTTTCTCATTCAAATGTTTCTCTCGGTGCATTCGTGCGAGTAAATAAAGCAGTAAAGGTTCTCGTGCTAGTTTCTTCTTAATTTCATCAGGACAAGCTTGTAAAAACTGCTCAAAATCATTTGCCTCTTGCGTCCCAACTTTAGCCTCCCATTTATTCAGCCATGTTTGCCGAATCGAGTTATTCATTGGCTGAAGTTCGACGCGCTTCAAGCTTTTAGTTTGTGAGAGATAGCGGTCAACTCCTTGCAGCGCTAAAGGACGACCTGTTACTATAAATTGATGATGGCAAAAGCTATCTTTTTGAAACTTCTCTACCTGTTCCAAAAATTCCTTTAAGCCGTTAGCTCGTCCTTCTAATAATAGTTCGTCGAAGCCATCGAGTAAAAATAAAAAGCGCGTATTTTTATCTGTTAACCAGCCGGAATCACTTTGAATAAAATCAACGTTTTCTAAATAGTTTTCTAAAGTCTCAGTTAAGTTATCTTTGAGTACCCGCACATCCCGCAAGCGAATCAAAATCGGTGTAAAGCTAGGATGCAAGTTCTGCCGCACGAAGTCGGCAAACATGCGACAAAAGACACTTTTGCCGCGTCCAGCTTCACCTTGAATAAATAAAACTTGTTTGGGTTGATTTTTATCAGCTTCAGCAAGTATTGACTTAACAAACTCTTCGATTTGATAAGTTACATCATTTGTTTGCTCAAGTTCTTTAACTTGCAGCGGTACATACAAATCCCGAAAGGTGATATGAGTTTCATCAAAAATCTTTTCTTCTGGCTTAGGTTTAATTTCCTGTTCTAAATAATCATCAATACTCAGATATTTCTCTAGTTGCTCTTTTCCACCGACGCGATACCATTCCACAAGTTGCTTAACTTTATCACCAACTTCTACCAATGCCGAAAGCATATATTCATCGGTTTTCCACGCAACTCGTTCGGTTACATTTTTTGCGTCTACTTCGATTAAACCCGCTTCTTGTAAACGTAGCTGCAAAACTTGATTAAATGCTTCTGCTAATTTCGATTCGTGGAAACAAACAATAGCCCTTTGCGCTTCTCGCTCCTCAAATTCTTGCTCACCTAACTTCTTAATTTGTCGAGCTAAAGTTTCCGAAACTGCGCTTTCTTGATTAATTTGCTGTTGTAATTGCGAATCTTCTTTAAGAATAGCTTTCAAGCTTTCAACATAAGCAACCTGACTAACCAATATTACACAGCTTTCTGGACTTGGCTCTTTTTTGGTCGCGTCAACAATTAGCTTTAATGTAGTTATAGCAATCGGTGCAAAGGGAATTACTGAACCCGCAATTTGTCCGAGTGGGGCATTTATGACATCTAATAGCGACGATATTTGAGCGATATAGGGCTTGAGGTCTTCTGCCTTCGGTTTTTGCTCGTTGATGGCTTTGGCTAGGTCAAAGACGACTTTAGCTGCTTCTGCACCAGTTTTTGTCACCTCAACCCCTTGTCCCCAGTTCAATTCCTGGGTATTTTTCCACCAGTTTGAGAATATCTTTGCCATAGATTATTTCTCTATCTCATTGATATAATTAATAACATAAATCGGCGTTGCATACTTAGGGGATGTTTTTGCAAGAGACATCTCCAGAAAAGAATGTAGAGACGTAGCAATGCTACGTCTTTTGGGTTCGGGCAACGCATAATTAAATCTGTCCCAGGACTTACGCACGAACTACATATTTCCGTCCCTATCGACGCAAGGAAGCAATCTCAAAGTCTTGTTTTCTCGTAACGAGTGCGTAAGTCCTATGTCCTACTCTCCCAAATCAAAACACAAATCCTGCTCTTGGTTACTAAATTGCTGGCTAAAACAGAGTTTTGCAACAGTATATCAATTGAAAACAAAGTTCGGAGTTTCATTAATGGAGTTCAAAGACTCGCAATACGGTTCGGATAAGATTTTTTGATGAAAATTATAGATCACAAAGACGCAAGGGAATCGCCGTCTCTACAAAGGACTTTTTATTGTAAAGACGGCAATTTATCGCGTCTCTTGCCTTAACACCAACCGTATTGCAAAGACTCGTTAATGGAGTTCAAAGACTCGTTAATGGAGTTCAAAGACTCGTTAATGGAGCTAAAAGCCTCATTCACGAGGTTATAAAGCTTTTAATATCATGTCCTGATAATTAACACTAAGAAAAATATCGTAATCAACGCAAGAGACGTTCCGCCGGAACGTCTCTACAATATATGTAATTTGCCTGTTATGATATAATTGCTAATTCGTGACTACCGTACAGATGGGATGAATCGTGTCTTTAGGATTGGTTAGAGACGCAATGAATTGCGTCTCTACGAGTACTAACTGCGTTGCCAAATTTTAATTGTTTTATCTAAACTACCACTTACCAACATTTCGCCGGAAGCTGTAAACGCTAAAGCTGTTACTGTATTGGCATGTCCTTTAAATGTACCTAGCAGTTCCCCTGTGTGTAGATGCCATAATTTGATCGTTTTATCTAAACTACCACTAGCGATAATTTCTCCATCGGGACTAAGAGCGATGGCGTCAACTCCATCTTTATGTCCTTTCAGGGTACGAAGCAATTCCCCTGTCTCTAAATCCCAAATCTTAATGGTTTTATCTCGACTTCCACTCACGAGAATGTTATCATCTGCACTCACCGCCAAAGAACGAACTATGTGAGAATGTCCCATGAGGGTGTACAAAGGTTCGGTGTTGAAAGTTTCTACTTTACTTTGACATGACTTGCGCCAAACTTTAATTTTACGGTAGCTACCTGTTACTAAAGTTTGTCCATCTTGGCTAAAAGCCAGGGAATGAGCAGCAGTATCATCTAATGATAGAGCGATCGCTACCTGTCGATGCATCAAATCCCAAAACAAAATCTTTCTATCATCTCCCCCTGTTGCTAACATCCGTCCATCTGGAGTAAAAGCAACACAACGCACCATTCCATTGTGCTTGTGGAGAATATCGATTAAATCTACTGCACCCGAATGCCAAATCTTGATTGTGGAGTCTGCACCACCACTCACCAACGTTTGCCCATCTGGACTAAATGTGAGGGAGTTGACTTCATCTACTAACCCGGAGACACTCCATTGGTATTCTGATAGAGTACCAATTAACTCACCTTTTGTCAAGTCCCAGAGTTTCGTCTCTCCCCGACTCCCGCTAGCCAAAATTGGCGTGCTTTTGCCGTTTTTGCCTCCTGGACTGAAAGCAAGGCAATTAATGCCTCTACAATGTCCTGTCAAAGTCTGCCAGCATTCCCAATCACCAACAATGCTTTTCAGGGGATGATCTGCTGATAAAGTCTGAATTTTTTCGGCATACGCAATTTCATCAACTAAAGAAGGTGCATCTTTTTTGGCAATTAGTGATTCTAAATACCAACTTAACCCACCCCCATACAACAAGTTACTCGGAATTACAGTAACTTTTGGCTCACTAAATTCGATTTGATTTGTCGGCAAAAAGCCTGTAATTACCGCTTGTTTTTCGTAGCCTAATTGACCAGTAAATGGAAAAAACAAACATAGAAAAATCAATACCTGATGATTTTGTATATCTTCTTGAGTAACAGTCCACCTGATTTTATCTTTTTTTATGCCATTAAAACTTTCTCCATCAGCAGCGTAAACTTGAATACTAACATCAGGATTATCTACTAAGAAGTAAGCAAATTTACTCTCCCCGCGTAAATTTCCCTCATCATCTAATGCCATATTTTTCAAGCTGTTTTGTGACACTTTTTTAACCAGCTTACCCAAGCGTTCAGTTATCACGCGCTGAACGATTTGCTCTCGCAAAAGATAATCTTCTGCTTGCTGCTGAAAGTATTTGGGAAAGGGAATCACCCAATCGGGAGGTTCGGGATATTCCGGTGGTGTCGGTGGGGGATTTTTGGCGAGAATTTCGGCTTGGAAGCGGGCAAAATTCAGCAATTTTGCCAATGAATCGCCCCAAAATGCCATAATTTCACTGTGACAACCTTTGACTTGACTCTCTAGCAAAGATAAGTCATAAGTCTTTGGTTTTTTCACACGTTGAAGAAAGTCAGCTTGTTGAGCTTTCAGTAAGCTAATCCAATCCATTTGCATGTTTTGCGGCACAAAGAATGCATACCTACGGTAAGCTATACCAAAGCAATTACTCAAGTTTGTCAGATAATGATAAGTTAACAATTGAGTAATTTGAGCAGTTGGGCTAACGAAAGCATTACTTATGCTCTAACAGAAAATAATTATCTGTCTTAGTTATAAGATACTTCGTCAACCATGAGCAAGAGCGTATAAATAAATTAGACGTTGGAAACTAATTCTAACTTATCTGAAAAATATGAGACTGTCTCTAGTGAGACAAACCCGAAATAATACTCACCAAGAATCTAAGCCACGCAGACAATGATAGTATCAATCTCAGATTATTGCTGCAACAGTTTCACATTAAGTTGTAAAAGTAAAGATAGTGAAGTCAGGATTTCTTAATTTTATTACTGGCGATCGCTTTCTTTTGCGTATAATCGTTTCATTTTCATCCGCAAATCATAGTCATCACCGCTGACAATTGTTTCTAAGTCAGCGATACGCTGTTCTAAAAGTTCCACCTGCTGCGGTGACAAAACTTGATTTTGGTATTTTTTATCCGATCTCCATACAGCAACTGTACCAATCGCTGCGCCACCAATCGCTGCTAATGGTATAATAGCACCACTTCTGGTTACAGCTGAAAGTGGAACACAAATTGCTAAAATTGCGACAGTCAAGCCCCAAATTTTTGTGGTAGCGCTAACTCGGATATCTTCAGGTTGTGGTTCGTTTTTCTCCGATTTTTTAGCCACGAGTGTGTCCTCAAAGATTTTATTATAATAATCAGAAGCGATTGCGCGTAAGAGTTCCTCAAGCGATCGGGTTAAGTATAATTGCTCAATAGATAGTTTTGTATCAACTTTAACTCTATCCTCCAGATGAAATTATTCACTAGACATTTCCAGAAATTAATGATGCGTTATCTTAAACCCTTGATTAGACGTAGCACTGCTACGTCTCTACATTCATTTTCACACAAGATGTCTAGTAGACATCGACCGCTATGCTTATGATGCGTTATCTTACCCTTGATTAGACGTAGCACTGCTACGTCTCTACATTCATTTTCACACAAGATGTCTAGCGATAAAAATAGATTATTGTCTAAATATATAGAAGTTTTTGGATAGCAATAGTCACGATAACCAAAAAAAGATATATTTATTAATTGTTGACTCGCATCTATTCAAAAAATAATCATGACAACTGAATCTTCCATTTTTCTGGCTGGAGCTAGTCGGGGTATCGGTAGAGAAATTGCCAAATGCTTAATTGCACAACAGCAAAAGGTAAAAGCACTTTTGAGAACAGAAGCAACTCGTGATGAATTAGAAGCAATGGGTATTGAGGTAGTTCTGGGAGATGCTTTGAATAGCGAAGATGTAGAAAGTGCTATGTTGGGAGAAACCATCGACGCAGTTATCAGTACTATTGGTGGTTTGCCTCAAGTTAGTCTAAGAGCAGATTACTTAGGCAATAAAAACCTAATTGATGCAGCAGTGAAAGCGAAAGTGCGCTCATTTATTTTAGTCTCTTCTATAGGTAGTGGAGATAGTGTAGTTGCATTGAATCCACAAGCTTTAGAAACACTGCGATTGGTTTTAATAGAAAAAGAAAAAGCTGAACAACATCTAATTGCTAGCGGACTTAACTACACCATTATTCGTCCCGGTGGATTAAAGTCAGAAGCAGCAACTGGAAATGCAATTTTAACTGAAGATCCACGCATTGCAGGTATGATCCATCGTGCAGATGTCGCACAGTTAGTTTGTCGTTGTTTAAATTCTGAGAAAGCTAACAATCGAGTATTATCAGCAATAGATAAAAATATGCTTTTTGGGCAAATAGAATTTGAGGAATTCAGCTTAGATTAAAAATTTATAAGTAGGTAGGCACAAATAAAGTCAACTATGTAACAGAATGTAAACACCTCAGAACCCTTGCGATTACTTCGCTTCACTCCGTTACGCTCGTAATGACATACCTGTAAATTTTTCTGCCCACCTACTTAGTTTAAAAACATTGTAGAGACGTAGCAGTGCTACGTCTCTGAGCATTGGTTATTATTAATTATTCCCTAAAATTGTTTGCAAACCTGTGACTAATCTTTCTATCCCTTCTTTTGCGGTTTCTTTTTGCAGCGCACCATATGCAACTCGCAGATAACATCCATCATCCATACCAAAGGTTGTACCGGGAATGACTGCTACAAGATGTTCTTCAATTAGCCATTTGACTAATTCAAAGCTATCCATATTACTATGAACTTTGAGGAAGAAATAAAAAGCACCATCAGCGGGGGTTATGGTACACTGATTTTGTAGGCGGTTGAGTGAGTTAAGTACCTCATAGCGTACTTGTGCGATCGCTTGCAAATTCTTCTTCAAATACTCTTCTTTTGCCTGCAATGCTCCTAATGCTGCATACTGACAAATCACAGGTGGACAAATCACTATTGTATCTTGTACTTTTCTAACAGCTACAAGCAGATGTTTAGGAATCACCATATAGCCAATCCGCCAACTTGCAAATCCGTAAGCTTTGGAAAGGCTATACAATGAAATCGTGTATTCACTACTTCCAATAAAAGCAGCGGGGGAAGTATGTTTTACACCGTTGTAGGTAAAGTATTCATAAGCTTCATCGTGAATATGATATATGTTGCATTGTTTGCAAATTTGATTTACTTGTCGCAACGTTTCTTCCGAATAAACTACACCTGTGGGATTATTAGGTGAAATGGTGACTATTGCTTTTGTTTTTGATGTGATAGCAGAAGCGATCGCATCTACTCGTAATTGATAATTTTCATCGGTTTCTACTAACACCGGATGACAACCCGCCATTGTGGTTGCCATCTCATGATTAAAATAATAAGGCGCATTTAAAATAATTTCATCGCCTATTGATGTAATCGCCAGAATGGCATTCATAAACGCCATATTACTGCCGGCGGTAACAACAATGCAGTTTTGGTCGTTAATTTCAATATTGTTAAAGGCTTGCAATTTTGCTTCAATTGCTGCTAACAAAGGAGCAATTCCCTCAACAGCTTTGTATAGATTATTATCAGATTCAGCGAAGAACTTCGGCAAAAACTCCATTGCTTCGGGTGGCGGATTGTATGAAACAACACCTTGCCCTAAAGAAATGGTTCCAGGATTATTTTTAATTAATTCGCCAACAACAGGTATTATGGGAGACTGTACTGCTTCCATACGAGAGATAAAGTTTTTCATTCCGTAGGAGTATCGCACTGATTTGAACTATAGTAATCCTAAATTATTTGTATACAACACTGCTTAGAGCTTAACCGAAGCGTATTGGAACGTCTCTACGATATATGTAATAAACCTGTCATGATATTAGATATCTGGTAGAAATTAAATATGCGTTATCAGAGAAATGGGTTTAAAACCCCGTCGTTGTACGGCGGCTTTATATTGTTGGTGTAATGTTGTATATTTAAGAAGTTGGGACGATAACCAAGTCCAAAACACAAACATTTTTGTTGAATACCGCATGGCTTGCGGGAAGGCATAAGCCTAAAGTCTGTAGAGCGAACATAAGACCGAAAAACTCTCTTTGAGGGTAGAGGCAGTTGCGAAACCCCAGAAATGGAAAGAAGCAGAAACCTAAATCGCTTCTGTTTGGGAATCTCCGCCTTTCTACGGCGCAGAGGATGTCAATCAGAACCTTTAAAGACGTAGCAGTGCTACGTCTCTAGATTCTTTTCTACTCCTATGCCTAATCTAAAAACGACTTCCTTAAATGTAGGGAAGAAGTTCTGCAATGATTAAGCAAAACCTCTGTCAAGAGCTTCTGCTCGTCGCACAGCAGCATTCGCATTAACTAGTCCGTTGCCATAAACCGTGTCATAGCCGGCTGCACCCAAATCGGTGGCTGTTTCTGATAGAATAGCCCTGACTTGTACAGCAGTGAGATTTGGATTAGCACTCCACACCAAAGAAGCTATCCCTGTAACAACGGCTGTTGATGCCGATGTTCCATTAAAACGGTCAAAATAGTTGAACTCATAGGTTGCAGATGCATCAGCACGAGAAGCAGATGTGGTAACAAATTCAGATGGTGCTGTTAAAGTTAAGCCAGATCCAGTGTTAGAACCCCACCAACCTGCATAGGAAATGCGATCGCCTGGTGTTCTTGCATTGCCATACCAATCTTTAGTTCCCCAAGAAGAACCTACTGCAACGACGTTGTTGTTAGTTTGCGCTAATGATGCGGGACTAGCAATTGTATTTTGATCTTGATTGCCAGCTGCAATGACAAATAAGACTTTATCTTTGTTATCAGCAACCAGTTTCTCAAATGCAGGTGAACTACCACCAGACAAGCTGAGATTTATAACCAACTTGCGACCTCCAGCACCATCAATTAGCGCCTGTGTAGCTTGAACTAAGTTATAATCTCCTGAGTCACCACCGATGACATCGATCATCTGAACAGGAGAATTCCAGTTAATGCCAGCTATCCCTACACCATTGTTACTAGCAGCAGCAATGGTTCCTTCGACACGAGTACCGTGGGAGAAAGTAGCCGATTCATCGAAGTAGTTGTTAGCTACCTTGGTGGTGGAGGGTAGATCGGGGTGAATACCACTGCTATTGGCTCCCAACCCTGTATCTACAATGCCAATTGCAATTTTATTATCTCCTTGAGTGATACGCCACGCATCATTTACACCTGTTATATGCAAGTCCCACTGTTGATTAAACAAAGGGTCGTTGGGTGTTACAGATAAGTTAACGGTTTTGTCTTGAAATTGAATGGTTTCGATACCCTGAAACAAAATTTCGCTACCGTCGCTAAATTTTATGGCATCATATAAACGATTACCATTGCCTGTGTTGTAAACTACACCACCCGTTGAGTTATTTGCATAGTTGGTTGTGACTGAAGTAGAAGCAAACTGCGATAAATTGAGCAAATCTCGCGCTCCACTACCGTAGTCAACGTTACCATTGCCAATGTAAATTGTTCGGCTGGAGCCAGATTGATAATTAAAGGTATCTGCTCTGAGACTTCCAGCGACAATGTTTGTGTTGTTAGTAGGAGATGCAGGTGCGATCGCAGAATTAGCGCTTACCTGTGTCTGAACAGAAGCTGAATTTGTTGTGTTAGCAGAAGTAGATAGTATGGTGCTACTAGCATCATCAAAGGGTGTCGCCCAGACATTTAATTTATAGCTGGTTTTTGCATTACTATCTGGGTAAACTCGGATGTAATAAGTGCCTGCACCTAAGATTTCATTAATTGATTCTGCTTGCTTACCACTAAGAGTGGAAGCGGTTAATACCTCTCCTTGATCAAATAGACCATTATTGTTAGCATCGCGAATCAGATCCACATTAGCATCTGCTTTTAGCCCATCAACCTGAAGATGAAAACTGCTACGACTGTTGAGGTTGAAGCTGTAGAAATCATTTAGGTCGCGGTTATTGACTCTATCCGTAAAAGTTTGGGCATTACTACTAATATCAAGTTTTCTAGCTTCATCTAGACTGTTGCCTGCGTAATCCACTGGCATATTTTCGATCCGGTACAGGAGGTATATATCTTATCAAATTAGATGATGGCTTTCTTGTGTTAAAAAAAAATTATTTTGTGCTTAAGTTAACAAAGAAAATATAAATTATTTACTTGATCTTCACGGTAAGAATAAGACTAAGTAGCTTTATTTCTGCGGTAATACCAATTCTTTGTGATATTGCCCTTGACATAGGGGGTTATTTGCAGCCTCACGTCAAATTGGTATTAACAGGTTCATGAAAAGGAGAAAGGGGAAAGAGGAGCATCCCAATGCGTGCAAAAAGCCCGCAGGCTATAAGCCTGGGGCTACACGGACAAAGCCCACCTTCGTGGGCTAAGAACTCTTGTAGGCTTCGTTTGTATAGCTGCACCCTTCTAGGGTGTCGGATAAAATATTTGGCGTTGCTGAATTCAGGTATGAATCCGCATGTAGAGACGTAGCACTTGGTAGTCTAATCAAGGGTTTTGACCAGAGCGCAGAATCATTTTCATACATCTAATCAGCAACGCCAAATATTTGGTAAATCTATGACCAATCGAATGTAGAGACGTAGCACTTGGTAGTCTCTACAATCTTTTTCACTTTCTATGTCTATCTGGCAGAAATGAACCATGCGCTGCCCAAAAAACTTGTAGAGACGTTAAAATTAACGTCTCTACAAGTTTTTTTCACTTTCTATGTCTAATAGACATAGAAAGTAAACTATGCGTTGTCCACAACCCTTGATTAGACGTAGCATTGCTACGTCTCTACGTCTTTTGGAAGAGATGTCTATTATATATTTGCCTGCTGCCGTTGATATAATGACCAGTACAAACCTTTTTCTTCCAACAGCTGTGAGTGGGTACCACGTTCGACAATTACACCACGTTCCATCACCAAAATCAAATCGGCACGTTTGAGGGGTGCAAAACGGTGGGCAATGAGAAACACGGTGCGGTTACTAGAAACTTTTTGCAAGTTTTGCAGAACCTGCTGTTCAGTTTCACTATCCAAAGCGCTGGTAGCTTCATCTAAAATTAATATTGGCGCTTGGCAAAGAAATAACCTGGCTAAAGCAATACGTTGCCGTTGTCCACCAGATAAAGCTGTACCGCGTTCGCCAACATTGTTTTCGTAACCGTAGGGTAATTCACTGATAAAATCGTGAGCAACAGCTAGTCTGGCAGCTTCTACAACTTCTTCAGCGGTAATATCAGGATTGCCGAGGCTGATATTTTCCAAGATGGAACCGTTAAATAAAAAGTCTTCTTGGAGTACTACCCCAGTTTGTTGACGCAATGAGGCAAGATCGGCACTTTTGATATCAAAACCATCGATAAGGATGCGTCCTGATTCTATTTGATAAAGACGCTGCAACAGCTTAGAAAGGGTACTTTTACCAGAACCTGAGCGTCCGACAATGCCAACAAACTGTCCGGGTTGAACGTTGAAGGAGATTCCCCGCAGAACGGGTTCAGTATTTTGTCGGTAGCGGAAAAAGACTTGCTCAAAAGCGACTTCACCTTTGAGTTCCGGTAAAACTAGACCAGTTCCGGCTTCAGCTTCTGGGGCAACATTAAGAATATCACCAATTCGGTCAACTGAAAGTAGAACTTGTTGGAGATTTTGCCATAGTTGGACTAGGCGCAATAATGGTCCTGTTACCCTTCCAGAAAGCATTTGAAATGCCACTAACTGCCCGATGGTCAGTTTTTGTTCGATGACTAATTTGGCACCAAACCAGAGTATTAGGAGGCTGGAAAGGTTAGTGAGAAAGTCACCGATGTTGCTGCTAATGTTGGAGGTGGTGGAGGCTTTGAAACCTGTGCGGATGAAACGAGCAAATAAACCTTCCCAGCGATCGCGTGCTACTGGTTCGGCTGCATGTGCTTTGACTGAGTGAATTCCTGTCACCGTCTCAACCAGAAACGATTGACTGTCAGCACTACGGTTAAATGTTTCGTTCAGCCAGCTTCGCAAAATTGGTGTTGATACGATTGTCAGTATGGCAAACAATGGCAACACAGCCAAGGCAACTCCGGTAAGTTGCACACTGTAATAAAACATCAATACCAGGTAAACCACGGCAAAGATGCTATCTAATATGACAGTTAATGCTGTACCTGTGAGAAACTGGCGGATTTGTTCTAGTTCCTGAACCCGTGCTATTGTGTCGCCGACGCGTCGCGCTTCAAAATAAGATAGAGGCAAGCGCATCAGGTGGCGAAATAGCTGTGCTGATAAACTCAGATCCAGACGACGAGCTGTATGAGTAAAGATAAATAGCCGGAGGATGCCGAGTGCTGCCTCAAAGAGTGATACTGACAAAAGAGCGATCGCCATCACATCAAGTGTGGGCAAACTTTCTTGCACCATCACTTTATCGATGACAACTTGGGTAATTAGCGGTGTTGCTAACCCCAAAAGTTGCAAAGTAAAAGATGCCAGCAAAACTTCACCGAGCAATCCCTTGTATTTTGCAACTGCGGGAATAAACCAATTGAGGTTGAATTTTTCTTGTTGCTGGATGACTTCGACTTGCCAAAGTTGTCCATCCCAAGCGGTTTCGGCAACTGATTGGGAAACACTTTCACAAGTGCGATCGCTCGATTTAGGATTAGCAATAATTAAGCGATCGCCTTTCACCCCATATGCTACCACCCAATTACCTTGTTTCCCTGGCGATTCACCCCACTGCAACAAAGCCGGGAAAGATAACGAACGTAATTCACTCCAACTTACTTGCAAACGTCGCAATATAAAACCTAACTTCTCAGCAGCTTCTGCGACATTTTTCGGTCGTTGTCCTCTAATTTGGCGTTGTACCCATTCCAGTTGCAACGGATTATCTAACTTTTGCGCCACCATTGTCAAACAAGCGGCTGCTGTATTTGAGTTAGAAACAAATGGATAACCCGATACATAAGTGGAGGAGTGCGAGATTGGAGATAAGTCCGATCCTCGGCTAAGAGCAGTTGCTCGCGTTTGCCCAGCGTCTTGAAGGTAATCCTCTCTCAGAGAAGCTTTCTCCAAGGGAGTAGGCATTAAAACTTCCGAGGGGATGGAGATATGGGGGGGATTCTCCTCCTTGTCTTCTTTTATTTCTCTAAAGAACTGCTCAATTTGTGGTGTAGAAAATTCTGCCCACAGTGCTTTATCCCAGCGAACTACTACTACTTCTTTACTCGCTGCTACAGCTTTAAAATCTACAGAGCATGAGTGTAACTCACCAAACCAATCCCCCGCTTCCAGGGTTGCTAATTGCGTACCAACATCTTCGTCACGCAAGCGGACTTTACCAGAAGCAATAAAAAACTGATAAGTTCCTTCTTGCTTTGACCAGATTTTTTCCCCAAGCTTGTACCGAAGGGTTTCTGACTGATTTTTCAATTGAGATTGTTGTTCGGAAGTCAGCCAGCTTAGGGGGGGTTGATTCCAAGGTAGATTTGCTAGCACACTTATTTTTAAAGATTCATTTTCCACAAGTTTTAACTCACTTGTAGCTTCACTGTCAGTTTTTGAATTTTCTCTGCTAGCCATTTCTCAAACAACTCATTTTGTAGTGCTTGCTTTAGTTGAGTATCTTCTAAAGACGCGGGAAGAAATTGTTCTACTCGAAACAAACCATAGCGTCCTTCTAGTTCTATCGGTCCTACCAATTGTCCGGGTTTTGTCACATCAACAGCCGCCCTTAGTATATCTGGCATCGTTCCCCTACTAACAGGTCCCATCATGCCGCTGACTATTTTGTCGTCTGCAAGTGAATATTCTCTTGCCAGTTGCTCAAAACTTGCTCCTTCTTCGATTTGGATTTGCAGCTCTTCACCGAGTTCTCGATTATCAACTATTATCCGAGAAAGTACTACCCTGTCTAGATAAATTTTGCGCTCAATAAAATATTCTTGGAGTTTTGCTTGTGTAATTACAGCTTTAAGTTTTTCTAATTTGAAGCCGAAAGCGACTGATGAATGAAAGGTAGCGTAATCTGTACCATTGTTTTTTAGCCAATCTTGGAAACTTTGGGGATCTGTGAGTTGGTTTTTCAGCCGAAAATCAATGATTGTCTGTTCGGTTAAAGCCGGACTGATCTCAATATCTTCTCGTGTGCCAATTTCTTGCTCAATGACGTGCTGGCGGAGAATATCGCTCATAAACTGCCCCAATTTTCCAGAGGCTTGGAGATATTTTACTGCTTGCTGGATAGAAATTGACTGGTCATCTACTAGCAAAAATGATGAATTTTCCATGAAGTGGTTGCGTAAATATGACTATAAAAGTATACTTAGGTTTTGAAATAAATCTGGCATATTCTCAACTTAATTAACTGCCAATTGTAGTGTAACCTCAGGAAGAAAGCATTTAATCAGTAAACATTTGAGTTAAATTAGCGAAAGCAAAAGGCAAATTTTCCCTTCTACATGCCAAAACAGCCATTCCCAGGATAATCGCTGTAAAGAACCTACAAAAATAGTAGAGACATTCCCGGAACGTCTCTACTATTTTAGGACTTACGCACTCGTTACCAGAAAACAAGACTTTGAGATTGCTTCCTTATGTCGCAATGACGGAAATACGTAGTCCGTGCGTAAGTCCTGTATTTGTCGGATACGACGCTGTAATTAATTCTGCGCTTGTGGTTGTGGTGAACCGGGAATTGTTACATCGATCGCATTCACCTGTGCTGCTAACTGGGTCAATGGAGGGTTAATAGCACCTTGATTCCCGACTACCAGTGTCACCATATTTTCTGGCTTGAGATATTTCTGCGCTACTCGTTGCACATCCGCAGATGTGGTTGCAGCTACAGCTTTTTGATAGCGGAACAGAAAATCAGCCGGATAGCCGTAATATTCGTAGCGCATCAAACGTGATAAAGTTTGTTTGGGGTCTTGAAAATTGAAAACAAAGGAGTTGAGTGTAGACTCTTTAGCAAAAGCCAATTCTTTCGGAGTGACTTTTTCAGCTTGGATGCGCTTGATTTCAGTTCCCATAGCTTTGACAAACTGTACAGTAGCATTCGATCGCGTTTGTCCCCCAGCAATGAACAACCCAGGATAATCAAAGCGGGGACTCCAAGAACCGTATACTGAATAAGCTAAACCTTGACGCGATCGCACTTCATTAAACAAGCGTCCACCAAACCCATTTAACACTCCATTCAACACAGTTAACGCCGGATAATCAGGACTATTGAACTGTCCGCCCAAATGCCCAATGAGAATGTTACTTTGAGTCAGTTGTGGCTGATTGACAAAAAATACACCACCTATTTTAGCTTGCTTCACCGCAGGTAACTGAAGTTTAGCCAAATTGGGATTAGCCTTCCAATCACCAAACTTAGCTTGAACAAGTTCGCGCATCTTCTTAGAATCAAAATCCCCGACAATCCCCAAAATCATATTATTTGGGTAGAAATATTGCTGATAAAACTGACTCAAATCCTCACGGGAAATCTTATTTATCGTTGCATACTCCGTCATTCTGGCATAAGGGCTATCCTTACCATAAATCAACTTACTAAATTCCCGACTGGCAATATCATCAGGATCATCATTGCGTCGAGCAATACTACCTTTCTCCTGCGTCTTCGCCAACTCCAGCTTATCAGCAGCAAACACCGGCTCTCGCAGCACTTGGGCAAATAGCCCAAACACCGTTTCTAAATCTTCAGTCAGCGAGTCAAAACCAGCACTAGCCGAAGCCTCACCAATACTAGTTTCCACCGAAGCTGCTCGTTGTTCCAACGTCTGATTTAGCTGATCGGGTGTATAATTGCGAGTTCCTCCAGTTCGCATCACCTCCCCAGTAAAATCAGCCAAACCGATCTTATCAGCCGGCTCAAAGCGATCGCCAGTACGCAGCAAAGCACTACCACTCACCAACGGCAGTTCGCGATCCTCCATCAAATATACAATCATCCCATTTTGCAGCACAAAGCGATCGTACTTCGGCAACTTCACCTCAGATAAAGGTGCAAACCGCAACTCAGTATAAGGCTTCGCTCGCGTCGCTGCCACAGCAAAATCAAACATTCCCAAAAGCAACAGAGTAAAACAGAGCATCAACGAATACAAAAGCCTTTTCCCCATTACCCTCTTCCTCTTACCCCTTACCTTAGACATAATCTCTTCCTTCGCGCCTTCGCGTCTTGGTGGTTCGTTTCTCCCTCAGGCGTGAGAAGCCTGGGTGCCAGGTGCTTCAAGTCGGCGGAGCCGCCCAACGCACTGGCTTGGCTATACGTACAAAGCCTACCTACGCAGGCTATTAATTACTTTCATCCCTTCTTCGACAACAACTTACCAACAGTGCGATTCTCCGGTGTAAAACTTTCCCTCGCTACCCGTTGAATATCCCCAGTAGTCACAGCCGCAATTTGCTCCAACTGCTTAAACAAATTGCGCCAAGAACCAGTTTTCACCTCATATTCCAACAATTGCTGCGCCATACCTGTATTAGAATCAAGCGATCGCAACAAACCCGCTCGCGCTTGTGTCTTCACTCGATCCAATTCCATCGCTAAAACAGGCTGAGTTTTCAAAGAATCAATTTCCTTTCTTAAAGCAGTTGCCACCTCATCAACATTGTGACCAGGAGCTGTGAGAGCATAGAACAACATCAAATTCGGATACTTATCTCCGGGAAATCCGCTAAAACCTTGAGCAGTCAGCGCCAAACGTTGTTGTTCTACCAAAGACTTATATAAGCGCGATGTCCGCCCACTACTCAACAAACTGCCAATAATGTCATAAACTGCATTATCTGGATGAGTGATTCCCGGACGGTGATAACCTTCTAAATACAAAGGTTGCGAAGGTAATTCTACAGTAACTTCCCGCGTTTGCTTTTGAGGAGGTTCCACCGGGATTTGCGTTTGTGGTTTCGGTTTAGCCTTAAAGCGTCCAAAATAAGTTTGCGCTAGTTGTTTCACCTGATTTGCTTTGACATCTCCAACAATGGCGATCGCTAAATTGCTCGGTACATAGTACGTATCAAAAAACTTCTGCACATCTTCCCGTGTTAGGTTGCGGATATCTTCGTCATAACCAATCACCGGACGCCTGTAAGGATGTACTTTAAAAGCAGCATCATTAAACTTCTCCACCATCAAGCCGATGGGAGAGTTTTCCACTCGCAAACGTCGTTCTTCTAAAATTACATCTTTTTCTTTATAAAACTCGCGAAATACAGGATCGAGAAATCTGTCTGATTCCAAAGACATCCACAATTCCAACTTGTTAGAAGGAAAGCTGTAAAAATAACGAGTTGCTTCTGTGGAAGTACTCGCATTTAAACCCACACCTCCCGACTGTTGGACAATTTGCCCCAACTCGTTTTGCTTGACTAATTTGGCTGCTTGTGATTCGACATTTTTAAATTCAGCAGATAATTTAGCAATCTCATCTTGTTTACCAGCAGCTTTCGCTGTTTTAATTTGGCTAGCTAACTGATCCAAACGGTCTAGTAAAGGTTTTTCTGCTTTGTAGTCTTTTGTACCAATAAACGTTGTTCCTTTGAATGCCAAATGCTCTAGAAAGTGTGCTACACCTGTTTTTCCATTTGGCTCATCCACCCCACCGACATCAGCATAAGTAAGAAAAGAAACTACAGGCGCTTGATGGCGTTCTAACACAATGAATTTCATGCCATTATCAAGACGAAACTCCGTCAATTCCTTAATTACTCGATCTAAATAAGGTTGAATCGAAGTTGGAGGTGGTGGGGTTTGCATTTTAGCGAAAGCAATTCCAGGCAACAACCCCCAACAGAAGAATATTGGCAAAATAAGGGTTACAACTAGCCGACGAATCGGTATTCTCAAGGTTGAGAAAAAGCTAAAATCTACAATTGGTGAGAAGTAACTAAGCTGCTTCATAAGGAAAAATGAAAATAAACTCAAAGGGACTAATCCCGCGATATCAAACTATTAATTATGCACCCTAAAGAGCCAGTCCAGTCAAAAAAGTTGACAAAAAAATAGAATTATGTATGGTGCTATATTTAAATTTGAAAGTGCCATCCGAGCCAAAACATGAAGATTATCAACAACTGGGACAAAGAATTTTCGAGTTCTCCCAATCTAATATAAACGAGATTTTATCAAATACTTTACTATTTCGCACAAAATAAGACGTGCGAAAAATGGTTGCTGTTTACTGTAATTTGTGATTAAATAATTAATTGAAAACTGCTGTAAACGCCCTATCTGTAACAGTATTTTTTGAATTGGTATCATATCATAAACTACAACCAAAGCAAAATAAATAATGATCGTTAACAAAGAATACATAATCGCTCGTGCAAAATTACCAAAAGTTGACTTATTAGCCGATGTAATTCAAGAGATGCTTGGCAAAGAAGTTATTCGCTGGTATCTCAGTAATGTGACAGAGGATGAAATAACTGTTCAAGCGACACTTTATGATGATAAAATTAATCAAAATAATGAGGATGTAACCAAGCAGTATTTTTTAGGAAAAAATGCTGTTCTCAGTATTATACCAACAGGTATTGGTTGTGAAATAGGTGGATATGCTGGTGATGCATCACCATCCACTAACTTGCTAGCAACGACTGTTGATTACCTGATAACAAATCCCAATGCAGTTAATGCTTCAGATTTTATTGGTCTGAGCAATAATGTTGTCTATACAGAAGGTTCATTTATCGACCTATTTTCTCAAGGGAAAGTTAATCTATATCTGCCATATGCTAACAAAATAGGACTGATTATTGATAAATCAGATGATTGGAAGTTAGATATTATATTCAACGTTGTTAATGCTGTTAGAGCAGTACACGGTGTTGATATTGTAGACTATGTCATTACGAGTGAACCAATTGCCAGTCGGTGCTGTCAAAATAAGGCTGGAGCGTTTGTAGGAACAGTTGATAATCCACTCATATTGCTTGAAGCCTGTGAAAAGCTGATCAACAAAGGTGCCAATGCGATCGCGGTAACGAGTAATGTTCAAGACTTACCTCTAGAGAATTACGCTAAACACTTCACAGGTGAATATCCCAATCCAGTTGGTGGTGTTGAGGCAGTTATCTCACATCTTATTGCCAAGACATTTCAAATACCGACAGCCCATGCTCCACTACTTAATATAAAGCAGTTAGACTTGGTTCATAATATTGTCGATGCCAGGGGTTCTGGAGAAATGACATCTATAAGTGGTTTAGCTTGCATACTCATCGGTCTAAAAAAGGCTCCACAGCTTAGGACTCAACTAAACAACCGTATTGCAGATATTATCAACATTAACAATTTATTAGCAGTTGTCATGCCAGCAAGCAGTTTGGGAGGTGTACCTGTTTTATATGCTCAAAAGTACGGTATACCTGTAATTGCGGTTGGAGACAACCGTACTATCCTGAATGTCACTCAAGAAAAACTTCAGTTGAATAATGTGGTTCAAGCTCATAGCTATGCTGAAGCAGCAGGTATTATTTTGTCCTTGAAACACGGAATAGATTTAGGCGCTATATTTAGACCTCTCAAAACCTTGAGATATTAAAATCGGCTCATATCTTGCATCAAATTTAAAGCGACAGATTATTTGACCGAAAGGGTAGTCAAATAATCTGTCGCTCAAGACTTGGTGAACTCAATCAGAACCTTGTTTAATCACGTTAAGCAAAATATCTAGGTGTTTTCTACTCGAAGTAACTATGGAAGGTAGCTGATTTTTAATTTGCTGACGTGTCACCTCTCTGTTATCCCAGCAAACTGCAAATGCCTCCATCCAACTATCAAGAGAATCAAAGGGTGTAACGACTGGACATGGATCTTCAAAAAACTTTAATACACCATCAAACTTGTATTGATAACTAACAGCCATAAATGGGCAACTACTTCGAGCTGCAAAGACCAAAGGATGATATCGAAAGGTCACCGCAAACTCTGCGGCTTTATAAAGGTATAAATGTGCTTCGCTATTAAGCAAGGGGTTAAGGACGTATATACCACTTAGAATACCACTCTCTTCTATAACCGTTTGTATGATCTGCTGTTCCTCTAATTTCCCATAAAAATGTGGGAAAATAATTAGCTGACATCCCGTTTTTTCCACTACATGCTTTAAAAACTTACCCAACTTTGGAAGGTAAGTAGAAGGTTTCAAAAGTTCTTGGGTCATGTCTAGTCTTCGATAACCGTCAGAATCTGTGAGCGTCACGACTATTGTAGGTTTGGACTTAATGAACTCAAGGGCATGATAAAAGTCTTTACTTTGCCAAGGAGGAAGGAAATCAGTGGTAGATCTATTAGGATGAGCAAATGCAACATCAGCACCTAAATGGTTAGGAAATTGAGTACCTGCAACAAAATTCTTGACGTAATTAAACGACAGATCCTCTCTGACAGTCCAAAAAAGTGCCGCTTTGAAAAGGTTTAATCTAATGTCTTTCCTTTCGGGATTGTTAAAAGGACCCGCACTGTTCGCTAGGATACCAAATGGAATATTTTTTGCTTTACATAGTGCGAGATGAAGCAGGCTCTCCATCTCATCTTCAGGGAAAAGGTCACCAAGGTAAGGGTACTCAGGCGAACTAATGACGAGATCATGATTAAAAATGTTGTCTAAAAGCGGACTCAAAAGCGAAGGATCTCTGACATATTGATTGCGTAACTCTTTCTGTTGTGATTTAGAATCATTCGGACATAAATCTTGAATTTTTATCATCGGTTTGACTTGAACATTTTTGAATCGTGACAAATCAATCCAATCGCGAGCGTAGATAGTAATATCTAAATCAGGGCAATGCTGGTTGAGGTAGCTACAGATTGTGCTATGCATAGCTTCGCTCCCTCTATTACATCCCCAAGCGTTGATGATAGCAAAATCTTTCACGCGGAACTTTTTATTCATATGATTAATCCTCAAGAATATGTTGCTCTTACTTGATAGCTAAATGACTGTTTTGTCAGATCCTTGACTAGATTTTGCTATATATATACCGCTCAAAACTACAATAAAAGCCAGTAAGTTGAAAAGACTTAAGTATTCAGCAAAGAAAATCCATGCAAATGTTGTAGTCAAAATTGGCTCAAGCATAAGGAACAGAGAAGTAAACCCTGAGGAAAAACGCTTGACGCTATAAATGAGTATTCCAGCACCTATGACTTGGCATAAAACAGCTAAGGAAAGAATTGCTAACCATCCTTGTATAGAAGAAGGGAATAATCGATTTTCAGTGAGTATAACTATAGGAAATGTAAAAAAACTTCTGAGTAAACAAGACCAAAGTAATATGGTAGTTGTCGGAAACTTAACTCTCAGTTTTTCAGACACCAAAAGATTCGCTGCATAGAACACAGCAGAGAGTAAAGCCCAAGCATCACCAGTTAGGTTATCTCCAGAGATATGTAAATCTTGAATGCCAATACTGAATGCACCTCCTACAGCAAGAGCCATTCCTACAAGGAATTTCCTTTCAAAGTAATGACCTAATAGCAGCCACGCACCTAGAGTAGTAAAAACAGGTGTCAAATTGTGCAGTAAATTAGCGTTGCTAACACTAGTTTTAGTCAAAGACCAAGACCAGGAAATATGGGAAATAGACATTACAATAGCTGATACTAATAAAAGCAATATATCTTGTAGTGTGTAAGTCTGCTGTTGTGTCGGTGATTTATGGAAAAAATGTGAAGCTATTGTCTGGATTCCTTGTATAAGTCCTAGTACAATAAAGGAGATCCAAAAACGATTGAATACTGTAGCATTAGGACCAATATACTGTTCACTTAATTTGATAAATATTGCTGCTAAGGATAAAGTAAATACACCTATGACTAATAAAATAAGCAGCATCAAATTTGATATTGGCTCTAATTGCTGCTGTGGCGATTCTAATGTATTGGACATAATAATCATATGGGTTTTGGAAAAATCTGTCTTATGTGTTACGAAACCATCGGATTCTTCATACCGGACAAAATCGAATTAATTGGTGGGCTTTTTCTAGGAGTTTCCCTCTCCTCTGCTTTCGCAATTATGTAATTATCCTTTGTATATTCATAAATTTATAAAAAGCTTATAATAGTAGAAAAAGGCACACCATACAAAATACCATACTTTATAAAAAATTGTATAAAAAACGGACTTGACGACTTAGAGGCTCAACGACACCATCCGAGATTTTGGTGCGTTAGGACGTTCTAGCACTACAGCCTTTAATAGCGTTTTCCGGTGGGCAGAGGGGTCAGGCGATCGCAGACAAGCAAGCACTGCGAAATGGATGCGGCGATGTTAATTACTATGTATCCTAAGTGCTTTGTCTTTTTAACTCTTGTATCAACAATTGACAGCGTTTACTAGCTTCTTTGGCTTGTCTCATTAGAGTTTTACTTTGTTCTCGATTAGTAATACTAATTTCAACTGCTTGCTGACTAAACTGTGCTGCTTGTTTACCTAGTTCTTGAATCCGAGTTTTTAATTGTTCAACAGTTTTCATTCGCTCTCCAGTTCCGAAATCAAGGTGTCTATATTTTCAGCTTCTTCATAAATTTTATCCGCTCTACTTTGAAGCAAACTGGCATCGTCAAAATCATCGGCTTGAAGTGCCACTTCAGCGGCTGCGTACAATTGTGCTGCTATCTGCTGTAACTGTGTATACACTCTCGACAAAATAGTAAATGTTTCTTGTTTCATTTTTTGCCTTTCTTAGTGCCATTCCCTCATGCCTAATTTCCAATCCCTCAATCAAACAAAGCGTTAATCTTGTATTAAGCTTTCTATGATTTTTATACTTCACATTAGACAATAATGCTACAAATCCTGTACCGGAGATATTACCGTAAATATTATGCGAGTTTTTAATTCTTCCCCACCTGCTGAGGCACAAACCCGTACCCGCATTTTAAGCGCAGCACTGCGGCTGTTTGCTTCACAGGGATTTGACGGTACGACTACCCGCGATTTAGCCCAGGCAGCGAGTGTAGCGGAAGGTACTTTGTTTCGTCATTTTCCTAATAAAAAGGCGATTTTGATTGAGGTAGCAACTAACGGCTGGGTAGAGATTCTGACAGATTTGCTGACAGAATTGAGTGAAATGGGCAGTTATAAGGCGATCGCACAAGTGATGCGCCGGCGGATGTGGAATATGCACAAAAATGTCGATTTGATGCGAGTTTGTTTTTTAGAAGCGCAGTTTCACCCAGATTTGCGCGATCGCATTCAATTAGAAGTCATTGATAAAATGAGCGATGTTGCCGAAGCTTTCTTTCAAAGTGCGATGGATAAAGGCATCTATCGCCAAACGAATGCTAAACTGGTTGCCAAAGTTTTTTTAGGAATGTTTGCGATCGCTGGCTTTTCCAATAATACCTTAATGGAACCTGATGCTTCTCCTCAAGAAATGCAACAAATGGCAGAAGGACTCGCTGATATATTTCTTAATGGTGTGTTGGCAAAAGAGTGAGGAGCTAGGAAAGACAAAAAATTATGGTTTTAGAGTAGAGTTAGAGCTACACAAATTGATCAGGCTATCCGATGGACAGAACCACACTCATTACTAACATTCTTGAGAAGCGTAAACCCCTTGCTCAGAGGATTCAACTGGTAGAGGGGAACTTGAAAACTCTTTCCACAGCCTTGCATCAAGTGGAGCAGTACCGCAATCACCTTTTAAAACAAGTTGATGATCCGAATGTTATTGGGAAACTTGAAGAGATTAGTTTTTCTAACATTCAGTTGACTATTGCCTCTGAGTTAGAAGCCTTAACTAAGCTGAAAAACCGTTTTTCTCGCGATACTCTCAATATAGGTGTAGTGGGACGTGCTAGACAAGGAAAAAGCCGTCTCCTGCAAAGTTTAACCAGATTAAGTGCAGCCGAAATCCCTGATGGCGATCGGCAACATTGTACAGGCGTTCGGAGTATAATTCACCATAACCCCAATGTGGATACTTATGGAGAGGTGTGGTTTCATACAGAGCGATCGTTTTTAGATGAGGTGATTACTCCTTATTATGAAAAACTTCATTTAGGCATAAAACCGATCACTTTAGAAGAATTTGCCAATAAACCTTTACCACCATTACCTCAAGATATCCCTGGTTATGCAGCACCTGGGGCAATGTATGAACACTTAAAGCGATATCATACTCATCTAGATCAATATCGTCATCTCTTCAGAGAAACTTCCCCTCGAATTATTCAGAAACATCAGATTCGAGAATATGTTTCTCAAGATACTCTTGATGGTCAACGAATTTTATTTAACTATTTAGCGGTTAAAGAAGTAAAAATTACCTGCACATTCCCGAATGTTGATATTGGGAAAATTGCTTTAGTAGATATGCCAGGTTTAGGAGATACAGGACTTGGAGATGAAGAAAGGTTAATTCAAGCATTAGGAAAAGATATTGACTTTGTTTTATTTGTAAGAATGCCTAAATCTGCCGGGGATTATTGGGCAGATGTAGATGTTAAGTTATACGATACGGCTCGTTCAGCTTTAACGGATTTACCAGTTAACTTATGGTCATTTGTGGTACTTAATAGGACTAATGCTGAATCAAATAATGGCGATAATTTGAAAAATTGCCAAGATTTATTAGATACAGTAGAAGAAAAACATATTAAGGTAGAAAAATCTTTGATTGCTAACTGTGGTAATGACACAGAAGCAACTCAACTTTTAGATCAAGTTTTGGATTATTTAACTAATAATATGAATATCCTTGATCAACAATACACTTCGGCTTGTCAAGAACGTTTATTAGAAATTAATAAAATCGTCAATGCTGAATTAAACAAAGCAAAAACTGTCTTTAATCAAAGTTTAGAAGACGATTCTCAAGAAACTGAAGAACTCTTTAGCGACTTATTCGGAGATAATGATAGTGGTTGGTGGAAAGACGTTGCATTAGGACTTCAAGGACTGAGAACACAGCTTTGGTATCTGCGTCAAACTCCCAATGAAGAGTTACATAATGGTGTCATTGCTGCTATTGAAAATTGTGAACGAGATAAAGGTATTTTATCATCAGAAAATGCTCTACAAGAGATTAATGATCGAATTATGATTAGTAGTGCATTCAGAACTTATCCTGATTATCAGGATGAACTGAGGGTATTTATCTCTCATCGTTTCTTATCTTTAGATGAAAACCTCAAGCGGACAGTGGAGTTAGTTAAAAATCAGGTTGTTGATCTTTTAAAAGAAAAAGGACGTTTAGGCATTATCAGCAATATTGAAGGTTCAGAGTTTTTTACTGAAATATCTGAACTGATACCAGAGCGTTTTACAAAGCTAAAAGCCGGATTTAAAATCATAGCAGGCTTTCAATTATCATATCGTGGGTTAATTCTTCCTCGTATTCGTCAACACTTAGACGGACTGACTAATATTAGTGCTATGACTGGTCAATCAGGAGGAATTTCGGAACAACAAGATAAAACACTTACAGTTTCTAAAGATACAACCGCTGAAGACATTTTAACGGCTCTGGAAATCGATTATGATAAAGCAATTAATACTATTAAACCAGCCATAGAGGAATTGCTGTGTGAACCCAATGAAGCTACCCATGCAATGGTAGAGGAATTTATTGATAACATCATTCGTCAAAAAGACATTCAAAAAGAATGGAAAAATTTTCTCAGGGGACTTCGGGGAAAGATATGGTCAGACATTTTTGGCAAAAAAGAAAGGGATAGAGAGATGAGAAAACAATGGCTGGAATCAGTTAATCAAGTTACTCTAGTTAATCAACTTGAATCTTTTAATTTAGCTCAATAGTAGTAAGAGGATGTTTGAAAAGTCATGATTAATGTATTAAATATTCTTTTACCCCACCCTAACCCTCCCCTTTGTAAGGGGAGGGAACCGGATTTTCTTGTTTCCCCCCTTTATAATTCTTTTACCCCACCCTAACCCTCCCCTTACAAAGGGGAGGGAACCGGATTTTCTTGTTTCCCCCCTTTATAAGGCTACGGTGTACACACAAGTTATCGAATCACTACCAGTTCTCGAATTACCCCACCCTAACCCTGCCCTTGTAAAGGGGAGGGAACCGGATTTTCTTGTTTCCCCCCTTTATAAGGGGGGATTAAGGGGGGTAATCATTCGATTAGTATCATAACATACCACTTTTCAAACAACCTCTAAGGAGAAATTATGACAGATGGAAATGAAGAATTAAAAATCATTATGGTTGCTCTCAGAGGAATGGGTAAAACCAGTCTTTTAGCAGCCATGCACGAAGAATTTCACAAAACTTTCGAGAGAGCTAATCTCCAAACTTTCGTAGATGATAACAATACATTACGTGCCATAGAAGAATGTAAGTCTGTCTTGAAAAATATAGATGCAAAATTAGAAAATAAAGTTACTCCTACACAGCCGAAAGACAACCCTTGGAGTGACCAAGGTTTCAGCTTTGAGCTTGGTAGTAGTGGAAAAAAGTTTATGAAATTGAGGTTCACTGATCCCTCTGGTGAATACTTTAATCCAAATGCGTCAGATGAACAAAGACAATATGTTAAAAGACAGCTAAATGAATGTGATGCTGTAGTAATTCCTATTGATGCTACTGCACTCATGCAAAAAAAGACGGGAAAGGTAAATAATGCAGAAATCGGCACATGGCATGAAGAAAAAAATAGTTCTCAGCGCATTACTCAACTATTAAAAGATGCTTATACTAATGTAAAATCGCCTAGACTAGTGATTTTAGCTCCTGTCAAGTGCGAAACCTATACTAAAACACCTAGAGATGCAGAGAGCCTACTATACCATGTCAGAATCGGATATGGTGAATTACTCAATTTTTTTAAATCAGATTCTTTAATTGATAAGGTAGCTGTAGTAATAGCTCCAGTCCAAACTATTGGAAATGTAGTTTTTAGTTATGCCAAGACTGATAACGATGGGTATACTAAGTTTTACTACCATAAAACTCCTATTAATGCTCCCTACGAACCTAAAGATGGCGATCAACCTCTGCGATATATTTTATTGTTTCTCATTAATGTTTTCTTAGAAAAGAAAAAAGAAATTCTTAAAAAAGAACAACAGAAGTTTGAAACACTTACAAGTGAGCTTGGTAGGGATAAAAGTAAGCTAGACAATGCAAAAAGAGAATTTGATGAAAAACAAAGACTCTTCAATCAACGTAATAATAGATGGTGGCTAACTAGAGCTATATTCAATATCTTTGATGATAGAGAATCACCGTACTATACAGCGAAAGAGCAATTTGACCAAAAACAAGTTGATTTTCAAGAAACCCAATCAAATGTTGAGTCAACTTCGCTCAAAGTTCAAGCAACTCAAGAAGAAATTAATGCATTCAACAATGCCTTATATAAATTTGCGATCGGCTGTAAAAATAATGATGGGTTTGCGATTGTTCAAGGGCATAAATGGTTCAATTTACCCCAGTCTATTTTTTAGTAAGCAACAAGGATAGTTGAGTTATGAGTAACTTTGAAATTTATGTTAAAACTTCAGCACTAGGTCAGACAGGCATTCACTGGCGTCATATCGAGAGTGAAGAACGTCAACCTGTAGAAGTTCCTAGTTTGATAAAACGTCAAGTTATAGAAGAAAAAAATGGTCAAATAGCTATTGTTAACGATTTAATTAATGAAGTTAAACCCTCCCTACTTATATTTAGAAATAAGGATAACGAAAAGCTTCTATTAGAAATTACAGGAATTGAATCACCCCAACGCTCTATTAGACTGGGACGAAAAGTTTTCAATTCTATGGTTTGGATAGCTGATGATACAGAAGAAAATGAAGTAGTCTTACGAAAGATTGCTTATAGTGCAATCCAGAATATTTTACAGAAAGATTTCTCCTTTAGTGGAATGATTGAGAAATCAGTAGAATTCTATGGACTAGAAGAATTTCGAGTCAATCTAAAAGAAGTTAACGAATATATTGGGCATCTTGAACCAGTTGATATTCTTGATATAGAATCATATCAAGAATATCAAATAGAACATAAATCGTCTGAAAGTTTAGAGAAATTGGCAGAAGAACTCCGAAATTATCCCCTACCTAAACAATGGGTGAATTGGGATGGAGAAATAAAAAACGATGGCGTTTTAATTGTTGTCACAGAAAATTTAGAAAAAAGAACTATTCTGCACGAAGCTGGAGTCTGGAGAGGTTTTGCAACTAATGTAGAAGAACCTGTAAAAGTAGTAGATGAATTACCGCAAAAAAAAACGGAAACATTGCCACTCGTGCCGACACTACCAGCAGAACAAACTCAAATACCTCATCAGCCAATTCCAACTTCTTGGCGCATAATCATAATGGTGATAGTGGGAGTAATAGTGATATTGTTCATAATTCTCGGATTTCCATCCCCGGTGCAAGCTCCACATCAACCGGAGAAGAATCCACAATTGTATTTGTTGAGGTAGGTAAATCTATAGGAAATATAGTAAATTTGGTAGCAGATATGGTTTCCTCATTAATAGAAGAAACCATAACATCTCTAATGTCTCGATTAGATGATGAACAAAATTGGAATTTATTTTATATTATCAATTTCTTAAACTTATATTACTATTACTTACCTGATACTTCTCCTTCTCAAAAACATGACATAAGTATTTTATATGGAGAGCTAATTCAAAAAATAAAGCTTAAAGACAAAGAGTACAAGTGCGATCTGACAGAACAGTTTAAGAAAATAATGAGTTTATATGGAGAGCTAATTCAAAAAATAAAGTGTGAAGGCGAAGACTACAAGCGCAAAGTTGAGGAACAGTTTCAAAAGAGTCATCAAGGATTAGATTCCAAAGATAACAACAAAATTCCTAATCATACTGAGATTATTAATAAATTTAAGGTTTTAAATAGTCATGAACAACAAAATTTGAAGTATCTTGGTTGGTTTATTTTATATTGCAAAATCTATAAGTTAGATATAAATGATCCAAAGAGGATAACGCCGATTTGGCAGCGTTATTCTTGCTTAATTGAGCAGATTAAATGTTTGCCTATTAATGAACGGATTTAATATTAATGTAATTTGAACTTTGCTTAACAAACATTTGCAGTATAATCAATCACGCAAAAGTGAATTTATAATTTATAACCCCTAACTGTTTTTGCTTGCTGACACCATTGTTGCACTAACCCGATCGCCGGACATAAATCTCGTCGCTGCATAGTTGCTACCTGCAAGCGCATAATTTGTTGATGCAATCTGTGGGTGGGAGTTTCAGCCAACTGTGCCACCGAACCTATACCCGCATGAAGCAATAATCCACAATATTGCGTCCCCACACTGGGAATCCGAGCCAAATCCGCCAAAGCCACCCATTTATTTACATACTGAAGATGAACTTGTAATTTATTTGCCAGCGCTACCTTAGATTGCAAACTATTTCCTTGTTGAAAGAGCGCTTTTGTGGTAAAGATACCGCAGTTTTGGAATTGGGATAGTTCTTCCTGACTTAATCCCGGCAATTGTTCAATCGACCAATCGCCAGTTGGCGTATTGTCCAATTTAGCTTGATTTTTAGCAGACATTTTTTAACCTGAGAAATAAGTTTATTTAACTATTGTGACAAATTCATTCCTTGAGATACTTGTCGATAGTTAGATAACAACAAGAACCTGACGCAGTAGTGTAGGATTAGTAATTCTAACTCCAAGAGTTTAAGCCAATGTTAAATAAAAACGGAAGCTTGAGGAGAAAAGCGATCGCCAACATCCTTGCTGCTATAACAACCGCGCTAATTTCTGCGGGGTTAGTCAGCTGCGGTAACGACGAATCAAAGCCACAGACTGAAACCCAGCAACAAAATCAACAAAATACTCAGTACAACAATCAGACTAACCAACAGCCTATCCGGTCTAATAACGACCAAAAAGACGACAGAGACGACGAGAAAGATGACGATAAAGACGACGACAAAAACTAGGGAATGGGTAATGGGTAATCAAGCATGGACTTCTAACTACCTTGTGGATACTCTACGGCAGCGAAGACAAAAACTAGCCAGTTTGATTGATTTTCCGGTAATTCTCTGGTCGGGAAACAGCAGTCCGCGTAACTTTCCAGCAAATGTCTTTCCTTTTCGCGCTAGCAGTCATTTCCTCTATTTTGCTGGACTACCCTTGCCAAATGCGGTAATTCGCTTAGAAGCCGGCAAGTTAGAACTATTCATGGACGATCCTAAACCGAGTAGCGCTTTATGGCATGGAGAAACGCCAATTCGAGAAGAAATTGCCCAAAAAATTGGCGCGGATGTTGCTAAACCAATGGTGGAATTACAATTGTCGGTAAAAGGTGTGGCAACAATTGCCGTGCAAGATGCTGCCACTTGGACTCAGCAGTCGCAACTGTTGGATAGATTAGTTTTACCGCAAATTCAGCCAGCCGAAATTGACCTAGAGTTAGCCAAAGCAATTGTTACGGTACGTCTAACCCACGACGAAGCCGCATTAATTGAGTTAAGAAAAGCCGCTGCTGTCACCGTCGAAGCGCACAAAGCTGGTATGCGTGCTACAACTGGTGCCAAAATAGAAGCCGAAGTCCGGGCTGCGATGGAAGGAGTTATTATAGCACATAATATGACTACTTCCTACAACAGTATTGTCACCGTTCATGGCGAAGTTCTCCATAATGAACACTATCACCATTCTTTGCAACCTGGTGATTTACTACTTGCAGATGTTGGTGCGGAAACTGAAATGGGTTGGGCAGCTGATGTCACTCGCACTTGGGCAGTATCTGGAAAGTTTTCATCTACCCAGAGAGATATTTATGATGTAATATTGGCGGCTCATGATGCGTGTATTGCCAAAATCCGTCCTGGTGTAGAGTATGAAGATATTCATTTACTAGCTTGCAGTGTCATTGCTGAAGGTTTGGTAAATTTGGGCATTTTCAAAGGAAATCCGGAAGACTTAGTAGAAATGGATGCTCACGCGCTGTTTTTCCCCCACGGAATCGGTCATTTGTTGGGTTTGGATGTGCATGACATGGAAGATTTGGGGGATTTAGCTGGGTATGAAGAGGAAAGAGAAAGAAGCGATCGCTTTGGTTTAAGCTACCTACGTTTAAATCGTCCACTGCGATCGGGAATGTTAGTTACAATTGAACCTGGTTTTTATCAAGTTCCAGCAATTTTAAATGATGCTAATCTGCGCTCAAAGTATCATCATATCGTCAATTGGGAACGTTTATCTCAATTTGCCGATGTACGCGGAATCCGCATCGAGGATGATGTTTTAGTTACAACACAAGGCAGCGAAGTTTTAACAGCTGCATTGCCAAATAACGCTAGTACTATAGAAGATTTGGTTAGTGGTTAAGTAAGTGGGCAAAATTAAACGTAAAACACTCTCCGCTCTTCGTAGTGAGGGGTAAACCGCTCAATTTTAACGGCTAAAGCCGTTACTACGTTGAGGAGCGTTTATTTATGCCCATCTACTTATTTAGCTAAAACGGGTGTGGCAGGAATCGAACCTGCGACTGACTGCTTAGAAGGCAGTTACTCTATCCCCTGAGTTACACACCCAAATCAAGTTACTGGCTCCCACAAGAGTCAGTCTTTAAATTATTATATATGTGCTTAAGGGCAAAATGCAATCTATTATAGATTATGCATTTTCACTCCCAAGGCTTGAAGACTGTGCCTTCTTACCAATTTAGACGAAAGACGTTCACAAGCTGGAGTGTTACATGCTTGTATATTGTCTAGTAAATCAGTTGGTGAAATGGATGCGCTCAAACTAAAAGCCCAGAAGAAAGCACTATGAGCCAATATAGCTCTCGGTGCGATTATAGATAGCATATCAAGAATGCCCCTGTCAGGAGTTAATTTCAGTGTGCCATGTTTATTCTTAAACGGCAGGATGTTGAAATATCGTCGATTCAGCACCCAAAACGGGATCAGCAAGTGCCTATCCTCCATTATCAGGGGCTAACGTTTCGTTTGATTAGCGTCTTCAAGGCTAATCAAGAGGAAGAAGCGAGAGCCTTGTGGAGGGAATTAACTGATAACCGAGGTAAAGCGTGTGTTTTGCTAGAGGAACCGGAGCGCTACAGCGTTTGGGGTAAAATCCGTTTAGAGCAACTAGATAGTGACACTGGTAGTCATAGCAACACAGAAATTTTGATCCAAGGGTGTTTATTACTATTGCAAGGGGTTTATATTGACATTGAAGAGTTTTTAGGGACTCGACAAGCGTCATTATTTGAGAAAGATATTGGTGAGTTATTGCAACAAAAGCAATTTGCCCAGGTATCCTCATCAGAGACAGCTCATAACTTGCTGACAACCAACCCATTGGAGTTAGCCAAACTTTCCCCTTGGCAAGAAAATCATGTAATTCTACTTTTGCAAGAGCTGCATCGATTAGGGAAAGGATATTTTGGCAATGCCAACTTTGCAAAACTTATAGCTGGTACCTTACAAAATATGCCATCGGAGGAGCGATCGCACTTTATCAGTTGGCTAAATCAATCTACACTGAGTAAACTATGGCAATAACCAACATATCATCGGCAGTTTTTTTGGTGAAAAAATTTTTTACTAGGCTCCGAAGTTAAATGAACCCGTTAAGTTTCACATCGTTTTTGCCAAAATACTCCTGTGAATGTATTTATACAGTTAAGCCATATGAGAGAATCTTACAAGAATTCATATCCTCCTAACTCACTGTTGACCACTCAAAACATCGTTTTAGCTAGTATTGCCTGGGGTATGCTGGCACTATTGTACTTTTTGTTGTTTAGTGCCAAAATTCCCGGAGCGGACGGCACACAAAGTCGTGCGGCATGGTACGTAATTGGTACAAATATTTTTGAAGCATTGGCTTATTTAAGTGCTGGGATATTATGCTTAAGGAATTGGCGCAATCCGCAAATTGTTAGCGATCGCAATGTTTGGCTGGCAATTGGCATCGGGATGCTTTCTTATTTTCTTGGCGGAATATTTTTCGGCTATACGGAAATAGTATTAAAAGAAGAGCCAATCGTTTCACTAGGTGATGTATTTTTCGTGGTGACATATTTGTTCCTTGGTGTAGGCATGATTTTAGCAGTTGCATCTTCGCGACTCAATCTGGAAAAATGGCAGTGGATGATTGTGTCGGCAATTGGAGCTTTTGGCAGCGCTTTGGCATGGCTGATTTCTCATCAACCACAAGGAGCAGATAAAGTCAGCCAACAAGTGCCATCATGGACAGAAAATATCGCTCCGGTTTTAAGTACCATTTATATTGTCAGCGACGTGTTATTGTTAATTATCGCCACAACGCTACTGCTAGCTTTTTGGGGCGGACGAGTTTCTTTGTCTTGGCGAATGATTGCAGCGGCAGCGTTTTCGCTCTACATAGCAGATATGTGGTTTCAATATGCCACTAATTGGATTCCCAACTATCAAAGTGGAGAGATACTAGAGGTATTTTGGGTAATGAGTGGAGTGTTATTTGGCATGGGTGCCGCCTTAGAGTATGACGCATCATCAAGCCGATCGCGGCGTGTCGGCGGACGAAAAAGAGCTTAACAAAAATTTTGGTGTCTACCGTGAGAAAACTAACAGATTCTGATAAACAAGAAATTCTTAAATTATATCGAGAGACTGCCGAAACAACTTCAACTTTGGCAGAACGCTATGAAGTTAGTAATTCGACAATTAGTCGCTTGCTCAAAAGTACCTTACCAGAAGACGAGTATGAATATCTCGTTTCTTTAAAGCGTGCTGCCCGAACTCCTGAAGGCAGAGCGCAGGTAAACTATGACCAACTACAAACCAGGGTAACACCACAAAAAGAGAAAGAAGTCAAACAAGTCGAGGTGAAAGCAACTCCCAAGGAAGAAAGCTTTCCACCGGAATTGCCGAAAACTTCTTTGCCAAGTCCGCGCAAGACAACTCCAAAAGTCAAAGTTGTTGTGCCTCCACAGCCAGTAGTAGAAAATTTTCCTTACCAAGAAGATGAAACCGAGGAGGAAGAAGCGGCTAACAGACGGGTACGCCGGCGTTCGTCAGCACCGATACCAAGACAACCAGTCGGGGAGCAATTAGAACTTTTAGAACAAAAGCCGACTGTAATAGCTAGTATTCCTAGCCCAATGTTAGAGGGTGAACTTCCAAACCCGACGGTCATAGCGCAAATGCTCGGCGAAGACTTGCTAGACGAGTCAGAGGATTTGGACGATTTAGACGACGATTTAGATGATGATGATTTCGATGAAGAGGATGACGACTTTGAGGAGCCAAGACCTTTAGTCACAAGACGAGCTTTAGGTGATGCAGCGGTGCAAGTTTTGCCGTTGTCGTCAGCTCATTTGCCCAAAACTTGCTATTTAGTGATCGATCGTTGCTCAGAGTTAATCACTCGACCACTGAAGGATTTTGGCGATTTGGGGCAAATTCCCACCATCGAAACTCAGCAAAGAACTTTGCCGATATTTGATAACCACCGAGTAGCAAAGCGCTTCTCTACCAAGCGCGATCGCGTGATTAAAGTTCCAGATAGTAAAATGCTCCATAAAGCCCGAACTCATTTGGAAGCTAAGGGGATCACCCGACTCTTAATTGATGGTCAGGTATATTCTTTGTCTTCTGTTTAATCATTGTTAGCCAGGAGCCAGAATAAATAATATTCCTCGCTCCTGACTTGTCGAATTCTACTTAAATTACGAGCTACCTCACCCCCTACCCCTCTCCTTAATAAGGAGAGGGGAGATAAAGCACAGCTTTGTCGGGGTGAGGTCTTGTATTTTATTTAGTCCGCATTCCTAAGTGTAAACAGCCGCTGCTAAACGCTCTGCTAAATTCATAATGTCCTGTTTTCGGGCAATTTGCTCAACCCATTCTGAAGGAATATTTTCCACTCCATAGTAAATTCCTGCCAACCCACCAGTAACAGCGGCAGTAGTATCAGTGTCTCCACCTAAATTTACCGCTTTGAGTACTGCCTCGGCGTAGTTAGAACTATTTAACAAACACCAAAGCGATGCTTCTAAAGTATCAATAACATAGCCGCTAGAACGAATTTCTTCCAGTGGCAACTTGTCAATTTCGCCGCTGAAGACTCTGGAAAAATGCGGTATTTCCAAAGCGTATTCAGGTGTAGAGTAAATTTGGCGAATGTTTTCTAAACCTTGTAAATAAGCTGGTTGTGGATCAAGTCCTTGTAAAAGACAAACTGTGATACTGATATATATACCGCAGGCAATTTGCGATCGCATATGGGCATGGGTAATACAAGAAACTTGATGTACCCGCGAAATCAATTCGGCAAAAGTTAAGCTTTTGTGACAATAAGCCATAGGTAAGATTCTCATCAAAGAACCATTACCATTACTGTTTTCCGTCTTTCCTCCCGCTTCCAAGGGTGGAATTCCTTGTTTCAAGTTGGCGATCGCTAAAAATGTGGTGTTACCAACGTCAAATACTTCATCACGAGCAGTCCAGTACGCTTCATCATACCAACGCCAGAATGAATTAGCAATCATATCCAACGAAAAACCGTTACAAAGACATTCTGCTAAACAAAAGGTCAGGGAACTGTCATCAGACCATGTGCCTGGTGGCATATCCCAAGTACCGTAACCCTGCATCGATGTTACAGGAGATGCAATTCGTTCAGCACGGCTAGTGAACTCTACCGGAACACCTATTGCATCGCCGATGCACAAACCCATCAAACCAGACAACGTTTTTGTGGTAGTTAACATGATATTACTCGCTGGGATAATTTTCAACAATATTTATAAATTACACCATGGGTACATCCCAGTTTTTATTTCGTAGCCATAGAATAATCAGTCATTGCGAGGAGGAACGACGAAGCAATCCCACAATATCTCACTACGAAACAGTTGATGGGATTGCCGCGCTTCACTTCGTTGCTCTCGCAATGACATACTAAAAAGTGGGATACTCCCTTACACCGTTAATAAAGGCTGTTTTTTTGGCTTAAGTAGACAAACTTTTATGTACCAGTTAAAAAACTGTCTATTTATGTTAAAAAATGCCGGATGGAAAGAGAAATCTCCGTAACGAGAACAGCTTATTACTATTTGTGGCTAATTAGGGCTTGCTGACGTGCATTAATAGTGACAATTTATTCAGAAAATATCGAAATTTTCTGGAACTTTTTTCATTGATTCTCGACCTAGAGTTTAAATGCAACACCTACATATTCGGTGACATTATGAAGCGCTTTATCAAGTCTTTTGTGACAATTTCCGCATTGTCTTCTTTAGTAATTGCTCCTATTTTTCTCTCTGCCGGTCAAGCTTCTGCTGAAACCAAAAATGGTACTGACGCCAGCTATGTCGGTGGTGGTGTGGGAGTTGGTGTTACCAATGGTGGACAAAATGGTGATGCGGCAACATTTGGTGGTAATCTTACAGGTCGTCTGAAATTAGGAGATACTCCATTTTCAGCACGCGGTCATGTTCTTTGGAGCGACCAAACAACTGCCATTATCCCCCAAGTTTCCGCAGATGTGGGTATTGCTAAAAACACCAACGCATTTTTAGGTCTTGGTTACTCTTTTGTGGAAGCAAACGGCAAACCAACTCCCCTCGGTAACAAAGATGGCGTAGCTGTAACTGCTGGGATAGAATCTGAAGTTACTAAAAATTTCTTGCTCTACAGTAATGCTACTTTAGGAATTGATGCCTACAAAAATAGCTCTGCTTCTGCTCTGAGCATCCAAAGTGGTATTGGTGTTCGCTTCAAGTAAAATTTAATCTACCCAGAAAGCTCCTCACACAAGACTTCTATAACTTTTAGCGCTCTCCTTTGGTTTAAATCATAGCTTCAAATAATTTTAAGAAGCCACTCAAAACCATATAAAATATTGCTGGGTTTGTTAAGTGTTGCATCACTGATAAACCCAGCTTTTACCATGTTAAGATGTAAAAAATTCCTCTTTATTCCGACCGAATTACCGGGGATCGATCGCCGAATCAGTGCTAAGAACTAGCACAGGACGGTGTTGAATAATGCCTTATTAAGAACACTATACAACTCTAATGGTTAAATCTGCTCCTGCCCCTACCGCCAAACGTAAACCTTCCAAAGTCGAAGGTCTAAAAGAACATAGTAATTTTTTACGTGAACCTGTCGCCAGCGAACTACTTCAGGACACAACTCATTTTAGCGAAGATGCGGTACAAATTCTCAAGTTTCACGGTTCTTACCAGCAAGATAACCGCGATAATCGCGTCAAGGGACAGGAAAAAGATTACCAGTTTATGCTGCGAACCACCAGTCCGGGTGGGTTTATTCCGCCACAATTGTATCTGACTATAGATAAGCTCGCTGATGATTATGGCAACCATACAATGCGAGTAACTACCCGTCAAGGGTTTCAGTTACACGGGATTTTGAAGAAAAATCTCAAAGCGGCGATCGCTGGTATGGTGAAAAGTATGGGTTCGACTTTATCCGCTTGCGGTGATGTCAATCGTAACGTCATGGCTTGCCCAGCACCATTCAAAAATCGCCCAGAATATCAGTATGCTTGGGAATATGCCAAGAATATCTCTGATTTGCTCAAACCGCAAACCGGCGCATATTACGAGATTTGGCTGGATGGAGAAAAAGTAATTAGTGCCGAAGAAAAGCCAGAAGTCAAGGCAGCACGGCAAAATAATAGTAAGTCGATTGTTGAAGATAGTTTAGAACCAATTTACGGCAATCTCTACATGCCACGCAAATTCAAAGTTTGCGTGACGGTTCCGGGAGACAATTCTATAGATTTGTATACCCAAGACTTGACCTTGGTGGTAATTACTGATAAAAAAGGGAAATTAGAAGGATTTAACGTCTTCGCAGGTGGTGGTTTAGGAAGAACCCACAACAAAGAAGAAACCTTCGCACGCATCGCTGACCCGATTTGCTATGTAACGAAAGATGACGTTTATGAGATAGTGAAAGCGGTTGTTGCGACTCAAAGAGATTATGGCGATCGCACTGACCGGCGTCACGCTAGACTAAAATATCTCATCCACGATTGGGGGGTTGAGAAATTCAAGTCAAAGGTTGCAGAATACTTTGGCAAATCCCTCACACCTTTTAAAGAACTGCCAGAATGGAAATATCAAGACTTCCTCGGCTGGCACTCTCAAGGTGATGGTAAGCTGTTTTTAGGGGTTTCCATCGAAAATGGTCGCATCAAAGATGAAGGTTCCTTGCAACTCAAAACTGCTTTGCGGCAAGTTGTCGAGCAATTAAATTTGCCTATTCGCTTGACACCGCATCATAATGCAATTCTCTTCGATATTGAACCTGAGAATAAACAACTTATTGAAGAGATTCTTCAGCGTCACGGTGTCGTCACAAACCCTGATAAAATAGATTCCTTGGTGCGCTATGCGATGGCTTGCCCTGCGATGCCGACTTGTGGCTTGGCAATCACCGAATCAGAACGAGCAATACCAGGTATTTTAGAAAGAATTCGCTCGTCATTAGATAAAGTTGGTTTACAAAACGAGCATTTTGTGGTAAGGATGACCGGTTGCCCGAACGGTTGCGCTCGTCCTTACATGGCAGAATTGGCTTTTGTCGGTAGCGCTCCAGAAAGTTACCAAGTATGGCTGGGGGGTTCGCCAGATCAAACTAGATTGGCGTTACCTTATATGGAAAAGCTGCACCATAATGACATAGAAACGCAGCTAGAGCCGATTTTTGTGTTCTTTAAGCGATCGCGGAAATCTGGGGAAAGCTTTGGTGATTTTTGCGATCGCGTTGGTTTTGATGCGATTCGAGAATTTGCCGCTAATTACGAATCTGAAGTTGTTGGGGAGCCAGAAATTACAGATGATAGCGATGGTTTGGTGGTAGAAGAAAGTGGAGGGAAAGAGGTTGCGATCGCTAATACTACCATTGCCAGCAGTAAAAGTCGGCGTCGAGTCAGCATTCAAGATGATATTTACGTCAAGTTGAAAGCTGCTGCAACTAGTCAAGGTAAACCGATGAGTGAGTTGGTGAACAAAGCCCTAGAAGCTTACTTTGAGAATCAAGCGTAAGCGAGAATCTCACGCTTTATTTTCCCCTCTTTGTTTGCAGAGAGGGGGCTATTTACTATTTGTTTTTAAACGCAAAGGGACGCTGAGGGAAGCGCAGAGTAACGCAGAGTTTTTGTTAGAAATTTCGTTATGGAATGGAAAAAAAGAATTGAATGGGAACTAATTTTCATCAATTTTTTTTAAACTCACCGTTAGCGACTTTAACCAAGACTGGTTCTTTTTTAGGCTCACCTTCGATAAACTTTAGTCCATTTCCTGAACTTTCATTTGGTGAAAGGTTAATAGATGGGAGTTTTTCTAGCACACTTTGTCGAGAAGGATTATTAGACGAAGACATAGCTTTAATAAAAGCCTGAGTCGCATCATAACTGGTAGCCATTCGCCAGCTAATTTTTTCCCCTTGCCATCTATTCGTAGCGTCTTTCACAAATTTAGATTGTTGTGTATTGGATGATTAGCAAGTGGTGAGTTATTAATATC
This sequence comes from Tolypothrix brevis GSE-NOS-MK-07-07A, assembly GCA_019358985.1. GTDB lineage: Bacteria > Cyanobacteriota > Cyanobacteriia > Cyanobacteriales > Nostocaceae > Hassallia > Hassallia brevis. The sequence goes on along the minus strand of JAHHIJ010000019.1, from coordinate 43,207 downwards.
TAGGGAAGCATAAACTTCGGTGGAATGGACAATTATTAAGCGGAGTTTTTGCCAAATTTCACTAACTTTATCGCCACGTCTTGCTTTGTCGTGCCAATCTCGCAGCATATTACAAAAGTTGTTAGCGATCGCAGGCTGTTCAAAAACCAGATCCACGTCATTCAAGGCTAGTACTACAGGACTAGAATTTGCTAACAAGTATTTTTGAAAATACATCGTGCTGTTGTAGATGCAAGTCGCTTGATTGTCCCAATATTGATTTAAATTATTCGGTAATTCTAACTCGTCACTTACAGCCACACATAGCGATCGCATGAATGTCTCCTCATCGCTGCAAATCCCATCAACTAATCCTTTAAAGCTTAAATTTACTGTCTTATAACCATTTCCTCTCGCATAAGCGACTACCCGATTCATCAACCACGTTTTGCCCATGTTCTCAGGTGCTTTGATGCGAATCAGACAACCGGGTTGCTTAATCTCTTCATAACAACGCTTTTCAATCGTAGGACGTTCTAGATAAAACATCGCAGGCGTTGCGTCAGCTTGTCGGAGACATCGCTGTTGTTTTTTCCGCAAAACTGGGGTTGACTCTTCGGGAATTCCTTGTAGTTGAATTTCCACACAGCCAAACTCATAAGCTTCTTCGATTGAGCGTTTTGCCCCCAGCGCTTTATAAAAACCAACTGCAAAAGCGATCGCTGCTTTATCGCCGATCGCTCTTTTCATGCCAATCACAAAAGGTATATGCTCAACAATAGCAAGAGCCTGAATATCTGAATAACAAGCGTTCAACACCACACAATTAACATGAGCCGTAACTAATTTAAACAATGCAGCTAAAGCCTCAGGTGTTACTGGTTTTGTGTTACCAAGCTCATTTTCAAAACAAAGCTCACCAGTACTTTCCCCATGTCCAGAAAAATGCACTATATTTGGCTTAAAATCATGTATGGCTTGGCTTATATCTTGCGGACGTGCAGAACGTCGCTCTTCTAGTACAAACATTCCTTGCAGGTTCGCTAGTCGCAGCCTTTCTTTAATATCTTCCAATTCACGCCCTAAACGAAGTTTAGCACTATCAGTGGGTTCAGCAGTCAAAAACAGAATTTTAATCGGGCGATCGTTGCTCAAGCTTAAATTATTTACCATCGTTTATGACTAAATATAAAGTTTGTTAAACTTGCACCAGCGCACTTACCAAAAATTACTTAAGTATATTCTTTCACTTTAATGTTTTTATAAAGAGATATAAAAATACTTCACTCCACCAAAACTCATTCCGGATATGATATCATTCATATCTTCAAGTGTGCGTAAAATCACATGGCTCAATTGCAACGAATCGCGCTCTTACTGTATTTTCCATTAATATCGATCTAACCGCAGTCGTATGCTGGTAGTGTAATTTCGACCAATCTAGAGTTATATCATTAGGTTAATAACCGGGCGATCGCATTCCCATAAGACGTCTCCAGAAATTAATTATGCGTTGCCGCAATGTATAGACGTTGCAATGCTACGTCTCTACGTCTTTTCTGGAGATGTCTATAGGATAAAAAATTTGCAAGTACCCCCCAACAGCTTTATGCTTTAGACATCTCCAAAAATTAATTATGCGTTGCCCCAAACCCTTGTAGAGACGTAGCACTGCTACGTCTTTACCTCTTTTCCGGAGATGTCTTTTGGAGGATTTTTGATTAGACATAAGTAAATATGCGTTATCCAGAATCCCTAGAAAGCTAGCAATACTACCTCTATAGATTGTTTTTCACGCATATGTCTAAGTCCCGCTAGGAGTGAAAATTAAATGTGCATCAACCAAAACAAAACCCTTGTAGAGAGCCGACTGGTCGCGTCTCTACATTTTTTACCGGAGATGTCTAATAGAAATCCTCAATGTGTAATGTATATGGTATGCTATTCGACAATAATTTTAGTTTCCGGGACTTCTCCAAATGAGTAATACATCAGAGCGGCAAAGAGTCAAGAGCAATATACGACTTGGCAAAGCTCATTTCCGAGTTACGAAGAAACAGATTTTATTTACTACTCTGGCTGTATCTCTTGGTGTGATTTGTGTGGGAGGTTTTTGGTTTACCTCTAAATATAAATATGACAATAAAACCTCAGTAAAACTACAAGAGCTATCTAATGCCGAGTATCCCGATAATCCTGCTCCATTAGCCAAAAGTTTCCAAAGATATTCCAGCAGAAAGCTCACAGTTATCAAAAGAGATAATACTCACTTCGATTTTGTACTGGAACCGACTAACGAAAAAACAGCAAAGATAGTTGTAAAAAATGTTGATCTGAAACTCTTAGTACCGAAAGTACCTGAATGGGTTAAAAAAGATGAAGGTTTAGAAGTAATCGCCTTAACAGATAGAGAATGGAACAGACAACAGATTAGTTTTCCTGCTAATTCCGAACATATAGAAATTAGCGGAGGAGATGGTTTTGAAAAGCAAAATCTCACTGAAATTGCTTTAGCTAATAACTGTTTAAATGCAGGATATTGGGAAATTTTGCTTTTTACTAAAGAGGATAATAATAAATCTCTTTATTATCAAAGCTGGTTTACATTTCCGATGGGACTCTACAAAAATGTCTTTGAAAATATCAATAAGATGTCTTATTGGAAGCATTGGCGGAGATTAGAACATTGGCAAGATCCGAGCGGGACAGTAGTCAAAACTGATTTACTTAGAAAAGTAATTGATCAAAAAGAAATCGCTACTAAATTTCTGCCTGATGAAAGAATAATTGTATCAGGAGAGCAAGGAAGAAAAGTTAGAACTACACTCGCAAAAAATCTGACAACTTGGAAAGATTTTTACAATCAGGAAAATGACATAAAATTTGCAAGTTTCCGTCCACCAGGATTTTACGATTCTCAAAAACCTTGGGGAAATGAATACTGGAGAATAGGCAAATTTCAAAAGACTATTTTGAGGAACATTAAACCTGTAGGTGTTGAGCAGAATTTACAGGAAATTGAGTTGTTATTCAGCGATACAAAGACTGGTGAAACAAATAAATTATTCATCAGCGGTGTCAATTTAAAGGAACTTCCAAAGCTGGCAGTAACAGACTATTCCAAGGGTTTGTATATGCCTTTAGGAATTGGAATACCTCCTTTTTATCAAAGCTACGAAGAATTAGAAAAGAATCATCCAGATAAAAGCCCCTACTTCAGTGTTTTGCTAGATTCAAAAGATAAGTGGATAGATCATCACCACTTAGCACTAGATGGGACAGCTATGCACCTTGATAAAGATGACCCCAATCTCCTGCATATTTACTTGCTGTCCTACGAAAGGAATACTTTAATTGCTCATTTCTCAATTAATTTGCAATAAACATCTCGTAGAAAGAAACTATGCGTTGCCCGTAACCCTTGTAGAGACGTTCCGCTGGAACGTCTTTACGAGGGTTACTTAATTAACCGGAGATGATATGAAACTAACCCTCTTAGACATCTGCGGGAAAAACTCGGTTTATCTCAATCAGAATTAGCAGAGCGTCTGGAAGTGCAGCAACCAGCAATATCCAAGCTGGAACGTAGGCAAAATCTGGAATTAAATACACTTCGAGCAATTGTGAATGCTTTGGGTGGAACTATCGAAATTATTGTCAGAATTCCGAATAAAGAACCTATACTGCTTAGTGATTATCAAGAATAGGAACTTGCCACACTTTTGCGCGATCGCACTCCCCAATCTCCCATAAAAAAAGCGATCGCACTCCCTACAAAAAAGCGATCGCACTCCCCAATCTCCCATAAAAAAAGCGATCGCACTTCTGCCTACAAAAAAGCGATCGCACTTATCTAGCTCTAGCTTGTCTTTTTACTGCACTTGAAATTTTTTATATATGTGTCTATAATATGATCACTGTGTTTTCACTCACATGGCTAAATATGGGTGCATCTGTTAGATAGAAGCTGAATTGTGAGAATCGCCAATTCTAAAGGTGTTCATGTTCTCAAACCGTTATTAGAATAAAGCGGTATTCACACAGACGTGGAAATTGAGGTTCATGGCGATCGCCTAATTATTCGCGCAGTACCACGATTACGGCTTGGGTGGGATGAAGTTTTTGCAGCAATGGCAGAGCAACACAATGATGTTCTGCTAAATCATATTAATATAACAGACTGGGATCGGGTCAGGGCAAGGGCATCTAAAATTAACAAAAATAAATGGACAAAAGTCTAGTTTTGTCCATTGGACGCAAAAATAAGATTTTTCGTTAATCTTATTTTTTCCGTAGACGAAAATTAAAAATTATTATGGCATTGATTCTCAATAATAGAATTTAATGCTAAAAATAGGGTTTTCTTGAGAATGCCCATTTAAAAAAACCTTGATACAAATACAATAAAGACGCGAAATTTCGCGTCTTTAAAAGATTCATATCTATTGCTATTAACGTGAAATGATTACTTGATTATTTAAAGCAGAAAACTGCACCTGCATAATTTTATTCATCTCATCATATCATTCAGTAACGCCCAAAACTTGATGACTTTAACAACTACAAATTAAGAATAAATTATGAGCGATTACGACAGACTAAATGACTTAAAAGATATTTTAGACTTACTCTACGAAAAGCTGGGAGAGTTTGAAAAAGAGTTATTTACAAGTAGTAGTAAACCTGCGAATTTTGAGTTAAAGCAGCGCATTAAGCGAGAGATTCTCCCTAATATTCGTAAATACGAGACAGAATACTGGGAACTTTATCCACAAGAGGCAATTATTATCTCTGATGAGGAAGCAGAAACCCAACTGGTTAAGGTAGAACAAGCAGTTGTATCTATCGAAAATATAACTTCTATTACTTATCCATCAGAATTAATTTCTCTCCTGCAAGAGATTCGATACAAGTTAGAGAAACAAGATAAAGCAGCTTCAGCTAAGTTGAAGGTAGTTTTGCCGTTAATTCCTGCGATCGCATCTTACGAAATGGAGATGGGAACAGAGGGATTGATGTACAAAACTTGGGAGAAAATTAAGAAAATAGTTCGGAGATAAGTAATGTCAGCAGATAATAAAGAACATAGCTTTTTAAGGGAACTAGAGCAAGCGAAGAATAACTGGCGAGAAAGACTTGCTTTTCTAGAGAAGGATCTTGCTTTGACTAACAGTACAGAACAACGATTTGCATTACCAAAGAGAATTGAAGAATGTCGGCAACACATTGAAAGAATAACTAAAGAAATAGAATCTTCAAAAAAAGAGAGGCAAAAAGAGAGTCAACAAAAAACTTTAGATATCTTGGATTCTTTGTGTCAGAAAATGCATGACATACCGATTGTAGACAGACCAATTGAAGTTCTTGGTGCAAGTCAAAAAACTGAGCCAGTTGTCGCTGCTCAGTGGCAAGAGTTTATGCGCTTTTGGATATTGAAATTGGGTCAAAAAAACAGCAAATCGGAGTACTTAGGTGTTGTCACTGCTGATGACGTGATGTTAATGCTGTTATCTTCCAATAGATCGTCGAGAGAAGCTCGTGCTTTGTCTAGTTTTGCTATGCAATGCCTTGGAACAGAGCCTGACTTGAAGAACGAGACAGTTCATTTAGTAATAGATAAAGCTATAGATAACCTCAACGAACTGGATGGTTTGAACAACAAGCTGAATACTTTAATGGATGAAGCATTTTATTCAGTGATGCAGTCACGTTTTGGACAACTATTGCATGAACGATTGTTACAAAGTTATATACAAACTCGTGATGCGCGTCGAAATAAGATTGGTTGTATCTTCTTAAATATAGCAATAACAAACACTGAAATCCTCAATGCAGAAAACGCCACTCAAATATTAATACCCTTTTTGGAGGAGTTAACTATCTTCTGTTCAGTCCAAGAGCGTGTTTCCGCAGCACTGCATTTAGTTGAAGTATTTTTTCGTCCACAGGGTCAAAAGAATGGTGCAAGAATAGATTTTTTACCGAACGGACTCTTGCGTAAAGTGGTCAAAGTATTGCTTACGGCTGCTGAACAAAAGACGGTGGGTAATGATGCAGTGTCAACCACCGCTATATGGGCTATTGTATGGCTAACCAGCGCTAAAACTTGCTATTCTTACACAACTTATGCTTTTGCTGATGAAGAACTTAACCTTTTACGGCAAGTTGTTATCAATGAGAAACATGATGCTTTTGCTCGAAGTTGGTCTGCTCTTATTTTGAGTATCTGTACTTCTGAAAAAACTATATTTGCCCAAGCAGATTGGATTTACGAATGGGCAGTTGTGGCAGATGGAGGGAAACCTCAAAGGAAATTACCAAAAATATCACCTCTCAATCGTCCGAAAGATATTGAGGTTATGAAAAATTTAGTCTTTTCAAATTTACCGATCAAAACTAAAAGATATGCAGCCATTGCACTTGGACGACTAGGATGCTTTATACCAGAAATGATAGACCCGCTCCTGCAAGTTTTTCAGGATGATATGTGCATTTTTGATGAACGTGACGAAGCATTAGTTTATTTAGTGTTCATAGGTAATTCTCAAGTTATCTCTACACTCAGACAGGGATTGAATCGCCAGAAGGATGATACAGATAAGTATGACTTACCTGGACGTTGCTTTCTAGCACTTATTGGCATGGGTAATGTAGATGCGCTTAAGCAACAAATTGAACTTGGTATAAAGGATCAACTAGATATCAATGCTCTAGCTTGTGCATTAGCTGGAGTTGCGAATCCACAGGGACGGAAGGTTTTAGAGTCTATGAAGAATCATAAGGAAAAGGAGGTTCGTAATGCTGTGATTAATGCCTTGTCTAAATCAAATCAATGGAAGTCTTAGAATATATACCTGATGTGAATTAGTTGATCAAAGGACATGCAATTTCGTCCAAATAAAGATACTAACTGTTGAAGCTAATTCCTGAAAGCCTTGATATCAAAGGGCTGCATTTAACGCAGATTAGACGCAACCTATCATCAAATTAGTCCAAACTGATCTCCTAATAATGGTATGAATGTAGACAGATTTATTTCACAACAAGGTCATCTTGTTCATAAACTCAAAGCGAAAGATAGCACTGGTCGATGGGCTTATTACTTCGTTTACATAAGAGCTGCTTTAGAACAGGAATTCTTGAAAGCACTAGAATCAAATCAAAGTATCGATTTAGAGGATTATGGAAAGGTTATTGGTTCTTGCTATGGAGAAGAACCTAATGATGAGCTAAAAGCTTTATTAAAAGAAAAATATGGGTTTGATGTTTAGAATTCAAGACGAATAAAACATCACTTATATTCCAATTGTATTGAGAATTCAGGGTCTATCTGCCAAGTAATTGCATCAAATAATACCGCTTCTCAAGTATTATTCATTAGACAACAATTAATCTAATCATTCCTTTACCACAATGGAAACAGAATTAACTCAATCTAATATCGAGAAGGCTTTTGAATGGCTCTACCAAAGAGCAATCAATGGAATACCTGGTTTGGATTCCGCACCAGAAATGGCTCAAAAATATCTTGCTAAAGGCGGTAGTCTAAATGATAGTGTTAATGATCTAATCAAGTGGCAAATTGTCAAAGCTGGAACATCAGGCTTTCTTACTGGCTTAGGTGGTCTACTCACGCTACCTATTACTGTACCTGCTAATTTCGCCAGTGTAATTTATGTTCATGTCACAATGATCGCAGCTATTGCCTACATGGGTGGATACGATCTTAAAGACGATAAGGTAAAGACTCTGATCTATGCTTGTTTGGTAGGAAATTCTGCCAAAGATATTCTTAAAGACTCAGGAATAATAATAGGTCGTAAGCTGACTGAATCAGCTATCAAGAATATTTCTAAACAGACATTAGGAGCAATCAACAAAAAAGTTGGCTTTAAACTGGTCACTAAATTCAGTGAAAAAGGAACAATTGTTTTAGGTCGTGCTGTTCCCTTTGTTGGTGGTGTTATTGGAGCATCTATTGATGGAATAGCAACTAAAAAAGTCGGTAACATCGCGAGAGAAACATTTATTGTATCCCCTCTAAATTTGGGGGTAGCGAGTTATTCAGATATCCACGACGAACCAAAAGGATTACTTCCTTCCCCCTCGAAGAATACCCATTTGACGAACGGAAAAGATACGAAAGAAGAAGAAAAAGAAGATAGTTAATGGTATAAAAGAGACGTAGCATTGCTACGTCTCTACAAGGGTTTCGGACAAGCCATAATTAATTTCTAGTGGGACTTAGACAAAAAACACAGACAAAATAGCCTCAAATGTATATATGGAGGTAATTTAGCGATGAAAAGTAAAAATTATTATGGCATTAATTCTTAATAATAGGACTATTACTTATCCTTCAGAACTAATTTATCTCGTGCAAAAGATTCGATACAAGTTAGAGAAACAAGATAAAGCAGCTTCAGCCAAGTTGAAGGTAGTTTTGCCGTTAATTCCTGCCGCATCTTACGAAATGGAGATGGCAATAGATGGATTGATGTACAAAACTTGGGAGAAAATTAAGAAAATAGTTCGGAGATAAGTAATGTCAGCAGATAATCGAGAACATATCTTGTTAAGACAACTAGAGGAAGTGAGGAATATCTGGGAAGAAAAACTTGCTTTTCTAGAGAAGGAACTTGCCACAACTAGCAGTGCATCTCAAAAATTTGAATTAATAAAGAGAATTGAAGAATGTCAGCAACAAGTTGAAAGAAGAGCTAAACAAATAGAAACGTTAAAAAAAGAGAGTCAACAAAAAACTTTTATTTTAAAACCTGTGAATCCAGCTATTAAGCGCTATTCTGGTAAACTTAAGATGAAAGTCTGCCAAAACCTGATTCAAGACTGGCAAGGTTTAGCAGATTATTTTGATATTCCCTTAGAACAACGCGCTAGTTTTGAAGCGGGAAGACAGCCATATCGAATTTGGGAATGGTTAGAGCAAAGAAGCAGACTTGGTGAATTAGAAGTTGCTTTAAGTGACATTGGGCGAGATGATTTAGTTCAGGAGCTAAAAAAAACTAGTTGAAGAAGAAGTTGATAATCTGCTTCTCCGTCAACTTGATTGACAAGATGGACTGCCAAACAAACAGCTTGCTTATTGCCTCAAAATTGATTAGCATTAAATTTGCATTATATTTAGTGTGCAGCTTCACCAAAGGGCGTTATGGATATTAGCCGCGACATTGAATCACTTTCTAACTTCAAACGAAACACGGTTAAGTTTCTTGAACAAATGAAAAAAACTAGGGAACCTGTTGTATTGACGATTAACGGCAAGGCTGAACTTGTTGTACAGGATGCCCAGGCATACCAAGCGCTTCTTGACCGTGTTGACTACCTGGAAACAATGAAAGCGATAGAGCAGGGGTTACAGGACGTAAAGGACGGTAAAACCGTTGTTTTAGAGGATTTTATAGCTGATATGCGGAAAAAACATGGCATTCACGGTTAAGCTTTCCGCCCTTGCCACTGAGCATATTGAGGATGCGTATTCGTGGATACAGGAAACCAACCCTGGCGCTTTAGATGAGTGGTTCGATGGTATTATAAACGCCCTTCAATCCCTGAAAAACTTGCCCTATCGATGTTCGTTAATACCTGAGACGGGCGACCTTAATCAGGAAATTCGTCAACTCATTTACCAAAAATATCGGATTATTTTTACGATCTAGGATGAGATAGTTTATGTTCTTGCGGTTCGCCACACCTCACGAAAACCCTTGAAGGATGAGGATTTAGAGGGTTTTCTTGAGAATGACGACCTGTAAAAAAATCTTGTCTTGGACTGGTTTTTATGTTTTACTTCCCTTAGTTGAAGCATTCTATCGTCCACCAATGTTGCTACCTATAAGTTCACAGGTAGACCAAAGCCACCGAATTATATTGATGTAAAAAACCTAGTTAAGTTCAATAATCAAGCAATTAGTAAAAGGGAATTTAGCAAGGGTTCTGTGGCTCCTTCGATGTCGCCAATCAGAATTCCGGTAAAACCTGGGCTAAGGTTTGAGGACTTATGCGAAGTACGAATTATCCCAAAAACCGGATGCTATGTTATCGAGGTAGTCTATGAAATTCCTCAAACAAGCGAGTTCTTTTGTAGCTTAAATCCTGAGTTGAATGCGGCAATAGACATTGGTTTAGACAATCTAGCGACGATTGTTTTTAACGACTTAGCAATACAGCCGATTATTGTAAATGGCAAACCATTGAAATCAGCAAACCAGTTTTACAACAAGCAAATTGCAAGGAATAGAGGTTTTCGCTCCTTAGGGAAAGGTAAGTCAAGGCGAATTGCCTCTCTAGTTCGTAATCGGAATCAATTCGTAGATTCATATTTACATCAGTCCACAAAAATGATTGTGGATGAGTTTGTATCTCTTGGTGTAACTCATGTCTCAATAGGAAAAAATGAACAATGGAAAACACGTCTTAATTTAGGTAAACGTACAAACCAGAATTTTACTCAAATACCACACGCTAAATTTATTGAAATGCTGACTTATAAATTAGAACGAGTCGGCATTACCGTTAAGGTTACAGAAGAATCCTACACTAGCAAGGCATCTTTTATTGATTGGGACATTATCCCAACATACCAACCTAACAATAAGGTAAAGCACGTATTCTCAGGAAGGCGTGTCAAACGTGCGTGGTATATCAGTAAGACTGGTTTGAAGATTCATGCCGACGTAAATGGTGCATTGAACATCGGCAGAAAAAGTAATCCTGAAGGCTTTGACTCTTTCAAGTCTATTCTAAGGGATAAGGGGTGTCAGGTAGTACATCCAAGGCGGATAACTCCACTATTTAAGCGTGTCCATGCTGAAAGTAGGGTTGCTTAAAACTGAGTTGCAGATGTCTGACTATGTTTGACTATGCGATTTGGAACTATAATCTCGAATTTGCTGATCGTTGGTTTCGAGGATTAATGAATGCGATCGCAACCTTGCAAGAAAAGCCTCAACGCTGTGCGAACTTCAGTTGAACACGAGATTTTTTCTGAAGAAGTCCGACAGTTACTTTACGGAAAATCCAAAAACATCTACCGTGTACTGTTTACCATTCGAGACACAACTGTTCATGTATTATTCGTGCGTCATAGTGCCCAAGCACTACTGACTGTTGATGAGCTAGATGATCTAGAAGGTGGAATCTAGAAAGTAGATTGCATTTTATTTGCGATCGCTCTCCAAAAATATAATATATACCTCTCTGGTTATACAACCAAAGATATAAATTAAAGCTATAGTATTTATACTTATAATCCACCTTATACAGCGATCGCTGAGAATTGCACTCTCATGACTAGTAATGATAACTTATGTCAACACTTTTAGTCATTTCCTAACATGCATTGCTGCTTATATGCTCTCTAATGCTTGTTTTTACAGCTTTTGAGGATACATAACGCTGCTTAATTTCCACCTTGACTAATTTAGAAGGTTAAGGGAAACTTACATATGACAGATGTGTAGACTGATAAAATCAATAATTTTTGTAAAAATTCTGAGATATATATTTTGAGAGATGAAACATTAGTTAACAAAGTGGCACGTTTGTATCTAAGTAGCAAAGTTCCAATGGCTATATTTTTTTAGCCATCACAAGAGAACAGTACCGTCCCTTCCGTAAAGAGCGTGGTTTGCCAAAAGCATGGAAACACTAGAATTCATCATTTTTCCAGATGGTCGGGTACAAGAAAAAGTCACTGGTATTGTGGGTGCTTCTTGTGCTGAAGTTACCGCAGCAATAGAGGCACAGCTAGGGCTAGTACTTAGTCATGAACCAACTTCAGAATTCTTCACCGCTCAGGTGTTGGAATCTAATGTGGTAAATACGCAAACCACTTTCAGCGATTGGTAATTCAAACAAATTTAGTTTACTCAAATCACAACCACCATGTCACACTTTAGCCAAATTAAGACGCAAATCCGTAATCTTGATTCATTGAAAGAAGCTCTCACCGACTTGGGTATAAATTGGAAACCTGGTACACGGGAAGTGCGCGGTTATCAAGGTCAAACTCATGCTGCCGAAGTTACCATTGAACAAGATAATGGTTATGATATCGGCTTTAAATGGAATGGCAAAGAATACGAATTAGTTTCTGACTTACAATATTGGCAGCAAAACTTGTCTGTTGATGGGTTTTTGCGGCAAGTAACCCAGCGTTATGCATATCAGACGGTTGTGAAAGAAACTACTCGTGCTGGCTTTGAAGTGGCTGAACAACAGAAAAATAAAGATGGTTCTATTCGTTTAGTAGTACAGCGCTGGAGTGCGTAATGTCTGATTATCTACCGCAGGAAGAACAAGAAAGCGATCGCTCCGGTTTAGAACCAGAATTAGGCGGTTTATTGCGGGATGAACCGGAACGCTCTGGTTTAGAGCCGGAATTGGGGGGAATGCTGCGTCAAAAGGGTGTTTATGTTGATGAAATCACCTGTATTGGCTGCTTGCACTGTGCCCATGTTGCTCGTAACACTTTTTATATTGAACCAGATTACGGGCGATCGCGTGTAATTCGACAAGAAGGGGACACAGAAGAAATAATTCAAGAAGCAATTGACACTTGTCCGGTTGATTGCATCCAATGGGTAGATTACACTGAATTGAGAAAGTTAGAAGAAGAGCGCAAATATCAGGTAATTCCTGTGGTAGGTTATCCGGTAGAACAAGCAGTTGCCACTACTGCACGGCGTCGTCAAAAGCGAAGGTTAACCCATAAAAAATCCCGTTAGTAAACTACCTACACTGAAACGGTACTCCGTTCAGTGTAGGCTTTCAGAAGCCCTAGAAACCAATAACGCAGAAGTATCGCAGCTAAGGTATTCCGAACCGCAGGGACGGTTTACAGTCGCCCCTAATTGTTTAATGACATTTGCTGCGTTGTAATCAGCATCTCCTTTCCAGCCACAATGAAGGCAATGGTAATCTTTAGAGTTACGATAAGATTTTTCTTGTACGGGATGGATGTGCAGGCAGTTGTGGCAAGTTTGCAAGGTATAGCGCGGATTTATCAAAACAACGGGAACACCATAAATATTAGCCTTGTACTGAATAAACAGTTTTAACTGATAGAACGACCAAGAGTTAGCCAAAAAACGCTGTTCACGGCTTCTAGGTTGGGTATTGGTTCTATCTCTAATTCCGGTCAAATCCTCTAAGACAATATGCGAATACGAGACGCCCAGAAGCGCTCCTAAAACGATTTGCAAGGATATATTATGGTTTAACCATGCTTGGAATCTGCGCTCTTTGCCAGCTAACCGTTTCTGTAGTTGTCGAGAACGTCTGCGACTACTACGAGTGCCTGAACTAGCTTTGTGTTGTAATCTAGCACGAATTTTAGAATATTTAGTTCGCACTTTTTCAATGTCTTTGCCTGAGAAAGATGTCCCATCACTAAGACTCGCGATGTCTTTCCTTCCCAAATCAACGCCCAAATAGTTGTCCTTACTCGTTATTTGTGGAACATCATTTTTCGCGTTTACCTTTACCTGAATGTGCAAGTACCAACTAACTTTACGTTTAACAAGCGTCGCACTACTAGGCTCGTCCTGGTTCATATCCAGCATTTCGCGTTGATAATCCCCAAGTATCAAGTCAACCTTAATTCGCTTACCTAAAACTGATAAACTAACTGTTTTTAAGTCACGGGCAAGGGAGAAGGTTCGTGCATCATACAGAACCGAGCCAGATTTAAACTCTGATACTTCTGCTACTTTATAGTAGTATACCACTAAATAAATTCAGAAATTATGCCTTTTCGGAAAAACCACGAATACTGCTGGAAACCAGATGGCGAAAAAGCTTTAGACTCTAAGCCACTTTGCTTCAAGCTAAGTAGTGAGATGAAGGAACAGATTAAAGCAATACCCGATTGGCAAAAAAGGCTCAGAGACGTTTTACCCGATTTAATCGTTGAGTGGCGTAACCAGATTGGCAACTCCGACGCTCGATGACTCGCTACCGCTTCGCTATCATCGACCGACATCCCGTAACAACAACAAGGGTTATTTTTGGTGGTCGGTCAATTCGTCATTGCCCATCATTCCTCCCGCCACTGATTCTGATTACAGAATTCAGTGGGGGACTCCTGCTGTTTTAATTGAAATTTTATATTTCAATTTCAAATATAAAGGGCTGTCTAAACAGCTCTTTTGTTTTTTATCAGAAGTTTGGGTTTTAAACCCAAACTTCTGATAAGGGAAAGGGACGGAAATAAAATACGGATTTATTCAGATGACTCTATATTTCTTACCCTTTCCCCTTTCCCCTTTCCCCTTTCCCCCTCTTTTTCATTGTGACTCCGGAAATGTCTGCACTTTGCCATCAGGACTGAAAACCGCTCGAATTCTGACATTTTGTCCATTTGTATTGGGTGAGACAAAAGGTTGCCCAATTCCTGGCATTCCGGTGGTGTCAATGTAATCTCTGGCAGCTTTTCCTAAAGGCAAAATTCTTTCAACTTTGCCGTCAACACCGATTAACAAACTGTACTCTAGCGTTTGCTTTAATCCTGTGGGTGGCTGCCAGCGCTTTTTCAAAAAGTCTCTCGCTTCTGCCACTTGGGGCGTGTCAAACAATGTGCCTGTTGCTACCGCTGAGGGAGTGTCGCGCCCTTGCCTCAATTTATCGGCTAAGGAATTATCGGTCTTTCCCAGGGAAGGGGCTGTGGGCGAGGAAGCTGAGATATCGGTGTTACTACTGCCCCTAGCATTAGTTCCGGCGGCAAGAGGAGGGGAAACAGGGGAGATACGGGAGGATATATCGCCGGTGGCGGGAGGTAAATTTGATGGTAAATTTGTTGTACTTGGTAGAGCAATTCCATTCTTAGGAATTGAACTTGTACGGCTAGTTTGTTGAGAATTTGTGGGAATCGCAAAGGGATCTGATAGTTTGGTGCTTGGTGTTTTCCCTGAAGACCGAGAAAGAGTTGGTGTAGTTGTCCCAGGTATATTTAAAGCGCTGCCCCTTGATGGTAATGGCGCTGTGGAGAAAGTCGATCCTGGGGCTGTTTGGGGTATGGGGGGGAAAGAACCGGGTGCAGTTTTGGCAGATGTGGGCAGTTGAGACGTTGTGGGAAGTGTCGAACCGGGTATTGGCGTTGTCGGAAGTATTGAACCAGGTGCTGGGGGTGTAGGAAGCGTAGAACCTGGTACTGCTGGGGTAGTTCCTAGCGGTGGCACTAACTTGTCTGGGGGGGTAAGTCCAGGTTGGGGTGTTGGGAAAAGCTCTGAGGGGGAAGGTTGCAGGGCGACTTCTTGTGTAGAAGCTGTTTTTTTAGCTGCTAACTGCTTTTGCCTGATATTATTAGCATATTGCCAAGTAAATGGCGTTAAACCCAAAGCTACCAATACCACAGCGGCAGCAGGTGCCCAACTAGGCAAGCTAAAAGTTGAACTCCTTGCGTTAAGGGCTGGTAATGCCATTACCTCTGCTGAGTATTCATCTAAGGCGGTTGCTAAATCGAAGAGTTGCAGTAAAGTTAGTTGAATTACACCTCCAGATATCTGGTTCGCGAGGGAACCGAGAAACAAGTTGTGAGTTAAATAACTGTTTGATTCTAAGTGTATCTCTGCCCCTGGCATCTGGAAATTATTAAAAGATTTTAAAGTTTCTTTTGGTATTAAGGTTTGATTAAAGGCTTTTAATTCTGGGTCTTCTGATACTTTGGTTGAGTCTTTTGGTTCGGAGAAATTTGCCCAAAAGCTTTCTGGAGACTTTTGAAGAAATTCCTGCACGTAGTTTGTCACTGCATTATACAAGGCTTCAAGTTGATTGCGATCGCCTTTAATTGATATTCTCCGTTCTTCTGGTAGTCGCGGATCGTCAAAGCGAAGCTCAAAGTTTAACTGCTTTAGCACAGATTTCCCCGTCCAACCGGACAAAGATGAGCTTTGTGCCATAACTTCTAGCGTACAGGTTGGGGGTGTGTATCGGCGGATTACAGGGTTTGATACAGGCATGACAGAAAGTGCGAGGGGGACAATTAGGGATGCGTGGATTTGGGATTTTGGAATTGGATTTGGGATTTGGATTAGTAACCTAAAATCTCAAATCTCAAATTGTGTGGAACGATCTATAAGTGCTAGCCAGAGGCGGCGGTGTCCACCAGGACTACTGTAAAATAGTAAATCTACGAGTAGTTTCAATCCTAAGTGCGTAAGTGCATCTGTGGAAATTTTCTCATCAGACTCCATCCGATCTTGATACGTGTTGCAGAAAGTATCAATATAATCCCCCAGTAAAGCAGCTTGATGGGGTTCGCGGTTAGTTTCCGCCATTTGTTCTAATAACCCTACAGCACGACGAATCAATTCTTGATCCTCTTTTGCAAGGTAACAAATAATCAGAACTAGCGATCGCGCTTCTTCTACATCTAGGTTTTTTCGCCCTCCAGTACTTTTACGTAGAGGATTCGACTGCCGTAGTCTCCACAACGCCACACGATCTGGCACTTTTGATTCTAAATTCAGAATAATTGCCGCCGAGAGCATTGCTTCAGAACCAATACCAGTTAAAGTTTCTAGCGCCAAAAGTGCTAAGTCTAATTGGGTTTTGATATTATCCCACTGGACTGTGTTTGGAGCCGAAAGCTGGGTTAAGTCCTCCCACTGGGAATTTGGATGGGCTGAGTTGGCTGTGGAGTGCATAACTTTTAGCATAGGTGATCGGGCGGGTTTGGGCTGTTGCTGTTACCCATTTTGAAACCAGACTCCCAATAATTAAGGTTGGTTTCCCATAGCTACAAGCCGGAAGCTAGCTGAAAAACATCGCTAAACTTGCTATGAAGCAGCTTTTATTAAGTTAGCAGGACTTACGCACGGACTACGTATTTCCGTCATTGCGACGCAAGGAAGCAATCTCAAAGTCTTGTTTTCTGGTAACGAGTGCGTAAGTCCTAGTTAGGTCAACAGCAGGTGTCTTTGTCTTACTTTATGACGAAAGTCTCTCTTAACAAAGTATAAATATTAGGGATTTGCATCTACTTTAGTAATGCCCCCAATCACGATTTGGTCTTTGCCTTAACTGATACTTAAGTACATAGTATAAGTCAGCAGGTGGGCATTGGGAATTGGGCAATGGGAAGGGGGTATGGCACAAGTGGAATATGTCTACCTTCTTTTTATTTCCATTGCCCATTAGACAAACGTCGTGAAAATGAATGTAGAGACGTAGCACTGCTACGTCTAATCAAGGGTTTCAGGTAACGCATCATTAATTTCTACTAGATTAGGACTTACGCACTCCTTCACGGACGGGACGAACCGCGTTCGCGCTTCGCGTCTCCGAAGGAGAAGGCACGAAGGACACGTTCGCCCTTGGCGTCTCCGAAGGAGAAGGAATAAGAGTTTTAGAGATATTTTGGGTAAGTCCTACAGATGCCCCATGCCCCATGCCCCATTATTCAATGTAAGCAACTGTAACGCCAGCTCCGCCATCTGCCTGTTCTGCGGCTTCAAAACGGCTAACTCGCTTGTGCTGGTGCAAAAAGGCGTGAACACCTTGCCGCAGCTTACCAGTGCCGTGTCCGTGAATAATCCAGATTGGACCTGCTGCTTCAGAAATTGCTTTGTCTAAAATTATTTCGCTATCCGCTACACGTTTACCACGTAAATCTACTGTATTTTGAGATGTGCGAATAGCTGGGGCTGATTGGGGTGGTGGTGTAACCTTGGCAGGTTTGCTGGGTGTTTGTGCGATCGCTTCCGGTTTTTTCCCATCCAGAGATTCCACATCTTCCAGCTTCACCGTCATTTTCATGATGCCAAAGCGCACACTTAATTCACCATCATTATCAGGTGCAGTTAAAACTTCCGCTGTTTGCCCTAACTTCGGGATGCGAATGCGATCGCCTACTTTGGGCATAAATCCAGCTTTTGCTTTACTTTCCTGTATCGCTTGATACTTTTGATTAATTCGATTTAAAGTATTTGTGGCTTCTTGAGCATCTTGAGCTGTGGGTGTACCTTGCTGCAAGCGACGAATTATAGAGGCGATTTCACCTTTAGCGCTAGCGATCGCTTGTTGTACGGCGATTTCTTGCGAAGCCCGCAAAGAGCGCTCTCTCTCCTGTAAATTTGCGGATTTATCCAATACCTCTTTGTATAAACGTTCTGCTTGCTGCAACAGACTTTGAGCTTCAGCAGCTTTAGTTTCCTGACGACGGCGTTGTGCTTCCAAACCAGCAATCACCTGATTTACTTCGTCTGATGCTTCCCCTACTTGGCTTTTCGCCTGTTCGACAACTTCTGCTTTCAACCCCAGACGCAGGGCGATCGCCAAAGCATTGGAACGTCCGGGAATTCCCCAAAGCAAACGATACGTAGGCGAAAGAGTACTTTCGTCAAATTCTACAGAAGCATTTTCAAACCGCTCATCCTCGTACTTTAGCGCTTTGAGTTCACCAAAGTGAGTTGTCGCCATAGTTAACTGAGCATGATCGGCGAGATAATGCAACAAAGCGATCGCTAAAGCACTACCCTCAGCCGGATCAGTTCCCGCACCAACTTCGTCTAGTAAGACGAGGGACTGGGGACTGGGGAGATGGGGGGAGGGGGAGAGGGGGGGAGAGGGGGAAAGAAGATTATTCTCCTTGTCTCCTTGTCTCCCTGTCTCCTTGTCTCCCTTGTCCTCCTCGTGCCCCACTCCCCCACTCCCCCACTCCCCCACTCCCCCAGTTTCCCCATTTCCCAAAGCTTCCAAAATCCGACTTATCCGGCGGATGTGACCGGAAAATGTGGATAAACTTTGCTGTAGCGATTGTTCATCGCCAATATCTGCTAATATTTTCTCAAACCAAGGTATTTCTACAGGTTCGCGGGCAGGGACAAATAAACCCACCTTCGCCATCAATGCAGCTAAACCGAGGGTTTTCAAGCTGACAGTTTTCCCGCCGGTGTTTGGTCCTGTGATCGTCACCACCCGAATTTGCGGTTGAATCAGTAAATCCACGGGAATTACTGCCAAACCTTGTTCGTGTTGATGCTGCCAAACTAAAAGCGGATGACGCAACTGCCGTAGGGTAATAGTTTCATTTTCCTCCCGCTTGATAAATCGGGGGGGATTTGCTCCTAACCAGAAACTATAACGCGCTCTAGCAGTTGCTAAATCCAAAGTTGTGACAATTGCGAGCAATCGTTCCAAATCTGGTTTGACTGCTGCAACTTGCTGTGTTAAAATGCGGCGAATCGCTTCCTCTTCAACTTGTTCTTTTTTAATTGTTTGTCGTAGTTGATTGCCCCAAGGCACAATGGAATTAGGTTCTATATACAGCGTTGCGCCGCTGGTAGAGGTATCGTGGACAATGCCGGGAACTGCGTCTTTTTGAGGCGCTTTCACGGGGATGACATAGCGATCGCCTCTTTGGGTAATTATTTGTTCTTGAACTGCGCCATATTTAACTTGTAAAATATTTTGCAATTTTTGAGTGATTTGGGTGCGTAATTTCCGCAAATCATTGCGAATATCATTAAGTTTTTGGCTAGCGCGATCGCTTACTTGTGCGCGATCGTCAATACAACGGTGAATTTCTTGCTCTAGTTCTGGATAAGTCCGTAAATCGGCAATTAGCTGATTCAATATGGGAAAATCAGGTTGGTTGTCAATTACACGGCGCAAATTTCTGGTTCCCGCAAGAGTAGTAGCGATCGCCAAAAGTTCCTCACCAGTTAAAACAGCTTGGATTTCTGCCCGTTCAAGAGAATCACCAATATCTTGAATTCCCTCAAAAGACAGTCCCGTGGTGAGACGAATTTCTAATTCGTATATTTCCTTGGTTTGCTTAACCAAGTACTCGCTTTCCGCTCTCGACTCAGGAATCGGCAGATGACGTGAGGCTCGCGCTCCTAGTTTAGTTGCCGCAAATGTGCTCATATGCTGGCAGAGCCGATGCCATTCTAGTAATTCTAAAGTTTCAGACTGGATCAAGGCTTCAACATTTAATCTGAAACTATCTTGACATACTCCCCGCCCTAAAAGTGCGGGGATTCTGGGTTCAAACAACAGTTGCAGTCCCTAGCCCGTCTTACACTATCTCGCCCAACAGACAATGCCCTGCCTGTTCACACTATTTTATCAGAAAGCCGTCCTACAAGGACGGGGCTTTAAACCCAATTTTTCGGTGATTAGGAATGAGTGTAACTTTAAACGCTTTCTGCATTTTGGTTTTCTATGTACTTTTTGACTTGCGCTTCTGTATTTTCACGCGTCTGTTGAAACAAAATAACATAGAAATATGGAGCGCCTAACTCATGACTGGAAGTCACGAGTGTGCGGCTTGAAGAAATCAAATTGAATACTTGCACTTGCAACACGTATGGGCATTCGATGGCTGGTAAACTACTTAAAGGCATTAGGGAGGCAGATACCGAAATGACTAAAAGTTGGCAACATTTAGGACTAGCAGTAATTTTAGCTCTTGGTGGAGCGATCGCTCCAACTAGCGTATTAGCACAGAGTATCACCATAGATGGCACGCTGAGTCCGGCACAAACTTTAACTGGTCCGGTATACACAATTCCCCAGTCAGTCGGTCAAACAGTCGGTAGCAATTTATTTCAGAGCTTTGGTATTTTTAACCTGAATATGGGGGAGAGAGCAAACTTTGGGAGTGCTGCGGATATCAGAAATATATTGTCGCGTGTCACAGGTGGCTCTCGTTCGTTGATTGATGGTTTAATTTTTACCAACAGTACTAACGTCAACCTATTTTTGATTAATCCCAGTGGAATTGTCTTTGGTCCCAATGCCAGCTTAAATGTAGGTGGTTCGTTTGTGGCGAGTACAGCGAATGCACTTGTGTGGTCAAATGGTAGCCAATTTAGTGCGACAAATCCCGGTGGTGCGAGTAGTTTGTTAACAATTGTCGGCGATCCAAGTGGGTTTTTATCAACTTTGAGAACACCCCCACCCATAGACGTTAACCGTAGTACTTTGAGAGTCTCTCAAGGGCAAAGCTTGCTTTTGCTGGGAGGAAATGTCAACTTAGACGGCAGCAACTTGTTTGTCGATTTTACAGAGGGTGGAAGAATTGAACTAGGAGCAGTGGCAGAACCGGGAACTGTCGGGCTGAATACCAACGGGAATATTCTCAGTTTAAACTTTCCAGAGAATTTAGCGCGGGGTGATGTATCCCTCACTAATGGAGCTACTTTAGATACTCTTGCTGGGAATGGAGGTAGTATTGCCATTAACGCCAGAAATATAGACATTCTCTCAGGGAGTCGGTTGGTAGCGGGGATAAGCTCAGGATTGGGTACTGTTGATAGTCAAGCTGGAGATGTAACGCTTAATGCTACAGGCGCAATCAGTATTCAGGGGCAGAACAGTCGGGTTCAAAACAATGTAAGTAGTAATGGTACTGGTAATTCTGGCAACATTAGCATTACCTCAGGCTCATTCTCGTTACGCGATGGCGCTGTACTTTCTGCCTCAACATTTGGACAAGGCGATGGGGGGAATGTGACAGTGAGTGCACTCGATTCTGTTTCTCTTGCAAATGCTAACATCTTCAGCACGGTGGATGGGGGTGTGGGTAAGGGAGGCAATATCGACATCAATGCTGCAACATTATCACTAATTGATAGTGCTCAACTGATAACCTCTACTCGTAGTGCATCTGATACCCAGCCAACAGGACGGGGGGATGCGGGGAATGTCAATGTGAAAGTGACTGGGGCTGTTGATATTGCTGGGAGGAGAGGCGGTTTCCTCAGTGGGATTCGCAGCAGTGTGGAAACGGGGACAGTTGGCAATGGGGGTAATATTACTATCGATTCTGGTTCGTTCTCGTTACGAGATGGTGCTGTACTTGCTACCTCAACTTCTGGACAAGGGAATTCGGGGAATGTGAGAGTGCGGGCACTCGATTCTGTTGACCTTGTAGGTGGTAGCATACTCAGCACGGTGGAAGCTGGGGGTGTGGGTAAGGGAGGCAATATCGACATTAATGCTGCAACACTATCACTAATTGATCGCGCTCAACTGCAAACCTCTACTCTTAGTGCATCTGATACCCAGCCAGCAGGACGGGGGGATGCGGGGAATGTCAATGTGAAAGTGACTGGGGCTGTTGATATTGCTGGGAGGAGAGGCACATTCCCCAGTGCGATTTTGAGTCAGGTGCAAACGGGTACAGTTGGCAATAGTGGTAATATTACTATTGACTCTGGTTCATTCTCGTTACGCGATGGCGCTGTACTTGCTGCCTCAACATCTGGACAAGGCAATGGGGGGAATGTGACAGTGAGTGCACTCGATTCTGTTTCTCTTGCAAATGCTAACATCCTCAGCACGGTGGAAGCAGGGGGTGTGGGTAAGGGTGGCAATATCGACATTAATGCTGCAACACTATCAATTAGTGATAATACTCAACTGCAAACCTCTACTTTTCGTGCATCTGATATCCAGCCAGCAGGACGGGGGGATGCGGGGAATGTCAATGTGAAAGTGACTGGGGCTGTTGATATTGCTGGAGAGAAAAACGGTTTTAGAAGTGCGATTTTCAGTCAGGTGGAAACGGGTACAGTTGGCAATAGTGGTAATATTACCATTGACTCTGGTTCATTCTCGTTACGCGATGGTGCTCAACTTACTGCCTCAACATCTGGACAAGGGAATGCGGGGAATGTGACAGTGCGTGCACTC
This sequence comes from Tolypothrix brevis GSE-NOS-MK-07-07A, assembly GCA_019358985.1. GTDB lineage: Bacteria > Cyanobacteriota > Cyanobacteriia > Cyanobacteriales > Nostocaceae > Hassallia > Hassallia brevis. The sequence goes on along the minus strand of JAHHIJ010000019.1, from coordinate 20,569 downwards.
GATTCTGTTTCTCTTGTAGGTGGTAGCATACTCAGTACGGTGCAAGCAGGAGGTGTGGGTAAGGGTGGCAATATCGACATCAATGCTGCAACACTATCACTAATTGATGGCGCTCAACTGGTAACTATTACCCGTGAAGCATCTGCTACCCAGCCAGGGGGACGGGGGGATGCGGGGAATGTCAATGTGAAAGTGACTGGGGCTGTTAATATTGCTGGGAGGAGAGGCACATTCCCCAGTGGGATTCGCAGCAGTGTAGAAACGGGGACAGTTGGCAATGGGGGTAATATTACTATCGATTCTGGTTCTTTCTCGTTACAAAATGGCGCTGTACTTACTGCCGCAACATTTGGACAAGGGAATGCGGGGAATGTTATAGTGAATGCACTCGATTCTGTTGACCTTGTAGGTGGTAGCATACTCAGCACGGTGGAAGCTGGGGGTGTGGGTAAGGGAGGCAATATCGACATTAATGCTGCAACACTATCACTAATTGATGGCGCTCAATTGCTAACTATTACCCGTGAAGCATCTGCTACCCAGCCAGGGGGACGGGGGGATGCGGGGAATGTCAATGTAAAAGTGAATGGGGCTGTTGATATTGCTGGGGAGAGAAACGGTTTCCCCAGTGGAATTCGCAGCCGGGTGAATACGGGTACAGTTGGCAATGGTGGTAATATTACTATTAACTCTGGTTCATTCTCGTTACGCGATGGCGCTGTACTTACTGCCTCAACTTCTGGACAAGGTAATGCGGGTACAATTAAAGTGAATGCGGCTGATTTGTTCACCATTTCTGGTAGCAGTTCAAACTTTACCAGTGGCTTGTTCGTTGACTCCCAAAGTCCGATGGGTACTGCTGGAGATATTATCGTCACCTCACCTAGAGTTACCCTAGACAACGGTGGCAGACTCAACGCCGAATCTGCATCGGGTAATGGTGGCGACATCAACTTACAAAGTAATTTACTCCTTCTGCGTCGTGGCGGTCAAATCTCTACCACCGCAGGCACGGCACTAGCTGGTGGTAATGGGGGCAATATTAAAATTGATGCAGGCTTTATTGTTGCTGTGCCACAAGAGAATAGCGATATTACTGCTAACGCTTTCTCAGGTAATGGAGGCACTGTGACAATCAACGCTCAAGGTATTTTTGGCATCCAGCCACGGCAACAACCCACTCCCCAAAGTGATATTACAGCATCTTCCACAGGTGGGGGAATTAATGGGGTTGTCGATATAAATACACTCGATATTGACCCCAATCGTGGGTTTATTAATTTACCAACAAATGTAGTTAATACGCCAGGGTTAGTGGCTCAAAGCTGTTCCGCTTTTGGTAAAGGGGGTAGCGAATTTACTGTTACTGGACGCGGTGGTTTACCTCTCAGCCCTGATGACTTCCTCAGTAGTGATGTGGTGTGGTCAGATACTCGGTTGACGGCGTTACCTGTTTCAACTAATTCTCGTATTACGCCATCAGTTCTCAAAACTGCTGAGGGTGTGGCGATTATACCTGCTACTGGCTGGGTGTTTAATGACAAAACAGGGGAAGTTACGCTGATTGCTTCTAATGCAAGTTCTGAAGGTGTGGGTTCTAATCAGGTTAACTGTATTGTGCCATGAAAAAGGCAGCAATACATAGTTAATGCAGCGTCTCTACACTGCTAGAAACCTCACCCCCAACCCCTCTCCTTGGTAAGGAGAGGGGAGATAAAGCACAGCTTTATCGGGGTGAGGTTAAACTGTACCTTACGCTTATTAGGAAACGCTATATGCTGAAGGCACAAGAAATAATTAGTTAGGGTTTATGAGATGAAAGTTGTAGGCGATCGCTGTTTAATTCTGCAATATTCAACAGCGATCGCAATCAACTTTTACCATACTCCTGTACGAAAAAAATCTGTCCGACTGCTTTGATATTTTGCTTCATAACCCGCAACAAACGATTCTCTAAGGTTCGACTATCCTCATCCAAAAAATCAATTATTGCCTTGACTTTCCCAGCATAATCACGATCGTGTTTAAAAATAATCATGCCAGCATGATTTGGTGCAGTGCGATGTAGATCGATAAAATCTTGGCGATTTTCCGTAATCAAAATGCGACCTGTCGCTGTGGCATACTGCAAAACAACATCGTCAGGAATCCCTTGATTTGCTTGACCTGCTTCGTAGGAAGTTAATACATCGTGTCCCTCCGATCTGAGTAAGTTTACCATTGCGATGGGAAAATTTTCATTGGAGTAAAATTGTAATGCCATTAAACTAAATCATCTTGGGCAACTTCTCGATCGATTTGTTCAGGATTTTGTTCGTAGTAATGCCAAGCTGCACTTAAATCTTCCGCAGTCAATCCAGGATAATTTGCCAATAATTCTTCATCCGGGGCACCTTGTTGACGATATGCTACCAAAGTCCATACGGGAATTCGTGTATTTCTAATTCGCGCTTGTCCCCCGCAAACTCTTGGTGTAATCTGAATCGGATTTTGCAACATTTGCACGTAATTTAATGCTTGGTCAACTAGTTCCTCTGGTAAAGCTGCAATTACTTCGAGTAGTTGAGTCCTCTTATTCATGACAACAAAATCTCTCTCGCTTATTTCATCCTAACTTGAAATTTTATAGTAATTATCCTAGCGACTGTTTTGAAGCCCAATCTCAATTTCGGATAAGCGATCGCCAATAAACATTTGAATTAATACCAATTCGATATGAACATGCATATCATTAGCCTGCGTAGGCAGGCTTTGTTTGTATAGCCCCAGGCTTCTAGCCTGAGGGCGTTAGGTATTTTTTCTTCTCCCCTCCCCTCTTGCTATCCTTGGCAACTTGCGGGTTACTTTCACCAAAAACCCTGCAAGTTCCCCCACAATTTGATACCCTAGCTTAAACAGATTTCGCAATGTTAAAAGCGTGGACATTCAAATTGGTCGGGGTAAAACAGCTCGCAGAGCTTACGGAATTGATGAAATTGCTTTAGTCCCCTCCGGGAGGACACTCGATCCGAGCTTGGCAGATACTAAATGGCGTATTGGCAATATAGAGCGAGAAATTCCGATTATTGCTAGTGCGATGGATAGTGTGATAGATGTCCACATGGCTGTACGTTTGTCGCAGTTAGGAGCATTGGGCGTTCTCAATTTAGAGGGCATCCAAACTCGTTATGCTGACCCAGAGCCGATTTTAGATAAAATTGCTTCTGTTGGCAAAGATGAATTTGTTTCTTTAATGCAACAACTATATGCCGAACCAATAAAGCAGGAATTAATTGAACAACGTATTCAGGAAATTAAACAACAAGGTGGTATTGCAGCAGTAAGTGCTACTCCAGCAGCTGCGAGTAAATATGGTGCGGCGATCGCGCAAGCAGGGGCAGATTTATTTTTTGTCCAAGCAACCGTAGTTTCCACAGCACACTTGTCACCAGAGTCTATAGTTCCACTTGATTTGGCAGAATTTTGTCGTTCGATGCCCATCCCTGTGATCCTGGGGAATTGTGTAACTTACGAAGTCACCTTAAATTTGATGAAAGCTGGTGCTGCTGCTGTGATGGTGGGAATTGGTCCTGGTGCGGCTTGTACCTCTCGTGGAGTATTGGGTGTCGGCGTGCCTCAAGCGAGTGCGATCGCAGACTGTGCAGCCGCTAGAAACGATTATTATCAAGAAACTGGTAATTATGTCCCCGTGATTGCTGATGGCGGTTTAATCACAGGCGGAGACATCTGTAAATGCATCGCCTGCGGTGCCGATGGCGTGATGATTGGCTCTCCCTTTGCTAGATGCGCCGAAGCCCCAGGACGAGGTTATCATTGGGGGATGGCGACTCCTAGCCCTATATTGCCCCGTGGTACGCGTATTAGCGTCGGCACTACCGGCACTCTAGAACAAATTATCACCGGACCTGCGGCTCTAGATGATGGCACTCATAATCTTTTGGGAGCGTTAAAGACGAGTATGGGAACTTTAGGAGCTAAAAATATTAAAGAAATGCAACAAGTTGAAATTGTAATTGCTCCTTCTTTATTAACTGAAGGAAAAGTTTACCAAAAAGCTCAACAATTAGGCATGGGTAAATAAGGGGACTGGGGATTTTAAAGAGGGGAAAAGGTTAAAGGGGAAAGGGAAAAGGAATAAAAAGCTTTTTCCCCTTCACCCATTGCCCCCAATCGAGCGCGCCCAATGACTATCTCCTAACAACCCGGAAATAAATTTTTCGGTGACTCCTAAACAATCACTGGAAAAATTATATATGTCGCCTACAATGGAGAAAGCGGAGACGCATGTTTCCGTTCACTCCTCACACCACACTCCGCCCGGACTACTGTTCGGGCGGTTCCTTATGTATGTAAAGCTATTAGCTGGCAGCCAAAGCAGGTTGTTACGGGCAGCAATAAAGCTCATTTTGCCAACCGTGGAAGCTTGTTTGTCAACCCATATGTTAATAAAATCTACAGCTTCTTTGCAAATATACATCCGACAATCTGAAGCGGTGGTTTTTGCTATGGTAGAATTTTCTCGAAGCTCAGAAATATAATAGGCAAAGGTTTTTAGGCATGTCAGCAGCCGCACAAGTTTCGGATTCTACGTTTAAGCAAGAAGTACTCGATAGCGAAGTACCGGTTTTAGTTGATTTTTGGGCACCGTGGTGCGGTCCCTGCCGGATGGTAGCTCCGGTTGTAGAAGAAATCGCTGCTCAGTACGAAGGTCAAATCAAGGTGGTTAAAGTTAACACCGATGAAAATCCGAATGTTGCCAGTCAATACGGCATCCGCAGCATTCCCACATTAATGATTTTTAAGGGTGGGCAAAAAGTTGATATGGTCGTCGGTGCTGTACCGAAAACTACATTAGCTAACACTTTGGAAAAGTATCTTTGAAACTCAACCACTGGAAAACTTCTCTTAAGTTGTCCATTTGGTGTGGTATTAGGTGAACTTTTGTTAACGATTTTTTAGAGGGGCGAAAATTCGCGTCTCTAAAAAATCCTTGGCAATTGTAATCATTCTTAAAATTACCGAAAATTTGGGTCTAAAGCCCCGTCGTTCTACGACGGCTTTTTCTCCATCTTCAGACTTCTAATCAATTCTCTAAGAACATCTTCACCGAACAAGTCCAGTTTGGCATTTTCTTTCTATAGACAAAGCGGTATTTGATAACAACACACCAAATATGGGTACAATATAGTGCTATTTTGGCGGCAGTTATCATGACCTCCGAAACGTCATTCGACGCATTCGACTCTCTAAAAACGGATATCGCGCTCTTAATCGATCGCTTACCAACGTTAAAAAATCGGCAATTTATCAAACAGGCACTGACGACAATAGTGAGTCTAGGTGAAAGCGACATTGATCGTCTTGACTGGAAGATATTATCTGCCTCTTTAACAGACATGGAACGGGGTTTTCAACTGTTTCATGCTTACCGACACGTTCGCAAAGTAACCATCTTCGGTTCTGCCCGTCTTTCGCCAGAAAGCCCAGAATACCGCATGGCGGTTGAATTTGCTCGCTATGTCTCTGGGTTGGGATTCATGGTGATGACAGGCGGTGGTGGTGGTATTATGCAAGCAGGTCACGAAGGTGCGGGGCGAGAAAATTCCTTTGGCTTAAACATTCAATTGCCGTTTGAGCAAGAGGCAAACCCGTTTATTGAAGGTGATCCAAAGCTGATTCACTTTAAGTATTTCTTCACCCGCAAGCTATTTCTTCTCAAAGAAAGTGATGCTGTAGCTTTGTTTGCTGGTGGTTTTGGCACTCAAGACGAAGCTTTTGAGTGCATGACCTTGAGCCAAACAGGTAAGTTCGGTCCAGTACCTTTAGTTTTAATCGATCACCCTGGTGGCGATTATTGGCGGTCTTGGAGCGAGTATATTGATAAGCAACTGGTGCAAAAAGGTCTTGTCAGTCCTGAAGACCCAAATCTATACACAGTCACAGATAATCTGGATGTGGCTTGTAATGCGATTACCAGTTTTTATCAAGTTTATCACTCCAGCCGCTACGTAGGCGATCGCTTAATCATCCGTTTACATAAGGATTTATCAGACGCTGAAGTTGAGCAACTAAATGCTAATTTTAGCGACATCCTGGTTAATGGGCGGATTGAAAAAAGTCACGCTTTACCCCAAGAAGGACAAGATGATGCCGTTGGGCTACCCCGTCTCATTTTGTACTTCAATCAACGCGACTTGGGGCGTTTGTATCAAATGATTGCCGCAATAAATGCTCTAGGCACTCCTTCACCAAAGGATGCGGCTCATCCAGAAAGGAAGTAATACCAAATCCGATTTATTCCTCTATTTTCTCAAGTCCGTCCCAACCGGACTTTTTTTATATTAGACATCTCCAGAAATTAATTATGCGTTGCCCGAACCCAAGAGACGTAGCAGTGCTACGTCTTTACCTCTTTTCCAACAGATGTCTATTAGACATCGACCGCTATGCTTATTATGGGTTGCCCGAAGCCAAGAGACGTAGCAGTGCTACGTCTCTACATTTTTTACGCCTATGTCTATTAGACATCTCCGTAAATGAACTATGCGTTGCCCCGAAGCCAAGAGACGTAGCAGTGCTACGTCTCTACATTTTTTTACGCCTATGTCTATTGATTGGGCAACGCTGGCGACGAATTTATTAACTTTCAGAAACTGACTTTATATTTTTCTGTGCTTAAAGTCATCAAAAAGTGGTAGAAATTTTAGAAGTGTAAAGATAATAACTAAAACAATGTTATCCATCCTACCTATAGATATTAAAAATACCAGTTATTATGACTCAATGCTGATTAGCATCAAAAAGCGTTGTATATTTGCACAGGAAATAAATTACCACGTCCTAACAGGGGAATAAAGAATGCTGGAGTTATTGGGTTCAGGTTTGGTTACGCTTTGGCTAGAAATGGCAGGGGTACAACTCAAGCCTTTAAATGCTTTTGATGCATTGGCTTGGCAAAATAGCCCAGGCTTAGTTATTGCCCCCGATCCAAATCCAGCTGGGGCTATTACAGTCCAAGAATATTTAAAATCACTGGTAACATCAAAGCTGATAGATCCAAAGTTGACAGAAAGTCAAGGTATTTGGATGCAGTCGGGACCAATGCTTATGGCTAATCACCAAGGTACGACTCCTCTAAGCGCTGCTTCGTTAACAAAAATTGCTACATCATTAGTTGCTTTGAAAACTTGGGGACCAGACCACCAATTTGATACTTTGGTCAGCGCAACAGGACCAATACAAAATGGAGTTTTACAGGGTGATTTGGTGATTGCTGCCAGTAACGATCCGATGTTTGTTTGGGAGGAAGCGATCGCTCTTGGGAATACTCTCAACAAAATGGGAATCAAGCAAGTAAAGGGAAATTTGGTTATTACTGGGAATTTCATGATGAATTTCCAGCCGAATCCCATAGTCGCAGGTCAAACGCTCAAGCAAGCACTCAATTATACCACTTGGTTGCGCCCTGCTAATTACATATACTCAATTATGCCCAAGGGAACTCCGAAGCCTCAAGTCGTAATTGCCGGTACTGTGAAATTAGAGCCTCAAATAAATTCGCAACAAACCGTGCTATTACGTCACCGTTCTTTGCCTTTGAAGCAACTCATCAAGGAAATGAACGTTTTCAGCAATAACGAGATAGCACAGATGCTAGCGGACTCCGTAGGAGGAGCGCAGGTAGTACAATTAACATCTGCTCAACTTGCTAGAGTACCCCAGTCAGAAATTCAATTAATCAATGGTTCGGGACTCGGAACTGAAAATCGCATTTCCCCCAGAGCAGTCTGTGCTATGTTGATGGCGCTACAACGAGAAGCACTCTCCCATCAATTGACCTTATCTGACTTGTTGTTGATTTCGGGGTTCGATCATCGTGGAACAATTCACGGTAGACACATGCCTAATGCTACTGTATTTAAAACTGGCACTCTGCGGGATGTTAGTTCTTTAGCTGGAGTAATTCCCACACGCGATCGCGGTTTGGTTTGGTTCGCTATTATTAACCGTGGTAACAATGTATCCGGTTTTCGCGCTGGACAAGACCAATTTTTGCAACATCTTGTACAGAAATTGCAAGTAGCACCAACCATTCCCACCGCAATTACTCCCCACTCAGCTATTAACACAGTACCCGAACTCGGTTCAGTCAGTCGCAATGAAATTCTGTATGGGGGATAATTGATGGTTGTTGGTTGTTACAGCAGATTTCAGGAGGTGGAGGTACATGAGTAAAACCCAAAACCCTGTAAAGACGTTCCGGCGGAACGTCTCTACGTGTATTTAATAATAACGCAATCTGCTGTATCTGTTCGTTGGAGCGTTATTGGTTGTTAATTATTTATTCTTTGCCACTAACCACTAATACCAGTTCACGAAAACTTTGATATAAATGAATTTTGTAAAGACGCGACCGGTCGCGTCTCTACATATGTTTCACTATTAAAGTGAAATGGTATAACCACTATCCACTATCGACTTTCTAATTCTTAACTTCTGCATCTTATACATTTCTATATGAAGATGCGCCTAATTAAGCCCGCGTAGGCGGGCTTTGTTCGTAGAGCCAGCGGCTTCCAGCCTGAGGCTATAAAGCGCAATCTCACATAGAATTGATTTTAGGGAATAATTTCTGTAACTACCCTACCACCAGAAGTATTGCCACCACTGACGGTTATGTTTTCTGTTTGTAAATTACCGACGGCTTTGTCACCGTTAAAAGTTAATGGTGGGTCAACTTGTCGATAAACTACATTCCCCTGAGCTTCAATTAATTTAGTCTCAAGAAACCAAGTTAGTATATTAGATTTAATTGCCTGACGACGTTGCCCAATGGCGTTAACATTGCCTGTTAAATAAACTATTTTTTGCGCTATTTTCATTTGCGCTTTATTAGCAGTCACGAGAACATTTTCAGCACGATGGAAGACGCGCACCGGTGCATTTGTGTTGACCGTTTCTGCGCTCAAATTCCAAGTCATAGAATTACTAGCTATTTGTATTGGTGGGTCTAGTAATTCTACTTGGGCATTTTTGTTGAGGGTAGCAATTTTCGTTTTTAAGTTAAATTCGGCAGAATCTCCTCTACCGCGATCGCTTACTAAATTATCTTTGTAACGATCAAATTGCACAGGGCGATCGGCGATTAATTTGTCTTGTTTAATTTGCCAAATCAAATGCTCGGTTCGCATTTGCACTTGGGGATTGCTAGAATTTGCTATTACCCCTCCAGAAAAGTCTATCCGTTGTTCGCGGGTTTTGACTCGCGCTTCTTGCGCTACCGCTTGTAATTGTTGATGGGTTCCATTTAACTGGTTGCGGACAATTAATAAATCTTCTTTCGGACGCCATTCTAATTCATTACCTTGCAACACAATGCCGTTGCGAGGATCTGTAGCGATGATTTTTCCCTTCAAGAACAGCTGCTTACCATCTTGATTTATATCTGCTACATCTGCTTTTACTTGATAAACAACTTGACCATCTTGGTACAATTCAGCATAGGGATTTTCCGCTTGACCAATTTGTTTTTCTTTAGTGTACTTTGCATGGTTGGCTTTAACTCGCCAAACTGGTCGTCCAACCTCATCAGCTTGCTCTAAATCCACATTAAAGAAAGTCAAATTGCTATCCGAGTTTTTGGATGATGAACCCGAATCCCCTGACTTAGAATCTGTGGGCTTTTGACCCCCACAAGCAGTTAACCCCATTACCAAAAATAAGGTAATGGGTAAAAGGAAGGAGTGGGAGAGGGGGGGAGATGAGGGAGATGAGGGAGATGAGGGAGATGAGGGAGAAATTTTTCCCCCCTGCCCTCCTTGTCCCCCTGCCCCCTGCTCCCTGCCCCCTGCCCTCTTATCTCCAAGTCTCTCCAACTCCTTGTCTCCCTGTCGATGCTTTTGTTGCTTCACTCTTGAATTTCTAGGTGTCCGTCAATGTCTCCGGAATCTTCTAAAAAACCGATACCGGATAAAGGACGATATGGATAGCTTTGACGAGGGGTTTTTTGAATGTCTTCTTTGATGGCTTCTAGATCAATATAGCGATCGCTTACATTAATTAAACTATCGCTGGTCATTGAGCGCAAACTCACCACTTCTACGCGCACTCCACGATAGCTAACTGAATTGACTGCGTAAGCCAAATCTCCATCGCCACTTACTAACACCGCTGTATCATATGAATCTACCAAAGCCATCATATCTACCGCAATTTCCACATCCAGGTTGGCTTTTTTTGAGCCATCTGGTAACTGCACCAAATCTTTAGCAATTACTCGATACCCGTTGCGACGCATCCACAACAAAAATCCCTGTTGTTTCTCGTTTGTCCTGTCTACACCAGTATAGAAAAATGATCGCAACAATCTAGATCCACCGGTCAATCTGCACAAAAGCTTCGTGTAATCTATTTCTATTCCCAGTTGTAACGCTGCGTAAAATAGATTTGAACCATCAATAAAAATAGCCACACGACCGCGATTTTCCAAAACTTGTTCTGGTGTAAATATTGAGTCGTTTTCCAAGTTATTCAACATTGTTGTCATACCTCAATTTTTATCCTTGTAATAATTGATACTAATTTATCTTTTTCTTCACAAGTCACAGTTGCTTATAATAAGCTTTCGAGGCTATCAACTAAGCCCCGCTAATTTTGTTGACAAAAGAAATTGAAAAAACTAATCGTTTTTTGGCAGTTCGATACGTTGAAAAATTGGTTTTGGTGTACCCAACTTTTGTTCATTGCTGAGTACTCCCCATGTTGAATGGATTGCAAAAGGTGCAGCACTTGAACTTTCTATTTGTTGATTAAAGTTGATTCCGAAGCCCAGTTGTTGATAAATATCGCTACTGATATCCGGAATAATTGGGGACAACAAGTAAGCTACTAGCCTCACTGATTCTAGAACTGCATACAGTACTTGCTCCAGGGTCTGCGTTTGTCCGATTTTATACAATGTCCAAGGTGCTTGGTCATCGATAAACTTATTGCCGGCTCGCACCAGAGTTAAGATAGATTCGCAGGCTTGATTAAAAGCTAGCGCTTCATAAGCAGTTTTTACCTGTTTGCCTAAATTTAAACCAATAGCTTTCAACGGATTTTCATTACTGATGTCGTCATTTGTAATTGAAGGGATATTTCCAGCGCAGTATTTTTTCACCATGTTCAGGGTGCGATTTAGCAAATTACCCAGATCGTTTGCCAAATCTGCATTTAAAACATTGATGAATCTAACTTCATTAAAATCGCCATCTTTGCCAAATTCGATTTCCTTAAGGAAGTAATAACGAACTGCATCTGCACCATAGGTTTTAACTAAAGCCACGGGATCAAGGGTATTGCCAAGGGTTTTCCCCATTTTCTGATTATCTTTGGTCAAGAAACCGTGTCCAAATACTCTTTCTGGTAATGGCAAATTGCCTGACATTAACATTGCGGGCCAGTAAACTGCATGAAAGCGGAGGATATCCTTACCGATTAAATGCAAGTTGATTGGCATCCATTTGGATAAAGCATTTTCTAAAGTCGGTTCTGCGTCTGCTTCATTTAAGGCAGTTATATAGCCCAGCAGCGCGTCAAACCAGACATAAAGGGTTTCTTTGGGGTCAACTGGTACAGCAAAACCCCAGTCCAGATTTACCCGTGATATAGAAAAGTCCTGCAAACCCTGATTTACAAAGTTGAGGACTTCATTGCGACGGCTTTCTGGTTGAATAAAATCTGGTCTGGACTGGTATAATTCTTGAAGTTGGCTTTGATATTTGGATAAGCGAAAGAAGTAGTTTTGCTCGTCTCGCCACTCGACTTCTTTGTTGGTGTGGATGGGACACCGATGTCCTTCTAACAAATCCCGTTCTTCTTTAAATTCTTCACAGGAAACACAATACCAGCCTTTTTGTTGTCCCTGGTAGATGTCCCCTTGATCCCAAACTCGCTGGAAGAATTCTTTGACTATCGCTTCATGACGCGGATCGGTAGTCCGAATAAAGCGATCGTATTGAATATTTAGCAATTGCCACAGAGCAACAAAATTTGGTACAATTCCATCACAGTACTCTTGTGGCGATCGCTCTTTACTTTCTGCTGCCCGTTGAATTTTCAATCCATGCTCATCTGTACCTGTAATCAGCAGTACCCGGTGTCCCAATAGTCTTTGGAACCGTGCTACCACATCAGCTGCCATCGTTGGATAAGCGCTGCCCATGTGGGGTAAATCGTTTACATAATATAGCGGTGTTGTTAGCGCAAAGGTCTTTTCTAATTTATCCACTCTTTTTCTTACAAAATCAAAAACAACTTGTTAAAACACTTTTGTAACAGACTTCTGTGTTGACAAACACGTTAATATATAATGTTTTTGCCGCATTTTAAAAGAACTATTTAATATTAGCAAATTTCTTTGCTAGGCGATTGTTCGCTCCACAAGCATGAATGCAGCGCTTTTTTTGCTTGAACAATTATGAGGAAACAAGTCTGAAGCCAGAAAAATGAAGGCTAAAAACTAAGGATTAATTTACTACAAGCCCTATCCCTTGGTTGATGGGCTATTTTATTGTTTATACTCAGCGGATGAAAGCTTACATACTTTTTATCACTATTTTTTGTGGCTGAAAATAACACCCATAAGCTCTAATAAAAGTTTAACTAATTCTTTAAATCAGACATTTATACCTGAAGACGGCGGTTGCTATAGTAAAGAAATGTAAAACTTCTCTCAGAAAAAATGCAGTTTTTTCTCATAAATATATTGACTAAAGTATGACTGTAAATAGCCCTCTGGATATTTATCGCTCGTTTCTAGGGACGATCTCAATAAAAATGTTTCGCTATTACGAGAATCGCATTCCCCAAGATGTAAATGTGTTGGTGGTAAGCAATCATCGCAACTTCATAAAACTTACCGGGATGTGGGAAACTCAGCTTTTCAAAGCTGAGAGGGAAACGGCACGGGTGGTTTTAACCACCGCGAAAATTAAGCTAGTTTTTAAATGGATATAATTCCAGGAACTAGCAAACCTGTGAAAGTGACCGGGGGAAGCTTCCCCCGGCGCATTTCACGTTTAAGTCCCCTCGCTCAACGCAGTTAAGATGTCTTGCCCTCGATCAACACCATTAACAAGATAGTTTGAAGATAATCCGAACTAGGGAGGCATTCGGAAGTTCGTACCAAACTGCGTCTTAATGAGCTAGTCAAACACGTAAGACTTGTTTCTTACAAGCTCAGTGGCGTTGATTCCCTGAGTTATTGACGGATGCACCAGTTTTAATGGAGGCGTTGTCAAGTCCAATTCACTTTGCCTATGATCATTATATGGGGTAAGTACCAATTACGCGAGTCCTCGGAATCAAGTGGGGGAATTTCAGCGAGGATTTGCTGATTTGGCATCTGGCATAAAAGACGTAGAGACTACCAAGTGCTACGTCTAATGAAGGGTTTCGAGCAAAGTATAATAAGGATAGCGGTCGATGTCTATTTGGCAAAGTAGCGATCGCAAGTTGAGGATTTAGCAATTTTGCTGATTGCGATCGCTTCTTGAGAATAAATCAGGACTTCTGCTTTACCCTTAATTGTCCCAAAACCCTTATTAATTGGTCGTCCCTATTGCATTATACCCCAACATAAGGAAAAATACCAGTGCAAGCAAGGCAAAAAAGTTGTAGCCGAATTGACAGAACACTGTCATGGCAAAATTGCTAAATTATTGCTTGAAGGTTGTTATTAATAAATGGGGCATTGGGCATTGGGCATTGAAAGAATGCTATTAGAATAGAACGCGTATCAAAAATCAAGCGTCTTTAATTCGAGCGTGCCCAATGCTCATTGCCCAATGCCCATTGCCCAATTTACTAATGACTATTCCAAAAGTTGAGATCAAACCGTGTTTTTTAACACCTAAAAAACTAAAGCCAGAGTATCCGTTGTTGGTATACTTACCAGGTATGGATGGAACGGGTCAATTATTGCGATCGCAAACTGCCGGTTTAGAAGCCGGTTTTGATGTGCGTTGTTTGGCGATACCAAGAGAAGATTTAACTAATTGGGAGGATCTGACTGAGAACGTATTGGACTTAATCGACCAAGAATTAAAAAGTTCTTCTAGACCAGTTTACTTGTGTGGTGAGTCATTTGGGGGTTGTTTGGCGATGAAAGTTGCGATCGCTTCACCGCAGTTATTCAAGCGAATTATTCTCATTAACTCAGCTTCGGCTTTAAATCTTCGTCCTTGGTTAAATTGGACATCGCAATTAACTAACATGGTACCGGGATATCTTTATGATGTTGGAGCATTGGGGCTATTGCCATTTTTAGCATCATTGGGGAGAATTGCGAGAGGCGATCGTCAAGAACTTCTCAAAAGTATGCGTTATGTACCACCACAAACCGTCCTCTGGCGAATATCATTATTACGAGAATTTCATATTAATGATAAGCAATTACGCACCCTGACTCAACCAGTTTTGATAATTGCTGGTGGTGACGATCGCCTTTTACCTTCTGTAACTGAAGCCGAACGTTTAGTCAATATTTTACCTAATCCAAAAATGGTAGTATTACCTTATAGTGGACATGCCTGTTTGTTAGAAAAAGATATTTATCTTTATGAGATTATGAAGGAGAACAATTTTTTAGACAATAGCGAGGAAGCCATTTATAAAGTATAAATGAAGTGATTTAATTAAAGTCGAAAAAACAGCCTTTACATAATGTTTTCAAAACATTGTTCTCATTTGAAAAGTAAAAATATCATTCATTAAAATTAAATTTTACTGAAAAATCCATGAACATCAAGCTTGTTGAATCCTTATTAGAAGTAATTCTTGCTTTACCACCAGAAGAACGTTTATTGCTAGAAGAAAAGTTATTTGGAAATATTTCCTATCCTTCTAGTAATGAAATTATGCATGTTGCTGAAAAAGGAAAAGTATTTGATTTTTTGCATGATGAACCTGAATTATATTCTTTTCAAGACGCAGAACCTGTTTAGTGAGACTCTATAAAGGATATTAGAAGTTACGCTTACAGAGAGATGTCAAACCCCTCGGTTTGCGGCTACAAGTTAAATAGAAAGACTTGTAGGACGTTATGAAAGACAAACCCCAAACAAAAATTGAGGTGAATAATTCATCCTCAGAAATAGAAATTAAAGCGCAAACTTCAGCACAAGAAGATACACCTACAGTATTAGAATCATTTGCTAACTCTGTTGGTGGTGCAGTTGGAACCGCAGTTGGGGTAGGAGCGGCATCTTTAGAAACAGCCGTAAAACAAACACATAAACTAATTGAACAAGCAACTCACACCGTTGGAGAGGTAGTTACTCAGATGAGTGAAAACTGGCTAATTAGAAAATTAGCTGGAGTGTTAAATCTCAATTGGCTGATTGGTGTTAGTGAGAAAGTTGATTTAGCAAAAGCCGAAGCAGAAGTAAAACAATTACAGCAACAGCATCCCCAAGAATCACCCAGCCAAATTGCCCATCGGATTATGCTGGATAAAGCAACTAAAGCAGGGGGAATTGGACTGGCAACTAGTCTTTTACCAGGTCAAGCGTTGGCGCTGTTTGCGGTTGATTTGGCAGCAACAACGCAATTACAATCAGAAATGCTTTATCAAATTGCATCTATCTATGGGTTAGATTTAAAAGATCCTGCGCGAAAAGGTGAAGCTTTAGCGATTTTTGGTTTAGCTTTTGGTGGAAGTCGTCTTCTCAAAGCTGCGGGATTAGGTTTGCTGCGAAATGTACCTTTTGCCGGTGCGGTGATTGGTGCTAGTTCTAATGCGACAATGATATATTCGTTGGGATATGCAGCTTGTCGATTTTATGAAGCAAAGCTAGATAAATCGACTTCGTTGACTTCGGAAGCAACACTTGCAGAGTTAAAGAAACAAAGCGAAAATTATTTAGAAAAAGCGATCGCTCAAGAAGCGATTATGGATCAAATTCTAGTTCATATGATCCTCGCCAGTCATCCAGATCAGACTTGGGAAGAAATTTCGCCGAAGTTGCAAACATTAAACCTCAGTCCAAGCAATGTAGAAGCGATCGCGCAAAACATCAAATCACCCCAACCTTTAGATACATTACTTAATCAACTAAACCGCGATTTTGCAGTACCTTTACTGGCTCAATGTTATAGAATAGCCCAACTAAACAACAAAACTACATTAGAAGAAGCAAGAGTGATTAAAGCGATCAGCTCTAAATTTAATCTTAATGTCAATAGTCAATAGTCAATGGTCAATGGTCAATAAACATCTTACGAAAAGACGTAGAGACGTAGCAGTGCTACGTCTCTACAAGGGTTTTGGGCAATGCATAATAAAAAAGCGGTCGATGTCTAATACTCAATAGTCATTAGTCATTAGACATCTCCGATAATTAAATATGCGTCAGCCAGAATCCTTGTAGAGACGCGAAATTCCGCGTCTCTACATTCTTTTTCACTCCTATGTCTATTGGTAAGAATTCTTTATCCACTCCCCCACTTCCCCACTTCCCCGAAAGAAGCACGAAAAGGGGATTATACGCAATACTGGTACAAGAACTTTTACAGAGAATATCACAAATGGAAATTCTACCAATTAATACGCCTTTAGGAGAGTGGAAGGGAGATGGTTTGGCGATTGGATTATTTGAAGATGCGGTAGAGTTAAGTGGAGAATTGGCGACTTTAGATGAAAAAGTCGGTGGTGTGTTAAAAGAACTGATTGCCGAAGAAGAATTTAAAGGTAAAGCAGGTAGCAGCATTTCCACGCGCTTAGGTGGCGATCGCTCGGTACGAAAGCTGATAGTAGTAGGTTTGGGAAAACCTGATGCTTTAAAACTAGATAGCTTGCGCCGCGCTGCTGCATCTATGGCACGATTAGCTAAAAAGCAAAAATGCAAAACTCTTGCAATTAATCTGCCAGTATGGAATAATAATCCAGAGGCAACAGCGCAAGCGATCGCTGAAGGCATAGAACTAGCACTTTATCAAGATACTCGCTTCAAGTCGGAAAACGAAGATAAAGGACCGCAAGTAGAAACAGTACATTTACTAGGTTTGGGCGGACAAGAAGCCGCAATTACTCGCGCTAATCAAATCACTTCTGGGGTAATTTTGGCGCGGCAGTTGGTAGCAGCACCAGCGAATGCTGTCACACCAATTACGATGGCAGAAACCGCTCAAGCGATCGCCAGCGATTACGATTTGCAACTAGAAATCCTGGAAAAAGAAGACTGTGAAAAGCTGGGGATGGGTGCTTTTTTAGGAGTAGCACAAGCTTCTGACTTGCCCCCGAAATTTATTCACCTCACCTACAAACCCCAAGGCACACCCAGACGTAAACTAGCAATTATCGGTAAAGGTCTGACCTTCGACTCTGGCGGACTCAACATCAAAGGTGCTGGTAGCGGTATCGAAACGATGAAAATTGACATGGGTGGTGCAGCAGCTACATTAGGTGCAGCCAAAGCGATCGGTCAGTTAAAGCCAGATGTGGAAGTGCATTTTATCTCAGCGGTAACTGAAAACATGATTAGCGGTCGCGCCATGCACCCAGGCGACGTGCTGACAGCTTCAAATGGCAAAACAATCGAAGTTAACAACACCGACGCTGAAGGACGTTTAACCTTGGCTGATGCGTTGGTGTTTGCCGATAAATTGGGAGTAGAAGCGATCGTTGATTTAGCTACCTTAACCGGTGCTTGCTTAATTGCCTTAGGAGACGATATTGCCGGGTTGTTTACTCCCGATGATGCTGTAGCTCAACAGTTAGAAACCGCATCTGACACCGCTGGGGAAAAGCTGTGGCGTCTGCCAATGGAAGAAAAATACTTTGAAGGGCTGAAGTCTGGCATTGCGGACATGAAAAATACCGGTCCTCGTGCAGGTGGTTCGATTACCGCAGCTTTATTTCTCAAACAGTTTGTCAAAGATACCCCTTGGGCGCACTTAGATATAGCCGGTCCCGTTTGGACAGATAAAGAAAACGGTTACAACGGTTCTGGGGCAACCGGTTTTGGCGTTCGTACCCTGGTTAACTGGGTGCTGAGTTAATACCATTAGAGTTTTAGCCCACGCAGGTAAGCTCTGTTTGTGTAGCCCCAGGCTTACGAGTCTTCATGAAGAGGGGTAAAGGGGAAAGGGGAAAGGTGGGGAAGGTGGGGAAGAAATTGGAAGGGGATTGTAACCCCTCCCAATTAAAGACCTCCTTTATGTGGGGGCTTCAAACCCCTACAGGGGGAAAGAATCATATTTTTTGCAACATTTTAGTCTAGATACGCCAGTATAGTGCGTTATGGACACGCCAAACAAGCTTTTGAGTTCGCCAAACAAGCAATTGCGATCGCCAAACAAGCAATTGCGATCGCCAAACAAGCAATTGCGATCGCCAAACAAGCTTTTGCTCTCTCCGAAATAACAAATGCGATCGCCAAACAAGCTTTTGCTCTCGCCAAACAAGCAATTGCTCTCGCCGAAATAACAATTGCTCTCGCCGAAATAACAAATGCGATCGCCAAACAAGCAATTGCGATCGCCGAAATAACATATGTATGTGATTCAAATGAGAACTGCTATCAATACGGTTCGGATAAGATTTTTTGATGAAAATTATAGATCACAAAGACGCGATAAATCGCCGTCTCTACAAAGGGCTTATTATTGTAAAGACGGCGATTTATCGCGTCTCCTGCCTAACCGAACCTTATTGGAACCGCTATAGCCTGAGGGCTATTAAGCGCAATAACTCAAGCGTTATTCGGCAGTAACGCGCTGTCCGGTAAATGTAAACGTCCCCCCGTCCGAACCATTATCTTCTTGTGGATTTGCATGTGAACTACCCACACTGACTTGGAGTACCAAGTACAGTGTCGGCTTCTGTAATCACGGGGGAATGCCCAAACCTAGACTTTCGTCCAAGTTTAGGACTTACTTCCCCTCCTACAGCAGAGACGGCTGAACCTTCCGCCTTTATCATTCTGATGCCTTCGGCTCTAATATTTATGGCTGCATTTCCATCTCTATCATGATGAGTACCACAATGAGGACAAGTCCATTCACGGACATCCAATGGCATCTCACCAATCTGATAGAAACAATTAGAGCAGAGTTTGGAACTGGGAAACCATCTATCAATCTCAACCAACTTTCCACCCTTGCGTTCTAGCTTGTAGGCTAAAAAGTTGGTAAATGTTCCCCATCCTGCATCAGATATTGATTTCGCCAATTTGTGATTGCGTACCATGCCTAGAAGGTGAAGATTCTCTACTATGACAGCTTGGCTATCGCTGACCAACTTATAACTAAGTTTATGTAGAAAATCCTGCCGCGAATTACTAACTCGCTCGTACACTTTGGCAACAACTTTTCTATATCTATTTCTTGAGTTACTCCCTTTTTGTTTACGGGCTAACTTTTTTTGTTTACGCTTGAGGTTCTTTTCGTACTTGGCAAGGTGTTTAGGGTTATCGTACTTAGAAATCTTTTCACCATCAGTTACAACAGCGAAATGTTTCAACCCTAAGTCAATGCCGTAAATCTTCCCCTCTGTAATAGCAGGTTTTTCCTCTTCTATTTCTGTCAGGATAGATGCAAAGTATTTACCTGAAGGAGTTTTACTAACAGTTACAGTCTTTATTTTCCCCTCAATCAGCCGATGTATTTTGGCTTTGAGTATTCCGATATTGCCTGGGAGTTTGACATTGCTCTTCGAGTTCATCAGTTTGCCGGAACGGAAACCGTTCCCGGCAACTGATTCACCATCTACAATTTTGACGTTTTGAGGATACTGAATAGACTGTTTTCCGTGCCTAGATTTGAATTTAGGGAATCCAGCACGGTTTTCAAAAAAGTTTTTGTATGCGGTGGTTAGATTAAGTGTTGTAGCTTGTAAAACTTGGCTATAACAATCAGCCAACCAAATAGTATCTTCTGCTTTTTTGAGCGTCGGGAGAAATGCGTTGAGTGCTGCACGAGTGAGCCCTTTCCCTGTTTCTTTATAAGTCTCAATTGACTTATTTAGGGCATAATTCCACCACCACCGAGCGCAGCCAAAAGCTTGAGCTAATTGAATTTGTTGTTCTTGTGACGGATACAAACGAACTTGTACTACCTTATGCAACACTCAACATCACCTCCTTGGTATATGTATCTTACCATGATATATATTTTCTGATAATCCCTGAAAATAAAATAATTGTTGATTCGTCATACATCTAATATTTGTCTTTGCTATGCAAAAAATCAATATTAGATGCAATCCTAATTGCCCACCTTATATCCCGCCACTGATTCTGGGTACAGGTGCGATTCGTTGAAGTGTGAATCACGGTGAAAGCCCGTACATAACGCTTCCAGCCACAAGGCTGAACTCTCGGTCTGATAAGGGTGCAAGTCCCTTCTGCCAGACTCAGGTATGACTCCCTATCTGCCCACACTGAGGAAGCTCGATTCTTCCAGGGTGAAGCTGGGAACAGGGGTGCGACCCGAAAAGGTTGTTTAGAAAGGGAAGCCGACTTCCCTAGCGGATTCATACCCGCTACTCTCACGGAAAAGACTCAGCGATGAGCCTAGTCACGTCCAA
>JAHHIJ010000018.1 GCA_019358985.1 Tolypothrix brevis GSE-NOS-MK-07-07A | reverse complement strand
GTCAATTTCTTATGGGTTCACCAGAGAATGAGCTAGAAAGAAACGATTCTGAAAGTCCACAGCACACCGTCACCGTTCAACCCTTCTTTATGGGTAAATTGACCGTCACGCAAGCTCAATGGGCAGCCGTTGCCGTTCTGGAAAAAGTTAAAATTGATTTAGAGTTAGATCCATCCAACTTCAAAGGTGCTAATCGACCTGTTGAACAGGTTTCTTGGAATCATGCAATTGAGTTTTGTGCCAGACTGTCCAACAAGACTCACAAAAGCTATCGCTTGCCCAGTGAGGCAGAGTGGGAATATGCTTGTCGAGCTGGAACAACTACCCCGTTTTCTTTTGGTGAAACGATTACAACCGATTTGGCAAATTATGACGGTAACTACACTTATGGATCAGGGATAAAGGGTAAATATCGTGAGCAAACAACAGATGTGGGAATTTTTCCGCCAAACCCCTTTGGTTTATTTGATATGCATGGTAATATATGGGAATGGTGTCAGGATGAGTGGCATCAAAATTATAATGAAGCGCCTGCCGACGGATGTGCTTGGATAACTGAGAATGATAATCATTATCGGCTGCTTCGCGGTGGTTCTTGGAGCGACAACCCTGAGAATTGCCGTAGTGCTAACCGCTACGACTTCAACCCCGTCTTCCGCGACTTCAACATCGGTTTTCGAGTGGTTTTGGTTTCTGCGTGAGGACTTAGTAGCCCTTTACACTTTTGCCCTTTAGCACTCTACTCTTTTTTATTTACCCTTCTTTATTGCCTCGCGCTCTGCGCGATCAAAATTTTTTTCTATTTTTGGATGAGTTATCTATCTATAATACAAGAAACTTCCGATTTTAGCAAGTGGTGTGTCCCGAATTTTGGCAGTGATATCATGTCCGTTTAATTAACAGTAATAAAAACGTCGCAACCGTCGTAGAGACGTTCCGGCGGAACGTCTTTACAATATATGTAATTTTCCGGACATGATATGAAAAGAGCGATCGCTTTATCTTAACTTGTAGGACGCAATAATTGCCGTGGAGCGATCGCGCAATCTGACTTTTGCCGTTAAGTCTCTAAAAGCTTGCCCATAAAGGATTTAGGAAAAAGTACAGCAGTAATTGAAGTCTCTGAAAATAGTCAAACCCCTACTATCACTACTTTCTGAAAAGCGATCGCTTTTCAGGGCAAACATAGCTTTGCTGTACGGTAGAATAATCATTAGACATAGGAGTAGAAATGAATTATGCGTTGCCCAAAACCCTTGATGAGACTATTCTGTGCTACGTCTCTACATCTTTTTCACTCCTATGTCTATTAGACATAGGAGTAGAAATGAATTATGCGTTGCCCAAAACCCTTGATTAGACTATTCTGTGCTACGTCTCTACATCTTTTGTCTAATGTGCAATTTAACCAGATTTAACATTGACTAATGACAAATCCAAAATCCTATTGTGGCTTATTTGTCGGTTTAGTAACTTTGGATTTGATTTACCTTGCCGAATCTGCCCCGAAGAATAATCAGAAAATTGTTGCTGATGATTATACTGTAGCAGCAGGTGGACCCGCAACCAATGCGGCAGTGACTTTCAGTTATTTAGGTAATCAAGCTACACTGTTGGGAGTGCTGGGTTCTCATCCGATGACGCAGTTAATTAGAGGGGATTTAGAAGCTTTCATTGTAGCGATCGCTGACCTTGATTATAACGCTACCGAATCACCACCGGTCTCTTCAATTATTGTCACAAAATCTACAGGCGATCGCGCTGTGGTTTCGATTAATGCTGTGAAAGCTCAAGCAAATTGCGAATCTATTCCGGAAGATATTTTACAAAACGTCGATATTGTGCTGATTGATGGACATCAAATGAAAATTGGGAAAGCGATCGCGCAAATCGCGAAATCTCAGAATATCCCAGTTGTAATTGACGGTGGTAGCTGGAAACCTGGTTTTGAAGAACTTTTACCTTTTGTGGATTACGCGATTTGTTCAGCTAATTTTTATCCTCCTGGTTGCCACACAAGTCAAGAAGTTTTTACATATCTTAATAAAATTAATATTCTCTACATTGCCATTACCCACGGAGAAAAACCAATAGAATATCTCTGGGATGGGAAAACTGGCACCATAGTTGTACCAAAGATTCAACCTCTTGATACACTAGGAGCCGGAGATATTTTTCACGGTGCTTTCTGTAATTATATTTTACGAGAAAGTTTTCCTGATGCACTTGCACAGGCGGCTAATATCGCTGGTTATTCATGTCAATTTTTTGGAACACGTCGCTGGACTGAGTGCCATTAAATTAAGAATCGTGATTATTTATCAAAGAAAAATAAATGAAAGACATACAAGAAATATTAGCGATCGCTTGTTCTGTTGGTTGGGGGGCAACAGACATATTACAATCTTATTACCACGGAACTGCAAAAAACTTCGATTTAGAAGTACAATATAAGCAGAATGAGCCTGTAACTGTTGCAGATGTAGCTGTAAGTCAATACATTTTAGAGAAGCTACAAGGGAGTTTGGGTAATGAAGATTTTGGTTATATTAGCGAAGAAACTTATAAACTGCAAGCAGCGCTGAGTCAAGAATTAGTATGGATAATTGATCCTTTAGATGGTACGCGAGATTTTATTCAAAAAACTGGTGAATATGCGGTTCACATCGCTTTGGTGAAAGAAAAACGCCCAATTTTGGCGGTGGTAGTTGTGCCGGAAGCCGAAAAATTGTATTATGCAATAAAAGGTGGTGGTGCATTTGTCGAAACACGCCAAGGTCAAAGTCAAAAAATACAGGTTTCATCACAGGAAAACATCCAAGATTTAACTGTAGTTGTCAGTCGCAGTCACCGCAATGAAAGATTAGATTATCTGCTGGAAAAACTGCCCTTTGCTAATCAGAAAGCTGTAGGTAGTGTGGGTTGTAAAATTGCTACGATTGTTGAACAAAAAGCAGATGCTTATATCTCCCTTTCGGGAAAATCTGCCCCTAAAGATTGGGATATAGCTGCCCCAGAATTAATTCTCACAGAAGCTGGTGGAAAGTACACCCACTTCGACGGTACGCCATTGCAATACAACACAGGTGATATTAATCAGTGGGGTGGTTTGCTAGCAAGCAATGGTCAATTTCATGAGGAACTTTGCCAACAAGCTGAAGCAATTTTAGCAGAGTTTGATAACTTGAAAAATTGATTTATCCAGCTTTTCAAACTTCAAACTCAATAGGAATATTTTATTTGTGCTGTAGTTTGCAACTATTGATTGACAGATAGAAGGAATAAGATGACGCAAGTAGCCTTAGGAGAAAACGAAATTTTTATCTTATATTTATTATGTCCGTTTAATTGATATTAATAAAAAATCCGAAATCCTTTTAGAGACGTAGCAATGCTACGTCTCTACATCATGATATCACGCAAAGCCGCAAAGGAAGAAATACAGAAAACTGCTGTAAGATTCAATCTGTTATTTATTTTTAATTCCAGAGATTTCAGCAACTAACTCTGAGGCTTTACTCATTAATGTAGTGTCAATATCGACTTGATAATTCCGCTGTTGTAAAACTCCCATCACAACATCTTCTAAATCTGCATTTCCCTTTCTCGCACCTAAACCATTAATTGCACATTCAATCTGCCTTACACCACAATTTAAGGCAATGAGGGAATTCTTCACAGCCAAGCCTAAATCATCATGACAATGAACTGAAACCACAGCTTCATCAATATTTGGCACGCGATTAAAAATCATTTGCAGAAGTTGCGAAAATTCTTCTAGTGATGCCAAACCTAAACTATCAGGAATGTTAATTGTGGTAGCACCACTCTTGATTGCAGTTTCAATAGCTTGACACAAAAAATCCGGCTCACTTCTAGGAGCATCAAACGCGCTCCATTCGATGTCATCGCAGTAATTTCGTGCCAGAGATACACTATCTTTGATTATTGCTAATACTTGCTCTGCACTGATAGATTGATTTTTCAGGTTTACCAAGCTATAAGTATGAATTCTGCTTCTTTTTGCTGGTTTAATCGCTTCAGTAAGAGTGATTATTTCATCTTTATTTGCGCTTGCTAATCCGCAAATAATAGAATTTTTAATTATTTGAGAAATCTGGAAAACTTCCTCAAAATCTTTTTGATAAATCCCTGGATAGCCAACTTCAATAATATCTATTCCCATGTTTTCCAACAGTTGGGAAATGCTGATTTTTTGTTGCAAATTCATTTTGACACCAGGGGTAAGTTCTCCATCACGCATGGTGGTGTCAAAAATTAGCACTTTAGTCATTGGTTGCTGGAGTTGAACAAACGAGTTAAATCGCATTAAAGCTAAAGCTTGAAGAATGATTTACGGTGAGTAGATGGAACCTACCGCATTGCTGAATCAGAAATCAGATTCATTCACGATCGCATTCCCGCACTGAGAAACTTAACCAGCTGCTCCATCGCCTCTTGGATCGCTTCAGGCTCTGTACTCTGGAGCAGTGCAAAAGGTTGCCCAGCTTCAGATTGGACTCGAATTAGTGCAGCAATCACCAGATCGAACTTCCAGGAAAGCTGCGATCGCGATTGTTCGGGAAGTGTACGTTGCAACACATCCAAAAATGCCTCCATCGATAGAGCAAATTCCCCCGCCACTATACTCTTGAGTGGTTCAGGTTCTGTCCAACAACGCCCCATAAATTTAGCGTGGACGAGCAGGAACTCTTTGTCTTGAGCCAAAAACTCTAAACCGGGTTTGAATAATGCGGTCAAGATCGCTTCTACGGATGGTACTCGATCCCCTGCCTGAAGTTGTTTTAGCAGTGCTAATTCTT
This sequence comes from Tolypothrix brevis GSE-NOS-MK-07-07A, assembly GCA_019358985.1. Taxonomy (GTDB): domain Bacteria; phylum Cyanobacteriota; class Cyanobacteriia; order Cyanobacteriales; family Nostocaceae; genus Hassallia; species Hassallia brevis. Next base: position 112,764 of record JAHHIJ010000018.1, on the reverse strand, counting down.
GCTCGACGATTGGACGAGCAAACCGCGCAACCACGGCTCGAAACAGATCTTCCTTTGAACCGAAGTGGTAGTGAACCGCAGCCAAGTTGACCTCTGCCTCACTTATCACATTTCGTAATGTGGTTCCAGCAAAGCCTCGCTCGGCAAAGAGTCGTTCAGCAACACTAATGATTTGTTCTTTCGTATCGGTTGTTGTAGTACTCACAATCTCCTACATTAGTTCGAGTTTTGTCAATTGTAATTGAGAACTTGCCAGTGCCAAATGAATCCAGCTTTAGTGGGATTTTAGATTCGCACGTTGCAATTTATGAAAATATCTGTTTTAATTATACAAAACGAACGTTTAAATGAATTATAATTGAGCAGAAACTTAACTCAACCAGTAAATTGTTTTATTTTACATGAGTTCCAGGAATTATGAAGCCTGTTTAGAAGTCCGACATTCAAATCTCAATATTGGGACATACGCTTGATTGAGAGCGATACCCTTCCTCAAACGGGAAAGTTCAGCATGATGCAGAGTCAGAAAGTCGAAATCATTGCCAAGCGGCTACCGTAAATGTGTAGGTTGGGTTTCGTTCCTTAACCCAACCTACGAATATTCTTAACCGAGCAGTATTGTCCCCCAATTCTCACGATAGAAAAGTTGCTGGACTTTACAGGTCACAGGAGAAATTGAACAATGACGTTGATATTACCTAAATCGGAAAATGATTCGCCCACTGTTCGCCCTTCGCGGCAGGGTATTTGGCAGGCACTAGGAGATCGAACTCCGTTAGGCTGGCTGCAACTGAAGAAAAGTAAATCACGGCTGATGGTGGCGGTAGCTGGAATTGGTTTTGCCGATCTATTAATGTTTGCTCAACTCGGCATTCAAGCAGCATTGTTTGATAGCAATACAATGCTCAATCGCGGTATGGATGCAGACATCATCCTTGAGAGCGCTCAGTATCGGGACTTAAATCTGGCGGATACTTTACCCCGCCGTCGTCTCTATCAGATTAAAGATATCCCTGGTGTGCAATCTGCCGAACCGCTGTATATATCGAGGATCGTTTGGAAAAATCCGCAGACTCTTCGCAAAACTCAACTCACACTGGTCGGGCAAAGTCTGGATCGACCTGCGTTCACCTTTGACGAAATCAATCAGAATCTCGATAAGCTGAAGCAGCCCGATACCTTTTTATTCGATCGCTTGAGTCGAGGAACATACGCGGATGTCGTTAGCAAAGTCGCAGCTGGACAATCGGTTAAAATGGAGGATGGACATTTAACTAACCAACCTGAGCCGGCAGTAGTTGCCCACTCCCCGCATCTAGATTAAGTTGACCAGGTTAGCAAAATAAATAATATCCAAAGGAAAATAGTATGTTGCAAAAATTAGAAAGACTACCCAAGTTATTTGCTGGTTTGCGATCTCCTGTAATTTTGGGAACAATTGCGCTGCTTGCCGTGGGTGGAGGAGGGATTTTTTATATGCGGCAACAGCAAGCAGCAGCACAGCAAGCAGCGAAAGAGCGATCGATAGCAGCAAGTAAATGGGTGCCAACAACCGTGACAGCTTTGGGGAAACTGGCACCCAAAGGGGAAGTCATCAAACTGTCTGCGCCGACATCCGCCGAAGGAGTAAAAATAGATAAGATGTAATGTCTGCTGAAATAGATGTCAAAAGTGCGATCGCATCTCTAAAAAGAGCTGAAGAAAATCTCACTCAAGCTTATATTAAGTCACCTCAAGATGGTCAAATTTATGAAATTTTTGCACGTCCTGGGGAAGTAGTTGGCACTAATGGGATTGCCAATCTTGGTAAAACTAGTCAAATGTATGGAGTGGTGGAAATCTACCAAAATGATATTAATAAAATTCGAGTCGGACAGAAAGTAACGATCTCTAGTAATTCTCTACTTGGTAAATTGAAAGGAACGGTCGAGCGAGTTGGCATCCAAGTCAAGCGTCAAAATGTAATTAATGCCGATCCAAGTAGTAATATTGACGACCGAGTTGTGGAAGTTCATGTACGTTTAGACAAAACATCTAGCCAAAAAGCAGCTAAATTCACAAACTTGCAAGTTGAAGCAGTAATTGAACTAAATTCTTAGTAATTCAGCCTAATTCTTTACTGGGCGTTTGCTTATTTTGGAACTCTAAGTTGAATTAAAGCCTTAAATCAAAAGTAAAAGGGATGTAGTGGGCACTTTAGTACCCTTCCTAAGCGTTGAAACGCTTACTACGAGTAATGTGCTAAAGGCACTCATTTTAATTCATAGATGATTGCGCTTCTTGATAGATTATTTCCTGAAACTGAATTACGTCTTTTTGCGGATCGGCATGGCTTACTTTCACCGATATTTGTTCGCCTAAATTTACCGATCGCTTGAAAGTCATGGGCAATTGTAAGCCTAAATCTTCTAAGAGAATTAGTCCTAAGTTGCTATCTTCTCTCAACCACATCAAAACGGTAACTTGCCAAACTTGCTGTGGATGACGCCGCAAATATTCTAAAGCCCAATATCTATTAGTTTGCCTTTCCACCATCGTTAATTCTTGGGTGATGGCAGTCACTGTCATCATCACTTCTTTGAGTTCATCTGCTGTAAAGGGCAGAACTTCACCGCGCAAGTGTGCCTTTAGCTGAAAGTGGGTGAGTAAGTCGCTGTAACGACGGATGGGAGATGTCGCTTGAGTGTAGGTATCTAATCCCAAACCGGCATGACGCAGCGGGTTGATGCTCATTTCACTTTTGGGCATACAGCGACGCATAGCACAAGCACGGACGAATCCGGCTGGTAGCAGTAGCAATTCTTCGTCGGGAGGCAATTCTGGCTGTGGCTGACCGCGAAAAGGCAAGGGAATGTTATTAGTTTTACCGTAGTGTGCCGCAACTTCACCGGCAAGAATCATCATCTCGGCTACGAGTTGGCGCGATTTGGAGTCATCTAATATGTCGATGCTGATTTCGTCATTTTTGACTTTAATCATGGCTTCCGGCATGTTTATGCTGATTGCTCCTTGAGCATAGCGCCATTGTTTGCGTCTAGTTGCTCCGTTAGCGATCGCTTCGATTTCTGGTTCAGCTTCCACGCCCAACTCTAGCATTTCATCGACATCTTCGTAAGTTAGGCGATATGTCGGTTTAATTAAACTCGCATGTATGCTATAATTTTCCACCCCCCCAGCTTGATTTAAAATTATCCCGAAGCTGAGAGCGCAACACACCTTACCCTGAATTAGGCTCATGGGTCCTGTTGCTAAGAGTTCTGGGAACATGGGAATCATTCCCGTAGGCAGATAAACTGTACTACCGCGCTTTCTGGCTTCTAAGTCTAATTCATCTTCTGGCTCTAACCAGCGTGTGGGATCGGCGATATGTACCCACCAGCGTTCTTGCCCATCTGAAAGTCTTTCCCAACTTAGACCATCGTCTATTTCAGTTGTGCTTTCATCATCAATTGTGTAAACTTTTAAATGTGTGAGATCCAGGCGATCGCTATCTAAGTCATCCGGCGGAAAATCCAAACGCTGTTGCGCCACTTCTAATACCTTGCTAGGAAACTGAACCGGAATTGACGAACGACGTAGGAATAAATTCTCATGAGGACTCCAGCAACCTAAATCAATCAATAGTTGAAAGGCTCCTTGGGGGGTGGCAGGACGCCCTAGCATGGTGATGGTTTCCAATACTGGAGCTGGGGGAGGATATGCGCGAGCTAAATTGTCATAAGTTACCCCCCCACGCACGATATCCGCAAGTAGAGCCGCATATTTTTCTACTGCTTCTATTTTATGGCGTTCGTGCCGCTGCCATTCCACCGATTCGCCTTTGAGCGCTTGTTCTACACGCTCTAAAAATTCCTGCTGTCCCTTCGCTCTTAAACCCTCTACTTCTAGCTGGTGTTTGCGTTCTGCAACAGCCGCAGCGCTTCTAGGTTCGTAACCCTCTCCCTTTTGCTTGAAATACATTTTATCATCTGATAACAAGCAATGAGCGGCGTAACACAAAGTCGCATCTGAATCGGAAAACAGCAAATTCGCCATTTCCTTAGGAGTGACTGTTTCTCCATCCTCAACCAATAATTCCCAAGCGATCTCCAAGCTGGATGGATCTAAATAATCCTTAACTTGGTCTTGAAAGCTTTTAATTTCTGTGGGCTTGTAGGTTTGCCCACTAACAGTGTAGGTGATTTGTCTCGGCGCGAGGCTGTGGGACTGACTACGTTCATCTACCACAAACCAACGGGTTTTGCCGTCTGGTTTTTCTACTACACCCAGACGGCGATCGCCTTGAACTCTAAATTCAACTAGCGTCCCCTTCTCCACAACTCTCGCATCTTAATTAATGAATAGTTTAAATAGGTAGAGACGTTCCGTCGGAACGTCTGTACTTAGGTAGAGACGTTCCGTCGGAACGTCTCTACTATAAGTGAGGAGTTAATAAAAAAACTCATAACACTTTTAGCCTTCTGCATTGATGAAAGGCATCAATGCCACAATCCGGGAGCGTTTAATCGCTAATGTTAACTCTCGCTGTTGCTGAGAAGTCAGTCCGGTAATCCGACGTGGAAGTATCTTACCTCGCTCGGTGACAAATTTACGTAATAAATCGACATCTTTATAATCGATTGGTTCTCCAGGCTTAATCGGAGACAGACGACGACGGAAATAACTCATCTTTTACTTGATTTCCTTGTGAACGGTATGTTTGTTGCAGTGGGTGCAGAACTTGCTCAGTTCTAGCCGATTGGTTGTGTTGCGACGGTTCTTAGTGCTGGTATAACGTGAAACGCCAGGAGAACGTTTATTTGCATTTGACCGACACTCTGTACACTCTAGGGTCACAATTATGCGAGCGCCTTTACTTTTAGCCATAATCTTACAAACAGTAAAGCCTGAAGAGAATTAACACAAACTATTATTTTCTCATATTACGTCGTGTTTTTTCAACTAGTCGCTTGATTTTTATATCCAGCGAATAGCCTCGACGCGACGAAACTATCATAGTACCAGCATAGCGATCGTGCAAAGCCTGACGCATCTGGGTATCTGATAACGCAGCCCCACAGTCTATTGCTAGGGGAATCACTAGCAGTATAGCAGTCGGGTTTTTAATAATGTTGCCGAGGGCAATCGATATTAAAAGCGCACCAAAACAAATTATAGCTTCTCTTTTGAGAAGAGACTGCAAATCTGGAATTCTGCCTACGACTTGCCCATCTTCGACTTCTAGCAGCTTCATGTCGAAAGCCCAACGTCCTAAACTCTGCCCTTGATTGTTGTACACTATCAGCACTCGCGTTAGCAGCCAACCAATCACAAAAACTAGTATTTGCACAAATTGAATGCCAATTTGATCGCTACCGAATGTTGAACTGAGTAACCAGACACCAAGGAAATCAGTTGCCAATGCCATAGCGCGTCGTCCAATATCAACCTTGGGATAATGTTTTTGGGGTACTCGGTCGATAGTCATACAAAATAAATATTTATATTAAGTTGGCGTGGGTGTTTTTCTTCTACTTTAATTTTAAGGAACTCCTCTTACTTTAGGGGATTTCGGGTTGTGAGTCGTTGCTCAATGACTAAGATGTTAGAGATCAAGTTACCAATTCACGAAACTTTTCAAAGTACAGTTCAAGGTGAAGGATACTGGACTGGTTCTCTAGTAGACTTTATTCGCTTGTCTGGATGTCCAGTGGGCTGCCCTTGGTGCGATACTGGTTATAGTGATGGTGGTGCAAAATTACCGCGAACTTACCGCTCTATCCAGGAACTTTTAGCAGAGATAAAATCTCCCAGAGTGGTAATCAGTGGTGGAGAGCCATTCATTCAAAAGCATTTACCTGAATTGGTGCAAGCTCTCTTGGCAGAAGGGAAGGAAGTCAGTATTGAAACTTCTGGAGCTTTTTGGCAAGAAGTCTCTCCTGCGGCTTGGATTACTTTATCTCCCAAGGAACACGTTAACCCTAGATACCCAGTGCAGAAGCAGTTTTGGAACCGGACAAATGAAGTGAAGATAGTGATAGCAACTGGCACAGAAGTTGACTTTTATCAAGAATATCTATCTGGGAAATCTAGCTTGCCTGTTTACTTGCAACCGGAATGGAACAATTCAGCAAAAACCGTACCTTTAATTTTACAATTGCTACAACAAAATCCTCACTATCGGCTTTCTTTGCAAATACATAAATATATTGGAATCCAATAGACATAGGAGTGGAAATTAATTATCGTTAACCGAAACCCTTGTAGAGACGTAGCAGACGTAGCAGACGTAGCAGACGTAGCAGACGTAGCAGACGTAGCAGACGTAGCAGACGTAGCAGACGTAGCAGACGTAGCAGACGTAGCAGTGCTACGTCTCTACATTGTTTTCTGGAGATGTCTAATGACAAACTAGAGAAAGTTAACGGGAAAAGTCAGGAGCGCTATGTTGTCAGTCAGTGATGCAGAAGCAATTATTTTAAATTTGGTGCGATCGCTCTATAATCAGCAGGATACAGAAGTTGTCGATTTACTTGCAGATAATCGCATTCTCGCAACACCTGTCACAAGTAACTTAGATTTTCCCCATTGGGATAATTCGGCGATGGATGGTTACGCTGTCCGTTATGAAGATGTGCAGCACTCTAGCGAGGAAACACCAGCGGTTTTGGAAGTTGTTGAAAAAATTCCCGCTGGGTATCAGCCTCAGTGTACAATCAAAATGGGGCAAGCTGCGCGCATTTTCACTGGTGCGGTCATGCCAGCAGGTGCGGATACGGTAGTTATGCAGGAAAAAACTCGCTTGGAAGATAACCGCGTTTTCATCCTCACTGCACCCAAACCGCAAGAATTTGTCCGACATAAAGGATCTTATTATCAAGCTGGGACAGAATTACTACCCGCAGGAATTGTCTTAAATGCGCCGGAAATTGCGGTTTTAGCTGCTGCTCAATGTACGCAATTGCGTGTTTACCGCAAAGTGCGTGTGGCAATTTTTTCGAGTGGGAATGAATTGATAACACCGGACAAACCGCTGCAACCCGGACAAATTGTGGATTCTAATCAGTATGCGATCGCTTCTTTAATTAGGCAAACTGGGGCAGAAGTGTTAATGTTAGGAATTGTTAAGGACGATCCAGAAGTTTTAAAACAAACGATTTCTCAGGCTGTTGCTAATGCCGATATCATTATCTCTTCTGGTGGGGTTTCGGTGGGAGATTATGACTACATTGAGCAAATTCTCGAATCCTTAGAAGCAAAAATTCACATTCGATCTGTGGGAATCAAACCAGGTAAACCGCTGACTTTCGCTACCTTCCCAAATAATTCCTGTTTATATTTTGGTTTACCAGGAAATCCGGCTGCGGTTTTGGTGACATTTTGGCGATTTGTGCAACCGGCAATGAGAAAGATGTCTGGACTTGCTGATAATTGGCTGAGTTTTGTGAAAGTGCGATCGCATTCAGAATTGCGATCGGATGGCAAGCGGGAAACTTACCTTTGGGGTAAGTTACATTTAATTGATGGATATTACCACTTTCAGGTAGCTGGTGGTAGTCAAACTTCGGGAAACTTAATAAATTTAGCGCAAACCAACGCTTTAGCTATTTTACCTGTGGGTAAAACTTTAATTAATCCTGGTGAGGAAGTGCAAGTTTTGCAAGTTAGGTTTTTTCGTTTCGATTAATCCAAATACCTCTGAGTCCAACTGCTTTGGCACCGTGATAATCTTCTTTAATGCTGTCGCCGATGTGCCATGCTAATTCAGGTGGACAGTTATGTTTTTCTAAAGCGGTAAGAAAAATTTGGCGTTCGGGTTTTGCGGCACCTACTTGGGTAGAAATTGTAATCGAACTGAAAAACTCTCTTAATTCTAAATCTTGCAATACCGAATAGATACGAGAATCGAAATTAGAAATTATCCCTAGTTCAATTTTCAAGCCACGCCAATTTATTAATGATGCTAAAACATCAGGATAAACAAACCACGGTTCGGCTGTACCAAAGTGGATATAAAGTTCACTAAAAAAAGCTGAAAAATCAGAAAATTGTGGGAGAACACCTGCGCGTTCAAATGTATGACAAGCTATTTGCAACCACCAATCAAACTCACGTTGAGGAATATCTTGTTGCTCTGAACCGGGAAATATTGGTGGTGAGGATGCTTCAAAGCTTTGGATAAATGCTTTATTTAAAGTATCGGCAGGAACTTGTACACCAAATTCCTGCGCTATCTGACTATAAACTTCGCCGACACTGCCTTTAACTCCGAAGAGTGTACCAACAGCATCTAAAAAAATAACTTTAGGTCGTTCCATAGTACCAAGTGTTGAATGCTTAAGTTAGGTAAAGTAGATTTTAAATTAGTAGGGTGCGCTAGCAACTACGTAACGCACCCTATAAAAAAGCAATATTTGTAACCCTTTCTGGTTGAACTGACCAGAATACTGGCAATTCTATCCCCAAACTGCATAAGTTGATTTTCCTTGCACCTTATTAAGAATACAGAAGGAAAGCTCATTCATGCTTAACTTCTATGGGAAAAACATTGAAGATTTAACGAAGGAAAAAAAATGAACAAACAATTAATGGCGATCGCACTTACTTCTACGCTTGTCGGAACCCTTTGTACTGCCAACTTAGCCAGTGCCCAAGAGTCTCGTATCCAAAAAACTAACGATCCTGAAATTACAGATGTCACTTCCGACGCTATTGGTGGAGCAGATGCTCCATCTGTCCGTCTTGCTGGTTTAATCAGAGTGAATGTTAATCGTTCGGTCACTGTGTTTCGTAGCAAAGGTATAGCAGGGGTAACGACTCCCGGAGTTGGTCTAGTCTGTATTCAGCCTTCTTCCGCTCTCAACGTCAGTCAAATTGTACCGGTTGTGTCCATTGACTTTTCAAAATCTGTAGTCGGTAACAATTTGGTAGAGTATCGCTCTGCTGGTGTTGGTTGTCCAACTGGTAACATTGCGGTTCGCACATTCGTGCTTGACCCCGATGTGAACAAGAGACCAGATGACGGTGTAGCTTTCACAATCGTTGTACCGTAATCACTTAGTTTTGATACTACTATAATATCATGTCCGTTTAATTAACAGTAATAAAAACAACGCAACCGTCGTAGAGACGTTCCGCCGGAACGTCTTTACATTCTAAGTAATTTACCGGACATGATATGACTTACGCATTGCCAGAAACACACAAAATGATTCGTTTGAGAGCGTGCGTAAGTCCTAGTTTATTTAGAAAGTATTTCAATGATAGGACGTGCTAGCCAGTTAAAACCAACTTTTAGCTGATGATCTAAAGTGGGCATCCGATAGAGGTAAGCTAGACGACGAGCAACAGCAGCCAAAGAGCCATCTAGTTTAACTCCTAAACCGGTGAGGGTAGCGTTGTCTATCCCCAGTGTCATCATTTCCCCTAACTGCTGGTAGCGGAAGGGAAGTAAAGGGCGATCGCTTAAAGTTGCCCAAATATTCCATGCTGTATAATCAGCTTGTTGAAAAGCTGCTTGGGCGGTTGCGGGAACTTGCTGACCTTCGATATCATGAGAGTCTGCCAAGTCTCCTAAAGCAAAGATTTCTGGATGGTCAATTACTTGCAGAGTTGATGTAGTGGTAATTTGACCGCGTTGATTTTGCTTAAGGGGAAGATTTTTAACTACCGGACTAACTCGCGTTCCCACTGTCCAGATTACCAAATCTACGGGAATTGTATCAACTTGATTTTTATAATCTAGGGAAATGCTATCTTGAGTAATTGATTCAACTTTGGTTTCTAAATCAATAAATACACCCCGCGCTTCTAAAGCTTTTATCGCAGCTTCACGGTTAAACTCTGGGGAAGTTCGCAAAATTTGATCGCTGAGTTCAACTAAACGAAAGCGTCCTCTTTTTCCTAACCTGTCTGCAAGTTTGCAAGCTAACTCGACACCACTGTAACCACCACCAACAATTGCGACGCGGATTTTGTCTAGTGGTGATTCTTCTAAAACGCGCAGACGTTCTTCTAGATTATAAGCATCAGCAACGCTGCGGAAGGGGTAGGCGTGGGATGAAGCACCGGGAACTAAATCTAAGGGAGTTTCTCCACCCAGCGCTAAAATTAAGCGATGGTAGGGGATTTCCTGACTATTCTGTAAGTGTACTCTTTGCTGGTCTATGTCAATTTCCGATACGATTGATTGACAAAAACGTACACCTGTGTTTTGTAAAAGTTCTTCAAAGGGTGGGGCAATTTCCCAAGTTTGTAGTTCCCCGGTGAGAAGTTCGTACAGGAGGGGGGAAAATAGAAAGCGATCGCTTTGATCTACGAGAACAATTTCCGGTTTTTGGGTAGATTCCCAAGGTAACTGACTTAAGCGTAAGGCAGTATGAAGACCACCAAAGCCTCCACCTAGTATACAGATTTTAGCAGGTTGTTGAGTCATCGGTAAGATTGGATCGGCATTGTCAGGGAGTTCTTTTAGTGTAATGATTTATTTCTATCTCTGACCATCAACCAGCTATCTTGATACTCTTTTTCATGTAATTCATGTTTTGGCAATATTTTCACTTTTTCAAAGGCACATTTCTCGTAACAGCGAATAGCACGAGTATTCTTCACAGTTCATTTTTTAACGCAAAGGTACGCTGAGGTTTACGCAAAGGTACGCTGAGATTTTAACGAAGACTCTGCGTACCTCTGCGCTTACCTTAGCGCTCCTTTGCGTTAAAACATTGTTTTTCTTCGGTTTTTACTTTCTCTAACCTCTTTGATGGAAAGCCGATTTTGGCATTTTTATAAAGACGTTCAAATTCTCGTATATAATGAGCCGCAACTACAGGATTTTCAATTACTAAAAGTGTTTCGTCGTTGCCATTATTTGCCGCTTCTGACCAATTGTGAGAACCTGTAATTACTGTTTGCCCATCTATCGCAGCAAATTTATGATGCAACAAATCACCTTTGGGTAATAAAGGTACCCCAACTGTGGTAATGGGATTTTGCCAAGGATGATTATTCAGTTCATATTTACATTTGTTACTCAAAGCAATACCCATCATATCTAATGCTTCGCTATATGAACGATAGGCAAATTGAGGTTCAATCAAAGCGCGAATTTGCACACTTTGCTGATGACGATTTTCTAAGATATTAACTAAGCTTTGTTCAGAAAAGACAAATAATGCCATATCCACAGATTTTGTTGCAGAATTTAAAGTTTTGCCGATTAAACCGTTACTGCTTTGACTCCAAGGTTGAGTTGGAGAAGTTGGTGAAAAATGCACAGTAATTTTGTTGGCACCTAAGGTTATTTGTTCAGGTAAACGTATTGGTTTTTTCAAGCCAAATTTACTATCTGATTTTCCGCCTTGTCCATCGCCCCACATGATGTTAAACTCTTTGGTGAATAAAGCAGCTAATTCTGGACTGTCTATATTCAATAAATTATTGGCGTTCCCTAAACTGGTATTATTAGAATAATCTCCATGAATGTCACTCAAAGTAAAATTAGCTGAAGTCACAATTACAATGCGATTATCGACAATTACAAATTTATGATGCATCAAATCGCTACCCGCCGAACCATCTGCTATATCATCAACTATAGGGACTTTCGCATTACCTAAAATCGCCAAAGCATCTCTTTGGTTGATTTCATCTGAACTAAGTTGACTATCTTTGTTAATGTCTATAAATTGCCGAAATTCTTGATATCTTTCTTTTTCTCTCTTATTGAGCTTGCCAACTTCTGCTGGAGTGAAACTACTCCAAGAACGACTATAAGTGTTTTCCAAGATTAATCTCACCTTAACCCCAGCTTTTTGTCGATCAACCAACGCTTGTGCAACTTTGGGTAGACGCAATTCTTGCACTGCTACATCTACTGTTGATTTAGCTTGCAAAATTGCATCAACAATCTGTTTTTCTAAATCATTCCCAAAACGAGTTTGTTGTCGATAAGGTTCTTTATATTCTGAAGACTGGGAATGGTTAAAGTAAACTTGGACTAACAAATCTTGGGGTAGCGGTTGAAGACTTTTACTGCGAGACTGGACTCGCTGACAACCAGCCAAAGTCAGTATCAGTAAAAAGATAAAATAAAGATGTCTTTGGGGAGAAAAAATTTGCACCTTAGTCTGCTAGTTGTTAGGTGAACAAATTTATAATTCCCAAATAATAAAGTTTTTCAACACAAAAGTTGTTAGCGTGTGTTCTCCCGCAATATAATATGCAAATTTACTTAGATTACAGTGCAACTACTCCCACTCGCTCTGAAGCGATCGCCGCAATGCAAGCAATCCTCACTCAACAGTGGGGCAATCCTTCCAGCTTACACGAGTGGGGACAACGAGCCGCAACAGTTGTCGAAATTGCGAGAATGCAGGTTGCGGGATTAATTAACGCTGCCGATCCGCAATCGATTATCTTTACCTCTGGGGGCACCGAAGCTGATAATCTGGCAATTATGGGTATCGCCCGTTTGTATGCTGTTCCCCAACATATGATAATATCTAGTGTGGAACATTCCGCGATTTCTGAACCTGCGCGATTATTGGAAATGTGGGGTTGGGAAATAACCCGTTTGCCGGTGGATGGGAAAGGTAGAGTAAATCCTGTAGATTTAGAAGCAGCGTTGCAACCTAACACCGTACTGATTTCCGTGATTTACGGTCAAAGTGAAGTTGGGACAATCCAACCAATTGCCGAATTAAGAAATATTGCGCGATCGCATAATGTTATATTCCACACAGATGCTGTGCAAATTGCCGGACGCTTGCCAATAAACGTACAAAGTCTTCCAGTAGATTTACTTAGCCTTTCTAGCCATAAAATCTATGGATGCCAAGGTGCGGGTGCGCTGTATGTGCGTCCTGGAGTCGATTTAGCGCCTTTGTTGAGTGGTGGAGGGCAAGAAATGCGACTACGTTCAGGTACGCAAGCAGTGCCAAATATTGCCGGATTTGGTGTAGCAGCAGAATTAGCAGCACAAGAAATAGTAACCGAAATACCGCGTTTAATTAAATTACGCGATCGCCTATTTTCTCAATTAGCTGATATTCCTGGTTTAATACCTACAGGTGATATGATTTCCCGCTTACCTCACCATGTTAGTTTCTGTCTGCAACACGCTGATGGGGAAAAAATTACTGGTAAAACTTTAGTTCGGCAGATGAATTTAGCTGGCATTGGTATTAGTGCCGGAGCCGCTTGTCACAGTGGTAAACTTAGTCCAAGTCCGATATTGTTAGCGATGGGTTATTCAGAAAAAGCCGCTTTAGGAGGAATTCGCATGAGTTTAGGACGCGATACCACTTCCGCTGATGTAGATTGGGTAGCGATGGTGTTCAAGCAAGTTTTGGAAAGGTTGATACCGGATTTATCTTTAGTTAAAATTTAGATACAGCATTTGTTGGAGTGTTTTCTATGTCCCTGCAAGAGCTTAAAGAGCAAGCCCGTCAACTGCCAGCGAGCGATCGCCTTGAACTCGTTCGTGCGATCGTCGAATCCTTGCAAGATGTTCCAACCCAACCACCTGAGCGATCGCGCATCATCAAGCAGATGAAAGGTTTATTGAAGACCGACCAACCATCACCGACCGATGAACAGGTGGAGTCCATGCTAGAAGAACGTCGGTTGGAGAAGTATCTTTAGTGAGAGTTTTAATTGATACCAACATCGTTTTAGATTATTTACTAGACCGAGAGCCATTTCTGCAAGATGCGGAAGCCCTGTTTAATGTGATTGATTCTGGACAAGTAGTTGGATACGTGACTGCAACAACACTCACTGATATTTTCTATATCGCTCGCAGACAAACTCGAAGTATTGAACTTGCTAGACAGGCAGTTTCAACCACACTTGCGGTTATGGTCATTTGCTCTGTAAATCGGGGTATTTTAGAAGCAGCTTTCGCATCTGGTTTAGCTGATTTTGAGGATGCGGTACAAATTTATTGTGCAGTTGCTCAGAGTTTAGACGCGATTGTTACTCGCGATTTGCAAGGGTTTTCCAATTCAGCGATACCAGTTTTGTCAGTGCGTCAGGTATTAGAGCAGTTGGGGTCAGTTGGGGAGACGGAAAATTAGTCGTTTCAGGATAACTACTCCCTTCCCGCTACAAGATTACCTACTCTCTGCTACGCTCTAAAAACAATCCTAAGAAATAAACTTACCAGTTTTTTGCCAAAGAAAAGCCAATCCAACCAAAATATGATGTGAATAGCTACTATTACCCAAAATACAATTAGATATGAAACCTTGCTACTTTTGTGACGTAATCTTCGTTGGGCGATGAATGCTCCCAACCATCCACCCATAAATTCACATAAATGTAATGTCCTTTCTGATACTCTCCAACGCCCCAGATCTGCACGAGATTTATCATCCGCGTACAGTGTAAATGTAAGAAAACTCATTACAGGATAGAGAATCAGAGGAATTGGGTTGAAAGTTGTCAATGCAAAATTCATTGCTCCTAAACCTGGTAATAAAGATAAGAGTAATACCTCCAATATTAAAGAAGATTTTGCTTTAGGCTTGAATGCAGAAGATGAGATTATCGGGATAGGTTTGGATACAACTCCCTCAATGGAAGCGTTGCAAGCATGAATTCTTCCGTCTTTATCAACCGTTAGCTGATAGCAAATCACATCACCAACTTGTGGACGATGATTTGTTTCTTTGAGTGCAGTGATATGCAGAAAAACGTCTTGACTGCCATCACTAGAACGGATGAAGCCAAAACCCTTATCATCCTTCCATGTTGTTAATTTACCTTTATGCCAAACAGGTTTCATCAAAGTCCTTGATATCAATACTTAATTCTTATAATTCCCATATAAAGATAAAATGATTCATATTAAAATTTAGGGCATTGCTGAATCTGGATGTAGAGACGTAGCACTGCTACGTCTAATCAAGGATTTTGGTATTACCTAAAATCCTGCGTCATACATGAAATCAGCAACGCCAAAAAATGATATGGTTTTTTGAACTTTTCTGCATCGCTGCCTCAAAAATAGCAACAAAACGCAGAAATATAGAACAGAAAATCTAAAATAGTAATCTCGGCACAAATACGCCTTAAAATTTAATTCAATCCAAAATTATTTAAAATGGCTGAACTTCCCAATACCTTAGAAGACGCGATCGCTCAAGCACAAGTCGCTACCCAAGCAGCGCTAACAGATGGTTATACTCGTCTCCAAGTTGAGTTAGTCTTCCCAGAACTCAAACATATGTCAGTTGCGGAGCAATTTCTACCAGCTTTTCAAGCATATGATTCTCGTCTGAAAGTTTTCTTTACCGATGCCGGTGCTGCGGCTCTTGCCCGTCGTGACTGGGCAGATGTACCATTTAAAATTGAAGATATTGGCAGCGGTAGGGTTGCTTCCCTAGAATCAAAAATTCAGCCAGAAGACGAAATTTTCTTATTTGTCGCTCCCAGTTCCGTAGAAGTGCCACAGTTGGAAAAACTATGCGAATATATAGGCGATCGCCCTTTTGTCATTTTAAATCCTCGTTTAGATGATGCTGGGGTTGTGGGCATCGGTTATGCAGCAAGAAAAACACGCGATCGCTTCATTAGCACTCTTGAATCATGTTACTACCTGCGTCCTGTAGATGATGAAACAGGTGTATTGCGCTGCTACCCTCGACAGTGGGAAGTCTGGGTGCAAAAAAGCGGTAATTACGAAAAGATAGCCGATTTAGCCAAAAAACCAGCCGGTGACGAATTGGATCTGATTCTAGCAAAAGGTTCGCAAACCTCAACTGATGGTACACCTGCGAAAAAGCCTGGTGTATTTAAAAGTTTACAACGTTTTCTCAAAGCGTTGAGTAGTTAAATTTTATTAACAGGAACATGTAATGGATCGTTCAAAAATAGTAGCAATTATTACAGGTGCAATTTCGATAATTTTAGCGATCGCCTACCTAATTCTAGTCCAGTTGCTAGACTTTCGAGGTGAGATGAAACCTGCCCCCATCAGCCAATTTAACCAATCAGCAGTCATTACTTATCATCATTCAGTTTCTGACAGTGATTTGAAACTTGATTCTCTACTCTAAAAATCAATTCTGTGAGAATAAAGGCTGCCTAAGCAGCCCACCAACTGGACTTTGAACTACTTATTTAAGCGCGAGGAGTGTAATTGTCAACACTATTGATTTCAAACTCACACGCTCTAGAAACTACTTCTGGAGGTAATTCATCAAAACTGACTAATGGTAAATAAGAAGGGTTTGCTATCAGTTCTTTCGCCAATAAAAATCCAGCAATAGTCCAGGTTTGAAATTTCCTGGCTTGCTTACCCATGAGGCGCCCTTTTTTACCATCATAATATTCTGGCCATTCATCCTCACTCAGACGTGCTTCTGCAATTTCAATCGCCATTTCTGCCAGATTTGTTCTGTTTGTTTTTACAGCAGCTGCCACCAACATCCACATTAAAACGGGCCAGTTGCCACCATTATGATAAGACCAGGGAATATTTTTGGGGTCACATCCAGTTACAATTCTGTATTCTTCATGTTCCAAAGCGGGGAAACAGATTTTCATCGGCATATCTCCCACTAAATCGTCCCATCGTTTCTCAATGAGATTCATAATCGCTTGTGATTGCTCAACGCTTGCAAGATCGGAAATGATCGCCATCAAGTTCCCCAGTGAAAAGAAGCGAGTATCTAGTTGCGATGGTCCAACATTACCTGCTAGATAACCACCTTTTTTTGGCAACCACTTGTCTAATTCATAATAGGGAATAGAATCTGCATATACATTGAAAAGATTAACGGCAGTCTTGCCATATTCTTCACCTTTGAAGCGATAAATTGCATTTAGGCGATTGATATCTATCCAATAATGCTGGCGGATATGAGCGCATAATAGAGGTAAGCGGTTGTCAATTGCTTCGACAATATCTTGATTGCCTTGACAAATTAGTAACTCGCGAGCAGCACGCAATGCAGTATAGAATAGAGTTTGAATTTCTAAAGGATGTCCGTAGATACCTAGACGACGGTCAATCATACAGGCACCATCTGGAACTAACAGCGTTGGATACATATCAAAGCGAGTCGCCAAGCAAAGTTCCATAATTAACCTGATACCTTTTTGGAATTCAGGTTGATAAGCTAGAGAAAAATCTTTGGTGGAGATGACATAAGCACGCAATAAAATCATCCACCACAAACAAGAATCAACAGGTGTGACTCTAGCGATCGCATGTTCGCCGAAATCAGCTTCTAAAGATTCTTCCCCATTATTTAATACTACTTTAAAGCTGGCTGGAATCAAACCCCTACCTGGCTTATAAGCATCTAATTCTCTTTCTTTAGGCTGCAATTTTAAGGTTTCTTCGAGAAAATTACGCACAATCTCTGCTTTTCCTTTCATCAGAAAAAGTAAGGCAGAAGAAACAAAATCTCGAACAAAACACTGGTCATAATTGAGGGCTTCTACTGATACATCAAAGGCAGCTACAGTGCCAACGGGACGCCCTTGATAGTAAAGAATCGATTTCTCTAGTGCTGCCCATGCTTGTTGGTCTGCACTTGTAATTGTTACTAATTCGTTTAATTGCATCGCTCTTTATATCTCCCTTTACTTTTTGTGTCTTGTGCTAGATATGCCCGAATTATTTTTTTGCTATTCTGATCATAACAAAGACCATTTTTTGAGTAGCAATCTAATTTACCTATAACTACGATATTAAGCTGCGTATTGAGCAACTTATTTGAAATTATGATTTATTTTGGTAAATTATGTTTCTAGGAAATTAAGCCGATTTTTTCGATTATTCAGTATTAACATAATTGTTTATAAAATTGCAGTCAAATATACTTTTAAATAATTATTTTTTCTGTTTCACATTTTCCAAAAATTTTGGAAAAGCCAAGCCCTCTTTAATGCACCGTTTCGGATTGATGTTAGATTAAACCGGAAATGGTGTATTTACTGGAATTCAATTGATATTCTTACATTATAAATAAAATTATTCCCCTATTAGATAATAATCTATAACAAATTTTCAGAAGATGCATTAGGCATCTCCAGAAAACAATGTAGAGACGTAGCACTGCTACGTCTAATCAAGGGTTTCGGGCAACGCATAATTAATTTCTGGAGATGTCTAATATAATTTTAAAATTTTCGTCATCATTTTTTCACAAAAACCAAACATCTTAACATACATATCTTTTCCTTTCTCAGCGTTCTTATTAAGTTAAAAAGCCAGAGTTTTTCTAGAGAAAGGCATATAGCCTTTACATGATTAACCAGAAACAAGCACACATATAAAATTAAAAAAGATGGAGACAAGATAAAGTGATTTTTGAAACAATAATAAAATTTGCACCCATTGAACTTAAGCAATATTATCGATGCAGCAAGAAAATTAAGTACTTTTTTTGTAGTTATACCAATTCTGTATGAAGATGCGCCTAATTAGCCCAGGTCGGTTGGGCTTTGTACGTGTAGCCGCGAGTTTACTCGTCGGGTTATTAAGCGCAGCCTCACAAAGAAATGGTATTAGAGATACTTTGATGGCGATCGCATTCGATACAGAATAAGAAAGCAAATTATTCTGTTATTTACAAGCTAATTTGCCAGAATATATAATCTCCCTAACTCATCAAAAGATTTGTTGCTTGCTTCGACAATAACGCTCTCCACGGAAACTGCAATACGAACCATCGCATAAATACACATACGCTTAAGTATGTTGGATAGTTCTTTTTCTTATGCTGTTAAGTTTTAAATCTTAACAGCTATTTTGTAACTATTGTTACGGACGTATATTTAAATATAGTATACCCATTTACTGGAGCCAACGAGTACCGATCGGCAAGAATTTGTAAAATTTTCGAGATGATTCTTAAAGTTAGTGTAAACTAGAACTAAAGCTCAGGTTGCGTCCAGAAGCTAAAGCTATAGAATTTAAAAGCTAATGTACTACCAACAAAAAGCGATCGCCCAAGTCTTGCGGTTGGTATGAGTAGATTTGCTTATAAGATTTTTTGAAAGCGATCGCAATATTTATATTCACTGAGAAGTAATTAAACTTAATTAATATATATAAAACTTCCAGGAACTACACTTGATACTATGCAAAATATAATTAGACAAACGTCGTGAAAATGAATGTAGAGACGTAGCACTGCTACGTCTCATCAAGGGTTTCAGATAACACATCATTAAATTCGGTCGATGTCTATTATACGAATAATCTACGGAAAGTTAATTAATCAAGTTTAGCCAGGTAAAATTTATGTTAAAAACCTCTCAATCTGTAAAAAGTCCCACGGTTGACCGTTTACTTAATCTTTGGGCACAGCGGTACACAGTTGATTTATCCCCTCTTTCTTTAGAAAACGAAGCATTCCCTGATTCGTTGCTTAAAGCCTCATCACCAGAGGGTCGAGCTTTAACTGCTACTAAGTTAAAGGATAATGTATTAGATATCAACTGCAACATGGCATGGATACAAACGAAAACCCTTTATTCTTATATTCCTAATATTTTAGATTTGAACGAGGCAAGGCGAATAACTCAATTTGCCTTTAGAGTGTATAGAAAAGTACTAGAAGTTTATCAAAAACAATCCATAAATAGTGCCTCCGTTTCGGCTGCAAGTAACGGTAATTCTCTTAGTATATGGGGTATACCAGCAATCGAAGAACTAGCATACGCATTAGAACCAATATTAATGGTGTTTCAAGAACAACATATTATATCTAAGGATTGGCGTGCCCTTGGTTTTTTGACAACGCAGTTGAATTTTAGCAATAGTTTAATTCTGAAAAAACTTACACCATCTGAGAAAATATTGTTTGCTTCTTACTTAAATTTTGTCGAAGAGCAAGTTGCTATGCCGTGGCAGCGAGTCTCCAATCAAAGTGCTAAATATGAATTAAATTCGCCTGAGTTTATTATTGTAGAGCAAATGTTACCATCTTCTAGGGATATTGCTCAAAGTGTTTATAATCGACTTGGGGAATTATTGCCCAATCATCGTAGCCGTCGGGGAACATTAAGTGATTCTGGTGTAACACACTCTTGCCTTCGTGACTTAAATATGTTTCAGGCTTATTTATGGCTGTGTTTTTTAGAGAAGAGCATGGCACCATTTGAAGAAGAATTACTGCCTTTATGTCAGATGGTTGTGGAGGGAGTAGAAATCAAATGGGAAATGACAGAAAAATGGTGTCAAGTATTAGGGGATGAAATTATTAGCCGTGTGAATCCCGAACAAAAGGCTTTGTTGCTGCCTTATACTGAGGGAATGCAAGAGATATTTTTGAAAGAGCGATCGCGCTTAGGTTTTCCAGAAGAATCTGCTGAGAGTGCTGTTTGGTAACTTTTCACGGGTAATAGAGCAAAAACACGGAAACTATTGTTCAATCAGTAACGCTAAAGCAGAAGCAGCTTCGATGTGGAGATTGTGTCCTCCGGAAACAAAGACTCGTTTTGCTTGAGCCATAGCTGTTTGCTGTTGTTGCAAATCTTCTGGACGATTTAGTTGACTGCCATCTCCATAGACTAATGTGGTGGGAACTTGAATATGTTTAAGCATTTCTAAATATTGAGATCGACCTCCATTAAAGCTGTTGAAACTTAGGGTAGAACGAGTCCGAAGAATTGGGTCCCAAGTCCAGCTAACTCCGCCCTCACAGGGTTCTGTAGTCCGTTGGGCGAGGATGTAGGAAAATTCTGCTGACAAAGCAGGTGTAACTTGGCGCAGTCTCCTCGCAGCAGTTGCTACATCTGGAAATATGGGATGTTCCGGGGAAGAGGCAAAATATTCTAAAAAAGTCGTTAGCTGATTAATTGGCTCTTGCTTGTTCTCCTCACTAGGTAGTGGAGGTTCTACCAGAAACAAGGCTTTTACCTTCTCTTGTCGCACACTAGCAATCATTGCAGCTAACATTGCACCCATCGAATGACCTACGAGAAATAAAGGTTGGTCTGGTAATTCTTGAATCACCCGATCTATTTGAGCCAAAAATGTCAGAGAATTATAACCAGTGACCATCTCTAAATGAGAAGAACGTCCATGACCAAATAGATCGGGGGCTACTACCCGATAACCTTTTGCTACCAGAGGATGGGCTACTTCTTGCCAAGACAATCCTTGTTCCAAAATTCCATGAACACAGAGAACTACAGGATTATCCAGGGAACCCCAACTACAGACGCACATCTGATTTCCTCTGAACTTTAAGAACTTTTCATCCGCAGTTAAAGAAACTTGGTTCTGTTGTTCGCTCTTAGGTATATTTAAGAGATGATCGATGGGGTTAGGTAATTCATAACTGAATTGGTTTACAATCTGTCGCGTTTGTTCCCCTAACCGATGGGGTAATTGAATAGTTTTCCACTTGTCTGCTAAACTCGCATCTACAGAATCGTGCTTGAGAAAGTTGGGATCGCTGATTGACAATGAACTTTGATAAACACCCTCAGTCATGCGATCGCCCTCATAAGGTTGCAACAGTGCAGAATCAAAATCAATGTTGATAAAATCGCACAGTTGTGATAAAATTGCAGACGGATCTTTTACAAGTTCTTCATAGCGAATCTGGTGTTGGCGCTCTGGTTCTATCTGCGTCAGGAAATCTAGTATATTCTGATTACTCTTAGTCCATACCTGCTCTGCAACCTGGTAAGGATTTTCATCACCTAACCCTGCCATTTTTTGCATTCGCATCCGCACAAATGACTCAATGACTGGATAGGGATGGCGAACTAGGTGAATGTATTTGGAGTTAGCAAATATAGCTTCTCCTCGTTCTAGGATGGCACGATTCACAGCGTAGGAAGGAGATTTATCTACTAGCAGACGGGGAGCTATATTTTCCTGAAGCTTCTGATACACCTGCTGAATCGACAAATTCTGCAACTCCATATCTTTAACTAAAGTCTGACTAGCTGTTGCATCTAGATTGAGAATTTCCATTAAAGCTTTCTGTAGCCCTTCACCCAAGTGAGAAAGGTTGAGTTGTTCCTCTCGCTCTCTCATAGTATTAAAGGGTAAAAGATGCAACTCTGGTGGTGAAAATAGGGAGGGATGACCAGCTAGCATGACCCTCAGCAAGGTTGAACCTGACCGAGGACTTGAAAGGATAAAGATAATACCAGGGAGACGTTCTGAACTTGGAGTTAAAGGAGGGGAATTCGTGAGGGATTTTGTCTCAAAAAGTTCTAAGGTTGTTGGAGATGGTTGATGAGAGTTAAGTCCAATGGCTTTGTTTCCAAGTTCAGCACTCAAGTACTCGGTTAGAAAATCGATTCTAGGTCGCTCATAAAATTCCCTGGGGTAAATCATGAAATCTAAATCGCGACTGAGTTGATTGACAACTTCCATAGTCATGAGAGAATCCATACCAAGTTCGATGAGATTGGCATTAGTGGGAATCTCTGATAAATTGGTTCTGAGAGTCTTTGCTACTAGAGATTGCAGATAAATTCTCAAAATCTCTTGATGTTCAGTTTCTGGAGCTGCTTTTAATTTCTCTAAAATTGCTTTGTCATTCTTTTGTTTTAGTGCAGGTTGCTGTTGTAATTTTTCCCGTTCTAACAGTTCCAAAAGCAATGAACTTGGATTTCCTAAATTCCATTGTTCTGCCAAAACTGACCAATCTGCGGGTAGTACCCCCACCTGTGATGTAGACTGGCTGAGTAGAAGTTGCTCTAATACTTGTAGTCCTTGTTCTGGAGAAATAGAACCTATACCAGATGTTTGCAATCGACTCTGATACTGACTAGTTACACGAGTAGCCATCCCACCTTCAGACCATGCTCCCCAGTTAATGCTTAATCCTGGTAATCCCATCCGGCGACGATGATGCGCTAAACTATCCATAAACGCATTAGCAGCAGCATAGTTTCCTTGACTAGGGGAACCCAGTAACGAAGCCATTGAAGAGAAGCAGACAAAGAAATCTAGCGGGAGCTGTTGAGTTAATTTATGCAGATACCAAGCACCTTTTACTTTCGGAGCCGTCACCTGAATAAAACGCTCCCAACTCATTTGCTGCATCATCCCATCATCCAAGACTCCAGCTGCATGAATCACGCCTCGCAATGGGGGTAGGGATGTCTGCACTTGCTCTAGAATTCTCACCACATCTTGTTCGCTAGAGATATCTGCACACAAGACATGAATGCTCGCTCCTGCTTGTTCTAAACGCTCAATCGTTTTCTGTGCTTGTTCAGCAGGTTGGCGACGACTAATTAAAACTAAATGTTTGGCTCCCTTGGACACCATCCACTCGGCTGTATTTAATCCTAAAGCTCCTAGACCTCCAGTAATCAGATAAGTTGCATCAGAACGCAATGACAGGGATTCAAATTCCGGCAGAGATTGCTTGACTAAACGAGCTATGTATGCTTTGCGATCGCGCAGGGCTAGATGGTCTTCTTTTTTGTTGTCTGCTAACAGTTGCAGTAGTTTTTGTGCTTCATCTTCTAAACCTTGTGGATCTAAATCTACCAAACCACCCCAGAGTTGCGGATGTTCAAAAGATATGACTCGACCTAACCCCCACAAAGATGATTGAGTGATTGCTAGTTGTTCTGTCTTTGATGGGGAGACGGGCTGCGATCCTCTGGTGACTAGCCACAATTGGGGTAAAGTAGTCTTGGGGTTTTTGACTAGAGCCTGTAACAAATACAGTACACTGCCACATCCCAAAACTTGCGCTGACTCTAAGGCAGAAATTGTTAAATCTTGTTCACAAGTAGCATCTAAACTCCACAGATGAATTACCCTTTGTATGGGTAATGTACTTGTTTCAATAATTGCTTGATAGAGTTGTTCAAATTCCTGGGGATGTTCAGGATTAATTTGATAAATTCCTCTTTCAGAATTTTGATAATTATCGCCTCGATAAACTAAACTGCATTCATGTCCTTGGTGTTGCAATTGAGTCTTCAGAGCTTCTCCCACCCCAGTGGAGTCAGCAAAAATCAACCAATGACTAAGTTGAAAATTCGGCTTTTGCTGACTAATATTGAAAGGTTTCCACTCAACTTGATAGAGCCAATCTTTAATAGTGGCTTTTGCTAATTGTTGCTGATATTTTTGAGCTAATACTGCTAATAAATCGGGTAAAAATTTTACTTGGTCGGGTGAGAAATTACCAGCTTTTTCTAGTTGTTGAGCTAACTCTGCGGTATATCCTTGACTGAGGAGGTTAATGATAGGAGTATTTTCCGACTTAATCCTAACAGATGGGAGTTTTTGGAGGTCTTGAACTGGTTCTCTGGGATAAAGTTGCCGTTGGAAGGGATAAGTTGGCAACATTACCTTACGACGAGTGTAATCTTGATCAAACCCTAACCAGTCTACCTTAGCTCCCTGCACATACAACTGCCCCAAACTAGAGAGCATTTGTTCCCAATCACTTTGGGATGGACGCAAAGAAGGTAACCACACTTCTTGATTTTCTGGCAGACATTGACGACCCATTCCCAATAGTATGGGCTTAGGTCCGATTTCCAAGAAAACTCTATATCCTTGCTGATGTAGCGTCTCCATACCCTGAGCAAACCTTACAGGTTGTCTAACATGACGCACCCAGTATTGATGTGTAGCAATGTTTTCATCAGCTAGTTTGCCCGTCACATTAGATATTAGCGGAATTTGAGGCTGATGGTAGGTGACTTGTTGAGCTACTGCTTCAAATTCCCTTAGCATTGGTTCCATCAATGGTGAGTGGAAAGCGTGTGATACCTGTAGGGGTTTGACCTTGATTCCTTGGGATTCTAGACTGCTACAGATTGTCCCAATAGCTTCACTGTCCCCGGAAATCACTATACTTTCAGGACCGTTAAAAGCAGCAATTGCTACTTGTGAAGTATAAGATGCTAAAGCTTCTCTTACCTGAGACTCGGATGCCAACACCGACACCATTTCACCACCTGCGGGTAATTGTTGCATTAACCGTCCCCTAGTGGCAATCAGCTTGAGACCATCTTCCAGACTAAAGACTCCAGCTACAGTTGCAGCGACATATTCTCCCACACTGTGACCCATCACGACATCTGGATCTATTCCCCAGGATTTCCACAACTGTACTAAGGCATATTCCAGAGCAAACAAAGCCGGTTGAGTGTATGCGGTTTCATTCAGGAGATGAGAAACTTGCTCTTCTACTTCTGTTTGGGGATAGAGTACTTCTAGTAGAGGGATTTTTAGGTCAGGTTGCAGAATGCGATCGCATTGTTCTAAAGCTTGACGAAAAATCGGTTGAGTCTGATATAACTCCCATCCCATTCTTACATACTGAGAGCCTTGACCCGTGAACAAGAAAGCTATTTTTGGTTGACTGCTGGTACTCTGGAGTTGACCGGAGAACAACCCTACGACTTCCTGATTCGTATTGAAATCTCCCAATATTTCCTTCAGTTCCGCTCCCGAAGTAGCCAGCACCGCAAGACGATACTGAAAATGAGAGCGTCCAGTATTAGCCGTGTAACAGATATCGGACAGTCTTTGTTCTGGATGAATTTCCAAATGATTCTGATAAGAATTGGCTAAGTCTTCCAGAGCCTTTTGAGTTTTCGCCGATAGAGTTAGTAAATGAAGAGGACGTTCTAAAAAATCTCCACTTTGGACTTTGGACTTTGGACTTTTAATCTGTTCTGGAGCTTCTTGCAAAATCAGATGAACGTTGCTCCCACTCATCCCAAAGGAACTCACTCCCGCCATCCGGGGCTTTTCTCCCCGAACCCAGGGCATTCCTGAAGTGGGAATAACCACAGGAATTTCATTCCAAGGTATGTAAGGATTAGGCTCAGTAAAGTGCAAATGAGGCGGTATCTCCTGATGGTAAAGCGCCAGCACAACTTTCATCAAAGATGAAACGCCAGCGGCAGCCTCCAGGTGTCCGAAGTTGGTTTTAACCGAACCAACTACCAACGGTTCATTCTGAGGACGTTTTTTGCCATAGACTGCTGCTAAAGATTCTAGTTCAATGGGGTCCCCAAGAGTAGTACCCGTGCCGTGAGCTTCCACATAGCTCACCTGATGCGGCTCCACTCTGGCATTTTGCAGTGCTTGCTGGATCACTTCCTTTTGAGCTTTCTTATTAGGCACAGTTAAACCACCACTTGGTCCATCGTGGTTGGTAGCCGAACCTCGAATCACTGCTAAAACTGAATCACCATCAGCTATAGCATCCGAGAGACGCTTCAGGACGACCATCCCACATCCTTCTCCCTGACCATAACCATCTGCCGAAGCAGCGAAAGTCTTGCAGCGACCATCAGGAGCCAGAGCCTTCATCTTACAACGAGCGATAGTATTCCCAGGAAACAAAATCGCATTGACTCCGCCCACGAGGGCAAGATTGCATTCTTTTAAACGTAAACCTTGGCAAGCCAGATGTGCGGCTACTAGAGAGGAGGAACAAGCAGTATCTAACTGAATATTGGGTCCTTGCAACCCAAGTAGATGGGAAATACGACCCACTGCGACGCTGCGGGCAACACCTATCCCAGTGTAGCCATCGACAGAAATGGAAGTCTCTTGATTTTTACTGGATGGGGTAACTAAGTTGGTAACTGCGTTGACTATTTGGTTAGACACATGATCGTCTGTGCAGATGCCCACATACACACCAGTTCGGCTGTTTCTCAAGTTATTTGGTGCAAGTCCGGCGTTTTCTAAAGCTTCCCAGGTTACTTCTAACAGCAGCTTTTGTTGGGGGTCTAAACTCGCTGCTTCCCTGGGTGACATGCCAAAAAACTGAGGGTCGAATTGGTCAACTTGTTGAATAAAACTACCGTTGCGGGTGTATGCCTTGAAAGGAGCTTCGGGATCTGGGTCGTAGAAGGCATCAATATCCCAGCGATCTGATGGTATTTCGCTAACAGCATCCACACCGTCGTGCAGTAAACGCCACAAGGAAGTGGGGTCGTTAGCATTACCAGGAAATCGGCAACCCATGCCAATAATGGCAATTGGTTCAGTTTTTTCCCGATCAACTGCTTCTAGTTTATTGTGAACTTGCTCTAGAAGCTCAAACAACTGCTGGGATGAAAGAGGTTGATTCATATCATACCCCCTTATTCAGTAGGTTTTGTATCTGTTGGAATTTTGCTGCGATACCTTCGGTGATCTCCTCTAACGCATCTGTCTCTGGCTCTTGGGAGGTTGCTTGTTTCTCACCAGAAACAACTGCTGGCGGTTGTTGCTTACCATTGTGGGAAATCTCAACCGTCCCTTCTAGCTTTTGTGCCAAAACATCTGTGGTTAAATACTCAGCTAAAGACTCAATATTAGAGTATTCAAACAAAATCGTCGAAGAAACCGAACACCCCAAACTGGTTTGCAGCAAATTCCTTAACTCTAAAGCCAGCAAAGAATCCATCCCCATATCAAAAAATCCTAGCTGTGGGTCTAACATTTGAGAGTCAGGGAATCCTAGTAACTTACCGACGACACCTTGGAGGTAATTCGTCATTAGTTGGGTGCGATCGCTCGCTTTAGCTGCTTTGAGTTGTGCTAAAAACTCGCTGGTCTGAGTTTCTTTTGCTACAGACTGGGAATCGATAAATGCTTCCAATACAGGCATCTTCATCCCTGCTGGCAATTGTGTGACAAACACAGACCAGTTTACAGGAAACACCCCTACTAAGGTCGCTGATTGCCCCAACAACTGATCCAAAATTTGCAAACCTTGCTCCGGAGGAATGCTACTCATACCCAGAGAGCGAATCCGGCTTTGGAACTGCTCTGCCATCCGGGCTGCCATACCTCCTTCTCCCCAAGCACCCCAATTCACGCTCAATCCTGGTAAACCGAGCGATCGCCGATGAGCAGCCAAGCCATCCAGAAAAGCGTTAGCGGCTGCATAATTACCTTGACCACCTGAACCCAACAAAGATGCGGCTGAGGAGAAACAAACAAAGAAGTCTAACGGTAACTCCTGAGTTAATTGGTGCAGATGCCATCCTCCTTGAATTTTTGGAGCCATAACTTTTGTAAAGCGTTCCCAGTTCATCTGCTGTAGAACCCCATCATCCAAGACTCCTGCTGCATGAATCACACCTCGCAATGACGGTAAGGATGCCTTGACTTGTTCTACAATGCTGGCTGCATCTTCTTTAACAGAGACATCTCCTAACAGCACTGAGACTTGTACTCCAGCTTGCTCTATTTGGGTGATGGTTTGTTGTGCTGTCTCTGAAGGTTTCCGGCGCCCGGTAAGTACCAAATGTTTAGCGCCCTTATCCGCCAGCCACTTAGCTAACTGTAGTCCTAAAGCCCCCAGTCCACCAGTAATTAGGTAACTGCCTTCAGGGACAATGGTAATTTCTTGTTGCTGTTCAGTGGTTGTCTGCCGACGCACCAGTCGCGCTACCCGACGTTCTCCCTGACGGTAAGCAATCTGGTTTTCTTCTTCTTTTGAGAAGATTTCTTGATGTAGCTGTTGCACCAGTTCTTCTTCTTTGGTGTTCGGCTCCAAGTCAAGTAAGCGACATTGCAGTTCTGGATGTTCGAGAGCTACTACCCGACCTAATCCCCACACTGGTGTCTGTTGCACCTGTACTGTTTCGCCGTCAGTACCCACACTCATGGCACCTAGGGTTACAACCCAGAGAGGCGTCACCTGTTGCTGTTGGGTTTGTACCAAGGCTTGCACCAGATGCAGCACACTGGCGCAACCATATTCTATGGCTGTTTCTAACTGAATATCAGTTGTTGGCACGTTCCACAGATGAACAATTCCCTGGAGTTGTGAGTTTTGAGCAGTGATTTCACCCAACAGACGTTTAAATTCTTCGGGAGCAGTAGGGTTAACTTGGTAGTGTTTTTCGTCTATCTTTTGATAACTTAAACCAGGAGATACTAAAACACATCCTTCACCCAATTTTTTCACTAATCCTTGCGCCAAAGTACCAGGTTCTGTAAACAACAACCAGTTTCCTGTTGTCTGTTCTTTTGGAGTTGATGGTTTCTGGGGTTGCCACTCTAATTCATAGAGCCAACGCTGTGGTGTTACCTCTGAGTAAGACGACAGTTGAGCCAGTATTTGTTGATTCCACTCAGCTATTTTCTCTTTGGATAACTGCTGTTGCTTTTGAGCTGTGAGCAATACATAGCTGGCTATTCCTTTGCTAAGAACTTTTCCTAATTGGTAGTAAGATTTGAAACCAGCTTTAACATTTTCGTCACGATTCTTTTGATACAACTGTTCCAAACGTTGCTCAAAGTCTGCGTCGTACAAAAAGTTAGATATTTCTGGACTCACATCAATGGCTGCGACTAACTGAAGATGATGTTCAGATAGTAGCTCTACCCACTCCGATTTAGTAATAAAGTAGGAAGATGTTTCCTGATGATCGATGGTAAATTCACTGTTAGAGATGAAATCTGCCAACACCAAATATCCCTGTTGATTCAAATGATTGCCAATATTAGCAAATAATGCCTTTTTATCCAGAATGTGGTGGGCTACTTCAAACCCAAATACCAAATCATACTGGTCGGGGAACTCATCTTTGGCACTATCGCGATTAAATATTTTTACCCGTTCTTGGAGTTGCTTTTCATCAGCTTTTTCGCTTCCAAGTTTGGCTTGTTCGCTGGAAATTGTGTATCCATTCAATTGCAGATGCTCATACTTTTGAGCTAGCTGAATTAAATCCGAAGCGTATCCGCAGCCAAAGTCTAAAACTTTTTCACAAGCTGAGAAATTTACTTGAGCAAACAATAATTTTCTCAACTCTTTTTGAGACTCAACAATCATTTGATGTGATTTTTCTTGATTCGGCTCTGTGAGACATTTAATCCAAGAAAAATCGGGAACTTTTTCTGGGAATAAACCAAAAGTTAAGAATGCTGATTCCGATTTTGCATCTGCCTGATTTCCAGCTTGCTCTTGACCCAAAATTGCTACGGCATTGTAATATTCGTGAACTATACCCCCTTTGAATTCCAGATAATTTTGCTGCCGTTTAACCAAAAGTCCGAGTAATTTTGGCAGTAATTGTCGCTCTTGTGCGGTCAGTTCCCCTGCTAGTTCTAGTTCCTTTGCTAACCCCTCGGTAGCACCTTGGTTGAGCAATTGGACAATTGGTGTTGAAACAGTTTTATCCTTGTTTTGTTCTACTTCCTGCCAATAGCGTTGCCGTTGAAACGGATAGGTTGGGAGTAATACTTTGCGCCGGGAATAATCACGGTCAAATCCAGACCAGTCTACTCCTACTCCTTGGGTGTACAATTGCCCTAAACTGGAGAGTATTTGTTGCCAATCTTCTTGAGGGGGACGTAATGAAGGCAGCCAGGTGCCGACCTCTTCTGGTAGACATTGACGACCCATTGCCAGGAGTATTGGCTTAGGTCCGATTTCCAAGAACAGTTTATATCCTTCCCGATGCAGAGTTTGCATACTCTGAGCAAAATGCACGGGTTGCAGGATATGATTCACCCAATATTCAGGAGTGGCGATGTTCTCTGTTGCCTGTTGTCCAGTAACATTAGAAATTACTGGGATTCGCGGCTGATTGTAGGTAATTTCTTTTGCTGCGGCTTCAAACTCCGCTAGCATAGGTTCCATTAACGGAGAGTGGAAGGCATGGGACACTTGTAGCGGTTTGGTCGTGATTCCCATCTCTGCCAAATTGTGACAAATTGCTTGGATGGCTTCACCAACACCGGAAATCACGATGCTGTCGGGACCATTGATGGCTGCGATGCCTACGGCTGGCTTCGCCAACGCTACTTTGTCTGCATAAGATGCGATCGCCTCTCGTACCTGCGCCTCTGATGCTAAAACTGATACCATCTCTCCACCGCTAGGCAACTGCTGCATTAACCTTCCCCTAGTCGCAATCAGTTTCAGTCCTTCTTCTAGGCTGAAGACTCCTGCTACAGTTGCTGCCACATATTCACCTACACTATGACCCATGACTACATCTGGTGTGATTCCCCAGGATTGCCACAACTGAGCTAAGGCGTATTCTATTGCAAATAGGGCGCTTTGAGTGTAGGCGGTTTGATCTAGAAGTGAGGCATTTTCTCCTGCTGCTGTTGACTGTGGATAAAGCACTTCTAACAAGGGCTTCTCTAGATATGGTCGCAGAATTTCGTCACATTGCTCCAGGGTTTTCCGAAAGGTAGGTTGAGTCTGATACAACTGCAAACCCATGTTGATATACTGAGAACCCTGACCTGTAAAGAGAAAAGCTACTTTGGGTGAACTTGTGCTGTTAGATATTTGACTAGAAAATAGTCCTGCAACCTCTTTACCTGCTGTGATGTTGCTGAGTTTTGTAGCGAGTTCAGCTTTACCCTGGGTAATCACCGCGAGTCGATGATTGAAATGCGATCGCCCTGTATTTGCGGTATAACAGATATCTTCTAGCTCTAATTCCGGATAATTTCCCAGATGATCGGCATAACTACTAACTAACTCTTCCAGAGCCTTTGGAGTTTTTGCTGAGAGAGATAATATATGTAATTTACGCTCTAAAGATTCTTCAGGTTGGACTTGCTCTGGCGCTTCTTCCAAGATTATATGAACGTTTGTACCACTAATTCCGAAGGCACTGATACCTGCAATCCTGGACTGATTGCCTACATTCCAGGGAATTGCTGAAGTAGGAACTACCAGAGGAAGTTGATGCCAAGGAATGAGGGGATTGGGTTTGTTTAGGTGCAAATGGGGCGGTATTTCTTGATTCTGAAGCGATAAAACCACCTTAATCAAACCAGAAACTCCTGCTGCTGCTTCCAAATGCCCGAAATTGGTTTTTACTGAACCAACTACCAAGGGTTGATTTATGGGACGGTTTTTGCCATAAACTGCTGCCAAAGACTCTAGCTCAATGGGGTCTCCAAGGGATGTTCCTGTGCCGTGAGCTTCCACATAGCTCACCTGATTCGGCTCCACTCTCGCATTTTGTAGTGCTTGCTGAATCACTTCTTTCTGAGCCATTTTGTTGGGAACTGTCAGACCGCTACTTGGTCCGTCATGGTTAACAGCCGAACCTCGAATCACCGCTAAAACGGTATCCCCATCAGCTATGGCATCCGAGAGACGCTTCAGAACTACCATGCCACATCCTTCCCCCTGACCATAACCATCTGCCGAAACATCAAAAGTTTTGCAGCGTCCATCGGGAGCTAAGGCTTTCAATTGGCAACGAACAATAGTGCTGAGGGGCGATAGAATCAGATTGACTCCGCCTACAAGGGCGAGATTGGATTCTTTAGAACGCAAACTCTGGCAAGCTAGATGTACGGTTAGTAATGAAGAGGAACAGGCAGTATCTAACTGAATATTCGGTCCTTGTAAGCCAAGGAAGTGAGAAATACGACCTACAGCCATACTGCGGGCGTTACCTGTGCCAAAGTGGGCATCCATTGAGGAGCTGTTCTCCAGACTCATATTCCGTTGGGCATAGTCGTCTGTGCAAATGCCCACATATACACCTGTTTGGCTGTTTCTGAGTTTTGTTGGTGTTTGTCCGGCATTTTCTAGGGCTTCCCAGGTCACTTCTAAAAGCAGTCTTTGTTGGGGGTCTAAACTAGCTGCTTCTCTGGGGGAAATTCCAAAAAATAAGGGGTCGAACTGGTCTACTTGCTGGATAAAACCACCTTGTTTTGTGTAGGTTTTCCCAGGTGTATCGGGATTGGGATCATAGTAAGCATCAACATCCCATCGACCAGGTGGTACTTCTGTTACACCATCAATACCTTCATGTAATAAACGCCAGAATGAGGAAGGGTCATTTGCATTACCCGGAAATCGGCAACCCAGACCAATAATTGCGATAGGTTCAGTTTTTTCTTTGTTGACTGCTTCAAGTCTATTTCGCATCTCTTTGATAGTTTGAAGCACTTGTTGGGAAGAAATAACTTGTTGTTCTGTCTCTGAATTATTGGTCATTTTATATTCCCTGGTTAAGTATTAGTTGGATTTCTTTAAGTTCATCTTGAAGAGCCGTCGCGATTAGTTCCTCTTTAATGGCATTGGCGATCGCATCCTCACATAGTGGTTGGAGTTCACTATCTACAATAGTTTTTTGATTCTCATAGTTATCAATCTCAAATTTTTCCTCTAATTCCCCGACAAAAACCTTTGTGATCAAATACTTAGCAAGCTCTTGAATATTAAAATGCTCAGACAATATTGTGACTGAAATAGAACAATTGAAACTTGTTTCTAACAGATTCTTGAGTTCCAGCATCATCGAATAGTTCATGCCCATATCAAAGAATCCTAACTGTGAATCGGGGCTTTGGGAGTCATGGAATCCTAACAATTGACCAACAACACCTTGCAGGTAATGTATCATTAGCTGTTGGCGTTCTCTCTCTGCGGTTTTTTCAAGTTGTTGTAAAATGCCTAATTGTTGTTCTGACGATTGACTATATTTTTGAGCCCGAATCGTTAAAATCTTTAAGAGTTTAGGTAGCAATTTTTGCTCTTGCTCTGTCAGTTGTTCAGAGATATTCAGATCTTGTGCTAACTTCAGCGTATCAATTTCATTCAGTAGTTTAGCAATTGGATTTAGGCTATTTTCCAGAATATCTTTTTGATGTCCATTTCGTTGATTTATTTTTTCAGAAGTTTCCAGCCAATAGCGTTGTCTTTGAAATGGATAAGTAGGCAGTGCCACTTTGCGACGGGGATAATCTTTGTCAAACTCCGACCAATCCACCTTCACTCCTTTCACATACAACTGCCCTAAACTTGAGAGCATCTGTTGCCAATCTTCTCGATCAGGATTTAGTGAAGGCAACCATAATCCCACATCCTCTGGTAAACATTGCCGACCTATTTCCAACGGTATAGGCTTGGGTGCGATTTCTAAGAACAATTTACACCCCTGTTGCTGTAGAGTTTGTATGCTGTCAGCAAAGCGCACGGGTTGCCCAATATGGTCTATCCAATATCCAGAGGTGGCGATTTCTGATGTGGCTTTTTCTCCAGTAAGATTAGAGATTATAGGTATCTGAGGCTGGCTGTAGGTGACTTCTTTGGCTACGGCTTCAAACTTCCCTGATATAGATTCTATTAGCCTTGCTCTAGTCGTAATCAGTTTCAGTGCATTTTCTAGGCTGAATACTCCTGCGACAGTTGCTGCGACATATTCACCGAGACTATGACCCATGACTACATCTGGTTTGATGCCCCAAGATTGCCACAACTGAGCCAAGGCATATTCTATTGCAAACAGAGCGCTTTGAGCGTAGGCAGTTTGATCTAAAAGTGAGGGGCTTTCTGCAAGTGCTGTTGACTGTGGATAAAGCACTGATAACAAAGGCTTCTCTAGATAAGGTCGCAGAATTTGGTCGCATTCCTCCAATATTTGACGAAAAGTGGGTTGAGTTTGGTATAATTCCCAACCCATATTTACATACTGGGAACCCTCACCCGTAAAGAGAAAAGCTACTTTTGGACTTTCACCTCTAGCTTGTCCTCTCACTAGTCCATTTGTCTGATTAACCTTGAGGAAAGCTTCCAGTTGTTTCTGTAATTCAGCGTTAGATTCAGCTACTACCGCTAATCTTTGTTCAAAATGGGTACGCCCCGTATTAGCTATGAAGCAGATATTTGCGATCGATACTTCTTGATGTGACTGCAAATATCCTTGATATTTTTTGACCAGTTCCCCCAAAGCCTTCTCATTCTTTGCCGAGAGGGTTAAAATGTGTAGAGGACGGTCATCTCGTAGCTTCTGAGTTTCTAGCTCTGGTGTCTCTTCAAGAACAACATGAACATTCACACCCCCAGCCCCAAAGGAGCTTACACCAGCCCGCCGAGGTATTACTTCACCTGCCGATGTCTTTAATTGCTGCCATTCTTGGGTTTCAGAGACTATATAAAAGGGGCTATTCTCTAACTCAATACGTGGATTTAATTGCTGAAAATTTAGAGTCTTGGGCAGTTTTTTCTGCTTCATTGCTAAGAGGACTTTAATCACCCCAGCAATTCCTGCTGCTCCTTCCAAATGTCCAATATTGGTTTTAACTGTCCCTAGACCACAATAAGATTTTGCAGATCCTGGCAGCTTATACTGTTGATACAGTTGTCTAAACCCTCGTTTCAGGGCATTAATTTCGATTGGGTCTCCCAATGGAGTACCAGTGCCATGAGCTTCAATATAGGAAACTGTATTAGGGGCGATATTGGCTTTGGTATACGCAGCACGCACCACTTTAGCTTGGGCATAAATACTGGGAGAGGTCAGAGTTCGTGATTTTCCACTATGATTGACAGCACTTCCTTTAATCACACCATAAATATGATCTTGATCCTCAATAGCTTTCGCCAGAGGTTTTAATAAAATTATCCCTGCTCCTTCCCCTCTGACATACCCATCTGCATGACTGTCAAAACTGTGGCACTGTCCTGTTGGGGACAACATCCCTAATTTACTCATGTGGATGTATATTCTCGGTGTATTCAAAACACTAATTCCACCTACCAGTGCTATTTCACATTCCTTTTCTTTAAGAGAATTAATAGCCAGATGGATTGCTACTAGTGAACTGGAGCAAGCTGTGTCTACAGGAACACTCGGACCACGAAAATCAAACAAGTAAGAAATTCGGTTAGGAATCATGCAAGTCCAAGTTCCTGTTCCAATATGTCCCTCGATGTTTTCTTGATCCTGGTTCATTGAAAGGATTGAGTCGTAATTACAAGCTCCAATAAAAACACCAACTGGGCTTCCTGACAGTTGAGATGGTGAATACCCAGCGTCTTCCAAACAAGACCAACTCAATTCCAGCATCAACCTCTGCTGAGGGTCGATCATTTTAGCTTCACGAGGGGAGATACCAAAAAATTGGGCATCGAACTCATCTGAAGCCTCAATCAATCCAGACCACTTACTAATACTTTTATTTCGTTCTTGAGGATTGGGAGAATAATACTTCTGGACATCCCACCTCTGGGGAGGAATTTCGCTGATGCTATTGACGCCTTGTTCCAGGTTAAGCCAAAATTGTTCGTAGTCATTAGCTCCGGGAAAGCGACAACCAATACCTATAATAGCGATCGCTTCACTCTTGTGGTTTGCTCTGTCGTCGGTTTGGATGCTCGCCTGTTTTTGGACTTCAACTCCCTCTTTGCTGGAAGAAAAATCCTCTTTATCTTGTTGGAAATTTTGATTCATGTCAAAACTTAACTAGAGTGCGAAAACCTTAGGTCTCTGAATAAAAGAGTCAGTACAACAAAAGCGATTTTAATCGCTGTCAAGCTACGGCGCAAGAGTTGTCAGATTTTAATTAGCAATCCGGGAAAAATATTAGCTGATTCAGGCTTAAATTAAGGCTTTCAAAGTATTTGCCGTCAAATCTAGAGATAATATTGCTTCCAATACTTACTTTAGTATAAAAAGCAAATTTAGCATAGCAGTTAACATCATCCGATAAATGTGAGGTCATAAAGACAGTGATGAAGTAACTTATGATACATGTCTTTTTCAGTAATCCTTAGGATTTAGCTCGTGCATCTATCTGTGTACAGATAATATTGAATTGATTAGATCCGAAAATCTTTTTTAACTTGGTTCTTTCAGAGGAGATTTTGGCTTATAGAAGCAAGGGATGAAATTTCAAACTGACTATCTTCAAACCCTGATAAAACCTCGTCAGATCCGTGGAAACTCAGCGTCTTTAGAGGATGTTTGAAAAGTTTTGGGCGAATATAATTCGCTACTACACTGGCATTGTTCGTCTGCGCGGACTCACACAAACATCAAGGCTTTCCAACCCAGGTCGGTGGTTTTTGTCTATGTAGCCGAGCCAGTGCTTGGGCGGCTTTGCCGACTTGTTCGCGCAGCGTCTCCCCTTGGGAGGAGCAACTGGCGTGGGATTTCCAATCGCCAAGACTGTATGAATTGAGACTTTTCAAACATCCTCTAACTTGAGTAAGTAGATAAGTGCGATAAAACGTAACTACGTCATTGCGAACGTAACGAAGTGAAGTAATCACAAGGGTTTCGAGGGTTTTACATTTCGTTATATAGGTAGGTTTATTGGTGCTTACCTACTTAGATTGCAGAAAGAGATAGAGATCTCATTTCTCATCGTCCAACGAGGGATATTGAGCTTAGTTCAATATCCCTCGTTGGACAATTAAATAACTTTCAACGTCATCATACCTGTAAGCGCTTAAATTTGTCTACACTCGGCTAGATTTTTTGTAAAGCTTTATAAAATACTTTTTCCTTCGTATTCCTTTTGCTCCAAAATGACTGAACAAGCTGATAAGGTTCGGAAAATCAATGTCATAGCTATAAATATCAAAATCCATTCCAGGTATGGTATTGGCGGTATCTGTCTGACGATTTCATCAAATAGTTGATTATGAATGAGTTTAATGATTGCAAAATGATGCTGAAAGAGGAAGGCGTAGGCTAAGACAACTCCGCCAATCAGTATTGCATAAGAGAACATACGTAAAACGAACGCCAGGGAAAGAGCAAACTTATTAATAGTTCCGTCATAAGGTATGGTTCGCTCGCGTACTTTGGGAAGAATCAAAGTGTTATATTCATCCACAGTCTCAAAAAAATCGTTCACGGATGCCATAATATTTGTCAGACAGAGACTCCGAATAAAAGCACGGCGCTGTGCCTGTTTGTTATATTTATTGATCAGCTTTAAGAAATTAAAATCTGGTATGAGGTACTGGAGCGAGCCATCCAACGTTAGGAGAGACCTGGTTACCTTCAAAAATGACCAGTTGCTTGGCACTTGATATTGAGCAGCTACCTTGCTCAGTTCGGAACTAGCTCCACCTATGGATTTTTCCGCAAATGATAACCCGTCGAGCCGGGATTTAGCTGCCCAAGTTCCAACTGCACGTGCCATTTCCGCACGTAATCTAGGTATGTCCACTCTGGGAATATCTACGGCAAAGCGGATGATATAGTCGGCTGCTTTCGGATAATCCTCTTTTCCCATTGCAGCAGTGTAGTTTGAGTAGTTAGTCTTCAAATCTTTGTCTAGGGAACCAACACTTCCTAAGTCAATCAACACAAACTTGCTATCACGCAACAAAAATATGTTACCAGGATGTAGATCCGCATGATATAAATTATCTTCATATATTTGTCGAAATAAGGATAAAGATAATTTTTCTCCCACCTTTTTACGGTCTACATTATTTTCCTCATCCCATTTCTTCGCTTTGTCAGGATCGTTATTTAAAACCTTGATGTAGTCAGCCATCAATACACCCGGAATGTACTCCATAACCAAAACCCGACGTTTGGAATATTTTCTGTATAGTGACGGAGTGTAAACGCCGTGTTCTCTGAGAGTCTTTTTCATCCGACGCATATTGGACGCCTCATAGCGGTAATCTAGCTCTTCCTGAAAAATTCTCTCCACTTCTAATACAGCTTCATCCAAACGCAGATAATTGGCAATATTCAACGCTCTCAACAAATTGGCGAAAAGTTTAATGACTTCTAAATCCCGTTTGAAAGCCGACTCTAAGCCGGGACGTTGAACTTTGACCACCACAGTGGTTTGGTTTTTAGACAACACTGCGGTGTGAATTTGAGCAATAGACGCAGCTGCTATGGGTTCCTCATCAAAACTTGCAAAGATTTTATCCATTGGAACACCCAATTCCGATTCAATAGTTGAGCGTACTATCTCCATTGGAAATCCAATAGCACCATATTGCAAGCGTAGTAATTGATCACATACTTCTTGAGGAAAGAGGTCTGTTCGTAATGCTAGTAGCTGACCTGTTTTAACCCATAGACCACCTAATTCTTCAAATATTTCTCGCAACCCGGTTGCCGTTTTTTGCATATCCGGCTTTTTGATAAATCGGCGGAATAATACGCCTAAAAAATAAACGATAAATCGCCATATCACATAAGTGATTGAAAAACGACGGTTATTAAGTTCCTCAACTATTTCTACTTTTTTCCGCTGTTTTTTTTCAACCAGTGGTGTGGGAATATATTTTTCCTTGAGCATTTATTCAAGCAGACGTAAATTATCAACAAGTCTAGGAACACTAGAAAAGAACACAGGCAAAAGACAAAAAATGCCAGGATAAGGGCAACAATACGGGAGCATCCCAGTTTTTATTTAGCGAGCAAAAGGCGTTACATGTTCCTGCATTTGACTACGTACTACTTTTATCTTGCCTGAGTTTGTCAGATCCTCAACTCGAGGGTTTTTGTAGAGTATTTCTGCGATCGCACGAGCATGTTCGCGATTAAGAGTTGGTTTTCTTCTTCTGTTATGGCAGCCCCCGTAGATAGTGCTTGTGTTTAATTCCCCTTTACTTTCTCATGATTGATTTACATTTTTTGGAAGAATAAAAATTTGGATGCACCCCAAGAATACCTTCACCTTCAAATTCGATAGTTTTGACAAAATTAAAAATACATCAGTTTTATTGTGTCGGCTTACTTAATTTTCAGGACTTACGCACTCTCTAGGAATTCTTCTCCTTACGGAGACGCTACACGTTGCCAAAGCCCGTCCGTAAGGAGAAGCCGTTCTTGGCGTTTTGGCGGTTCTAGAAATTAAGCTTTTTGACAATTTTTGCGTAAGTTCTAATTTTTTTGTTGAATTGTGATGTATCATCTATGTTATTATAAGATTGAGCAAAGCTAAATTTGTAAAAAAATAACAGACATGAGCAACAGACTGGGTCTTAAACGAGCCGTGGTGCTGCGTAGCGAAGATTCCTTGGGGGGCTACCCTGAAACCATCTACGGGAAGCGAGGGAAGAGAAAGAAAAAGAAGAAGAAGCAATCGAAACTTTTGAGTCCTTGGGAAAAGAGCGTCAGGAGTATGGCCAAAAAGCAAGTCAAAGCAACTAAGACTTACTTAGATCGGCACGAAACTTCCAATAAAAAGAAGAAGAACGGCTGGCTTCGTGATTTAAATAAGAATGTGAGCAAGTCTTTGTCGAAGTTGGGTGGTGCATACAGTATATACAAACTAAATCTATTTTAGTTTTCTCCATATGCAGTACTTACAAGACACAGGGAAAAATAACTGCCGTTAAGCAGAGTCGTCGCATTGTAGAGGATGTTTTAAAAGGGTATTTAGCTTTCATAGTCAGTAGAACAAAGCATCTTAATTATGGATCAAACCTAGATTTTTTGATGAAACTGACTCTCTTCAAAACGACAAAACTATACCTTCCATGACTTTTAAAACATCCTCTTAAAATTAATAAGTTGAGACCATCAATTTTGGTTTTGAGTGATATTGAGTTAAAAAATTAACCTCAATTTCTGCCTCATTGATTAATAAAAATCCTCAGTAACAACGATGATACTCATTTAATCTGAGGAATTGTGTAAAAATACAACCAAAATAGCGAGGTAATCTAATGTCAGAGACTCAGAGCGCGAGCAGTAATCCTAAAAAAACAAATACTATTATTCTTGAATTCGGCAACCAGAAAAAGGATCGTATCCGCGATCTTCGAGAAGGTAGGGGTCGGCTTTTCAGACAAGTAATAAAGACGATTTCTCAGCTACAGGAAGGAGGGGAAGTAGGCGATTCTGTGCAGCCAGTTATTGTGATTGTCAAGCAAAAAAAATCTTCTAATAAGGGACTGTGGGACTAAGGCGGATTTTAAAGCTATAACTACCAAGACAACAAGAGTTAGATATGGGGTGAAAAAATTTAATAACATTTTCCCCACCAAAATCTTTGATTTGGTGGATTTCAACTGGTGTTTCCCAACCAAGTCCCCACTAATTATTTCCTACTCCCTTTTTAATTGACAATATTTTTAAGCAAAGTAGGAAAAAGTTTGTGTGAGAAAAACGAGCAAAGGTTTGGTATAAACATGGACGCGGAATTTCACCAGTTACTGTAGGTCAAAAATGGTTGCGTAGCTAGGCTTATAAAATTCCTTCTGTGGTTAACATAGACTCTTGCTCAACGGCTGTTTCAGAGAC
Source organism: Tolypothrix brevis GSE-NOS-MK-07-07A (assembly GCA_019358985.1). Classification (GTDB taxonomy): domain Bacteria; phylum Cyanobacteriota; class Cyanobacteriia; order Cyanobacteriales; family Nostocaceae; genus Hassallia; species Hassallia brevis. The sequence continues at coordinate 71,874 of JAHHIJ010000018.1, read as the reverse complement.
AGGTTAGGACTCGTCAAACATAAGCGCGACAAGTCTAAACAGACAGTAAAAACCCATGGTAATGATGCAATTGCCTTAGCAGCATCTTAGTTTGCTGGCAGATTCCCTACACTCAAAGCTTTTGACTCTTAGGGATTCTTCGGCAAACTTTACAACTTTTGAGACATCCTCTAAGATTGTCTTCGGCGTTGTTCGGGGAACTTGCCTCATGTCATGTGCATTCCTCTCGACACCTCCCTTGTGACATCAACTACTAGTGCTTCATGTCATTAGTTCTGAAGAGCGAATCAGTTCGTAGTCAGTACTTTAGTCCTGGATTTTTCAGCACTCTTTGTGCTTACTATTAACTACTAACTCATCAAAATTAATAACATGGAGTACTAGTAGTACATGTTATTAGTTATGATGAGCGAATCATTTCATAATCAGTACTTTAGTCCTGGATTTTTTAGCACTCTTTGGGTGTCCCCAACCGTCGTAGATTTAGGGTGGTTGGGGACAGCCCACAAAATGGATAACTTATTTGTTGGAAGTCTCTAAGTCCTAATGACATGAACCACTAGATGACATGAACTAGTGCTTCACCACAGGAAACTTTGAGGAATCGAACTATTCCCCTATACTCCCTACTCCCTGACCTTCACCCAGCATTTTTGGGTTGGTAGACTACTAGTGCTTCACCACAGTAACTTCGCCTCGCACATCAACCCGGTTTACCACGAGTTACCGAGTTTTTTACACAGGATTCAGTCTGGATGCGTTGCTTTGGCGAACTACTAAAACATTATTCGCAAAGGACAAGTTAGTTAAAAAGGTTGAAAAATCAGACATCAGTTCTGAAGTACAATATTGTTGCTCAAATCTTCGGTGTCAGTGCATAAGTAGTTCTGATTTATACGGAGCTTTTTTTTGAATCACTCTTTGCAACATTAACCCAAGAGGTCAAATCAATAACGTGAAGATCTTATTAGTCTGTACAGAAAAGTTACCTGTCCCTTTTATCCGAGGTGGAGCTATTCAGACTTACATTGATGAGATATTGCCTTATTTGAATCGAGAACATAAAATCACAGTTTTCTCGGTGACTGACCCAGACCTGCCTGAACATGAAGTTCGGGATGGAATACGCTACGAACGGGCGGCAGGCGATCCTGGCGCGTACTATCAGGCGGTAGCCAATTTTGTTGCTGGGGAGATGTTTGATTGGGTTATTATTTACAATCGTCCTAAATATCTCCCTCTGGTGGCAGCAGCGGCTCCGAAGAGTCGGTTTCTACTGAGTATGCACAACGAGATGTTTGGAGATGGCAAGATTGCTCCTGAGGTAGCTCGGCATTGCCTACAGCTAGTTGAGAGAGTGGTTACAGTTAGTGAGTTTATTGCTCATGGGATTGCCGATCTGTTTCCTGAATACCGACACAAGCTACAGCCAGTTTATGCTGGGGTAAACCTAAAACGCTTCCAACCACGATGGGCACCAGGTGCTGCTGAACAACGAGGGGATCTGCTAGCTGAACATGGGTTGAAGGACAGAAAAGTGGTGCTAAGTGTGGGGCGTTTGTCCAAGAAAAAAGGACCTGATATTTTGCTATCTGCTTTCCCTGAAGTAATTGAGCAACATCCGTCCGCAGTACTCTTGCTAGTTGGCAGTAAATGGTACGGAAAGAATCAAGAAGATACTTATGTTCTTGAACTCAAGAAGCAGGCAAAAAGTTTGGGTGACTCTGTGCGCTTGAGCGGTTTCATTCCACCAGTTAAGATTCCAGATTACTTCCTTCTAGGGGATATATTTGTTTGCGCCTCTCAATGGCAGGAGCCGTTAGCTCGAGTCCACTATGAAGCAATGGCAACGGGGCTATCGATCATTACTACTGCCAGAGGTGGTAACTCTGAGGTGATCGTTCCCGACGAAAATGGTCTCCTCATCAAGGATTACCAAAACCCTCATGCTTTTGCTACTCAGATCAACTACCTTTTGTCTAAACCAGATTTGACTGAAGAAATGGGTCGGAGAGGGCGTTACCTGAGTGAGGCTTACTATAGCTGGTCTAGGGTTGCCTCAGATATTTTGAAGATTTTGGCAGACGACCCCAAGAGCAATAGGATTTTGTTAGATGAACCCGAAGATAGAGCGATCGCTGAACGCCAATACTGAGTTTAAAAGCAATACCCGTGAATGAATTTCGCTTTGAACTCTTAAAGGCTCTCCATAGGGTGATTCTGGGCGTTTTTCCCTCATAGTAGGCGATCGCTATTGCCGAAAGACCCAGCGACAAGAGTGCGCGGTATTTTCGTAAACCATTCGTGAGAGTTTAAGGTCATATACCATTTGTCAATAAGCAATCATCCTTAAAATTTTGCCGAAAATCGGGATCGAACTCAGGTGATTTTTAGGTAAACGATGCCTAGGCATAATATCGATACGTGTCATTCTTTGTCGCTCCCAAAATTCACTACAAGAGTTAACTTCATACCTCCCTTTTTTCCAAATTTTCAGCATAATTTCTAATTGACAAAAGATAAGATGATCTTAACCTCTCACCGATGACCAGGCATCGTTGGAAAAATAGTTATAGTTCATGCGGAGTTTTTTCTGCAACGACTTTTTGCAACACAACCCCATGAGGTCATTGATAAATGAGAAATAGCAAAACCCTTTTAGATATAGAACTTTTGTGTGCAATACCACTGGCTTTTTTATCGTTGATATTTTTTAAAACAGTGAGGCTATTGCTACGCACTCTGATAAATATCAATGCCAATTTTAACAAAAAACAATCTTTCAGATGGCTACTATTCTCTGGTGAAATGCTTAAAAAGCCTTTAATATTACCATCTCTTTTAGTTACTGGTCCCCGTTGGAACCCCCATGCGATCGCTGCTGGTGCTGGTCCCTTTGATGTAAAAGAATCCTTAGCCATAGAGGTAAAATCTTGTCTAGATTCAGCCCAATCATGGACTATCGGTATCTATAGCTTCCCTCAGGCAAAAGCTATCCAACATATAGCATCTCATGGTTCAAATTTCCAGGAACAATGGCATCAATTAAAACTTGATCCGGGACAATATACTTTAGGAATAAGATACTATCATTGGTCGGAAACAATTCAGTTGCCAGCTATCAATGTCGATGGACATCAAATTATTAATACTCAATCAATTAATAGTGGTAGTGTCAACGATTACTTCAAAAATTTAACAGAACGAGATAATATTTTTTACCGCTGCCTTAATGATTACATATTCACTCTGCTCATTTGCCAAAAATGGCTACCAAAAAAATGGGTTGTGAAAGAATATTTACCTGTTGGAGATACAAATAACGAATTTTTATATGGAGTGATTTATAAGGCTTGCTCTTTAAATTTGCAAATAAATTCGTCATTACTGAATAACTATGATGTCTATTTAACAATATATAATCGTTCTAGTCTTCCAGTTATTTGGTATGAGATCAAGTCAGAAAAACACACAACCCCCGTGGTAGAAAAAGATGGTTTCTATTTAGTTCGGCTTCGTCCCAAGTTAGATTTTGCTAGCGATATTTTCCAGCCAGACTGGATTACTATAAAACTTTTATCAGCAGTCCCCAAGGCATCGAATCGGGCAAAATCGTTTCCAAGTGCGTAGTCTGTCCCTTTGCATTTATTGAGAATATTATTGACAATATAAGACCGCTGAAATAATTTCTGTAAAAAGGTTATAGCTAATTCTTTTTTAAGAAACACACTCAATCACAGAGAGCGCAAACGGTATATGCTAAAGAAAAATACAATATCAAAATTAATAGAAAGCTATCAAACACAAACGTTATAGCAAATCGACAAACCTGGTAAGTGTGGCAAAGAGTTTGTGCCACCAGGGGGCTAGCAACAGGAGTTTACCTAATACCGTCGTCTCTGAATAAACATTTATAAAACTAGTGTTTTCCATTGGCGCGGAGCGCATTGGTTGGTAGCCAGTTTTAAATTAACAGTTTTGTATATTCTATCTTTGTAAAGTAAGATATACAAAGATAGAATTTTTTCAAAAAATCAATTATAGTTCTTTACTGTGTATAGAATTGTATTGAATTAAAAGCCTGAAAACGTAGCAAATTGGTTATTATGAATAATCCCTCAGAGCCATCGAAAAAGCTTCAAGCCGGCAAGATTGTGGTCAACTCTGATGAATGGACTTTAAGTAATACTGGGTTTACACAAGCACCTGACACGGCGACTTTTGTCACCAACATTGCTAAATGGTTTACTGAAGGACGTAGCACAGGCAAATTCCATGCCTACTCCACTAACTTTGGCTTGACGGAATCTGTGTTAGCAGAGACTTTGACTAAAGCTGGTTACACATGGACTGTTGGCAAGAATATTAAAATTGATCTGCCAACTTTGTTAACCTTTGATGGCATCTTTCTCTGTGGAGACTTGGCTGATAATCAGGTGTTAATTGATTATGTTAAAGCCGGGGGTAACGTTTATCTGGGTGCAGGAACAGGTGTGGGTGGACCTCAGCCAGAAGCCGACCGTTGGAATACTTTTCTCAATGCCTTTGGTTTCAAATTTGTGGGGGAATATAACGGCATTAGTGGGAATGAAACCATTACTAGTTCCCACCCCATTTTTGCGGGAGTGAAAGCGATTTATCTGAGTAATGGGAACTCCATTGCTGATTTAGAGCCAGATTCCCAAGCTAATGAGGTTATCCTCACCCATACAGGCGGGCAAGGGCTGATTGGCGCTTTTACTGGTAGTGAAAGGACAGTTGAGCCATCGAAAAAGCTTCAAGCCGGCAAGATTGTGGTCAACTCTGATGAATGGACTTTAAGTAATACTGGGTTTACACAAGCACCTGACACGGCGACTTTTGTCACCAACATTGCTAAATGGTTTACTGAAGGACGTAGCACAGGCAAATTCCATGCCTACTCCACTAACTTTGGCTTGACGGAATCTGTGTTAGCAGAGACTTTGACTAAAGCTGGTTACACATGGACTGTTGGCAAGAATATTAAAATTGATCTGCCAACTTTGTTAACCTTTGATGGCATCTTTCTCTGTGGAGACTTGGCTGATAATCAGGTGTTAATTGATTATGTTAAAGCCGGGGGTAACGTTTATCTGGGTGCAGGAACAGGTGTGGGTGGACCTCAGCCAGAAGCCGACCGTTGGAATACTTTTCTCAATGCCTTTGGTTTCAAATTTGTGGGGGAATATAACGGCATTAGTGGGAATGAAACCATTACTAGTTCCCACCCCATTTTTGCGGGAGTGAAAGCGATTTATCTGAGTAATGGAAACTCCATTGCTGATTTAGAGCCAGATTCTCAAGCTAATGAGGTTATCCTCACCCATACAAGCGGACAAGGGCTGATTGGCGCTTTTACTGGTAGTGAAAAGACTGGTCAAATACTTCCTGTAAAAACGACCGAAAGCGAGCAAACACAAACGCTCTGGCAAATCGGCTACCCTGGTCAAATTGGCAAGGAGTCTTCACAACCAGGAGTTTGGCAACCGGAAGTTACCTATGTCGTCGGTTCAGATCAAGATCCGGTGAATAAGTCTAGTATGCCCTTCTTGCTGATAAAGCCGGGGCTAACTCCAAAACCGAAGCGCAATGGGAAAAAGATTTATTCAACCGATAAGCTGAACATTCGCTTCCTGCTAGACCAAACTTATGATGAAGGAGAACTGATACTCATCTACGATTTTTTTGGCTCGGAAACAGATACCCTATCTCTGGATGGCAAGAACATAATGCGAATTGTGGGAGCAGGTGAAGGGAAAGTCAAACAAAACCAAATTCCTTTAGGCAAACTTAATCAAGGTGAACATACGCTGACGATGACCACAGATGAAGGGAATGGTTGGCATTGGATAGATTATTTGCGGTTGCTATTTAACAAGAGAAGTAAGAAACATCCCGAAGTAGAACCGATAAAACCCGAACCACCTGTAAAAACGACACAAAGTGAGCAAAAACAAATGCTCTGGCAAATCGGCTACCCTGGTCAAATTGGTAAGGAGTCTTCACAATCAGGAGGTTGGCAACCGGAAGTTACCTATGTCGTCGGTTCAGATCAAGATCCGGTGAATAAGTCTAGTATGCCCTTCTTGCTGGTAAAGCCGGGGCTAACTCCAAAACCGAAGCGCAATGGGAAAGAGATTTATTCAACCGATAAGCTGAACATTCGTTTCTTGCTAGACCAAATTTATGATGAAGGAGAACTGATACTCATCTACGATTTTTTTGGCTCGGAAACAGATACCCTATCTCTCGATGGCAAGAACATAATGCGAATTGTGGGAGCAGGTGAAGGGAAAGTCAAACAAAACCAAATTCCTTTAGGCGTGCTCAACCAAGGTGAACATACGCTAACCATAACCACAGATGAAGGGAATGGTTCCCATTGGATAGATTATTTGGGGTTGCTATTTAACAAGAAAAGTAACACACAACAGCAAGTAGAACCGATAAAACCCGAACCAGTAGTTCCATTACCTCCTGTGAAAACGACACAAAGTGAGCAAACACAAACGCTCTGGCAAATCGGCTACCCTGGTCAAATTGGTAAGGAGTCTTCACATCCAGGAGGTTGGCAACCGGAAGTTACCTATGTCGTCGGTTCAGATCAAGATCCGGTGAATAAGTCTAGTATGCCCTTCTTGCTGGTAAAGCCGGGGCTAACTCCAAAACCGAAGCGCAATGGGAAAGAGATTTATTCAACCGATAAGCTGAACATTCGTTTCTTGCTAGACCAAATTTATGATGAAGGAGAACTGATACTCATCTACGATTTTTTTGGCTCGGAAACAGATACCCTATCTCTCGATGGCAAGAACATAATGCGAATTGTGGGAGCAGGTGAAGGGAAAGTCAAACAAAACCAAATTCCTTTAGGCGTGCTCAACCAAGGTGAACATACGCTAACCATAACCACAGACGAAGGGAATGGTTCCCATTGGATAGATTATTTGGGGTTGCTATTAAACAAGAGAAGTAACACACAACAGCAAGTAGAACCGATAAAACCGGAGCCAGTAGTTCCATCGAAGCCACCTGCAACCATCGAACAAGAATCCAAGAAATCCAAGCAGAAGGAAAAGAAGGGTAAAGAAATCAACAGTCAAGAAGGTAGACGTAAAAAAGCAAACACTATTATTCTTGAATTCGGCAGCCAGAAAAAGGATCATATCCGCGATTTTACACAAGGCAGGGGTCGGCTTTTGAAAAAAGTAGCACAAGTGATTTCTGAGCTACAGGAAGCAGGGGAAATAGATGATGGTGTACAGCCAGTGATTGTGATTATTAGACAAAAAAAATCTAGAAAGACATACTGGGACTAGTAGTCTGGCAAATTCATTTTGACGGTTAGAGAGACGCGATAAATCGCCGTCTCTACAGAAAATTTATTCGTCAATTAGTTATTGACAGACTACTAGTAGTCTGGCAAGTCAACTTTACTAGGTTGGTAGTGGGAGCATCTCGCTCCCACTACCCATCAATTTAATAAAGTATTCATAAAAGATTTTTATGGAGGCATAAACATGAGAGACTCTGGCTTAACTTTGTGGTTCACTGGATTAAGTGGTGCTGGCAAGACAACTATTTCAAAAGCAGTTGCTTTAGAGTTAAAGAAAAGAGATTGCAAGGTTGAAATCCTGGATGGAGATATAATCCGCACTTACTTATGCAAAGGGCTTGGATTTAGCAAAGAAGACAGAGACGAAAATATTCGGCGTATTGGTTTTGTCGCTAGTTTACTCAGTCGTAACAATGTAATCGCAATTGTGGCTGCAATTAGCCCTTATCGGTCTACCCGAGAGGAAGCTAGGCAACTGAGCGAAAATTTTTGTGAGGTCTACGTTAAAGCACCCTTGGATCTCTGCGCGAGCCGTGATGTTAAGGGTTTATATGCTAAGGCGAAAGCAGGAGAAATTCAAAATTTCACTGGCATCAGCGATCCATACGAACCCCCGATCAATCCTGAAATTATTTGCAACACTGAAGAGGAGAGCGTACAGGAAAGCGTTAATAAAGTCATCTTATACCTGGCAAAAGAAGGTTATATATTAGTGCCTTATAACGAGCAGATAATTGAATGTGCCATTTAGTTCATGCTTCCAATATTCAGTGCTTTATGCGCTTTTTTAAGCATGAAGCACTGAAGATATTTTGATGTAATGAAAAATAAATGCTTCAACCTTCAGTAAAAACCCTAGCGTGTTTATAAACTACGTCTTGGAAATTGGTTTTTTGTTAATTATGGCTGCGATCGCACCACATTTGGGTAAATGAGTGGGAGGTTGTGGAAAAAAGCATTTTTTCAATCTAGATCCAAAAGGGAGGATTAGGTAACTTAGCAATTAGGCTACTTAAGTTTTTCACATCGTGTCGAAACCAGTTATGAATCCATAGACAGTACTGGTCAATAGCTTGTTGTTCTGTAAGATTACCTAATAGTTCCCATGCGATCGCATGGCTAACCCAAATACCAGACATAATTGCTTTGAGAACCCCATGACTTGATGCCGGATCAAGTACCATTGCTGCATCTCCAACAAGAAAGTAACCATATCCGGCTGGTTGTGAAACGATTCGCCAGGTGACATTAGCCGCCCGCATTGGTTGGTAAATCTTTAACCCTTGGAATTCATCGGGTAGCCAGTCTTTTGGGATTTTCTCGTCTACAAATGATAAGCGCGTCCATTGATAAAGTTGCAATCGCACTTTAGCAGTCCACGTCCAACCGCAGAAATCAGCAGCGATCGCCGGAGCATGATCTCGCACTGGGCATTCCCCTGTTACATAACCATAATAGGCAATCAGACGCGGAGAATGATATTGGATTTGTAAGCCTAATTGTTGAGCTAGCCAATGATGATCTCCGGCAGCATCAATGATTTTAGCTGCCCGAAAAGTGCCTTGAGATGTCTCAACACCAATTACTCTGCACCCATCCATAACTAAGCTAGAAGCATGGCAAGGTTGTATAATTTCAACACCAAGACCTCTTGCCTGATTGAGCAAAATTGCATCAAAATCGGCTCTCCAAGCTTGAAATCCTAGCCATGCTCCCGAATCATCTTCGCCAAAGGGGACAAACTCGCTTCCGGCTTCCCACTGCACCCAGTTTCCCTTGTGACGAAGAAAGCCAGCTGCTAACACTGGCTCAAATACACCTAACTGCTTAAGTAGTGGTTCAACACCAGGGTGTAATGTTTCACCAGGATGTGTACGAGGAAATGGCTTCGACTCAATCAGGACAACTTTTAGCCCTAGTTGAGCGCAGCCAATAGCGATCGCGCAACCAGCCGGTCCACCCCCAACTACAAGCACATCAGGATTAGACACTTCTTCTAGACCAGGTTCCATTACCGCGTTTTAACAGAATATTGACTGGTGTAACAAACAACGTCACACTTTCTTGGATTTTAACTAAGCGTTTTCGAGAATCTGCTGGGTCTAAAGATGAATCTCCATGACGATAAATCTCAAACCGATAGATATTTCCAACAAGCCTAGTTCGTGTTTGAGTTTGTGCCTGTTGCAATTCGGAATTGGTTGCTTGCACTGGTTGGAACGAAGATATACTCCATTTTCCCCGATCTCCAGGTCTGATCATTAAGACTTGGTAAACATTCGCCATTGCCAACACTCTAGCTTGGTATTCACGCACATCAACCTTAGCCGTCAATGAGAGCGAAAATTTCTTCTGCAAAGAGTTCTCTACATAATCTGCATGGGCAAAATCTGCATACTCCATCAACTCTGTGCCATTCTTCGTGACGCGTCGAGGTCCGGGGATTCCATCCCACGGTAAATTGCCAACCTGACCAATTTCTGTATCTGTCAGTGGGCTGACGGTGGGCCAAATGGGATTTGGCTGAAACGTCCGGGCTGCATCAGGAGCCACTGCGGGCCAAAATGTACTAAGTGCAGCACAAAGTTTAGAGTCCTCTGGAAAAGGACTGCCTAACCCGTAGGAAGCTAAATGTTCCACTTCATTGGTGCGATCAAAACTGACATCCCAACCAGGAGCAAATACACCAGCAGCCGCATCTGGGAGATATCCTTGTCGGATTGTTGGGGAAGCATTCAACGGCATTTGTTGTGCCGAACGCTGACGGGGTAACGAGACAATTGCAGTTACAGTTTTATCTTCTGGTCGAAAATCAACATCCTTTAATTGCAGGTTGGGAGCCAAGCGATTATCGGATAAGGTTTCCGGGGAAACTCGCCAGAGATTCTGCCTAAGTCTGGTAGGTACTGACTGCTCCGTCCATTCTAATAGCTCTCGCTGGTCGCAACTGGGGAAAAAATCTGGTGCGGCTACTAGAGAATAGGCTGGTACCTTGCGAGGAATTGCCACCGCCAACTCTGGACATATTGCTTCAATGGACCCATCGCCTGTAAAATCAAGGTAGTGTTGAGCATTGTAGCCACCTGCTTTTACAACCGCTTCTACATCTTTTTGGTTGTTGAGATTTTCTTGTTGACCATTGGACGATATTTTATGGCGGACATGAACATACTCTGGAGCGTGTCTTGCTCCTGTGGTTTCATCCGCAGGAATTGCTAGGCTAGAAGATAAGGTTGGACTATTCGGTGGAACTTTAAAGGTGAGGGGCTTTCCTTGGTAAGTAGCCGCTTCAATGAGATTTGGATGAACAACTGGAACTAAAAGCCCTGTGCCAAAGTTAGACACTGTTGTAAATTCAGCAATGCCTTCTGTAAAAATAAATGGCGGGTTGCTAATGTCTGGTTCACTCCAGCCTGCGTTTTTTAATACTAAATGAATCCGCCGCAGTTTTTGATTGACATGATGAGCATTTAAAGCCACTTGTAAGTTAAAGCCACGAATGCATTCTGTACCGTTAAATAGCTTGTGGAGCGGAACCCAGAATAATCTGCTATCATCTCCATCCCGAAAACGCAATGGACCAAAGGTATTTCGATTACCAGTGCGTTGAACTGCAATATAGGCAGAATAACGGGCTGGCAAGACGCGAAAAATTTCTTTTAAGTCACCTTCAACGGCTGGTAGAAATCCGCGCAGTCTTTCATTATATAGCGCTTCTGCGGTTCCGACTCGCGCCACACCTGTGCGCGAAAAACAGATGTCAGCGTGCTGACGGTGGACAGTTTTCGAGGCAGGGCGATATTCTGAGGCAAAAACGGCGATCGCTAACGGCTGTCTTTGAGCCAAAACTTGCAAATCTTGCAAAGAAGGAGGCTCAACTCCATAAACAAAATTTTCAATGATTTCGAGTTCTGCTAGGGTGGGATATGCCCTGAGATTAGCACTCACCACATTGGGTGAAGCCAAGGCATGAAACAGCAAGCTCCGAGATGGATTTCTTGGTTCTATTGCTCGTTTCCCTTCAAAGGCAAAATCTTCAAACCCTGCTATCTGACGATTGATAGCTGGTAGTTCTTTAGTTAATTCCTGCTGGAGGTTTGTTGCCGTGATATCTAGCCCTTGCCGGAGTAGCAAGTCTCGCCAGCCAACGGAGGCTAGGCGGGAGCAAACCTGTTTAACTTCATCAATGAGAGCCATAACTTATCAGAAAAAATGTAATGCCAGTGTTCCGTCGCCAATGCCACATGGACACCCCATTGGTGTAGACGTTGGACTTGAAAAGTTTTTGGCAACCAGTGACGGCGTTCTCGTAAAGTCGCCCAAGTTTCTGAAAGTGATGCAAAGCAAGCTGAAATTGCTGCAACGTAGACTTTCTAGAAAAAACAAGCGCTCTAAAAATTACAAGAAACAACGCATCAAAGTTGCTAGACTTCACCACGCGATTGATAATACCCGTAAGGATTTTCACTTCAAACAAGCACATGCCCTTTGTGATTCCGGTGATATGATCTTCATGGAAGATTTGGATTACCGGACTCTGGCTAAAGGGATGCTTGGTCAGGCGATGCTTGACGCAGGCTTTGGACAATTCCGAACTATCACCAAGTACGTTTGTTGGAAACGGGGTAAATTTTTCAGTGAAGTTAATTCTAGGGGGACTTCTCAAGAGTGTCCTGAGTGTGGCGTAGAAGTTAAAAAAGACTTGAGTGTTAGGGTACATCATTGTCATAGCTGTAATTACACGACTGATAGGGATGTTGCTAGTGGTCAAGTAATTAGAAATAGAGGAATAGAACTGCAACGTACGGCGGGATACGTCGGAATCCAAAACGCCTATGCAGACGGTTTGCCGGGGATTGAGATGTCTCAGTCTAGGTCAAAGTCGAAAACCCGCAAGGGAACAACTAGGAAGTCTAAGAAGTAATTTTTAGAAGCTCCGTACCTTAAGGTCGGAGTCATGTCACTTCCTCAATTCTACAGGTAAACAAGCTGGTTGACTGACAAAAGTTTAAGCAATAGACCCCTCAAAAAAAGCTTTTTGGCTGGGAAATAAATTTGATAAAGTTGCGCTACTTTTACCGATGCACCAATGAACGGCTACGGCAAAGAAGGCATATGAGGTGGCAAATTGGTTAAATCGTTGATGACACCAGCATAAGTATCATACATCGCTAAGTAAGTCGGCATGGAAATTTCTAAGTATGTAACAAAAAGTTAAATATATGATTACCAGTTAAATTTAATACTGTGCCTTTGGTGATTTTGACATGGGGAGAGGATTTAATGCCTTTATGGGTCTGTGGAAATATGGATTTACCGCAAAGATATCGATTATTTTTTCGAGCATTTGATACCTCATACCAATTCTATGTGAGGCTGCACATAACGCCCTTTCAGAAGGCTAACTTTAATTCTACCGACTTGCTTAATTTTTTTAAATATCAGCCAAATGGCATAAAGAAAATCTACCTTCTTAGGGAGGTTTAAACCTAAGCCTTTAGTCGAAGATGGTTTCAGAACGTTGAAACAATCTTTGGTTGTTAGGTGAAAAAAAATGTTGTTGGGAACCTTTTTTATAACGCTAGCTACAGCTTTAAGCCTGCTAATTGTTGATTTAGTTGTGCCGGGTGTTGATATAGCTAACTTTCCAGCTGCTTTAATTGCTGCTTTAGTAATTGGCTTAATTAATGGTTCAGTTAAGCCAGTTCTGTCTGCCTTATCTTTACCGCTTAACTTCTTAAGCTTTGGAGCATTCTCTCTAATTGTAAACGGTGTGTGTTTTACATTAGCAGCATTTTTGGCTCCTGGGTTTAGTGTTCACGGAATTATTGGTTTTATTCTCGGTCCAGTTGTTTTATCTTTCGCTAACACTTTCATTAGCAAATACTTTGCCGAGAAAAATCTTGCTTTGAATAGTGGTGATGTTAAAACCCAAGGCGAATTGCCTTCAAGCTAAGTGTATGTCGGAGTAGAGACGTTACTTGCCATTATGTCTCTACCCCAAATATGAAGGCATAAATAAAACTTCCGAATTAAGATAATTCCTGAGATGGAGTTGATAATTCGGTAAACTCCAAAAAAATGTAAATAAACTTGAAATAGTAGCAATCCCATGAAATTAATTCGTTTTCTTCTTGGTATTCTTGTGCCTCCATTAGGCGTTTTCTTAACAGTTGGTGTTGGTCCAACTTTGCTAATCAATGTTTTGCTAACCTTTCTAGGTTGGGTTCCCGGTAGTATTCATGCAGTTTGGGTCATCGCTAAACGTGAAGAAGCTTTAGATAGACAGGAACCGATTTAGTAAAGTTTTTACCCTGGATGAATCTTCTCTCTTAACAAGGAAAGAAATTAGGGTGGACTTAATATTAAGTTCGCCCTTTTAACTGTTATATAAAGCAGATTTCAGGAAATATATAAAACCCAAAATTTTGTAGAGACGTAGCAGTGCTACGTCTCTCCGTGTATTTGATTAGAGCGATAGGCTGCTGTATTTTGCAAAAAAGCCGACGACTGAAGTCGCGACTACAAAAACAAAGTCCGCCTACGCGGACTTAATATCTAAAAGCCTACTCTGTAAGGGTAGGTGTTCTATTTGTGAGATTTATCAGAATGTTCTCTTTCTTTAAAAGAATTAACCGCTGTTGATAGCAACTCCCGCAAAATTAGTTTTACTTGACGTTCTTTTTTAGCGATTTCTGAGCCAGCTTCACCAAGTTTATCTTCTAACTGCGATCGCTGTTGTGCTACCTGTGCTGCTACTGTTTCCGCTTGCGGACGAGCTTTATCATACCAAGTCTTAGCCTCATCTAGATAGCCTTTAACTTCTTCACTGCGTCCACCGTAGCGTGCAGCCAAGTTAGCTCTGACAATGGCTAGCTGGGCTTGCAGTTGAGCGTAACGTTTCTTTAATAATGCAGCTTCATCACTGTTTTTGATCGTGTTTACAGCCGAATCAACAACAGTTTTGGTATGAGCATTATCTTTGCCCGTTTCTTCAACATCTGTTAAAATGCCATCGATTTCTTGCTGAAGTTGTTCTTCTTCGTTATCCAATTTTGCCTGGAGTTGCTTCATTTCTGCTTGAGTTTTAGCAATGGCTTCATGTCTTTTGCTATTAATAGCTTCCAGCGCTCCTTCAATTGAGGCTGTAACTTCTTCTTTGAGTTCACCACCTTTTTCTTGTAAGTTTTCGATGACGCTAGAAACAGCTTCTCTGACAATTGTGCGAAGTTCTGTGGAACCTTCTTTAAACTCGGAAGTGACTTGAGAAACTGCGGCTTTGACAATTTCTCGAATGCGATCGCTTCTAACTTGTCCCGCTTCTTTAGCTTGTTTGATGTCGGTTGTAATTTGTTCTTTGATATTGTTAGGCATGGTCAATTTCTCTGTAGATAATTTGGATCTCTAAAAGTTAAAATTTTTAGGCATGATCTTGCATATATACATTGTGGCGCAGTATTTTTGAGTTTGGCACTTCCTTTAGGTAGAAAAATATTAAAAATTTCCGGCTCTTGTGTGACGTTACACTTCGTGAGATAATTATTATCTACCTACTAGTAAAGAAAAGTAAATTATGTGGTTACTAAAAGTTACTTGTTCGAGTGATGCTTGGAAACACTCTGGTGTTGAATTTAAGACAATGACAGATAAGTATCAAGGCGATTGTATTTCTTCTAAGAGAATGCCTGATGGTACGCGGATTATGGAATATAAAATTAAGGATGTCAGCGACGTTGAAGCTTTTTATGATGAATGTGCAAGTTTAGCTGGATTTACAGCTTACTTTGAGTCATTTTAAAAGTGGTAATGATGAGCAAACTGCGAAAATAGGACAGGATTTCTATCTGATATTTCAAGGGCTATAAAAATGAAAAAGCTAGTGAAAATAATATTACTAATATTATTAGTAAATATTAATTTAATATCTCCTGCCTTAGCCGACGATACAATTAACGGCACACAAATTTTTAGTGTTCATTGCGCTGGTTGCCATATTAATGGTAGCAATATTATCAGACGGGGTAAGAACTTGAAAATGAAAGCGCTGAAGAAAAACAATATGGATTCAATAGAGGCGATCGCATCCATTATAACTAACGGCAAAAACAATATGTCGGCTTACAAAGAACGCTTAACTGAACAACAAATTCAAGATGTAGCTACATACGTTCTCGAACAAGCAGAAAACAACTGGCGTTAATCCAATTATCGGCAATTGTGGCGATGAATATAGAAAATGAGAAAACGGTTAAGATATGCGATCGCCTTCCAAAAAATACAGGGGTGTAGGAGTATGGAAGTGTGGGGCAATGGTAATAATTCTCTTTTTACTCCCTAATCCCCAGTACAACCAGTCCCTAGCCCCTATTTTCAAACTAACTGAACTCTATCGTATCAACAAACGCCAAAATATTCTGCCTAATTTCATCTGTTTGTTCTTCTAGAGAATGGCGATTTTCATCTGGCAAAATGCCACGTTGACTGCTGACTATATACAAAAATTCACCATTAAAAAATGACAAAAGACCTCGGTACGCATCCATACTGGTAGGGGTTCCATTATTTTCTTGCTTAGAAATCGTTGAACCTTTGGGCATATTAACTAAGGCAAAGTAAGCCCCATCCATTGTGTCTTCTAAATATTCATTATGTTCCACCTTAGCATCTGGTAAACTAGCAGAAATTGCTTGAGGTACATACTTATCTATTAGAACTGATTGCAGATATTTTTCCAGTCCCATAGACTCAATTTCTTCCTCCTCTTCGGGAGTTAAAGCATAATAATCAATTCTCAACAAAGTACCATAGTCATCAGAAAAACCAACTACTCCTTCTTGACTTTGAATTCTACCACCTTGTTGCGAGTCAACTGGAATTGAGACACTAAAATTACCCAAAGGTGATTCATAAACTTGGAGGCTAGCGTCTACTACTGTTTCGTCTTCGTCTTCGTCTTCATATTCTTCATTTTCTGCTTCTTCATAAGCAGCGATTACCTCCTGTATAATTTCCTGCGCTTCTTCCTCTTCAAGATCCAAAGCTTGCTGTAACTTTTTCAACAAAGGCGTTTTTTCTTGAGGAATAATTAGTTCTTCTTCATCTATAAGCATCAACACGCCGGCAGCAAAAGCATCTAGTATTAATTCATCTGAAAGAGAATCATTCGCGGTATTAAATAACGTTCCCAAACCTTCGTCCTCACCAATCCCCATTAGTCTATCGACAATTTCTGATATTTGGTCTTCTGAGTATTCCTCGAATACCTCAAATTCCCAGAGGATCATGGCTATAGTTTCTGCATCCACATTTTTGAGAGAAGAATCAGCCGCTGCGGTGACAACGGCGATCGCTGCTACTGCCTCTTCTGGAGTCAATGCTCGTTCTGATTTCTGTTGCGAGTTAAAAATGTTGTCGTACTTGCCCATGATTGCTTCCTCCTTAAATGGCTAATGAGTGATAAGTGAGTGTCACTGAAATAATTAGTAGGTATCTGTAATGCTGAAACACAACTAGGAACTATAGTACACAGGTAAGTAACATTCCTACCAAAAAATTTTTGATTAATTGGTAGAATTATTTTAAGTTTAATAAACATTTCAATTTGATTTATTAATCTAACCGCCGCTGTCTGCCAAGAGAAACATAGATGTATGACATAATCAAGTTATATAATTAACTGGCTAATAGCTAATATTTTCAGACATTTGACATAGCTTTATATTTGTGATTCTTGGATAAATCGACGATTTGTTGAGAAGAGAACCCAATACAAATTCCATATTTTAGCGAAAAGGGATAGTGAAACTGCATTAAATCTGAAGTAGATTAAAATTTAGAGTAGTTAGCCAAATTCATGAAGAGGGGGAAGGGGTAAAGGGGAAGAAATTGGATGGGTGTTTTTTCCTTTGCCCTTTCCCCCTCCCCTATGTGTGTTTTAAACGACTTCTTCCCTTTACCCTTTTTTCCTTTACCCTTTCCCCCTCCCCGATAAAGAATTAGAGCGCACTCTTGACCGAAAAATAGATTTAAGAGGAAATACTCATGAACGCAGTATCTAAAAATACTTTATCTGTTTCAGCAAAAGAGCGATCGCTCATTCTCTGGTTTGATGAAGTCGGGATTGCTGACATTCCTCTAGTTGGTGGGAAAAATGCCTCACTGGGAGAAATGATTCAACAACTCACACCCAAAGGTGTTAACGTTCCTAACGGGTTCGCGACAACTGCCTATGCATATCGGTATTTCATCGAATCAGCATCTTTAGAAGAAAAGCTGCGAGAAGTGCTTGAAGACTTGGATGTTGAGGATGTAATAAATTTACGCTCGTCTGCGAAAAAAGCGCGATCGCTATTGCTGCACACACCATTTCCTCTAGAATTACGGCAAGGGATTATTGAAGCTTATCAAACTTTATGCGATCGCTACAACGCAGACACCGATGTAGCTGTGCGTTCTAGCGCTACCGCTGAAGACTTACCCGATGCTAGTTTTGCCGGACAGCAAGAAACTTATCTCAACGTTACTGGTATCCGAGGAGTATTATCAGCTTGTCATAAATGCTTTGCTTCCCTATTTACCGATCGCGCTATTTCCTATCGCCAGACCAAAGGATTTGACCATTTTAACATTGCCCTTGCCGTGGGCGTGCAAAAAATGGTGCGCTCCGATTTAGCAACCTCTGGGGTGATGTTCTCCATTGACACAGAAACAGGCTTTAAAGACGCAGCAATAATTACAGCTGCTTACGGCTTAGGTGAAAACGTCGTCCAAGGAACAGTTAACCCCGACGAATATCAAGTTTTTAAACCAACTTTAAAAGCAGGTTTCCGCCCAATCGTCGATAAAAGATTGGGTAGTAAAGAATTAAAAATGGTCTACGATGACGGCTCAAAACTTACCAAAAATATACAAGCTTCTCCAAACGAAAAAGCTCAATTTGCCCTTGCAGATGACGAGATTTTACAACTAGCTAATTGGGCATGTTTAATAGAAGACCATTATTCCCAAGTTCACGGCAAATTCACCCCGATGGACATCGAATGGGCAAAAGATGGCATTACCAACGAATTATTTATTGTGCAAGCGCGTCCGGAAACAGTGCAATCTCAGAAAGCGCAGAATGTCTTGCGGAGTTATCAATTAGTGGATGCTCCCCAAGGGGACAAGGAGACAGGGGGACAAGGGGGTAAGGAGGAATTTTCCCCTTCTCCCTCATCTCCCTCATCTCCCTCATCCCCCCCTCTCCCCCTCTCCCCCTCTCCCACTCTCCTAATCACCGGTCGCGCTGTCGGTGAAGCTATTAGCCAAGGTAAAGTTCACCTAATTTTAGATGTTAATAAAATCCATGAATTTAAAGCCGGAGAAATTCTTGTAACAGAAAGAACTGATCCCGATTGGGAACCGATCATGAAACGCGCTAGTGCAATTATTACTAACTCTGGTGGACGCACATGTTTTGATGGAGAAACAAAGGTTTTAACAAATAAAGGTTTTATGACCTTGCAGGATATTTATGAGCAAGGTCACGAAGGATTATTAACTCTATCGTTAAATCCACAAACAAGCAAAATAGAGTGGCAACCAATTATTGACTCAATGAAAAGGCAATCAAAGATGATTGGTGTTAGCGTGTCTCAAACAGGTAGAGTTACTGATAACTGTTTGCGCCTAACTCCAGATCATAAGATGATTAATATTAGAGATGGTGAATATGTAAAAACCGAAATTCAAGAGATACTAGCACACAGGGAAATGGTGGTAGTAGCAGAACATGTTCCGCAGTTGCAAGAAAATGAAAAAGAAAAGATAGAGTTAGCTTATTTATTAGGCGGTATTTTTACAGATGGTTCAATTTACAGAAGCCGCACTCATGGGGAGGTACAGTTTATACAGAAAGATACTTTGGAAAAGCAGCAATTTATAGCTGCGATGAATCAATGTTTGAATGCGGTTTGCAATAAATCTTTTGTTCCTTCTTTAAAAAATGCATCTTCTGGTTATATTAGAGGTCAGTTAGTAGTAGATCAAGCAACAACTTACAGACTATACTCTAAAAAAAATGCCTACGAATTACATGAAAAAGAGCAAAATATTGTTAACATTCTGCTGAACAACTCGGTAGAATTTGCTTACAATTTCCTTGCGGGAGTGATAGATGGAAATGGCTGTTACTTCAACAATTGCATTAATATATATATCTCCGAAAACCTTTTATTGCAAGCTGTCATAGTGGCTTGTTTGAAAATAGGTACTGTTCCTTCAGTAACAAAAAATAGAGGAATATCTAATGTACAATTGGTTGAAAAAATTACAGAAATATTCAACTTTACTAAACGAGTAAAGGGAGAAGTTACCGAAAGAACAATACAAACACGCTTCTTTGCCACTAACCAACTTTTTGGCGACGATGTTACAGGTCAAATCAAACTCAGAAGAGATAATAATTTACTAATTTCAGATAAACAGCTTCAGGAAACAGGCTTGTTTGAAGAACTACTTGCAGGAAACACACGTATGCAGCGAGTGGTTTTAGTTGATGAAGAAACAGATGGTGATGTTTACAATATTACAGTTGCTGAACATCATAACTATGTTGTATTCACAAGCAAATATACGCCAGTTATTGTATGTAATTGTCACTCGGCAATTATCGCGAGGGAATTGAATTTACCGGCAATTGTTGGCTGCGGTAATGCAACACAAGTATTGAAAAATGGTCAAGAGGTTACGGTGTCTTGTGCAGAAGGAGAAGAAGGACGAGTTTATCAAGGTTTATTGCCTTTTGAAGTCAACGAAATTCAATTAGAAAACTTGCCCCGCACTCGCACCCAAATTTTAATGAATGTGGGCAATCCTCAACAAGCATTTAGTTTATCTACAATTCCTAATGATGGGGTGGGTTTAGCGCGGACAGAGTTTATTATTGCTAATCAAATTCAAATTCATCCGATGGCGTTGATTTATTTTGACAAGTTAGAAGATAAAAGTGTTCAAGATAAAATTGACGAAATCACTGCACTTTATGACGATAAACCGCAATATTTTGTAGATAGATTAGCTCAAGGGATTGGAAGAATTGCCGCAGCATTTTATCCCAAACCTGTGATAGTGCGGATGTCAGATTTCAAGAGTAATGAATATGCCAATTTATTAGGTGGAAGACAGTTTGAACCGCACGAAGAAAACCCGATGCTTGGTTGGCGAGGAGCAGCGCGTTACTATGATGAAGGCTATAAAGAAGCTTTTGCTTTAGAATGTCAGGCGATTAAGCGAGTACGCGAAGAGATGGGTTTAATTAACGTCATCCCGATGATTCCTTTTTGTCGCACTCCCGATGAAGGACGTTTGGTATTGACAGAAATGGCAAAAAATGGTTTAGAACAAAATGTCAATAACTTGCAAGTTTACGTAATGTGTGAGTTGCCAAGTAATGTAATTATGGCTGAAGAATTTGCCGAAGTATTTGACGGATTCTCAATAGGTTCTAATGATTTAACTCAACTGACACTGGGATTAGATCGAGATTCAGCGTTAGTAGCGCGGTTATTTGATGAGCGAAGTGAAGCAGTAAAGCGAATGATTAAAATGGCGATCGCATCTGCAAAAAAGAAAAATCGCAAAATCGGCATTTGCGGACAAGGACCCAGCGATTACCCAGAATTTGCTCAATTTTTAGTTGAACAAGGTATTGACTCAATCAGCTTAAATCCAGATTCGGTTTTGAAAACAATGTTGGAAATTGCCAAAGTCGAAAATCTTGAAGCTTGAATTGAAAGTTGAAAATAAACCGCAGATGAACGCAGATGAACGCAGATGATTTATCTGTATCAA
Organism: Tolypothrix brevis GSE-NOS-MK-07-07A; assembly: GCA_019358985.1. Classification (GTDB taxonomy): domain Bacteria; phylum Cyanobacteriota; class Cyanobacteriia; order Cyanobacteriales; family Nostocaceae; genus Hassallia; species Hassallia brevis. The sequence goes on along the minus strand of JAHHIJ010000018.1, from coordinate 50,687 downwards.
TCTGTGGTTTAATAGTCTTCTTATAAAAGTCCTTATTTCCGCGCTCTTTCTCTGCGTGAGGCAAAAAAATGAAACAAACCATCATCCAAGTAGACGCCTTCACCGCCAAACCTTTTGCTGGCAATCCAGCCGCAGTCTGTGTATTATCAGCACCACAAGATGACATCTGGATGCAAAATGTCGCTCAAGAGATGAATCTTTCGGAAACGGCTTTTTTGCTGCCACAAGCCGAAGGATTCAATTTACGCTGGTTTACGCCATGTGTGGAAGTTGATTTGTGCGGTCATGCTACCTTAGCCAGCGCTCATGTATTATGGTCAGAAGGACATTTATCGCCGGAAGAAACAGCGCAATTTCATACTCGCAGCGGATTGTTAACAGCGCGACTACAAGGTGAATGGATTGAATTAAATTTTCCTAGCAAGCTGATAGAAACAGCAACCGCACCTGAAGAGTTAATTAAAGCTTTGGGGGTGAAATTTAAATATGTAGGAAAAAATAACTTTGCCTATTTAGTGGAAGTTGAATCTGAAGCGATCGCTCGAAATCTCCAACCAAATTTTACCTTATTAGAAACTTTGTCTACCGAAGGTGTAATTGTCACCAGTCGCGCCGATACGGGAGAATATGATTTTGTTTCGCGCTTTTTTGCTCCGAAACTCGGTATAAATGAAGACCCCGTTACAGGTGCGGCTCATTGTTGTCTGGCACCATATTGGAGCGATCGCCTCGGTAAAAATGAATTTGTCGCTTATCAAGCTTCAGCACGAGGTGGAGTAGTGCGAGTTCGTTATGGAGGGGAACGAGTCTATTTAAGCGGACAAGCAGTCACCGTTTTACGCGGCGAACTTTTTACACATTGATCGAATTTAAATTAATTATGCGTTGCCCAAAACCCTTGATTAGACGTAGCAGTGCTACGTCTCTACATCTAATAGTTCGTGGTTTTAGGAGATTTCTTCCTTATTTAAATTAATTATGCGTTGCCCAAAACCCTTGATTAGACGTAGCAGTGCTACGTCTCTACATCTAATAGTTCGTGGTTTTAGGAGATTTCTTCCTTTTTCTTTGTTGCTTCAATGGCTGCTCTGACATTACTTTGATGTTCTGACAAAAGCCCATCGCCCTCCTCTTTTTCCAAACCAGTCCAATGCATTAATAGTGCTAATTTCACCCACTTGCCACTGCGTTCTAGTAACAAATTAGCGGCTTCACGGCTTAAGCCTGTAAGGTCTGACAAAATTCGCAAAGCGCGATCGCGTAACTTTTGATTTGTCACTGCGACATCAACCATGCGATTGCCGTAAACCTTGCCCAGCTTGACCATCACTCCTGTAGAAATGATGTTTAAAGCTAGCTTTGTTGCTGTTCCAGCTTTTAAGCGAGTTGAACCAGCTAGCACCTCAGGTCCAGTTAAGAGGCGAATGTCAATATCGACATTAATCTTAACTTGATCCTCAGGGACACAAGCCATAAAAATAGTAGTGGCTCCCCGCTGACGAGCAGCGGAAAGCGCACCATGAACAAAAGGCGTTGTACCGCCGGCAGTAATACCGATGACTACATCTAGTTGTGTAATTTGTCGTTGAGCGATCGCACTCTCTCCATCTTGCGATCGATCTTCTAAATCTTCTGAACTGCGTACTAATGCCCCTGCACCACCGGCAATTATCCCCTGTACTAACTCTGGAGGTGTACAAAAAGTTGGGGGACACTCGGCTGCGTCTAAAACTCCTAATCTACCACTAGTCCCGGCACCGACATAAAACAGGCGTCCTCCGTGTCGCAAACGTTCTGCGGTGCGTTCAATGGTTTGGGCTAGCTCATTTTTAGCTTTCTCAACCGCAGCAACAGCTTTTTGGTCTTCGCTGTTAAACAGTTCTACAAATTCCAAACAACTGAGCTGGTCTAAATTTAGACTATTTGGATTTACCTGCTCGGTTAAAAGATGCCCGCGCTCCTGCAAATTTTGCATTGTCTACATCCGTTACATCTATTAATTATCTCTTAACTATTAACAGATACTTCAAGCCCGGTCAGTCAATGGTCAAGACTTTTTAGACTCTTGACTCTTGACTTTTGACAGGCAACTTTAGTCCTAATTACAACAATCCTTCAAATTTTCGACGAATGCGGTCTATTTCGGAATCAGAAAATTCTGGTTCTTCTGACTGCGCTTGGTTGCGACGCTGGGATTCTTCATCAAAATTTTTCTGTTCCGGGGCATTTGGTTGCCAGTCGGTTTCTGGTACATTTATTTCTGGGGGAATGGCTAATTCGCCGTTTTCCGGGACGATTTCCCAGTCATAATTAGCACTTTCACAAAATTCTTTGATTTCTTCGGCGTTTACCGCTTCTATTGTGGGTGAGGCGAAATCCTGAGCTTCTAGCATCAGAGCGTAGCGGGTAGCGTCGTCTTCTGACTCGAACATCAGAATTTTATCGCGATCGCCGACCCGAATCGAGTGAATTCCCTCATTGTCGGTTCGCACATTAAAAATTAACACAAAAACACGCATGGGTGTAATCATCAGTCCTTTTATCTTGAATCTATTCTTAAATTATGGCGCGATAGATACCCTATAGTGCTGGGTATTTTAAAGAGGGGGAAAGGGGAAATGCCCAATGGGAGGTTGCCCAATTCCCAATTCCCAAATTCTTAAGATTTTCTTGACAACCCGAATATCACTATATATCAACCTGTTAAAGGTTATTTGTGATTAATTCTCGTTTATGCGCCCTCTTACTTTATCCTGTATCACTGCTTGAGTTGGCGTATCCTGGTAATGATATGTCAAACAGAGTGTCCGTTAGCTTTCTTTTGTGTACCAGCTACATCCGCCGAATAATTATAGTAAAACTAAATGGCTAACTCTCCCCATCAAGATCCTAACTCTAATGCTCGTGCTAATAGACGTTTTTGGTTTCTAGTGCTAAGTCGCGGTAGTATTGGTTTGGGCGGACTTTTATTGATTGGACTTACCCTGGGTGCTTGGAGATTGTGGATTTTTGTCCAAAAAGAGTTAGCACCTTTAGCAGAGCAAAATCTTACTACTTCACTTAACCGTCCTGTAAAACTGGGAAAAGTTAAAGGATTTTCTCTTACAGGAGTCAGCTTTGAGTCTTCAGCAATTCCGGCAACACCTACAGATCCGGATCGAGTTGCAATTGGTGGCGTGGATGTAGGTTTTGATATATTACAGTTAGTCATCAAGCGTACTTTAAAGCTAGATGTCACCCTTGTCAATCCGGATCTCTACATCGAACAGGATCAACAAGGACGCTGGATTACTACAAGCATCGCACCACCGAGTAAAAGCGGCGCTATCAAGACTGATTTAGACAAAATTCACTTTAGCAATGCCAAGTTGGTTTTAGTACCGTATCGAGAAGGAGGCAGGGGGACAGGGGGACAAGGGGAAATTTCTTCTGCTTCCCCTGCCTCCCCTGCCTCCCCTGCTTCCCCCCTCCCCTCCTCTCCCACTCCTCTAACAGTGGCGTTTTCACAGCTTAATGGTTATGCCCAACCTCTGGAAAACAACAAACTGATTCGGTTTGACGTGCAAGGGCTACCAGATACTGGGGGTACAATTGCCCTTGGGGGAGATGTGCGTGTAGAGGGAGGAGCGATACAACAAGCTAAGTTAAAGGTTCAAGCGCAAGATTTTCTTGCTTCTGATATCACTGGTGTGATCAAATTACCACTAATATTAGAGGCGGGGCGAACTAATGGTAATTTACAAGTTGAATTAAACGGGAAAAAACAACCTTTATTACAAGGAAGCGCTAGTTTACAGGGAGTGCGATTTCAGATTCCCAAAGTGCCACAAGCATTTGTCAATTCCCAAGGAAATCTTAATTTCCAAGGTACGCAAATTAAGGTTGATAATGTGGCGACTAGCTATGGTAAAATTCCATTGGTAGCTAATGGCATCATTGATACAACAAGTGGATTTAATTTGACAGCGCGATCGCAACCAGTAAGTGTAGCCAATGCAATAGATACTCTCAAGGTAAAATCGCCTTTAGCTGTAAGTGGAGAAGTAAAAACCGACTTGCTCCTTAGCGGGGGAATCTCTAAACCATTTCTCTCAGGTACAGTTGTCAGCACCAAATCTGCCAAAATTGACAAAGTTGATTTTGACAGCTTCCGCAGTAAATTTTATTTTTCCACTGCTGCTTCCCTAATTACCCTGAAAGATATTCAAGGTAAGGTAAAATTAGGCGGTGATGTGACTGGTGGTGGCACCATCGCTCTTGGTGAAGTTCCCCAAATCAATGTCAATTTCCGCGCCAAAAATCTGCCTGGAGACGCATTTGCAAAGGTTTATGACGTAAATACATCAAATGTGCAAATAGGGACTGTTTCTGGCAATGCTAATTTAAGTGGCGGTGGTAGTAATGTCCAAACTGTGGTAAACTTTAAAGCACCAAGCGCTACATATCCCACAACTGGTCAATTAGCGATCGCACCAGATAAAAGCGTCTCTTTCCGCAATGTGGTTGCTAGTGTCGCTAGCGGTACAGTAGTCGCAAAGGGCAGTTTTGCCAATCAAAGTTGGCAAGCTGTAGCTCAAACTAAAGGTGTGCAGTTAGAACCGTTTGTAAACAAAGAAGAACGTACAGACGCGATTAATCGCGTCTCTCCACTGCAAAATGTCTCTCTTGCTGGGGTAGATTTAAACGGTCGTTTCAGATTATCCGGCACTACCGGTCCGTTTCAAATTGCCAAAATTGACTCGGAAAACGGACAAGTTCAAATTGGTGGTGGTACTGTTGCAATTTCTAACATCAACCTCCAAGAGCAAAACGTTTCCGCTCAATTAATTGCAGAAGGTGTCCGACTGGGACGAGTACTGAAAAAGGCACCACCTATTTTACAAGCACCTTTAGCAGGTAAATTCCAAATAGCAACCACCAGAGATAATTTTAGCATAAAAACTCTCCAAGCAACAGGCAATGCACGTTTAGCCGTTGGTGGTGGGATTACAGCTACAAATATCCAACTTGCGAATGGGGTGTATCAAGCACAAGTGCGGGCAAGTGATGTACCTGTGCAACAATTGGCACCCGCAGCTAAGGATTTTCGCGGTAGGTTAAACGGGCAGTTTCAGGTGGCAGGAAACGCCGAATCAATTACACCAGAAACCATCCAAGCAACTGGTCAGGCACGGGTGAATGTGGGAAATGGCACAATTACGGCATCAAATATTCAACTTGCTAATGGGGTGTATCAGACGCAAGTCCAAGCAAATAATGTGCCTTTGCAGCGTTTGCCGTCAGTACCACCACAGTTCCAAGGTGATTTAAATGGTCAATTTAATGTGGCAGGTAGCGCAAGTTCGTTTCAACCAGAAACTATTCAAGCTAACGGTCAAGCGCGGGTGAATTTTGGCAAGGGTACAGTAGAGACGTTCCGCCGGAACGTCTCTGCGAATATTCAACTTGCCAATGGTCGCTATCAAGCGCAAGTCCAAGCGAATAATGTGCCTTTACAGCGTTTGCCATCAGTACCACCACAGTTACAAGGTGATTTAAACGGACAATTTAATGTAGCGGGAAGTTTGGAAGCATCCCAGCGGCAAAATATTCAAGCTACCGGTCAAGCAAGGGTGAATTTTGGCAAGGGTACGGTTACAGCATCAAATATTCAACTTGCGAATAATCGCTATCAAGCTCAAATTATAGCAGATAACGTACCTTTGCAGCGTTTGGCAAAGGTGCCATCGCAGTTTCAAGGTGATTTAAACGGACAATTTAATGTAGCGGGAAGTTTGGAAGCATCCCAGCGGCAAAATATTCAAGCTACCGGTCAAGCGCGGGTAAATGTTGCCGGTGGGACGGTTACAGCTTCAGATATTCAACTTGCCAATGGTCGCTATCAAGCTTTAGTGGCGGCTTCGGGTGTAGAATTAAACCGCTTTAATCAGCAATTACGCGGGGATTTGGGCGGTAAGTTGCAAATAGCGGGAACAGTGGTATCACCCAAATTATCAGATGTGCGTGCGGCTGGTGATGTACAATTATCTCAAGGGATTCCTGGACTTGAGAAACCTTTGAATGCTGCGATCGCCTGGAATGGTCAAAAGCTGACGATTGTCAAAGCTACGGCTCCCGATTTAAATGTCAGTGGTGATATATTTGTCAACGCGAACGCAAGTATCCCGCAAATTACTAATTTAAATCTGAATGTACAAGCACAAAATTACAATCTGCAACAATTGCCTTTCAAGTTGCCGTATGCGGTAGCCTTGGCAGGGAAGGCTGATTTTAGCGGACAAGTCACCGGCAAGTTGCCTTTGCCAAATGTGCAAGGGCAACTCAGTTTACGCGACTTTGTAGTAAATAATTTGGCTTTTGAGCCAGTGTTGAGTGGCAAAGTTGAATCAGTGCAGGGACGTGGTTTAAATTTGGATCTAATAGGTAGAGACGCGATTAATCGCGTCTCTACAGATCGCATTGCTTTTAACCTAGATGCAAATAATCGTCCTGAATCCTTTGTAGTGCAGTGGCAGCAAGCATCGGCAATTGGTCGCAGTCAAGGAGATAATTTGGCGGTGCAAGTCAATAATTTCCCATTGCAAGTATTAAAATTAAGTCCACCAGCAAATATTCGTTTAGGTGCAAATGCCATCGCAGGATTGATAACTGGAGATTTACAGGTTAATCAGCGAACGTATGCGACAACGGGTAATATTAATATTGATAAACCAGAAGTTGGCAGAATTAAAGGCGATCGCTTTTTTGCTCAGTTTAACTACAACAATGGTGTCGCAACACTCTCAGATAGCGAATTTGCTAAAGGCAACAGTCGCTATGCTTTCAGCGGCACTTTGAAGCAAAATGACAAAACACCGCAACTGCAAGGTAAAGTTAACATTAATCAAGGTAACATTCAAGATGTCTTGGTTATAGCAGAGTTATTTGAAATCCAAGATTTACAACGCGGTTCCGAAGCACCAACTTATGGTAAAGCTGCGGATTTAGTCACCATCCCACAAGGTTTACCAAGCCAGCCTTTATTTACGCAACTCCAGCGCTTTTATGAAATTGATGCACTTTTAGCACAAAAACAAGAGCAGGAGAATGCTTCTATTCTACCAGCATTGGCAGATTTAACTGGCACTTTCAACGGTGAAGTTGCTGTGGAAACAGGTACAGCAAAAGGACTGGCTGTGAAGTTTGATTTGAATGGTCAAAACTTTGTTTTGGGTGCAAAAGACAAACAAAATCAATGTTTAGAAATAGATCGTTGTTATAGTGCCGAAAAAGTAATTGCCGAAGGTAGCTTGGAAAATAACGTTCTAACATTGTTACCTTTACGACTGGAGTCTCAAAACAGACTGATCGCTTTTACAGGTGCGATCGGTAGTGAAGAACAATCCGGTCAATTGCGAGTTAATAATTTCCCCGTAGGAATACTGAATAATTTTGTCAAACTGCCAATTGGTTTTACAGGTAATCTGGACGCTTCAGTAGCTTTAGCCGGCAGTACTAAGAACCCCCAAGCTAGGGGGGAATTGCAAGTTACTGAAGGAACTCTCAATCAAAAGCCGGTAGAATCAGCAGCTGCAACTTTTGCTTATGCTAACGGGCGCCTTAACTTTGGCAGTCAACTCAAGGTTTCTGGTCCAGAACCAGTCAACATCAGTGGTAGCATTCCCTACAAGTTTCCTTTTGCATCAGTAGCACCAGATAGCAATGAAATTCAGCTAGATGTAAAGGTGAAAAATGAAGGATTAGCGTTATTAAATCTGTTTACTAACCAAGTGGCGTTGGAAAATGGTCAGGGGGAAATAGACTTAAGAGTGCGGGGGACAAGACAAGATCCAATTGTGAATGGAAGTGCCAGTATCAACAATGGTGTTTTTTCGGCTCAAGCTTTGCCAGGACAACTGACAGATGTCAACGGCAGAGTGCTGTTTAATTTTAACAGTATTTTAGTGGAAAATCTCCAGGGTAATTATAGCCGGGGTAAGGTAGCAGCTGCGGGAGAGATTCCTATTTCCAATCGGGAAGTAAAAATAGGCAATCCCTTAAGGGTTACTCTTGACCAGTTGGCGTTAAATCTCAAAGGATTGTATCAAGGTGGTGCTAGCGGGGATGTGAGAATTACTGGTGCTGCACTTAGCCCAATAATTGGCGGTAAAGTACAGTTGACAAATGGTGAAGTCTTGTTAGCAGAATCTACCAACGCTAATCAGCCGACAAATAACAATGTAAGCGTTCCACCCTCCTCTGCTAAAACGCTGAAGCAAAACAAAGACGCCAACAACGGCACTATGACAACGACCAGATTTAGTAATTTAGAGCTTGAGCTAGCTAAAAATGTAAAAGTTGTCCGTCCACCTCTTATCAGTTTTGGAGCTACTGGTAAGCTTATCATCAACGGCTCTTTGGGTAATTTGCTACCCTCTGGAGTTATTACCCTCCGAAATGGGGGTGTGAATTTGTATACTACCCAATTTAACCTTGCTCGTGGTTATGAACAGACGGCAACCTTTACTCCAGAAAGAGGACTTGACCCTGCACTAGATGTCCGGCTATTAGCCAAGGTGCTGGATGCTGTTCCCACTAGGGTGAGTACCACATCAGTATCATCGGAAATCAACGACAATGATGGTATCATTCCGAACTTTGAACCGATTAGAACTATTCGAGTAGAAGCAGTTGTTCAAGGTTTGGCTAGCCAACTTGACCAAAATTTAGAATTAACAAGCACTCCTAATCGTACTGAAACTGAAATTGTCGCTTTACTTGGTGGTAGCTTTGTCAACACGCTGGGAAGTGGGGACAGTACCCTGGCACTTGCCAACCTCGCAGGTTCTGCTCTTAACCTTCAGGGAACTTTTAACCAGATTGGCAATGCATTTGGCTTAAGTGAATTCCGTTTATTCCCAACTATTTCAGCAGTCAGCAATTCTTCGAGTCTGGAATTGGGAGCGGAGGCAGGAGTTGATATTACTCCGAGAATTTCTGTTTCTGGTGTCAAGATTTTGACTGCCGATGACCCGTTACAATTGGGTGTTAACTACCGAATAAACGATAATTTGCGTCTGCGTGGTTCTGCACCTTTATTCACTAACTCTAATTGTTCTGCGACAAATGGTGACAATGGGGACAATACTTCTACTTACTCATGTGGGATTAATGCTGTGTTTGAGTATGAAAAGCGCTTTTAACTTTAACACTGTTGTTTAGAGGTTCGGCAATGATGGGTAAGTAAGTTCGTAGTAAGGACTAAAGTCCTTATTTCCCAAGCACTCTTCGTGCTTACTACAAACCCTCAAAACTATCTTGAGGCACTAATACGATGGTTGCGACGTTTTTATGACTGTTAATTAAACGGACATGATATAACGCAATAGTCGGAGGGTGTTAAATTACTGAAACTAGATGATGAAGCTTGTGAGTAAACAAAGGGCGTTCTTTTCTGCGGTGGTAGCTTTAAGTATAATAGCGGCAGTGATGTTGTCTTTTCCTTTAAACGCGCAAAATGTGTCTGTGGGAAAAAGCGCGGAGTTGCGGGGGGTGTGGTTAACTAATATTGATAGCGATGTGTTGTTTGAGCGATCGCGTCTGAATAAAGCTTTGCAACGCCTAGATGAGTTAAACTTTAATACTGTATATCCCACTGTTTGGAATTGGGGCTGGACGTTATATCCTAGTAAGGTAGCGCAAAGTGTAATTGGGCGATCGCTCGATCCGACACCAGGATTACAACGACGTGATATGCTCAAAGAAGTTGTCGATGTCGGACACCAAAAAGGCTTAACAGTCATTCCCTGGTTTGAATTTGGCTTTATGGCACCGGCTGATTCCCAATTAGCTAAACGTCATCCCCAATGGCTGACAAATCGCGCTAACGGTACGCAAATTCTTAAAGAAGGTACTCACGATCGCGTTTGGTTGAATCCCTTTCACCCAGAAGTACAGCAATTTATCCAAAACTTAATCGTCGAAATTGTCAGAAATTACAACATCGACGGCATTCAATTTGATGACCATTTTGGTTTACCATCAGAATTGGGATATGATGCCTATACTGTTGCACTCTACAAAAAAGAGCATAATGGCAAAGTTCCACCAACAGACTTTAAGAATCCAGAATGGCTAAGTTGGCGAGCAAACAAAATCACCAACTATATGAAGCGGGTATTTACAGCTATTAAAGCAACGAAAAAGAATTGCATCGTTTCCATTGCACCTAATCCCCAACGCTTTTCTTATGACTTCTTTTTAGCAGATTGGCAGAAGTGGGAACGCATGGGACTAATTGAAGAATTAGTTTTGCAGATATACCGGAATGACTTGAATGTCTTTAACAGCGAATTAGAATATCCAGAAGTCAAAGCAGCACGCAGCCACATTCCCGTAAGTATTGGCATTCTATCAGGTTTGAAAGGTCGATTTGTGCCGATGCAACAAATTGAAACACAAGTGCAGAGTGTACGCGATCGTAAGTTTGCAGGTGTATCCTTTTTCTTTTACGAAACTTTATGGAACCTTGCCAAGGAGAAACCCCCACAACGTCAAACGAGCTTTGGGAAGCTTTTCCCCACACCAAAAGCGTATCCGAATTTACTCGCAGGTTGGAAAGGTTGAGGAGAGTTGTTAAGTAGTTATGCAAAATTAAACATACATTTGTCATTGCGAATGGAGCGAAGCGGAATGACGCAATCGCAGGGGTTTGAGATTGCTTCTCTTCGAGACGCTCCGCGAACACTTCGTTCGCAATGACATAGATATTTTTGCATAACCACTTATACTAATTCTATGTGAGGCTGCGCTTTATTGCCCTTAGGCTGAAAGCCTGGGGCTAAACGAACAAAGCCCACCTGCGTGGGCTAAATTAGGTGCATCTTCATGCAGAAATGGTATTAGTTGGGAGTTGATAGCGGGATTTAAACAAAAGAAATAATTAGACATCTGTTGGAAAAGAGGTAAAGACGTAGCAGTGCTACGTCTCTACAAGGGTTTCGGGCAACGCATAATTCATTTCTGGAGATGTCTATTGGGTACAATACTTTAAACTTTCTTTTAAGGACATGTCAGTTTTTGCTCAAGATACTTTAAAAAATCCTCAACTCCAATAATTTTATTCATATTTCTTCTTGTTGTATCTGTTCTGTGCTGTCGGAGTAAATCAATCATTTTATCGGCAATGTAGGTGATTCTATGCGGTCATTTCCTCTAAATTGTTTACCTTGATATTCACCTTCATCATTGAAAGAATAAATAGTAATAGTTGGCTGTTTATCTTCTCCTATCAGTGATTTATTAGCAAAAGCACCATAATCTACAATCCAGTATTCGCGTATTCCCATTTCCTCTCTTCGAGACGCTACGCGAACATAATCGGCAAGTTTTTTGAGATAATCATCTCTCCAATTAGTACTAACCACTTCAATTACCAAAGGTATTGACTCAGGGTTACTGACTATAGACTCTTCTTGCCAGCGTGGTTCGTTTACTAAATTGGAGAGATTTAATACAAGAATATCTGGAAAGTATCCAGATTGTTTATTTTCAGGCTTCAATAATCCTTTATTCGATATGCCGTATTTAAGGTTAAGTCTTACAAATTCATATCCGAAAATTGCTGTTAAAAAAGCAATAATTTCTTCATGTTTTCCTTTTGGTTGAGGCATTTGAATAATATTTCCGTCATATAATTCGTAGCAAATATTTTCATTTTGAAATTGTAAAAATTCTACAAATTCATCGAATGTAAATAGTTTTTGTAGTGCTTGCGTCATGGTTGAATCATGCTCTAATTTAATTTAATAGGACTTACGCACTCGTTACGAGAAAACAAGACTTTGAGATTGCTTCCTTGCGTCGCAATGACGGAAATACGTAGTCCATGCGTAAGTCCTATTTAATTTTACGTTAATAAGTTAATTAAAGACTAGGGAGGAGATTACATCATTAGTTTAAAAAAGAACCAAAGTTCTCTATATTCAAGGGTTGAAGAGTTATTTAAACAAGCTATAGTCAGCCGACATCAAGGATTTACGCATACTGTTCATCGTGAACGAGAAATCGTAAACAAACTTCGCAGGCTACCCCAGCCGAACAGTATTCAAAGACAGAGACATTGAGAACGCTGTTGTCACCTATTACCCCCCAATTCCCAAACGTCCAGCCAAAGCGGGAGTTAAAGGTAAAAGGGTAGCTATCATCAAGAATAAGGCTAAAAGACCCAAGGCAGCGCGGGCGTCGTCGGGTTCGGTGATTTCGTTCAAGCTGGGACGTTCTAAATCCCTTTGTAAAAATAGAATCACGATAGCCCAATACATTGCAAGGGGATTCGCTAAAGATGCTATTCCTAAAACAATTAAAGTTGCGATTGTGACTCTTGCTGCGGTTTTGCGTCCGTAAATCCCTTGGACAATGCGTCCACCATCTAATACACCGGCTGGCATTAAGTTTATCGCAGTGATGACCAATCCTAACCAGCCAATCACCACTAAAGGATGAATATCTACCACAGATGATTGTAACGCAGAACCGAGAATTATCCGCGCCAAGCTTCCTACCAAAATCGAACCTTGGAAAAACTCGCTTGGTAATTGAAACAAGCTACCCTGATGAGAAAGTAGCAAGCCTATTATCAATGTTACCAAAGAAGTAATTCCACCTGCGGCTGGACCTGCTATGGCAATATCGAATAATATCTTGCGATTGGGTAATAAAGATTCAAACCGAGTAATTGCCCCAAATGAGCCAATCTGCACGGCGGGAAGAAAGAATGGTAAACTTAAACGGATTTGGTGACGACGTGCTATTAACCAATGACCGATTTCGTGAATTAGCAAAATCGCCAAAATACCTCCACCGATGGGTAAGGTTTCAGCAAAGCGGGATGGATTCTCAAATAAATCAAATCTTAATAGTAAACCGCTAGCTTCTAAACAGGTGGCGATCGTTGCTAGAAATAAAATACCAGCAAAGATTTTTTGTGATACTGTTAATGGACGCGGGTCATTGCTACTGGGTAAGACGATAATTACAGGTTTGCCCTCTTGGTTTTCGACGAGGAACAAGCGATATTTATCGCCCAGACGTTCTTGTAAACTGATGGTGAGACGATTGTGAACTTCTTCTGGTTCTCCCCGCAGATTACCTTTGAAAATCGCTCCTTGTTGATAAGCGATCGCTTCTATGGCAAAAAATGTATCTAAACCGAAAATACCTTTAATTGCGTTCAATTCCTCTTCCGGAATTGGCGGATCTTCCAGCTTTAATTCCGCATTCACTGCTGCATTTTGTAGAGTTTCTGTTGCTAGGGTAGCGGCTAATCTTTCTGTCGCACGTTGTTTGAGAATCGCATCTTGTCCAGCTGCTCGCAATTTTCTTCCCAAAAAGATGTATAAGACAGTCGATCCAACTAATAAAAATAACACACCGACTATATTGATGTAAATCCCGGCAGCGAACAAGCCAAAAAACAACAGCCAAGGAGTCATCAACACCACAGACTGCAACCAAGCTAAGATGCCGAGTTTACCAAATGGTCTGGCGCGATAAAAGCCCCAAGCCAAAATACCGAAAAAAACCAGCACGATTGCTGTAAGAATAGGAGTTTCTGAAGCAGTAAGCATTTTTAATCTATTTTTCTTAATTTTCGCACGAGCGACGGTCAATTTTTCGGTGATGTTACTATTAATTTACAACGCCGCTTGATATAGACATCTCCATAAATTAATTATGCATTACCCCAAACCCTTGTAGAGACGTAGCACTGCTACGTCTTTACCTCTTTTCCGGAAATGCCTAATAGACATCGACATAAATTAATTATGCGTTGCCCCAAACCCTTGTAGAGACGTTCCGGCGGAACGTCTTTACGTATGAATCTGGAGATGCCTAATAGACATCGACATAAATTAATTATGCGTTACCCACAACCTCAACAGACGTAGCATTGCTACGTCTCTACATTTTTCCGGAGATGTCTAATAGACATCGACATAAATTAATTATGCGTTGCCCACAACCTCAACAGACGTAGCATTGCTACGTCTCTACATTTTTTCCGGAGATGCCTAATAGACATCTCTAGAAATGAACTATGCGTTACCCGAAACCCTTGTAGAGACGTTCCGGCGGAACGTCTTTACGTATGAATCTGGAGATGTCTAATAGACATCGACATAAATTAATTATGCGTTACCCACAACCTCAACAGACGTAGCAATGCTACGTCTCTACATTTTTTTGGAGATGTCTAATAGACATCGACATAAATTAATTATGCGTTACCCACAACCTCAACAGACGTAGCAATGCTACGTCTCTACATTTTTTTGGAGATGTCTAATGTTCTCAAATATGTAACAGTGCCAAGATAGTGGCTACATAGGTGCTAATCTGACTTATACAACGTGAGAAAGTATCTATATAAGGTATAATTACGGTGATAAACCCCAAAATTAAAAGTGATAGAATGCTGATTCATCGTTCTTTCGCGGCGATTGTGAGCATTCTGATGTTGTCGCATCCAGTAGTGGCGATCGCATCTGTCCCAGGTGTGAAAATTGCTCAATCGCAAAATAATTCCCCAGAATCCGCTCAGGGACAGCAACTGTTAGATGAAGCACAGAAGCTTTTGCAGCAAGGTACGGGAGAATCTCGACAAAAAGCGATCGCACTTTACTCTCAAGCGCTTTTAATTTGGCGAAAAATAGGCGATCGCAATTCTGAAGCTACTACACTTTTAAGCATCGGCACTCTTTACTATACAATTTCCCAAAACCAAAAAGCACTCGAATATTACAATCAAGCTTTAGTTATCAGACGGGAACTCAAAGATAGTTTTGGTGAAGCTGTGATGCTTTCGTCTGTTGCTGGTGCTTACTGGAATTTGGGCGATAAGCAAAAGGCATTACAATCTTACAACCAAGCGCTGTCATTATTTCAACGTGAGAAAAAACTTGATTTTGCAGCGATGACGCTAGTCGGTACTGGTGGAGTTTACTTTAGTTTAGGGGAAACTCAAAAAGCACTCAATGCCTACAATCAAGCCTTAGAAATTCAGCGTACCACAAAAGATGCTGCCTCTCAAGCTAGTACACTCAATGCGATCGCTCTAGTTTACACTACATTAGGTGAGTCGCAAAAAGCTTTACCAATCTTAAATCAAGCATTGGAAATTCAACGTTCGAGAAAAGATATTAGCGGACAAGCTGAGATTTATGATAGAATTGGCTTGATTTATCTTTCATTAGGTGAAAATCAGCAGTCACTTAACTCGTTCAATCAAGCTTTGAAACTGAAACAACAAGCCCAGGGAAGTCTGACTGGAGCTGCCCTTGTCTTTAATCTTTCTCAACAATCGCAAACTCTCATCGGTATTGCAGCTAGTTACAAATCTTTAGGCGATTATCCTTCATCGATTTCATACTTCAATAATGCACGTATTATTTTACAAAAAGCCGGAAATCGTTACGGGGAAGCGGAAGTTTTAACGGCAATTAGTTTAGTGTATGATGAATTGGGGGATAAACAAAAAGCTCTGGAATCTTTAAATCAAGCTTTGGTACTTCAACGTGCTAGTCAAGATCGCGCAAGAGAAGCTTTCACCCTTGATAGTATTGGCGATATTTATCAATCATTCGGTGACTATCAGAAAGCGCTAGATACATATAATCAAGCATTAACTCTCCAGCGTCAAGTACAGGATCGTTCGGGAGTTGCGAAGAGTTTGAAAAGTATTGCTCAAGTATACAGAGAGTTAGGAGATTATCAACTGAGTATTGATACTTACGCCCAAGCATTGGAAATATTTCAAAAAATAGGCGATCGCACTCTCGAAGCGCAAACTCTTGATAATATAGGTACAGTTTACCACATTGCTTTATATTATCCCAAGTCACTAGAATACTACAATCGAGCACTGAAATTGTGGCGCGAACAAAAAGATGTGTTTAAAGAATTTGCTACACTCACTGGGGTAATTAGAGTTTATGAATCTTTAAAAGATTATCCGAAAGCGCTGGAAGTTGCCAAACAAGGACTTTTATTATCTCAGAAGCAACAAAGCAGCTTTAGTGAAGCTTCAGCTTATGCTTTTATTGGAAGGGTGTATCTAGCATCAGGTGATTCTCAAAAAGCGATAAATACCTTACAAGATGCAGCATCTAGATTTGCCAAAATCGGCATTCCCATAGCAGAAGCTAACGCTTTAGGCAATATTGGCAAAGCTTACAATTCATTAAAGCAGCCAGAGAAGGCAATTAACTTTTACAATCAGGAAATAAAGTTGCGGCAAAAGTTAGGCGATCGCACAGGTGTTGCAGATACGCTTTATAATATTGCTGTCACCGAACGCGATCGCAACAACTTCAAAGTAGCGCAAAAGCAAATAGAATCAGTGATAGCGATCGTTGAAGATATCCGCACTAACGTTACCAGTCAAGATTTGCGAAGCTCGTATTTTGCCTCGATACAGAAATATTATCAGTTTTACATCGACTTATTGATGCGATCGCACAAACAGCAGCCAGATAAAGGATACAACGCTTTGGCGCTACAAGTTAGTGAACGCGCTCGCGCCCGCAGTCTGGTAGAATTGTTGAATGAAGCTAACGCTGATATTCGTCAAGGTGTAGATCCGAAGTTGCTAGAACTTGAACGCAACTTGCAGCAAAAATTAGACGCTACGGAAAAACGCCAAATTCAATTATCTAGCAAACCAAATACAGAAGCGCAACTGCAAGCGCTACAAAAAGAAATTTCTGCGCTTTTAGAACAATATCGACAAGTCAAAGCACAAATTAGAAGCTCAAGTCCCCGTTACGCTGCACTTACACAACCTCAGTCTCTTACATTAGCACAACAGCAGCAGTTACTTGATAACGATACCCTAGTTTTAGAATATTCTCTAGGCGAAGAACGCAGTTATCTTTGGGCAGTCAGTAAAACAAGCATTACCAGTTACGAATTACCTAAACGTGCAGAAATAGAAACTACCGCAAAGCAATTTTATCAATCGCTGAAGAAACACAGAAGAATGTCGGTGGTATCTAATTCCAATTCACCTACAGATGTGGAAGTCGCAAGCAAACTGAGTCAGATGCTTTTGCAAAGAGTCGCGAAAGAGTTGGGAAATAAGCGTTTAGTGATTGTTAGTGATGGTGCGTTGCAGTATTTGCCGTTTGGAGCATTGCCGAACCCGAAAGACCAAACAGGAAAGACACAATCAACGCCTTTATTAGTTGAACACGAAATAGTATATTTACCCTCGGTATCTACTTTAGCAGTTTTACGCAAAGAAGTAAATAACCGTCAACCAGCACCGAAAGCGATCGCAATTCTTGCCGATCCAGTTTTTAGCAGTGACGATCCACGTTTAAAATTACCACAAAAACAGGCAGTAGACAAACGTAATGTCAACGACCTCGATTTATCAAGATCTGCAAGAAATGTAGGCGTAACATTTAATCGCTTACCATTTACGCGCAGCGAAGCCGACCGCATTTTAATTTTAGTTCCCAATGCCTTACGTAAAGAGGCTTTTGACTTTGCCGCTAGTCGAGCGATCGCAACCAGTCCCGAACTTAGTCAATACCGAATTGTGCATTTTGCAACACACGGCATCATTAATAGCACGCAACCAGAATTGTCTGGGGTAGTGCTGTCGCTGTTTGACAACAAAGGAATGCCGCAAAACGGTTTTTTACGACTTCACGATATATTTAACCTCAACTTGCCAGCAGAATTAATCGTCCTCAGTGCTTGCGAAACAGGTTTAGGCAAAGAAATCAAAGGAGAAGGATTGGTAGGATTGACAAGAGGCTTCATGTATGCAGGTAGCCCGCGAGTCGTCGTCAGCTTGTGGAGTGTCGATGACGAAGCCACATCAGAATTGATGACAAAATTTTATCAGAAGATGTTGCAAGACAAATTAAAACCTGCGGCAGCTTTAAGGCAAGCACAAATAGAAATGTTAAAAAATAAGAACTATGCTGCCCCATATTATTGGGCAGGATTTACACTTCAAGGCGAGTGGAAATGACATACTTCAACTTATACCATTTCTGTATGAAGATGCGCCTAATTTAGCCCGCGCAGGTGGGCTCTCGTTTGTGTAGCCCCAGGCTTCTCTTTCTGTGGGCGTTATGTGCAGATTTCACTCCTTAGGAGGTACATGCGTAAAACCCAAAACCCGCTCTGAGACGTTCCGGCGGAACGTCTCTACGTGTATTTAATAATAACGCAATCTGCTGTATGTGCAGCCTCACATATAATTGGTATTATAATATCATGTCCGTGCTAGATTACATATAATGTAGAGACGTAGCAATGCTACGTCTCTACAAGGATTTCGGATTTTTTTTATTAATGTCAATTAAACGGACATGGTATAAGTCTTAAAATAATTTGGGATAACTTATTTTTTGGAAGTCTCTAATGCCAGGATACAAGCTAAACGAAGTAGAACTACAAAATGCAATCTCCAATCTGCCCGGTTGGACAGTAAAAGAAGGTAAATTGCACAAAGAATATAAATTTAGTACCTTTGCTCAAGCAATGGGTTGGATGGTTAGCGTCGCTATCTATACCGAGAAAATAGAACATCATCCTATATGGTTGAACATTTACAACTTGGTTCAGGTTGATCTGATGACCTACGATTTAGGTAATGTCATCAGCAACCTCGACGTAGAACTGGCTAATAAAATGGAGGAACTAAGTAAAACATTTCATTAATTCGTAGCAAATTAAATATGCGTTATCCAGAACGCTTGTAGAGACGTTGCACTGCTACGTCTCTACATTGTTTTCACTCCTATGTCTATTCTTTTTAACTTTCGCGTATTGGGGATTCGTAGTAATCACAAAGCGTGCTTAAAACATAATAAAAACAGAGACATTAATTTAAATGCCTCTGCCTTTTGATCCTATGCGCTCTTAATCCATCCTCAAACTGTGTTTTTTTACATCAGCTTAAGCTTTTCAATATTTGTTTCCAGTCCAGAGACTATCAAAGAAATCATCTGTAAAATTGCGGCTCTATCACCAGTTTTGCAACGCTCAAATAACAAATGAACATCCACCAATCCCGTCTCAATTGCTGATTTTAACACTGTATTTTCACTTGCCTTGAGATTATTATTTGCACAAGCGGTGTAAAGCACTACTCCCGCCATAGTGTACATATCTAACATTGGCTCATCACCATTGTTATTGACAATTTGGGGAAAGTTTGATAGAGGATGGACGAAGTGGTCAAAAGTTAATTGGGTCATGATTTTGGTCAAATCGATACTTGAATAAGTTCAAACTCCAGGTAACGCCGATTTACCTCAGAGGGATTTCGTCTACAGATTTTTCAGTTGTGTGATGTTGCTAAATATGTGTTATAATACGTTCTGAAAAAGAAGAGGGACAAAAACCCTTGGATTCTTTAGCTGAAATTAAAAGCTAGCTTTTGGGGTTATCTGCCTTTTTTGATTCTTCCGCTTAAGTAACCTAGCGCCTCACACCTTAATCTTAAGCTTGTCATTTTTATTTGTCAATATGTCATTTAAAAATGACTAACAAAATTGTCCTGCTTTTGAGATGTCATGAGAGAAAATAAAAGGTAGGAGTAGTGTTGAGAAGTTCAAATTATGACTGACAGAAGACGTTCTGACGACTACAAGCAGGTTAGCGGCTACATTCCGATAGATTTAGCGCGGGAATTTAAAAGCATCTGCGCTCGTGAAGGTGTATCTCAAAGCGACGCATTAGAAGAGATGACGCGTGAGTGGCTAGGCAAAAGAACAGGTGTCCATACAGTAATTCCCGAACCTGCTCGTCCAAAAACAATTGCTGAGGTAGTTCAGGTAAACATGACAAAACTTAAGGGTTGTGGAGTAAAAAACTTGCGAGCGATCGCCAAAGCCGAAGTACTACCGACACCAGGAGACTTTGCCATCATCACGTCGGCTTTAGGTATTCCTGAAGAAGAGCGGAAAATAATTTGGCAAGAAACTTTCAAAATTTCCGTGTTTTCCGATTTTCGGGGTGTAAATATATCTAAAGAGTCTGAAAGTATAAAAGAAGATGAGCACAAGTATTCTTCGGATATTGAACCTACCGGGCTGGAACTATAAGATGTCCCACGAGGGAGTTTCCATCCTTGCTCCCACAAAGCGAGATGCTACCAACCTTGCCCAAAGCTACGGAGATGCTCTCAGCGAAACTGCGGCAAAACTAAACGGTAAGGTGCGAATTAAATGGAGGGGCTGTAAAAATCCAATCGAATTTTTCGGGTGGATGTCTTCGTCTGGTGCCCCCACACCCTCAGAAACTGCCGAACGTATTTTGCATTCTGGGGGTGCAGTCTTTTGCAGCCAAGTGCATATCCCAAAAGGGTTATTGTACCGAATGGTTGCAGCAGCTGAAAACGAGCGTCCAATTAGCATTGTCAGACAAGACAATCGCAAGCAAATCATAGTCAACCAACCAATGGCTGACATGTTAAATACACCCCCGGAGGTTGCTACCCAAAGAGTAATGACTCAATTTTGGCTTCCTGAAGATTTGGCAGAGCTAGAACAAAGACTAAATACCAATAGTGAGTTTACATGGACTTACTCTGCTGGACTCAACGAGCAAGCTTGGGCAATTTTAACAACCCATTTTGAGGCATTTGAGGTTGAGGGTATTTGGTACAGACAGGGAACCTGCTTATCAACTCCTCAGCTTGTGGCAATTCCACCAGGGGCTTTTGCTCCGGTTTAAGTAAGTGGACAATTTGAACCGAAGAATTACAGTTGTGCATGAATTCTTACTTTCAGGGTGCATTTCTTACTTAAAAGTTTATTAATAGTCCGATTTATGAATAAAAATTACCGCACAAAGCACTCTGGCTGTGGTAAATATTAACTTTGGTTAAAAAATATTACTTATAAAAAGACGTTCCACGGTCACGTCTCTACGATTCATCCCACATTAGACATCTTCATAAAACAATGTAGAGACGTAGCAGTGCTACGTCTAATCAAGGTTTGGGGCAACGGATAGTTCAATTCGGTCGATGTCTATTAGAGGGTGTTTATAAATAAAATCTGTCATTCTGAGGAACGAAGAATCTATGGTTTGAAGCTCCGTTCAGCATCTCTGAACGGAGCTATAGCGCAGTGAAGCATGACAAATTAGGTTTTTTGCCGAATTTATAAACACCCTCTTAGACATCTCCAGAGTCATAGGTAAAGACGTAGCAGTGTTACGTCTCTACGATTCATCGCACATTATGCAATACCTGGGTTAATACAACGCTTTCACCCACTCCCACTCCTGTATCAAACCTTCTCTGAGGGAAACTTTTGGCTGATATCCTAAAATTCTCTGTGCCTTCGATACATCCGCTGCCGTGTGACGCGCATCTCCCATCGCTTTTTCAATATGGTTCCTCTTAATCGGTTTGCCGACAATTTCCTCCATCGTGTCCAACACTTCTTTTAACACCACCCTGCTACCACCACCAATATTAAAAATCTCACCCACAGCTTCCGGTACAGTGGCAGCGGCTAAATTAGCGGCAACAGCATCACTAATAAAAGTAAAGTCCCGCGTTTGCAACCCATCACCGTAAATCGGAATCGCTTCATCCTGCAAAATCGATTTGAAGAACTTATGAAACGCCATATCTGGGCGCTGTCTGGGACCGTAAACTGTGAAATACCGCAACGCCACAAAAGGCACGCCAAAGTTTTTTTGATACAGTCCACACAACCTTTCCGCTGCTAACTTAGTAATACCGTAAGGTGAAACCGGTGCCGGAGAAATTCCCTCATGGGTGGGTAGAGTTTCCGCGTCACCATACACGCTAGAAGTTGAAGCAAATACTAACCGTTTCAGGTGTTTAGCATCCTTTGCCGCTTCCAATAAAATTTGGGTAGAGCTGATGTTTCGTTCAGTATAAGCACGGAAACCTTGACCCCAACTAGCACGTACTCCCGCCTGCGCCGCCTGATGGTAAACTACTTCAACATCTTTGAGGAGTGTTTGCCAATCTAAAAACTGAATATTTCCTTCAATTAATTCAAAGTCTGGAGACCAATGTAAGTGTGCAACATTCTTGCGTTTTAAAGTGGGGTCGTAGTAATCGTTAAACTCATCAATTCCAATTACTTCATCGCCTTGTTTCAGCAATATTTCTGTAAGATGAGAACCAATAAACCCTGCCGCGCCGGTGACAATAACTTTAGCCATGTTTTGTGATTTTTGGATATTTTATTAAAAGCGAATATACCCAGGTTAATCTTTACACCCAGGTAAATGCCAATACTTTAGGATTATTTTTTTAAACAATTATTTGCAGATGAAAGTCATTACTTGAAAATACTTAAGTACTGTGGTTTGGTGGCAAATATATCAGTATATCTGTTGATTTGTTGGGATAATAATCTCTCTCGGAATATACTAAGTGATGAAGTTAAATCATGTCCGGTAAATTACTTACAATGTAAAGACGTTCCGCCGGAACGTCTCTACCAGGGTTGCGATATTTTGATTAATGTTAATTATCAAGACATCATATTAAATACAGCAAAAAAATACATGATTGACAAATGTGTAATACTCAGTGTTGATGTCGTGGGGTACGTAGTAAGCGTTAAAATGTTAATAACAATTTATTATTTACGTAAATTTTGGGAATATTGATAAACCAAAAAATTTTTCCCTGCATAGCGATCGCACAAGGAATGTTTCGTGAAAAATGAAAGTTAAAATATCTGACTTAACACAGATTATTGCTCAAGCTAGCTGTTTATCTGAACGTCTGGGCAAAGAGTTACAAGTTACTGATAGCGAACAACAGATAACATCGCGTCTTCAAGGGTGGTGTAAGGTAAGTGCTCACGGAAACTGGGAAAAATTCCAGAAGCGGCTACTTTGGGACGGGTTAGATGTTGAGCAAGTACAGCAGGCTTTGCGATCGCTCCCTGTGGTGGATAGCCAAATTTTACCAGTTTGGGCAAAGACTTTGAGGGCGATAATTGAAACCGCTTCTAATTTTCATCCCCCATCATTGACTCCGATTAATCCGCAAACCTTAGCATTTCAAGAACTATTGCTACCGGCAATCTCTGTGGCACGACAGCAGTTATTAACTCGTCTGGGTACTAATTCCCTATCTGACGAGCATCTACCTTTAAAAATACTCTCTAAGTCCGCTTACCTCACTTTTGAGTGTAGCTTGTTGGAAAAACTACTCAATCTCAGTGCTAAAACTTTGACAGCAGAATATTCCCGTTCTGTTGCCCTGATGGAAATACAATTACAAAACCAGACTACTCCTCAAGATGAATACAATACTTTTGTGGAGAACCTCTTAGAAGATGGAATGTTAAGGTTTTTCCAGCAATATCCCGTTTTAGGACGCTTAATGGCAACTGCTATTGATTTTTGGGTGGAAGCAATAGCAGATTTTCTCCAGCGTCTGCAAGCAGATATTGCAGCAATTCAGCAAATATTTTCACCATCCCAGTCTCATCTAAGAAAAGTCATTGACATTAAGCCTTCCCTTTCCGATCCCCATCATCAAGGAAGAACGGTAATTGCCCTTACCTTTGAGTCGGGACTAAAACTAGTATATAAACCCAAAGGTTTAGGGGCAGAAGTAGCTTTTACTCAGTTCTTAGATTGGTGCAATCAGCAGGATATTTCCTTACCTTTCAAAGTTTTGAAAATATGCGATCGCTCTGATTATGGTTGGGTAGAATATGTTGAGCATCTACCCTGTAAAGACCAAGCAGCAGCACAACGGTTTTACCAGCGATCGGGAATGCTATTGTGTTTACTGCATATCTTAAGAGTAACTGACTGTCACCATGAGAATTTAGTCGCCAATGGAGAACATTTTGTCCTGGTGGATATGGAAACCCTCATGCAACCAGAAGCAAAACTGATGGCAGACTTTCCCCAAGTAACGGAAGTTGAGGAAATAGTAGGTAAACAATTCTGGGATTCTGTAGTCCGTACCGGACTTCTGCCTCGTTGGGATTTTCTAGAAAATGGCTGCATTGCCTATCAAAACAATGCCCTAAGCAGATGTCAGAATCATCCCTCTCCTGCACTAACAAACGTACCCATGTTAGATGGTATACCTCTGGAATCTGGCGACTATCTTGATGAAATCGTGTGGGGATTTGAGCAGATGTATCGTTTGTTAATCTCCCGGCAGCATATTTTACTAGCTGAGAATAGCCCTTTGGCGGCATTGCAAAATGTGCAGGTACGATTTATGTTTAGGATGTCGCAGCTTTATGCAAAAATTTTACAACACATTCAATCCCCAAAATGGCTGCGTAATGGAATTGATAGAAGTATAGAAATTGATCACCTAAGTCGAGCCTTTCTAGTTGTTGACGAAAAACCTCACTATTGGGGGATTTTATCAAAGGAACTCCAGGCAATGGAGCAGTTAGATATTCCCTATTTTAGTGCTTGTCCTGGCAGCGATGAACTGGTGTTAGAGCCAGGGGAATCTATTGCAGAGTATTTCCAGGAGCCAAGTTACAAAACTGTGCAGACTCAGCTAGAAAACTTGAGTGAAGCAGATTTGGCGCGACAAGTAGATATTATTAAAGGGTGTTTTTATGCCCCAGGTAAGTCAATAAATTTACAGAGAGATTCAATCCCTCCAGATTCTGTGAAAAGTCAGAGCGATCGCCTAGTTTCTTTGACAAAAGAACAGTTACTTCAAGAAGCAACGCGACTGGCAGAGGAAATTCAAGCACGGGCAATTTGGGGAAGTGATGGTAGTGTCCAGTGGATTGGTTTTAACTACTTTCCCAATGCTAAGTGCTTTCAGTTTGAACCTTTGGGTGACAATCTCTACAACGGTAATAGCGGTATTGCTCTATTTTTGGCAGCTTTGGATTATGTGAGGGGAACAAACCAGTTCCGAGAATTGGTGATGGGAGCGTTGTTTTCTATCCGCAAGTTTTTACAGACATTTG
Source organism: Tolypothrix brevis GSE-NOS-MK-07-07A (assembly GCA_019358985.1). Classification (GTDB taxonomy): domain Bacteria; phylum Cyanobacteriota; class Cyanobacteriia; order Cyanobacteriales; family Nostocaceae; genus Hassallia; species Hassallia brevis. Next base: position 25,725 of record JAHHIJ010000018.1, on the reverse strand, counting down.
ATTTTGAGTCCCATCGCAGATTTGTCAGACAAGGAATTGGGGGTGGTATGGGTTTAGGTTCCCTCATTTACGGTTTGGTAACAATTAGCCAATTTCTTAAGGAACCTGCACTTATGGAAGATGCAGTGGGGATTGCTAATCTCATTACCCCCGAATTGATTGCGGCTGACCAGCAATTTGATATTATTTATGGGGCATCTGGGGCTATTTTGGGGTTGTTGTCCCTCTATCAGCACACTCAAGAGCCAAAGATTCTAGAACGGGCTATTAACTGCGGTCAGCATTTATTAAACCATCATGTGAAGGTGGCAGGAATACCCCAAGCTTGGAATATTTTACAACAAGGGCAATATCCGGGTTTCTTTCATGGTGCAGGGGGAATTGCTTATGCTCTACTCAGACTCTATGCTGTCACCGCAGATTCAACCTATTTAGCATCAGCAAAGGCAGCAATTACTTATGAGCGGAGTGTGTTTCTACAACAACCAAAAGAAAATATTCAATCCAGCAGGTTTGATATTGCAGGGGAAATACTTTTAGCGCGTTTAGCTAGTTTATCTATTTTAAATACAAATGATGTTTATCAAGAATTAGAATTAGTTTTAAGAACTACACGCACCAATGATTTGATTGATGTAGATTCTATTGAGTGCGGTAATTTTGGCAAGATAGAGATGCTATTATTAGCTGCACAAAAACTTGACCGCCCAAAGTTACGAGAAGAGGCACTTATAAGAGCTTCTTGTATAGTAAATGATGCTCAACTTGCTGGAGGTTATCAGTTTTTGAAATTGCCAAGTTCTGTGTTTAATCCTGGTTTATTTCAGGGGACTGCGGGGATAAGTTATGAGTTATTGCGATTGGTTGAAGATTTGCTTCCTTCAGTATTATCCTTTTAGTACCGTGTGCGACTTTTTTAAACCTTCTTCTTTAAGTTGAGCTTCCCCCCTTACAGTAAATTTTAAGTTGTTCACTTCGATCTTTAACTGGGTTACTACTTAAGCAGGTTTGGTCAAAGCCTAGTTCTGGTAGTTCCGCATTTTGCTTTTGTAAGCCTTGCTCAATTCTATCGGTGACAAATGCTTCTGGAGAATTATAGCGTTTCCTAAGCAACTGAGGTGAGCGCGATTACCTCACCCCGATAAAGCTGTGCTTTATCTCCCCTCTCCTTAGCAAGGAGAGGGGTTGGGGGTGAGGTTTTGAGATGTACTTCACTCTTATCGGGAAACGCGATAGCTTTAGTAATACCAACGGCTCGAATCATTCCGGTGCTAGCTGCTATTGGGTAATCGCTATTAAACGAATGCTAAATACTCCAAAAGTGACGATGGATAAAACCCTTATTTTTACGTTTATTTCTGAAATTTTGTCAGCTACTGAATGTGCCAAAACAGGGTTTTATGGGGTTAATGTCAGTGATAATAACCTCAAAATGGACACGGAGTATCCTCATAGCAAACCTGACCATTATTAAGGTTGATTTTAAAGCCCCCACGTTCACCTTTTATCACTCTGGGAGCTACGGCTCTAAGATGCTGCGATAGTTCTCCGGCTACTAGATCTGAAATAGAACCTCCAAATTGTCTCTTGATGTAGTCAATTAGTCCTTGGTGGTTGTTCTCATATCGCAGAACAGAATCAAGAGATATTATTTGTTGACCATTTACGAAGACATCTGAACACTTGCTTGTGGCAACTCTTGACGCACCAGCTATTAATCCTAACTCTTCATCACTCAATTCTACATCCTCATCTAAAGCCGTTGTTCCATCAATATTAGACGTAGCCATTGATATCATCTTCGGTTGAATACCCATAGCTAAGACTGACGTGTGGCCATGTTGGCCATGTCTTTGTACACACTTAGAGTTTGCTCGCACCAAGTTAATCGATGGGGAGATGGAGAAGTCAGCAGATGGGGAGCTAAGGGCAAATAAAACGATGTCTAGCATACTTTTTCGTATTTGGTATTAATTTGCAGTAGTTCTCTATTTGGAAGATTAGCCTGCTTTTTGTGCTTGTTAAACACATAAACCTCATATTATCATTTAGCCAAGCAGTAATGTTAGTGATATGTGGCTAAAGTTTTGCGATCTATAGAAGCAAACTCTTCGGCTTTCTTTGCATAATTAAAAGCTCGATCTAATGCCTTATCCACCTCGTTTTTATATGGTTGTGGCTTATATCTAGCTCCTCTTGGGTATTTTCAAAGGTATTGTCAATTTTACTACGATCTGAGGTTTCTAACTTCGCTAGGATCTCACGTCAGGCGTTGAGTTCTGTTTGTATGTTGACGCTTGCACGAATACCTAGACCGTCGCACAGATGCTTATCGCTTTCATTATCAGGGGGATTCGTTTTAAAGTACTCATGCATAAAATTGCAACCTTCCTTAAGTAAATAATCAAAATCCCATCTCCACAGTTTCACTGTGTTGTCAGCACTTGCAGAAGCCAGCATCTTACCATTGGGGCTGAAGCTGACCCCCCAAACCGCATCTCTATGACCAGTTAGAGTTTTAATTTCTTTTTTAGTGGAGGTATCCCACAGTTTCACTGTTTTGTCAGCACTTGCAGAAGCCAGTATCTTACCATCAGGGCTGAAGTTGACCGTATGAACCTCGCTTCTATGTCCAGTTAGAGTTGTAATTTCTTTTTTAGTGGAGGTATCCCACAGCTTCACCGTCCTATCATCACTTGCAGAAGTCAGTATTTTACCATCAGGGCTAAAGCTGACCCCCGAAACCACATCTCTATGACCCGTTAGAGTTGTAATTACTTTGTGTGTGGAGGTATCCCACAGTTTCACTGTGTTGTCAGCACTTGCAGAAGCTATTATTTTACCATTGGGGCTGAAGCTGACCCCCAAAACCGCATCTCTATGACCCGTTAGAGTTGTAATTACTTTGTGTGTGGAGGTATCCCACAGTTTCACTGTGTTGTCAGCACTTGCAGAAGCTATTATTTTACCATTGGGGCTGAAACTGCTCTCCCAAACCTTCCTTTTATGCCCAGTTAGAGTTGTAATTTCTGTGCCGGTGGAGGTATTCCACAATTTCACTGTGTTGTCAGCACTTGCAGAAGCTATTATTTTACCATTGGAGCTGAAGCTGACCCCCGAAACCACATCTCTATGACCAGTTAGAGTTGTAATTTCTTTTTTAGTAGAGGTATCCCACAGTTTCACTGTGTAGTCAGCACTTGCAGAAGCCAGCATTTTACTATCGGGGCTAAAGATGACCCCCGAAACCTCATCTCTATGACCCGTCTGGATTTTAATTTCTTCTGTGCCAGTGGAGGTATCCCACAGTTTCAACGTGTGGTCAACACTTGCAGAAGCCAGTATTTTACTATCAGGGCTGAAACTGCTTCCCCAAACCTCGTTTGTATGCTCAGCCAGGATTTTAATTACTTGGTGTGTGGACGTACTCCACAATTTCAGCGTCTTGTCAACACTTGCAGAAGCCAGTATTTTACTATCAGGGCTGAAACTGACCCCCAAAACCCGGTCTTTATGCTCCAGGGTTTTAATTACTTTGTGTGTGGGAGTATCCCACAGTTTCACCGTCTTGTCATCACTCGCAGAAGCCAGCATTTTACCATCATCGCTGAAGCTAACCTCCCGAACCCAGCCTTTATGCTCATCCAGGGTTTTAATTACTTTGTGTGTGGAGGTATCCCACAGTTTCACTGTGTTGTCAGCACTTGCAGAAGCCAGCATTTTACCATCGGGGCTGAAGCTGACCCCCCAAACCTCGCTTGTATGCTCATCCAGGGTTTTAATTACTTTGTGTGTGGAGGTATTCCACAGTTTCACTGTGTTGTCAGCACTTGCAGAAGCTAGCATTTTACCATTACGGCTGAAGCTGACCCTATGAACCTCGTTTGTATGACCCGTTAGAGTTGTAATTACTTTGTGTGTGGAGGTATCCCACAGTTTCACTGTTTTGTCAGCACTTGCAGAAGCTATTATTTTACTATCGGGGCTGAAGCTGACTCCCCAAACCTTGTCTGTATGCCCAGTCAGGGTTTTAATTTCTTTGCCTGTAGAAGTATCCCACAGTTTCACTGTCTTGTCATCACTCGCAGAAGCCAGCATTTTACCATCGGGGCTGAAGCTGACCCCATTAACCGAGTTTGCGTGTCCTCCCAAGGTATTCGATGCGACAACATTGTGAACTGTATTTAATAGTGTTAATTTTACCAGAGCGCGGGTATTTGTATCTATCCAGGGTTTACCTTGCATTTTTACAGCAGCTTTTACGCTTGATTGAAGAGCTTCGCGTTCATCTACGTTCAAAAACCCATCGGAACTTTGAGCTAAGGACTTAATTTCACTGATTTCAGCATTTCCCCAGGCTATACTCGTTAGCCCTGCTAAAAACAAAGCCACTCCCAAACCACCAACCAACCCTGAAATAGTCAGTCGCCTTCTGCGCGATCGCTCCTTTTGTTCGCGATCGCGCAGTGCTATACTAGCTTGGATAAATTCTTGTCCCCCTTCACTCAGATCCTTTCGGCGTTGTTTCAGCTTTTCTTCCGCATCCGCCAACGCTACACCCCGCAACAATGCCCCTTCGTCTCGTCGACTTTGTTTCCATTGATACATTGCTCCCCTTAATCGCTCTTGCCAAGCGCGAAAGCTACGGTCTGTGTCCATCCATTGTCGTAATTCACTCCAATTGCGAATCAGCGCTTCATGGACAACCTCCACTGTTTCTTGATCATCAGGATTACGACTAGTAACTACTAATCGCGCGTCCGCCAATTGTTTCACCAATCCCCAGCTTGCTTCAGGCAATTCAGCTTTCGTCGCCAATCGCCGCGTATCTTCGGTTCCTTCCCCAGGGCGCACTAATTGGATGAAGATTCGCCGTACTTTTTCCTTCGCGTCATCTGTCAACTTGCCATATTTTTCATTAGCATGGCGAGCTAGGGCACCTTTTACCTCACCAATGTCCTCATAAGCTGCATGAGTTAACTGCTTCCCCTTTCGCTGTTTCCATAACTCGGTTAACGCAAACTCCAATAGAGGTAAATTACCTGGTTCTGAATCTACATCATCCAAAATCCGTTTTACCAGTCCCTCTTGAAAAGTTACCCCCAACTTCTCAGTAGGCTTAACAATTACCTCCTCAAGTTCTTCATACTTCATCGACCTGATAAGCGTGATATTAGTTTTCAATACATCTCCAAAAGGGGGATATAACAGAGCATTTCCCAAGAAATCTGCCCGCATTGTTGCAACTAATACACGCTTGTATTGTGATTGAGAAGGTAAAGATGGAAAGCTAGCTAATAAAGTATCCAGGAAACTACGGCGAATTTTCTGATCCGTGCATAAAGTGTAAATTTCTTCAAATTGATCGGCAATTAGCAACACCCGATCCGTGGGATGATTTTGGTGAATCTGGGCAAACACATCAGCTAGAGGAATTTCACCCTCGCCAAGAGCTTTTGACAGTTTACGAGCTTGGATTATCTTATCAGTATTATCCAGATGGGGGCTATAAAGGGGAACTAATGCCAAAGCTAGAGCATGGAAAGGATCTGAATCGGGACGGAAGTGAGTAAATAGCCAGTGACCTTCATTTTGAAGTTTGGGCACCAGTCCCGCAAGAACTATCGAAGATTTGCCGCTTCCAGAAGCACCCAAAACGGGTATAAAATTACAGGATTGAGTCGCTGCGAAAAGTTCTCCTGTACATACCTCACGTCCAAAGAAAAACTCTGCATCATTGGGACTAAAGTGAAACAAACCGCGATAAGGACAAGGAAGATTGTCATCAGCAGCATCAGTAGATTCTACAGGTACTACCTGGCTATCTTCACGGTAATAGTAGTTGTATATTATTGATATACTGCCTTCGACCGTACCAAATGCAGTACCGCCACTCATCCCTCCAATAGCTTGGTTTTTATTACCTTCTAAAACCTGTTGAATCTCAGTTGAAGGCTGTTTCGGTTGAGGTGTTAGCTCAGTTGACATAAGTTATAGCAAGCCCTAATTACATATTTACGTTGCCGTGTACTGTACCAATTGCCTTGGCATTACCCTCTATTTTTCCGATCGCTTGGTTGCCAGTTCCACTGACATTCTGCTGGATATTATCAGCACCAGTCCCTGTAGTGGATTTTTCTAATAGAATTTGAGCAATTTCTGCTGCCAGTGTGGGTTCCTCTGCCAAAATTTTCTTCAGTTGTACCCGCAATGCAGTTTGTAAATCTTCGTCTTCTGGGTCATTTGCTACATCCTTAGTTGCTTCCAAAGCTGCTGCTTTACCTTCTACCTTTGGTTGCAACTTATCCCAAACAACAGTCGCTTTTCGCCAAACATCCTCACCAAGCTTCTGAGATGCTCCTTCCACTGCCTTATTTCCCACATTCAGTAAAAATGGCAGACAGGGCGTTAAAAAGTTTACTAGTACAGAAATATCCATTGGTTTATGTGGTTTATCTATATTTATTCTGGTTTTAATAACTGGAATCTCCGCTTGGGAAAGGTTTTCTAATTTAATCGCTACTAAACCTTCCTGAAAGGCTCTTGGAAATACATCTTGAATTTCCGAAGTTGCGTAACCCAATCCATCATAAAAACCTTGAGCGAACTGGATTGCCGATTTATCCTGAATCTCCTGGTTCATGCCAATGGCATAATTAACATATTTACTAATTGCCTCAGCAGATTTGACAGAGTGGCAAGCATTTAATAGCACACAGTTTACATAATCTGCGTGTAACTCAAACAGCGATGCCAGCCCTTCTGGTGGCACAGCTTTGTTCTGTCCCCCATCATTTTCTAACAGCAAACTTCCATCTTCTAAACCGTGTCCGCAGAAATGGACAATTTGGGGTTTTTCTTCTGCGATCGCACGTCGAATATCCTGGGGTCTAACAGCAGTCCTAATATCAATTTCAAACATATCCCGTCTTACGGCACGTCGGATACATTCTTCAACTTCTCTAATTTCTTTATCCAAGCGCAAACCGTGGGGAATTGCTGCCAGAATCAAGATTTTTTTCATAATTTGTAATCAATCTAAAAGTAGAAAAACTACTTGTATAATTTTGTTAGAAATCTCATAAGAACATTGATGACTAAATAGTGATACAGATTGAGTTTAGGATTTTCCAGAATTCGAGGAAAAATATTTTCTTACTATGTAATGGGTATAATACCAATTCTTTATGAGGCTGCGCTTAATAACCCGACGAGTAAACTCGCGGCTAAACGAACGAAGCCCACCTGCGTGGGCTAAATTAGGCGCATCTTCACACAGAAATGGTATGAGTAAAGTCGAATTATGCAGGGAGCATCCCACTTTTGAACAAATATTTTACCCGACACCCTGGAAGGGTGCGGCTTATAGCCTGTAGGCTTTTTGCAAAACTGGGATGCTCCCAATTATGCACTTATGCGAAAGGGTGTAATTTTATTTTATTAAATTGGAGAGAGAATAATAAAACAAACCAAGCTGAAAATTAGAGAAGTCTTTAAAGCGATCGCACCCAAATTTGAATCCTTGAAAATGTCTTTATTAGTGTCCTTTAAAACAAAGGTTGCATATTTTACATATAATTACCGATGAGGGGCTTGCATTAGCATCAGAATTGATGGAAAAATGAATCGCCGAAAAGACTTAAGGCATAATCATCGCAAGCAAGGAAAGCGCGTGAAAGTTTTAGTTGTTGGTAATGGAGGGCGGGAACATGCTCTAGCATGGAAACTGCTGCAATCTAAGCAAATTGAGCAAGTTGTGTGTGTACCGGGAAATGGTGGTACGGCTTCTTTAGAACGCTGTCAAAATTTCCCTCTGGCGGTAGATGACTTTGAAGGCATCAGCCGTTATGGTCTGGAAAATAACATTTCTTTGGTGGTCGTTGGTCCAGAAGTACCCCTGGCAAAGGGAATTACCGACTATCTCCAAAATAAGGGTTTGATGGTTTTTGGTCCGACGAGAGCGGGAGCGCAAATTGAGGCAAGTAAGGCTTGGGCAAAAGCTTTGATGCAGGAAGCGGGAATTCCCACCGCGAAGGCTGCGGTATTTACGGAGGCAAAAGCAGCTAAATTATATGTGAAATCACAAGGCGCACCAATTGTAGTCAAGGCTGATGGTTTAGCGGCTGGTAAGGGTGTAACTGTGGCAACAACGCTAGAACAGGCAGAAGCGGCAATTGAGGCGATTTTCCAGGGGCAGTTTGGCAGCGCTGGGGAATTTGTAGTTATTGAAGAGTGTTTAACTGGGCAGGAGGTATCAGTTTTAGCATTAACGGATGGGTTGACGATTCGCCCTTTATTGCCCGCTCAGGATCATAAGCGGATTGGGGAGGGCGATACAGGAGATAATACTGGGGGGATGGGAGCTTATGCCCCTTCCCCCATCGCTACACCGCAAATTATGGAACGCGTGCAGAAAGAAGTTTTGGAGAAAGCGATCGCCATCCTCAAAACCAAAAACATCGACTATCGAGGCATTCTCTACGCCGGCTTAATGATTACACCAGATGGCAATTTTAAAGTTTTAGAATTTAACTGTCGCTTTGGCGACCCAGAAACACAAGTAATTCTCCCACTATTGGAAACACCCCTAGAAGAATTAATGATTGCCTGCGTCCAGCAACGTCTAGGAGACATGCCGCCCATCTCTTGGAAGGTGGGAGCATGTGCGACGGTCGTCGCTGCCGCAGGGGGCTATCCTGGGGCGTATGAGAAAGGAAAAGTAATTACAGGCATTGAACAAGCTTTATCCGCAGGAACTAATGTATTCCATGCTGGGACAAAGTTGCAGCAGCAGCAAGTAGTCACAGATGGTGGTCGGGTGTTGAATGTCACCGGCGTAGGAGAGAATTTTGATCAAGCGATCGCTTCTGCATACGCCGGCATCAAATGCATCCACTTTGACGGAATGTATTATCGGCGTGATATTGGTTATCGGGTAATGTAAAGAAGAGGGGGAGAGGGGGGGAAAGAAGAATTATTCTCCTTGTCTCCCACTCCTCCACTCTCATTAACATTTTTGTCAAATTAACTGTTAATTTTTAGTTGTTGGGGTTGATAAGAGAAACTACTAACAATTTGTTTAAAATGCTGGCTTTTTTTAAAACAATCCGAGAAGCGATCGTCAATTGGTGGTCGGAGTTCACTCTCCAGACCAAGCTTTTGGCTGCTGCCACTTTAGTGGTTTCTTTAATTATGAGTGGTTTAACCTTCTGGGCAGTGAATACGATTCAGCAGGATGCGCGTCTAAATGATACTCGCTTCGGTCGTGACCTCGGACTGCTACTAGCTGGTAATATTGCACCGCTAATAGAAGCCGAAAATCTCACTGAAGTTGCCCAATTTTCCCAACGCTTTTACAGCAGCACTTCTAGTGTGCGCTATATGCTCTACGCTGATGAAACTGGGAAAATCTTTTTTGGTATTCCCTTTTCCGAACCAGAGGTAGAAACATCCCTAACAATTGAGCGTCGGATAAAGCTACCAGATGATTATGCTGCCGATGCAGATCAGCCGATGGTGCGACAACATCAGTCCCCGGATGGGGTAGTCACTGATGTATTTGTGCCTTTGATTGTTAATAAAAAATATTTGGGTGTATTAGCGATCGGTATTAATCCCAATCAAACCGCAGTCATTTCCACAAATTTTACCCGCGATGTCACCATTGCCGTATTTATCACGATTTGGGTAATGGTGATTTTGGCAGGAGTAGTCAACGCTTTGACCATTACCAAGCCAATTAAAGAACTTTTAGCGGGAGTAAAACAAATTGCTGCCGGAAATTTTCAGCAGCGAATTGACTTACCACTAGGGGGTGAACTGGGAGGGTTAATTTTAAGCTTTAATGACATGGCTGAACGTTTGGAGAGTTATGAAGAACAAAATATTGAGGAACTGACGGCAGAAAAAGCTAAGTTAGAAACTTTGGTTTCCACTATTGCTGATGGTGCAGTACTGATTGACAATAACATGCAGGTGATATTGGTCAACCCCACAGCGCGGCGAATTTTTGGCTGGGAAAATAGTCATGTAGAAGGCAGTAGTCTATTCTCTCATTTGCCCTCAACAGTGCAAATGGAAATTACCCGTCCTTTGTATGAAATGGCAGCAGGTGATTGCGAAAGCGCTGAGTTTCGCATCCCCATTAGCCAACCTATCAAGCGCACCATCCGCATTCTTTTAACTACAGTTATCAACCAGCAACGCGAGAGTATTAAAGGTATTGCCATCACCGTCCAAGATATTACCCGCGAAGTAGAATTAAATGAGGCAAAAAGCCAATTTATCAGCAACGTTTCCCACGAATTGCGAACTCCTTTATTTAATATCAAATCGTTTATCGAAACTCTGCACGAATACGGTGAAGATTTGGGTGTAGATCAACGGCGAGAATTTCTAGAGACAGTTAACCATGAAACCGATCGCCTGACTCGTCTAGTTAATGATGTTTTGGATTTGTCTAAGCTAGAATCTGGTCGCAATTATCACTTTAATGGAGTCGATTTGCCGCAAGCGATCGACCAAACTCTACGTACTTACCAACTTAATGCTAGAGATAAAGGCATCGAACTTATTCAAGAAGTTGCCCCAGATTTACCCCTAGTAGTCGGTAACTATGATTTGTTGTTGCAAGTGTTAGCAAATCTCGTTGGTAATTGCCTAAAATTTTCTCTTGCTGGTGGCAAGGTTGCAATTCGCACTTATCAATTAGAATCAAAACCCAATCACAAGCAGCCTGGTCAAGTGCGCGTAGAAATCTCCGATACTGGTATTGGCATTCCTCCAGAAGACCAAAAAGCAATTTTTGACCGTTTCTTCCGGGTTGAAAATCGAGTTCACACTTTAGAAGGCACAGGTTTAGGACTATCAATTGTCAGAAATATCATCGAAGAAAAGCATCACAGTAAAGTCCATCTCGTGAGTGAAGTTGGTGTTGGTACAACTTTTTGGTTTGATTTAACTGTTTTTAATGAAATAGTTGATAGTTGATGGTTCAGGAATGAGCGCAACTGGCACACACGAGTCTGGTACGGCTGCTTTTTGCCTTTGATGCTAAAAAATGCAAAAAGCTTGCTCATCTGTGATTATAGGCTGATAAAAAGAGCTTTCCCATTTAATAAACTTCATCATGGCTGCCAAGATCAATCAATAAAATAACCATTGCTAACAAATTCTCATCCTCCGATAAATTAAAGATAATTCTACAATCATAAGCAACAGAACAAGACCACAACCCCGCTAAATCTCCTGTTAACTTATGAGACTTCAAAGACGGTGTAAATGGATCATCTGCCAAAAGCCTTAATACCTTAAGAACTTGATTCTTTAATTGCGGATTTTTCTTTGTAATCTTCCTAAAAGACCGCTTAAATCCACTACTCCAGACAACTTCCATCATCATCTCCTAGTAAATCAGCGATCAAATCATCAACGCTTCCCCTATGAGCTGTCCCATCCTTAAAAGCCTGCATCACTTCCTGAGCATTAGCCAAAATTTCAACCCGTCGATTCTCAATTCGTTGCTGGCAAAGAAACTCAAACAAATAGTCCCGTTCTTCTGTAGGCAAACTCTCAATAGAACTAATAATTTCTTGTAAAGTCATCAAAGAACCTCCTAATCAAATAAACCCTACCTTTGCTAGCTCTATTTTAATCTCTATTTCCATTGCCTCAGTCTCTTACATTTAAACCGGATTCCTAGATTTCATCATCTTAATAGAGCTATAAGCAAACAAACTAATACTAAACTTAGTAACATAAACAAAGCTTGATTGCGTTTAATCCAGTTTTTGACAGTTGTAGAAAAGCTGGTGTTTTCACGCTGTTGTTGCAACTGTAATTTACTCTCTTCAATGTTTTGATAGAGAGTACATTCTTTAGCATAAGGACGTTGAGGAAAGTTACAACTATCATCAGTATGGTAGGTGCAACTGTCGCACAAATACTCTTTCCCTGTGGCACGATGTAAGGGAATACCCGGATGTCCGAATGCTTTGAGAGTTGTGCGGCAATGGGGACAGTTGACAGTCAAGCTGTCAACTAGTTGATGACAATGGGGACAAGATACAGTAGCCAAAACTTGAACATCAATAAATAAACATTCTGATTTTAGCTATTTACAGCAAAAGATGGGTCGATTTGAGATTTAAGATTTTGCAGAAAGTCTGATTTTTGATTTTTGATTGGGTATTATTCGTAAATAAGAATAAATTGAATCTTGATTTTTACTTATATTTATCTCAACATTTTGTATTTACAGCAGCCTATCGCTCTAATCGAATACGCGTCAAGACGTAGCAGTGCTGCGTCTCTACAAGATTTTGGGTTTTATATATGTACTTGATTTACCTGAAATCTGCTGTATTAATTGAATTAATTGTTTGAAGTAAAACAGAGATATAATCAAACAGGAAGGTATTAGTAAAACAAATGATGGGAGCAGTTCACGCTAAAGTCAAGTTAACCAATGCTGTAGATGAAGAGTTAGTAAATCGAGGTTTGCTAGCACCAAGGTTATTACGCGAGCATGAAACTCAAGGATTAGTTGATACAGGGGCAGTGTCTTTAGTAATTCCTACTATTATTGTAGAGCAGCTGGGTTTGCGAATTAGAAGTCAGCGGCTTGCTCAATACGCTAACGGAAGTGAGGAAATTGTCGGAGTAACTGGACCTATAATTATTGAGTGTGAAGGACGTACAACTGTAGATGAGGCATTGGTTGTAGGTAATGAGGTGTTGATTGGTCAGGTGATTTTGGAAAAGTTAGATTTATTGGTAGATTGCAAAAATCAGCGCTTGATACCCAATCCAGCTAATCCTGATTATCCAGTGGCAATGATTAAGTGTTTAGGCGATGTAAGCGCGACAAGCCGATGCAACGTCTACGCTTCTGAATATATCTCACTTAGCTTGCCGGTCTCTCAAAAAACTACTATATATTTCAAAATTAAACGAAACGTTAACTTTATTAAACAACCCATTCCAATCTCAGATTTGAGTGATAACTTAAATAGTAGGACACCAAACAAACCACAACCAAAGTCAAAGGGCAAAAGAATGACTTCGTGTCCCCCGTCATCAGCCCAAGCAAATAGCAGCATAAAAAATGAGTGGCACTGCCCCTAAGTTGAATAGGGAAGCCAAATCCTAAAACGGAAAAACGTAAATATGCTGAGTTTGCCCGTTATTGTATCCACCCTAGTTGTTGACTGATTTGATTACTTAGCAAGTTTAACAATTTGAGAATCACAAATTTTGGAAAACCTGGTCAACCTTGATCAGGTTTTTGAGTGTTTTAGTGCTTTTATAATGAATAATACGATGATTATTACAGCAGATTTCAGGTAAATGAAGTACATGTATAAAACCCAAAACCTTGTAGAGACGTAGCAGTGCTACGTCTCTACGTGTATTCCATTAGAGTGCAATCTGCTGTATCTATACGGCAGAAATAAGATAAGGCTAACTATTAGAAATTAGTCTGTTAAAGAAGTGTAAAACTTTTTGCTCAAGGTATTTCACCTGTCAACTAGCTACCACATGTAAGCTATTTTTCCCTTGCAACTTTGTCAAGCGCGAATACAATAGGATAAGACATCCGGCTGAAATTTAATGATAAATTATAAGTTGAAAATTACTATAGCTATTATCGTCGCTATACTTTCTTCGTCATGTCAGGCAAATATTTTTAGAAAAACAGAAGAGGCAAAAACAAAAGCAATTGCCGAGGAAAAGTCACAGCCCAATATTGTCTACGGCGATTTAATATTGAAAGAACAATCAGATTATCTGATGATTCCAGTTATTATCAAACAGAATAGTCAAAGTAGACAAATTTCTTTTTCTTCAGATTATTCTGATAAAAGAATTCAATTTTATAATATTATATTTTCAAATAAAAAAAGTAGTGAAACACATCTATTACTAAAGAAAAAAGCAATTATAACTTCTTTTGAATTTTTGGAAAAAAAAGAAGAAAAAAAGCCATCAACAAGATTTTGGTTGTATAGAATAATTGAAACCGATACAAACAAAGATAATAAACTCAACACCCAAGATGCAATTATTGGATATATATCAGATTCGTCAGGAAAGAATCTCCAGCAAATTACCCCGAACAATACTCAACTCATTAATTGGACAATTGTTCAAAGTGTTGGTGCGATTTTTCTAAAAGTTCTTGAAGACTCTGATAACGACAAAAAATTTACAGAACGAGACAAGATAAATTTTATCAAAGTTAATCTTAATAAACCTGGGATTGGCACTGAGATTATTAGCGACCAAATAGATCAAGAAATTAAGTCATACATTATCAAATAAATCTGCTAGTAGTAAGTGCTTCAGTGCTGAAGCACTTACTACTAACACTACGCAATAGACAAAACCCAATCTCGGAAAAGTGGATTTACTTGATTCGGTACTTCATCATGAGGACAGTGACCCGCTTGCAAGAAGTATTCCGTCAGTTGAGGATAGTATTGGTGAAACTTCTTAGAACGTTCTCTTACATTCATCCAAGGGTCAGCTTCACCCCATAATATCAACAACGGACAAGTTAATTGCTGCAATAAAACATCATTTTTCTCTCCTTGAGGAGTGCTAAACATCGAAGCAAATACATCCAATGCACCAGGATCATTAGAGGGTCGATAAATTTCTTCTATCAACTGTTCTGTAATCGCACTTTTGTCAAGATACACTTTCTCTAAAGTTTGGCGAATTACCCAACGCTGTCGCACATATTGAAATAAAAGAAACTGAGCAGCATTTTGTTGAAAAATCCATTTAACAACGTCACCCAATAATTTTTGCAGTGTATTTGTTTGCTTGGGAGGCTGAATTTCTGGTTGTAACACTGACTGTTCTGATGAAGTCTGATTTTCGCTAAATGGTCCAGCACTGTTAAGCAAGACCAAACCCGCTGCCGCGTCAGGATGTTGCGCTGCTAAACACAAGCAAGCGTACCCACCAAGGGAATTACCTGCTAAAACCGCTTTTTCACCAATTACTTCAGTGATAAAGTCATAAAGTTGGTTGCACCACAAATTACCGCTATATTCCAATTTTGGTTTAGCGGAACGTCCGTATCCCAAAAGGTCGATGGCAAAAACTTCAAAATCATTAGACAGTCCTGTGATATTCTTACGCCAGTGGTCAGTAGAAGCGCCAAACCCATGCACTAACAGCAAGGGTGGACGTTGTTCTATTTTTTCTCCCGCTCTTACGTAGTAAACGTTATGCCCTCGCCACTGCCAATATTTTCCCGGAATCGGGGTTGTCGCTCGGCGTGTAGTTGCCTGCATGATATAAAGAAATGTTAAGTAACCTTTAATAATTGTAGCTCGGCATTCTCAGGCGATAGGCTGGTTATTCAATGCCTTTTAGCACCAACAACTAAATTTCTATCTTTAGGCGTCTTTGGCGCGTTGCTCATTCAAATTATTTACGAAAATGCAACGATTAATTAGTGGAAAAACAAAACTGTTAGGAGTAATTGGGCATCCGGTTGAACATTCCCTGTCACCGTTGATGCATAATGCAGCTCTAGAATTTTTGGGAGTAGATTACGTTTATCTGCCTTTTCCCATCAAACCAGATGACTTGCCGAAAGCTATCCAAGGCTTTTCTGCTATTGGCGTTACAGGCTTTAACGTGACAATTCCTCATAAACAGGCGATAATGAGTTGCTTGTCGGCAATTCATCCAATTGCTAAATCTGTAGGAGCTGTAAATACTGTTCTTCGTAAAGATAATCATTGGATTGGGACAAACACTGATATAGAAGGATTTATCTCTCCTCTGCAAACAACGTATAGACGAAATTGGCAGCAGACGGTAGCAGTAATTTTAGGCAATGGTGGCGCTGCCAGGGCAGTTGTAGCAGGTTGTATCCAGCTAGGTTGTACGTCCGTTCATGTAATTGGGCGCAATGAGCAGAAGTTGAAAGAATTCCGCAATAGTTGGGATAATTTACCGCCAGAAGTGAATTTGCAGATACATAAATGGGAGGGAATGTCAAGAATAATTTCCCAAGCACACTTGTTGGTAAACACAACGCCAGTGGGAATGTATCCCAACCTTGAACAGTCGCCTTTAAGTGCACAGGAAATGAGGGATTTGCCTAGAGGTGCGATCGCCTACGATTTAATATATAATCCTAGTCCGACACGATTTCTCCAACTAGCACGACAACAAGGTGCAACAGCTATTGACGGATTAGAAATGCTAGTCCAGCAAGGTGCATCAGCCTTAAGAATCTGGTTAAATTTAGAATCCGTCCCTGTAGACGTAATGCGCCAAACACTCTTGAATCACCTCGGTTGGCGGTGAGGGAGTGACGGGGAGATAAGCCTCCCCTGCCTTCCTACCTCCTCAGCCAGCGCCAATTATAACGATTCCATTCATAAATTCCTTGAATTTCGTATTCAGTGCCATTGCTGAGGCTGATGATGCAATTGGTGCATGTATCATCGCCATTGCCAGTTTGATTTACTTGAATTACTGTGCAGGGAAACCATTCGGGGCTACAGGGACCATTTTCTTGTACCCATTCCCATAAAGCATTGGAAATTTCGATGCGATCGCCTATCCTGAGTTTTAGTGCATCCTCAAAATAAGAATACTTTTCAAAATGATATGGCTCAACGCGATTTAGCCACTGCAAACCATAGCGTTTGCGAACAAAATTTACTTTTCCAGAGTCCTTCTGTTGCAGCCAATCGTTAAGTAATTGTACTTTCCAAGTGCGATTGTGTTGTTCTTGTGTTTTGACGAACTCTAAAAATGCTTCTAATTCCGCTGGTGTAAGTTCGTCTAAAGGATTGGCAACACCAGCATAAGAGTTTTCCTGAATTTCCGAAATCACTTGCAGTAATATCTGTTTCTGGATCTCGGTGAGAGGACAGCTGGCTGCATCACAACTATTAAAGGCTGCTTGCAAGGCTGCTTCAATCTCATCAGAACTCATAAGCTAATCGGCAATTGAAAGAATATGTTTCTTAATTATTACAAATCTTGAATACAACTCTCCAACTCCCTTTGGAGTTAAATTCAAGTTGACGCACCCACGGATTTAAGCCGTGGGATTCATGCGTAGAACCGCACGGGTTGCGTCAAGCAACCCCTATCTACTCGACTAAGATTTAACCCCAGTCTTGTACTTACTTTTGAAAGTATGTTGGCAGCGCCGTTTAAATCAGCGTTAACTTGAAAACCTTGAGCCGTCTTATATACACCGCGCTTAATTCGCTTGCCAGATAGCTTATACCCTTCAGGTTTTTCACCGAATTTAGGTATGAAGTCACCATCTAAAAATGAAGCTTTGGAAGTATAACTTTCTTCTGTTGCGGACGTAGCAGGGTGACTTAGGAACCGTGCTACTCGTGGGCTTTCTGCTTCAATTGTTGTAAGCTGAGTTTGAAAGTTACCTATTGTTTAATTTATTTAGGGTGTCTTTTATGCGGTTGCGCTCATTCAGGCTTGTTTTCATTTGTTGTGTCATGGGGGTTCTTTCGTGGGTGTTTACTCCGCCCGCTGTTGCGCTGACACAGATTAAACTATTTGATATTTCCTATCATGAGTGTCCACCAGAACTGGCAAAAGGAACTGTTACCAGTAGCGGTTCTAGAGCAGCTAGCTGCTTTATTGTGACTGGGAAAGCTCAGAATGATACTAACAAAACAGTTTACGATGCAGATATTTTTGGGCGCATCTATGATGCTAACGGCGATTCGGTAATGCAAAATCGTACCCGTCTTGGTTCAATTGCGGAAATACCATCAGGTACAAGTGATTTTGACCTGAGAATTTCTGTACCTGCGAATCAGCCTACACCATTGCAGCTCAAGCAGTTTAAAGCTGCCGGATTTAGCGGTCAAGTCCGACGTTAGTCAGTTTTAGTCTGGGCTGGTTAGCCCAGACTGAAAATCTTTGACTTTACAATGAGGCAAACTGCAAACTTTGTGCCAAACTAACAAGACCACCACCCACAACCTGAAGTAGTATAATCGCTAACATTGGTGAAAAATCCATGCCGCCTAATGGAGGAATGATTGAGCGAAAAACATTCAGATAGGGGTCGGTGATCTGGCTCAAGGCAGAAAATGGTTGATTGTACCAGTTGACGTTGGGAAACCAAGTCAACAGAACCCTGATAAGTAGCAGGGCGCCATAAATCTGTACGAAAGTAGCCAGAGTAGTAACCAGTAAATTCATGGGTGTGTCCGTTTTCTGCTATATGTCACGCATCGGTCTTAATCTTGATTTTAATTGAACCAGGGTCATGGTGTGTGCGGATTGTTTTAACATATACCACAAGTGGTATCTCCACATTAGCTTTTTTTAAGAGCGGCGCACTTACCCTGTCTTGATTAGACGTTAACGAAGCTCATCGCTGTGGGAGGCTTGATTGCTAATTGACTCAGTAGAGTTAGTATTGACATTTAAGAGCTGGTTGCGGACTTCATCAATTGTGGCATTGAGCTGGGCAATTTTATCTTCAAGCGATCGCCTTGCCGTTTCTATTTCCATACTTTCATTTTCTGCGGCTTTCATAGTACGCCGTTTCAAAATATTTGTTTTTTTAGCCTCTGCTGTTCCATTTGTCAGTTCCGTGTCCTCTTCTATTAATTGGAGATCGCGTCGTTGAGTAATCAGGGCACCCACGATGCCACCGACTACACTGCCGACAATTGCTCCAGCAAAAAAACCACTCGCAAAACCATCACGCTGACTCATATCTTTACCGCCTTGATGAAACGCTTTGCATCTCCCAACTAGTTATAGTTGCATACTAGCTTAAGTCCCAAAGATGCGATCGCCTGCATCTCCCAAACCCGGTACAATATACCCCTGGTCGTTGACGGTTTCGTCAATTGTGGCGGTGTAAATTATTAAACCCGGATAAGCAGCACTTAATTGTTGCAAAGCTGGCGGAGCAGCCACCACACAAACAATCCGTGTTAAAGCCGGATCGACACCCCGATGTGTTAATTCTGCCATCGCTGCCATAATCGATCCTCCCGTTGCTAACATCGGATCGGTAATTAACACTCGTGTTTGGGGGTCAAATTTTTCTGGCAATTTATTTAGATAACACGAAGGTTGGAGAGTTTCTTCATCTCGCACTAAACCCAGATGATAAATAGAAGCCAAAGGTAGCAACGTCTGCGCTCCCTCTAGCAATCCTAAACCTGCCCGGAGAATTGGCACGACTGCGATCGGCATCTCTGGGTCAATCAAAGTCGCAGGACACGAAGCTAAAGGACTCTCAACAGTTGTTTCTAGAGTTGGCAACCACTCGCGAGCAGCTTCATAAGTCAACCAGCGTCCTAACTCAGTCATCGCACTGCGAAATAAAACTGAAGGTGTCGCAGCATCACGAGCCACTGCTAGCCAGTGCTTAATTAAAGGATGGGGCGGAACATAAATACGCAATTGGAGCGTCATAACTCAATTTTTGACGACTATATATTATATAACAACTGAAACCTCATAATACTCTTTCCGGGCGTACCACTGAAAGCTAAAATTACATCCGCAAAATTATTGCAACTTTATTTCAATAACTATTGACATTTATTCTCAATCAAGTTTATATTGGTCTTAAGTGTTCTCCTCTCTTTAAGGATCGACAGACGGGATTAGCCAGCAATATAACGGCTCGTCCCTCTTTTTTTTAGGAGGGGGAAAGGTAATAATGGGTAATGGGCATCGGATATAATTGTCCCCCTGTCCCCCTGTCCCCCTGTCCCCTAGTCCCCTGTCTCCATGCTTTCATTCGATGTAATCGTCATTGGCTCTGGAATTGGTGGTTTGGTGACAGCAACCCAACTAGCCGCCAAGGGTGCTAAAGTGCTGGTGCTGGAACGTTATCTAATTCCTGGTGGTAGTGCTGGTTACTTTGAAAGACAAGGCTATAAATTTGATGTTGGAGCGTCGATGATTTTCGGGTTTGGCGATGGCGGCACCACCAACTTATTAAAACGCGCTCTTGACAGCGTAAATGTCAGCTTAGAGACAATTCCCGACTCGGTGCAGATCCATTATCATCTGCCCGACAACTTCTCTCTTAAAGTTGATCAAGTTTATGATAAATTTTTACAAAACCTGACTGCCAAATTTCCTCACGAAAAAGAAGGAATTCGTCGTTTTTATGACGAATGCTGGAAAGTCTTTAATTGCCTCAATCGCATGGATTTGCTGTCTCTGGAAGAACCTCGGTATTTGTTGCGGTCATTTTTCCAGCATCCTTCTTCGTGTCTGGGTTTAGCTAAATATCTGCCTCAAAATGCCGGAGACGTGGCACGACGCTATATTAAAGACCCAAAAGTATTACAATTTATCGATATTGAGTGCTATTGCTGGTCGGTGGTGACCGCGGACATGACACCGATGATTAATGCGGGAATGGTGTTCTCTGACAGGCATTATGGAGGAGTTAACTACCCTAAAGGTGGGGTGGGGCAAATTGCCCAAAAACTGGTTGAGGGTCTTAAAAAGGCTGGGGGTGAAATTCACTATCAAGCGAGAGTGACAAAAATTATCACAGAAAATCAACGAGCGGTGGGTGTGCAACTAGCTAACGGTAAAATATACTTGGGAAAACGCATAGTTTCTAATGCTACACGCTGGGATACGTTTGAAAATTTACTACCAGCAGAAGAAATCCCAATAAATGAAAAGAAATGGCAACAACGTTATAAAAAATCGCCCAGTTTTCTTAGTTTGCACATGGGGGTAAAAAATTCGGTGTTGCCAAAGGGGACAGAATGCCATCACATTTTGCTGGAAGATTGGGGAAAAATGGCTTCTGCCGAGGGGACAATTTTTGTTTCGATTCCCACTCTACTTGATCCAGATTTAGCACCGACAGGGTATGGTATAATTCACGCTTTTACGCCGCATTGGATTGCAGATTGGCAGAATTTATCAGCGGGTGAGTATGAGACGAAGAAAGAAGAGGCTGCGTGGCGAATTATTGACCGCTTAGAGAAGATTTTTCCTGGTTTGGATGCGGGATTGGATTATTTAGAAGTGGGAACACCGCGATCGCATCGTCGATTTTTAGGTCGTGTTGATGGCACTTATGGACCAATTCCCCGACGCAAGTTGCGGGGTTTATTGGGGATGCCGTTTAATCGTACAGATATTCCCGGACTTTATTGCGTGGGGGATAGCAGTTTTCCCGGTCAGGGTTTAAATGCGGTGGCGTTTTCGGGGTTTGCCTGCGCTCATCGCATTGCTGTAGATTTAGGGATTTAGTGACGTTACATGTAATATCATGTCCGTTTAATTAACAGTAATAAAAACCTACCTACCGTCGTAGAGACGTTCCGGCGGAACGTCTTTACATTGTCAGTAATTTACCGGATTTGATGTAACGTCTCTACCTGTGGTCTATTTACCCGAAAATTGCTGTAAACCGCAGAGAGCGCTTACTACTGTTCTTGTTCAACTGACCGATTATCTTGGTCTGGATTGGGTTTGATTTTACTTAGCTTGTCAACTGCTGGCAAATCTCCCTGTGCTTCGTCGTAAAGAGCAAACCAGGGCAACTTATACTGAGCGTAGACTTGAGCGGTAATTGGTGTTGGCGGAGGTTCGAGGTTTGTCAATTCCCGATACTGCTCGCTATTAACAATATGCACGAAAACAGAGCCGTAATTTTCAGTATCCCACACATCAAGACCGTAAGAATCGGGGTAGATTTTTTGCTGAATTTTACCTCCTGCCCCCAAACCCATTTCCATCGAGGCGCCTCGTGGTACTTCCATCTCGAAATTACTGAAGCTGCGTGTTTCTGGAAGTTGGTCGGGAAATCTTCCTGGTTTGGGTTCGTAAACTAAAATTTGAATTCCACCAAATTCCTCTGTATCAGTAACTTGCGCCTCAACAGTGTAACCTTGTCCCAAGGGCATGGCGACAAACTGACGAATAAAGTTATCACCTGCATTTATCCCATCTAACCAGGGTTGATCTGGACAGACGATATAGTTTTGGGGGTCGGTATGGAGTGTTTCATCCAAAGCTTCGCCGGAAATTGCGTTGATTTTACCTATAGCAATTTTGACTGCGTTTGGCTTGAAACTCGTGCCGGCGAATCCCAGCCACAATGCTTCTTGTTGATACATGGGAATGAAATAACCGCCTTGATTTCGCCACTTAGGGGGGACACAATCCAGGTAATCTGCGACACGCTGAATGGGGAAAGCACCCAACCCAGGAGGAAGAGGGTAGATGCCATCATTAGGTATTCGCAGAGTGCGTTGAAAAGACACCGAGAAACTGCCGCAATTTTCTGCTGAACTACGCGTGCGCCATCCAAAAAGCGCACGCGCAATGTCCGACCTGGTTTCCACTTTCTATCAGCGATCACTGCCATTCGCGACGACTCAACGGTATCGCCAAATTTTTTGATAAAATTCAAGCCGGTTTTTGCGTTTTGCGGATTTTCTTCAATCGCTTTTGTTTGCGCTTCTTCAGACATGTCTGGTAATATCTGAATACAGATTTTGATTTCTTCTAGGTTGTTTTCAGCCATGAAAGCCCTCTTTATTATTAATGTGAGTTAGATGAATTTAGAAGATCGCACCACGTACCTTGCAAGGAATGGCTACAACATAAATTCTTCATCTACATCGTTAATAGGCATAAGTGGAATCAATTTATGCACGATCAAGAAAAATATCGACTATCCTATGCAGACACTGCTAGCTCTGGTGTCTTTTGTCCGGTTGCTACGTTCTCGGCAATGAGACGTAGCATTGCTACGTCTCTACAAGGGTTTGGGGCAAGGTATAATTAATTTCTACCTTTTGTGTCCAATAGGTGCTGCATAAGCTAAATATGTAGGCATCTATTTATTGCATAGAAAGATACATAAAAGTCATCGATCATGAGGAGAACCAGGATCTATGAGTGCAACATCAAGATACTGGCACATTTGCCGAATTAGTCTTAAGAGTCAAAGGGCTGGATACGAATATAGTTTAGTTCCCATTGCCGAAAAATTTTGTCAGCAAAAAATTCCTGGTTCCCAAACTAGGGAGATGCAAGCTTTTCTGCTATCGTATTTTTACAGCTTCAACTCGCCTAAAGTTGATGTTGCAACTCTTGCTGAAGCTGGGTTTTGTTTGCGCTGCTATATTAGCGAACCGATTCTCAAAGCTTGTAAAAAGATAGATAGTCTGTTTATTGGTGATAAATCGTTTACGTATAGGGATTTACTCCCATTTGTACTAAATGATGATGGAAAAACGCCGATTATCTTGGATAGCGATCGCAAAACTCAACTTCTGGTGGATGCAAACGGTGAAACGAAAACATCAACTTTTAAATTTTTTACGGTTGAGGTTTTGCGAACATATAACGCTGATGCTTCTAGCATGAGCTTAGATAATTGGGCATATTTGCAAACTAAACAAAATACCGAACTTAAAGATTTTTTATCAGAGTTTGGTTTCCAGCATTTCAGTGATTGGGCTTTGATGAATCGAGTTAGACCGAAACAAATTCAAAGGTTATCTGTACGCGATCGCCATTTAGTTGAAGTCTTTCATTCAGTTTATCGTCGAGACAGACAAAATCATCGCCAAGCCGGGGCAAAAAGATGTCCTGACCCTAATAATACCCAACTGCAAGAAATGTTAAAAAGCTTGCACCAACGAGGTGTCGTAATTAACACCCCGATTGAGTTGACAAAAGAACTCAAACATGTAGCAACCCAACTCAGACAATATGACATTTGGAGTTACCGAGAACCTCTGGAAATTCAAGATCCGGATACGGGTAATTATATAACCAGAGTGGATTTACCCAATGATTCCCAAGATGAATTAGATGTAGAACGGCGGGAAATGATAGAGTTTTTGCATGAACAACTCAAAACCGCGTTAGTTGAATCAATTGAACAACAGATTAGCCATCGCTTAAGCGAGTTACAAAAAAGCCGAAAATACGCAACTTTTGCCGATCAATTCATTCCGGGATTGCAACTTTATTACTGTCAGCAGATGTCTTTGAAAGATGTTGGTACTAAATTGGGTATGTCAAGTTGGGATCAAACTAGACGAATATTAAATCCTGGAGAATTGCTTTCTAATGTTCGCACTCGGACAATACAACAAGTTATAGAAAAGATTTTAGCAGAGGCTCATTCAAAAGGTCTAACTGAAATTCCCCCAAAAATAGAATATCTCAAAACTGTGGTTGAGCAAATTGAAGCTTTTGCTGATGCAGAAATTTTTCAAGAAGCCGCAGAAGAAATTAGAGCGGGAAAAAGCCGTTCTCTGGATAGCTTATATGCACAAGAACTTCGATTTAGTTTAAATAATCAAAAATCTGCATGAGTACTAAAAATATGTTTAATTCCACCGATCTAAGATTGTTACTACCCGAATCGATTTGGTTAGAAGCAGAACATTTTCAAGAAGCGAAAAAAATCAGCGCGATAGCTAATAATGAAGCTGATAAATGGCAAAGCTATCTGAATGCACTAGCGCTAATTGGCTTTGAAGAATGGCTAAGTACACGCATTAGCCAGCAACCAATCAAGCGTGATTCAAATATCAGCTATCTCAAAGTTGGTGAATTTAAAGTTTGTCTAATTGCTACAGAAAATATACTTGACGAAGAGGTAAAATTAGCAGTAGATATCATTCAAAGACCAGAATTAGCGGCTCATTTTTATGTCTTACTTGAGGTATTAGAAGAGCAAGAAGAAGTAATAATTAGAGGCTTTTTGCGTTACGATGAACTAGTTAGTTATACTATCAAAATACAATCACGAGATGGCTTTTATCGGCTACCGTTAGAGCAATTTGACCCAGAACCAAATCACCTATTATTTTACTCGCGTTTTTTAGAACCAACAGCTATTCCTTTACCTGTAGCCACAAAAACAAAAGCAGAAGAAAATTTAGTTGTAGTATCTCTACAAGAAACTACAACTAAATTAAGTCAATGGTTACAAGGTGTAATTGACGAAAGTTGGCAAGCTATTGATACACTTCTTAATCCAGAAATGAATTTAGCTTTCAGCACTAGGAGTGTTGAAGTAGCGACAAAGCGAGGCAAATTAATTGACTTAGGAATAGAATTAAATCATCAAACTGTCGCGTTACTAGTGAATATCAGCGAAGAAGCCGAAGAAAAAATATCTATTTCCATCCAATTGCATCCAACGGGTAAAGAAAAATATTTACCACGAAATATCAAACTTAGTTTATTATCTAAAACAGGGAATATTCTTCAGGAAGTTGAAGCTAGAGGTCAAGATAATTACATTCAACTTAAGCCTTTTAAAGGCGAAAGAGGTAAACGCTTTAG
Organism: Tolypothrix brevis GSE-NOS-MK-07-07A; assembly: GCA_019358985.1. GTDB lineage: Bacteria > Cyanobacteriota > Cyanobacteriia > Cyanobacteriales > Nostocaceae > Hassallia > Hassallia brevis. The sequence goes on along the minus strand of JAHHIJ010000018.1, from coordinate 396 downwards.
CATTCAAGTTAGTTTGGACGAGCTTAGTGTTAGAGAAAATTTTGAGTTGTAATTGAATATACCTACAGGCTATACAAACGAAGCCCGCCTAGCCTTCGGTAACGGCAAAGCCGAACGCGGGCTAGAATATCATAGCAAACATCGTAGAGACGTTCCGCCGGAACGTCTTTACAATAGACATCTGTTGGAAAAGAGGTAAAGACGTAGCAGTGCTACGTCTCTACAAGGGTTTCGGGCAACGCATAATTAATTTCTGGAGATGTCTAATAGACATTGAATATACTTACAGGCTATACAAACGAAGCCCGCCTAGCCTTCGGCAACGGCAAAGCCGAACGCGGGCTAGAATATCATAGCAAACATCGTAGAGACGTTCCGCCGGAACGTCTTTACAAT
>JAHHIJ010000035.1 GCA_019358985.1 Tolypothrix brevis GSE-NOS-MK-07-07A | reverse complement strand
CGGCGGAACGTCTTTACAGTATATGTGATAAGGGCTTCAACAGTTTCTCACCCTGAAACGTCTCTTAGTTCAGGCATTGCATAAGTGCGATCGCCAAATATTTAATATTATGTCTGTTTAATTAACAATAACAAAAACGTCGCAACCATCGTAGAGACGTTCCGGCGGAACGTCTTTACAGTATATGTGATAAGGGCTTCAGATGTTTTTAAACTATTTGCTTTTCTTTGAACTTTTGTAACTCCCCAGGAGCAAATGCACCATGTTCGGTGATAATTGCTGTAATTAATTCTGCTGGAGTCACATCAAAAGCTGGGTTATAAAATTCTGCCCCAGTTGGTGTAAGTATGGTTTCACCAACTTGATATATTTCGCTTGCATCGCGTTCCTCAATGGGGATTTCGCTACCATCAGGTAATTCAAAATCAACGGTAGAAAGTGGCGCCGCAACGAAGAAGGGAATATTATGTGCCTTTGCAACAAGTGCTAAACTATACGTCCCAATTTTATTAGCCGCATCCCCATTAGCAGCAATTCTATCAGCACCCACAACTACAGCGTGAATTAAGCCTTGCTTCATACAATGAGCCGCCATGCTATCAGTAATTACCGTAACCGGAATGCCTTCTTGCACACATTCCCAAGCGGTGAGTTTTGCACCTTGCAATCTGGGACGGGTTTCGTCGGCAAATACGCGCTCTAAACGTCCTTCACGCCATGCAGAACGCACTACACCCAATGCTGTACCATAACCAGCAGTGGCTAAAGCTCCAGCATTGCAGTGAGTGTGAATTGTTAGCTTTTCTGGGGTAGCGGGTAAGACTTTTAAACCATTATCACCGATCGCCTGACAAGTTTGCAAATCTTCTACATTGATAGCTTGGGCAGTTTCCAGAAGGATTTTTTTGATATCTTCTACAGAACCCACAGTTTGGTAAGCAACTTTCTTCATGCGGGAAATTGCCCAAAATAGATTTACCGCAGTTGGACGAGTAGCTGCCAAAATTTGAGCGACCTTTTCCAAAGAATCGAAAAATTGAGTGCGGTTATCTGTTTCAATTTCCCTTGCACCAAGATACATCCCATACGCAGCTGCTACACCAATTGCCGGCGCACCTCGAACTATCATAGTTTTAATTGCTCGCGCCATATCTTCACTGCGGTGAATCTCGACAACCGCATACTCATTCGGTAAGCGGGTTTGGTCAATAAGTGACACCGAGTCGTTGTGCCAAATAACGGGATAAACCTGGTTTGTGGAAGATGTCATAAAAATGGTTAATTTAATAAAAGGACATTAAATACTTAAACTACGGCAACAAATTTGCCAAAAATATCATAGCGTTGTGTAAGTCCTAAATATAATAAATTTTTGGGCGTTGCTGATTAGATGTATGAAAATGATTCTGCGCTCTGGTAAAAACCCTTGATTAGACGTAGCATTGCTACGTCTCTACATGCGGATTCATACCTGAATTCAGCAACGCCAATTTTTGCTTGACTTGATCGATTTAGGCAAACCGCGTTAGGGACACCTTGATTTAAATTTCTGACTGAATATGTTCTAATTTTAACAAAACCTCATCAAAATTAAACTTGTACATTTTAGAAAAGACGTAGAGACACGAAATTTCGCGTCTCTACAAGGGTTTCGGGCAATGCATAATTATTTTATGGAGATGTCTTTTAGATAAATAAAAGAAGATAAATTTTTGGTCAAAATATTGTGTATTGTTTTAATAAATGCCCTGGCGATTATGGCGGTTTGTACTTGTATGCAATACAGATTGTAGATACTTGCACATGCAACGTCTCGACATTAACCGTCAGGATGTATTTGATTCAAACGAGAACTGCTAGTAAAAAAAATGAACCAAAAAAATATTTACGGAACAGTTACTGAAGACGGTAAAAAACAAGGTGGACAAGGGTTTGAAGTTCAATCAGTGGATACAGGAACCTATGCAATTACTTTTAACGAACCTTTTTTAGAACCTCCCAGTGTAGTAGCGACTTTAAAGGATTGGGGTGCTGATAATCAAATTATTGTTAAGGACATAACCCCAAACCAAGCTCAAATTAATATTTTCGATTTGGGAATTAAGCAACAATCAGGGACAGGTTCTCCAGAACTCGCAGTTACAAAAGAAAAGTCTGCGTTTAATTTTATTGCGATTGGTGAAGGTAGTTAAGTGGACATCTCCATAAATTAATTATGCGTTGCCCGAAACCCTTGTAGAGACGTTCCGGCGGAACGTCTTTACTCTTTATATTGTAGAGACATTGCATGTGCAACATCTCTACACCAAAATTCATCCCATCATATAATGTCCGTTTGATTACTTACTAAACCCGGAGAACCCCAAAGAGCCAAAGCAAAGCTTTGTCTCCCCTCCCCTTCCGGGTTCGCCACTTCGACGGGACGATACAGGCAACCGCCGAGTGGACTCCCCGCAAGCGGGGTGGGGTTCTTTTATTATGGGTAATTTGGCGGACATCCCATCAATCAGCAACGCCGAATTAACTAAACAACAGATGATGGTTGCTTACTAAAGAAAGCTTGCATCACCGTTTCCGCCATTTGCGGACTAGTTAAACCTAAGGAAGCCTTAGATTCATTCGGTTCGGCATGATCTACCAAAACATCTGGTACACCAATTCGCTTCACTCTAACCACAATATCAGCATCTAACAGCGCTTCTGCTACAGCTGAACCGAAACCACCCATCAGACAGCCTTCTTCTAAAGTGACAACGCGCCCGATTTTTTTCGCCAAAGGTAAAATTAATTCTGTATCCAAGGGCTTGACAAAACGAGCATTTATCACAGTAGCTTGTATTCCGTGTTCGTTGAGAATCTCGGCAACTTGCATCGCCGGGTAAACCATTGTGCCGTAACCTACTAACAACACATCATCGCCATTGCGGAGAATTTCGCCTTTGCCGATTTCCACAGGTTCCCAGCCTTCTTCCATCAAGGGGACACCATAACCATTACCACGAGGAGTCCGCATAGCGATGGGTCCTGAGGTATGATTAATCCCAGTCACCACCATACGTTGCAATTCCGCTTCATCTTTGGGTGCCATCACCACCATATTAGGAATGCAACGCAGATAAGCGATATCATACATACCTTGGTGCGTCGGACCATCAGCACCGACAATTCCCGCCCTATCCATGCAGAAGAACACAGGCAAGTTTTGGATGCAGACATCGTGAATTATCTGGTCGAAGGCGCGTTGCAAAAAGGTAGAATAGATCGCAGCAACAGGACGCATTCCTTCAGCAGCGAGTCCCGCAGCCAGAGTGACGGCATGTTGTTCGGCAATACCGACATCTATATACTGATTGGGCAACTTTGCTTGAAGTTTGTCTAAACCTGTTCCAGTAGCCATCGCTGCCGTGATACCGACAATTTTCGGGTTTTGTTCGGCGAGTTTGACTAAGGTGTGAGCAAAGACTTTGGCATAAGCGGGGGGTTTGGGTTTGCTGGAAGGAATGGCTTTGCCTGTCGCTACGTTAAACGGATTTTGGGCATGGTAGCCAACTTGGTCATTTTCGGCAATTTCATAACCTTTGCCTTTAACTGTCGCTACATGTACCAACACTGGACCGATTATCTTATGTGCTTGTTCAAAGGTGGCAATTAATTCTTCTAAATTATGCCCGTCTACAGGTCCGATGTAGGTAAAGCCGAGTTCTTCAAAAACTGCACCCACTTTGGGAACAGCTAACCGTTTCATTCCTTCTTTGATGCGTTCTAATTCCGGTGAAAGAGATTCGCCAACAAAGGGAATTTGCTTGACTTGTTCCTCAAAGTTATCTTTAATAAACTGTACTGGCGGACTGAGACGTATTTTGTTGAGGTAACGAGGAATCGCCCCAACGTTAGGAGAAATTGACATTTCGTTGTCGTTGAGGACAACTAACAAGTTGGTTTTGGGCAAGTGTCCAGCATGGTTGATGCATTCTAACGCCATACCGCCAGTTAGCGCACCATCACCGATAATGGCGACAGCTTTAAATTTTTCGCCTTTCATATCTCGCGCTAAAGCCATACCCAATGCCGCTGAGATACTGGTTGAAGCATGTCCCGCGCCAAAATGGTCAAACTTACTTTCACCGCGCTTGAGATAACCGGCAATTCCGTCTTTTTGCCGTAAGGTGTGGAAATTATCGTAACGCCCTGTAATCAGTTTATGAGGATAAGCTTGGTGTCCGACATCCCAAATGACTTTATCACAATCTAAGTCTAGTGTTTGATAAAGCCCTAGTGTTAATTCTACAACACCCAACCCCGGTCCGAGATGTCCCCCAGTTGCGGCTACGGTTTGCAGATGCTTATCCCGAATTTGACGGGCAATTTGCTGCAACTGCCTAATCGATAAGCCGTGTAGCTGGTTGGGATGGGTAATTTCACTCAGGTGCATACTAATAGGATTTTCCTCTGTAATGATCGTATTATGATTTTCCCACGCTGATGTTGCCACTTGAGAGGAGAATTTGACGCTTCAGCCTCCCCTGCCTCCCCTGCCTCCCCTGCCTCCCCTGCCTCCCTCATCTATTCGGCGCTGCTGGTGCTTCTGGCGTTTCTGGTTGTGGCTGTTGTCTTTGCAAATATTTACTTAATACGTATGCCATATCCCCGCGTGTCATCGGTTTTAATGGGGCTATATTACCTTTTGGGTCTGTGTTGACGAATTCTTCACTAATGACTGTAGCGATCGCTTTTTTTGCCCAATCAGGAATAGTAACCGCGTCTGGATGCGAAGCAAGAATTTCATTTACTGTATCGTCGGGAAACTGAAATACTCCATACGCTTGGGCAAAAATCGCTAAAGCTTCTGCCCTTGTGACTTTTTGGTTGGGGAAAAACAAATTTCCACGATAGCCTTTCATAATGTCTGTTTTTAAGACTATTTGAATATCATTAAATGCTGGATTTGACGGTGGTACATCGGTAACTACTAAATTCTGTTTACTAATAGCTTGTCTTTTATCTAGTCGAAATGCTTTCACCATAATTGAAGCTAATTCGGCACGACTAATTAACCTTTCTGCATAAAAGTTACCGTCAGCAAAGTTGGTCATTAACTTTGCCGCAAGCACCTGTTTAATTGAATCGGATGGTATAGCTATTTGCGCGTTAACACGCAGCGGAAAATATTGTATTGCTACTATCGTAATAGCACTTAGTAGCTGATGCATGATTTTAACCATTTTTTCAATGCAAATGCGGTACTTTGGTTAACATCAATAATGGGGAAAGGGGAAAGGCACGGAGAATAAAGAGCGGCTGTAATCACTCATAATATTTTCTTCTTTCCCCCTTTTTCGTCTCGTCTGTTATTTTCCCAGACTGTAACGGGGGTGACAGTCTGGCAAGGCTAACGAAACATACTACTTACAGAAGTATCTTCGTGAATTCTCCAGATGGTTTCTCCGAGTAGATTAGCCACTGAAAGGACGACGAGTTGTTCAAAGCGATCGCTATTCGGAATCGGAATCGTATTTGTAACGATCACTTCCTCAAACACACCACTAGATAGCCGCTCAATTGCTGGTGGAGAGAACACCGCATGAGTTGCACAAGCATAAACCTGACGCGCCCCTTCATCACGCAATAACTGCGCCCCAGCCGCAATTGTGCCGCCAGTATCGATCATGTCGTCTACCAACACCGCCGTTTTGCCCTTAACATCGCCAATAACGTTTAAAACTTCAGCGACATTATGAGCTTGACGGCGTTTGTCAATAATTGCTAAGGGGGCATCACCCAGCTTTTTCGCAAATGCCCTAGCCCGCGCTACACCCCCGACATCCGGCGAAACTACTACTAAGTCAGGCAAATTCTTACTTGCCAGATAATCTAGCAGCACTGGCGAACCGTAAACATGATCTAAGGGAATATCGAAATAGCCCTGAATTTGTGCCGAGTGCAAATCCATTGCCAAAACTCGGTTCGCACCAGCTTGGGTAATTAAATTAGCAACCAGCTTGGCGGTAATTGACTCTCGTCCAGCGGTTTTGCGATCGGCGCGGGCATAGCCATAATAAGGAAGTACTGCTGTTACCTGTCGCGCAGAGGCACGACGACAGGCATCAATCATAATCAGCAATTCCATTAAGTGGTCATTGACTGGTTGACACGATGGCTGGATTAAATAAACATCACAACCCCGAATTGATTCTTGGATTTGAACATAAAGTTCTCCATCCGCAAATCTTTTGCGAATCATTGGTCCCAAGTCCATGCCCAAATAACGAGCAACTTCTTGAGACAGCGGTACATTGGCAGAACCAGAGAACAGCCGCAGTCGATGATTTTCAGTTAGTGCTGTTGCTGCTGGCTGCACTTTTAAATTTGCAGAACTGAGTACAGCAGATCCTCTATGTGCATTCATGGCAATATTATCATCAGATATTTAGCAGATTTAACCGAAATAGTCATTAGAAAACATTTGTAGGTTTTTTTGAAGCTTTTATAAAAACTCTCAATATTCCTCCATAAAGCGATCGCATTGTCATTTTCAAGGACATTCTGGCAAATCAACCATAGACAGCTTAACTGACATTAAGTTTTTCAACTAGATGGATTATTTAGATATTTTTCCTTGAGGTAAAAAAAAACCAACTCCTTCGAGGTTGGTTCGGTAGAGCATTTTCCTCTACCCACCTTATTTATAACTTAGCGCTAAGGATTCACAAATTAAGTGATATTTGAGTAAGCACTCGTTAAGTAGAAACACCTGTGAATAAAAATCTAAGGGGCAATTGAATATTCTATGATATTAGCGGCAAATTCATAAAATGGCAGATTTAATTTAAGCTTTTAAATCTGGTTAAGTTAAGTGGGCGAAATTAAACGTAAAATATTCTCCTGGTTGGTAGTGAGCGGTTTACCGCTCAAAACAAGGATTTTAACGGTTGTTAGCGGAGCTTTCCCGAAGGGTAGCCGTTACTACGTTAAGGAGCGTTTATTTATGCCATACGCTAGCGTAGAAGGTGAAAAATAAAGGCAAAAGATGAAGGAACTAGGAACTAGGAACTAGGGACTAGGGACTGGGGACTGGGAGAGCGTTCTTGAGCAGGGGGAAAAATATTTCTTCTTTCTTACCATGAATCCCTTTCACCCTCAACAAAATTGCCCCATACCCAATTAATCGATGATGCAACCACCCATTACTGTTGGTACTGTACTGCAAAACCGTTATCGCATAATTCAAATTCTCGGTCAGGGGGGATTTGGCAGAACTTATTTGGCAGAAGACCAAAGACGGTTTAATGAACTTTGTGCGATCAAGGAATTAATTCCTAGTGCCACGGGGACTGACGCTTGGGAGAAAGCACAAGAACTTTTCGCCAGAGAAGCTGCAATTTTATACCAAATACAACATCCACAAATACCACAATTTAGAGAAAGATTTGAAGAAGACCACCGCTTATTTTTGGTGCAAGATTACGTTGCGGGTAAGACTTACCGTACAATGCTAGATGAGCGTAAAGCTGTCGGTCAAACTTTCACAGAAGCGGAAGTTTTGTTTCTGATGCGCTCCTTGTTACCAGTGCTTGAGCATATTCACGATCGCGGAATTATTCACCGGGATATTTCACCGGAAAATATTATTTTGCGAGAAAGCGAGAGTCCTTCTCCTTACGGAGACGCTGCGCGAACGGACACGCTTCGCGAACGCCTACCTGTTTTAATTGACTTTGGGGTGGTGAAAGAACTGGCAACTAAATTACAATCTTTAAATGTATCAACGCCCCTTACCACTGTGGGAAAATTAGGCTATGCACCCAGTGAGCAAATGCAAACAGGAAGGGCTTACCCCAGTAGTGATTTGTATGCGTTAGCAGTCACAGTGCTAGTTTTGCTGACGCTTAAAGAGCCGCAAGAACTATTTGATGAAAATCAACTAACTTGGAATTGGCAAAAGTTGGTAAAAGTCGATGGGCGATTTGCTCAAATATTAAATCGGATGTTGTGCCATTCACTAAGCGATCGTTTTGCTAATGTTGCCGATGTCACCCAAGCATTACAAGTTTTGGCACAACCAAACCAGTCAAATGTGCCTTTGTCCAATGTGCAAACAGTCGCTGTCGGTGGTTGTCCAGATCCAATCCCACCTGTCGCACCTAAAAGATTAGATCCAGTAATTCCCGATCCTCCTTCCAGCAGTTCTATTTTAGATAATCCCTTGGCGTTGGGTGCGATTGGCGCTGCTGTAATTATCTTAGCAGGATTTGGTTCTTGGGCAATAGTAAGTTCCATCCGCAGCAGTCAACCAAAAACGTTAACACCAGAAACCCCACCACAAACTTTTCCTTCGCCAGTTATTACAGGTGGGGCTACACCGACACCGATATTTACACCGACACCGACACCGACACCTACCAATGTTGAGCCTATTGTTACTAAGAAACGCCTAACTTTTGTCACTCCAAATCAACTTAATCTTGATGGTACTATCAAAGCAAATGAAACAGTTGAATACAGCTTTTTTGCCAAAAAAGGTTCCAAATTAACTGCGTTGCTTTCTCCAGAAAGTAATAATATTTTGCTAACTGTTTTATCTCCCAATCGAGAAGTAATAGATAATTCGGCACAGCAAGTCGTATCCTATGAGGGAATATTGCCTAGAAGTGGTAGATATGTTATTCAGTTAACTTCATCACAAGAAGCTCCAGAAAGCAATTATGTTCTTAATGTTGGATTAGAAAAATTAGACGCGACACCGACAATCACGCCAACATTAGAGCCGACATTTACGCCGACACCAGAGCCATCGACACCGCTACCAACAATCACGCCAACTGTTGCGCCAACGTTTCCAGTCCCACCTGTTAATAATTCGCCTACGCTTCCTCCTTTACAGCCACCGGAGTTTCCGTCTACATCTCCTCAAGACGAAAATAATAATCCGCCTATTGAGCAAACAAATCCTGTTCCTAATCCGACAAATTCTCGATAAGTTAAATGAGGCATTTAATTTGATTAATTTTATATGATTGATAAAGAATAATTTGGAATAACGAACCTTACTAGACGCAGAGAACGCAGAGGAAGAGAAAGGAGAGAGTTTTTGGTATGATTTAGATATACTATTTTGTTGAAGTTAAATAGGGTAAATTAAGGGTTAATAACTAAGAGTTGTCAATGAATACATTACTAATTACGGGAACTGATACGGAAGCTGGTAAAACTGTTTTTACAACAGCGTTAGCAGCTTATTGCCAAACATATTACCCGCAGCGACGTTTGGGAATTATGAAACCGATTCAATCCGGTGAAGGCGATCGCGAACTTTATCAAAAACTGTTTTCGCTCTCGCAATCTTCAGAAGAAATCACACCTTTGTATTTCCAAGCACCTCTGGCACCACCGATTGCCGCAGCACGGGAAAATCGAGAAGTAGATTTAGGGTTGGTGTGGCAAACTTTGGAAAAAGTGCGATCGCGTCATGATATTGTTTTAATTGAAGCTTTGGGCGGATTAGGTTCACCCATCACTCCGGAGTTGACGGTAGCAGACTTAGCCGGGGAATGGCGTTTGCCGACGGTGTTGGTAGTACCTGTGAAATTGGGAGCGATCGCCCAAGCTGTAGCCAATGTAGCATTAGCTAGACAAACAAAAGTGAATCTGAAAGGGATTGTTCTTAACTGCGTACAACCCCGCACTGATGCCGAAATAGCTGACTGGACACCATCAGATTTAATTCAATCACTCACTAATATCCGGGTTTTAGGCTGCTTACCTTATCTAGATCACCCAGATGATTTGGATAAACTTGCCCAAATCATATCAAATTTAGGTTTAGCTGATATCTTGCAGTTTTGAAGTGCATCTATAACAATGGCAAAACCCGCAGATGTCGGTATCAAAAAACTAATTAGTCTTGCACCTGATAATTGGGTGCGATGGATAACAGAGATTCCAGATATTACGGCTTTGGAAATTCTCTCTGGTGAATTTCAATGGATCAGTAGAGAAAATGATGTATTAATCCGTGTTAATAGTCCTGAGCAAGGAGAATTTCTAGTAGTAAACGAATTACAATTACGCTACAGTGCCAAAATGCCCCGTCGAATGCGTTCTTATGCAGCGCTGGCTGAAGAAAAGTATGGTTTATCAACTTATCCTGTGCTCATTAATATTCTACCAACAAATGATGAGACAATCCCTACTTCTTTTGCCTCAAATGTTGCCGGATTACGAGCAATTCAAGATTATCGCGTGATTAATTTGTGGGAAGTGGACGTGAATATCGCTTTTCAACAACCGTTACCATCGCTACTTCCGTTTGTACCAATTCTTAAAGGAGGGGATGATGAATCTACCATTAGGGAAGCATTACAAATTTTGCGTGGGAATGAAGACTTAAATCAACTGGAGACGGTTTTAGCTTTTTTTGCTACTTTTGTGTTAGAGAGTGCGTTAGTTCAAGAAATCATGAGGTGGGATATGGCTGTGTTACGTGAATCACCCTGGTATCAAGAGATTTTACGTGAAGGAGAAGCGCGAGGAGAAGCACGAGGAGAAGCGCGAGGAGAAGCGCGAGGAGAAGCGCGAGGAGAAGCCCAGGGACGGCAAGAACAAATGCTTTCTAATATAGAAATGAGTTTGGAAGCTAAATTTGCTAGCGAGGGTTTGGAATTGATGCCTCAAATCTCCCAAATATCTGATTTAGAGCAACTGCAAGGGGTTTTACGAAGTGTAGTTTTAGCAAATACTGTTGAGGAATTGCGACAAATTTTGTAATTGATTTTTAGCCAAAAATGGCAGTTTAGATATTGACACAGCCGTACTGAGTGCAAGCGATCGCTTAAACTAGGAAAATAATCGATCGCCAGCTGTGTTTAACTAGCTTTTCTTCACAATGGTTTCCACCTTCCCACATCCATCTAGTGTTGACTTATCTCGCGTTCGTCTCGAAATCCGCTCATTGCAACCTCAACTGGTAGAATGGCGACGACAACTGCATCAACAACCAGAGTTAGGTTTTCAAGAAAAACTCACATCTGAGTTTGTTTCACAGAAGTTGCAAGAATGGGGAATTGAGCATCAAACTGGTATTGCCGAAACTGGAATTGTGGCAATCATAAAAGGTGGTAAAATTGATAGTGGAAAAGTCTTGGCAATTCGGGCTGATATGGACGCTTTGCCAATTCAAGAACTCAACGAAGTGCCATATAAATCACAACATGATGGATTAATGCACGCTTGCGGTCATGACGGACATACAGCGATCGCTTTAGGTACAGCTTACTATCTGCAATCAAATCGTCAAAACTTCGCCGGCACTATAAAAATCATCTTTCAACCAGCGGAAGAAGGACCAGGAGGTGCAAAGCCGATGATTGAAGCTGGGGTACTAAAAAACCCTGATGTGGATGCAATTATCGGTTTGCATTTGTGGAATAATTTGCCTTTGGGAACAGTCGGAGTCCGCGCAGGAGCTTTAATGGCAGCTGTAGAATGCTTTAAATGCACGATTTTGGGCAAAGGTGGACATGGGGCAATGCCTCATCAAACGGTTGATTCTATCGTAGTTGCGGCTCAAATTGTCAATGCTTTACAAACTATTGTCTCACGGAACGTCGATCCAATAGATTCGGCGGTGGTGACAGTCGGCGAACTTCATGCGGGAACCAAGGTAAATGTTATTCCCGATACAGCTAGAATGAGTGGGACAATACGTTATTTTAAACCTGATTTAAAAGGCTTTTTCAAAAAGCGAATTGAGCAAATTATCGCCGGCATTTGTCAATCTTTTGGTGCAAGTTATGACTTAGAATATTGGGAACTTTACCCACCAACTATCAACGATGCAGAGATAGCAGAATTTGTGCGATCGCAAGCCGAACAAGTGATAGAAACTCCTCTCGGAATTGTCCCAGAATGTCAAACAATGGGCGGCGAAGATATGTCATACTTCTTACAAGCCGTTCCCGGTTGTTATTTCTTCCTTGGTTCTGCAAACCCTGGCAAAGACTTAGCATATCCCCATCATCATCCCCGCTTTGATTTTGACGAAACCGCTTTACAAATGGGTGTAGAAATCTTCGTCCGCTGCGTCGAAAAATTTTCTGTTTAACTTGTTTTTCAATATTAGACATAGTGGTAGAAATTAAATATGTGTTATCCAAAACCCTTGATTAGACGTAGCAGTGCTACGTCTCTACATTGTTTTTCACTTTCGCGTGTTTATTGACTAAATTCGCGGCAAACTTAGGTAAATTATCCTGACGCCACTTCGCATCTGTTTTCCGATTTGTTCGCAATTCCAAAACCCGAATTCCCTTACTTGGTAGCGGGTTTAACTTTTGTTGCAACTTATCCCAAGAAGTAATCAATTCATGCTCTACTCCATAAGTAGCGCACAATTGAGCAAAATCAATATCTTGGGGAGTGGCAAAAAATTCTTCAAATGGTGGGTCAAATTGAGCGATGGGTAACATTTCAAAAATCCCACCGCCATTGTTATTAATTAACACGATGGTGAGATGTCCAACAAACTTATTTCTAATTAAAAAGCCATTGGTATCATGCAATAAAGATAAATCTCCAGTTAACATGACACTACTTTGACGACGATGAGCGATTCCTAAAGCAGTGGATAAAGTACCATCTATACCATTGGCACCTCGATTAAAATGCGATCGCACTCTTAAATTATTCGGCTTCCAGAAAAATTCTACATCACGAACCGGCATACTGTTGGCGATAAATAGCGGCGTTCCCGGTGGTAGTATCTGTGAAAGCAACCAAGCGGCTTTACTTTCCACTAACTCATTCATTGTCACCATAGTTTTATCAACATTTGACCTAACTTGCGCTTCCGCATCACACCAAAGTTGAAGATAGGGAGTAAGGGAGAGGGGGGGACAAGGAGAGGGGGAGACAAGGAGAGGGGGAGAAATTCTTTTTTGTTCCCCGTGTCCCCGTGTCCCCTTGTCCCCTTGTCTCCTTGTCTCCCCCTCTCCCACTGTTAGCTGTTCAATCGATACTCGTAGGTGAATTGTCTTTCCGTGGAGGGGGTCAAGGTTTTGGTCGCTAGAGTCAATTATCCAGCGTTTGGGTTGTGTAGTATTTAACCAGGTACGCAGTTGTTTACTAGTGGGAAGTTCCCCGATTTGAATTACTATTTCTGGTGCTAACTGCTGCGAAATCTGATGATTTCGCAAAATTAAATCATAGGTTGATATTAAATAGGGGTTGAGATCGGCATAATTTCTGACTGGGGAAAGTCCTTCTGCAAGAACCGGAAATTTTAACAAGAGGGAAAGTTGCGCGATCGCACTACAATATTCTTTTGGGTGATGCACTTGAGCAACACCGGCAATTATTATCCCTCGTTGAGATTGTAACCATTCTTGGGGTATGGGAATTGGGGATTGGGGAGTGGGGGAAAAAGTTGTGATTCCAGAAAAGAATTCTTCTGAGTCAAATTGTAGAGACGCGAAATTTCGCGTCTCTACATTTGCATCGGGAATTGGTGCGAGGGGATCGCGAAAAGGTATATTTAGATGTACTGGACCTGGGACATGATAAAGCGACTTTTCCCATGCATGAATTACCGTTTGTCGCAGATAAGCTAACATTTGCATATCTGATGAAGGTAAAGCTAACTCTGTTTGCCAGTTTGGGTAATTTCCATATAGCTTCAATTGGTCTATAGTTTGTCCAGAGTGGCAATCTCGCAATTCTTGCGGTCTATCAGCGGTTAATATCAACAAAGGGACGCGACTTTCTCTAGCTTCAATGACTGCTGGGTAAAAGTTTGCTCCCGCAGTTCCCGAACTGCAAATCAATACTACAGGATTTTTGGTTCCTTTGGCTATTCCCAAAGCAAAAAAAGCAGCGGAACGTTCATCGAGAATAGAAATCGCTTCAATATTATATGATGCTTTGGCAAAGGCGAGTGCTAAAGGTGTAGAACGCGAACCAGGACAAATTACCGCACAAGTCAATCCTAGGCGGGAAAGCGTTTCCGCTAAGATAAAAGAACAAAGTTGATTAGTATTGTTAAAAGCGATGGGCATTAATTAAATTAAATTTTAGATTTTGTATGCGAGAATTCACTTTAAAATTCAGAATACAAAATTCATTTTGAGACTGAAATTTCATGGACTCGATTCATTTAACAGGAATTCGCTGCTATGGCTATACTGGCTATCTGGCTGAGGAACAGGTGTTAGGACAATGGTTTGAGGTGGATGTGAAGTTATGGGTAGATATCTCCACAGCGGCTAAAACTGACGCCATTGAAGATACTGTGGATTATCGCAGTGTCATCGCCAAAGTGCAACATCTAGTCAAGACATCTAAGTTTGCTTTGATAGAACGTTTAGTAGCCACCATCGCCGATTCTATTCTCATTGAATGCGATCGCGTCACTAGAGTGCAAGTCACTTTAAGCAAACCAGCCGCACCCATTCCCGACTTTGGCGGCAAAATTACCATTGAACTGACTAGAAGTAAGTCTAACCCATTTTAAGGCGGTTGAGCAATACGCATCTCCAGAAAAGATGTAGAGACGTAGCACTGCTACGTCTAATCAAGGGTTTTGGATAATGCATATTTAATTTATACGCCTATGCCTAATGGGTATTATGCCCCATATGCAATGCCTAAGACGAGTATTATTTAATATTTCTTTAAATTATAGCTTCGTCAAAATCTGGGAAGTAATCATCCAATCTATGTAAGTTATTTTACAAGTAATTATACTTTTTTCTTTGCTTAATGCCTGTAACAGCTAGATTTTTATTTATTTTTTTTTATTTTTGCGACTTACATGTTATTGTCTTGGATTTTAAATTGCTTTTCATACATACTTACGTATCCCAAAAGTTTAGTTTCTTTTAAATTAATTAATTACTTAGGGATCAAAAACTGCCTTTAACTTTTAGTAATTTGATAACCGCTATATATCATGTATGAATAACTTGATATTAGCCGTATAAAAACATCTAATTAACTTTGCTGAACATCAATGATCCGCGTCTTAACAAAAATTAGGGTAATAATTATTCAGGTTTTTATGAAGCAATGACACAGTTAGTTTAAAGATTGATTACTATAGGATTATTCTGTTTTAGATTGCGTTGACACCCACCACAGCATCTGAGCCTTACCCAACCGTTTAGTTTAGCATGGGCAGTCGCAAAATACTAGTTGTTAAGGACGAAAAATTCTAGCCGTAGATACTAGAAAGAGATTAGAAAACTTAGAGTATACTGTTCCGGATATCACTGATTATGCTGAGAAAGCAATAAAAAAGGTAGCAGAAACTCATCCACATTTAGTGTTAATTGATATTTGCTTGTCAGGAAAAATCAATGGAGTACAAGTGATAAACATCATTCAGAATAATTTCGATGTACCTATGTTATATTTGACCGAGTATTTCCAAGATCCTACATTACATAAAGAGCAATTATCTCAACCTTTTAGTTGTATGATCAAAACAATTGCAAAAAGAGACTTACATGTTGCGGTAGAAATGGCTCTTTATAAGCAGGAGATTGAAAAGAAATTGCAGGAAAAACATCAGCAACTAACAGCAGTTATTAATAGTATGGGCTATGCCGTAGTTGTGACAGATACAAATGGTTGTGTCCAAATTATGAATCCTATAGCAGAACAACTAACTGGATGGAAGCAAAATGAAGCAATTGGTAAAGATTTAACCGAAGTTTTTAGTTTGATTGACAACCAGACGAAGGAGCCAATTGATAATTTAGCCAAACAAGCAATAAAAGCGGATGCAATTTTGAGTTTACCGGAAAACTGTACTCTGATTGCTAAAGACGGGAGAAAAATAGCGATTGGGGATAGTGTTGCACCTATTCGGGATGATGATGGCAAAATAACTGGTGCGATTTTAGTTTGTCAAGACATCACTAAACGTAAACAGAAAGAAGCGCAACTGCTCCGCAATGCATTTTATGATGGGCTAACAGCACTACCAAATCGCATTTTATTTACAGATAGACTGAGACAAACAATTGAGCGAAGCAAGCGACACAACGATTATGATTTCGCGGTTTTGTTTTTGGATTTAGACGGCTTCAAAGCAATTAACGATCGCTTTGGACACCAAATGGGAGATAATTTATTAGTAGCGATAGCTCAACGATTGGAATTATGCTTGCGTAGTGGTGATACTGTCGCTCGATTTGGTGGTGATGAGTTTGCTATTCTTTTAGAAGAAATTAAAGACGTTAGCGATGCTACCAATATCGCCAAACGCATTCATGAGTCTTTAGCATTGCCACTTAACCTTAATGGACATGACATAATTTGTACAGGCAGTATTGGCATAGCTTTGAGTGGTAGCAAGCACAATGAACCAGAAAGTCTGCTACGAGATGCAGATATCGCCATGTACCACGCCAAGCAGCAAGGTAAGGCTGGTTATGGTATATTTGATGAAACTATGAATCCTTAGATATAGAAAATGAACTATGCGTTGTCCACAACCCTTGTAGAGACGTAGCACTGCTACGTCTCTACATCTTTTCTGGAGATGTCTTATGTCTAATAGACATCGACCGAATTTAATTATGCGTTGCCAGAAACCCTTGATTAGACGTAGCAGTGCTACGTCTCTACGTATGACTCTGGAGATATCTAATGCCCATTGCAAAATTTAAAATTTGTATCCTCTAGCTAGCCAATAGTGCCAATCAGCGATTGCTTCAGCAGTTTCGCTATCAGCATCAATCGCTTCTATTTCCGATAGCTTGGCAGTAAACACATCTTCATCTTTACCACCGACATAAACCACTTCTACTAACATATCACGCTCGCACTCATCTTCTGGTGCCATTCCCAACACTTCGACTGTTTTCTCTTCCACAGTGGCTGATTTGCGTGACTTCTTCTTCCATTTGGCATTAAAGGGAATGTTTAAAGTATCGTCGAGATAGTAATACCAACCCATCGCTCGTTCTTCTTTCTCATGGGCATCGACAACTATCTCCATTGTAATGCGCTCTTCCCGGATTTTGTCTTCTTCCACGCTGGACATAGAACACCTGATCAAAATGGTTGGACTATAAAATATAGTACTAAAGAGCGATCGCTTGTCAATTGACTATCTGTTGTCTCAGCCAACTACGGAATGAGCGAATCATCGCAATTTCCCCAATATTCAGACTTTCTTCTAAAAAACGAGGAATTTCTGTAGTTAAAGGCAAATTAGCAAAAGTTGGTGAAACATCACACCCAACATAAACATTATCGCGCAGTTGATAAATCTGCATTACAGGTTCGTTATAACGCCAAACTTCCGGTATCCCCAAAGCCAGATAAATTGGCATTCTATCAATAGAAGAACTGGTATAATCTACCTCAATTACTAAATCAGGTGGTGGGTCTTGTGTCAAGTCCAGATTTTGCTTTTGTCTCATCACGGGTTCATTTTGAATGTAAAAACTAGAATCTGGTTCCACTCCCCGTAATAAATCTTGACGCTTACAAGTTACTGAACCAGTACTTTTGAGGTTGAGGTTCAGTTCTTCAGCTAAATTGTCAATCAGCTTTTCTATTAGCCTTTTGTTATGCTCATGGGGCATTAAAGGTGTCATAATTTCCAGTATTCCTTGGTCATAAGCCAGCCGAGTAGCACGATTATCCCCCATTTCTGCGAGGATGCTTTCAAAGGTGTGCCAACTGATGTTTTGCAGTATGGCTCGCTGGGAACTTCTTGCTGCTGTCGTCACCATAAGACTAAGGAATGAGGTTTTCTACTAAGGTATCAAGGAATTGGTTGTAATAAACAAATTTTTAAGATAATACAACTTATGGTAGATGCGAAAAAACCGTTATGCAGTTTATTTTGCCAATGTACTAAGATTTAAAAAGTAATTATTGTGGCAAGCGTAAAAGCATTTTCCGTAGTTTCTGTAGGTGTAGCATTGATTGTTTGGGGTACAGAGAAAACAGCGACTGCGGCAACATTCAATGATGCACCTTTATTTAATGATGTAGGTAGTTACACGACAACAATCTCTGCAAATAATAACTTAGCTGATATTTACTTTCCTAATCCAAACAACTTGAAAACTGGTAAATACTCGTTTCCTGTAGCACTTTTGTTGCAAGGTGGACTTGTAGATAAATCAAATTACTCAAATTACGCCAGTATAGTAGCTAGCTACGGATTTATTGTAGTTGTACCTAATAGCGAACGTTTGGTTCCACCGTTTGGTAAAGTACTTGCACCTCAAACCTCACAAATAAATGCTGTTTTGGCACAAATAATCGCCGAAAACTCTAATTCTACTTCACCTGTGCAGGGCGTTATTAATACACAAAAACTCGGCTTACTCGGTCACTCTTTAGGAGGTGCTACTGGTCTGTCTGCTATTGCTAATCTTTGCGTTCCGATTCTGTGTGAAGGCTCATTTAGCCGACCAAAAGAACTGGTAGCGGGAGCATTTTTTGGTGCAAATCTTCGCGACGAAAATGATAAGTTTATCCCCATTAACAATTCCGGAATTCCCATTGCCTTGTTGCAAGGAACCGTTGATGGCAGAGCGCTTACCTTTAGAGCGCAGGCAACTTATGATAATATTAAAGACGCTCCTAAGGCGTTAATTAGCATTATCGGTGCAAATCACTTTGGCATTACAAATACCAATAATTCTTTAGGTGCAGTACCAGACCCTAATAACTCGACAATCGAGCAAGATGTAGCAGTAGAAACTATAGCTCGCTGGAGTGGATTATTTTTGCGTGCAAGCGTTCTTAATGATAAAGGTGCTTTTGATTATATTTATTCCACAGGTGATGCTCTCGATCCAAAAGTGACAGTAATTAGTCAAACTAAGCCTATTCCGGAATCATCTTCGACATTAAGTTTGCTGGTGTTAGGTGCGTTGAGTATCTTGTCGGCAATGAAGAAAAAGACACAATAAAGTCGCAATTTACGCCAAAGTTAATTAAGCGATAGATCGCACCCCAAACGATTTATACTACTTATAGTATGACTTTGAGTAGGATATGGCTAAAATATCTATTTCGCTGCCAGATGAATTACTAACTTACATTGACCAAAAAGTTGAAAACCGCAGTGCGCTGATTGAATCTCTCTTGCAGCAATGGCAGCAGCAACAAGAAGATGCAGCAATGGCAGCAGCAACAAGAAGATGCAGCGTTAGCAGTAGCTTGTGCGTTGGTAGATGAACTAGAATTAGGTTGGGGTAGCGAATGGCAGAACGCAGCGATTACCGAAGTCAATACCTAAGCTTAAATACAGAATAATAAAATTGTGCGCTACTTCCCGAAATTATGACAATTATCGTCTTCGGCAGCATCAATATAGATTTGGTAGCAACAGTACCTCGCTTGCCAATTGCCGGCGAAACGCTGTTAGGAAACGATTTTTTTCAAGCAGCAGGGGGTAAAGGTGCAAATCAAGCCGTAGCATCAGCGAGATTGGGAATTCCTACACAAATGGTAGGACGTGTTGGTGGAGATAATTTCGGTACAGAACTTCTCAATAATTTACAAGCTTCTGGCGTACAAACTAATAATATATTTGTAGATGAAACTGTCAGTTCTGGTGTTGCAATTATCAACGTCGATGTCAAAGGTGAAAATCAAATCATTGTGATTCCCGGTGCAAATGGACGTGTAAATCACGAAGATGTAGAAAGATTATCGCACTTATTCCCAACGGCAAAAGTGTTACTTTTACAACTTGAAATTCCCATGTCTGCTGTTGTCGCTGCTGCGAAAGCAGCACGAGATGCACAAGTAAAAGTAATTCTCGATCCCGCACCGGCACAAAATAATCTACCAGATGAACTTTACCCCTTGGTGGATATTATTACACCAAATGAAGTTGAGGCGGCGCAATTAGTGGGTTTTCCGGTGGATGGGGAAGAGTCAGCAAAGAAGGCAGCGGCGGTGTTGTTGCAAAAAGGCGTGAAAAATGCGATCGTTAAATTAGGCGCTAAAGGTGTTTTTTGTGCAACACCTGAAGAAACCTTTTTTATACCTGCGTTTGCAGTGCAAGCTGTTGACACCGTTGCTGCTGGCGATGCTTTTAATGGTGGTTTAGCCGCAGCGCTTTCCCAAGGACATTCTTTGCACGACAGCGTTATTTGGGGTGCAGCAGCAGGTGCTTTAGCCGCAACGAAATTGGGCGCCCAACCTTCGCTACCGGATAGAGTTACGTTTGATGCGTTTTTGAAGGAGAGGGGACAAGGGGGGATAAAAAGAAAACTAACTCCTAATTCCGAACTTTTGTAGAGACGCGATTAATCGCGTCTCTACTATTTCCCAATGTCTTCATTCCACAATTCGGGGTTGGTTTCGATAAATTCACTCATCATTTGTTCGCATTCATCTAAATTTAAATCAATAACTTCGACACCGTGGGATACCATGAATTCTTTGGCACCAGGAAAGGTTTTGGATTCGCCGGCGATGACTTTTTTGATGCCAAATTGTACCACGGCTCCAGCGCACAAATAGCACGGCATTAAGGTTGAATAGAGTGTTGTACCTCTGTAGCTGCCAATTCTGCCGGCGTTGCGGAGACAATCAATTTCGGCATGGGTAACAGGATCGCTGTCTTGTACGCGCTTGTTGTGTCCTCTGCCGACGATTTTGCCATCTTTGATGAGAACGGAACCGATGGGAATTCCACCTTCTTGTCTACCTTGTTTTGCTTCGTCTACAGCAGCTTGCATAAATTCATCCATTTGTAAATTCTCCTACTTATGTCTAAACAACTTGTATTGATGGATCACGATGGTGGTGTTGATGATTATCTAGCAACTATGCTACTGATGACGATGGATCATATCCAACTTTTGGGTGTCGTTGTCACTCCCGCTGATTGCTATGCTGAACCCGCTGTCAGCGCTACACGCAAAATTCTCGATTTGATGAAATCTTCTCATATCCCCGTAGCTCTCAGCACTGTGCGCGGTATAAATCCTTTCCCCCGTCTCTACCGTCGCGATTCGTTTATTGTTGATCATCTACCGATTCTCAATCAAAACGAAACAATTAGCACACCTTTGCTTGCACAATCAGGTCAAGATTTCATGATACAAGTGTTGCGGGATGCACCTGAACCAGTAACTTTGATGGTAACTGGTCCTTTGACGACGGTTGCAGTAGCATTAGATAAAGCACCAGAAATTGAAGCGAAAATTCAAAAGATTGTCTGGATGGGTGGTGCGTTAAATGTTATTGGTAATGTAGAGAAAAGTTTGGAAGCAGGACAAGATGGTTCTGCTGAATGGAATGTTTATTGGGACCCAATTTCTGCCGCACGAGTGTGGGAAAGTCAAATTGAAATTATCATGTGTCCTTTGGATTTAACTAACAATGTACCTGTGACATCTGAGGTTGTTTACAAAATGGGACGACAACGCAATTATCCCATTTCTGATTTGGCAGGACAATGTTATGCGTTAGTTATTCCCCAAGATTATTATTTTTGGGATGTGTTAGCTACAGCTTATCTAGGTCATCCTGAGTTTTATCAACTGCGGGAATGGGAAACAGAAGTTATCACAACTGGTTTAAGTCAAGGACGTACTAAGGTTGTGTCTGGTGGTCGGAAAATTTCGGCAATGGATAAAGTTGATAAAGAGGCTTTTTACAATTATATTTTGCAGCAATGGGCAAGGTAGAATTTAGATTTTGAACCGCAGATGAACGCGGATGAACGCGGATTTTGATTTCTTTTATCTGCGTTTATCTGCGTTTATCTGCGGTTAATTAAGGCACTCTACGCTTCAGAAAATTCAAACCCAAGAAAAGGGCAGCAATGCTACCTGAAACTGAAATTTCTCCTTGGGTTATTTTCTCTAAGACGGATTCTACAGGAATTAAGACTACTTCAATTTCTTCTGTAATATCTAAATTTTGCTCTCCAGATTTAATCACGTTCTCTGCGAGAAATAAATGTATTTTATTCGTGTTTTTAACCGGATTATCGTATAAAGTAGCTAATTTTATAATTTTTTCCGCTGTATAACCTGTTTCTTCTTTGAGTTCTCTGATTGCTGCTATTTCTACATTTTCATCTGTTGCATCAAAACCTCCAGCAGGCAGTTCTAATAATATTTCACCTGCTCCGTGTCTGTATTGCCGTACAAAAACAATTTCTTGATTATTCGTAATAGGTAAAATTAAGGCTATTTCTGGTCTAAGGATGACAAAAAAATCGTCTATTATTTGACCATTGGGTAATTCTATTTCATCTTGTCTCACTTTGCACCAAACATTATCTAAGACCATTTTTGATTGCAAAATTTTCCATTTTTTTAATTTGTGCATACAAGAAATTGGGGATTGGGGACTAGGAAAGAATTTTACCCGCGATTCGCGTTGTTTTAACCAAATCAACGAAGTTCCTAATAAAAGAAATTAGACGTAGGAGTGAAAATGAACTATGCGTTGTCCACAACCCTTGATTAGACGTAGCATTGCTACGTCTCTACGTCTTTTCTGGAGATGTCTATTTAGTAAAGAATTGTAAAAAAGTATCACAGATGCGTTAAAAATATTAAAATCTACATCTACGCTATTCTTTGCCTTTGCTTAAAATTAAGCATTATCATGCAAATTGAGGTAAATACATTTACGGTTAAAAAACGGTTTCCCTTAACGATCGCTCGCGGGACAACGGCACAGACGACCAATGTCTGGGTAAAAATTTCCCAAGATGGTATCGAGGGTTGGGGGGAAGCATCACCTTTTAGTGTAGGTGCTGGAGGACAATCAACAACAATAATTAAAGATGCTTTGCTCCAAGTTGCACCAATATTGCAAGCATACAATCCATTGGAGCGATCGCTAATTCAGCAAGTGTTAAATAAAGCTGAAGTTCCTTCCTCTGTCAAGGCAGCGCTGGATATGGCGATGCACGATTGGCTGGGCAAATATGTAAAATTACCACTGTGGCAACTGTGGGGACTTGACAAAAACGCCATTGTACCCACTTCGGTGACAATAGGGATTAATACGCCCGAAGGAGCAAGAGCAAGGGCGCGAGACTGGTTACAATTTACTGATGTTCGTATTTTCAAGGTAAAGTTAGGTAATCCCGATGGCATTGCCTGCGATCGAAATATGCTGATGGCAGTGCGCGAAGAAGCACCCGATTTAGAATTATACGTTGATGCAAATGGCGGTTGGAGTTTGTCTGATGCAGTTGATATGTGCATTTTTTTGGCTGATTTGGGTGTAAAATATGTGGAACAGCCACTTGCACGCGGGCAAGAAAAGAGTTTATTAGAACTAAAGCAGCATTCTCCTTTACCTATCTTTGTTGATGAAAGTTGCTTTACAAGCGCTGATATTCCTGATCTGGCAAACTGTGTAGATGGTGTTAATATCAAACTGATGAAATCGGGTGGTTTAAGTGAAGCGATGCGGATGGTACATACAGCGCGTGCGTTAGGGTTGCAAGTCATGTTTGGGTGTTATTCTGACAGTACGTTAGCGAATACCGCAGCAGCACAGCTTGCACCACTAGCTGATTATTTAGACTTAGACAGTCATCTTAACTTAATCGATGACCCCTTCACGGGTGCGATCGCTCTTGACGGAAAAATTTTACCGAACGATTTACCAGGTTTGGGGGTACAATACAGTGCGTCTATCGCTTGATCAACGAGTAGCGATTTTGCTACATGACGGAATCAAAGGGACTCATGGCAAAACGGGGCTGTCACTTTTACGCTACAGTGAAGCTTCAATTGTCGCCGTTATCGATCGCACTTGTGCAGGGCAATCTTTAAGCGAATTAACTCTCATCAAGCGTGATGTGCCGATTGTCGCATCAGTTGCCGATGCATTACAATATCAACCCCAAGTTTTGGTAATTGGCATTGCTTCCAAAGGTGGTGTATTGCCCGATGATTATTGGCATGATATCAAAGATGCGTTAAGCGCCGGCATGTCATTGGTAAACGGTTTGCACACACCATTGGCAAACATGCCAGATTTAAAATCACTGCTGAAACCAGGACAATTAATTTGGGATGTGCGAAAAGAACCGCCTAATCTAAGTATTGCTACTGGGTTGGCACGCACCCTTCCTTGCCGACGAGTGTTGACGGTGGGAACTGATATGGCTGTGGGGAAAATGTCTACAAGCATAGAACTAAATTGGGCTTCACGTTTGCGAAATTGGCGTTCTAAGTTTCTCCCAACCGGGCAAACTGGTTTGATGTTAGAAGGTGATGGTGTGGCATTAGATGCCGTGCGGGTAGACTTTGCTGCCGGTGCGGTGGAACAGATGGTGATGCGCTTCGGCAAAAATTACGACATCTTGCATATAGAAGGACAAGGTTCGCTATTACACCCTGGTTCTACAGCAACATTGCCCTTGATACGCGGTTCGCAACCAACACAAATGATACTGGTACATCGTGCCGGACAAACTCATATAAGGAATATGGAACATGTACTAATTCCACCTTTACCAGAGGTGATTCGGCTGTATGAAATGGTTGCTAGTGCAGGTGGTGCTTTTGCATCTGTCCCTGTGGTGGGTATAGCGCTGAATACATATAAATTAAGTGAGTCAGCAGCAAAACAGGCGATCGCTCAGGTACAATCAGAAACTAACCTACCTTGTACAGATCCAATTCGTTTTGATGCAGGTTTGTTGTTAGATGCAATCATGCAGGGGTAAATTCCACAAATATAGTACAATAATACTATGGTGCGATAGAGGTTTTGAGCAAGCACAAGAGGTAAACTATGGTTCATATTACAGCAGCAGCGATCGCCAATTACTTCATCTGGCTAGCTAACGAAACAGGTTCGTATATCAGCAACCTGAAACTGCAAAAACTTGTTTATTATGCCCAAGCTTGGTATCTTGCTCTTTATGGACAGCCTCTGTTTGATGAAGATTTTGAAGCATGGATTCATGGACCTGTAATTTCTGCCTTGTATCAAGAATACAAAAACTTTGGGTGGAAACCTATTTTAAGGGATGTTGAACCACCAGATTTTTCTGAAGAAATTCGAGATTTCTTGGAAGAATTGACAGAAGTCTATTTTGGGTGCGATGCTTTTGAACTAGAGCAGATGTCTCATCGTGAAGATCCTTGGATTCAAGCTAGAGGAAATCTTTCTTTGGATGCACCTTGCAGGGCGATAATTTCTAAAGCATCAATAAAAGACTATTACAAAACTCGTGCCGAAGCCGAAGAAAATCAAGAAGCTTGACTCCAAACAGACTCCACCTTTATCTAGAATAAAACCTACAAAAGTAAAGCCTCCTCAAGGAATTAGTTTTTCCTACAGGTATTTCAAAGACGACAACGAGAAGTTTTTGATTAGCAACAAGGATGCGCGATATTTAGAAGCGCTAATTCAAAGACTCCGCGATTTGTCAAGTATGACAGTTAATGAAATTACGGTTATAAATGCCAAACGTTTGCGATGCCATACAATAGACTGGGATAGAACTACTGAAACTTGCTTTGATCTTCCTAATGAAGAGCAGCTGGTGGATACACCATATCAGTTTCAACTTTCATCAAACGAGTATGGTAGAGTTCATGGATTCTTTATCGAAAACATCTTTTACATTGTTTGGTTAGATCCAGATCATAGACTTTACTCTTAATTCACCTTGTAAAACAAAGGGCGATCTACGCTCTACGTAGCGCCGTTGGCGGAGCCTCTCGAAGAGAAGGCATCGCTCAGGTACAATCAGAAACGAACCTACCTTGTACAGATCCGATTCGTTTTGATGCAGGTTTGTTGTTAGATGCAATCATGCAGGGGTAAATTCCACAAATATAGTACAATAATACTATGGTGCGATAGAGGTTTTGAGCAAGCACAAGAGTTATCAAAATGGCTATTTAGCAAGCCTGTAAATTGATAGGAGATATTTTATTCAATATTTCAGATTCTTGTGCAGCATTCCAGAGGTCATATTTTTGTTGGAGATTTAACCAAAGTTCCGGAGTCGTTTGAAAAGCCTTTGCTAAACGAAGCGCCATAATGGGAGAAACACTAGCTTGTTCGTTAACAATTTCGGAAACGGTTTTACGTGAAACACCTAAAATTTCAGCAAGTTGAGTATTAGTCATTTCTAAAGGTTCTAGATATTGCCTCTTAATCAAAGCACCGGGGTGTCTTGGTTTTCTTTTATTTGTCATAATTTTTACTAAGAGTGGTAATCTTCGTAATTAACAACGTAAGCATTGCCGTTTTCAAATTCAAAGGTTACATGCCAATTACCAGATACTGCTATTGACCATTCGCTTTTTCGATTACCTTTTAGCTGGTGAAGTTTAGGCTTTTTAGGCTGATAGATATGAGACATCTCCATAAAAGACGTAGAGACGTAGCACTGCTACGTCTCTACAAGGGTTTCGGGCAAGGCATAATTAACCAGAGACAACAACCTCGCTTTGATAGCGAATACCGGCTTGTTGAAAACGTCGCATAGCTTCACCTAAGCGATCGCAATTCGCAATCAAGCTAATCCGCACATATCCTTCACCAGCAATGCCGAAAGCGTTACCTGGTGTCACTACCACACCAGTTTGCTGCAATACATTCAACGCGAAATCTGTTGAACCGATACCTTCAGGACACGGAATCCACAGATACATCGTCGCTTTGGTTTTGGGAATATCCCAACCTAACTTTCCTAACTCTTGAATCAAAAAGTCGCGACGGGTACGATAGCGTTGCTGGACTTCATGCAAGTATACATCAGGCAGTTGTAAAGCTGTTTCCGCCGCAGTTTGCAAAGCTGCAAAGATGCCATAATCAAGATTGGTTTTCAATGTCCGCAAACCTTGAATTACATGGCGATTTCCCACCACAAAACCGACGCGCCAACCTGCCATATTATAAGTTTTAGAAAGGGTGTGAAACTCTACACCGATTTCTTTGGCACCGGGAATTTCTAACAAACTTGTGGGTTGATAGCCATCAAAAGCCAACTCAGCATAACATAAATCGTGTACGAGAATAATTTCATGTTTCCGGGCGAAGGCGACGATTTCCTCAAAGAATTCGCGGGGGGCAGTGGCAGCGGTGGGATTGCTGGGATAATTGAAATACAGCATTTTCGCGCTTTGAGCAACATCATCGGGAATTGCTCCTAAATCAATCAACCAGTCATTTTCCGGTTTGAGAATTAAGCTGTGGACTTTGCCTCCAGCGATCGCCGGTCCGCGAAAATGTGCGGGATAAGCGGGAGAAGGAACCAAAACTAAATCACCAGGATTTATAAAGGCGATCGCTAAATGTGTCAATCCCTCTTTAGAGCCAAGTAGCGGCAAAGCTTCGCTATCAGGATCGAGAGTTACACCATAGCGACGATGATACCAATTAGTAATGCTGGTGCGAAAGCTCGCAGTCCCTTCAAACGGTGGATAACCGTGATTGGCGGGGTTTTGCAAAGCAGCGATCGCGGCTTCTACAACTGGTTGCGGCGTCGCACCATCGGGGTTTCCCATGCCCAAATCAATCAAATCTAATCCTTGTTCTCGCGCTTTCGCTTTCAGTTCATCTAACCGTGCAAATACGTAAGGTGGTAGTTTTTGTATACGTTCTGCCGGGACAATCCAATCCAAATTCATTCCTGAACCTCGTCAATTCCCCTTCTTGATACCCGCAATGCTGTAGTATCTATTGGTGCAGTGGTGGAAACCATCGCCGCCATCAACTGTTCTGATACCACTTTAAATGGTAGCCGATGGATGTCAGAATTAGGCGAAGTAGCAATTTCTGCCGCTGTTTGCAACTCACCTAAAGTGATGTTGCCCAATCCTAAATCGCTCAACTTTTGCGGCAACCCAATTTCTGTATAGAATTTCAGCAACTGTTGTCTTGCGGCAGCAGCTAGTTGATTTCCTTGTACCATTTCTTCTAAGCGTAGTTGCACCAAGATACCGTAAGCGACCTTTTCGCCGTGAATACTGTCGTGTTTGCAAATGTGGGTTAAACCATTATGCACTGCATGTGCCGCAACTGTACGACATTGTGCGCCACCAATTCCGCCAATTACCCCAGCGAGTAAAATGGTAGCATCTACAACTTCCCGCCAAATGTCGCTTCCTGGGGTTTGGAGCGCTGCGGCTGACTTTTGAAACAAAATATCCCGCAAAATCCGCGCTTGTTGGACTGCGGATATAATTAAGGTCTGTTCTGAGTGTCCGCTGCTAACTGAGGCTTCGTACCATTTAGCGATCGCATCCCCAATTCCCGCGATTAAAGTACGTTGTGGAGCAGTTTCAATTAAGTCATAATCGAGTATCAATAAATCAGGACACTGAGAAAGCGTCACATCATATAAAAACGCACCCGTCTCTGAATATACATTTGAAAGGGCAGTCCAAGCCGCACAAGTTGCACCTGAGGTAGGGATTGTTACTACAGGCAACTGTAATTGATGCGCGATTAACTTCGCTGTATCCAGCGCTTTACCACCACCAACACCGATAATTACATCAGCTTGATGTAATGTAGCTGAAGAGTGTAAAGATTTTAAACTAGCTTCACAACAATCTGCACCGTAAGATGCTTGAGCAACCTGCAATTGCTGTAAAATCGGTTGTAAATGAGTTTGAATCAAAGCGAGAGTGCGATCGCCTCCCAAAATCAGCGGACGATTTCCCAAACGAGAAATTGCTTCACCGCAATTCGTCAACGCTCCCACACCACGGATGACTTTTGCAGGTGCGATCGTTAGAGTAAATAATGAATTAGAAGTTTGAGTAGACAAAGTAGGATGAAAAATGATTAGGCATATATTCTAGTGTGCCAAAAAAAAATTTACAAAGCGCGGGAGGCGATTAAAACGGATGTGTGTGAGAATATGGGGGGAATTGATTCTAGCCAAATAACATTCAAGCCGAACTGAGCGTTGATGCTCTTGCGATGAGAAGCCCATGAAGCAATTTAAAATCATTATTGAAAAGCATTCAGATGGGTATGTTGCCTACCCAGTTGGTGTTGTGGGAGCAGTTGTTGGTCAGGGTGATACCTATGAAGAAGCCTTAGCCGATGTGAAGTCGGCAATTGCTTGTTATATCGAAGTCTTCGGTAAGGACATTCTTGACTAGAACACCAAAACAATATCCATGCCCAGGAAGATTCGAGAGTTGAAATCTCAGATTGCGCGTGAAGGATTTGTTTACTTGCCCAAGCGCGGTAAGGGTAGCCATGAGCGTTGGCGACATCCTCTGCTGGGAAAAACACTGACAATCTCAGGCAAGGATGGAGATGATGTGCCACTCTACCTAGAAAAACAACTAGCAAAGTTACTTACTGGACTGGAAGAGTTAAGGGAGGACGAGGATTCATGAATCGGTACAGCATGATTGTTCAATGGTCTGATGAAGATCAGCTTTTCCTAGTCACGATCCCAGAGTTTGCCGATCTTGTTGTGATGCCTTGCACTCATGGCAAAAATCGTGAGGAAGCAATTCATAACGGTGAAGAAGTTATTGAAATGTACTTGGAAGCTTGGCAAGCAGAAGGTGAACCTATCCCTGAACCCAGGACGCTTCAGGTTGCCTAATGGTGGTAGCGATTGTCGGCTCTTTGAATCACCAATCGACGAAGAGAAGCTGGAATCGTTGTCATTTAGGCTTGCTTCATCACTCGTGTTGAGCGCAAACGCAATAAGGATAAGAATTCTGCTAGTTCAACAAGTCCCTCCGCTTCCTGTCGCTCTGCCTGAGACAGCGTATTTCCTTCATCTTGACAATCCAGTAGAAATTGCAAGCGTGCTTGAACCGCTTGGGGAAGCTGGAATCGGGTCAGTTCAATGGGAATCTCGATAATTTCGGGCATAGAGCAATGGGATCAACCTGCAACCTTGTCATAAGCTTAGTTTAATCGAAAGTTTTAGAGTAGTGCAGCGCACTTTCTTTTAATTACACCAACCCAGAACGCAGGGCAACAACTGCTGCTTGTACGCGATCGTCAACTGCTAATTTGTTCATAATCCCTCGGACGTGAGTTTTCACCGTGTTGGGACTGAGATAGAGTCTTTCGGCAATTTGGGGATTGCTTAATCCGTCTACCATCAACTTCAAAACTTCTAACTCCCGTCCTGATAAATTTGCTGTATTACCTGTGGGGGTAGGAGGTTTAAGATTTTCAATTACTTGTCTGGCAATTTGCGGATCGAGATAAGCTGCACCTTCAACCGCAGCTGCGATCGCATTCAACAACCGCTCTACACTCGCCCCTTTGATACAATAAGCATCAGCACCACTTGATAACGCAGCAATTATTTCTGTTTCTGTTTTGTGAGATGTCAACATTACTACATGGGTTTGTGGTAATGCTGCTTTGATTTGTTGTGTTGCCGCAATTCCATCCAATCGCGGTAAACCAATATCCATTACCACCAAATCAGGTTTGAGTTTCAGTGCAGCTTGCACACCTAAATAACCATCTTCCGCTTGTCCGACGATTTCCAACTGAGGATGACCCATTAACGACTGCTCTAATCCGAGTTGCATCATCGGATCATCCTCAACAATTAACACCCGTAAAGGTGCAGCATCGGTGGGCAGATTAAACGCAGAGACTGTATTTGAAGACATTTTATTTAGTCAATAGTCAACAATCAACAGTCAACAGTCAATAATTAATAGTTAATAGTCATTAATGATTGACTATGGACTATGGACTAATGACTATTGACTAACTTCTTATTCTTCCACGCGATAACCCAGTTCTGCCAAACTGACGCGAGACTGACGCCACTTTGGTTGCACTTTGACAAACAATTCTAGATAGACTTTGCCGGCGATTAACTTTTGAATTTGTTCGCGAGCTTCACTACCTATAGCTTTGAGCATAGCTCCACCTTTGCCGATGAGAATGCCTTTTTGGGAATCTCGTTCAACGTTGATGGTTGCGAGTACACGAGTTATAGCTGGTGTTTCTTCCACTTTCTCGATCGCGATCGCTACCGAATGGGGAACTTCCTCACGAGTTAACAACAAAATTTGTTCTCGAATTAATTCTCCCATAATAAAGCGTTCCGGTTGGTCAGTTACCAAGTCGGGTGGATAGTAGAAAGGTCCAATTTCTAAATCTTCAATTAATAAATGTTGCAGTTCTGGCAATCCCGTCCCTGTTTTGGCGGAAAATTTTACTGTTTGCCATTCAAAAGATTGTGCTAATTCACTGTAACTATCGTCTATAACTTGAGAATCTTTCGGTTGTTGATCACTTTTGTTTACACCCAAAATTACTGGTGTTTCGCTTTTAATCAGTAAATCGGCAATATAGCGATCGCCTGTACCACAACTTGTCGAGCCATCCACCACAAACAGCACTACATCCACAGATTCAATGGCAATTTTCGCATTTCTCACCAGCACTTCCCCTAATTGGTGATGGGGTTTGTGAATTCCTGGTGTATCAACAAATATTAACTGCGCTTCTGGTGTTGTTAAAATGCCTCGCAAACGATTGCGTGTAGTTTGCGCTACTGGAGAAGTTATGGCTATTTTCTGCCCAACTAATTGATTCATCAACGTAGATTTACCGACATTTGGACGACCAATAATGCCGATAAAACCCGATTTGAACTCAGGAGGAGCCTGAGGTACAGTTACTTCTCTTAAAAAAGATAAGGTATAATTATCAATACTTTTCACCTTTGGCTCCACCGTCATAATTTATATATATGATAAGTTAATTTTTTTACAGACAAAACAAACATAAAATCACCCTGAAAATTTAGACAATTGCCTTTACTTAAGTTTAATTTACTACTAATTATATTTTTCGGAGCATAATGTCATAAAAGATATTAGGAGAACCAAAACGCTCTGGGAATTCTGACTAGTGCAGCTAGCCGCTGGTGGTACGGTGCGATCGCTCTCATTCAATTATTGCAGGCTATGACCAATTAGGTTTAGAAGTTTGAGGCAATTTTGTGTTCAGATTCCCGACTTCGCATAAGTTGTCGGGAATCTAACTCCTCATTTCGATAACTCCCATCACAAACTCACCTTCATTCACAGCTTGATTGCTGGAAACATCATAAACTAATCCATCTTGTTCGCAGCACACATCAACAACAACAGGTAACTTAGCCTCTTTATTAAAACTGAGAATTTGATAAAGTCGTTCTCCAGCTTTGACTTCACTACCCAATTCAACCCTTGATTGAATCATTCCCCCCCAGGAAGCGTAATATTTTAGCACATTACTGCTAGCTCGAAAACACATTTCCTGATAAATGCTTTCATCCACAGTCAAATCAAGTTGCAAAACGCCTTTTTTAATTAAATAATTTTTCACACCACATACACCTTTAGCAACTGAATCAGGAATCATCTGCATTCCCGTACCCAGTTCCAGTGTCCAAGCTTCCACATCAAACTTAACTTCTCTACCAAGTTGTTGAAAACAATCTTCCAATGCTAACCAAGGTTTAATAAACGCTTCATCAAAAGCATCACCATCGTATTTGTCAAGTAAAAATCCGTCTTTCAGTAAAAAGTATTTGGCGCTTTCTTCACGATTTCGGAAATAATAAAGGTAATTTATGCCTTGATTAGAAGCAGTGTGTAAATCAATCAAGTAGTCTGCATCTAAACTGAGAGATTGTAAATGATAGCGGAACCGCTCAGTATAGGGTACGCTACTAGGAGAATTAATTTTATCTAAAAGTTCTTCAAACTTACCCTTGATACTGCCCAGATAATTCTGTCTGACAACCTGAATATCAAAATCAAGTTGAGATTTAGCAAAAGCGATTAAATCATCAGTTGCCTTTTCATAATCCCAAAAAATGCGATTCCAATCCTTCGCTTCATAAACGCAATATCTACCAGAAGAAAAAACATGCGATCGCTCATTAGTTCCCATCGGATTACAAACAGGAACCAGCCAAACTTCCCCAGCCAAATCGGTATCATTTATCATTAACAAAAACTCGATAAGCTGATAAATCACAGCATTACCAGCAATTTCCGCACCATGCAGATTAGATTGAATGTAAACCTTCTTACCAGCATTAGCGCCAATAAACTTGTAAACTTGTAGCGATAAAACATCACCACTAGCCATTTGCCGAAGTGGAATGGTAGAAATAGCAGGAAGCATGGTAATACCTGGTTTTAAGTTTACAAATCCTCAATTTGGAATTAGACACAAGAAGAAAACAATGTAGAGACGTAGCAATGCTACGTCTGTGCAATGCTACGTCTGTGCAATGCTACGTCTGTGCAATGCTACGTCTCTCTGGACTTTCTATGCCTATTTTGAATTTGGAATTTTTTACGTTCCTGGTAAATTCCGCAACCGTTCATCTAAATGAGTGCGGTCAGCCAAAACCTTCAATAATGGACCGTGGGAAGTAAATTCTACAACACTCACCGACCCAACCGGACATCCCAAACGAAAACGAAAGCGTCCGACATCAATTCCCAACAGACTGCACAGCATAATTCTGATAGTTGCCTTGTGAGAAACAATTAACACATTGCCATCGCTATAAAGCTGCTTAATTTCTTCAATAATCTGAGTAGCACGAGAAGCGATCGCAACAGCCATTTCTCCACCAGTCGGCGCATACCACGCCGGATCTGCTAACCAGCGGATATAATCATCGTGAAATTCCATAGTAACCGCTTCTGGTGTGCTTCCTTCCCACTTACCGTAGTGAATTTCCTTTAAACCATCCCGCAGTTGTGGTTGCATTTCTACAGCTTCGCACAAAGGTCTTGCAGTTGCCAAAGTTCTGTGCATCGGACTGCAAAAAATTGCTTCCCAAGGAATAGAACTATATGAGGAAGCAAAAGATGAAGCCATTTCCATACCATCTGGGGTAAGTTCTGGATCTAGCGAACCGCAAAAAGCATTATTGCGACTCCATTCTGTTTGTCCGTGACGCAGGAAATAAAGAGTTAAGGTCATGGGATTTTGGATTTTGGATTGTTATGCAGGGCGGATATCTATAACTGTAGTCAGAAATAGAATATCGCTAATATATTGAACAAAAGGCTAATCACAGATTCACATATCATCACAAATGGTTACAACACCAGTCAATCCCTATCTTGATGGAAACTTTGCACCAGTACACAAAGAAATCACCACCCAAACGCTGAAAGTCATTGGTGAACTACCGGACGACTTATCGGGGATGCTCGTGCGAAATGGTTCCAATCCGCAATGGACACCCATTGGACAGTATCATTGGTTTGATGGGGATGGAATGTTGCATGGTGTGCGAATTAGCAACGGTAAAGCTACTTACCGCAATCGCTACGTGCAAACAAAAGGATGGAAAATTGAGCATGAAGCAGGTAAAGCTCTTTGGAGTGGCATGTTAGAACCGTCACAGAAAGATAATCCCCACGATTTCTACAAGAATGCTGGTAATACTGCTTTAACTTGGCACGCAGGTCAATTTTTAGCGCTGTGGGAAGGCGGTGCGCCTCACGTCATCAAAGTTCCCAATTTAGATACAATTGGCGAATATAACTATAACGGTAAGCTAAAATCTGCTTTTACGGCACATCCCAAGGTAGATCCGGTAACGGGTGAGATGATGTTTTTTGGTTACTCCTTCGCACCACCATATCTGCAATATAGTGTAGTTTCTGCGTCAGGTGAACTATTGCGAACAGTACCGATTGACTTGCCGATGGGAGTGATGATGCATGATTTCGCCATCACCGAAAATTATACAATTTTTATGGATTTGCCCTTGACTTTTAGCATCGAACGGATGCAAAAGGGAGAACCGATGATGATGTTTGAGAGCGATCGCCCCAGTCGTTTTGGTATTGTCCCACGTCACGGCGACAACAGTAATATCCGCTGGTTTGAAAGTCCCGCTTGCTTCGTCTCTCATACCCTCAACGCCTATGAGGAGGGGAATGAAGTAGTGCTTATTGGATGCCGTGTGACTTCTACGATGCTAGGATTCTCTCAGGCATCCCATGATCCCGATGCAGATATTCCCCGCCTATATCGTTGGCGGTTTAACCTCACTACCGGCACTGTGCGGGAAGAGATGCTGGACGATGTGCCTGGGGAATTCCCGCGCGTGAATGAACAGCTATTGGGGCGAAAAATGCGGTACGGCTATACAGCAAAAATCACACCTAGTACCGTGCTGCTGTTCGATGGTTTGATTAAGTATGACTTCAGCAGTGGTAAATCCGAAACCCACGAATTCGGACAAGGACGCTATGGTGGTGAAGCGATTTTTGTACCTTTTCCCAATGCTACATCAGAAGATGAAGGCTGGCTGATAACTTTTGTTTACGATACCACAGAAGACACATCTGAACTCGTCGTAGTCAATGCCCAAGATGTAAATGCCGAACCTGTAGCGCGTGTGTTAATTCCGCAACGTGTCCCCTACGGCTTTCACGGTGCTTGGATTTCTGAAGAACAATTGAGTGCCTCTGTGTAAATGAACACTGCAATCTCGTTCCCACGCAGAGCGTGGGAACGTATATCCGGGAGGACTGCTGCCACCACTAATCCGGTTACAACGAGAAAATAGATATGTCTCTAGTAGTCTGTCAAGGTTAAATTGATGGGTAGTGCGAGCATCTTGCTCGCTTCGTGAGCGTCTCGCTCACACTACCAACCCGTCAAAATGAATTTGACAGACTACTAGGAAGAAATTGTTAATTGAATCAACTGTTCAGGTGTAATAATTTGCGGAGTTGTAACCGGAAAATCTTGAGGATTGCGAGTAACAATAGCATCCAATTGATTAACTACCGCAGTGCTGTATTGAATAGCATCTTCAAAATCCCTAAAGTTGGCAGTTAGTGCCATTCTAATTACTGCTTCATTAACAGTAGCAACTTGGCAATATGTGACCAACCAATTCAAAAAATCTGTTGTCCATTCTCGACCTCTTGATTTACGGATAATATAATAAAGGTCACTGAAGGTTGAAGCTGATATATAACCTTCAATTAGACCTTGCTCAACTAGTAATAGTACTTGTTGACTTGCCTCAAAATGAGGCTGTCGTTCAAGGGCTACGTCTACAATAATGTTGGTATCTAAAAGTACTATCACAAATCGTATTTTTCCTTCAATCCTTCCCATCTTGCCTGTTCCGGGTCAAAGTCAGGCGGAATAGGAGGAGCATTTT
The DNA here is from genome assembly GCA_019358985.1 of Tolypothrix brevis GSE-NOS-MK-07-07A. Taxonomy (GTDB): domain Bacteria; phylum Cyanobacteriota; class Cyanobacteriia; order Cyanobacteriales; family Nostocaceae; genus Hassallia; species Hassallia brevis. The sequence continues at coordinate 47,429 of JAHHIJ010000035.1, read as the reverse complement.
CTAGTAACTCCTTAAGTGATTTTACCTTAGATTTTCTCTTTGGTGTCTGTGCTTGTGACTCGGTTTCGGTATCTGTGGAACTCGCACTCTCAACTGCTTGCAAAACAATCACTTCCACATCTCCAGGAGGCATTTTCACAGGTTCTGCAATTATTAAATTACCTGCGTCGTCAATTTTTCCTTTGAGTTTGTAAGCTTGCATATTTTTACTCCTTGTTTATTTATAGGATAAAGCTTTACAGGTGAAGAAATTCGTGTAGACTGATGCCAGAATAGCTTTTTCTGGTGTTGCGATCGCAAAAAAGCACTAAAAGTGCGATCGCTCTGCTGTAAAAAATATTTACAATAACTCTTCACTAGATTTTTTATAATTTATTAGAGAATATACTGAAACTTTTCCCTACCTCAAAATAAATATGAGTAACTACTCAGATTTTTCTCCACATGGCTATCAAATCATCAGCGAACTGGGACGAAATCGAGAGGGGGGAAGGATAACTTGGCTGGCATCAAATATTGACACAGGTAAACAGGTTGTACTGAAGCAGTTTTGCTTTGCCCAAGCAGGTTCTACTTGGTCAGCTTACGACACTTACCAGCGAGAAATTGAAGTTTTGCGGGGACTAAACCATCCCGGTATTCCTAGCTATTTGGGGTCTTTTGGTACACCTGATGGCTTTTGTATGATTCAAAAATATATTGACGCTCCATCGTTAGGTGTCGCACGTAGCTTTAGACCAGAGGAAATTAAGGAAATTGCTGTCAAAGCACTAGAGATTTTGGTTTATTTGCAAAATCGCACTTTGGTAGTTATTCATCGGGATATCAAACCAGAAAATATCTTAGTAAATGACCAACTTGAGGTGTATCTAATTGATTTTGGCTTTGCTAGAATTGGCACTCAGGAAGTATTTGGTAGTAGTGTATTCAAAGGTACTCCCGGTTTTATTCCACCAGAGCAAATGCGTCAGCCTACAAAAGCATCTGACCTATATGGCTTAGGAGCAACCTTAATTTGTCTGCTTACAAGCGTTAAGTCTGCCGAGATTCAGAATTTAACCGATCATGATGACCCCTATTTGATTAACTTTCGGCATTTATTGCCTAAATTGAATTTAAGCTTGATCAACTGGCTAGAAAAGATGGTGCAACCGCGACAGAGCAACCGCTTTGCAAATGCACAAACAGCGCTTGAGGCACTAAAGGCATTAGATTCACGCAATATTATACGTCAGCCAAATGTTGAATTCAGCACAACAACGCTGAACTTTCGGGCGACTAGATTAGGTGAAAAATTAACGCAAACAATTACTATTAGTAACTCAGTACCAGAAACACATTTGGAGGGTAGATGGGAAGTTGCACCTCATCCCCACGACCCACCACACACACCAGATTACCATGCTTGGATTTCTATAACACCTGCTAAATTTATCGGCAATCGTGTTGAGTGTTATATCCAAGTTGATACGAGTAAGTTAATGGCAGATAAGTTGTATAAACGTCAGCTTTTCTTGCATACAAATGCATACCCAGATATTCATATTGTCAACCTTGAAGTATCAACTGCACCTGTGCCAATTGAGCGGCAAAAAATATCCTATGCTAATCTGATTTGGCTGTTTTTAATTTGTGAGATAACAACTATGGCTATAGCCTGGGTTGTGCCTGTGATTGCTGCGAAGGGTGTCGTTTTGGGTATCAATTTAGCTTGGGATTCGATATTGTCTGGAAGTATTGTTGGCATGAAATTTGGAGCTGTAATTGCAACTATCATTTGTCCTATATTTATCCTGTGGAAAAAGTTTAACCGTCGCTCTGACTATTCAAATCGTGATATGGTGGCTGCGATTGAGAGAAGTGCGGCTGGGGGTGCATTTGGCTCTATAGCTATGGGTGTAGTTGGCTTCATTGTTGGAGCTGTAGTTCGCTCTATAGCTCAACCTGGTCCTATTAATTTGATAGGAACTATTTTGGTGATTTTGATGGATGCAATATTCTTTGCTATCATCGGGTTTTTAGTTTTCTCTAGCATATTTTCCGTGCTTTGTCTTCTATGTACAATTATAGATTGGCTGTTTGATGATATATTTTTGCCATTAACCGCAGGCTTAGGCGTTAGTGTAGGTATGGGTTTTATTCTCGGATTTCATAACCCCTTCATCCTATTAGCATTAACCGGAACCGCATTACCTTTTTTCACCATCCTGCTTTATTCACTCTTCAAACACCGCAGATTCATTGCCAAATACCGTAAATCTGAGCAACATTTGATTCAGCCATAAAAATAGACTTTTCTGGATAAAACTGAAGTAACCTAAACTTAGATATGAACTTCAAGGAGTGGAGAAGATGTTGTTGGAATTAAAGCGCATCCAAGTTCCACCAGGACAAAGAGTCCTACTCAAAGATGTAACCTGGCAAGAATTGGAAACAATTCTCGAAGATTTAGGAGAACACCGTGCAGCCAGAATTGCATACGACAGGGGAATACTGGAAATTATGGCACCATTGCCAGAACATGAAGACGATAAAGAAATTATTAGCGATTTAGTTAAAGCGCTTCTAGAAGAACTCGATATTGAGTTTAGATGTCTTGGTTCTACGACTTTCAAAAATCAAGCAATGGCTCAAGGTATAGAACCCGATCAGTGTTTTTATATAAAAAACGAGTCCAAGATTCGCGGAAAGAAACGACTAGATTTAACAATAGATCCCCCTCCAGATTTAGCTTTAGAAGTTGATATTACTTCACGCACTCATCCTAATATTTATCAAGCATTAAAAGTTCCGGAACTTTGGCGTTTTGAGAAAGGTAAGTTACAAATTAATATACTGCAAGATGGAACTTATGCAGAGTCTCAACAAAGCTTAAATTTTGCCAGATTTGCGCTGATAGAGGTGATTCCTCAATATCGTGAGCGAAGTACAACAGCAGGTAGAAATGCAACACTCAAAGCTTTTCGTCTTTGGGTGCGACAACATATGCAACGGTAATGAGATATGAGGTGAAATATAGCCTTCTAATTTTTGCCTGCCTCAAGCTAATCGAGAAAACTGTGATTTTAGTCACATACAGTCTTCTTGCAAACTGGTAATAGTATGCAGTAGTAAAAACTTTGCAAGAAGCTTGTATATGAACGAAGAAAATCGTAATACATACAATATTGGCAGTATTGGCGGTAATTTCAACCAATCTATACAAGGAAATTACACAGAAGTACATGGTAATTACATAAACATGAGCCAGAATTTATCCCAAGCTGCTGCTCAGATACAACAGTTGTTAACTCAACTACAATCTCAGGGATATAGTCCAACGGATGCTCAACGGAAAGTAGCCAATGATTGGGCAAATGAAGCTAAAAACGACCCTAAAGCTAAAGGTAAACTATACTGTATCTCAAAACGAATTACCTGAATCCTCACGATACAGGACTTACCTTAGAAACTATTTTGGCTCGGAACATATTAAAGTTCTTCCGAGGAAAGACTTGAACACTATAAATAAATTGTGGGTAAAGCATAGCAATGGGCGCTTTGGTTTTAGTGTTCAAAAGAAAATTTGGAAAAAGCTTGGAGGTGGTTGTGATACTGATTATACAAATTACGAAGTAGAAGAAAAATTTGGTGCCGTAGTTGGCTGGCGTAAAGAGAGAAATTGGTTGTACTATGTTGACCTGTATGATTCTCTACGAACAGCACCTCCTGGACATCTTCCATTAGCTTTAATGCTGCGTTCAGGAAAGACAGAGCGATGTGATGAAATTGATTTCTCTATTCTGGAAGTGATTGTTGGACGTTTATAGATTTTGTTGATAGCTGACTTTTAATCTGAGATATTTCCTCAGCAGATAAAATCACAACCTTGTCATTTTGCATAATAGTTATAGGTTGACCGAGTTGCCGATGTCGTTCGATTGCTTGAGCAACAGCTTCTTTAATACCCACATCAATTATGCTATGCAGCTTTTTCATTTCTTCTTCCGTCATTTTATCCTCCTGTAATTTTATTCCAGATTCCATCTTCATAAATTGTCGGCTGTTGATTAATAATTCGTTCAGCAACTAATATCGGTGATAAAGTTGAATTGTCATAAACCATCCAACCATCACATAAAGGCAAATATAAATAAATCAGATTTTTTTGTCCTCGTTCATAGCGCCGACGAATCACATCTTCTGGAATCGAGTGTCCACCGCTTGCAACTCGCCTAGCTACCCTTTCTACTGCCAAATTAGGACTTTGGAGCCAAAAGTATATTAGATTAATTGTATAACCTTTTTGTTTGCAGTCAATAATAAATGGTGTAAAAGTTCGTGCTGCAAGTGTCGTTTCAAAAGCAAAATTACTACTTGAATTTGATAAAAATCGCAATCGTTGTAGCATCAAACGCCCAGCTTCAATAGCAACCGACTCCTGATTAAACGGCGAAAGTCCAGCAGCAATAGCGTCTGCATTGACAAACTCAAAACACTTAAGAAAATTAGGCAGCAAATTCATTGCAGCAGTCGTTTTACCCGAACCATTAGCACCACCAATAATGTAAAGACTTGGCATAAAAATACTGATTGCAACCCAAATACATCCTATATATAAATTCCCCCTCCCCGTAAAGAAAGAGGGGGCTAAGGCGTAAGTAAGAAAGACTACGCGCTAAAGTACTTCGCTACTGGGTGATAGCAAATAATCGCCGTTGTAGACTGTTCTGGATAAATCTGCTCACTTTCATCCATGTGCATCTTAATCCTGTCAGTCCCCAACAACTCCAGTTGCTTATACTGATCCTGCATATTCGGGCAAGCCGGATAGCCAAAACTATACCGCGAACCGCGATATCTCTGTGCCAAAATATCGCGAAGACTATCCGGTTCATCAGCCACAAAGCCTAATTCCCGGCGAATTCGAGCGTGTGTCCACTCAGCCAAAGCTTCCGCCACTTGCACCGCCAAGCCGTGAAAATACAGATAATCAGTGTATTGATTAGCTGCAAATAACTTCTGAGCAAACTCCGTCGCAACCTCACCCACAGTCACCGCTTGCATCGGAAACACATCAATAATTCCCGATTCCTTCGGCGCAAAGAAATCTGCAATACAAAGTCTCCTCAAAGACTTCTGCCTCGGAAACTCAAAACTTGCTCTTACCTCTGCGTTCTCTGCGTCTCTGCGGTCATAAACATACAGCGTATTCCCCTCAGCCTGACAAGGAAAATACCCATAAATCACCTGTGGATGCAACAAATTCTCCTCAATAATTCGCTGCTTCCAACTATCTAAAATCGGATACACCTTCTCATTCAAAAAAGCCTGATATTCTTCCTTAGATTGTTCCTTCGGCTTGCGGAATTGCCATTGTCCCGCAATCAAAGCTTGCAAATCTAAATAAGAGAATATCTCCTCAAGTGAAATATCACTTTCGCGTAACAATTGCGTACCCCAAAAAGGTGGTGTCGGACGTTCAATATCCACCGTCACAGCTTCAGAACGACGAGTATCTATTACCTTAGGTTCATCAGTTTCTTCTTTGGTTTTTTCTTCAGCTTCTTTATGCCCATTTTCTAACTCTTGTACAGCTTCATTCAAAAATCCCTGCAAATTATCCCAATCTCCTTGGGATTTTGCCGGCATTAATTTATCCATGAAATGCAAGTCAGAAAAAGCATCTTTGCCGTAAACAACTTTACCTTTGTAAGCGTTTTGACAATCTTCATGGACAAACTTCGGTGTCAACGCGGCACCACCTAAAATTACGGGGACAGTAATTCCCTTTTCGTTGAAAACCTGCAAATTATCCTTCATAAACGCGGTGGATTTCACCAACAAACCACTCATGGCAATACAATCAGCTTGATGCTTTTCGTATGCTTCAATGATGTTTTCCACCGGTTGTTTAATTCCCAAATTAATCACCTTGTAACCGTTGTTCGACAAGATGATATCCACCAGGTTTTTCCCAATGTCGTGAACATCGCCTTTTACGGTAGCGATAATAAACGTTCCCTTAGCATTATTACCTGATTCAGACTTTTCCATCAACGGTTCTAAAAAAGCAACCGCCGCTTTCATAGTTTCCGCAGATTGTAATACAAAAGGTAGCTGCATTTGCCCGGAACCGAACAATTCACCAACAACTTTCATTCCATCGAGCAAAAAGACATTTATAATCTGTAAGGGGGGATAGTTCTCTAAAGCCTTTTGCAGATGTTCCTCTAAACCAATGCGTTCACCGTCGATGATGTGACGCTTCAACCGTTCTTCGATGGGGAGACTTTCATCCAAAGAGCGATCGCGTTTGGTTGTCACTCCTTCAAATAATGTTGTCAGTTCTCCCAAGGGGTCATAAACGCAGACATCACCATCAAATCTCCGTCGATCATAAATCAACTCAAGGCAAACTTCTTGATGGCGTTCTTCAATCTTAGAAAGTGGTAAAATCTTGTTAGGACTAACGATCGCCCCATCCATTCCTGCTGCGATCGCTTCGTGCAAAAACATCGAGTTCAACACTACCCGCGCTGCTGGGTTTAAACCGAAGGAAATATTCGATACACCCAAAATTACATGACTTCCCGGCAATTCTTGACGAATGCGCCGAATCGCTTCTATTGTCCCTTTTGCGTTTTCCCGGTCTTCTTCAATCCCCGTAGAAATTGGTAGAGCCAAAGTATCAAAGAATATTTCTGTACCCGGAATGCCGAATTCTACAGCTTGACGATAAGCACGTTGAGCAATTTGGAATTTTTTCTCAGCAGTTCTCGCCATCCCATCTTCATCGATAGTGCCAATGACTACACCAGCACCATACCTCTTCGCCAACTCCAACACCTTCAAGAAACGCGGTTCCCCGTCTTCGTAATTGGTGGAATTGAGCAAACACTTACCGCCGGCAACCTTTAAACCCGCCTCCATCTTTTCCCATTCGGTGGAGTCGAGCATCAAAGGCAGTGTAACATTATTGACAATGCGCGAAACCAATTCGTGCATGTCTCGTTCGCCATTACGTCCCACGTAATCGACGTTGACATCAAGAATGTGTGCGCCTTCTTTGACCTGCGCTCTCGCCATTGAAACGAGTCCATCCCAATCTTCCGAGTTTAGCAAATCGCGGCACTTTTTAGAACCGCTGGCGTTGAGACGTTCGCCGACAATCAAGAAAGAGTTATCTTGGTCGTAGGCTTGGGTGCTGTAAATTGATGCTGCTGCTGGTTCAAGTTCCGGATGTCTAACTTTTGGCTTTAATTCTTTAGCAATTTCTGCCATTTGTTGAATGTGTTCTGGACGCGTCCCACAGCAACCCCCAATCACTTGGACACCCAAATCTTCAACAAAATGCATCAAAGACATCCGTAATTCCATCGGTGTCAGACGGTAGTGTGCGTGACCACCGACGTTCTCCGGCAAACCCGCGTTGGGAATACAGGAAACGATAAAAGGCGAATGTTCTGAGAGATATTTGATGTGTGGTTTCATCAAATCTGGACCAGTAGCGCAGTTCAGACCGAGAATGTCAATTTTATAGGGTTCCAAAATGGTGACAACGGCGTTAATTTCCGTCCCGACCAACATTGTCCCCATAGTTTCCATTGTGACAGAAACCATCACCGGACGGCGATCGCCTTTTTTAGCAAAAACTTCTTCAATTCCATTCAGCGCCGCTTTGATTTGCAGCACATCTTGACAAGTTTCCACCAAAAATAAATCGACACCACCATCCCACAGCCCTTCTGCTTGTTCGGCAAAAGAAGCTTTCATCGTGTCAAAGTCAATATGTCCTAAGGTAGGTAATTTTGTTGTCGGTCCCATAGAACCCGCGACAAATCGCGGTTTTTCTGGGGTGGAGAATTCAGCCGCAACACCCTTGGCAAGTTCTGCGGCTGTTTTGGTTAGGTTGTATGCTTGGTCTGCAAGGTCGTACTCGGCAAGTACAATTGACGCACTACCAAAAGTGTCAGTCTCGATGACATCTGCACCGGCAGCGAGAAAATCGCGGTGAACTTTGGCAACAGCTTCAGGTTTGGTGTGAACGAGATATTCGTTACAACCTTCGTATTGAGCACCACCGAAATCCTCAGCAGTGAGGTTTTGCGTTTGCAAGTTCGTTCCCATCGCTCCATCAAAGACGAGAACGGGACGGTCTGGACTGTGCAAGCGTTCTAGAAAGGAATGAGTCATATTTTCCTAGAAGAATTTACATAAGTCGAGTGATACTCTACTTAATTTAATATTTTCCTCAATTTCTCGCTCTTCGGGAGTATTTATTCAAAACAACTATGTATAAAGATTGTGTAAATTAGGTGTAATATACATCCTCTGTGTTCTCTGCTACGAGTGCGGTTCGTTATTTAACTCCGCCGCAAAGTATCCTAGCAAGCTATTTTTCATTAAAATCAAGATATTAAGATTATTTTCATTATTTAATTATAAAATTAATGAAATTTAAGGACTGGGCGACCAGAGTAATGCTAATTTCTCTGATATTCATCGCTCTAATTGTGGCACTGCTTGCCGGGAGAGCCACACAACTACAAAATAATACACCAGAAAGTGCGTTGGCGCAGCCCAATCCAGGCATCGCTCCTTGGAGTCAATATCCAAATGGACAAATTCTAGCATCACAAAAACCAAGCAGCGCTGTAAATCCTCCCAAATCTCTGTTTAAAACCACTGAGGCTTTTACAAAGTACAGACCCAGATATGAGATTGCTTGGGCAGATCCGAGCAACTACGGAGAGCGTTATACCAAAGACGTTAATGGCATAAGAGTCAACAATTTACCGATTATAGTCCTTCATGAAACTTCTAATTCAGCATCTAGCGCCGTTAATTTTTTTCAAACACCTCATAGCGACGAAAATGTTCAAGCGAGTTACCACGCGATGATAAAGTTAGATGGGACAGTTATTTATACAGTTCCACCAGATAAACGCGCTTATGGTGCAGCTAATTCAGTTTTTGAAAGTGCTAATGGTTCCGAAGCTGTGAAAACTAATTTGAATTTACCACCATCTGTAAATAACTTTGCTTATCACGTCTCTTTGGAAACCCCGCTAGATGGTTGGACTAACACCCAAGCAATTCATAGCGGTTATACTGATGCTCAATATTATTCTCTGGCTTGGTTAATTGCTCAAAGTGATGTTCCAGACGATCGCATTACCACCCATCAGATAGTAGATCGTTCCGGAACACGAATCGATCCCAGAAGTTTTGATGGTCTGAAGTTTCTCAAATTACTTCATAACTTTCGTCAAGTAAATACAATTAGTACCGATAAAAAATAACATATACAAATTATCGCACTAAAAATACAGACTTAGACCTGCTAAGTGATGTACCGCTCATTCAAAGTCTTTTTGTTTTTGCAGCTTTTCAACTAGAATATGTACTTTTGTTGATGGATTCGTGCATCCATCAATGTTTTCATGGTGGTTTTCTAAACGCTTGGCATGAGTAAGCGCATCATTTAGTTTTGGTTTAAGTTTTTCATATAAATTTGTATCGCTTTTGTCATATTTTATGAAACCTTCTTTTTTCTGTTCTGCTTCTAGTCTCTTAATTAAATTATGACAACTTTCAAAGGAACTGGTAGTGTAGCAATAATGCAGTAAAAACCAAAATTCAAAACATGGAATCGATGTTATAGATATAAATTTATATTCTTTTGCCTTGGTAAGTGCTTCTTTGTATTTTTCTCGTTTATTATCCTCATCAAATACGCAAAACACTTCATCATATTCAGGTTCACCTCCCCTTTTGCTCTCCTGCTTTTTTTCTTGGAATAAATCATAAGCTTTCTTTACAATAACCAAGGGATCTCCACCTGAAGTAGAAACCACTTCTAATTTAGTTGTCCTTAGTCTCAGTTCACTTCTAATAGAGCAGAAATAGTTGTATTCTGTTTCCTGACCTTCAACCACAATTAAAAGATATTTTCTCGGCTCTTTATTTCCCGCACGTCGCTCTAGTTCACTACTGGATTTGCCTCTCAACGACTTACGAGGAACTTCCTTAGGCATGATTCAGATACTCAGCCCGCTGATAAAAGGAATGGCTCCATATCGACCTAGTAGATAACCTTTTTGGAGTGATTCATCTTGAAGAGGTCGAAAATTTAGTAATGAATATAACTTGGTCATACTTCTATCTTTTTCTGTAAACCATACTTGATCTTGCCGAAACATTTCTGCGTCTAAAAGCGTAGTATCATGAATTGTAAAAATTAACTGAGCGTTGTTTTTATTTATTTTTGGATCGTTAAACATTTTCAATAATGATTTTGATAGAACTGGATGTAAACTTCTACCTAGTTCATCTACAATCAAGACTTCTCCATGCTGTAATACATATAGCCAAGGTCCTGCAAGTTCAAACAAACGTTGTGTTCCATCAGATTCATCAGCCATGTCAAATTCAATTTCGTTCTCCGAGTCATTCATTTTATGAAGAGTTATGACATCCAATGTTTGAAGTTCATCAATATCAACGAACTCTTCTATTTCTTGCTTTTCAATTTCCTGTTTAATTAATTGTTTAATGAGAGATTTAAATCCTTCCGGTACAGATTTGCTCTCAAGTTTTATATTTGAAATACCAATATCTGCTTCGTTAAGTAATTTAACAACTTGCTCGCGAAAGGTATTATCATCGTCACATATTCCAAGTGTAAATTCTCTGGCACGAAAATTTGGGGTAAGAATATTTATTTTTTCCTTAAACCATTCAAATATTTCTGTTAACTGAGGATGATTATTTTGTGCTGCATGAGACAAGAATAAAGAATTAGAACGAACAAATTTTTTGATACGTGCTTTTTCTCCCTTCAATCCTTTGCCAAAAAACCATTCATATGCTTCATCTGGTTGTCGTTCTAGATTCTCTGAAATATATCTGCGAGAAAACCAGTTTTGTGGCTTTTCATTTGGGTAGGCAGTTAACCATTCTTCATGTACCCGTTCCCGGTTTAACGAAAGTCCATATTCATAGCGGATCTCTTTATGAATAAAAATTACTTCAAAGTTCGTAGGCTTTTTTTCTGATTCAGTATTTAATCGAAATGGTTCAATAGAAAACTTATCACCGATCTGCATCCTACTAGCTGAGTTGACTACAAGACTCCTGAGCGTTTGCATTGCCCGCAACAAATTGCTTTTGCCTGAGGCATTAGGACCATAAATTACAGCACTTGTCAGTAAGCGCAGATTCTTAGAACTCGGCATAGGAAAAGTGTTGCTATCTAGCATGGTATCATTTTCAGATGCCACCATACTGAAAGTTTGCTGTTCCTGTATTGAACGATAATTTTCTACGCTGAACTCGATAAGCATGACTATAATCTTAGTTGATTATCTGCATATAACCCACAAAATGTTTTGACATCGTAAAAATTACACGACGAAGTGTCCACGGACTAAATAGCTGATTTGCGCTGCGTTAGTCTGACACTTAAATTGTACTTATGGGCTAATTCAAGCATACAGGCATAAGAAAATTAATAGTTTTACTTTCTTAGGGTAAAACTATATAAATCTATAAATGCTTTGAAAGTCAAGCAAAGCTTTGCCTCTACTTCCCAAAACTATAAATTGTTTGCGTCTTGAGTTGTTCGCAACAAATCGATGAAGGTAAAGTTCCAGGAGGAAAGGTTTGCCTCACGCATTGCACTTGCAAATGACTCAAAGGATCAATCCCTGGAGAAATCAGAAATTCAAACTTCTCTATATAAGGCAAAGTGGCTAAATTGTCAAATATTTGACCGATCGCCTGGACATAAGGATGACTGTTTTGCTGATACCAATCAGGTGCAGCTAGTTGCGCTTGATCCAAACCCAAATGTACAGTTAAAGAGGGTTTGTCAAATAAAGCGATCGCTAACGGACGCGCTTCTTCTTGCAACAATAAATCATGGCTTTTCGCTAAATGACGCAGTTTTTCTAAACGTTCATAACGTTCGGTTACAGCTTCTGGGTCATCTTGCCAATGAATTGCTACCGTTACCAAATACGTCTGCAACAACATGTGATCCAGCTTTTTCGCCTTTGTTGCCAGATAATAAGAATTGTAATCGGTTGCCTCAATCAACAGTGGTACGCGATCGACTACTTCCAACCCGTAACCCTTAACTCCAGCAATTTTCCTCGGATTATTGGTAATTAGGCGAATCTTGTGGATGCCCAAATCCATCAAAATTTGCGCTCCCATCCCATAGTCTCGCAAATCGGCGGGAAATCCCAAACGCTCGTTTGCCTCGACCGTATCCAGTCCCATATCCTGCAAGCTGTAAGCCTTCAACTTATTAATCAAGCCGATGCCCCGTCCTTCTTGTCGCAGGTATACTACAACACCTTGACCCGCCTGCTCAATCATTTTCAGAGCGGCTTGCAGTTGCAGTTGACAATCACAGCGCAGAGAACCTAAAGCGTCACCTGTCAAGCATTCTGAATGCATTCGCACCATCACAGACTCATCTTTAAAGGTAGCTGGGTCGCCTTTGACGATCGCTACATGTTCAGTATTATCTACACTATGTCGGTAGCCGTAAATTTCAAATAGCCCGAATTGGCTCGGTAATTTTGTCACGATTTCGCGATAAACCAAGCGATCGTATTTGAGACGATAACTGATTAAATCGGCAATGCTAATAATTTTCAGATTATGATGTTTAGCATACTCAAATAGCTGAGGTAATCGCGCCATCGAGCCATCAGGGTTTTGAATTTCACAAATTACCCCAGCTGGATATAGCCCAGATAATCGAGATAAATCAACCGCAGCTTCCGTATGTCCGGCGCGTTTTAGTACACCACCTTCCTTAGCGCGAATCGGGAAAATATGACCGGGGCGACGCAATTCTGAAGGCTGTGTACTTGGATTTAGCGTCACTTGAATAGTTCGGGCGCGGTCTTCGGCGGAAATGCCAGTACTGACACCTAAATGAGGACCAGCATCAATGCTGACAGTGAAGGCAGTTTGGTTAGTGTCTGTAATATTGCTTACCATTAATGGTAAATCAAGTTCATCAAGGCGATCGCCTGTCATCGCCAAACAAATCAGCCCTCGCGCTTCTACCGCCATAAAATTAATCATATCCGGGGTAGCAAACTGAGCAGCGCAAATCAAATCGCCTTCATTTTCTCGATTTTCATCATCTACTACCACCACCGAGCGACCGGCTTTTAGGTCTGCTAAAGCGGCATCAATCAAATCAAATTCAAAAGCTGGGGATGTGGTCTGAGACTGCAACACAGAGTATTTCCAACGACCAAATAAATGTAAATTTTTTTAACAAAACCTACTTTTCGATTGTACAACCTTTAAAGGGGAGATGGGGAGATGGGGAGATGAGGGAGACAAACTCCCCCTGCCTCCTTGTCCCCTTGTCTCCCTTGTCCCCCTTGTCTCCCACTCCCCCACTCCATTTTTCAAAAGAGCGATCGCATAAGTAACATAACGCGAATGGGCGCATTTAGTTGATGATAGTTGATAGCCAATAACGAATTTAATCATTTATCGGATAAGGATTTCATATCATGGGCAATTTAAGACGCGTACCCGTTGGCATTGTTGGCGCGTCAGGCTACGGCGGAGTACAGTTAGTTCGACTACTAATGGATCATCCAGAGGTCGAAGTTGTTTATTTAGGTGGTGAAAGTAGCGCTGGCAAACCCTTTGGCGAACTTTACCCCCATTTGGCTCATGTAGTAAATCTACCAGTTGAGGAGGTAGATCCAGAAAAAATCGCCGAACGCACTGAAGTGGTGTTTCTCTCTCTTCCAAATGGTCTGGCTTGCGAAATGACTCCAAAACTGTTGGAAAAAGGATGTTTAGTACTCGATCTCAGTGCAGATTATCGGTTTAGTGACTTGACAACTTACACAACTTGGTATGGCAAACAGAGAAACGATAAAGCCATAGCGGCTACAGCAGTTTATGGCTTACCAGAATTGTACCGCGATCGCATTGCCGACGCGCAGTTAATTGGCTGTCCCGGCTGCTATCCTACCGCCAGCCTCCTCGCACTTTCGCCACTTTTGAAACAAGGTTTAATCGTCCCAGAAACCGCCATAGTCGATGCTAAGTCTGGCACCTCCGGCGGCGGACGGCAAGGGAAAATCAACTTATTGCTAGCCGAAGCAGACAACTCTCTAGGAGCATATGGTGTCACTCGTCACCGCCACACCCCGGAAATTGAGCAGATTTGCAGTGATTTGGCGGGGCATGAAGTTATGATTCAATTTACACCCCACCTTATCCCAATGGTGCGGGGTATTTTAGCAACCGTATACGCTACCCTCCGCGATCCTGGCTTAGTGCGAGACGACTTAATTACTATTTTTAGAGCCTTTTATCGTAACTCTCCTTGGGTGAGAATTTGCGAAAGTGGCGAATATCCGCAAACGAAATGGGCTTGCGGTAGTAATATGTGTTATGTCGGTTTAGAAGTTGACCCGCGCACCGGTCGTGTCATTGTTATGTCAGCAATCGATAACTTAATTAAAGGTCAGGCGGGTCAAGCTATCCAATGTATGAACATTATGATGGGTTGGGACGAAACCTTAGGATTGCCCAAGTTAGGATTTTATCCTTAGTCTTCATTGATGGGATTTTGGGCGTGAAGATTAACTGTGCATTACCCGAAATCTTTGTAGAGACGTAGCACTGCTACGTCTCTACATTTTCTCTACGCCTATGTCTATTTATGAATTCATTATTATGACTAAATCTAATAACAAGATGGGAATTATCACTACAACAATTACAGTAAGTAATCTAGTCGATGAAATATTAGCAGAACGGGGTTTTACTCCTAAAGAACAAATTCGCTCTATTACTCTAGATAATGTTTTAGTTGATACAGGCGCAACCCGTCTTTGTCTACCAGCAAATATTATTGCTCAGTTAGGCTTACCGCTTGCCGGAGAAATAGATGTTAAAACAGCAGCGGGTATCTGTAAAACACGTCTTTTTAAGCGCGTAAGTCTAATAGTAGAAGGAAGAAAAGGTGAATTCACCTGTACTGAATTACCTGGTGGAGAGGATATACTTTTGGGTGTAATTCCACTTGAAGAATTAGGATTGCAACCTGATGTAATTAATCAGCGATTAATCTTGCTGCCTGAGACTGGTAAAGATACTTACCATTCAATTTTATGATTATTAAATATAGCAATTATTATTCATACGCACATAGTACAGTTTTATGTGTGATGTTCGACCGAAAATTGAGCAGTACTTTAGTTTTTTAAGGAAGTAGCGATATGAGTATCCCACTTATAGAACAACCCACACAAGAAAAACTGGTAACTCTACCTGATGTTTCTTGGGAGCAATTCAAAGGTATTGAAGCACAGCTAAAGGATAACCATAATGTCCGACTGTCTTATTTCTCAGGAATTTTAGAAATTATGTCGCCGATTGGAGATAAACATGAAAAAGTGAAAAGCACCCTTGGCTTGTTAGTAGAAGCTTATATGAGGGTAAAAGGCATTCGATTTTACAAACGTGGCGGTTTCACTCTGGAAGAACCTGGATATGCTTCTGGCACACCTGATGAGTCTTATTGCATCGGTACTGATAAAGAAACTCCAGACATTGTTATTGAAATTATTGTCACCAGTGGAACCATTAATAGAAAGGAACTTTATAAGCCTAAAAAAGTGCCTGAAGTTTGGTTTTGGAAAAAGAATGAAATTAAAATATTTCGTCTTACTGAACAAGGAGAATATGAAGAAGTAAACCGTAGTGGATTTTTCCCAGATTTAGACCCAAATTTGTTATTACAATATATTGCAATGCCTGACCAGTACGATGCTGTTCAAGAGTTTGAGCGTGTTATTCGACGTATAAACTAACGCCTAACTTTCATAACTTTTTTAAGTTGTAAGTTCGCGTCAATAATTCCCGAACAATTTTTTGTCCGTAAAGACGCGACATGTCGCGTCTCTACAAAAGTTAAAAACAAAAGGCAAAAGTTAATATCTATATTTTACCTTTATTTCGGTCCCATTCCTACAGTACCGGCATAAACAGCGCGATCGCCTAATTCATCTTCAATTCGCAACAAGCGGTTATATTTTGCTACACGTTCGCTGCGACACAAAGAACCGGTTTTGATTTGACCGGCACGAGTTGCCACAGCTAAATCGGCAATAGTCGTATCTTCAGTTTCACCGGAACGATGGCTGATAACTGAGCGGAAACCGTTCCGAGTCGCTAAATCAATGGTTTCCAAAGTTTCTGTTAACGAACCAATTTGATTAAGTTTAATCAAAATGGCATTAGCAGATTTTTGCTCAATGCCTTTTTGTAAGCGTGTGACGTTAGTTACAAATAAATCATCACCTACCAATTGAGTACGGGAACCGATTTTCTGTGTCAGTAACTGCCAACTTTGCCAATCTTCTTCATGCAAGCCATCCTCAATCGATACAATCGGGTATTGATCGACCAATTGCCCTAAATAATCAATAAATTCAACTGGGGAATGTGGTTTACCGTCATAGACATATTGTCCTTCTTTGTAAAACTCACTCGCTGCCACATCCAAAGCCAAAGCAACTTCTTCACCTGGTTTGTAACCAGCTTTCTCAATCGCTGCCACTAGCAATTCTAAAGCTACCTGATTCGACTCTAGATTAGGCGCAAAACCGCCTTCATCCCCCACGCCGGTGAGGAGACCTTTATCATCTAAAACCTTGCTGAGAGTAGCAAATACCTCCGCACCCCAGCGCAAAGCTTCCCGGAAAGAAGACGCACCAATGGGGACAATCATAAACTCTTGAAAATCCACATTATTTGAAGCGTGCGCTCCACCGTTAATCACATTCATCAACGGTACTGGCAACAAATTTGCCAAAGGTCCACCCAAATAGCGATATAGGGGAAGTCCTAGAGAATCGGCACCAGCTTTAGCGGTGGCTAGGGAAACTGCTAAAATCGCATTTGCGCCCAAATTGGATTTATTAGCCGAACCATCTAAAGCAATCATCGTGCGATCGATAAGTTCTTGGTTCAGGGCATCCATGTTGATTAACTTCGGGGCAAGTATCTCTTTGACGTTCTGCACCGCCTTCAGCACCCCTTTGCCGCCGTAACGACCTTTTTCGCCATCCCGCAGTTCGTGCGCCTCAAAAGTGCCTGTGGACGCGCCACTAGGAACCTGTGCCAATCCGACAGCACCATTGACCAAATGCACTTCGGCTTCAATTGTTGGTCTGCCACGAGAGTCGAGAATTTCACGAGCAGCGATCGCCTCAATAGCAGTATCTATGTTAATCATCTTTTCTTTGTCCTCTAGATGAAAGCGTTTTTGCCGCTGAAAGAGCAAACAGCCTATTGGTTCCGACGATCTAGCATAGGCGTTTCCGGCACTTTATACGCTCAGATTTAACAAGTTTTCTAGACATTCCCTTGCGGACACTGCCTGGAAGATTATAACTTTTTTAAGTATAAATACTGGATTAATTAGAAATTAATCACATGAATGACGACTAGGTTGGGCTGCGCCTACGCTACAAATGTTAAAGGTGTAGGATAGGAAGTGCGATCGCATCATAAACCAGGCTGGTTATAATCTAGTGACTAAAAGAGGTTGGATGATTCTATGGCAATTACGCTTGAATTAACTCCAGAAATTGAAGCGCGTTTGCTAGCTCAAGCAGCAGCGCAGGGTATGACAGCCGAAGCATTTTTGAAAGCTGCGATTGAAAATTTACTGAATGCTGAACCTTTGGTATATCGAGTTGGGACGACTTTAGTAGTTCAATCTACTCCAATTGGCAATCTGGAAACGTCTGTTGAGCAAATGCGGGAAGAACGAATCAATGGCTTAATTGCAGATTATGAAAGTCCTATTTGATACTTCAGTATTGGTAGCAGCTTTTGAATCTAGCCATCCTCGGCATGGTGTTTGTCTACCGTGGTTACAACGGGTGCAAGTCTCGGAAATTGACGGCTATCTTTCAACCCATACTTTTGCTGAACTTTATTCTGTTCTGACTCGCTTACCTGTAAGACCACCTGCATCGAAGGATTGTTTTTTGAGTGTAATGGTTTTGCAGCTCGTAAAGCTTCAATGAGGGCATCAAAGTATTGCCCTCGATTCCTAAGTTCAGTGGAATAATTAGCCAGAGCCTCAATTTGACCAAGCTGATTTTCTTCAGCTTGCTGCAATTGCCAAAAGCCAAAGCCAGCTAATATCAAAGTACCGACAAAACCACCAGTCAAGACAAAAATAGTTTGTTGCCGCCGGCGTTTCTCTTGCTGCTTCTCTCTATCCCGTTGTTGTCCGCTAACTTGAATAAAATCTTGCTCCTCCTGCGTCATTTCCGCAGCACGTTTGTGCAACCAATCGGATGCCACAGTCAACGGCACACCACGCAACAAAGCCCCAGAATCATGGTTGTCATTTTTCCACTCTCGTAATGCCACCTTTAAGCGCTCTTGCCAAGTGCGAAACTGACGGCTAGCATTCATCCACTCTCGCAAAGTTCCCCATTCCCGAATCAGCGCTTCATGCACCACCTCTACCGTATCTTCTGCAAAAGAAACCTCACCCCCATCCCCTCTCCTTGTTAAGGAGAGGGGTGCCGGATTGGGCAAGGTGAGGTCTTCCCGGCGTCCTGTCACAACCAACCGCGCTTGATACCCCGCTAAATAACTCACCAAGCCCCAACTATCTTCTCCAACTTCCGCACGAGTCGCTATGCGTCGAGTATCCTCCGTTCCCTCCCCAGGACGCACTAATTGCACAAAAATGCGCTGTGCCTGGTTTTGCTGTGTTCCACTAAGTTGTTGATAAACCTGTTCTGCATGATTAGCGATCGCCTTCTTAACTCCCCCAATTTCATCGTATGCTTGGTGAGTTAACACCCGATTTTCTTGCTTTTCCCACAGTCGAGTTAAAGCAAATTCCAACAAAGGCAAGTTACCCGGTTCTTGTCCGACATCATCCAAAATTCGTTGCGTCAGTTGCCCTTCTAATTGCACCTCTAACTTTTGTGCCGGCAGTGCGATCGCTGCTTTCAATTCCTCCCGTTTCATCGAACTCAACAACTGAGGTGTAAACTCCTGCAACGCATCCCGAAACGGACGGTAGGAAAGCACATAACCGTAAAAATCGGCTCGTAAGGTGAAAATCAGTGTCAGATTTTCGGGAGAGATACCACCAAGGATTGCATCCGCAAAGCCTTCTTGTTCTTCCTTCTGGCAAAGCGTATAAAGTTCTTCAAATTGATCTGCAATCAACAACAGACGTTTCCCACCGTTGCGTTCTTGGATGCGAGACGCTACTTGCTGCAAAGTAATTCTACCCGACTGCATATCACCTGCAAGTCCCGCTGCTTCGCGTAGTTGTTGAGTTTCACCAACTTCTGGCTCTAATAAACGCACCAATGCACAAGCGATCTGATAAAATGGTTGATTACCAGGACGGAAAGATAAAATCAGCCAGTTTCCCTGACTTCGCAACTTGGGAATCAGTCCGGCAAACACGATAGAAGATTTACCACTACCACTCGGACCAATCACTCCTACCAAAGCCTGTTTGCGAGTTGTTTGAACTAACTCATTAACAAAAGTTTCCCGTCCAAAAAAGAAAGCTGCATCCTCTTCCTCAAAAGCAGACAATCCCTGGTAAGGGTTGGGTGGAATAACATCTGTTTCAAAAGTAGTTGAGACATCAGTCGAGACATCAGTTGAGACATCAGTTAATTCATTTTTCTTCAAAACCGGAGTTTGCTGCTCCAAAAAACCTATCATTTGAGAGCAGCCTAATTCATAGGCAAACTCCACATCTTCCCCAGCACCTAAAGCATCGTAAAATGCCACAGCAAAGGCAACAGCTGCCACCCACAGATTTATTCATGCCAATGACATATTTGACATGTTGGCTAATAGCCTTTGCTTGCACTTCTGAATAACAAGCGTTAAGAACAACACACTCCACACCCTTTTTCGCAAACAGCTTAAACATACTTGCCAGCGCATCAGCTTGTACATACACCGTCTGCTTCATCTCATTTTCCAGGATAATGCCATCCTCAGCCGTCCCGTGTCCGCAAAAGTGAACAATCTGAGGACGAGTGTCGAGAATAGCGCGATAAAAATCACGCGATCGCACTGCCCACTTTTGTTCTAATTTAAACTGTTCCCGCTTATTCGCTCGTTGCAATCCCTCATCAATTTCCCGCACTTCTACATCAAGTTGCAGTTTAGAAGTATCTCTAGGATTAGCTGCCAACAGCAAAATCGTTTGGACACCCGCTTTATTATTCATTACAGAATAAATATAATGGTTTCTATAAGCCCGTACTATCACTAGTACCACTACAACATCTCATCTAGTCATTACAGACAAAGAAATTTTCCTATTAGACACAAGAAGTGAAAAACAATGTAGAGACGTAGCAGTGCTACGTCTTTACGACGGTTGCGGACATGATATTAGCTATTCCAAAGTAATTTTATGGCGATCGCTCATTACATTGAGAAAAAGTTTGCACTAATTGTGCAGGATTTTACATAGAATAATCGGTATTACGCACTCTCAATAGACATCTATGTAGAGACGCGAAATTTCGCGTCTCTACGAGGGTTATGGTGAACGCATAATTAATTTTCACTTCTATGTCTAATGTAAAATCAAGGTTTGAGATTGCTTCTCTTCGCGATCGCAACGGACGTAATTGCGTCACGGTGCGTAAGTTTTATATATATTTATGCTATAAGTCCAATTGCCATCCAACCAAACACAAAAAGGTATTATGCGCTTACTACACACAATGTTACGCGTCGGCAACCTCGAAGAATCCTTAAAATTTTATTGCGATGTCCTGGGAATGAAGTTACTGCGACGAAAAGATTATCCAGGTGGAGAATTTACCCTCGCTTTTGTCGGTTACGGTGACGAAACAGACAATACGGTGCTAGAACTCACTTACAACTGGGGTGTGGAAAAATACGACTTAGGAAATGCTTACGGTCACATTGCCTTAGGAGTCGATGATATTTACTCTACCTGTGACGAAATCAAAAAGACTGGTGCTAAAGTAGTCCGAGAACCAGGACCGATGAAACACGGTTCAACGGTAATTGCTTTTGTCGAAGATCCAGATGGGTACAAAGTAGAACTTATTGAACTCAGTACTCAGGGTTCAAATGCGAAACAGGAGTCACAAGAAAAACTTGTAACTCAGTAATTATATTGTTCCATAGGTAAAATTTCGCGTGAAGCAATATCTGCGGCAAAAAATTAATTCTCAAAAGTTGTCGTCTGAGAACTTAGTCGGTTGCAAAACTATCAGCAACCGACGCAAGTTTTATTGGATAGAACTTACGCGATCGCACAAGAAAGATAAATATAAACTCGTAGTAAGCGCTTTAGCGCTTATTTTAGGCACTTTAGTGCCTAGTACGAGTAAGTCCTATTGGATTGTGGCAGTAAGTATTATCACTACATTCCTCCAGACTTGCTTGCCATTAAAGGCACAGATGAATCTGGAAGGGGAGATAAGCCAGATAAATGCCCAATTCCCAACTGTCGAAGTAGCAAATCAATCTGGTAATGTGGAGGCAGATTCTGAGTTTTTAACTCCGCAAACTTCGGTTTCTCAATTGTCTGATGTTCAACCAACAGATTGGGCTTATCAGGCATTGCGATCG
The DNA here is from genome assembly GCA_019358985.1 of Tolypothrix brevis GSE-NOS-MK-07-07A. Taxonomy (GTDB): domain Bacteria; phylum Cyanobacteriota; class Cyanobacteriia; order Cyanobacteriales; family Nostocaceae; genus Hassallia; species Hassallia brevis. The sequence goes on along the minus strand of JAHHIJ010000035.1, from coordinate 25,769 downwards.
CTTATGGAACGCTATAATATTATCTCTGGTTTTAGCGATGGCACTTTTAAAGGCAATCGTCCTCTGACGCGTGATGAATTTGCCGCAGGTTTAGCGGCTACTTTAGATAAAGTTGAAGGGTTGATTGCTACAGCGATCGGCGATCAATACATTCAAGAAGATATTATCACCTTACGACGCTTACAAAAAGAATATCGGTCTGCTTTAGATGATTTGCAAAAACGTGTCAACACAACAAGCGATCGCGCAAATTATCTCGAAGCACGTCAATTCTCTACCACAACAACCCTTAAAGGTCAATTAATTTTTGCCCCCACCAGCGGTAGTGATGCTAACAGTACTATAGTCGCCCGTTCCCGGTTAAATCTCAATACCAGCTTTAACGAAAAAGATTTACTTGTCACTCAGTTAGAATCTGGTAATAATGGCGCTGATGCGATAAATTTGGCACAGCAGGAAAATTCTAATAATTTGGCAAACAGCGGCTTTATCGGCAATTATGGAGGACTCGATTACACCAACGTAGACGAAAACTTACGTCTAAGGCGATTATACTACTCGTTTCGTCCCTCTCCAGATTTAGCTGTCACCGTTGGCGCAAAAATGCTACCACGGGATTTTATAGATCGCAATAAATACGCTAACAACGAAGCGGTTGATTTTAGTTCCACCTTTTTGATCAATAACCCTCTGATTGTTCAAAATCAAATAGATCGAGATGGTGGTGCCGGTGCTGCCATCGCATGGAAACCGAAAAATAGCAAATTCACCGTGCGATCGCTTTACATCGCCGGCAACGCCAATCAATCTAATTCAACCACAAACGGAGGTTTATTTGGCGATCGCCGTCAAGCCAGTGTCGAAGTGGAATATTCCCCAAGTTCGCGCTTCGCATTGCGGCTACAATATACTAATGCGGAAATTAACAACACTGATATTAACGCCTTTGGGGTCAATGCCGAATATAGTTTAAATCGCAACACCGGAATTTTTACTCGCTTGGGAGTCGGTAACTACCAAGGATTTAACACTGCCATCAACCAAAATATAGATTTACAGCCTTTAAGTTGGGCTATTGGTGTGGGTTTGCGTAACTTCGTTCTTCCCGGAACCGTAGCCGGTGTAGCGATCGGTCAACCTTTTGTTGCTGAAGCTTTTGGTGACGCTACCCAAACTAACTTCGAGGCATTCTATAATCTACAGTTAAACGACAATGTAAGTATAACCCCTATACTATCACTAGTGAGCAACCCTAATAACGATAGCTCCAACGGCACCATCTGGCAAAGTACACTCAGAACGGTGTTTTCGTTTTAAATTAGGGAATGGGGAATAGGGACTGGGGACTGGGGACTGGGGACTGGGAACTAGAAAAAGAATTATTACCAATGCCCATTGCCCATTGCCCAATGCCCAATTACCAATTTAAAATCTAAAATCCTAAATTATTTAAAGATGCAGCCTACAGATCCAAATAAATTTACTGATAAAGCCTGGGAAGCGATCGTTAAATCTCAGGATGTAGTTCGTGCTTATCAACAACAGCAATTAGATGTTGAACATTTAATGATTGCTTTATTAGAAGAACCCACAGGATTAGCAACACGAATCCTCGGACGATGTGAGGTTGATCCGTTCCGTTTGCAGCAGCAAGTTGAAGCATTTATCCAACGTCAGCCGAAAGTTGGCAAAAATGAACAGCTTTATCTTGGTCGCAATTTAGATATGATGTTAGACCGAGCCGAAGAAACCAAAGTTAGAATGAAGGATTCCTTCATTTCTGTAGAACACATGCTTCTGGCTTTTGCCGAAGACGATCGCATCGGACGCAAAATGTTCAAAGCTTTTAATTTGGATTCTTCAAAGTTAGAAGCGACGATCAAAACCGTTCGTGGTAGCCAAAAAGTAACCGATCAAGCTCCAGAATCTCGTTACGAAGCTTTGCAAAAGTTCGGTAGAGACTTGACAGAACAAGCAAAAGCTGGTAGGCTAGACCCCGTAATAGGACGCGATGATGAAATTCGCCGCGTAATTCAAGTATTATCGCGCCGCAGTAAGAATAACCCGGTATTAATTGGGGAACCTGGGGTAGGTAAAACAGCGATCGCTGAAGCATTAGCACAGCGCATGGTTAACGGTGACGTTCCCGAATCTTTGAAAAACCGCCAGTTAATTTCCCTAGATATGGGTAGTTTGATTGCTGGGGCAAAATATCGAGGTGAATTTGAAGACCGTTTAAAAGCAGTTTTACGTGAAGTTACTGAATCAAACGGTCAAATAGTTTTATTTATTGACGAGTTGCATACCGTTGTTGGTACAGGTTCTAACCAACAAGGAGCAATGGATGCCGGGAATTTACTCAAACCAATGTTAGCGCGGGGAGAACTGCGTTGTATTGGCGCGACAACTTTGGATGAATACCGTAAGTATATCGAAAAAGACGCCGCATTAGAAAGACGTTTTCAGCAAGTATTTGTGGATCAGCCGAGCGTGGAAAATACCATTTCCATTTTACGCGGTTTGAAAGAACGTTACGAAGTGCATCATAATGTAAAGATTTCTGATTCGGCGTTAGTCGCAGCCGCTACATTATCATCAAGATATATAAGCGATCGCTTTTTGCCAGATAAAGCGATCGACTTAGTAGACGAAGCCGCAGCACAGTTGAAAATGGAAATTACCTCCAAACCTGCGGAATTAGAAATTGTTGACCGTCGTTTAATGCAGCTAGAAATGGAAAAGCTGTCATTGGCTGGGGAAGAGAAAGGTACGCCGCAAACAAAAGAGCGTTTAGACCGAATTGAGCAAGAAATCGCCAATTTAACTGAAAAACAGCAGAAATTTAATGAGCAATGGCAAGGCGAAAAGCAGGTATTAGAAGCTATCAGCGCGTTAAAGAAACAAGAAGAAGCGCTGCGGGTACAAATTGAGCAAGCCGAACGCGCTTACGATCTTAATAAAGCTGCCAAGCTAAAATATGACGATTTGGAGCGAGTACAGCGGGAGTTGGAAGTCAAAGAAGCGCAACTTCTGGAAACTCAAAACCAAGGTACTACCTTACTGCGGGAACAAGTCACTGAAGCTGATATTGCCGAAATCGTCGCCAAATGGACAGGAATTCCCGTAAATCGCCTTTTGGAATCAGAACGGCAAAAGTTACTGCAATTAGAAAGCCATTTGCACGAACGAGTTATTGGGCAAGAGGAAGCTGTAGCAGCGGTATCAGCGGCAATTCGTCGCGCTCGTGCGGGGATGAAAGACCCAGGTCGTCCAATTGGATCATTTTTGTTCATGGGACCCACTGGAGTGGGGAAAACCGAGCTAGCACGGACATTAGCGCAGTTTCTCTTTGATTCTAGTGATGCATTGGTGCGCTTAGATATGTCCGAGTATATGGAGAAACATTCGGTTTCCCGCTTAGTGGGAGCGCCTCCCGGATATGTAGGCTATGAAGAAGGCGGTCAACTTTCGGAAGCGATTCGCCGTCGTCCTTATTCGGTGGTGCTTTTGGATGAAGTGGAAAAAGCGCATCCTGACGTATTTAACCTTTTGTTACAGGTTTTAGATGACGGTAGAATTACTGATTCGCAGGGGAGATTAGTTGATTTTAGAAACACCGTCATTGTCATGACCAGTAACATCGGTAGCGAATACATTTTGGATGTATCTGGTGATGACTCCAAATATGACATGATGCAAAAGCGGGTAACAGAAGCTTTGCGATCGCACTTTCGCCCAGAGTTTCTTAACCGCGTCGATGATATAATTATTTTCCACACCCTCAGTCGTGCGGAAATGCGGCATATCGTCCAGATTCAACTCAAACGGGTGCAAAATTTACTAGCAGACCAAAAAATATCATTGGAGATATCGCAAGCGGCGTGCGATCGCCTAGTAGAAATCGGTTACGATCCAGTTTATGGCGCACGTCCCATCAAACGGGCAATTCAGCGAGAAGTAGAAAATGCGATCGCTACCAAGTTGTTAGAGAACACCTTTATCTCTGGCGACACTATTATAATCGACAAAGGCGATAACGGACTCACCTTTAACAAAAAAGTGACCGCTAAGGTGCCAGTGTCACAAATTACCACATTGTCGCGCGAAGAATAGTAACCGTCGTAGAGACGTTCCGCCGGAACGTCTTTACAATATATATGATTTGTCGGACATAATAATAATTGAGTCCGAGTCGCGGGAAGAATAGTAACCGTCCTAGAGACGTTCCGCCGGAACGTCTTTACAATATATATGATTTGTCGGACATGATATAATTTGAGTCCGAGTCGCGGGAAGAATAGCAACCGTCGTAGAGACGTTCCGCCGGAACGTCTTTACAATATATATGATTTGTCGGACATGATATAATTTGAGTCCGAGTCGCGGGAAGAATAGTAACCGTCCTAGAGACGTTCCGCCTGAACGTCTTTACAATATATATAATTTGAGTCGGATTTATCCGACTTTAGCTATCAGACTGGGACTTAAGTCCCAGGCTGTTGGTAATGACAAAGATATTTTTAACCTAAAATTGTTACTCGGACTGATTTTTTGGGAAAAATTTAATTACTCACCCATAACTTTAGTCAGTCCATTTTATGCAACTCATTAGCTCATTAAACCTGAAAAATTCGGAATATTTATCAAAAGATAGGCTGATTAGTTATCACCACCAATTGCGTCTAATATTTACATTAGGCTCACAGGTAAAAAACATCCTGGAAATTGGGATTTTTAATTCCCTGTTAACGGATATCCTCAAACGCAATGGCTACAATGTCACCACTGCTGATATTGACCCCAACTTAGAACCAGACATAATTTTGGATCTAACAAATGATTTTTCGACACTAAAAGATAAATTTGATGCGATTGTACTATTTCAGGTATTAGAACACTTGCCTTATGAACAATCAGAAGAAGCCTTAAAACAACTTGCATTTATTACAAAGAAATTTTTAGTAATTTCGATTCCCTATAATTCCCAATTTTTGGCACTTCAAATTAAATATTCTTATGCACATAGGTCAAGGTATTTATTACTTCATGTGCCAAAATTTTGGAGTACAAAACCAGTTTGTAACGAACATTATTGGGAAATGGGGCTAAAAGGATATCCCAAAAAGCGGATTTTAGACTCGGTTGCCAAAGCAGGATTAAGCATCAAGGAAGAATTTATCGACCCCATCCATCCATATCACTATTTTTTAGTATTGGAAAAAAATACTAAGTAGGAGGATATTTAGCAGGGGTAGGGAAATCCGAATCACTCTATGGGGGCAAACAACGCTGAAAAAAGAAGCGATCGCCTAAGTTATGCCTTTAGAATCCTAATTGGTATCATACTCTTTAGCATTCTTCAGGTTTAACCTTGAAAGCAGATGGCTATGATGTATTTGCCAGAGTCATAATTGAGATACTTAAACAGAACATTAGGAATCATGCTTGAACAAGGCACTATCAGTATCCATACTGAGAATATTTTCCCGATTATCAAAAAGTCGCTCTACTCCGACCACCAAATATTCTTGCGAGAACTGGTTTCCAACGCTGTAGATGCCATCCAAAAACTGAACATGGTATCTCGCGCTGGGGAATATTCAGGTGAAATCGGTGAACCAGAAATAGAAATTGCCATTGACAAAAACAACAAAACCCTCTCCATTACCGACAACGGCATCGGGATGACCGCTGATGAGGTGAAAAAATACATCACCCAAGTTGCTTTCTCCAGTGCCGAAGAATTTATTCAAAAGTACCAAGGCAAATCAGACCAACCAATTATCGGTCACTTTGGTCTGGGCTTTTACTCCTCCTTCATGGTGGCGCAAAAAGTCGAAATTGATACCTTATCTTATAAAGAAGGTTCCCAAGCTGTTCACTGGACTTGTGATGGTTCTCCAGAGTACACCCTGGAAGATTCACCCCGGACAACTCGTGGCACCACCATTACCCTCACACTGCAAGAGGAAGAAGAGGAATATTTAGAATCATCACGAATTAAGAATCTTGTCAAGACTTACTGCGATTTCATGCCAGTACCCATCAAACTGGAGGGTGAGGTATTAAACAGGCAGAAAGCACCTTGGCGAGAATCTGCCAGTAGCTTGAGTCAAGAAGATTATTTAGAGTTTTACCGCTACCTGTATCCTTTCCAAGAAGAACCGCTGTTGTGGGTGCATTTGAATACAGATTATCCGTTTATCATCAACGGGATTTTGTATTTTCCGAAGATGAAGCCAGATGTGGATGCGACAAAAGGGCAAATTAAGCTATTTTGTAACCAAGTTTTTGTTAGTGACAACTGCGAAGAAATTATCCCGCAGTTTTTGACTCCGATGCGGGGTGTAATTGATAGCGCTGATATTCCCCTGAATGTGTCGCGGAGTGCCTTGCAAAGCGATCGCACCGTGCGGAAAATAGGCGATTATATCGCAAAAAAAGTAGGCGATCGCTTAAAAGAAGTTTATCGCGATAACCGAGAACAATACATTAACACCTGGAAAGACTTAGGCACCTTCGTTAAATTTGGCGTTCTCAACGACGACAAATTCAAAAAACAAGTCGAAGACATCATCATCTTCCGCACCACCGCCAAGCTATCAGAAAAAACCACTGATACCCCAGCAGTACAGGTACAATCAGATGAAGGCGATGCATGGCAAAATGTCACCCCTAAAACGGCTGATTCCACCCCTGAATCCCCATACACCACCCTCAAAGAATACCTAGAACGTAACAAAGAACACCACGAAAACCGCGTTTTCTACTGCACCGATGCGGCAACGCAAGCTACCTACGTAGAATTGCATAAAAACCAAGGTTTAGAAGTCCTATTTATGGACTCCTTCATCGATACCCACTTTATCAACTTTCTAGAGCAAGAATATAACGATGTTAAATTTACGCGGGTAGATTCCGACTTAGATAACACCTTGCTCGATAAAGACAAAGCGAGCGAAATTGTAGACCCCGTAACCAACAAAACTCGCAGTGAAATCGTCAAAGAACTCTTTGAGAAAGCACTCAACAAACCCAGACTCAACATCCGCACCGAAGCTTTGAAATCAGACGATCCCCAAGGAACACCACCAGCAATGGTACTATTACCAGAAATTCTGCGGCGTCTGCGAGAAATGAACGCCATGATGCAGCAACAAAACGTAGGGTTTCCCGAAGACCACATTTTGCTAGTGAATACCGCTCACCCCCTGATTCAAAATCTGGCGAACCTCAACCAAGGCAGTATAATTCAAGGTGATGGTCAATCGCCCACAGGTCAGTTGGTGAACATGATTTGCCAACACGTCTACGATTTGGCACTGATGTCTCAAAAAGGCTTTGACGCCGAAGGAATGAAATCCTTCGTCGAACGCTCAAATGAAGTCCTCACCAAGCTGACAGAACAAGCCGCAAAATAATCACCCTGGCAGAGCCGGGAAATTGTAGGGTGCGTTACGGTTCCCTAACGCACCTTCCTTAGAGACGTTCCACGGTCACGTCTCTACAATGGACATCTCCGAATATGAATGAATGTAGAGACGTAGCACTGCTACGTCTCTTGGTATCGGGCAACGCATAATTAATTTTCACTCCTATGTCTAATAGGCATCTCCAAAAAAGACGTAGCAGTGCTACGTCTCTACAAGGGTTTCGGACAACGCATAATTAATTTTCGCAGATGTCTAATATATCGGCGTAGGGCTTGCAAAATTGTCCTGTAACGGAAGCAAACCTTACCAGGGAATGTCTAGTACAGTTCGGCGGAAATAAACAGACCATTCTCAATCGCTAAAAAGCTTACTCCATATTACTTTTGACTTTTGACTTTTGACTTCCGCGAAGCGGTACTAGTCTTAGGCTCTGCCTCATATTCTCACATTGCTAATGCCGCTAGAATATAATATTGCATCTTACTCGATAAAAATTTAATACAATAAGAGATTGTGTTCAAGATAAATAGGATATTCCAAGTATGTCTCGTCGCTGTGAACTAACTGGCAGAAAAGCAAATAACGCCTTTGCAATTTCCCACTCCCACCGTCGTACCAAGCGGCTTCAGCAACCCAACCTGCAAAGCAAGCGCGTTTGGTGGCCCCAAGGAAACCGTTGGGTTAAACTGAAAATATCAACCAAAGCCATCAAAACCCTAGAAACCAAAGGGTTACACGCAATGGCAAAAGAAGCCGGCATTAACCTCAATCATTACTAAAAATCGCCAATTCATAAAAACGCATTTTTGTAGTAAGCGCTTCAGCGCTTAAGTCTTTACTACAACCCCACCAAAATTAATCTGGTCAACTACCACACTAACCGCACACAAGAATACTTAGAGGTTGTTTGAAAAGTGGTTAGCTGTGATTTTAGGCACTTATTGATCCCCCCTAGCCCCCCTTAAAAAGGGGGGAACCGGAATCAAAGTCCCCCTTGAAAAGGGGGATTTAGGGGGATCTAGAACGTTTTGATACTGACAAGAGGACTTTTAAAACATCCTCTTATACCAATTCTATGTGAGGCTGCACATAATGCTCTCAGGCTGTAAGCCTGGGACTACACAAACGAGAGCTTACCTGCGTGGGCTAAACTAGGCGCACTTCATACAGAAATGGTATTACTACTCAAGCCTGCCCAGTTAGGAGAGGCTTTTAACTATCTAAGTAGGTGGGCACAAATAAAGCTAACTATGTAACGAAATGTAAAATCCTCGAAAACCTTGCGATTGCTTCGTCGTGCCTCCTCGCAATGACAAAAGTATAGTTATGTTTTTTAATGCCCACTTACTTAATATGAATTTTTGATCAACTGATATGTTTTCTTTAACAGATGGGTACTATAAGTTTACTTTGCTAACAACAGCTTCAGGAAATCACCTGTTGCTGAAATACCTTTGGCAAAATTAATGTGAAATTATGGCGCTATTATCCTTTGTCGGCTATAAATTAAATAATTCATATCAAATCTGTATTTACCGGAATAATCTACAAAATTTACAAATGACATAACTCTAATAACAGAGATTTTTCATCTTTAAAAATCCCTAAAACACACTTAAGTAGTTACATAAATAAAATCTCTGCACGTTGCCTACGAAATTATTCGATAGGCTTAATTTTCAATTTCCAAAAAATACAAATTTTAGTTAAATCCACTTGACAGGAAAGCAGCTATGTCTTCAAAACGCCGGCTAGTCAAGGCAATAAAAATATTATCGAAAAGGTTTAGTAAGTTTAGTAAAAAATATCTAACTGTAATTAACAAGCCAATTAATTGGCTATTGCGGACTTTATTTATCACCCGAAGACGACGTGAATCAGCGAATGCTGGTTTTGTGTTGCCAACAGTGGCAATGGTAGCGCTTGTAGTTGTACTGCTAACAACTGCGATTTTATTTAGGTCTTTTGATAGAAGCAAAAATGCTAGTAATGTTCGAGTGAATCAGGCAGTTCTAAATGCTGCGGCTCCTGCAATTGATAGAGCTAGAGCTAAATTAGATGCTTTATTTGAAGACGCAACATTGCCACGGGGAACACCATCTGATAGCGCTTTATATGACGCTATTAAAAAAGATAAATACAGGCTTGGTGATGAAACTCGTCTAAAGCTCGCTTATGAGTTTAACGGTACCACCAACATCCAACAAAATACTCCCTCAACTCCTTTATCATTAGAGAATGAAGAATCATTAAAAACGGGATGGAAATTTGCTGTAGATACAGATAACAACGGCAATAAAGATACCTATACTTTATACGGAATTTACTTCCGCTCACCGACTAGAAATACTACCACAGGGCAGTTTAACCGCAAAAGAAATCCCTTGGAAGCTAAAACCCCACCAATGGATAATGCCAATACAAACATTAACTGTCCAAGTGCTAGCGGCTTTTCTAGCTTGGTGGGTAATTCTAGTTGGTATAAACTGCAATCGGGCAATCTGGGTAAAAGCTTCTTTGTCTATGCAGTTAATGTACCAATCACGAAGACAGCTTATGATGCATTGGCTGATAAAAACGGATTTGAACAATACGCAAATGATAAAGGTTTTGTCGCATTAGAATTTCAACAAGACCGAAGTCGCGTTCCCATAGCTTATAACGCAGTTTGGTCTGAACACGATCTAGAAATTACACCTGGTACAGCCTTGGCAGTGAATGGGAGAATTCACACTAATGGCAACTTGCTTATTGGGGGAGGAGGTAATTCAGGCACTATTGAGTTGCGACAAGTCAGCAGTAAGTCATCGTGTTTCTATAACCAAGAAAATGGGCAGATTACTGTCGGAGGTAATGTAGGAACTGGAAGCATTGCTCAAACCACCGATCAAAAAGCTGCTAAAGTTCATTTTTATAAAGGTTTTGGTAATGCACCAACAACAAGTACAGCAGATATAGAGATTAGGAGTACTAGCAGATCTACTAACAGTGCCGGCGGTGCATCTATCGGCTTTAACGATGATGCATACAATCAACGCATTGCCACGATGAAGACTGATGCGATCGCTCTTTGTTCATCATGTAACAGCGCAACTACTGGTAGTGCTGTTAAAACAGCTGTTGCAGCTAGTGGATACCCAGACGATATTAAAAAAAATGTTGACGAACGTGTTCAAGTTGGTGATGATGACACCACAGCGAGAAAGATTCTTGCAGATGAAATAGAACTTTACCTTAAAAATCGTACACGCCGCGTACCCTTCGCTGAAGCACCCTTCGGAGGAAACGCATTAACTGGCTATAGCGCTATTACTTACAGTTCATTTGAACCCCCAGCAATTTGGAGAGAGCCAATAAACAGCAGCAACCAGTTGACTAACGCAACAACTGTGACTGTGACTCCTACTCAGTTAGAGGCTACAGAACCAACAAAACGGAACCAGGAAGGTGTTCAGACTAAGTTAGGCGATCGCATTTTTGTCGGTAACAATCTACCTGCATTATGGAAATCAGGTGACAAATATGTTGGCATGGATGGTCAACAGCCAATTTTTAATAACAGCGCTGCTGTTAACTGGACAAGACCAACTGGTTCTCCGCAAAGATGGCGTACCACTCAAAGCCAAAGTCTTGGCGACCTCGGTATTTCAGCACGAAATGGCTTTTGGGAAAAAAACGCCGCGAAGATTCCAGAAAATGAGTTAGATAACGTCGGTGGAGTCCGCATTGTAACTGGTGCCGGGATTTATGTTGATGGTCCTTTGGGTTACGATCGCCCAACTTATTCATTTTTGACAGATCCAACTACTGTTCTAGGTTTCACTCCACCTCCGCCTGATATACTCGTGTGGTCTGATACCATGCCCATGAGTAGCCCTAAGCCAGGAGAAACACGCAAGGGCGATTTATTAATGCGGGCAACTGCTGTATATCACTACAAAAATAACGCTGGTGATGACCAAACCCCAATAGCTTGCGTTAGTAGCTACCACGACCCCAGCTATAAATATTTGTTCTCCGATGCTAATAGTAACGGCGTTAGAGATGCAGGCGATGTAGAATACAATTCCGCGAAAAATAGAGGTACTCTACCCAACGTCACAGAGCTAAATGATGGCAACATTCAACAAGGTAAGTCTAACAACGGTGTTGTTTACAACTTCCCTGGCAGAAGTACCTTCGCTACTAACAAGGCTCGTCTTGAAAGACAAGCAAACTTAGTCTTTCCTAATGGGCGTCGAGTAAATCAACCCTTAAAGGATGCTCTAGAGAAAATTGGCACTGGGACTACAGTACCGACAGGTTCAACCAGTAACTTAGAACTGGCAGATTATTCAGCAATTGATACAGCCCTGTGTGCGATTTATATTCTGAATAATGAAACCAGTTTCGTCACTCCAAGTAACCAACCTCCTCATGGCGCTATCAAAGAAGCATCTTTCCTAGATGCTAGGGAAATCAAGCAGGCTAGTTTTCTACCTGTCACTGACTACCTTTTAGACCTTGAACAGCGTCAACCCTTAGAAGTTCGGGTAACTGATATTAATGTAGCCCAGCTAATCACTACATCGATTACAGGTACAGTCGGAACAGGCACAGAATATCTACTACCGATGAGTGGCATTATTTACGCCACCAGAGAAGATGCATTAATAGATAAAAGTAACACAACTGCTCAGTCAGAATTACTTAGTCCAACAGACTTTCAGCTTGACCCCACTCGTCGCACCAATGGTATCCGCCTTTACAACGGTGATACGTTAGCAAGGAATAACAGCAATACTTTCATCGCTAGAGAAAAAGGTCTGATTTTAGCAACGGATTTACCCGCATATATTAAAGGTAGATTTAACTTGCACCGTACTGACACCACCAGTAGTACAGAAATTGAAGAATTTCAAACATTAGAATCTACCAGCTTTTACGATCGCAGCGATCCTCAAACCAAGTTTGCTTGTCGTCCAGGAAGAACAGGTTGTCCTACTGATGGGGGAGACTACTGGCGATCGGCAACAGTTGTTGCTGATTCGATGACGCTGCTATCTAGCGCTTTTGTTGATGGCGCCCGCAATCAAGGCGATTTTGACCTAAACAACAACACTGGTATTCCACTTCAAAACAACATAAATTTCAGTAGCCCAGACATAAATAACCCTCGACTGAAAAACGGCTTTTTGGAAAACAACTACCTCACTAATACCGATTGGTGGCAATCAGTTAATGGGAATAGTACCATTATTCCAAAAACTGCATTAGGTTCTTACACAATCAACGGTGTAACACCAATTCAGCGAAGGGCAAATGGTTTCCCCTTGTATGTGATGGAAATCTGCCGCAGGGAGACAATATCAGAATGTACAGCAGGTGATTGGGTCGTTGGATTTGATGTTAATGGAAATGATAACTTAAATGACACGGTTTCTTTTGACGCTAATGGGGACGGATCTGTAAATGCTAATGATACAGAGAAGGTAGTCAAAGCTAATAAATTAGGGCAAGCCATAGATACTGCAAAAACTGCTAGTTCTGCTGTTCCTGCCAATTGGGTGACTTCATACGGACAAGGTAATAAGACTATTAAACAACGGCTTGGGGCTGGCGATACAGGTAGTTCAGCTTTCGCTATAGAAGATAGGTTTTATCCTCGCCGAGTTGCCTTTGCACGGAATGGCAATAATCTGGTAGAAATCAATTCTGGTATTTATAAACCTATGGGCGTAGGTTGTCCAGTAGACACCACAGGTAGTAATGCTAACGGTAATGGATGTATCTATAATTCTTCTCTTCCTCCCGATCCAGGTAATAAATACGGAGTATTAGGAAACAATGCCCTCTGGTTCAGAACAACAAGTACAGGTGGTGCCCCAGCCACTAACCCAACTTATAGAAATGACCAGTCTCTATTCTATTTACCGCCCATTGATGGTCCTGATGCTCTTACAGATCCGGATTTAGATGGTCAACCAATTTTAGTACCTGTTTTGCAAATTCATGATGCAAATAGCAGACCAAATGATTCTCTCAGACAGGACTCAGCAGTACAAACGCAGTTTAGGGATAATTGGCTAAAACAAGCCGATGCTGGCACCACCCCTCCTACCTCCACCATATTTAATGTGACCTTCGTAGTTGGAAATAGTCCTAGTAGACCTAGTGAAGTGTCAGCAGGTTTGCAAAACTTAGTACGCTTTTTGGAAAACTGGGAAGGTAGAACAACCAAAATTCGTGGTGGCTTTATTCAACTTAAGCGGAGTGCCTTTGCTACAGCGCCGATTTCACCCCTTTTGAAAAGCAGAGGGGTATTGGGTACTGACACTACCACAACTCTGGGTAATCTCAGCATATATGACTACCCATTTGATAATTACCCAATTGAAGACGGCGATGGTTTGTTACCTTTCTACTCAGCACCCACTCGAAACTGGGGTTTTGATGTAGGGCTATTGTCAGAGCAACCTGACTTATTTGCCCAGAGATTTACCCAGCCTTCCGCAGGTCGTCCAAGTGAGTTCTTCCGAGAAGTAGGTCGAGATGACCTTTGGGTGAAAACATTGCTCTGTGCGGGTGAATCACCAACTAACCGCACAGCAATTCCACCAAAAAATGGCACAGTAAGTTACTCCAATGCTGTTCCTAACGAATATCGTTCAGACTGTCCCAGCATACCAAGTGACAATGGCTAAAAATCGGGTTTGAATATAGGGTAAATTGCCATGACCACAGCAAAACAAGCAAGCAAACAAACACTACAGGTTAATAAAGCTGGAAAAATACTTGCATTCTACTCAAAATCTCGCCAAGAGGGTTTTACGATAATCGAATCTTTAGTAGCGATCGTAGTGGTTAGCATTTTGTTATCAGCGATCGCTCCAGTTATTATCCTATCAGTCGCAACCCGCGTTCAAGCCCGAAGGATAGAATTCGCAACCCAAGCAGCTAAATCCTATATCGATGGAGTCAGAACTAAGCAAATTAAACCCCCATTAGCCCCAACCTTAGTAGCCCCTGCAACTGAAAAAGCCCTCTTAACATATGATGCTCCCACAAACCCAGGAAGTTTAAGCTGTGCAGCAAACTCTTACTGCACAACTACAGGATCACTATCAACTACTCCAACTAATTTGTACTGCATAGATTTGGATGGTGATAATACCTGTACAAACAGCAGTACCACCGATATGGTTGTGCAAGTTTTTCGTAACAAAACTTCTGAGACGGGATATGCCTTAGGTGTGCGGGTTTACAGAGCAAATGCTTTTAAAAGTGGCATTACTTTTAAGGCATCGAAAGACAGCGTTAAACAGCAACAGACTTTCACTGGCGGAACTGGCTTATCAAAACTGCAAGCACCTTTAGTAGAAATGTCAACAGATATTACCGATACAGTGCCTAGCTATGGCGACCTTTGCAGCCGTCTTCAAGGTTCCGACCCAACTAACGTAGCACTCGACAAAGGTTGCACCACCAATTGAATCTTAATTCTTCAGCATCTGTTAATAAAAGGGAAACCGTAACATGAGGAGTTCACTCAAATTTATACTGAGCCTTAAGTTAAAATGCTTTGGCATAAATAATAAAAATAGTGGCTTTACCCTAATTGAACTGCTAATAGGAATGGTGCTAGCTATACTGATCATCACCCCTTTATTGGGATTTATGATTGACATTCTAGACACCGATCGCAAAGAACAAGCCAAAGCAACCAGCGAGCAAGAAATTCAGGCTGCACTTGATTTCATTGAGCGTGATTTACAGCAAGCAGTTTATATTTACGATACTGATGGATTGACTAGAATTGCAAATACTACTACTCCTATTAATTCAGGTATTAAAGACCAAATACCACCCCTAAAAGGCGCTCCTAACTGTACTGATGGAACTATATGTACACCAGTTTTAGTTTTTTGGAAGCGAGAATATTTGGCTGATAGTGTTGGCGTGACTTCTAAAACAGATCCTGTTAAAGACGATGGTTTTGCTTATTCATTGGTGGCATATTACTTAATTACAAATTCGACTGAGAGGAACATTACCTGGTCACGTTCCGCACGTATTGGTAGATTTCAAATTCGAGGTAAAGTTAGTGCAGAGAATTATAATAAAGGCGAAGACTCTAGTCCTGGATATAATCCACCACCTCTAGACCCAACCATTCCCGGTTCTACACTCAAAGAAAAGATGAACCAATGGAAAGCAGACTCAGCAGCTTACACTGCACGAGTAGAGACTTTGCTTGATTATATTAGCACTAGTGGACCTGCGATTACTTGTCCGACTGGTTCAGTAGGTATAGGAACTAACACATCTGGATTTTATGCTTGCGTAGAAGCAGAGAAAGTATTAGCGAAGATTCACCTAAGAGGTAATGCCTATTTTCGCCTTGACAAGAATAATCAAATTCAGTATTCAAACACTGCTGCTACTTATTTCCCTACTGCAAGCATTCAAGTGCAAGGACGCGGATTTTTACCTGCTAAATAACCTTAATAACTCATCTAATTAATTAACAAAAAGGTATTATGTATAGCGTGGGTTTATTGATGTTAAAAAAAAATCATAAAAAATCTGTACTGGCAATATTAAAGCAGCAATTCGCAGGTAAAAACTACTACGCTTCTGGAGATATCCAACAGAATGCCGGCTTCACACTGATCGAATTGATAGCAGTGGTGCTGATGGTAGGAATTTTAGCCGCGATCGCTGCTCCCGGCTGGGTTGGTTTTACCAATCGACAGCGAGTAAATAAAGCTAACGATGTTGTCTTAGCTGCACTGCAAGACGCACAACGAGAAGCTAAAAAGAAAAAACTCAGCTACAGCGTCAGTTTTACAACTAATAATACTAATAAAGTTCCACAAATTGCCATACACCCTAGCGATTTTGCACCTGATAAGTACTGGCGTGATTTAGGTGGAGATTTAGAAATTAAACCACGACAATTATTGCTAGGTACAAACCTAAATAATAGAAACAGTATTAGCAATTCTTCAACTTACGCTTCCGTCTACAATTCCAATGCACCACAAACAATTACTTTCGATTATATGGGTATTTTAGCAACTAAGGCTAATGGTGATCCTTCTGATACACCTTTAAAAGTTCTAGTAGCTGTACCTAACCCTGGAACTACCACAGCAAGTGAGCTAAAACGATGCGTGATTGTAGACACTCTTCTAGGGGGAATGCGAACTGAAAAAGATGGTGATTGCAATTAAATTATAAATGCGATCGCTAAACTAGAATAAAAATTCCATAAAAATACGGAACCATAAACTGCACCTTCAGAGCAAACTTGAAATATCAGGTGCAATTTTTGTTTATCTATCTCATGAATAATGGCAAATTAGTCACATAGTAACTTTAACTAGATTTTTGATCTTTGACTAGGCATACTAAAAAATTACCCTAATAACAATACAATTTTTGCGCTATGACTGAATGCCTTGACTTTACTGTAGCCATCCCAACTTACAACGGCGAAAGTCGTTTGCCTGAACTTTTAGAACGACTACAAAATCAAATTTGCACCGAAAAATTATTGTGGGAAATTATTGTTGTAGATAATAATAGCAGTGATAATACAGCTAAAGTGGTTCAGGCATATCAAGAAAATTGGCAATGTGCTTACCCATTAAAGTATTGCTTTGAATCTCAACAAGGAGCAGCTTATGCCCGAAAACGCGCAGTTCAAGAAGCTAAAGGTCAATTAATCGGTTTTCTTGATGATGACAACTATCCAGCATCAAATTGGGTGACAGCAGCTTATGATTTTGCTCAAAAGCATCCCAAAGCGGGAGCTTATGGTAGCCAAATTCACGGTGATTTTGAAGTAGAACCTCCAGAAAACTTTCATAAAATAGCCTGTTTTTTAGCTATCACCGAACGAGGTGATGAACCCCATATATATCAGCCAAAAATGAAAATGCTACCCCCAGGAGCAGGCTTAGTAGTTCGTAAACAAGCTTGGTGCGAAAATGTTCCACAACAACCTGTTTTAAACCACAAAGGTAGAGAAGCGGGTTTAGCAAGTGAAGATTTAGAAGTTGTCTTACATATTCAGTTAGGTGGTTGGGAGATTTGGTATAACCCAGAAATGTACGTATATCATAAAATTCCTGCGTGGCGATTGCAAAGAGAATATTTAATTCTTTTATTTCGTTGTGTTGGTTTAAGTCGTTATCACTTACGAATGCTAAGAACAAAACCCTGGCAAAGACCTTTAGCGAGTTTAGCATACTTAGTTAATGATTTACGCACGATTATAATTCACTCTTTCAAATATCGAAGTGCAATTAAGACTGATTTAATTGCTGCTTGTGAAAAGGAGTTACTAGTAAGCAGTTTAATTAGCCCTTTTTATCTTTTTAAAATAAAATTTTTGAAAAATTATGACTGATAAAAGTAAAAATAATATTTTAAATCTAACTTTAGCTATTCCTACATATAATAGTGAAAACCGTTTAGCTACACTTTTGGAAAAGCTGAAAAATCAGATTTTTGAAGAAAATATAAATTGGGAAATAGTTATTATTGATAATAATAGTAAAGATAACACTGCTCTTGTAATTGAGAATTACCAAAAAACCTGGAATAGTGAAATTCCGTTGAGGTACTTTTTGGAAAAACAACAGGGAGCCGCATTTGCCCGATTGAGAGCCGTAAAAGAAGCCAGAGGTGAGATAATCGCATTTCTAGATGATGATAATTTACCTGCATCTGATTGGGTTGCACAGGCTCATAACTTTGGTCAAAAACATCCTCAAGCTGGTGTATGGAGCGGTCAAATACATGGTGAATACGAGGTAAAACCGCCACAAAATTTTGAAAGAATTCAAGCCTTTATGGCTATTAGAGAGCATGGAAATGAATCCCATTTATTTGATCCAGATAATTTAAGGCTTCCTCCCGGTGCAGCGCTTGTAGTTCGTAAACAAGCATGGTGCGAAAATGTTCCACAACGACCTAATTTAACAGGAAAATTACCAGGATTGATGGTACAGGGTGATGATTATGAACCATTGCTTTACATACACAAAGCAGGTTGGCAAATTTGGTATAACCCTGCGATGCATACCTATCATCAAATACCACATTGGCGATTAGAAAAAGATTATTTAATAAGCTTGGCTAGAGGCTGCGGTTTATGTCATTGTCAGCTACGCTTTATCAATGCCAAAACTTGGCAAAAACCTATTGTATTTGCTAGAACTTTTCTGGCAAACTTACGGCGAGTTTTACGACATTTAATTAAGTATAAAGGTCAATTAAAGCATGATATAATTGCACGTTTTGAAATTGAGTTTTATTTAAGCAGTATGATAAGTCCTTTTTATTCTTTAAAATGTTATTTTGGCAATATTTTTGGGAAGAATAAGGTTGTAAAAACCTAGTAGAAAAATCCCAAAGTGTCGAAAATTTCTGTCATTATACCAGCATATAATTGTGCTAAAACTATTAAGCAAACCATAGAGTCAGTCTTAATTCAAAATTTTACTGATTTTGAATTAATTGTAATTAATGATGGTTCAACTGATTCAAGTTTAGATATTGTTTCAAAAATTAAAGATAGTAGGATAAAAATTTTTTCATATCCTAATGCTGGTGGAAATGTGAGTCGTAACCGTGGCATTAGCCATGCAGTAGGAGAATTTATTAGTTTCTTAGATGCAGATGATATTTGGATACCTGATAAGTTAGCGACTCAGTTACAGGCTTTAGAAGAAAATCCAACTACAAAAGTTACTTATAGTTGGACAGATTATATTGATGAAAATGGCAAATTTGTCCATTCAGGTACTCACATTAGTTTGAATGGAAATGTTTATGAACAGCTATTAGTTAAAAATTTTTTAGAGAATGGTTCTAACCCATTGATTTGTAAAGATGCTCTGCTCGCAGTTGGTGGATTTGATGAATCTTTGCTTGCTGGTCAGGATTGGGATATGTGGTTGAGATTAGCGCGGGAATTCAATTTTGTGGCTGTACCCGAAGTGCAAATTTTATATAGAATAAGCGCTAATTCTCTATCTTCTAATCTTGCAAGACAAGAAAAAGCTTGTCTGCAAGTTCTTAATAAAGCGTACAGTAAAAGTCCTGAATCTTTACAACATTTGAAAGCTTACAGTTTTGCAAATCTTTATAAATACCTAACATGGAAAGCTTTACAAAATCCGCTTAATCGACAAAAAGGTTTAGCAGGGGCTTTGTTTTTATGGAAGTATGTCAAAAATAATTCTTGCCGTCTACAGAGTATACGTTTAACATTGATATTTTTCTTTAAAATAGTCGTTATTCTGATGCTACCGTCTGCTTTTTCTACGGCATTATTAACAAGCATGAAGATATTTGCTAATAAAGTGAAAAACACCTGATATTTGCGGTTTTAACAATTTAATTGAAAAATAAATATCCTTAGTGCATTTACCGTATTTAGTTTATTTAATGAAAAGAAATATTTTGAGAAACTCTTCTAACAGTGGCTTTTCGCTGGTAGAGATGTTGGTAGTTATTTTTATGGTCGGGATATTAAGCGCGATCGCTATCCCCAGTTGGGTAAGTTTTGTAAATACTCGTCGTCTCAATGTTGCCCAAGATCAAGTTTACCGTGCTATGCGTCAGGCTCAAAGTCAAGCCACCAAAGAAAAGTTAACCTGGCAAGTCAGCTTTCGCAACCAAAACAATATTGTTCAGTGGGCAGTTCATCAAGCAAAAGCAGAACAATTCATTCCTGAAGCCGTCACTACCAACGATAAGCTATGGAATAATCTCGATTCAAATATTCGGATTGATAGTGAGACAACTTTAAGAAAACAAACTGTGTCTGGGGCATGGCGAGTTATATTTAATTACCAAGGTTGTCCTGTCTACAATGTTGGAGATGAGTGTATCAACAAATCACTACAAGCATTAGGACAGATAACCATTTACAGTTCGTATGCGGGTAAAGTCAAGCGCTGCGTTTATATTTCTACAATTTTAGGGGCAATGCGAACGGGAAAAGACCATGCTACGGCTAACGAAAGCGGCAAGTATTGCTATTAAGATATTTCTGGTTGATTTAAAATAAGGTATTGCGTGCTGAAATCACCAAAATACTTGAAACAGCATCTAATTATTTTTACTCGCTACCCAGAACCGGGAAAGACAAAAACTCGGTTGATACCTGCTTTGGGCAGTGTTGGCGCTGCTAATCTTCAGCGAGAGATGACTGAATACACATTATCTCACGTTAAAGAATTACAAGCAAGCACTGCCATCTCTTTGGAAATACGGTTTGCGGGTGGTAGTTTGCAATTGATGCAAGATTGGCTGGGGTCTGATTTAGTTTATCACTTACAAGGTGAAGGCGATCTGGGTTCGCGGATGATACGATCGCTCTTAAATTCCTTTCAAAAAAATGCGGAATATGTAGTTATCATTGGTACTGATTGCCCTGGTGTAAATCCTCAGATTCTAACAACAGCTTTTGAGCAACTGCAAGTCTTTGACTTAGTTCTCGGTCCTGCGGTAGACGGTGGCTATTATTTAATTGGTTTACAGCAGCCGTTTCCCGAATTATTGACTAACATCGATTGGGGAACTTCTCAAGTTTTATCACAAACTGTGGAGATTGCCCAGAAACTTAATTTATCACTGGCTTACTTACCGATCTTAGCTGATGTTGACCGTCCAGAGGATCTGCCGATTTGGGAACAAGAGATTAGGGAGTAGGGACAAGGGAGTGGGGGAGTGGGGGACAAGGATAATAATTCTTCTTTCCCCCCATCCCCCCCCTCTCCCTCTCCCCTTAGTCAACGTTTGTATAGTCAAACACGAGGAATTTCCGGAAGACACCCTAAACTACAGGTGTTACTGTGGTGTAGTTTAAAATCAATGGGTAAAAATTCAATTAAATGTATTAAATTTGCTCTGAGATTCTAAATAACAGATAAGGTCAAGGGAATAATATTCCAGTAACTTTAAATATGACATTCAATAATATTCACTACAAGACTGAAAAACTATGATTGACCGTTTGGCTACTGTAAACGCTGCCCGCACACTAATAGTGGTTGGGACTATCTTAATCTTGTCCTTTTTGCTGGACTTTTTGATTCTGTTGTTTCCCTTCCAACCGACTGATAAAGGGTGGCAAATCGGCTTGGCAACAGCGTTAGTTGACCGAGGTATTGTACCTATGGTTGGTTTGGGGATGCTGTTTGCGGGATACTGGATTGATAGTACTAGTGATAGCGATCGCTCGCAACCTGTAGATTTAAGATTTCCCGCACTGATACTATCGAGTATTTTGGGGTTGTTATTCTTACTGATTTTTCCCTTGCACCTCAACAACGTGAATCAAGCTAAGTCTCAGACAGTAACTCGAATCACCCAAGATGCGGATCAGGCAGAAAATCAACTCAAAAGCCAGTTAACTCAATTACAAGCACAACTGGGTAACGCTCAGGTTAAGGCTCAATTAGAACAGCAAAAGAGCCAAATCAAAGCTCAGTTTACTGAGTTGCTCAAAGATGATCAAAAATACAAGCAAGCACTTGAGAATCCTAACTTACCTGCAACTCAGAAAGAATTACTCAAGAAGTTTAAGGCAAATCCCCAAGAGCTTGACAAATTTCTAGCGCAGCAAAGCGATCCTCAGGGACTTGCAAATGAAAAACTTAACCAAATTCGTCAGCGTAAGGAAGAAGCCCAAAAACAAGCTCAACAAGAAGCTTTGAAGTCTGGACTACGGATTGGTATGAGTAGTTTGCTATTGGCTATTGGTTACATTATCATCGGCTGGACAGGATTAAGAGGTATGGGTGCTTTACAAGGTGGTGGACGTAAAAAAGCACCCGCACGCTAATCTTTGATTTGTAGTGCCGTAATACTGTCAACATGAAAAACAGAGACAGACTTAGCTTGTAGTTGGCGCTTTAGCCCTAAAGCGCCAACTACAATGAGTTATATTTGTACGCAGTTGATCATGACTACTTGGTTTAACTTTGTGTAAAAAAGCAAAGTTAAACGCGGAGTTTTCGTGTTTGATTTGTACTTAGAAATTAGTAAAATCTTTATAAAACTAAAAAATGCTCTCAGTATACATACTTACATATAACGAAGAATTAGATATTGCCGCTTGTATTGAGTCAGCGATGCTATCGGATGACATTATTGTTGTAGACTCATGCAGTAGCGATCGCACTGTCGAAAGAGCAAAAAACTATCCTGTACGTGTTGTTCAACATGCTTTTGAAAGCCACGGAAAACAACGTACCTGGATGCTAGAATCTATTGCCCCAAAATATGAATGGGTTTACATTCTAGAGGCTGACGAGCGCATGACACCAGAACTATTTGCTGAATGCCTCCAAGCGATGAATAATCCAGACTACATCGGCTATTATGTCGCTGAACGTGTCATGTTTATGGATCGTTGGATTCGCTACAGCACCCAATATCCGCGTTACCAACTGCGTCTCTTCCGTCATGGTAAAGTTTGGTTTGACGACTACGGTCATACTGAACGTGAAGTTTGTCATGGCGAAACCAGCTTTTTAAAGGAAACTTACCCTCACTATACTTGTAGCAAAGGCTTGAACCGTTGGATAGAAAAGCACAATCGTTACTCTACAGATGAAGCTCAAGAAACTTTGTATCAACTAGAACACGGAAACGTGAACTGGCTAAATTTGTTTTTTGGGAAGTCAGAAGTCGAAAAACGTCGCGCTTTAAAAGATTTGTCTTTGCGTTTACCTGCTCGACCCCTGTTACGCTTTTTCTATATGTATTTTATTTTGGGCGGCTGCTTGGACGGACGCGCCGGCACTGCTTGGTGTACACTACAAGCATTCTATGAATATCTAATTTTGCTGAAAGTTTGGGAAATGAAGCACATGCCGAAACCCGACTCAGATATAGTCGAGAATAGTCTCCAGATGACAACATCTGAAAAACTATCCAAAGGAGCGTGAACGCACAGGGTTTTCAACCAGTATTCTGATAATTTTCTTTTCTATTCCCTAATAATGTTACATTTATTATAAATTCAGATTTTTAACATAACTTTTTTATCATCTTCGATTGTGCCAGCTAAACAGATACTAATGCTGAAGGAATAAAGCTTTCAGAATTATAGGCAGCTTTGAGTGCGATCGCGGTAGGATCAATAAAAGCCGAAAAGACTTGCAACAATCATTTACAAGTCTGATAAAGAAAAGTAACAGTGTCTGAGAATAACCCCAGCCATCATTCTGGTTGCTACATGTCCATATGGACTAAAAGTGAGGTTTGACTCGGAATCAGAACTTTAGGCTGTTTGGACTTGCATCGCGTCAAATCCCATTGAGTAAAAGCTAGTACAGAACGGCAGAAATAACTACACAGTTATAGAAAAGCCAAAAGGTAGATGATATATGTATTATTCGCTTCTGCCTTCTTCTACTAGGGATTTACAGCAGCAGATCCAAGCAAGATAGCAAACTACAGTAGTGCAATTTGACTAATCTGCTGGTTATGAATACCAATAACAGAAGTTCCAGTAACCCAAAAAAGGAGAATAGGGGCTTGTTAATCGATCGCCTAAAACAGGACTTCAAAAATGACCTGATTGCTGGTTTGTTGGTGGTGATTCCCCTAGCGACAACCATCTGGCTAACGATTACCATTGCCACTTGGGTAATCAACTTTCTCACCCAAATTCCTAAACAAGTGAATCCCTTTCAGGGAATGCACCCTATTGTAGTAAATCTACTGAATCTTTTCGTGGGTTTGGCAGTACCGCTATTCAGTATTCTCTTGATTGGCTTAATGGCTCGGAATATTGCTGGGCGCTGGTTACTAGATTTTGGTGAGCGAGTGTTGCAGGCGATTCCCTTAGCTGGACAGGTGTATAAAACCCTGAAACAGCTATTGGAAACATTATTAAAAGATACCAATGGTAAGTTTCGCCGCGTAATTTTGGTAGAATATCCACGTCGGGGAATGTGGGCGATCGGCTTCGTCACTGGCACAATTAGTAGTGAGATTCAATCTCAAATGTCTTGCCCAGTGTTGAGCGTTTTTATCCCCACCACTCCAAATCCGACTACTGGATGGTATGCAGTACTTCCAGAAGATGAGGCAGTAAATCTATCAATATCGATAGAAGATGCCTTTAAAATAATTGTTTCTGGTGGCATTGTCGCTCCAAATACGCCCTTACCTCCCTTAGTTATCCCCAAAGATCGCAAACTGGAAGTGCCACAAACTGAAACAAAACGGCAGATTATACCTTTAGAAGAGACTTAAAATTGTAGAGCAAATGCACGGTGGAGAAATTGGCAAATAGTTTCTCCACCGTGTAGTTCCCAATTCGCAGCCAAAATCAATTCACTTTTCAGCAAGCCCTAAATACACTTTTATGAAACCCCGTAAACCCCGTCAAATTGCTCGTGAATTGGCGCTTTTAAGTCTTAGTCAGATGCCAATTAACCCCAAAAAATTGACAGAAGAACAACTACCGAAGTTAGTGCTAGCGGCAGTACGTACCCTGACATTAGAAGTGCAAGACTCTTTAGATAATGCTGCTGGGGAATTACAACGCAGTAACGATCGCCTTTTAAGCAGCCAAACTCGCACCACCGATGTTAATGTTGCCAGAACTATGGTCAAAGAGGCGATCGAATATACCCAAACGGCAATTAATCAACTTGGCACCACTCTTGAGTTTCCAGAACTGATTCAGCTAGCGAACCAAGATAAAGATGTTGCCAGATACGCCATTGAAATTGTCAAAATAGTTAATGAAGAACGAAAAGCGATCGATCAATTACTCTCCGACGCTTTGGTAGATTGGCAAGTAACTCGTCTGGCTCAAATCGACCGCGATATTCTGCGAATCGCTGTAGCAGAAATGGAATTTTTAGAAGTTCCAGACAGCGTGACAATCGACGAAGCTGTAGAGTTAGCCAAACGCTACAGCGGAGAGGACGGTCATCGATTTATTAATGGTGTTCTGCGTCGATTCACTGAGCAGAAAAAAACTGCGTAACGTTTGATAACAATGTAAAGACGTTCCACCGGATAAAGACGTTCCAATACGGTTCGGATAAGATTTTTTGATGAAAATTATAGATCACAAAGACGCAAGGGAATCGCCGTCTTTACAATAATAAGTCCTTTGTAGAGACGTCGATTTATCGCGTCTCTTGCCTTAACCGAACCGTATTGAGAGACGTTCCACCGGATAAAGACGTTCCACCGGATAAAGACGTTCCACCGGATAAAGACGTTCCACCGGATAAAGACGTTCCACCGGATAAAGACGTTCCACCGGATAAAGACGTTCCACCGGATAAAGACGTTCCACCGGATAAA
>JAHHIJ010000049.1 GCA_019358985.1 Tolypothrix brevis GSE-NOS-MK-07-07A | reverse complement strand
GACGTTCCACCGGAACGTCTCTACGAGGGTAGGTAGGTTTTTATTAATGTTAATTAAACGGACATGATACAGCAGATTTCAGGTAAATGAAGTACATGTATAAAACCCCTCTCCTTGTAGAGACGTTCCACTGCTACGTCTCTACGTGTATTCCATATTGGCGATAGGCTGCTATATTACTGGATACAGTTAGCGGTAGAGTCAGGAGTAGCATCGGGATAGAAAGTACGAATGCCACCTTGTCTTCTGACAAATACGGCTTTAAAAGTTCTACCCTCATCTGTGACGCTCAGAAGACATGCTTGGTTAGTAGTAGTAGTGTTGGGGTTGTTCTTGTAACCTAAAGATGCATTTGACAAAATTTCTTCAGCACTGAGGGTGTAAGGATAACCTTTGATAGTAGATTGAGCAGTCCCATTACCTACTCTCACAATCACACCCATTGTGTAGACTGTGTTGGGAACAACTTCTTCCCTAAACGTATTATTATTCAGTCGTCCAGCCAAACCCTTGCTTTGCAGTTCCACATAACGTCCAACAAAGTGCAACCCACCAATAGAGCCTCCTTGAACTGGTTCTCCGCAGAATACATGATCAAAACCTACAACATTAAACCAGAGATCGGTTAAATCGTTCAAGAAATCAGTATTGGAAGTCCGACCCGGTTTCAGGAATCCTCCCACATAAGCCTTGATATTTGCCAAGACGGTAGGATTAGCATTTAGGGTAGACTGGAAAGCGCTGCGACTCACAACAGTACCCGGAGTACCACAAAGATTGACTACTGCTGTGTCAAAACTGTTGAGGGCTGGGGCTGGAGGTGTGACATCCGCTGGGCTACCATAGGCTAAACCAGATACAGGGTTGTTGATATTGTCAAAGAAAGGTACAGAACCGCTTGGTAGAGGAGGAGTGGAAGAACCGTAATCTGTAATTACGATGTCATCAATGTTGGTTCTGTTTGTAGTTCCATCAGTCTTACGAATGTCACAGCGAACAAAGCCAGAGATATTGGCTGTAAAAGTCGCTGTTTGCAATGTTGTAGAAGAGGTAGTGACAGTGGAACCGACTGGTGTATATGAAATACCACTGTTAGTTGAACACCAAACACCCCAAGTAGTATTACCGTCGGAACCAAATTTAGCATGTCTGACAGTGATAGTGCCGGCACCAGTAGTGCGATCAAACAGCATCCTAATTATACCACTATTACGAATGCGGGCAGATTGTGTGCCATTTTTTACGTCAGTAGTAAGATTCCCGATTAGAGCATCATTAAAATTCCATAACCCTGTACTGAGAGCAACATTACCCGCAGCGTAACTTGGTTTTGTGCCGGTCTCAAAGTTTTCAGAAATTGTGGCGCTATTTACACTAGTTACACAAAAGGTAAGTAGTATAACTGCTCCTGTTGATATCTTTAAAGGAAAAGCTAATTTAGACATACTTAATAGGTTGGTTACTTGAATCAATTACTAGTTGATATTGAGCCTAAATAAGTACATTAGCTATTATCTTTTAAATTTTAATTAAATATAAGTTAAAAGTTTGATTACTAATTTATTTGATAGTTCAGCTATTAGTCTTCATCTTTAACCCACAGCATTCCAATCAGTGTAGTATTTACAAAAATTATACCTGTGTCAAATGTTGCGTCTGTCAGCGAATCCCAAGCACTAAGCGCCGAGTAGTTGTTGACAAATACTGCGTTAGTAAAAAAAATACAGGGATTTTGAAAAAAGTTGAACACCTTAGTAGAAATTTTTTCAGCCTCTTCGACTGCCATTATTTTTGAAGAATAAGCCAAATCTTTTGTCAAGACAAATGCTAAAATTTGTTTTGCTGCGGGTTGATCAATTTCTTTCCAGCGATCGCCAAGCTTTACATACCCCATTTGACTAACAAATAAATCCAGAATTTGTGTCAAATACTCAGCTTTTTTAAGGGTCATGTCAGAGATGATTTGTTTAATTTCAAATAAAACATTTCCTATCTTGCGTTTTGATAGAATTTCTGCTCTTAATTCTTTAACTTCGGAAGAATCTACACTTTCTAATATTTTAATGCTCATTTTATTTAAATAAATAATTGCGACTTTTGGCGAGATGAATCTAAAATATTATTCCCAAGTTGATACATCTCGTAGAATAAATTATAACTTATGAGATGCTACCATCGTATATTTCAACTCTATAAAAATAATATACAGCAGATTCCGCTTTCATCGAATACAAGAGACGTAGCAGTGCTACGTCTCTACAAGGAGAGGGATTTTATATATGTACTTCATTTACCTCAAATTTGTTGTATTTTAAACAACTTAACTATCCGAACAATTT
Organism: Tolypothrix brevis GSE-NOS-MK-07-07A; assembly: GCA_019358985.1. Classification (GTDB taxonomy): domain Bacteria; phylum Cyanobacteriota; class Cyanobacteriia; order Cyanobacteriales; family Nostocaceae; genus Hassallia; species Hassallia brevis. The sequence goes on along the minus strand of JAHHIJ010000049.1, from coordinate 35,051 downwards.
CTCTCAACTTTATTGAAAGTTAATTTTCTGGATGTTTCCTTTTGAACTCGCGTAATTCCCCACATTATAGAAGGATAGGGAATTACGCGATAATGTTAAACACATAACTCACATCACAACTAACACTTATAGCTGCAATGGTTTTTAATTGGTTCCGTCGTCAAAATAACGATCCTGCTAACGCACCAGATAAAGAAAAACAAACAGAAATTCCTACACAAGAATCCCAAACAGAGTCAGCGGAAACTTCCAGCAAGGATGATTCAGCCGCAGCGACAGACTTGTTAGCGTATGCCAAATCTGCTTATAAAAACATTCAGCAAAAGCAACAAGCAGAGGAAGTAGAAACTCCTTGTGTTGAAGTCACAGAATCGCCACCAGAAGAGCCAGATGGTGAACAGCTAGCAGATGAAACAACTGCATTGGAGCCAGAACCGGAAATTATAGATACCCAGGCACCAACAGCCAGCGAAGCACTTGCTACTCCAGAGGATGCACAACCCGTAGAACCCGTAGCGCCGGCAAGTTTATCCTTTTTAGAACGGGCAGCGGCAGAAAGGCAAGCAAAACAGGAACGATTGATCGCAACTGCAATTGAAGTACCAGAAACCGACGTACTACAGCCACCTACACCAGAGATAGTAGAGGAAATCCCCGGACTTGCCTTTGATGACGGGTTTGTGTGGTCTACAGAAGTTTTGGCAAGGCAAGGAAGACGTGCGGAAGATGTTTCAATTGAAGAAATTAACTGGCTGAAAAAGCTGCGACAAGGGTTAGACAAAACTCGTCGTGGTATTGTTAACCAACTGAAGGCAATTGTCGGTCAAGGACCGCTAAATCAAGCAGCAGTCGATGAGATTGAATCGTTGCTGTTGCAAGCAGATGTGGGTGTCCAAGCGACAGACTATATTATCAAAGCGTTACAGAAACAGCTACGAGAAGAAGTTACTCCACCTGATGAGGCGATCGCTTTCCTAAAAACTATCCTCCGGGATATGCTCGATGCACCACTCAAAACATCCTATAAAGCTAGTTTTACTCCAGAAAAAGAAAATCTTAATATTTGGTTAATAACTGGGGTGAATGGCGCTGGTAAAACCACTACCATCGGCAAAATTGCTCACTTAGCACAAAAATCTGGCTATAAATGTTTGATTGGTGCAGCAGATACATTCCGCGCTGCTGCTGTGGAACAGGTGAAGGTTTGGGGTAGCAGAAGCGGTGTGGAAGTAATTTCTAATCCTGGGAAGAATACAGATCCCGCTGCCGTTGTATTTGATGCGATCGCCGCTGCCGTTGCACGAGAAACAGAGTTACTTTTGGTCGATACCGCAGGACGACTGCAAAACAAGAAAAACTTGATGGATGAACTGAGTAAAATCCGGCGAATTATCGACAAAAAAGCCCCGAACGCAAAAGTCGAATCATTGTTGGTTCTTGATGCCACTTTAGGTCAAAATGGATTGCGCCAAGCCGAAATCTTTTCTCAAGCGGCACAACTAAGTGGCGTAGTCTTAACTAAACTTGATGGTACCGCTAAAGGAGGCGTCGCCCTCGCCGTCGTGCAGCAGCTAGGTCTACCGATTCGCTTTATTGGTGCTGGTGAAGGAATTGAAGATTTGCGTCCGTTTTCTAGCTACGAGTTTGTCGAAGCTTTATTGAGTGGTTAGATCAACAAACTGGGGAGTAGTACCGCAAGACGTAAGTCACGCATTCAAAAGTCAAATGGGCTTCTAGATCCCCGACTTCTTGGAGAAGTCGGGGATCTGACCACTCGTAGCTTCTGAGAACTAATGTGCCAAACTACTGGTAGTCCCTAGTTTCTTAGGGATATTGTGGAGCGATCGCATTGCTCCCAATTTTGAAACGTCCAAAATTCGTTGTGTGACAGTTTCGGGTGCGCGTGGGTGGGCTACAAGGGTTTTCCGCTCTTTTGCACCCATTAACTGAATTGGCATAACTAAGGTGCAGCAATACTTTTATCTGTATTACCCGTGTCTGCTTCAAAAAACCTCACTGAATATTCTCTGCCCAAAATTTCTAAATTTGAAGTGTGTTGGTTAAACTAAAACACCATTACTAATTTATAGGTTAAAGGTCTTGTGCTATGCTTTTTCTGGCTTTTGTTTCTTGAGCCTGTCGATTTGTTGTCATAAAAGTAGGATCAATATTATTTACATAACTTAAACTTGGAAGAAAGCGTCTGTATATCTGCCCCAGAGTGCGTGACCCATGAGGTTCCAAGCCCCCTAAGTCCCAGACCCCCAGTCTAAACACTGAGAAGGAGAGCGTCAAATTTTATCTGTTTACTCAGGTATTTTCTCTATCTCAAGATATGTCAATAACTCCGACCGTCGCGGACGGAGCTTGTAAGAAACAAATCTTACGTGTTTGACTAGCCCATTGAGACACAGGTTGATACGTACTTCCAAGTACTTCTCCAGCTTGGAAAAACTACAAGACTTTTTGTTGAGTCGTTGCGTAAAGGCAAGCCATTTTATCTGTGTTGGGCGAGGAGACAAATTACGGGTTTGCTGGTTCCTGGGATTATATCCATTCAAAAACCAGCATTTAAATATCAAGTCCGTCGTAGAAGGGCGGGGTTTCTACCCATTTTTCTGATGACTTGTTTATTAAGTTATGAAAGAATTGAAATCTTTCTAGGATCTAAGAGAAATTGCTATCAATATCAGTCTCTTTTTGACCCAAAAACTTACTTAAAACTTCTGTTTTGACGAATAAATACAATTAGCAAATGGAATACTTGTTAAATTCACATCTTACGTCTTTCTACTCTTGCTAAATTAACAAAGCTTGTTTCAATATGGTTTAGCAATTGCCTTTGCGTAGATGATTTATAAGTAATCTAATTCGGTTTTTCAGTTAAGTGAAATAATAGCTGTGCCTGTGTCTCAACTGCCCTCTCAACCAACTGATAATAATAGTAGTGCCGCAACGGATGTCACTCCCGTTGTCGCGCTGAAAGAACTCGTGGCACGGCTGCACCGAGAACAAAACAAAATTCAAGATTTGTTAAGTTCTTTAGGATTTGCCCTGAGAAGCTTCAATAATTTGAATCAGTTTTTAGAGCTAATTCCGTTAATGGCGACAAGAGTAACAGATGCAGATGGTAGCGCTCTGTTTCTCTACAAAGCTAATGGTCAAGTTCGATTAGAGCAGTTGCATTGGCAGGATAGTCACCAGCGCAAACATATTCGCAAAGCACTAGAAACCGCTACCAGTCAAATCACACTTTTGGCAAATACGGCACCTTTAGCAAACGCTACGGGTGTTTTGGATGCCCAAATGCATCGCTACTTAGGACCAGATATGCAAATATTTGGTACGGCAATTCTGGTGAAACATGCAGAACGAGGATGGCTGTATGTGTTGAGTCGCGATCCGGAATATACTTGGACGGAAACAAGACAAAAATTAGTCCGGTTAGTAGCAGACCAAACAGCAGTAGCGATTGAAAACGATGAACTGGCTGTAGAATTACGAAAAAAAGAACGCTTAGATCAAGAACTAGAAATTGCTGCGGAAATTCAACGCCGGCTTTTACCTCGTCAATGTCCCTCTATTCCTGGTATAGCTTTGGCTGCGCGTTGTAAACCGGCAAATCGTGTCGGTGGAGACTATTATGATTTTATTCCTACCAAGCACAATCAGTTTCAGTTAAATAGTAAAGATATTATCAGCTTAGAAACTGGTCGTTGGGGTTTTGTGATTGGTGATGTTATGGGCAAAGGTGTACCGGCTGGGTTAATTATGACCATGATGCGGGGAATGCTACGAGGAGAAGTTTTACACGGTAATTCTCCAGCAGCAATTCTCCAAAATTTAAATCAAGTCATGTATGTGGATTTGGAAAATTCCCACCGTTTTGTGACACTGTTTTACTCAGAATATGACCCCCAAAATCGAATTTTGTCTTATAGTAATGCAGCACATAATCCTCCTTTGTGGTGGCACGCAGCTACAAGAACTGTGACACGTTTAGATACATTAGGTATGTTGATTGGTTTGGATACTAACAGCGAATATGAAGATGCTCAGGCACAGTTAGAACCTGGAGATACAATTATTTATTATACAGATGGTTTGACTGAGGCGGCTTCTGCTGGAGGCGATCGCTTTGATGAAGAAAACTTTGTCAATGCCTTTAATTTGGCTTGCAGGCATTGCAATGGACCACAGGAGATTCTGGATTACCTATTTAACCAAGTTTATCAATTCATCGGTGCCGATAAGCAAAACACCGATGATATGACGTTGGTGGTGTTAAAAGTTAATGAATAGTTGATGGTGGATAGTCAATAGGGGTTAATATAGCGTTTCCTAAGCAACTGAGGTACAGCAATTACCTCACCCCGATAAAGCTGTGCTTTATCTCCCCTCTCCTTACTAAGGAGAGGGGTTGGGGGTGAGGTTTTAAGTGTGTACTTCACTCTTATTGGGAACTGCTATAATCAACAACTAATCAAAATACAACCGTCCATCCCTGGTCTTTGGCATCTTCTTTTGTGTAAGAAACACCGTCAACTTTAATACCTTCTTGATTGAGAATAGTGATAATTCCACCATCATTAGAAAGCTGAATTTTTTGTTTATCTAAAGGTACTATCACAGATGCACTAGGTTGGATTTTTAATCCATCAAGAGGTTGTTTTTGTTTTAGTTTATTAGTAAGTGTCCAACCATTAAAGTCTATTTCTTCAGGTGAGGAATTCATTAAAGTAACTGTTTCCTTTCCGGCATCATCTCCTTGAGGATTTACTAAAGCAGCAACAATTTTTACTCGTGCCTTAACTGCTGGAGTGCTGGGATCTGGTGGTTCAGTTCCGACTTTCTTATCTATTGGATTCCCTGTACTATCGTCTGTGTGGAAAGACTGCGATTGAAAGGCAAAAAATGCTCCTACCCAGGTATCTTGGGATGCGATCGCAGAGGAAAAATGAATCAACAATGCTCCATCTTGGTAAACTCCATTTTCCTGGGCAAACTTTCCACTGTTGCCTTGATTCATGTGAATATTATGAACCCCTCTCCCTGGTTTAAAGCCGAATATTTTGTCAGGCTTTTCTTCCGGTTTTTCCAGTCCCCACGGTTCCCCGAATACGTAAATAACCGCTTTAGTCTCAATTGCCCTTTTTATATACGAGTCAATTTGTTCGTTGAGGTCGTTGTTTTCTCCTGGCAAATTGAAAGGCAAAGGCTTCATATCGCTGACTTTAAATAAATTTGATCTGATGTAGTCCAGCGCAATTCCTCCAGCTTTTCTATCTTTCTCCGCAATTTTTGTAAAGCCAAAGTCCAATTTATCAAGTTTGTCAGTGATGTAATGTTCAAAAGTGTTCTCGACAAGATACAACACATCAAAAGGATTTTGACTTGATCTAACGTTGATTGCAAGACGATAGGAAAACTTATTATCATTCACATGAACTTGATAGTGTGGGGTATCTTTACCAAGTTCTGTTTTGCCAGCGATCGCTTGACATTTTAACACACCATAACCTTCGCTTAAGTTCATTGGACTTTCTCCTTTTTAATTAAATTGATCGAATTTTTTTGCATGACAATTGCAATTGCAGCAACCAGCGAGAAAGCACTGCTAAGTAATTTGTAGGTATTTTGCGTTGCAACGGGTACGACGCTTTTATACAAGATAACTTAGTATTATGAGACACGATAGTACCCATGAGGGTGGTTTTTACATGGGTGATTGGTTGATAGTTGGTGGATCTTTACCAAGCTCCCACTATCTACTAAACACTATCCAGTATCCATTATCCACTAACTACTAACCTCTCCCCCTCAAATGTCCCTGTTGATGAGAAAATGAAAACGAGAAATTTAAACGTGTATTGTGTTGCTTCCAGCCCAAAGGAATCTGTAGAAATGTGGAAACGAATTGTATTAATTTTGCTATTGGTGTTTAGCTTCAGCCTGAGTAATTCTCGTGTAGCAGTTGCGGCTGGACTCAACAGCTTTGTAGATACTACTGATGGCTATGAGTTCTTGTATCCTAATGGTTGGGTGCAAGTTAAAGTTGCCAATGGACCGGATGTAGTGTTTCACGATTTGATTGAGGTGACAGAAAATGTCTCTGTGGTGATTAGTCCGGTTCCAGATAACAAAACTTTGATAGAATTAGGCACGCCGGGAGAAGTTGGATATAAGTTGTCAAAAAATGCGATCGCTCCTCCTGACTCTGGTCGCAAAGCGGAATTAGTCAACGCTGGACAACGAGAATCTAAGGGTAAAATTTACTACATGTTAGAATATGAGGTTCAACTCCCCAATAACACAAAACGGCATAACCTCGCTAGTGTTGCTGTTAGCCGAGGTAAACTTTTTACCTTTAATGCCTCCGTCACCGAAAAACGTTGGCAGAGAGTTAAATCAATAATAGAAAGCTCTGTGAATTCTTTCTTTGTATATTAGTCAATAGCCTCCCCTGCCTCCCCCTGCCTCCCCTATGAGTATCCCTACTTTTATACTCGCTTCTGCTTCTCCGGCACGACGTCGTTTGTTGCAAACTGTTGGAATTGAGCCGACTGTTTGCGCTAGTGATTTTGATGAGTCGCAAATCCAACTCAGTGAGCCAGGACAATTGGTGCAAACTCTTGCTCAGTGTAAGGCAGAAACTGTAGCGCCTCAGTTTGCATCAGGTTTGATTATGGGTTGTGATTCGGTTTTGGCTCTTGATGGTGAAATTCATGGTAAACCAGTAGATGCATCTGAAGCGATCGCACGTTGGCAAATTATGCAAGGTCATTTTGGCGATTTGTATACTGGTCATGCTTTGATTGACAAAGACCAAAATCGGACTTTAGTCAAGTGTCAGGTAACAAGAGTTTATTTTGGGGAAATGAGCGATCGCGCGATCGCTGCATATGTTGCCACAGGTGAACCCCTCAAGTGTGCCGGTGCCTTTGCTATTGAGGGTTTTGGCAGCTTATTTGTGGAAAAAATCGAAGGGTGTCACACTAACGTGATTGGTTTGAGTTTACCTCTGTTGCGGCATATGTTGGCGGAACTGGGGTACGATGTGACTGATTTTTGGCGTTAGGTTGTTAGTTGATAGTTGGAGCGTTAACCGCAACCGTCGTAGAGACGTGACCACGGAACGTCTTTACAACACACATCTGGTAGAAATTAATTATGCGTGATCCAGAACCCATGTAGAGACGTAGCACTGCTACGTCTCTTTTTCACGCCTACGAATAGTAAAATTATTCTGTCTGTAAAGACTAGATGAGCAGTTGTAGTAGTAGTGGTGATAGTACGGACTTGTACAAACTATTATATTTCTTCTCTAATGAATAATAAAGCGCGTGTCCAAACGATTTTACTGTTGGCAGCTAATCCTAGAGATACTTCTAAGCTGCAACTTGATGTAGAAGTGCGGGAAATTGATGAGGGATTGCAACGAGCGAATAAGCGGGAACAGTTTAAATTAGAGCAAAAATGGGCAGTGCGATCGCGTGATTTTTACCGCGCTATTCTTGACACTCAACCGCAGATTGTTCACTTTTGCGGACATGGGACTGCTGAGGATGGAATTGTCCTGGAAAATGAGATGAAGCAGACGGTGTATGTACAAGCTGACGCGCTAGCAAGTATGTTTAAGCTGTTTGCGAAAAAGGGTGTCGAGTGTGTTGTTCTTAACGCTTGTTATTCAGAAGTGCAAGCAAAGGCTATTGGTCAACATGTCAAATATGTCATTGGCATGAATAAATCTGTGGGTGATAAAGCAGCTGTTGCCTTTGCTGTGGCATTTTACGATGCTTTAGGTGCTGGGGAAGATGTGGAGTTTGCCTATGAGTTAGGCTGCTCTCAAATGATAGGTTTTATGGAGCAGCAAACTCCGGTTTTGAAGAAAAATGAATTAACTGATGTCTCAACTGATGTCTTAACTACTTTTGAAACAGATGTTATTCCACCCAACCCTTACCAGGGATTGTCTGCTTTTGAGGAAGAGGATGCAGCTTTCTTTTTTGGACGGGAGACTTTTGTGAATGAGTTAGTTCAAACAACTCGCAAACAGCCTTTGGTAGGTGTGGTTGGTCCGAGTGGTAGTGGTAAGTCTTCTATCGTGTTTGCGGGACTGATTCCCCGGTTGCGAAGTGAGGGAAACTGGCTGATTTTATCTTTCCGTCCTGGGAATCAACCATTTTATCAGCTGGCTTATGCGTTGGTACATCAATTAGACCCCGAACTTGATGAAACTAGCCAACTAACACACGCAGCTCGACTGGTAACATTTATGCAAGAGGGTAAAATCACCTTGCAACAAGTAGCGTCTCGCATCAAAGAACGCAATGGTGGTAAACGTCTGTTGTTAGTTGCAGACCAATTTGAAGAACTTTATACTCTTTGTCAGAAGGAAGAACAAGAACGCTTTGCTGATGTTTTGATAGCTGGTATTTCTCCAGAAAATCTGACACTAGTTTTCACCTTACGAGCTGACTTTTACGGTTATGTGCTTTCCTACCGTCCGTTTCGGGATGCGTTGCAGGAGTTTACACCTCAGTTGCTGAGTTCGATGAAACCAGAGGAATTGCGGTTGGCTATTGAACAACCGGCACAAAAGCTAGAGGTGCAATTAGAAGCGCAACTGACGCAACGAATTTTGGATGATGTGGGACAAGAACCGGGTAATTTGCCGTTGTTGGAATTTGCTTTAACTCGACTGTGGGAGAAGCAACAAAACCGGGTGTTAACTCACCAAGCATACGATGAAATTGGCGGTGTGAAGAAGGCGATCGCTAATCATGCAGAACTAGTTTATCAAAAACTTAGTGAAACACAGCAAAAACAGGCAGAGCGAATATTTGTGCAGTTAGTGTGTCCTGGGGAGGGAACGGAGGATACTCGACGCATAGCGACTCGTGCGGAGGTTGGAGAAGATAATTGGGGATTGGTGAGTTATTTAGCGGGATATCAAGCGCGGTTGGTGGTGACAGGACACCGCGAAGACCTCACCCCGTCCTCTGGGACACCCCTCTCCTTGGCAAGGAGAGGGGATGGGGGTGAGGTCTCTTTGGCGCAAGATACGGTAGAGGTGGTGCATGAAGCGCTGATTCGGGAATGGGGAACTTTGCGAGAGTGGATGAATGCAAACCGTCAGTTTCGCACTTGGCAAGAGCGGCTGAAAGTGGCATTACGAGAGTGGAAAAATGACAACCATGACTCTGGGGCTTTGTTGCGTGGTGTGCCGTTGACTGTGGCATCCGATTGGTTGCACAAGCGTGCGGAGGAAATGACGCAGCAAGAGCGAGATTTTATTGCGGTTAGCGGACAACAACGGGATAGGGAGAAGCAGGAGCAGGAACGCACACGGCGTCTGACAATTATCGGATTAAGTAGCTTCTCTATAGTATCCTTGGGTTTAGCAGTAATCGCGGGCGTGGGTTGGCAAAGTGCCGCAATTAATCAAATTAATTCTCTTGCTCAAACGTCTGATGCGCTTTTAAGTAAAAACAAACAACAAGCCATAAAAAAAAGTTTACGAGCCGCTGTGGAAATGCAACGCACACCTTTTGTAGATGCAAATACCCGCACCCAGGTAGAGCTGGCATTGGTGAATACAGTTCACAACGTCGCAGCACCAAACACCTTGGGAGGACACGCAAACGTGGTTTATGGTGTCAGCTTCAGCCCAGATGGCAAGATGCTCGCTTCTGCTAGTGCTGACAATACGGTGAAATTGTGGGACGTTAGTACTGGCAAAGAAGTCAAAACCCTCATCGGACATACAAACGCGGTTTTTCGAGTCAGCTTCAGCCCCGATGGGAAGATGCTGGCTTCAGGTAGTGAAGACAAGACGGTGAAACTGTGGGATGTTAGTACTGGCAAAGAAATCAAAACCCTAACCGGACATAAAAACCCGGTTTATGGTATCAGCTTCAGCCCCGATGGGAAGATGCTGGCTTCAGGTAGTGGTGACACGACAGTGAAACTGTGGGATGTTAGCACTGGCAAAGAAATCAAAACCCTTCCTTCGGAACGCTACGCGAACACTGGGCATAAATACTCGGTTAATGGTGTCAACTTCAGTCCTGATGGGAAGACGCTGGCTTCAGGTAGTGGTGACAACACGGTGAAACTATGGGATGTTAGCACTGGCAAAGAAATCAAAACCCTTACTGGGCATAAAAACTGGGTTAGTCAAGTCAGTTTCAGCCCTGATGGGAAGATGCTGGCTTCAGGTAGTCATGACAACACGGTGAAACTGTGGGATGTTAGCACTGGCAAAGAAATCAAAACCCTTACTGGGCATATAAACGGGGTTTATGATGTCAACTTCAGTCCGGATGGGAAGATACTGGCTTCTGCTAGTGCTGACTACACGGTGAAACTGTGGGATGTTAGCGCTGGCAAAGAAATCAAAACCTTCACCAGAAATAAATACGCAGTTAATGGTGTCAGCTTCAGTCCCGATGGCAAGATGCTCGCTTCTGCTAGTGCTAACTACACGGTGAACCTGTGGGATGTTAGCACTGGCAAAGAAATCAAAACCTTCACCGGAAATAAAAACGTGGTTAATGGTGTCAGCTTCAGCCCCGATGGGAAGACGCTGGCTTCATACAGTGCTGATAAGACGGTGAAACTGTGGGATGTTAGCACTGGCAAAGATATCAAAACCCTTCCTTCGGAACGCTACGCGAACACTGGGCATACAAGCTGGGTTAATGGTGTCAGCTTCAGCCCCGATGGGAAGACGCTGGCTTCTGCAAGTGCTGACAAGACGGTGAAACTGTGGGATGTTAGCACTGGCAAAGAAATCAAAACCCTTACTGGGCATAAAAACTGGGTTCGTCGAGTCAGTTTCAGCCCCGATGGCAAGATGCTGGCTTCTGCAAGTGCTGACAAGACGGTGAAACTGTGGGATGTTAGCACTGGCAAAGAAATCAAAACCCTTACTGGGCATACAAACCCGGTTTATGCTGTCAGCTTCAGCCCGGATGGGAAGATGCTGGCTTCAGGTAGTTATGAGAAGACGGTGAAATTGTGGGATGTTAGCACTGGCAAAGAAATCAAAACTCTCACTGGGCATGTAAACGTGGTTTATCATGTCAGCTTTAGCCCCGATGGCAAGATGCTGGCTTCTGCTAGTGCTGACAACACGGTGAAACTGTGGGATGTTAGCACTGGCAAAGAAATCAAAACCCTTACTGGGCATATAAACGGGGTTAATGATGTCAGCTTCAGTCCCGATGGCAAGATGCTGGCTTCTGCAAGTGCTGACAACAGGGTGAAACTGTGGGATGTTAGCACTGGCGAAGAAATCAAAACCCTTACCGGACATACAAACTGGGTTAATGGTGTCAGCTTTAGCCCCGATGGCAAAATGCTGGCTTCAGGTAGTGGTGACGGGACAGTAAGACTGTGGAGATTAGATTTTGATTATTTAGTTAATCAGGGGTGCGGGTTTATCGTCAATTATCTCAAGCCTAATCCGGATGATAAGGATGGGCGGGAGATTAAAAAGGACTTGTGTAAGGGTTGAACATTTGTAGCGATCGCTTTAACGAAAGTAGCGTTCCTGAATCAAACGCGCACAAACAAGATCCCCGACTTCTTAAAGAAGTCGGGGATCTGCGGGTTGCAATTCTCACAAATCAAATAAAATTGCTATAGCGATCGCTCATTCAAAATCGATTCTAAAATTTCAGGCTTAATCCTCGCTCTTGTGCTTTAAGGCTAGCTTCATCCATTGTATTTCTCAAGCGTGCGATCGCCTCAAGTCTAGGAGTTGTAAATTGAGACTGCATAATTGCCGCGCACCTCACCCCCATCAACCCCTAAGCGCAAGCGCTTAGGGGAGACAAAGCACAGCTTTGACGGGTTGGTAGTGAGGACTTTAGTCCTCATTTGAGGGCTGAAGCCCTCACTACGAAGTAATCTCAATATTTTTCACATTACTTAATCTACTTTGATTTATTCTCGCCTACTTACTTAAATCTTTTAGTCTGCGTAGACAGGCTTTGTACGTAGAGCCAGCGCCTTCTAGCCTCAGGGCTTCATGTTTGATTATGTTGCAAGGGCGATCGCCCGATTCCCCAATAGCGATAAACTGACAAATAGACACTATTCCCCAATCACAACATGTCAGTTACTTCTACACCCTCACTGCGATCGCAACAACATCCTTTAATTCGGCAATTGGCTGATACCATTGAGGCAGCTTGGCATCAGCACCTTGATTTATCACCTTACCATTTGCCCGCAGAGTTGGGATATGTAGAAGGTAAACTCGAAGGTGAAAAACTGACCATTGAAAATCGCTGCTATCAATCACCGCAGTTTCGCAAGATGCACTTGGAACTAGCGAAGGTGGGAACTATGTTAGATATTCTGCATTGCGTCATGTTTCCCCGTCCAGAATACGACTTGCCGATGTTTGGTTGCGATTTAGTTGGGGGTAGAGGAGGTAAAATTAGTGCTGCGATCGCAGATTTATCTCCGCTTTCACAACGCACTTTACCAGAAGAATATAACTCTGCACTCTCTGCGTTACCTGCACCTAACTTTTCTCAACCCCGTGAATTACCGGAATGGGGAGATATCTTTTCGGAATTTTGTATCTTTATTCGTCCCGTTTCTCCCGAAGAAGAAATGCTGTTTTTATCAAGGGTAAAAGGCTTTTTAGATATTCATTGTAAGAGAGCGATCGCTTCCAATCCCGCTTCACCAGAACAAGTATTAAAAATCATCGCCGGACAGCATAATTACTGCACCAAACAACAACAAAACGACAAAACCCGTCGCGTATTAGAAAAAGCATTTGGTTCAGATTGGGCTGAAAATTATATGACTACAGTGTTATTTGACTAAAGAAGTATGAAGTGTAAAGGATGTTCGCTCCGCCTCTTTGCCACTGAGTAAGGAGAAGGATAAAATGGGTGGGGTAATTTCATCCTTTAGTTGATTTATTGTCATTTTTTCGGCATAAATATCACTTCAAATGCTGAAAAGTGTTTATCTGTAAGCTGTGCTACGTTTTCCTACAAATCATGACTGTAGAATTCAGAAAACAACAGTTTAACGGAGATAAGAAATAGCAACACAGAAACCAACAAGTAATTATACTAACAGTTTGATATAAATTTTCGGAAACTGTGATATTGATAATACTCTATATTGTTTTAATTTTTTAGAGTAATTAATTACCAATCACTAATAGACATGTACCTGGAAAAGATGTAGAGACGTGAGATTTAGCATTTCTACAGCGCGCAAGCTAAATGTTATTTAGAAACTCTTTAAATAACCAACAAATAAAAGGCGTCATTGTGGAAAGCTATGGCGTTATTTTATCAAACACCAACTTGAAAGCCTAAACTTTTTTACTTCAATCACCACAATTAAACGGACAACATACCATGTCAAGGGTGAATGAAAATTCAAGGTCAAGCGAACAACCACTTGAGCAACCTAAGATTTGGTGGGGTATTGCTGTTGCCCTACCAGTAGTCATCGCTTCGGGGGTACTAGCTACGGCAAGAATTGAGCAGCTAAGAAAACTCAGCACCTCAGTACCAGTTGCACCAGTTCCTACTAGTATCAGTGCTGTGGGACGTTTGGAACCGCGAGGAGAAGTGATTAAACTATCCGCTCCCACTTCAGGATTGCAAGCTTCTTCACGAGTTGAGCAAATCTTAGTAAAAGAAGGAGAGCGAGTTAGAAAAGGTCAAATAGTTGCGATTTTGGATAACCACGATAGTCAAACAGCAGCAGTGGAAGAAGCCAAAGCAAAACTCCAAGAATCCCGCGCAAATTTAGCCCAAGTCAGAGCCGGTTCACCAAGAGACATTCAAGCTCAAAAAGCAGTAATTGCTCGCATTGCCGCTCAATTAAAAGGTGAAAGTCAAGCTCAACAAGCAACCATCGCTCGCATTGCAGCTCAGTTGAGTGGAGAAAAAATCGTCCAACAAGCAACAGTTAATCGTCTAGAAGCCGAACTACAAGGACAACGAGACACCTTAAGAGCAACCGTTTCTCGCGTCCAAGCCGAAGCTAACAACGCCCAAGTCGATGCTCAACGCTATAAAACATTATACAAAGAAGGTGCCATTTCTCAGCAAGAATGGGAAAGAAGACGCTTGAGTGCAGTAACTTCCTCTCAACAAGTTGCTGAAAGCCAAGCTAGTTTAAGACAAGCAAAAGCAACTTTACAACAACAACTTGCCGAAGCTAGAGCAAACCAAGTACAAAGTCAAGCAACTTTACAACAGCAACTGATTGAAGCCAAAGTCAATCGCGATAAAACTATAGCCACATTGCAAAGGCAAATTGACGAAGAAAGAGCCAAATTCAACAGACTTTTAGAAGTTCGTCCCACCGACGCCATGATAGCACAAGCTCAAGTTAGTAATGCGATCGCTAACGTCAGAAAAGCCCAAGCAGACTTAAAATTAAGCTACGTTGCCGCACCTATCCCCGGAGAAATCATCAAAATTCACACCAAAGCGGGAGAAAACATGAGTGTAGATGGCATCGCTGAGATTGGAAGAACCGATCAAATGATTGCGATCGCCGAAGTTCCCGAAGACAGCATTGGTAAAGTACGTCTCGGTCAAAAAGCCACAATTGCCAGCGATAACGGCGCCTTTAATGGGCAATTACAAGGAACAGTTGTTGAAGTTGGCAGAAAAATTGGCAAAAAAGATGTCTTAAATACAGATCCAGCAGCAGATGTTGACGCCAGAGTCGTAGAAGTAAAAATCGCCTTACCTTTAGAAGCTAGCCAAAAAGTTGGCGGTTTAACTAACGCCAAAGTAGTAGTTGAAATCAACATCTAGCCATCACCTTCTACCTACAATCTTACTTCTTCCTTCTCCTCCTTGGCGTACTTGGCACACTTGGCGGTTCGTATTTCTTCTTCTCTTTCTCTTTCCCAACAACACAGAAATATATAGTTTAAACACCTATAAAATGAGTTCAAAAATACCTTTAGCATGGCTACAACTAACACGCGAAAAAACTCGCCTTGTCGTCGCGCTGGCAGGAATTGCATTTGCTGACGTTCTCATGTTTATGCAACTTGGCTTCCGCGATGCTTTGTATTTTAGTAACGTCCGGATGCATAGCAGTTTACAAGGTGATATTGTTTTAATTAACTCTCAATCTAACGCCGTATTAGCAATGAAAAGCTTTTCACAAAGGCGATTATATAAAGCTTTAGATTTGCCAGCAGTGCAATCGGTTCATCCTATCTATTTAGATTACGCCAGTTGGAAAAATCCTGTAACAGGTCGTCCTCGAAGTATTCTCACCCTAGCTATAAACCCAGAAGTGAATGTATTTAACTTGCCTGGAGTCCAAGAAAACTTAGATAAATTGAAACAGCCGGATGTCGTTTTATACGACCGTTCTTCTCGAACAGAATATGGTCCCATTGTCGCTACTTTTGAGCAAGGCAAAAATGTCACAGCAGAAGTGCGTAGTAGACAAATTAAGGTAGCTGGATTATTTACTTTAGGTGCATCATTTGGAGCCGATGGTAACTTAATTACTAGTGATGTTAACTTTTTTAGAATATTTAGAAATCGGCAACGAGGATTAATTGATATAGGCTTAATTAAATTAAAACCAGGAGTAAATGCTAACTTAGTTGTGCAACAACTAAGAAGTTATTTACCAAAAGAAATCAATGTTTTAACTAAAGAAGAATTTATTGAATTTGAAAGAAATTACTGGGCAAGCAGCACAGCAATCGGGTTTATTTTCACCTTAGGTACAATCATGGGTTTTGTTGTTGGAACCGTGATTGTATATCAAATTCTTTATAGCGAAGTTACAGAACACTTAGCTGAATACGCTACTTTAAAAGCAATAGGCTACACACAAAACTATCTATTATTTGTGATTCTTCAAGAAGCTTTAATTTTAGCAGTTTTAGGATACATGCCTGGATGGGCTTTTACGATGTTTTTATATAAACTAGCTAAAGACGCAACACTATTACCAGTTTTCATGAGTTTGAGTCGTGCAATCATGGTGCTAATTTTAACTATTTTGATGTGTTTTATTTCTGGTGCGATCGCTGTGCGGAAATTAGAAGCTGCCGATCCAGCAGATATATTTTAATTTAACCCAGACGTTCCGGCGGAACGTCTCTACGACACTTACCGTAGAGACGTTCCGGCGGAACGTCTCTACCTAAACCCTAACAATTTTCAAAGTAAAATGACAAAACAACCTGTAATCGACATCAAAAACATCAGCCATTACTACGGTAAAGGCTCCCTAAAAAAACAAATATTATTTGACATAAATCTAGAGATTTATGCAGGGGAAATTGTCATAATGACCGGACCATCAGGTTCAGGTAAAACAACATTACTCAGCTTGATTGGTGGTTTGAGATCTGTGCAAGAAGGAAGTCTAAAATTTTTAGGTGAAGAACTATCTGGAGCCAGTCAAAGTAAACTGGTAGAAATTAGACGCAACATTGGTTATATTTTCCAAGCTCACAACTTATTGGGGTTCTTAAACGCTAGACAGAATGTGCAAATGGCGGTAGAACTGAACAAAGAGATTTCTAACCAACATGCGATTAACAAATCAGAAGCAATGCTTCAAGCTGTAGGTTTAGATGAGAGGATTAATTATTTCCCAGATAATCTTTCTGGTGGACAAAAACAAAGAGTAGCGATCGCTCGCGCTTTGGTGAATCATCCCCCACTAGTCTTAGCAGACGAACCTACAGCAGCTTTAGACAAACAATCAGGACGCGATGTGGTAGAAATAATGCAAACCCTTGCCAAAGAGCAGGGAACTTCTATTTTACTCGTCACTCACGATAACCGCATTTTAGATATTGCCGATCGCATTTTAGAAATGGAAGATGGTCATTTAGCCCGTAATTCCCAAAGCACTGTTAATAATTATGAGCCAAAAGTTAAACATCACAACTCTTAACTCCTAAGTAAGTGGGCGAAATTAGATGTTAACAGCTTAAGCCGTTACTACGTTAAGGAGCGTTTATTTATGCCCATTTACTTAGCTTGTAACTAATAACTCATAAATATAAACAGTTATTATTTAGGAATGTGATTTTTTCGTTTCAGATAGCTTATCGGGTAATGCAAGATTTCCTTGACGACTAGTACGGAAAGTGACATTCACCCCTTCATTCGATTGTTCTAGCACCAGCAAAGGCGTGGGTTTAGCCTTTTGATCCCAATGTATATAAGCAATCCTACCTTGAATCGTCGGTTGCCAAGTATCTTGATCTTCAGCAGGGCTAAGATAAGTTTCAATACAATCGATTATTTGGCTGATGCTGGCAGAAGTTGCTTGCGTGGGTAACTTCATTAACCGGATTTGAACCCGAAACAGCACTCGCTTGGTAGGGACACCCTCTATATTAGTCTCGTACTCTACATCAAAAAGCTGATCCACCTGCCGTCCAGAACCATTGGCAATCCCAACCGTTCCTTGTTGAGCTTGAGATGGACGTAGTGCTTGAGAAATTTGCTCTTTGACTTTGATTTTTACTTGATTGACGATGGCAAAATGAAAAACCTCCTCAGCCATCCGCATTCGCAAATAATCCAAATTAAAATCCCGTGAATTAATCAAATCGGGATTAGTCTCCATTTTTCTAATTGTTTCCAGTGCTAGCTTAAACTTTTTCTCTAGTTCTCGCGCCCGAAATTTTTCAAACTTGATTTTCTTATCCAGCTTTTTCATCTCAAGTTTGCCATATACAATCAAACCAATCACCGCCAAAGTTAGTACTCCAGAGCTTACGACTAACAACAATTGCGGTATTTGCGGATTGTCTGCTGGCGCCACTGGCACTTGCTGAATTGCCTTAGTAATCTTAGACTTTGGGGGTTGAGCAACAGATATTAAAATAGACATGGTTGCAAACAAAAATACTTGACTCCTAATTTCTAGGATGCCCAAATTCTTCATGTCATCTTGCGGTATTATTATTAATTTTTGACTAATAGGATTTTGTGAGTTATCTAACTTATTTCTTCCCATCCGTGAAAATACTGAATAACACGTAGTCGGCGCTTCAGCGCTGAAGCATTAACTATAAAGTTCTCAATTCGTCTAAAATAAGTTCATCGCATGGGATACAACTATGACAGCTACTTTACCTGTCGCTCAATCGGAAATTTTCTACCCCAGTGCTGATGGTGAACCAGTGGCAGAAACTTACGATCACTTTTATGTTTTGCTAACCACCCTGGCAGTATTAAAACAGTATTTAGGAGAAACTCAGGCAACTGTTTTAGCAAATCAATTTATGTATTACGCTCAGGGATACCCTAAATTGCGGGTAGCTCCAGACGTGATGGTGATTTTTGATGTCACCCCAGGAGGTCGAGACAATTATAAAATTTGGGAAGAAGGTCAAGTACCCAGCGTTATTTTTGAAATGACATCCAGTGGTACTAAGGATCAAGACCAAATCTTTAAAAAGACTCTTTATGAACAGTTAGGAGTCAAGGAATACTGGCTATTTGACCCCAAAAGCGAGTGGCAAGAAGAACAATTACGCGGTTATCGTTTGCGGGGTGAAATTTACGAGCCAATATCTGATAGTCGTAGCGAACCGTTACAGTTGCGGTTACAAGCTGAGGGACGGCTAATTAATTTTTATCGAGAGGATACGGGAGAAAAGCTGCTGATTCCTGACGAACTAGCACAAGCACTACGACAAGAAATTGTCGCAAGGCAGCAAGCAGAAGAGCAAGCAGAAACTGAACGTCAACGCGCAGAAACTGAACGTCAACGCGCAGAAACTGAACGTCAACGCGCAGAACAAGCACAAGCAGAGGTAGAAAAGTTAAAGGCAAGATTACGATCGCTTGGTGCTAACATAGATACTGAGTAATTTAAATTGCATACTTATAGGTTGTGCCACCCAAATCATATTAAGATGGAATAAAAAAGTTGCACTTGTTCCGCATTTTCGCTAATGCTATGTAAAAACAAACAATATAGCTTCTATGCAGGGCAAGGAATCAGAAACCAAACCGAGGGTAAACAAGGTGCGAAAGTTACGATTTTGGAGTTTCTTATTACTCTTGATTGTCAGTGCGATCGCAATCTTCCTATTTTACCCCCGACCGCAACAAGCAGTCAAACGGGAAAGCAATTACGCCATTCATAGACGGCAAGAATTTAATCAGCCGGAATTTTACCCAATCAGCAATAACGAAAACCTAAAACTCTACCGACCGGTTGGTGAGTGGATAGGAAAACTAATCCTACCCACCTTTGAACAGATGCGCTTACCGGGGGACTGGTCGTGGTTACTAGTTCAACATGCACCGGCACAAGGGCAAAACCTCATCGGTCAAGTCGTTCGTTTGGAATGGAAAAACAAGCCAGAGTTAAACTCTTACGTAAAAACCACAACCAGAGATGTGCGTTTTACTTATGGAACCATCAAAAGTAAAAATAAAGGCATAGTCCATCCAAATCGTCTTGACGGTCGTCTTCATGTCGGACCGCTACAGTCTCTGGCTGGTGCGAAACCCAATGATGATATGATTGTCACCTTAGAGGGTGCCGATGTCGTAGCAGGTAGTGACGGTAAACCAGTTCTGCAAATTGAGCAAGAACCAACCCAGGCAACCGGACGCTTTTACGCTTTAGTGAAAATCCTCAAGCCAGAAGTAGCAAGCAGCACTTATCCCGCACCGAATTTTTGTCCGGGAACACGCCCCTGTCCGAGCGAATACTTCCGCATTCGTCATTACAATCCGGCATCCGGTAACTTTGACGGACCAGAGGGAACAGTCAGAATTCCCCAACAAATTTTAGATTCACGGGCATTTTTCTCATCTACTCCACGCCAAATTGAAGCATCCCCCGCAGGCAAAGAAGGGTGGTATATATACGGTGCAAGAGATGCCAAAGGTATATTTGTTACTCAAGCAGTAGCACCGCGATCGCTCTTTAAAATAGAACCAGATCGGGTATTATTGGGAACATCCCCAGGGCTAAAATACATTAAAGTAGATAATTGGCGCAATACCAAGCAAAACAAAGGTAAAATTGAAACAGTTTTGCTCGACCCAACAGTAGCCCAACCACTGGTAGCGCTATCAAACTGGAAACCAGGAGATAAAGCGATCGTCATGCACCTATTTGGCGGTATTGGCGGCAAAAAAGGTGAAATCAGTGGGCTGATGCGTTTAGCAAACACTGTCCCCGGACACTTTGCCTTTGGGGTAGCTGAAGTAATTCGCGATCCCTTCACCCAAGACTTACGGTTTGACATCAAATATCATCAGGTTTACGCTCACAGTCCTGATGCAATGATATCCGGGACACACCACTGGGCAGACTATATGGGCAACTTTCAATGGGGATGGGGTGCAACGCGACCCGTCTCTGATATTATCGTCAAGTTTGAACCTGTGACCCAAGATTATAATTTTGATGGGATCAAGCTTTCACCTTTGCAGGAATTTACCCGACAGTTGCAGATTATGATGGCTCGCTATCGAGTCGGAGATGGGACAGGAAGTGCTACAGTTAGCCCTGCTACTTCTTGCGTTCAAGATGCCAATCAAGCACTTTACATTACCTTGAAAGTCATCGAACAACGAGTTACTTCAAACCCGGCAATCCAAAAATGGCTTAACGCTCATCCTGATGATCCCCAAACTTTGCGCTTTCAAAAGTTAGTTTCTCTCGGTTCATCTTTAGAACGGCAATTGAGTCCTTTGGGGATAGTCCGCGCAGACTGGGAAAGCAATGCATCTGCTTTAAGCGGAATTGGTAATGAAGAAGAGCCAAGCTTGTCTAAAAAGCGTAGCATCTGGGCTGCTCTGACGAGCTGGCGAACAATGTTACCCCGACAAGCGCATGATGAACTCGCTAGTATTTTCTTAAGCCAAAATGCGAAACTCTGGTTTCTGCGAAGCAACCAAATTGGTGGATGGCAGCAGGATATTATGCCAGAGGAAGCAACAGCAGTACTTGGTAAGTTGAAGCTTCCTTTTACTAATGTTGCACCGTTCCCGATTCTGTTCAACCGTGTTTTAGGGTCTTTTGTCATCCCCAATCAACGAGATTGGCTGATAATAACGCTAACATTATTAATTTACAGTGCGATCGCTTTACCGTTAGGCTTCTTATCTGGATTTTTGCGCTTTAATTTTTCACGCATTAACTTACCTAACCTGCTATTTACAGGATTTCGAGCTTCGATAATTCCCGCTTTTCTCGAAGAGTTAGTATTTCGCGTTTTGATGCTTCCCCATCCCATAGAACTAGTTAACTGGGTAATATGGTCATTGTGGGCAGCATTTTGTTTACTGCTGTTTGTCTTTTATCACCCGTTCAATGCCAAAACCTTTTATAAAGCGGGAATGCCCACCTTTTTTCAGCCAGTTTTCCTCATATTAACGGCATTGTTAGGTTTAGCCTGTACGATCGCCTATGCATTGACCGGTTGTCTGTGGACAATATTTTGCATCCACTCGATTATATTGCTAGTTTGGCTGGTAGGATTTGGAGGAATGCAAAAGTTGCGATCGCACCAAACACACCCAGCCTGATGTGTGCAAAGTAAATAAAACCCAAGGGATCATAAGCAATCGGAGCAATCCGTAGTCTATGTAAACCAAACCACCTGTAGTTAGGTAGCCGTTATTTGAGTCATGACACCCTGGAATCGCTAGTTCCCTGCCCTGTCGCTACTCATTAAACATCTCGCAAGAGAAGTGTGTTTAGCCTAACAAGCTCAGATAACAAGGTTGAAGCAAACGTTACTTAGAAATAAGCACTGGTTAAACCAACCAAAACTAAAAATGTCTAATTTTGTATTTCTCTTCCAGTCGTCAAGGCTTCATTCCCTCCAGAGTCATAGAAGAGGATTAGACATCTGGTAGAAAAGACGTAGAGACGTTCCGCCGGAACGTCTCTACAAAGTTTTCAGGCAACGCATAATTAATTTCTACTTTCTATGTCTGTTGGCTGAAATTGTTAAACTACTCATTTATGTAGCAAAAATAACATTATTTCAACTATACTATATTTATATTTTCAAATTGGTTGACAAGTATAACTTTATCTTCTAGTATAATTTTTGTTAGTTTATGTAAAAAATAATTTATCAGTAAAAGACATTTGGTGGAAAAATGTAGAAACGCGACGACAGGTGCTTGCAACGTAGTGCCTCAAATTTTGCTCACATACACTCGCATTTCGGGCAACGAAGAATTAATTTACACTTTCTATGTCTAATAGACATCTCCAGAAAACAATGTAGAGACGTAGCACTGCTACGTCTAATCAAGGGTTTGGGGCAACGCATAGTTCAATTCGGTCGATGTCTAATAGAAATTCTTCAATTTGTATTAAGTCAGCAAAATTTGAATACATGACGATAGTGTAAAAGTATCAATTCTATATCTGGACAGACAACGTTTGACTGAAGCCAATTTATCTACTAACTGGAGTTAGCCTATGTCTTTTAGCTTGTCAAATAAAACAAGTCAATTAGTTATAAAATTGAAACAGTCTTTGCGATCTGCAAATCAGTATTTTCTGAAAACATCTGAGCGTTCTCTTGATCAAGCCTATCAAGCTGTGTTCAAAATTAAAGCCATTGAAGATGAGTACTTTGATGGTAACAAGATATCCACAGAATCGACAAATCATACTACTTCTGTCATTTCATGTCTGCAAGCAGATTTAGATAAAAAATTGGGCGTTGCCAAGCTGAGAGTACTAGAATTTAAAACGAGCACTTTTGTCTTTGGTAATCTCAACCCTAATCATTTGGCAAAGCTAAAATTGGTGGATGAAGTATTAGATAGGTATAAAAATCTAACCGAAGATTATACTTCCCAAGCTTTAGTCCCAGTTTCAGAAACTGTCAAGAATAATTCGAGCGAAGGTAACGTTCAATCAAATTCTACTATAGACACTCTGACAGTTCAGAGTGTTAATGATCAGATAGGGGTGATGCCTAGGTCAATCGGGAGAACGATTAATAAAATAAAAAATGACTTCAATCCGAAGAAAGAAGAAGAACTGATCAGAAAGTTCCGTACTTCCAGAGCTAAGACAAAAACTGCTTTTAGGTTTGTACTAACGCTGATTCTTGTTCCGCTCTTGGCTCAGTTGCTATCGAAAAACTTGTTAATCCATCCAATCGTTGACCGTGTAAGAGTTGAAAGTATCCCGCAAATTTTCCTTCACTATGAAATGAAAGAG
Organism: Tolypothrix brevis GSE-NOS-MK-07-07A; assembly: GCA_019358985.1. Lineage (GTDB taxonomy): Bacteria > Cyanobacteriota > Cyanobacteriia > Cyanobacteriales > Nostocaceae > Hassallia > Hassallia brevis. Next base: position 11,837 of record JAHHIJ010000049.1, on the reverse strand, counting down.
TCAGCTTTGCGAGACTTGCAAAGTTTTGAAGAGGAGATAAAATTTGACAATATAATAAATCTCGCTCCTCGAATGTCAGAAGAAGCACTTGAAGAGCGAATAAAATATAAAGCAGCTGAATTAGCCAAAGAATATTGGCAGAAAAGCAATAGTGCTATCAGCAATGTTTTTGCAGATTTGGTAGGACTCTTCGCTTTTAGTATAGTACTGTTGATAAGTCGAAGAGAAATCGCCATTTTAAAGTCATTCATGGATGATGTCGTCTATGGTCTGAGCGACAGTGCCAAAGCTTTTATCATCATTTTGTTTACCGATATATTTGTCGGATTTCACTCCCCTCACGGATGGGAAGTGATTCTTGAAGCAGTAAGCGACCATTTGGGTGTCCCTGCAAATCGCAGTGCTATCTCTCTTTTCATCGCTACATTCCCAGTGGTTTTAGATTCTATCTGTAAGTATTGGATATTCCGATACCTCAGCCGAATTTCTCCTTCAGCACTGGCAACTCTTAAAACCATGAATGAGTGATATTTATCGGACTTACGAACTTGACAAACAGGCTATTATGTGTATGTAAATAGTAGTATGGTTTTGCAAGAGTCAGACTCAGGAAAAATTTCCTATTTCTATTTCAAATGTGCATAAATTGATTTTGCTTGCACCCATATAGAAAAAAGGGCGTTGCTGAATCTGGGTATATAAATGATTTTACATAATACTAAAATCTTTGTAGAGACGTTCCGCCGGAACGTCTTTACATCCGGATTCATGCATCAATTCAGTAATGCCAAAAAAAGCAAGTAAGCATAAATCACAGAATCAGCTTTTTCCCAATGTGTAAATCCTAGTTTATAGTCCACAACATTTCTGACAAAAATAGTCCAAAAACAAAAATCAGCGACATTTCTTGGAGGATTAGATTATGATATACAACAGCATTGAACAAATCATCAAAAATAATCAGGCTTGGGTTGCACAAAAAAAAGCCGAAGATCGCAGTTATTTTGAAGAAATGGCATCTGGACAAAAACCACCCTATCTCTACATTGGGTGTTCAGACAGTCGTCTAGCCTTAACAAGATTTACTGGTACAGAACCTGGGGAATTATTTGTCCATCGCAATGTTGCTAATCAAGTTTCTCTCACGGATATGAACTTTTTAGCCATTTTAAACTACGCAATCATTCATCTTGAGATAAAACACATTATTGTTGCTGGTCACTACGGTTGTGGTGGAATTAAGGCGGCTTTAGAAGGCAGAACAATTGGAATTATTGATAATTGGGTGAATCCAATTCGAGAAATATATTTACAAAAACAAGACGAAATTGATGCTTTGCCAACACAAGAACAACGTCTGAATCGTTTGGCAGAGTTAAATGTGATACTGCAAGTTAAAAATATCTACCAAACTAGCATTATGCGTCACTCACTCGAACAGCAAAAAGCACCTGAGGTTCATGGTTGGGTAGTGGATATAAGCACCGGATTGATCAAAGATTTGGAAGTCTCAACCAAACAATGGCAAGTGCGCTCATTAGTTGCTGCTGCATTTTGAGGTAGGATGATCAAAGGGGATATAGGAGGCGATCGCTTCCTATATCCCCCACCTTCTAACGCCATATTTTCGTAATCGCCTAAATTTCTGTAAAATATCAATATAAGAACATTTTCGGAGGTTTAGATATGCAAGACCCCAATAAGAAAAAGACTTCTGATCCCCCAGAACATAACCAAAATAACATTAGAGAATCTAGAGAAAAGCTTTCGAGTTCAAGTTCTTCCAAAAAAAAAATATTGGCAGAATCTCCAAAAGGATTTTTCTCCAAAGAAAAATATGTTGCCAAGAGATCGTTTAGCGAAAGGTTTGGACTCTACTCTGGTGAACAATTCTCTGCGGTTAAAGTCATCTTACACCTTACCGAGTCAGTTATTCTGGCAATTCTTCCTTGGATAATCTTGTGGGGAGGATACGGCTTTCTAATTTCACTGCTCAACCACACTGGGCATTTAGCAAAACTTAATCCTGAGTTGAAAGCTATTCCCAATATTGTCATTTCTCTGAATATTGTCTTATCGTTATTATTAATTTTCCGAACAAATACAGCGCACGAGCGCTTTTGGGAAGCTCGGAAATTATGGGGAGGAATGGTCAACACTGTTCGCAATATTACTCGGAGAATCTCCATCGTCATTGAAGAACACGAGCCAGAAGATAGAATAGAAAAAGAAGAAATATTGCGACTAGTTGTTGCTTTTGCTGTGGCAATGAAGCTGCAACTGCGAAGAGAACCAGTGAATTCTGAATTAGCTTCTTTAATGTCATCGTCGAAATATTACACACTCCAAGACATAAATCATCCCCCTCTAAAGATTGCTTACTGGATTGGGGATTATTTCCAATATCAGTATGAGCGTCAACGTATCGATGACATGGAGTCGAGTGCTCTACATCAATTGCTCGATGAAATGGTTAATCTCTTGGGTGCCTGTGAGCGCATTTTGAAAACACCAGTGCCACTAGTATATACCATTACATTGAAGATGCTGTTGACATTTTATTTCCTGCTGCTTCCTTGGGAATTAGTCAATGGTCTAAGTTGGTGGACTGGACCGATATTAGCTTTTCTTAGCTCTATCTTGCTTGGAATTGATGAAATCGGGGCGGAAATTGAAGAACCTTTCGGTCACGATCCAAACGACTTACCTTTAGATGTTATTTGTACGACAATGCTTCGCAATATTGATGATCTTTACCTTTCCTGCCAGTCATTTAGGTAGGCTCACATTCCCAAGAGGGTCAGCAAATTACTGAAGACATAGGTGGGAAATTGAATGATTTCAGCAAGTTCCATTCTAAGGATGGGTATTGATAGCAAAACCAAGCTGACAACATACAAGATAGTTAACTTATTTCATAGTATAGAATTAATGTAATGAACACAACACTAAGTCGGTGGGCAATCCCCCTTGGAATTCTCGCTTTAATGAGCGCTATTACAGCAATAGTCAACGATCCATTCAGTAGTGCCGATATCCGAAAGCACGGTATTGAAATTGATGGTTCTAGCACGGTTTATCCGATTACAAAGTTGATGGCTTCGGAGTTTAACGGCAGCCGAAAAAACAAGGTGGAAATAAACCTTGGCATTTCCGGTACCACCGATGGCTTTAAAAAGTTCTGTGAAGGTAAAACCGATATCAGCAATGCCTCGCGTCCCATCCTCAAAGAGGAAATGAAAGTCTGCCAAAAACATGGGATTAAGTATGTAGAACTCCCTGTTGGCTTTGATGCCCTCACCATAGTAGTCAATCCCAAAAATGATTGGGCAAAGGACATCACGATTGCTGAGTTAAGGAAAATCTGGGAACCTACTGCCCAAGGCAAAATTACCAAATGGAACCAGATTCGTAGTAGCTGGCCCGATAAGCCCCTCAACCTGTATGGTCCAAATAAGGACTCTGGCACCTATGACTACTTCATGCAGGCAATGGAGGGTGAATCCAAAGCGTCCCGCAACGACTACACCACTAGTGAAAATGATAAGATGCTGGTCAAGGGAGTTAGCCAAGACCCGAATGGCTTGGGTTACTTTGGCATTGCTTACTACCAAGCCAACACAAATCAAGTAAAAGCTTTAGCCGTTGACAGCGGCAAGGGTTCTACGATGCCTTCACCTCAAGCAATGGCTCAAAATCTATATCAGCCGCTGTCTCGCCCATTATTTATCTACATCAACTACGAATTTGCCCAAGTTAAACCCGAATTGAAGGAATTTGTGCGTTTCTACCTGGCAAAGGCTCCGAAGTTGGTTAATCAAGTTGGCTATATCCCTCTATCAGAGGAAGCCTATCATTTAGGTTTTCTTCAATTCAATGAAGGTGAGGTTGGGACAGTATTTAATGGGGAAGCTCAGTTAAACCTGACCCTTACCGAAGTGTTACGCAAACGAGCAACCTTATTTTAGCTGCACTCTTCAAGCGCATTAATGCAATTTGTGCAAAAGTGTCATCAAATTCATCATACTTGAAAATCACATGAGTAAAGCTTTTCAGCGGCGGCGTTTTTCGTTGCCGCTTTGTTTTGACTATCCGCACCGCAGTTTTATTGCCTGGGAATTTCCCCAAATTTAAGCAGGCTAGGCGATCCCCACTTTCTATTAGTTGATTGGATGACTATACTTGCTTAAAATTATCAAAATATGCTGTATTTCTATTAGATAAAATATATCATTAAGTTTTGTTAAATAGATAACATTTTACTGAATAGTGGGTAGTCTAAAATGAATTATTTTTCGGGCTATATCCGGCGAAATATGGCTTTATTCATAGTAAATCAGCGTTTTAAGCAGAAAAAGTCTATCTCTAGATACTGTTTAATTTTTGGTTAATTCATTTACATTGAACTCATGAAACACATATTTAACAGCTGCGCTTAATAGATGAATAATCTAAAAGAATACCAATTTTATAATTTCTTTGTTATTTTGTATTTAACGGGACAGTTCTAAGTCTGGAGGGTGAGTTTAAATATCAATTGATTACACAAGTTGACTATCATGTCATTCGTGTAAATCAATTCATTCTCTGTTGCCATGATTGTATTTAAGACACAATTCAAATGGCGAAAAAAGCTAGGGTAATAATACTCAATATTGGCAAGTTATTCATCAAAACCAGGAAAATCTTAGTTAAGAATATGCTCAGAACAAACAATCGACCGATTATCTTCTCTGCTTTTGTTAACTCCGCAGAAGAAATTAACAAGACAGAAATCAAAAATCAACTTGCTCAACCTAAACCTGATTTCCTGCAACCATTACGTCAACGGCTTGATTCCCTAGAAATTCAAAACCGTAAATTAGCTAAATTTATTGCTAAAATGATTCCGGCGCAATGTCCCTTCGAGCGCGATATAATTCTGTTTGGTCGCAAAATAGCTCATATCCCACCGATGTGCAAGCTAAATCCTCTTTACGATGAGTTTGTTGGCTTGCGTTTTCGCGCTTTGTGCTATCTAGTAGATCAATGTGGTGAAGACATCCAGTCTTACTGCTGATTGTAATTACGATTAACGCAACATGGAAATTAAAATTGAGCATCAACCCAGTCAAGAACATTTGCACAACTTAGGTGTGTTCGCATGGGACATTTGGGAAAAAGAAATCTCAAAATTTTCCTGGACTTATGATTCTCAAGAAACTTGTTACTTTTTAGAAGGTAATGTCATAGTTACCCCTGATGGGGGACAACCAGTAAAAATGGGTAAAGGTGATTTAGTAACCTTTCCCGCAGGAATGTCGTGTATCTGGGAAATTACCAGCGACGTGAAAAAACATTATTTCTTTGATTAGTCAAGAATGAAGCAATGAGCTTTTAGCGAAACACTATAAAAGACAGCTAGATATGTAATAAATTGAACTAATTTACAAGTTTGATATCATAGCAGTCTCCAAACAATTTTTTCTTCTCTTCACACTAGACATCTCCAGAAAAGACGTAAAGACGTTCCGGCGGAACGTCTCTACAAGGGTTTCGGACAACGTATAATTAATTTCGGGAGATGTCCACTGCGTATTTAATAGCTAACAGTGTTTTGTCCCTTTATCTAAATAAACAAGTTCGCAACGAGCAGTAGTAGTGAGATGTTTACCGCTCAAATCTTTGATTTTAAGGGCTAAAGCCGTTACTACGTTAAAAACTATTCTTTAGATGTCCCTCATAATCATGTTAGTGGGGGTTAGAAATTCCCACGGCAATTTTGATCGGGATTCTGAAAAAAGATGTTATTACATTTGAGTACGTGGCAGGAAGTCGAAGCTTATTTACAGCAGTCTCGTGGTATAATCCTTCCTATAGGTTCCACCGAACAACATGGACCAACAGGATTAATTGGAACTGATGCGATTTGTGCTTCCGCGATCGCTCGTGGTGTTGGTGAAGCAACTCAAGCGATCGTTGGTCCGACAATCAATGTCGGCATGGCGCTGCATCACACTGCTTTCCCTGGTACAATCAGTTTGCGTCCCAGCACTTTGATTTTGCTGGTCAAAGACTATGTAACTTGTTTAACTAAAGCTGGTTTTACCAAGTTCTACTTTATCAACGGACACGGCGGGAATATCGCCACTCTGAAAGCTGCTTTTTCGGAAACTTACGCACACTTGGAAGATTTGCAGATAGCCAACGCTGAAAAAGTGCAATGTCAAGTTGCAAACTGGTTTATGTGCAGTTCTGTATATAAGTTAGCTAAAGAATTATACGGCAATCAAGAAGGTTCTCACGCAACTCCCAGTGAAGTAGCTCTTACCCAGTACATTTATCCAGAAGCGATTAAACAAGCACCCCTATCAACAGAAGTGGGAACTGGACATAAAATTTACAGCGCAACCGACTTTCGTCAACGTTTCCCTGATGGACGCATGGGTTCAAATCCTGCCTTAGCGACACCAGAACACGGTAAGCAGTTTTATGATTTAGCGGTGAAAGAACTCAGCAATGGTTATTTAGAATTTGTGAATGCAGAATAGACCTGACCTTTGCTACCAGTGCGTGATATCATGTGCGGTAGATTACATCTGATGTAGATAGACGTAGCAATGCTACGTCTCTACAAGGATTTCGGATTTTTTTATTAATGTCAATTCAATGGACATCTCCAGAAAAGACGTAGAGACGTAGCACTGCTACGTCTAATTAAGGGTTCTGGGTAACGCATATTTAAATTCGGTCGATGTCTAATAGGCATCTCCAAAAAAAGACATAAAGACGTAGCAATGCTACGTCTCTACAAGGATTTCAGATTTTTTTATTAATGTCAATTCAATGGACATGTTATGAGAGCTTAGAAAATGACGATCGCTCTTTCCCCTTGATTTACCTGGGATGAGCAAGATGCCCATCCCACAAGCTAATTAACTTTTAGCGATACCTTCAGAGCGCGCTGCACGTTGCACAGCAGCAGCAACAGCGCTAGCAACACGCTCATCAAAGACTGAAGGAACAATGTGTTCGCGATTCAAATCTGAAGGTTTAACCAAAGATGCGATCGCACTAGCAGCTTCCAGATACATTTGTACGGAAATTGTCCCCGCTCGACAATCTAAAGCGCCACGAAACACCCCAGGAAACGCCAGGACGTTATTAATTTGGTTTGGGTAGTCACTCCGCCCCGTGGCAATAACAGCAACATCCTTACTGACCAATTCTGGCTGAATTTCCGGAATCGGATTTGCCATTGCAAAGACGATCGCATCTTTCGCCATTGATTTTACCATTTCCGGTGTCAAAACTCCGGGGGCGCTAACACCGATAAAGACGTCTGCACCTTGCATCGCACCAGCTAAAGTACCCTGGGCTTTCACCGCAAATTCCTGCTTTTCCTCAGTTAAATCGGTGCGATTAATGGAGATAATGCCTTTTGAGTCGCACATCCAGATTTTTTCTGCGCCGGCTTTGCGGAGTAAGCGAGCGATCGCTATTCCAGCTGCACCGGCACCGTTAATTACAATACGGATTTCCGCCATTGACTTATGTACTAACTTCAGGGAGTTAAACAACGCTGCTAAAGTGACAATTGCCGTACCATGCTGATCGTCGTGAAAAACGGGAATATCTAACTCACTTCGCAGTCTCCGTTCAATTTCAAAGCAGCGAGGAGCGGCAATATCCTCTAAATTCACTCCCCCAAAAACCGGAGCGAGATTTTTAACTGTACGGACAATTTCATCTGTATCTTGAGTTGCAAGGCAAATTGGGAAAGCATCGATGCCTGCAAACTCCTTAAATAGCATCGCTTTACCTTCCATGACTGGCAGAGCTGCCTCAGGACCAAGATTTCCTAAACCTAAAACAGCACTACCATCTGTAACAATAGCGACAGTATTTTTTTTGATAGTTAAGTTATAAACTTCTTCCGGATTTTGAGCGATCGCTGTACAAATTCTACCAACTCCGGGGGTGTAAGCCATTGCTAGGTCAGAGACACTTTTGAGGGGAATTCTGCTAACAATGCTGATTTTACCGCCACGATGTAAATTAAAGGTGCGGTCATAGACATTCACCACCTTTATGTCTGGTAAAGCTTTTACCGCTTGGACAATGGTTTCCGCGTGTTCAGTGCTAGCTGCGTCCACAGTCATATCGCGGGTAGAAAAAGAGCGCGTTTGCTCAATTAAATCAATTTGACCGAGATTACCACCACAGGTTGCGATCGCTTGTGTCACAGAAGCGAACATTCCTATACGGTTAGGAATTTCTAAGCGAATCGTCAAACTAAAACTCGAATTAGGTGTTAAGGCTACCATTAGTGATCTCAGCTTTTAAATCTTTGATTTTATATTAAATTTATTTAAAATTTCACATTTTATATCATGTCAGGTTTATTACTTACAATTGTAAAGACGTTCCGGCGGAACGTCTCTACGACGGATTAGGAAGAGACATGAATGCTATTTCTTTCCCAGTCCCTAGTCCCTAATCCCCAGTCCCTATCGGTTGAGGTTCTTTGATTTTCGCGGCTAATGACGTTGGATCAACTGATTTTAGTTCACCGTGGTTGAGTGTCCAGCAACTGTCAGCGATCGCTAGCATATCCCCAGCATCATGTGTCACAACTAACAATGTCCAATGTTGTTTCAGCTTTGCTAATAAGTTTACCAATTGCCGACGCATTGACCAATCTAAGCCCGCTGTCGGTTCATCCAATAGGAGAACGTGTGGTTGACGAATCAATTGTACTGCCAAAGCTAAACGCCGCTGCTGACCTCCACTTAAAGCATGAGGTGATGTACTTAGAGATAAATGCTCTAATCCGACTTCAGTAAGTGCTTCTCTAACTCGGTCTTTTCCTAGTTCTGGATGCCCCAAACGCAATTCTTCTAAAATAGTACCACCGCAAAAGTGCCGCTCTGGAAACTGAAAAACTAACCCGGCTAATTGTTGTAGTTGTTCAGCTAAAAGTACTTGTTCACGCCATAATACTGCGCCAGAGGTGGGTTCGGCTAGTCCTGATAAAATTTCTAATAAGGTACTTTTGCCAGAACCACTCGGACCAATAATTAAACCTAATTGTTGCGCTGGTAAGTCCAAATTGAGAGAAGAGAGAATTGGTGTTGGGCAAGCTGTGGGATGATAAATTAGGCTTCTGAGATAGAGCATTTGTTAAGATTACCAAAAGGTCAGCAAATTACTGATTAACTACACTAGGAGCAACTAAAAAATTCCGAAAATTTTCTCTAGTGAATTACCTCCATCAAAAAATAATCGCTTCAGCAAGAAAAATCCATCTTCTTACCGAAGTGTACTTTTCTTTATTGTGGCAGACTTACCCTTGATGGATAGCTATAACAAGTATCGGAACTTAGAAAAGTGACGAGCATCAAACTTTGTATAAAACTTTACTCTAAATAACATAACTTTCAGTTAAGCAGTTTTTGCATTTTAAGTAACAAATAAAAATATTTCAACCGTAATTATTCTGAGGTTACAAATGACTAAATGGTTTTCCGCTCCTCAAAAAATAGTGTCTGCCAGACTTGGTAGACTAGCTCAAGCAAGTTTAGCAGTTGCGATCGCCCTCATGTGGGTAAATCCATCTCTAGCTGCCGATCCTTTTCGTACTACAGACCAAAGGAAAATTGGTGACAAAACAGAAGCAGCTTTTAAGGCAATTTTCCAACAAGGTAACTACAAAAAGGCAGAGATGTACTTACAACAAGCCGAATCTAGTGAGCCAAATGAACCACTAGCTTATGCAATGATGGCATCTTTAGCATACGCTAATAAAGATTGGTCTACCCTAGACACATACAGCAAGAAAACACTCTCAACCGGACAAAATTTGATTGCTGTAGACCCGTTACGTGGCAATTTATACGCTGCTGTCGGTCATTTTTTGTCGGGTGCCGTAATTCTCCAGCGTGAGGGTACACTCAACGGTGCGCCGCAGGCTTTAACTCTGTTGCGACAAGTTTACCAAAATTTAGACAAAGCCGAAGCCATTTCTGCCAACGATCCAGAACTGAATTTAATTAAGGGCTACATGGATTTGATGCTAGCTGTTAATCTGCCTTTTGCCAATCCAGAGCAAGCAATTGAACGCTTAGAAAAAAATGCCGCTCCTCAATATTTAGCCAATCGCGGTGTTGCTCTTGCCTACCGAGACTTAAAACAGTACTCTCAAGCACTAGAGTATGCAAATCGAGCGCTGAAAACAACATCTGACAACCCGGAGATGTATTATCTAAAAGGGCAAATCCTTCAAGAACAGGGGAAAAAAGAAAAAAGCAAGCAAATGATACAAGAAGCGATCGCTAATTTTGACAAAGCACTAGCAAAAAAATCCCAACTCCCTGCTAGTTTAGTCAAACAGATTGAACGCGAACGTCGTAGTGCTACAAACCGCCTAAATAATACTGGAAGCTAATTAGACATCTGTTGGAAAAGATGTAGAGACGCCAAATTTCGGGTCTCTACAACTCCTATTCCCAGTTCTGGTATGCTTATTTTGGTAATAAATTAAGATTGTGACAAATGCATATTCAATTTCGCGAATTTAATCCTTTTGATGTTTGGATTTGGCTCAGTTTCACTACAATTCCCTCTGAAAGAGAAAAGCAGTATGTTGAAGAAGTTTTCAATTCTTGGTTTTATTTAGGGAAATTAGGTGCATTTAATGCCGAAAATCTCCAGGTACAAGAAACGGGACTTGAGCTAAGTTACATGAATTATGACTCCAAAGGTTATGACAAAAGCTTGCTAGCGCTGATGCATAATATGGGTGAGTTTGAATATGAGGGAACTTGGGCGCGTTGTTGGTTTGATATGGGAACCAGTGATGCGATCGCTCTCGATATTTTAATCAATTCTCTCACACAATTGAGTGAAGAATATGTCACCATTGAAGAATTATATATCGGCGGTGAAAATGAGGATTGGTCTGTGGAAGATAGCGAAAGTAATCAATTTTCGTCGCATAATAATTAATTTTTAACAATAACAATGCATAAACCAGGTGAAATTCGCGTTTTAGCTTTGGGAATAATTAAAAAAGGCGAGAACGCAAAGCGTACGCAGGGCGAACGCACTTTTATTTCCCAAGGCTACGATCCAGTTAAGCAACAAACTTTTTACCGCGCAATGGGTGGTGGTGTTGACTTTGGGGAAACCAGTTTTGAAGCACTTCAGCGAGAATTTCAAGAAGAAATTCAAGCGGAATTAACCAACATTCATTACTTGGGTTGCATAGAAAATCTCTTCACTTTCAACGGTAAACAAGGTCACGAAATCTTGCAAGTATATGAATGTGATTTTGTCGATCCCAAGTTTTATCAATTAGAAAACTTAGTCTTTGCTGAAGGGGAAAGACAGAAAACAGCGCTTTGGGTAGAAATTAGTCGTTTTAAATCAGAAGAATTAAAGTTAGTACCTGAGCAGTTTTTAGAGTATTTATAAAGCAACAAAGCAAAATACGAGTAAAAGTATTTGGCTTAAAAGAGATTTAATTTATTACATGAGCTAGAAAAAACTTCAATCTCTTGATTCTCAATCATAAAGTCTTGTTTGAGGACTGTGTTTGGGTGCGAAATTATTGTTTTTTACAAAAATATTCGGAAAACCAGCCCTAAAAACTAGAATGAAATAGCCCTGGGTATTACTTAAGTATCTAACTAAGACTAAGGGTAGAGAAACTGCTACTTGGTATAATTATTTAGTGGGACTTAGACAAAATAGAGGAGTAAAAAAGGGTATAATGCTTTTTCAGCATAGCTTTCACGTCAAATTAAACGCTGATGAAAGAGACAACACCCGCAGCCATGCCCCCGTGCTTTGAAAAA